>NZ_JASBRI010000003.1 GCF_030149515.1 Maricaulis sp. | reverse complement strand
GCGGAAATTCTGCTTGTGCAGGCGATAGCCGACCACGGCCTCGACCACTTGTTGCAGGGCGGATAGGGTAAAGACGTCCTCCATCAGCTCGAAGATCACCGGCCGATACTTGATCTTGCCGCGCAAGCGGGAGATCGCGGTGGCCAGGATCCGGCGGTGGTCCGAGGCCATGGCTTGACCCAGGCCCGGCGCGACCAGGCCGCTTTCGCGCTGCCCGTCGCGAGCCGCTTCATCGACCAGGCCGGCCTCGTACAGAAGCTCATAGCGATCCAGCGCCCGGCCCGCGTGCCAACCGCCGGGCTTGAGGCCGAAGCATTGCTTGATGCGATCATGGCGGGAGGCGCGGCGGCCGGGCCCGCCGGCCTCGTCAGCCCAGGCCGAGAGGCGTGGCAGCACCTGGCCGTCAATGATTTCCGGTCGACCCTCGCGCCAGTCCTCCCAGGGGAAGAAACGGTACCAGGCACGCCATTGGCCGCCGCCCTCGGGCGGATCCGAGATGTCCGGCGTCAGGGCCAGATAACCGATCGAGATGATGCGATCATCCTCCGAGCCCGTCATGGCCGCGACCGGGGCTTCACGCCCGCGATCGCCGAATGTGTAGAGCTGTTCGACATAGCCCAGCTGGAAGCGGGCCTGTTCATCGACCCAGCGCCGCAGGCCGATTTCCAGTGTGCGGTGTTCGGTCGGATCGAACGGGCCAAAGGGCAGGGCTTCGCCGCCGCCCGGTTGGGGCACGATGAGCACTTGCGGCGTATCGCCATCGACCGCCAGGATAACCGCGTTGAGGCCGACGGAAAGGGACTGGCCGGCCTTGTCCATCAGCGGCCTTCGAACGCGGTGAGGACCTCGTCGAAGACGTCGAGGAAGAGTTGCTGGGCGGTCTTCACGGGCAGGGGCTTGATGGCGATCTCCAGTCCGGCCGGGGGACGCCCGAAGAATTTCACGGATTCGGCATGGCTGAAACCGGCGATCTGGGTGGCTTCGAAATAAGCGCAGATGACATCGGCCCGCTTGATCTTGCGCTTGACCTCGGCGGGCAGTTTCGGCGGCAGGCCGAACCGCAGCTGGATCGCGGCTTCCAGGCGATCCTCGAATTCCCGGTAATTGACTCCCAGCGCCGCCTTGAAGGGGCTGATCATGTCGCCGATCACATATTCCGACGCGTCGTGCAGCAGCGCCGCCAGGCGCCATTTCTGCTCGATCTCCGGATAGAGAAAGTCGAGGATTTCCAGCACCACAACCGAGTGCTCGGCGACCGAAAAGGCGTGATCGCCCCGGGTCTGGCCATTCCAGCGCGCCACCCGCGCCAGGCCATGGGCGATATCCTCGATCTCGACATCAAAGGGTGACGGGTCGAGCAGGTCAAGCCGCCGACCGGAAATCATCCTCTGCCAGGCGCGGGGGGCTTCCTTGGTCTTCTTGGCGGCAGCGGGCATGGGGTCTCGTCTCGTCAGCTTCGGGCGGGCAGGGGAGATAGCAGAGAACCGCCCCCGCGACCAATCCCGCAAGCCCACTTGTTCACAGACGTGTGGTCCCGGATGTGTGCGGCCATGCCGCAGGCCGGCGCATTGACGTGGCGCAGCGGAAGGCGCGAAATGTCCTCAAGATATTTAGGGAGAAAAGACATGTCTCTGACGCGTGTGATCCTGCGGCTCGGCCGCAATCCCGATGCCGGTTTCCCCGAGGGCGATGACGCCCATGGTTATGTTATCGTGGCGCCGCTGGACCGGGACGGCAAGCTCGATCTCGATCTCTGGCGTGCCAACAAGGCCGCTTGCACGGTCGACCGTTTCTCGCCGGACCCGGCCGACAAGGCCGATGGCTGGCTCTCCCATCGCGGCTCGCACTGGTATTTCCGCTATGACGAGGAAGATGAAGGCCCGGACGAGCCGGTCTACCGGCTCGGCGACCACACCATGCGCGTCGGTGACTACCTGACCATTCACGAAGCCGATGGCGACGACCTGACCTACAAGATCACCGAAGCGACGGCGGTCTAGACACGATCCGCCGCCGGAACCAGGCGGCGGATCGCGGCCTTGCCCAGCTTCAGCAGCGGCTGTTCCACCAGCGTGTGGGTGAGGGCGCCCAGCATCAGGCAGGCTGCCAGCGCGATCGCATAGAAGAGCGGGCTCGACCAGATCGCGCCGTCGACGAAGCCCGGCAGCAGGCGCGCCAGCACGCCGATTGCCAGAAGGTGCGACAGATAGATCGCATAGGACCAGTCGCCGATCCGGGCGGCCAGACCGGGCAGGCGGGGCGACCAGGCCAGCCAGGCCCAGGCCGCGCCCACGGCGAAGGGCGCAAACACGCCGACCCGTTCCACACCGTTGGCCAGCGCGTCCATGCCGTTGATATGCGTCCAGACAAGCCCCAGAACGGCACCGCCTGTGGCCAGGACCAGCGCGGGCCATCGCAAACCGGCCAGGCTGGAGCGGAACTCGGCGATCAGTGCGCCGCCGAGAAAGAGCAGGTTGAACGGGCTGAAGATCAATGCCAGCCAGGGTCCGCCGGCGATCGGTGCGGCCACGTAGGCGGCGGTTGCAACCGCCCAGGCCAGGGCCGCCCGGACCCTGTAGCGGACGGGCAGCATCAGCATCACGCCGTAGGCGGCGTAGAAATAGAGTTCATGGGTCAGCGTCCAGCCGACCATCAGCACCGGCGGCTGGTGAGCGGGGATCAGGGTCAGCGAGGCGATGAGGTCCAGCTCGCCCACACTGCGGGTCAGGCTGTCGCCGATGGCAAAATAGCCCGCAAGCGCCAGCGCGGTGAAAATCCAGTAGAGCGGCAGAATGCGGTTCAGCCGGTTGAGGAAATAGCGCAGGTCGAACCCGGCATGGCCCCGATAGAGATGGTGGATGATGAAACCGGACAGGACGAAGAACACGTCCACGCCGGCAAAGCCGAAATAGGCGGTCTGGTCCAGCAGCGGGGCGGAGAAAAAGCGCGCGTCGCTCTGGTGGATATGCGCCAGTACGACCAGCAGGACCGCCAGGGCCCTGAGGTGCTGGATCTCGACGATCGTTGTGTGCCGGCCGTGCTCGCCCATCGCGCCGGGCCGGCTAGCCGCCGGAGGGGTCGTCGGCGACGATTGCGATGTGACGGCGGTCCGCACTGACGGCAAGGCGGGTCATGCCACTGAGGCCTTCCGCCTCCAGATCGGCGATCGAATGCCAGGGTGTCGAGCGGGTGCGCATCATCAACACGCCTTCATCGACAGCAAAAAAGGCATCGCGTCCGTCGGCCAGCGCGAAGACGGCATAATCTTCCGCCGTGCCCGGCAGGTCGAAGACACGGGCCGTGCCGGCTCCGTCGAAACCGGTCTCGTGGATACTGTAGCCCTCATCCTCGCGCGGCAGGGTGAAATAGACGCTTTCATGGTCCGGTGCGGCGTAGAGCGCACGTCCGATATTCTCGGCGACCGTCACCGGTCCGGTGTCCTCGAAGCGTCCGAAGACCTGCAGGCGGAAGGTGTCGCCCAGGGCGAAGACGGCCAGCCGGGTCATGTCGGCATTGAAGGCGTAATAGCCGTTGGGCCCGTGCCGGGAGGCCGGCCGTGCATTGCCGCCATCGGGATCGTCGTACCAGACCTCGCCGCCATAGCCGCCGGGCGGCTGGTAGATGTAGGACAGGGCGCCGCCGGAAGGTGTGGGCCGCGGCGAATACTCCCCGCTCCCGGGTGTGTCGGTGATCTGCTCGATCACCGAACAGTCCAGGTTGCAGCGCCAGATATCGGTATGCTCGTCATCGCCCGAGGTGAAGTAGAAGTGTGCGCCGTCCCCGGCGAAGGCGGGCTGGTTGTCGTAGCCGGCGCGACCGGTGGCGTTGTGGATGGGCCCCAGCGAGGGGATGTCCCCGACCCAGCTCAAGGGCGCGATATAGATGTCGACCCGGGGCAGGCCTGCGGCCTCTTCGGGCTCTTCCGCCGCCGTATCCGGGTTCGTGCCGGTGGCCTCTGCCGCTTCGGCCGGGGCGGTCTCTTCCGGGGTGCCGGCCGTGTCCTCCGGTGCCGAACAGGCGGTGAGGGCGGATGCGGCCAGAAGGGCCGTCCAAAAACGGGTCTGCGTGTTCATCAGCGTTTCCTCACGGCCACCGCACCCACGCCATAGCCGGCCCCGAAGGCACACATCACGCCGGTTTCGCCGGCCGCCATGTCATCGGAATGCAGTTCGAAATTCATCACCACCGAGGAGGAGGAGGTGTTGCCGTACTCGTGCAGGATGGCGGGGGCGTTTTCCTCGGTGCGGTCGCGGCCGAGAATACGTTTGGCGATCATGTCGACCATGCGGATATTGGCCTGGTGCAGCCAGGTCCGGCGCACGCCCTCCGGTGCAAGCCCGATCTTGTCCATCGGATTGCGCGCGACGACGGGGGCGAAACCGACCACATCCTTGAAGACGCGGTGTCCGTCCTGGTCGAGATGGGGTTCATAGTCCGGCTCGACCTGGCGTTCGGCGATATTGATGAAGCCGAAATCCGAGCGCAGCGCCGAGGACCACTTGTTCTCCGCATGCGTGCCCAGTACGTCCCAGCCGCCCGGCCGGCCGTCATCGGCCTCGACGATCATTGCCGCGGACGCGTCGCCGAAAATGAAATGGACCTCACGGCGCGAATGCACGTTGATGCAGGTCATGATTTCCGGCGAGGAGATCAGGATCCGCCTTGCCTCGCCGGCCTTGATCATGGAGTTGGCGATGTGCAGCCCGTAGAGCGCCGAGGCACAGGCCATGGTCAGATCAAAGGAGAAGCCGTTCGCGCCGATCTGTTCCTGGATCTCGCAGGCCAGGCCGGGGAAGTTCCGCTGCTGTGCCGACGACGCGACGATCACACCGTCGATCTCGGACCCGTCATACCCCGCCTTCTCGAGCGCCGGGCGGATCGATTTCAGGGCGAATTCGGCCTGCGTCGACACATCCTCGATCGGGCGGGGCGCGATTTGCGGCACCATCCGGTCGATATCCAGAATGCCGTCCTTCTCGAAGACGTGACGGCGGTGGATGCCCGAAGCGTTGACGATGAAGTCGGCGCTCGACAGCGGCACTTCCTCGACCTCGCCTGCGGCGATGGCGTCGGCGTGCTGCGCGTTGAAACGCGCCGCATAGGCATTGTAGCTGGCCACGAGTTCATCATTGTCGATGACGTTCGGCGGCACCCAGTAACCGGTTGACCGGATGAGGCAGTTCGGCACGGCGTTCGACTCTTTCCTTCCCAGACCTGTGTCAGCGTAAACCATGGGCGAGGCCGATCAATCCATTGCCGCATGGGCAAGGATCGTGCGTGGCCGCCTCAAAGTCGAGCAGGTGTGCACATTTCTGCAGCGCCATACCCGCATTTCCAGGAAATTCCCGCCGCAAAGTCGACTCCCCGCCAAACCGGCGCCTAGCTCTCGAGCGGATCGCAACAAGCACAAAAGACCGCCGCGGAGGCCCTCATGGACAGTGGAAACAATGCCTGGATCCTGACTTCGACCGCCCTGGTCCTGCTCATGACCCTGCCCGGGCTGGCACTCTTCTATGCCGGCATGGTGCGGCGCAAGAACGTGCTCTCCACGCTGATGCAGAGCCTTGGTGCTGCGGCGGTCGTTTCGGTGGTCTGGGCCCTTGTCGCCTACTCGCTGGCCTTTTCCGACGGCGGCGGTCTCAACGCATTCATCGGCGGGCTGGGCCGGCTGGGCCTGGCGGGCATCACGCCGGAAACCCTGTCCGGGGACCTGCCGGAAAATCTCTTTCTGATGTTCCAGCTGACCTTCGCCATCATCACCGTGGCGATCATCGCCGGTTCGGCGGTGGAGCGGATCCGCTTCTCCGCCTTCGTCATTTTCGGTGCGGTATGGGTGGTGCTGGTCTATGCCCCGATCTGCCATTGGGTCTGGGGCGGTGGTTTCCTCGGCGAGGCCGGCGTGCTCGATTTCGCTGGCGGGGCCGTGGTGCATATCAATGCCGGCGTGGCCGGACTGGTGCTGGCGAAATTCCTCGGTCCGCGCAAGGGCTATCCTGGATCCAACCTGGCACCGGACAATCTCGTTCTCACTCTCGCCGGGGCCGGTTTCCTCTGGGTCGGCTGGTTCGGCTTCAATGGTGGTTCGGCGCTGGCTGCCGACGGTGCGGCAGCGCACGCCCTGGTTACCACGCAGGTCGCCGCGGCGACCGCCGTGCTGGTCTGGATGGGTCTGGAATGGATCCTGCGCGGCAAGGCCAGCGCGCTGGGCGCCGCGTCCGGTGCCGTTGCCGGGCTGGTCGCGATCACGCCGGCTGCCGGATTCGTGCCGGCCTGGGCGGCCTTCTTCGTGGGCGCCGGCGGCTCCTTCGGTGCCTATTGGGGCGTTACTGCGCTCAAGCGCGCGCTGAAGACCGATGACACGCTGGATGCCTTCGGCCTGCATGGCGTGGGCGGCCTGGTCGGCGCGGTGCTGACCGGTGTCTTCGCCTCCGGGGCCATCGGCGGCGCTCCGGGCGCGATCGAGGGCAATATCCTGCAGATCTGGACGCAGACCTGGGGCGCCCTGGCCGCGGCCGCCTATTGCGGCGCGATGACCTTCGCCATCCTGTTCGTCCAGTCGAAAATCATGACATTGCGGGTCGACGAAGAGGCGGAAGTCTCCGGCCTCGACACCAGCCTGCACGGCGAGTCCGTTGGAGGCTAGCCACCGATCAGGGACAAGACCTTCGGCCGGTTGGGGGCCGGAGAGCGGGGGTGGGTGCTGTAAGGGGTTGCGGCGCCTGCTCCCGACCCGTTTGTAGCGTTCGCGTCCAGGCCATGTCCTCCCCGGCCTCGAGACGTATGACTGGCCCGGCCCGCTTTGCGCGGGCCGGGTCTTTTTTCTGATAGCGCTATAAAAACATTGATCTGGTATTCAGTTCTGTTGCCGTCTGGCGGCCGGACCGGAGCCTAGAGCTTTTCGACAAACACCGTGCCGGCCGAATAGCCCGCGCCGAAGGAGCAGATCAGGCCCTTCTCGCCCGGTTCGAACCCGTCATTGTGCCGGTGGAAGGCGACCAGCGAGCCGGCACCGGCCGTGTTGGCGAATTCGTCGAGAATGACAGGTGCTTCGTGCTCCTCGAAATCGCGGCCGAACACTTTCTTCGCCACCATCATGTTCATGTTGATATTGGCCTGGTGCAGCCAGAGGCGTTTCATCTCCTCCGGCTTGAGACCGAAATGGGCCATGTCGGTGAGGATCATGTCCGCCACCATCGGACAGACTTCCTTGAACACCTTGCGGCCCTCCTGGACGAAATAGCGGTCCTCGAAGGCCGGTTCGGGGTCTTCCGAGGCGTTCAGGAAGCCGAAATTCGAACGGATATTGTTCGAGAACCTCGTCATCATGTTGCGGCCCAGAACGCGCCAGCCATCGGCGCCGGCGGCGTCCTCGTGCTCGATCAGCATGGCGACGGCCACGTCACCGAAAATGAAATGGCTGTCCCGGTCGCGGAAATTGAGCTGCGGCGTGGTGATCTCCGGCACGATGACCAGGACGGATTTGGCCATGCCGGTCTCGATCATGTTGATCGCATTGATCATGCCGAACGTGCCGGAGGAACAGGCCACGGTCATGTCGAAACCGAAACCCTCTATGCCCAGCGCGTTCTGCATCTCGATCGCCATGCAGGGATAGGTACGCTGCATGGAGGTGGCCGAACAGATCACGGCATCGACATCCCTGGCATCGCGGCCGGCGCGTTCCAGCGCGTCGCGGGCGGCGGCAACCCCGGCCTCGGCGGTCAGGGCCAGCTCCTCGTCGGGGCGCGGTTTCACCCGCGGGCGCATGCGATCGACATCGAGCACGCCGTCCTTGTCGATCGTGTAGCGCGACTTGATGCCCGAAGCTTTCTCGATGAAGGCGGTAGAGGAGGGGTTCAGGGCCTCCACATTGCCGCGTGCGATGGCATCGGCGTTGTCGGCATTGAACTTTTCGACATAGGCGTTGAAGCAGGCAACGAGTTCGTCGTTCGAGACCGTTTCCTCGGGCACCCAGAGGCCGGTCGACCGGATCACCACGCTCATTCACTTCACTCCGCAAAGGGGCAGGACAGGCGCGGCAACTTAGTGGCATGTGCGAAGCACGTCACCTCGTCAGCTGCGCAAGCTCCGGGCCGGCTTTGACGGGAGGACCGGTCATGGTCGAAGATCGAGCCGCCAGATCCCGGGGAGAAGCATCATGAAAACACGTGCCGCTGTTGCATTCGAGGCCGGCAAGCCGCTGGAGGTCGTCGAGGTCGATCTGGAGGGGCCGAAAACCGGCGAAGTCCTGGTCGAGATCATGGCCACGGGCATTTGCCATACCGACGAGTTCACCCTGTCCGGGGCCGATCCGGAGGGCGCATTTCCCGCGATCCTGGGTCATGAGGGGGCCGGTATCGTCCGCGAGGTCGGGCCGGGCGTGAGCGGGCTTGAGGTCGGCGATCACGTCATCCCGCTCTACACGCCGGAATGCCGGGAGTGCGAATACTGCCTCAATCCCAAGACCAATCTGTGCCAGTCGATCCGGTCGACACAGGGCCAGGGCGTGATGCCCGACGGGACATCGCGGTTTTCCTACAAGGGCGAAAGGATCCTGCACTATATGGGCTGTTCAACCTTCTCCAACTTCACCGTCCTGCCCGAGATTGCCCTGGCCAAAGTCCGCAAGGACGCGCCCTTCGACAAGATCTGCTATATCGGCTGCGGCGTGACGACGGGCATCGGTGCGGTGATGTTCACGGCCGGGGTGGAGCCGAATTCCACGGCCGTCGTCTTCGGCCTCGGCGGTATCGGGCTGAATGTCATCCAGGGGCTGCGCCTGGTCGGTGCCCGCCAGATCGTCGGTGTCGATACCAATCCGGCCAAGGAAGCGATGGCGCGCGAGTTCGGCATGACCGATTTCGTCAATCCCAAGGACGTCAAGGGCGATCTCGTCGGCCATCTTGTCGAGCTGACCGGCGGCGGGGCGGATTATTCGTTCGAGTGTATCGGCAATGTGGACGTGATGCGCACCGCCCTGGAATGCTGTCACAAGGGCTGGGGCACCAGCGTGATCATCGGCGTTGCCCCGGCCGGTGCAGAAATCTCCACACGCCCCTTCCAGCTGGTCACCGGCCGCAACTGGCGCGGCTCGGCCTTCGGCGGGGCGAGGGGCCGCACCGACGTGCCGAAGATCGTCGACATGTACATGGACGGCCGCATCGATGTCGACAGCCTGATCACCCACAAGCTCAGGCTGGACGACATCAACAAGGGCTTCGACCTGATGCATGCCGGCGAGAGCATCCGCAGCGTGGTGGTGTACTAGGAGCCGTATTGGGCCTGGCCTGTGTGCGTGCTATGATATCACCATGATATCAGGAGCACGCCATGGGCCAGGTCATCATCCGCAATCTCGACGATCACGTCGTCGCCAATCTCAAGCGCATGGCGGCACTGGAAGAGAAGTCGCTGGAGCAATTCCTGCGGGAAGTGCTGGAGGAGCGCGTCCATCGTCGGCGGGAAAGTTTTCTGGAGTTTGCGCGTGGTGTGCGTGAGCGGTGCAAGCCCATCGATATCGACCCGACGGATCTGATCCGCGAGGACCGGGATCGTTGAAACCGGCCGTTTTCGATGCGAGCGTTGCCGTGCGGGCGTTTCTGCCGGTGCCAGGAAACAAGCAGGCCGACGCAGCGATCACCCGTTATGCGATGGTCGCCCCGGCCCTCATCGTTACCGAAGTGGCCAATGCGATCTGGAAGTATCACTGCCGGGGCGACATAGACCGGGGGACAAGCCTGGACGTGATCCGGCACTTCTCGGTCTATCCCGAATTGCACCCCGACCTGACACTGCAGCCGGAAGCCTTGCAGATTGCCTGTGAGCACGAACACACTGTCTATGATTGCCTCTACATTGCCTTGGCACGGCGGGAGGGGTTGCCGTTCATCACCGCCGACAAGCGCCTTTTGGCACTTGCGCGGGAGAGACTCGATCTTCCGGCGATCGGCCTGGACGAGATCGAGCCGTCCTGACTGCCCACCATTTCATCCGAAAGGACATCGCCTTGACTCTCCGACCCGTCACCAGCTGGAAATCTTTCGGCGGCACGCTTTCGGTCCACGACCATTACAGCGAGGCCTGTGCCTGCGACATGCGCTTTGCCGTCTTCACACCACCGCAGGCAGAGAGCGGGCCGGTGCCGGTGCTGTGGTACCTCTCGGGGCTGACCTGCAACTGGTCGAACGTGATGGAGAAGGCGGGTCTGCAGCGCGTGGCAGCCGAGCTGGGCCTGATGATCGTGGCGCCCGACACCTCGCCGCGCGGCGAGGATGTCGCCGACGACGAGAGCTATGATCTCGGCCAGGGCGCGGGCTTCTACATCGATGCGACCGAGATGCCCTGGGCGCCGAATTTCCGCATGGAACAGTATATCACCGAGGAACTGCCGGCCCTGGCCGGCTCGGCCTTTCCGGCCGACATGGACCGGCAGGGGATATTCGGGCATTCCATGGGCGGACACGGCGCCCTGACCCTGCACTTCAAGCAGCGCGAACGCTACCGCTCGGTCTCGGCCTTTGCCCCCATCGTGGCGCCGTCGAAAGTGCCCTGGGGCCGCAAGGCATTCACCGCCTATCTCGGCGATGAGTGTCCCGCCTGGGGGGAGCACGACGCCTGCGAACTCGTAAAGCGCCAGCCCTCCGGCGCTCACATTCTCGTCGACCAGGGCGAGGCCGACCAGTTCCTGGACGAACAGCTCCAACCGGAGCTTTTCGAGGCGGCCTGCCGGGAAGCGGGCCAGTCGCTGACCCTGCGCCGCCATCCCGGCTACGACCATTCCTACTATTTCATCGCCAGTTTCATGGACGATCATCTGCGCCATCACGCCGAGATATTGGGCGCGTAGCGGCCTATTGCCGCCCCAGCTCGGAAATCGACAGCGTTGCCCGGGCATATTCGCCCTGCCGGTAGGAGCCGACCCAGATCGAGTAGGCGCCCGATTGCGGGCTGCTCAGCGTGATCGCCGGGTTTAGCCCGGGACCGCTGTCGTCGTCGCAGTAGAACTGGCCGTTGGGTGCGCGAACGATCAGCGTGGTGTCGGCATTCGAGGTCGAGGAAATCGTCAGGTTGAAGCCACCAGCAGTATAGTGGAGGGCATAGTCCACCGCATCGGCGACCCATCCGGTGCAGTTGGAGAACAGGCTGTTGGCCCGGATCGTCCCCCCGGACGTGATCGAGGTGCGATAGGGGTCCGGCGTGAAGCCGGCCCGCAGATTGACGGATCCGTAGGTTTGTGCGCCGGCCGGTGCAGCGGCAAGCACTATGAGTGCACCAAGGACAATAAGGCGTTTCATGGCTCTCTCCCTGCCTTTGACGGCGGGATGACGATTGCCATGCGCCTCTCCGGAAACCTCTCCCGGATCCATCCCGCACTCCGGAAAGGCTAGGCAGGTGCGGGAAGGAGCGGCATCCCCCGTTCGGGGGAAGGCGGCTAGCGGTTCTCGACCCGATGGCGTGGTTGAACCCGGTCGAATCCTTCGCCGCGATCGCAGATCCATTCACCCGGCGCAGCCGGGTCCTGCGGGCCGGCAGGACGGCACTCGCCCGCGCCCAGCTCCGCCGCCGACGGCAAATCGTCATCGCGTCCGCCGGACAGCCAGGCGCAGCCGGACAGCGTCAGGGACAGGCAGGCAAGTACGAGCAAGCGCGACACGGGACGCCTCCACACCGGATCATCGAGGATGCCGGGACGCTAGCGCGTAAACCGCGTGACTGTCACGCGTCGGAAGATGACAAAGCGGAAAGCTATCGGCCCATCGCCTTTACCGGCTCATGCCGGTGGCAGCCGGTTTCGTGATCGTTGACCAGGCCGCAGGCCTGCATGAAGGCATAGACGATCACCGGACCGACGAACTTGAAGCCGCGGGCCTTGAGATCCTTCGACATTGCCTCGCTTTCCGGCGTCCTTGTGGGCGTTTCCTTCAGCGAGGCCCATTTATTCTGGACCGGCGCGCCGCCGACGAAACTCCAGAGGTGGCCGGCAAAGTCGATGCCCTGGTCCCGCATGTCGAGATAGGCGCGGGCATTGCCGATGGCCGCGTCGATCTTGGCACGCGAGCGGATAATCCCCGGATCGGCCAGAAGGCGCTCCCGGTCGGTATCGGTGTAGCGGGCAATGATCTCCGGATCGAACCCGTCAAAGGCCTGACGCATGTGATCGCGCTTGCGCAGGATTGTGATCCAGGCGAGGCCCGCCTGGAACCCGTCGAGCATCAGCTTTTCCCACAATGCCCGGCTGTCGTGTTCGGGCACACCCCATTCGGTGTCGTGATAGGCGGCATAAAGCGTGTCTCCGGCATTGACCCAGCCGCAGCGGGCGGGTGTGATCGCGGTGTCGTTGGCGGGCATGGATGAACCTGTGGGGCAAGGGCCGGGCGGCCGGCAGGGAGCTGCAAGAGCATTTGCGCGGGAACTGGCCAGCGGGTTGAACGCTGGCCTATCATGTTGGCGTTCCCCGGCGAAACACAAGGCGTGAGCATGAAGGACTCACTGGAAAGCCCGACACTGCCGGACCATTGGTCGCTGACGATCGAACAGATCGGCCGCGAGGGCGTGCCCGTCGCCATCATCGACAATTTTGCCCGCGAGCCCGAGGCGATGCTGGCGGACGCACGCACCCGGGTCTTCCGCAAGAATGCGCCCTTCTACCCAGGCATTCGCGCCGAACCACGCATCGACGGGCTCGACGGGAGCGGCGAGGCGCTGGCGGCGCTTACGCGTGCGGTGTTCGGCTATCCCGGCGGTTTCGATATCCAGGAATGTTTCTACTCGCTGGTGACGACACCGGCGGAGGAATTGCTGCCGATGCAGTGCCTGCCGCATTTCGACGGCGTCGACGACCGCAAACTCGCCCTGCTGCACTATCTTTGCGAGCCGGCGAAGGGCGGGACGGGCTTCTACCGGCATCGCAGTACCGGTTGGGAAACCGTCACCGATGCGCGCTTTCCGGACTACAAGGCTGCCCTCAAGGCCGATGTCGCCACGCACGGCATGCCGCCCCGGCGCTATCCCGCCGGCAGCGATGCCATGTTCGAGCGGATCGGCGGTGTCGAGGCGGTCTTCAACCGGATGGTGATCTATCCGGGCATCGTGCTGCATGCATTCGACATGCCGGAGGATTTCGCCTTCTCGCCCGATGCCGACCGGGGACGGCTCACCGTGAATACCTTCCTCACGCCGGCAGGATCCTAGCCGATACGCGTCTCGCCCTGCGGAGGCAGGACATCCTCGGAGATCGAGAGATGGGCTTCCTGGCCGTCGGCTTCGGCGTAGCGCTCCGATGCGCCCAGCTTGTCCAGGCGCGCGAGGACGATGGCACTATGCCCCCGTGCCGAGCTGATCGCTCCGATCCGGCTGTCGCCCGCCATCACCGCGGTTCCGCGCGGCGGAGCCTCGCCGGCGAAGACGGCGGGGATGGAGCGTTTCCGGATCGTGCCGCGGCGTTTCATGCGCGAGACCACTTCCTGGCCGATGAAACAGCCCTTTTTCCAGGCCACGCCGCCATAGACATCCAGATTGACGTCGGTAGGGAAGACTTCGGATTCGCCGTAATCCCGGCCAAATGCGGGCACACCGGCCTCGAACTCGTAGGCATCCAGGGATTTTTCCGGCCCGCCGCTTTGGGTAATGCCGCGATGGATACGGCTGTCCAGGCGTGGATCGGGCGCCGAGCCCGGGAAGGGCGAGGTCGCCCAGACGGCGACGAGATCGGCATTCACAACGACCTCGGCCCTGGCGCGCAGCTTGAACAGGCTCAGCCGTTTCACGAGGCTCTCGGCGGCTTCGGACGGCACATCGAGCCAGACCGTCTGGCCGTCGGCGAAAATCATGAAATCCACCAGGATCTTGCCCTGCGGGGTCAGCAGGGCGCCGGGCCGGCAGGTGCCGGGTTCGAGGTCGGTCACATCGGCGGTGATCACGCGTTGCAGGAAGGAGCGCGCCTCCGCTCCGGCTACCGAAAGCACGGAGCGGCCGGGCAGGGTGTTGGGCAGGGCATCGGGTATGGTCATGGAAGGCATATGGCATTGAGATCGCGTCTGGCCAAGTCCCGCCATGCGCGCTATTGCCCGCTGCCATGGAACGCGTGCTTTTCATCACATCGACCCGCATCGGCGACGCCATCATCAATTCCGGCGTGCTGAACCATCTCGTCGAAACGCGGCCGGACGCCCGCTTCACCATCGCCTGCGGTCCCCTGGCGGCCGCCCTGTTCGAACAGGTGCCGCGTGTCGAGCGGATCATCGTGATGGCCAAGCGGCCCGCCGGTACACACTGGTTCAATCTGTGGCGCCAGACCGTGGGCATCCAGTGGGATCTGGTGGTCGACATGCGCTGTTCGGCAACGGCCTGGCTGCTGCGGGCGCAGGAGCGCAAAATCCTCAAACAGGCGCGCGAACCGATCGCCAAAGTCGTCGAGGCCGCCAGCGTGCTGGGCCTGGAAGACAATCCTCCCGCGCCGGCGATGTGGCTGGGCGAGGACCATCGTGCCGCGGCACGAGAGCGCCTGCCCGCTCTGCCGGACGGGTCGCAATACCTGGCCATCTGCCCGTCGGCCTCGTGGATCTACAAGGTGTGGCCGCCGGAGAAGTTCGCCGAATTCATCCTGCGCTTCACCGGGCCGGACGGCGAGATGCCGCATGCCCGCGTGGTGATGCTGGGCGGTCCGCACGATGAGGGCTATGCCCAGCCGATCTACGGGGCGTTGCCGGAATTCGATTTCGTCGATCTGTTGGGGCTGGGCCTGCCCGAGACGGCGGCCTGCCTGGAACGGGTCCGGCTCTATGTCGGAAACGACAGCGGGCTGATGCACATGTCCGCGGCCGTGGGCACGCCTACGCTGGGCCTGTTCGGTCCGTCCGACGATCGCTGCTACGGGCCCTGGGGCGAACATTGCGACCTGGTCCGCGGTCCGGCCTCGTTCGAGGAGATCGACCGGGCGCATTCCGACCGGCGCAGGCATCCGGAAAGCCTGCTAGCCGACCTCGACGTCGATACTGTGTATGATGCCGCCAAACGCCTGTTCGAGAGGACAATGCCATGAGCCAGAATTTCGATCTCATTCTGAAGGGCGGCGACGTCGTCAACCACAATGGACGCGGCCGGGCCGATATCGGCGTCACGAATGGCAAGACGGTGGAAATCGGCGATCTGTCCCGGGCCTCGGCCGGCGAGACGGTCGACTGTTCCGGCCTTACCGTGGTGCCCGGCGTGATCGACACCCAGGTGCATTTCCGCGAACCGGGCATGGAGTGGAAGGAAGACCTGCAAACGGGTTCGCTGGCCGCAGTGATGGGTGGTGTGACGGCCGTGTTCGAAATGCCGAACACCGAGCCCACCACGACCTCGCCGGACATGCACCTGGACAAGCTGGCCCGCGCGAAGGGCCGCATGCATTGCGACCATGCCTTCTATGCCGGTGCGACCAACGAGAATTCCGGTGTACTGGCCGAGATGGAACGCATGCTGGGCTGTTGCGGCGTGAAGGTCTTCATGGGCGCCTCGACCGGTTCTCTGCTGGTCCAGGACGATGAAGGTGTCGAACGCGTGTTGAACGCTATTTCGCGCCGGGCGGCCTTCCATTCCGAGGACGAATACCGTCTGGCCGACCGGCGCGGCCTGGCCGTCGAGGGCGACTGGACCAGTCATCCCGTGGTGCGCGATGCCGAAGCGGCGATCATGTCGACCAAGCGCCTGGTGCGCCTCGCCCGCAAGACCGGCAAGCGTATTCATGTGCTGCACATTTCGACGGCCGAAGAGATGGAGTTCCTGGCCGATCACCGCGATGTCGCCTCGGTCGAGGCGACGCCCCAGCATCTCACGCTGGAGGGCCCGGACATCTATGAGCGCATCAAGGGACGCGCCCAGATGAATCCGCCGGTGCGCGACGCTCATCACCGGGCCGGGCTGTGGCGCGGCCTGCAGCGCGGTATCGTCGATGTCATCGGGTCCGACCACGCCCCGCACACGCTGGAGGAAAAGGCCAAGCCCTATCCGGCCAGCCCGTCCGGCATGCCGGGGGTGCAGACACTGGTCCCGATCATGCTGGATCATGTAAACGCCGGCCGTCTGACCATCGAGCGTTTCGTCGATCTCACCTCGCACGGCGCCCAGCGGATTTTCGGTATCGCGAACAAGGGCCGGATGGCCGCGGGCTGGGATGCCGACTTCACGCTGATCGACATGAAGCGCCGGGTGGAAATCACCGATGACTGGTCGGCCTCGAAATCCGGCTGGACGCCGTTCGCCGGCATGACGGTGACCGGCTGGCCGGTCGGCACGATCGTGCGCGGCCGGTCCGTGATGCGTGACGGCGAACTGGTGCTGGAGGGCGCCGGCGAGCCGGTGACTTTCCAGGAAGCGCTGCCGAAGCGCGGCTAGAGATCATGGCATTGAGCACAGCGAGCGAACCCGTCATCCTTCCCCTTGATGGGGAAGGTGGGCCGAAGCGAAGCTTCGGGTCGGAAGGGGTGAATCCCGGTGCTTGATAGCTTGCAGAAACCTCGCCCCCACCCCCTCCACCACCGCTTCGCGGCGGTCCCCCTCCCCCATCGAGGGGGAGGATGGGCGCTCCGCGGCTTGTCCTTCTGTCCCTACGAGAGATAACCGACGTGACCACCACCATCATGACCGCCATTGCGCCGGGCGAACTGATCGACAAGATCACCATCCTGCGCATCAAGTCCGAACGCATTGCCGATGAAGCCAAGCTGAAGAATGTCCGCGCCGAGCTGGAGGTTCTCAACAGGACCCGTGCCGAGTCGATCCCGGACAGCGAGGACATGGCGCGTCTCGATGCCGAGCTGAAACAGGTCAACGAGGCGCTTTGGGAGATCGAGGACGACATCCGCGATTGCGAACGCAACAAGGATTTCGGCGAGGAATTCATTCGTCTCGCGCGGGCCGTCTACATCACCAATGACAAGCGCGCCGCGCTGAAGAAGGAGATCAATCTCCTGCTGGGTTCGGCCATCGTGGAAGAAAAATCCTACGCCGAGTATTGAACCTTTCCGCCGGGCTCTGTATGCGGCGCCTAACGATCCGCAAGAGCAGGGACGTCCAGCGTGGACAGGCAAAGCTTCTACTTCTTCGATATCGACGAGAATATCCTGCACCTGCCCACGCGGGTGCATCTACTCAATACGGTGACTGGCGAAGAGCGCGCCATGCGCCAGCATGAATACGAGGATATCAAGGCCTATCTCGGTGTGCCGGGGATCTGGGAGGACTGGGCCGATCCGCCGCAGCGCGCCTATCGCGAATTCGCCGACGGCAAGGACCGGCATGGCGAGGAATACCTGCTGCGCGACGTTCGCCGGGCGCTCGATACAGCCAGCTGGCGCGGGCCGTCCTGGGAGATTTTCAAGTACGCCGTGCTCAAGCGCCGTCCGGTCGCTATCATTACGGCGCGTCAGCATTCCCGCGAGGTCATTCGCGAAGGCCTCAAACTCATCGTTGATGCCGGCCATCTACCGGAAGAGCCGAACTATGTCGCCATCTTCCCCTGTTCCAACCCGGGAATCCGCGAAGAACTCGGTCCGCACCTGACGACGGCCGGTCTGAAGCGCCGGGCGATCCGGCAATGCGTGGAAATGGGCCTGGAAGACTATGGGCACGACCTGCCGCACTCCTTCGGCATGTCCGACGATGATCTGAAGAATGTCGATCTGATCACTTCGGCCATGCTCGAGTGCAAGCTCGAACATCCCGACAAGCGCTTCTTCGTAATCTCCACCAATCGCCGCCGCCACGTGAAGATGGAGATCCTGCCGCCGCACAAGGAGGAGGAAAAACTCCGTGCGGCCGAGGATGCGTACTACGGATGAGGGGCGCGCGGCGAAGCCGCGCCAACAAGGTCTACTCGCTTCTATGCACCGTCAGCAGCGGCACATAGGCCGAGCGGATGGCCGGGACGAGGCCGCCGAAGAAGCCGATCACTACGGCCATGACCATGCCGGCGACGATCGATCCGCCGGTCACGGCGAAGGAAAACACGACCTGGGTGAAGCCCGAGCCGAGGGTTGAGGCCGACACGCCGTTGAACAACAGATAGACGGCCACGGCACCGACCAGTCCGCCGATCGCGGCCAGGACCAGCGATTCCACCATTGTGCCCACCGAGGCCGCAAAGCCGGAAAAGCCGATGGCACGCAGGGTTGCGATTTCCCGCATGCGGGTGTCGACCGAGGAATACATCGTGTTCCAGGCCCCGGCGAGGGCTCCGATCGCCATGATGATGGCCAGTGGCCAGCCGATATATTCGATCAGCACGGCGGTGCCGCCCGCCTGGTCGGCGAAGAATTCCGTTTCGTTTTCGATATCGAGATTGAGCCGCGGCTCGTCCTCCTCCCACGCCTGAAGATCTTCCAGGGCGCCGGGTGAGGTCAGACGGGCGCGGATGGATTGCACACCGGTTCCGCGATTGTAGAGGTTCTGAATGACGGCAAGGTCGGCCCAGATCTCGCTTTCGAACACCGAGCCGCCGGTGGAGAAGATCCCGACCACAACCCATTCATTCGTGCCCAGGCGGATCGTTTCGCCCAGGTCGAAACCTTGGAATTCGCGGAGCACCGCCGCGCCGACGACCAGCTCGTTCGTGCCCGGTTCGAACATGCGCCCCTCGACGATCCGGAAGCCTTCGCGCACATCCAGTGCACGCTCCCCGACGCCGCGCAGCGGCAGGTTGGCCTCGGTCTGGGATGAGCGCTTGATCCCGTCGACAATGACATAAAGCTCGCCCGAGACGAGGGGACGCCCGCCGGCATCCCGGGCAATGCCCGGCGCGGCGTCCTCGATCAGGCGGACATCGTCACTGGAAAGACCGGAATTCAGTTCGGCCTGGGATCCGCCGCGCAGCATCACGGCCACACTTTCCGAACCCGTGCCCTGGAGCGTCGCCCGGAAACCGTTCGACATGGCGAGGAAGCCCAGCAGGACCCCGGTGACCAGGGCGATGGAGATGATAGTGGCGATGGACAGGCCTGCGCGCTGGGGAATGGAGCGCAGATTCATCATCGTGACGGCGCCGATCTGTTTGAACATGGCGCGTCTCCTATTGCTTGCCGAGCGCGGTGACGATTCTCACGCGCTGGGCGTTGATGGCAGGCACCAGGCCGGTGACGAGTCCGAGGATGACGGCGATGATCACGCCAGCGACAAAGACGTCCAGCGGCATAGCAAGTCCTGGCAGGAAGGCAGCGGCAACGGTCGCGATCGCATTGATCATCAAGGTGGCAAGCCCCAGTCCGAGCAAACCGCCGATGACGCTCAGCAGCACGCTTTCGGAAAGCACCATGCGAAAGATGCGCGGCGCCGGGAAGCCGAGCGTCTTCATGACGGCAATCTCGCCGGTGCGTTCATTGATTGCAGTGACCATGGTGAAGCCGACGATGATCAGGATCGTGGTGAAGGCCGAACCGACGACGAAGAGCAGGATAAGCGCAATATTGCCGAACTGGTTGACGAAGGCCTCGTTGAAGGCGGCCTCGGTCGAGGTTTCCGTCTCGGCCGGCGAGTTGGCAAACATCGCATCGATCTCGCGCGCCACCTGATCGTTCAGGGATGGATCTGTGGTGGTGGTGACGATCCAGCCGATCTGGTCCTGATTGAAGGCGAGCGCCTCGTTGTAATAGTCGTAGTGAAACATGGCGTAATTCGCCGGCATGTTTTCTTCACGGCCGTCGAATATGGCGCAGATATCGAACTCCCAGGACGAGGTTCCGTCGGTTTTTTGCCAGATGTTGGAGAGAAGCGGGATACGGTCCCCGGCTTCCCAGCCGAAGAAACTCGCCAGATCGGTGCCGACGGCCAGGCAGGTGCGGTTTTCGATGAAAGCCTCGCGCTGGCCTTCCGGAAAGACGAGTTCCGGATAGGTGGCCAGATAGGCCTCGGGCGAAATCGCGAAAGTCTGCACCTGTTGGGTCGGGTCCTGGTAATAGCCCCCGAACCAGCTGGCATGGCCGGCCGCCTCGACGCCCTCCACGGCCTGGACGCGGCCCCAATAGGCGTAGGGCATGGAGACGGTGAAATTGATCTTGTTGACGGTGACCAGCCGGTTGTCGGCCGCCACTTCCGAACCGGACGTCCAGACCGTGTGAAACGCCCCGAGAACGCCGAAGATCAGGAAGGCAATCAGGATCGACAGGGTCAGAAGGATCGCCCTCAGCTTCTTGCGGAAGAGGTTCTTCCGGATGAGCGTCAGGTCGTTCATTGTGCCGGCTCCGGATTGAGTTCCTTTTCGACGAAACGGCCCTTGTCGAGATGCAGCTCACGCTGGGCGTATTTGGCGGCGGACGGGTCGTGGGTGACCATGACGATCGTCTTGCCGAGGTCCTTGTTCAGCAGTTGCAGTGTTTCCAGGATCTCGTCGGCCGAGGCCCGGTCGAGATCGCCCGTCGGCTCGTCGCACAGCAGAACCTTGGGATCGGCGACAATGGCGCGGGCGATGGCGACACGCTGTTGCTGGCCGCCGGACAATTGACGCGGACGGTGCCCGGCGCGGTCGGCCAGGCCGACGATATCGAGCGCGGTCTTCACCCGTTCCTTGCGCTGTTTTCCGGACAGTTTGGTCAGGAGCAGCGGGAGTTCCACATTCTGCGCCGCGGTGAGGGTGGGCATCAGATTGTAGAACTGGAAAATGAAGCCGACATTCTCCGAGCGCCATTTGGCCAGCTTGCCTTCGGACAGTTTGTCGACCCGCACGCCTTCGCACTCGACCGCGCCGGAAGAAGGCCGGTCGATACCGCCCAGCAGGTTGAGCAGGGTAGTCTTGCCCGAGCCGGACGGTCCCATGATGGCGATGAAATCACCCTGCGGGATGGACATTGTGAGATGTTCGAAAATCGCGATGGATTCCTTGCCCCGCGTATAGCTTTTGGACAGGTCTTTTAGTTCGTAAAGCGATGCCACGGGTTCCACTCCCCTTGTCTCCGGTGCCGCGTGCCGTATCCGGTACCGGAGGCGTGCGGCGGTCTGTCAGTGTGGAGCAGAGACTCCACTTTGTAAATTAAAGCTCTTCTACTCGACAAAGACTACGCGCGCGGCCATGTCCGGCAAAATGCGATCGTCGCGCTCGTCGAATGCGACACGCACGGTAATGGTGGCCCGGGCCCGGTCAGCGGTCGGGATGATGGCTTCCACATGGGCTGGGATGCGCCAGTCGGGATAGGCGTCGAGACGGGCCTCGACACGCTGGCCCGGCGTCACGCGGCCGATCTGGCCTTCATTGACGTCCACTTCCAGCTCCAGCGAGTCCATGTCCACAAGTGTGGCGACACCGGTCCGGGTGAAGCCGCCGCCGGCCGATGCAGGCGACAGGATTTCGCCGACCTGGGCGTTCTTGGCTACAACGACACCGGCAAAGGGCGCGCGCACGATGTGGCGGTCGACCAGGTCCTCCTGGCTTTCCACTTGGGCGTCGGCGGCCTGGTAATCGGCGCGGGCTGCATTTATCTGGGCGGTCAGGCTGTCGGCCTGGGCCCTGGCGGCGGTCACGGCGGCTTCCGAACCGATCGAGCGTTCCGCGAGGGTCTGGGCTCGCGCGGCCACGCGTTCCGCTTCGGCCAGCTGGGCCAGCAGCGAACGGGTACGCGCCGCGGCCGCCTCTCGCTGGGCTTCGAGCAATTGCAGCTGGATACGGGCGCGTTCGTCGTCCAGGCGGGCGACGACTTCGCCATCCTCGACGACCGTTCCTTCTTCCACGGGCACATCGCTGATCCGGCCGGTAATCTCGGCGGAAACCGTGGCCTGGCGCCGGGCGACGACATAGCCCGACGCCACCAGGCCGGACGCGCGCGAACTGGTCTGGGCCGGTGCCGGCGAGACCAGCTCGCTGGGCGCAGTCTGGGCGGGTTGCGCGGCAGCCGGCGGCTGGGCCGGTTCCGGCGCTTCGCCGCGGGTGAAATACCAGGTCGCGCCCGCCGAAGCTCCGCCGATGAGAAGGGCAATCACGGCGGTCACGCCGACCGGAACGCCGGTGCGGCCCTCATCGTCGCCCCGGTCTATACTCAAGGATTCAAGCTGTGAACGGCGATCTGACATGGTCTCCCCTCATGACCCAAGCTGAATCAATAGCGGGACATGAGGGGTTTTGAAACGGGACAAGCAAGACTTGTGTCCCTCTACCGCCATCCTTCTGTCAGGATGTAGCAGGCATGCCTCAGTCAAAATAGGCCGAGCGCATCATTTCCGAGAGATCGCGGCCGCGATGGGCCAGGGCGCGGCGTTCGGCGTCGGCCTCGATCCCGCAGCGGGCCCGATAGCGCTGCTGGGAGCGATAGCCTTCATTGAAACTGTCGATCAGCCGGTCGCGGAAGCGTCCATTGTCCGCTGCCTCCATGGCCAGCAGTTCGACCATGCGCCCGCGCCATTCCTGCGCGTCGGGGCCTTCGCAGGCATAGGCCAGGTAGTGCAGCTCGCCCAGCGTGTAGGCCAGGAAGGGCAGGGTGCGGTCCCGGTCGACCTCGTCCTCGATCGGCGTCTGGACGATGTCGCGCGGCTTTTGCGCTTCGGCCGGGCCGGCGAGAACGAGGGACAGACAGAGAAGGCAAAGTGTGCGCATGCGGCGCATCATGCCCCGGATTGTGGCGCGCTCAAGGCCTTGACGATGTCGCGGGCCCGTCCGAGAACATCGCGTGTCCGGTCCCAGCGCGTGCGCCTCACGGCCTCCTCATAGGGAAAGAAGGCAGCTTCCGAAACATCGTCCGCGGCCACCGGATCGCCGCCCGTCCAGATGCCGGCAAAGTCGATCAGGACGTAGTGCCAGTCGCCCGGCCGGCCCGGTTCGCGCGCACCGATACTGTCGATGACGTCGATCAGGCCGGCGATGCGGGCCGTCGTGCCGGTCTCCTCCATCAACTCTCTCAGTGCGGCTTCCGCGGCGGTCTCGCCGTATTCGATCTTGCCGCCCGGCAGCGACCACTCGCCCTCATAGGGCGGTTTGCCCCGCCGGATCAGCAGGACGTCGTCGCCGCGAAACACGACGATCCCGGCCCCCGCGATCGGCCGGTCCCGCTCAGACATCGATGAAATGGGTTGTCGGGCTCACTTCGCCGTCCATCCGCCGTCCACGCTGATCCAGGACCCATTCATATTGGCTCCCGCGCTTGAGACAAGGTAGAGCAGCGCCCCGGCCAGCTGATCGTAGGTGACGAATTGCTTGGTCGGCTGAGCGGCCAGCATCACGTCACGCACCACCTCCTCTTCAGAAATGCCGCGCGCCTTGGCCGTGTCGGCGATCTGGTTTTCCACCAGCGGCGTTTTGACATAGCCCGGGCAGATGGCATTGCAGGTGATTCCGGCTTCCGCGACCTCGAGGGCCAGCGTCTTGGTGAAGCCCATGACGCCGTGCTTGGCCGCCACATAGGCCGACTTGAAGGGCGAGGCGACCAGCCCATGCGCCGAGGCCAGGTTGACGATCCGCCCCTTGCCCTGGCGTTTCATGATCGGCAGGGCCGCCTTGGCGGCGTGGAAGACCGAGGTGAGATTGATGGCGATAATCGCGTCCCACTTCTCTTCGGGGAACTCGTCCACCGGTGCGACATGCTGGATTCCCGCATTGTTCATCAGGATGTCCAGACGACCGAACTCCCTGTCGGCAAAGCCGACCATGTCGGCAATCTCGTCCGGCTTGAGCATGTTGGCGGGGTGGTAGCGGACCTCAACACCGTGATCGGCGGCGATCCTTGCCCGCAGGGTCTCGATCCCGCCGGCATCGCCCAGCCCGTTGAGGATCACATGGGCACCGTTCTCCGCCAGCGCCTCGGCCATGGCAGCGCCGATGCCGCTGGTCGAACCTGTGACAAGGGCTACCTGGCCGGACAGATCGGTACGGATCGCAGACATGAACCACCTTTCAAGTTTGAGTTTCGGGCAAGAAAGGGGAAGGCGGGGGCGGGGTCAAGTGTGAGGCAAGCGCTGCAGGGCAGCCAACAAGTCTCAAGCCGCTTTCGCCGCTGCCGGCTGGGGCCGGGTAAACAAGAGTTCGTCCTCGCTCGACGCATCCGGTTCGAACCGGTAGCCGCTTGCTTCGAATTTCGTCAGTTCGGCCGGGTCCTCGACGCGGCTCTGGATGACCCAGCGGGCCATCATGCCACGGGCCTGTTTGGCGAAGACCATGAGCGTGCGCAGCTGGCCGTCCTTTTCTTCCTTGAAGTTCGCCGTGACCACGCGAGCCTTGAGCTTCCTGCGATCGACCGACTTGAAATACTCGTTGGAGGCCAGGTTGAGCACGACCGGATCGCGCTCGCCCTCCTGCAGGCGGTTGAGTTCCTTCGCGATCCGGTCGCCCCAGAAATCGTAGAGATTTTCTCCGCGGCGGGTGTGCAGCTTGCGGCCCATTTCCAGCCGGTAGGGGTGGATCGCATCCAGCGGGCGCAGCACACCGTACATGCCGGATAGGTGGCGCAGGCGATCCTGCGCCCAAGCCAAGTCCTCGTCACTCAGCGTGGCAGCATCCAGCCCGCGGTAGACCTCGCCATTGAAAGCGAAGGCAGCCTGTTTCTCGCCCGGTATTTCCGCGTCAAACGCCTGGAAGCGCTCGCGATTGAGTTTCGCCAGATCGTCGCTGATCCCCATCATCGTCTTGATCTTGGAGATAGTCAGCTGCCGCGTCGTCTTCGACAGGACCCGCGTGTCGTCGATCAATGCCGGCGTGGTCGCGGGCAAATCGCGCTCGATCGGATCGAAATTCATGGCTTTGGCCGGGGAGAGCAGGACGAGCATCGTGGGAATCTCCTTTCGGCGACAAGATAAGGCGCGCAGTGACGCGATGCCAGTGGTTCCATTCCCGTTTCGGTTGTACACTTCAGTGCGCGACAGCCGGGAGGGGATGATGTCGTTCTTCTACGATCTGGAGGCGGCCGATCCGGTGCAAAGGCGGATCGCCGATCGGCTCCTGCGCCTTGGCGACAAGCTGGATGCCGAAATTCCGTCCAAGACGCTGGACGACACGCTGTTGCTGGCGACGTGGAATATTCGCGAGTTCGACAGTCGGGCCTACGGCCTGCGCGGGATCGAGCCCTATCACTATATCGCGGAGATCATTTCCCGCTTTGACCTTGTGGCACTGCAGGAAGTGCGACTGGACACTGCGCCGCTGGAAAAGTTGCGCGGTCTGCTGGGGCGCTGGTGGAACTATCTGGTCACCGACGTGACCGGCGGCACGCAGGGCAACAGTGAGCGCATGGCCTTTCTCTATGACAGCCGCAAGGTCCGCTTCGGCGGCCTGGCAGGCGAGGTGGTCATCCCGCCCATCGAGACGCGCGACGGCAATCGCAAACTGGTCTATACGCCCTCGCAACAGCTGGCGCGCACACCCTATGTAGTGGGATTTCAGGCCGGCTGGTTCAAATTCATGCTGTCGACGGTCCACATCGTATATGGCGAGAGCCGGGCCGACGATCCAAAGCGCGAACGTGAGATCCGCGAAATCGCCGACTTCATGGCCGACCGCGCCAGGGAGGATCATGCCTGGGCAAATAATCTGATCCTGCTGGGCGATTTCAATATCTTCGCACCCGACGACGTGACTTTTCAGGCGCTGACCGATGCCGGCTTCACCATTCCGCCCGGCCTGCAGAAGGTGACCAATGTCGGCAAGGAAGAGCGTTTCTTCGATCAGATGGCGTTCATGACGCCCAACCTCGCCCGCGACCAGATCATCGCGGCGGGTGCGTTCGACTTCTACAAGGTGGTCTACCGGGAAGCGGACGAGACGCTCTACATTCCCGATATGGGTGAAGCCTACGACATCACGTCCCGTGGCGAGCCGCGTGGCAACAAGTCGCTTTACTACCGCACCTATTGGCGCACCCATCAGATGTCCGACCACCTGCCGCTATGGGCCGCGCTGAAAGTGGATTTCGGCCGGGAGTATCTGCGTTCTGTCGCCGGGTAACGCGTCAGCCCAGCAAGACCCGCGGATTCATGATGCCTTGCGGGTCAAGGGCCCGCTTGATCGCCCGCATCACGGCGACATCGACCGGCTTGCGCGCGGCCAGTTCCTCGCGCTTGAGAATGCCGATCCCGTGCTCCGCCGAGATCGAGCCGCCATACCCGTCAACCAGGTCGTAGACGCGTTTCGAGACCGCGTCGGCCCGGGCGAGCACATCGGGCCCCCCGGCGTCGCGCGGGGCGACGTTGAAATGGACATTGCCGTCGCCGACATGGCCGAAGGCGATGACGAGAGCATTGTCGAATTCGGCCTCGACCGTCTCCGCCGCCTCGGCGATGAAGGCGGGCATTTTGGAGACCGGAATGGAGATATCGTGCTTGACCGCCTTGCCATGTGCGCGTTCGGCCTCGGCGATGGTCTCGCGCAGGCGCCAGAAATCCTCGATCTGGGACTCGTTCTCCGCCAGGGCCGCATCCTGTACAAGACCGGCCTCGAATCCCCGCTCCAGTGCGGCTTCCATGGTTTCGCGGGCGCCGTCCGGCCGGCCGAAACTCATCTCGCAGACGACATACCAGTCATGCGCCGTTTCCAGCGGATCGCGGGTGCCGGATACGTGCTCCAGCACCATGTCCAGCGCCATGCGCGGCATCAGCTCGAAGGCTGTCACAGCCCCGCCGGAGACCTGTTTGGCCAGGCCCAGGAACTTTACCGCATCGGCGGCTGAGTTGAGGCCGATGAAGGCGACTTCGGTCCGGCCGGGCCGCGGAAAGAGTTTCAGCGTCGCGGCAGTGATGATGCCCAGCGTTCCTTCCGCGCCGATCAGCAATTGCTTGAGATCGTAGCCCATATTGTCCTTGCGCAGTCCCGTCAGGCCGGACCAGATGGTTCCGTCAGGGAGCACCGCTTCCAAACCGAGAACCAGTTCCCGTGTCATGCCGTAGCGCAAGACGTGCACACCTCCGGCATTGGTGGAGATCAGCCCGCCGATCATCGCGGAGCCCTGCGAACCCAGCGAGAGCGGGAAAAGCCGGTTTGCCTCCTCTGCGGTCCTTTGCAGGTTTTCCAGAACACAGCCGGCCTCGACGGTCATCGAATCATTGTCGGCATCGACCTCGCGCACAGCGGTCATCCGTTTCAGCGTGATCAGCACTTCGCCCTGCGGTGTCGCGGCCCCGCACAGCGAGGTGTTGCCGCCCTGAGGTGTGATCGCCACACCCGCTTCGGCGCACAATCTCACGGCTGCTGCGACCTCGTCCGTCGTCCCCGGCTTGAGCAGGATCGGGGTCTGGCCCTTGTACCGGCCGCGCCAGTCCTCGACGTGCGGTGCCACTTCGTGCGGGTCCTCGCTCCAGCCCTTCGGGCCCAGAGCGGCCTTGAGGCGGTCGATCAGATCGGCGGGCAGGGTGACGGCGGCGGTCATGTCGGTTCAGTCCTTCGGTGCGGCGGCGCGTTGCAAACGGTCATTGATGGCTTCACCCAAACCCTGTTCCGGGACTGGCGCAACCGCTATGCGGTCCGGTTTGCGGGCATCGAGCTCACGCAGGCCGGAGAAGAGGCGTTTGGCAGCTTCCGCCAGATCACCTTCGGCAGACAGGTTCAGGTCTCCGCCGATATCCCCGAAACCCAGCAGTAGTTCGCCCGGCTGCTTCTCGGTCACATTGAGCCGCATGGCCGCGTTTGGCGCATAATGGCTTTTCAGCATCCCCGGGCTGGCCGGTGCGGCCGCTTCGTCAGGCGTGCCGAGCGGGCCGGCGATCGCTTCAATCTGGGCCCGGTCCAGGCCGCCGGGCCGGAACAGGACGGCCTTGTCTTCGTCAATCGCGATGACGGTGGATTCCACGCCGATCGTGCAGGTGCCGCCATCGAGAATCAGATCGACGGCCTCGCCGAGGCTTTCGGCAACGTGGGCGGCGGTGGTCGGGCTGATCGTGCCGGACAGGTTGGCGCTCGGCGCGACCAGCGGGCTGCCGAACACCGACAGGAGCGTGCGTGCGGCGGGGTGCGCCGGCGCGCGCAGGGCCAGGCTGTCCAGCCCCGCATTGGCGATATCGGCAATGGCCGCACCGGGCTTCTTCGGCAGGACCAGGGTCAGCGGTCCGGGCCAGAAAGCGCCGGCCAGCTTGCTGCCCAGTTCGGGCCATTCGGCCACAGTCCTGGCCATGCGCGGTCCCGTGACATGGGCGATCAGCGGATTGAAGCGTGGCCGGCCCTTCACTTCGTAGAGCCGGGTGATTGCATCGGAGTTCGACGCATCGGCGGCGAGGCCGTAAACGGTCTCGGTCGGCATGGCGACAAGGCCGCCTGCGCGCAGAATGGCGGCGGCTTCCTCGATGCTTTCGGACGTGGCGGGCTTGATCGGGGCACTCATGACGCCTGAGCTAGCGCTTCGTCACCCCGGCACGCAAGCCTACTGAGCCGCATTCGCCTCCACATGCAGGATCAGCGTTACCTCTGCGGCGGCCGAGCCCCAGCTCGGCGAGCCGACGCCATAATCGGTGCGGGCGAGCGTGTAGCGGCTGTCGGCGATGGCGCGGCCGTCAGCGATGTCGAGTGTGAAGGGCAGGACAATGTCCTGCGCCGTGCCGGCGATAGTCAGCGTGCCGTGGGCTTGGTAACCGTTGTCGGTGGCGCGTATATCCTCGGACAGGAAGGTCGCGGCCTCGTGTGCGACAGGGTTCAGTCCCGAATTGGACAGCATGGTCTGGTCCATCTGCGTATTTCCCGTCGACCCTGTTGCTGTCATGACGCGCGCGTCGATACGCGCGCCTTCCAGATTGTCCGGGTCCAGCACGATCTCTGCCGACCAGTCCGAAAAAGTGCCGTTCACGGAGCCGCCGGACACGGTGGTTTCGAAACCGACCGAGCTGGCGCCGTGATCGACCGTCCAGTCCTGGGCCACTACCGGTGCGGCGATGAGGGCCGGGGCGAGGAAAAACGCGTAACGCAACATGCGGGCTATCCTTTCAGGATCGGGATCATCCGGGCGAGCAGCCCGTCCTTGTCGACAAATTGATGCTTCAGGGCGGCAGCGACATGGAGGCCGAACAGCACCAGAATGGGCCAGCCGCCTGCGCCGTGTATGGAACCGGTCACCTCGTGCAGTTCCTCGTCCTGCGGTACCGGAAGGCGGGGCAAGGGCAGGTCGGGATTGTTGAACAGGAATGATGGCAGCTCCGAGGCGGAGGCCGAGATCCAGCCCATGATCGGCATGCCGATCATCAGCCCGTAGAAGGCCCAATGCACGGTGTGTGCTGCCAGCGTCTCCCAGGGCTTCATGCCGGCCGGCATGCCGGGTGTCTTGTGAGTGAGGCGCCAGCCGAGACGGAGAAGGGACAGGACGAGGACGAGAAGCCCGGTCGTCTTGTGGAAATTGTAGGCTTCCTGCACCTGGTCGAGGGAGACATTGCCTCCGCCGAAGGCGGCGTCGCGCAGATCTTCCATATACCAGCCGAAAAACACCATACCGATCAGCAGGGCGGCGATGATCCAGTGCAGCGCGATGGCGACGGCGCTGTAACGTGATGTCCCGGTCATGTGGGGGCTCCCCTTCTCACGAATTCCGCTTCCACTATGACACGGACCTCATGCCCCAGAACCGTCTGCGGCAAATTGCCCACACCGAAATCTGTCCGGTCGAGGGTCGCTGTGGCGCTGAAGCCGATCGTGTCCCGCCCCGTCAACACGTTGTCGAGGCCGCCATTAAACTCGACCTCCAGGACGAGGGGCGCCCTGTGCCCGTTGAGGAAAAGCAGGCCTTCGACACGGCCGCGGTTTTCGCCTGTAGTGTCCACACGCTCGCTGACGAAACGGATCTGCGGATGCCGGCCGGCATGAAACCAGTCCTGCGCCAGTTGGCGGTCGAAGCCAGGATCGCCGGTGGAGATCGACGCCGGGTCGATATGCACCGTCAGGCGCGAGGCTTCGGGCCGGGCGGGGTCGAAATCCAGACGCGCATCGACGGTATCGAAACGGCCCGTATACCAGCTCAGCCCCATGTGTCGGACTTGCCAGATCACACTGGCATGGGCCGGGTCCAGCTGCCATTCGCCTGCGGGCAGATGCCGGGGATCCGTCGTGGGCGTGGCGCAGGACGCTGCGAAAAGTGCCAGCAGCGGTATCAGGCGGTCGTACATCATCGCCCTCATATGGCGCGATCCGGCGCGTCCGGAAAGTCTCAGCCTTGCGCGTGATGGACAAAACACTGTTTCCGGATTCGCATCGCCGGCCGGGCAGGTTATGTTCGCCGCCAGAAAACCAAAATCGGAGGTCGGGCATGACATATCGCGCACCCGTGGACGAGTTGCGTTTCACCCTGGAAGAGGTCGCGGCCGTGGAAGGCCTCAAGGCGACCGGTGCGTTTCCCGACTTCACTTCCGATCTCACCGCGGCGATCCTCGAGGAGGCGGCCAAGCTGGCCGAGAATGTCCTTGCCCCGCTGAATCGGGTGGGCGATGCCGAGCACTGCAAGCTCAATGGCGAAGACGTCACCACGCCGGCTGGCTTCAGGGAGGCCTATGCCAAATTCGTCGAGGGTGGCTGGCAAGGGCTGCAATTCCCGGCCGACCTTGGCGGGATGGGCCTGCCTCGGGCGCTGGGCGTGGCGGTTCTGGAAATGATCCAGGGTGCCAATCTCTCTTTCGGTCTGGGGCCGATGCTGACCTATGGCGGTATCGAAGCCCTGATCGAGCATGGCACCGACGAGCAGAGACAGCGCTATCTCTCGAAGCTTCTGACCGGCGAATGGTCGGCGACGATGAACCTCACCGAGCCGCAGGCCGGGTCCGATGTCGGCGCGCTGCGCACCAGGGCCGAGCCGAACGGCGACGGATCCTGGTCGATCTCCGGCCAGAAGATATTCATTACCTGGGGCGAGCACGATTGCGCGGAGAATATCGTCCATCTCGTTCTCGCGCGTACGCCGGGCTCTCCGGAGGGTACCAAGGGCATCTCGCTTTTCCTGGTGCCGAAAATCCTTCCCGACGGCTCGCGCAACGACCTGCGTGCCATCGGGCTGGAGGAGAAGCTGGGCATCCACGGTTCGCCGACCTGCACGATGGAATACTCCGGCGCTACCGGCTGGCTGATCGGCGAGGAAAACGCCGGCATGCGCTGCATGTTCACGATGATGAATTCTGCGCGGCTGAATGTGGGCGTTCAGGGCGTGGGTATCGCCGAGCGTGCCTATCAGCAGGCGCTGGCCTATGCGCAGGAGCGTAGGCAGGGGCGAGCCGTCGATGCCGATGGACCGGCGCCGCACGCCATCATCCACCATCCCGACATCAAGCGGACGCTGTCGATCATGCGTGCGAAGATCGCCGCATCGCGGGCGATCTGCGTGTCCTGTGCCGTGGCGGCCGACATGGCGCGCTATGCCGAGGACGGCGAGGAGCGGGCAGCGGCCAGGCGGCGCGAGGACCTGCTCACGCCTGTTGCCAAGGCCTGGTCGACCGATATCGGCGTCGAGGTCGCCTCAATGGGGCTGCAGGTGCATGGCGGTATGGGCTATATCGAGGAGACCGGCGCGGCCCAGCATCTGCGGGACGCGCGCATCACCCCGATCTATGAAGGCACCAATGCAATCCAGGCGATTGATCTGGTCGGCCGCAAGCTGAACATGGATGGCGGCGCCGCGTTCGACGAGCTCTTCGCCGACATCGAACAGACGATTGAGGCTTGCAACACCTCGTCCCATCCCGACCTGCCGCTGATGGGCGAGCGGTTGCAGGATGCCTTGGAATCTCTCCGCGAAGCCGTCGACTGGCTCGAGGATGCCGACATGAAGGACCGGCTGGCCGGCGCAACGCCGTTTCTGACCCTGGCCGGCGAAGTCGTGGGCGGATGGCTGTTGTGTGTCGGCGCGGTGGCCGCGCGGCGTCGGCAGAAGGAAAATATAGGCGATCCTGCCTTCGCGACCCAGCGCATCGCCCTGGCGAATTTCTACGCCGAAGCTGTCATGACGCTGGCCCCCTCGCGCGTCGACGATGTCACAATTGGTGCGGACATGATCGATGAGGTGGGATTCTAGAAGCCGGGGCCTACACCCACATCCCGTGCGGGTCCGGGTGGCCGCGGTTGTCGAGCAGGCGCACGAGGCCGACGATGGAGCGGACCAGCATCCACACCCAGATCAGTGCAAAGCCGATCAGCCCGAACGGTGACAGGATGACGGTAAAGACCATCAGTGTGCACGCCACCAGGCCAACCAGTGCGGCCCAGAAGCTCTTGATCTGATAGGTGTAGTGCGACTGCAGCCAGTGCGGTGCGGCATCGCGCCTTGCGTAGGCGATGATCACGGCAACCAGGCTGGAGACGCCGATGATGTTGCCGATAAGAAAAAGAACATAGTTGAGCCCGGCCATCAGCTTGTCATCGCGGTCGGCGGCGGGCGTGCCCTCGGGTTCGTAAATCGTGTCGCTCATGGTGATGGTGTTTGTGCCTGCCGAAAATGGCAAAACGGGGACCAGTGGAGCGGGACCGCACGCGGCGCCGTCCCATGTGCGGCGGGGATGTCACGCCTTGCTGAAAATGCTGTCATGATGCGGCCGCAGCCTTGGTTGCGGGCGGGTTTCGACGTATTCGGGGTTGAAAGTGAGTTGAGACAGGAGCCGTTCAGGTGCCGTTAGGCAGAGTAATGGATCATCTCGGCCCGGCGCTTCTGTTGTGCGGACTGGCAGCCTACCTGGTGCTGGTGATGCTGGGATTGTTCGCCGGCTGGCACATGCCCTACCCGGTGAGTCTGCTCTGGCTGCCGGTCACAGGGGCACCGGCGCTGGGCATGGCGATCATGTTTCTGCGGGCGCGCGATCATCGCGTGCGCTTCGCGGACGGGGAGGACGAATGAGCTTGATTGTAACCATGGCCGATACCGTGCCGGGCCGCGAGATCGACCGGCCGGTCGGCATAGCGCGTGGCAACGTCGTACGGGCACGCTTTTTCGGCCGCGATTTCATCGCCGGCCTGCGTAATCTGGTTGGTGGGGAAGTGCCCGAATATACCGACCTTCTGTCCGAAGCCCGCGAAACCGCACTGGACAGGATGTGCAGGCATGCCGAGGAACTCGGTGCCGACGCCATCGTCACGGTGCGCCTGTCGACGTCGGCGGTGATGGAAGGCGCAGCGGAAATCCTGGCCTATGGAACGGCGGTAAAACTGAAATGAGTCCCCTGATGAAACGTCTCGCCGGCCGTGCCGCCGACGAGATCATGGAAACCGTGCGTTTCGTTGCCGGCGTTGCGGCGGTCTGGCTGGGCCTGGTCACCTTCGGTTTCGCGGCGTTCCACATTCCTTCCGAAAGCATGCAGCCATCGCTGGAAGTCGGCGACCGGGTTCTGGTGTCTAAATGGGCCTATGGCTACTCCGTGCATTCGCTGCCGCTGGGGATAGGCTATCTTCTGCCCGACAACTGGGACGGACGGATCGCCTGGCATAATCCGCGCCGCGGCGATGTCGTTGTGTTCCGCGACGAGCGCCAGAGCCCGCCGCGCAATCTCATCAAGCGCGTGATCGGTATCGAAGGCGACGTGATCGAGGTGCGCGAGGGCAGACTTTATCTCAATGGCGAAGCGGTGCCGCGCATGTTCGAAGAGGTGCGTTCCTATCGCGAACACCCCTCCCAGCAGGTCGTCACCACGACGCATTACACTGAAGTCCTGCCGGGTGACCGTGAGCATTCCATCTACGAACAGCGCGACAATGCGCCGCTGGACAATTACGGACCGGTGACGGTGCGGCCGGGGACGGTGTTCGTGATGGGCGACAATCGCGATGCCTCCAACGACAGCCGCGCGCCGAGCGGTCCGGGCCTTGTGCCGCTGGAGAACGTGGTCGGCCGGGCAGAGACCGTGCTGTTCACCCTGGAACGCTGCCGCCGCGAAGACGGGCTGTATTGTCCCCGCGGCCGGGTCTGGCGCGGGCTCTGACCTCGCTCTAACCTCTCCCCGAAGCAAAGCCAGGGGAGAGGACCATGAGCCTCAAGGGCAAGACGATTTTCATCACCGGCGCCAGCCGCGGTATCGGCCTGGCGATCGGCGAGCGCTGTGCCCGCGACGGCGCGAACATCGTTATCGCTGCCAAGTCCGATCAGCCCGACCCGCGTCTAGAGGGCACGATCCATACCGCGGCCCAGGCGATCGAGAAGGCCGGCGGTCAGGCGCTGGCGGTCAAATGCGATATTCGTGACGAAGCGGCTGTGGAGGCGGCGGTCGAAGCCGCAGTAGACCGCTTCGGCGGTATCGATGCCGTAATCAACAATGCGTCGGCGATCTATCCGCGCGGCACCCTCGACGTGCCGATGAAACGCTACGATCTGATGCACGCCGTCAATGGCCGCGGCACCTTCCTGACCACCCAGAAATGCCTGCCTCACCTGATGAAGGCTGAAAATCCTCACATCATGGCGCTGGCTCCGCCGCTCGACATGCGAGGCATGTGGTTCGGCCCGCACGTCGCCTATACCAGCGCCAAATACCAGATGAGTCTGTGCATTCTGGGCTGGGGCGAAGAGTTCAGCGGCAAGATCGCCGCCAACGCGATCTGGCCGCGTACCGCCGTGGCGACCGCCGCGATCTCCAACGTTCTGGCCAATGACGAAGCGATGAAGAATTGCCGCAAGCCGGAAATCCTGGCGGACACAGCCTACCGGGTTCTCCTGAAGCCTGCTTCCGATTTCACCGGCAATTTTCTCATAGACGATACCTTCCTCTGGGAAGAGGGCGAACGTGATCTCGACCAGTACAGCTACGACCCGAATGTCGAGCTGTTGCCCGATTTCTTCGTGCCCGACGATGTGCCCGCGCCGCCGGGCGTGAAGATCATGAATGTCACGCTGGGCCATTGAGACGAAACATCTCCGCCGACAGCGTGATTGCTGTCACATATTGAATCCGATTCACCGCTAACCTTCGCGTGTCGCGCGAACGGGAGGAGGGGTGCAGGATGCGGACGAGATCGGGTTCCGGGTGGCTAAGTGTCGTCATAGTTGCGTGTCTGGCTGTAGCCTTTGCCATTGCCTGGATGCGCGGGGTGTCGCCGGACGTCTTCTAGGCATGGCGTCCCGTCCCGGGCGGGTCAAAAATCCTTCTTGCAAATCGTGAAAATTCGCCAATATGGGCGTTGGAGCGTCGCACTCTGCGGCCGGACCCCGGCTGCATGAATCTCGCTGGCCGTCGACGCGGCCGGCCGGAGTGTCTGACCTATGCTTTTGGTCGAAACCTATCTTATGCCCAGCCCGGTCGAAGGACTGGGTGTTTTTGCTGCAGAATTCATCTCCCGGGGAACGCTGGTCTGGATCCTGGACCCGGCCGTCGATCTGATACTGACCGAGGCGCAGATCGCCGATCGCCCGCAAGTCTACCGGCAGTATATCCAGCGCTATGCCTATTTTGACCGCAGCCTGAACGCCTACCTGCTGGACGGTGATCATGCGCGTTTTCTCAATCATTCGTCCGATCCCAATCTGGACTTTTCCGCGGGTGATGGCAGCGGCGTAGCGGTGAGGGACATCCAGCCCGGCGAGGAAATCTTCTGTGACTATTCCCAGTTCATGGAAGACGTTGTCTTGCTGCCCGCGCGGCGGAACGGCGCGGAGGTGGCTCGGCTGAGCGCCTGAATTTCTCCCGAAACGGGCTGGGCAAGCGGGCCGTGTCGCGCGAAACTGGTGGCATGAGAGCCACGATTGTCGACAGTCCCGCCAGCCTTGATCACGTCGTCCCCGAAGGTCATCCCGAGCATGCCGGCCGTTACACGGCGGTCCGGGACGCCCTCGGTGCGCTGCCCGGTGTGCAATGGGAGACCGCACAACAGGCACCGGTCGAGGCGCTCGCCCGGTTTCATTCCGTCGAGCATGTCGATCGCGTCCTGTCGGCCTGTGCGGACGCGGGTGTAGACGGATGGGTCTCCCTTGCCGAAGACACCCAGGTCTGCAGTCTCAGTGCCCGCGCCGCCCTCGCGGCTGTCGGCGGGGCGCTGCTGGCCGTGGATAGTGCCGTGGAGACCGGCAGCGGTTCCTATTTTGTCCTGGCCCGGCCGCCGGGCCATCATGCCGAACCGGACCGTGCGATGGGCTTTTGCCTGTTCAATCAGGTCGCCCTCGCGGCCCGGCACGCCCTCGACGTGCACGGGCTGTCGCGCGTCGCCATTGTCGATATCGATGTGCATCACGGAAACGGCACCCAATGCCTGGCCGAGCGCGACGAGCGCGTCCTGTTCTGTTCCCTTCACCAGTCGCCGCTCTATCCGGGCACGGGAAACCGCGGCGAAACCGGTCTGAACGGCAATGTGGTCAATGTGCCGCTGCCTGAAGGCACAGACAGCAAGGCCTGGCGGCAGGCCTTCTCCAGCGAGGTCGTTCCGGCCCTGCGCAAGGCGCAGCCGGCGCTGGTCCTGGTCTCGGCCGGATTCGATGCGCATGCCGCCGATCCTCTGGGCGGCATGGGCCTGACGGAGGACGATTATGACTGGGCAGCATCGCAACTGGCTGGCATTGCCGCCGAATTTGCGTTCTCCCGGCTTGTCTCCGTGCTGGAGGGCGGATACGACTGCCCGGCCATGGGGCGTTCCGCTGCGGCCTTCGTTCGCGCGCTCTCCCGGGCCTGACGTACCGAGTGTTGGCGGGTGGCGACGGGGCGCACCGGCTGATCCGTTCCTCCCCGCGCGATCCCCGAATGAACCAGACATCCAGCGAACTGACCATGACGCAGCCCGGCAGTATCACGATTGCCCGTCACGGCCGTCCGGATGCCAATCGCGAGGCGTGGCTGGATTGGCGCGGTTACGAAGACTGGTGGGATAATCAGTACCAGCCGGCCGGCCTCACTGCCGGACAGTCGCCGCCTTCGGCGCTGGTCGAGGCGGCGCGCGAGGCCCGCACCGTGTTTGCATCCACCCTGCGCCGGGCGGTGGAGACGGCCGAGGCCGTTGCGCCGGGCCGGAAGCTGGAGATCGACCCGGTTTTCGTGGAAGCTGAACTGCCGCCGCCGCCACTGCCGGGACGCTTTATGGCCAAGACCTGGGGCGTGTTTGCGCGCTGCTCCTGGTGGCTGGGCTGGTCGCGCGGACGCGAGAGCCGGATTGCCGCCGAGGTGCGTGCCGCATCGGCGGCATCGCAATTGATCGAGGCGGCTGCAGCGGGCCCGGTTGTGTTATGCGCCCATGGCTGGTTCAACCGCATGATGCGGCCGCATTTGCACGGCTCGGGCTGGGTTTGCGCGCGCGATGGCGGCGACTCCTACTGGTCTTGGCGGCGCTATGAATACCGGCCACGTTGAGACCCGCATTCGCGGCATTGCCGCACATTGAACCGCTTTCTATGCTGCCGTCCCGCGAGGAGGGGAAGCTATGTCCGAAACGCCCAATACCGACATCGATTCCTTGAGTTTCGAACAGGCGCTCGCCGAGCTTGAACGCATCGTGCAGCAGCTCGAATCGGGCGAGGTCGAGCTCGAACGCTCGATTGAAATCTACGAGCGTGGCGCCGCCCTGCGCGCTCATTGCGATGCCAAACTGAAGAATGCCGAGTTGAAGGTCGAGAAGATCGTGCGGGGCGAGAATGGCGAACCGGCCGTCGAACCGGCCGGGCTGGACTGAACGATGGCCGAGGAAAAGGCGCCCGCTCCGCAGGCCACGATCGAAGACTTCCTGAAACTCGATATCCGCGTCGGCACGGTGACGCGGGCCGAGCCCTTTCCCGAAGCCCGCAAGCCAGCGATCAAGCTGTGGGTCGACATGGGGGAGCTGGGCGAAAAGAAAAGTTCGGCCCAGATCACCGAGCATTATACGCCGGAGGAACTGGTCGGGCGCCAGGTGCTGGCCGTGGTGAATTTCCCGCCGCGCCAGATCGGACCGATCAGATCGGAAATACTCGTCCTTGGCGCCTCGGATGCCGGCGGCGCCATCATTCTCCTGGGACCCGACCAAAAGGTTCCCAACGGTTCCCGGATGCACTAGGCGGGCTCATGGACAGTTTCGAACAGCGCCTCAACGAAGCCGCCGACCGGGTCACCGTCGCGCTCGACGCCCTTCTGCCTCGTGCGGAGGGGCCGGAGGCCCATCTCAATTCGGCCATGCGCTATGCTGCGCTGGGGCCGGGCAAGCGGCTGCGGCCCTTCCTCGCCGTCGAGGCGGGCAAGCTTGTCGGCGCGGATGAGCGGGGTGTGCTGCGCGCGGCCTGTGCGCTGGAATGTATCCATGCCTATTCGCTGATCCATGACGATCTGCCCTGCATGGACGACGACGACATGCGCCGCGGTCGGCCGACCGTGCACAGGGCATATGACGAGGCGACCGCCGTTCTGGCGGGCGACGCGCTGCAGTCCGTGGCCTACGAAATCCTCGCCCACCCCGACACGCATCAGCGCGGCAGTGTGCGCTCGCGCCTGGTCGAGCGGCTGTCGCGGGCGTCGGGTCCCTATGGCATGGTGGGCGGCCAGATGATCGATATCCGTGCGGAGACCGAGCGGTTCGACATTTCCGTGGTCACGCGCATGCATCGCATGAAGACCGGTGCCCTGATCAGCTATGCGGTCGAGATTTCCACCATCCTGAAGGAGGTGGAGGATCATGTTCGCCGGGCGCTTGAGGGGTTTGCGCACGATCTCGGCTTGGCTTATCAGATCACGGACGACTTGCTGGACGCCACGGGCGACCAGGATGAAATGGGCAAGGCGGCCGGCAAGGATGCCGGTCAAGGAAAAGCCACCTTTGTTACCATTTTGGGCGTTGAAGGCGCGCAGGAGCGTTCGCGGCATTTGGCCGCGCAAGCCAAGGATCACCTTGAACCTTTCGGCGCCCGGGCAGATGTTTTGAAAGAGGCCGTCGACTTCATCGTCGCCCGGCGCTCGTGAAAGGCGGGACCTTAATGGCGCTAACCACCCCGACTCTCGACCGGATCCGCGAACCGTCAGACCTTCGCTCCCTGAGCCTGAAAGAGCTCCGGCAAGTGGCTGACGAATTGCGCGCGGAAACGATTGATGCCGTTTCGGTAACGGGTGGGCATCTGGGAGCCGGCCTGGGTGTGGTCGAGCTGACGACCGCGCTGCACCACGTCTTCGAAACCCCGCGGGACACACTGGTCTGGGATGTCGGTCACCAGTGCTATCCGCACAAGATCCTCACCGGCCGGCGCGACCGTATCCGCACCCTGCGCCAGGGCGGCGGCCTCAGCGGTTTCACCAAGCGCGCCGAGAGCGAATACGATCCGTTCGGTGCGGCTCACGCCTCAACCTCGATCTCTGCGGCCCTTGGCTTTGCCGTCGGGCGCGATCTCAAGCAGGAGGATCGCAATGTCATCGCCGTGATCGGCGATGGCTCAATGTCGGCCGGCATGGCCTATGAGGCGATGAACAATGCCGGCCATATCGGCGGCCGCCTGATCGTTATCCTGAATGACAACGACATGTCGATCGCGCCGCCCGTGGGGGCGATGAGCCATTATTTCGCGCGGCTGGTCTCCAGCCAGAGCTATCGCAATATCCGTAAACTGGGCAAGGGCGTGGCCAAGGCCATGGGCGTCGAGGAAGCCGCGCGCCGGGCCGAGGAATACATGCGCGGCATGGCCATGGGCGGCACGCTGTTCGAGGAGATGGGCTTTCGCTATGTCGGCCCCATCGACGGCCATGATCTCGACCAGCTGGTCCCGGTCCTGCGCAATGTGCGCGACGGCGACAGCGGGCCGGTGCTGATCCATGTCGTGACCCAGAAGGGCAAGGGCTATGCCCCGGCCGAGGCGGCCGACGACAAGTATCATGGCGTGGCCAAGTTCAACGTCGTCACCGGCGAGCAGCAGAAATCCAAGGGCGGTCCGCCCTCCTACACCAAGGTTTTCGCCCGGCAGCTGATCCGCGAAGCGGAACGGGACGAGCGCATTGTCGGCATCACCGCCGCCATGCCCGGCGGCACCGGTATGGACCTGTTCGGCGAGCGCTTCCCCGAACGCATGTTCGACGTGGGGATCGCCGAACAGCATGCCGTGACGTTCGCGGCCGGTCTCGCCGCCGACGGGATGAAGCCCTTTGCAGCCATCTATTCCACCTTTCTCCAGCGCGGTTACGACCAGGTCGTCCACGATGTGGCAATCCAGGGCCTGCCTGTGCGCTTCGCGATCGACCGGGCGGGCCTTGTGGGCGCGGACGGATGCACACATGCCGGCTCGTTCGACATCGGCTATCTGGGTCAACTGCCCGGCATGGTACTGATGGCCGCAGCGGACGAGCTCGAACTTTCGCGCATGGTCGCCACATCGGTCCGGATCGATGACCGCCCCTCCGCCTTCCGCTACCCGCGCGGTGCCGGGGCCGGCATGGAGCTGCCGGAGATCGTCGAACCGCTGGAGATCGGCAAGGGTCGCATCCTGCGGGAGGGGTCGCGCATCGCGATCCTGAGCCTCGGCACACGCCTGCACGAGGCCGGTAAGGCGGCCGACATGCTGGCGGCCAAGGGCTTTTCCACCACGCTGGCCGACGCCCGTTTCGTCAAGCCGCTGGACGAGGATCTCGTCCTGCGCCTGGCGCGCGAGCATGAGGTCGTGGTTACGGTGGAAGAGGGTGCGCGCGGCGGGTTCGGGGCCTTCGTTCTGCAATTCCTGGCGGAAAAGGGCGCGCTCGACCGCGGCCTGAAAATCCGCACCATGACACTACCGGACATCTTCCAGGACCAGGACACGCCCTACAACATGTACGAGGAAGCCGGCCTCAATGCCCGCCACATCGCCGCCACCGCACTCGAGGCGATGGGTCAGGATGCAGCGGCGGCAGAATTGACGGCAGCCGTCAGCGCGGGCTAGCGGCGCTGCCATGCGCGCCGACCTCTATCTCGTTGAAAACGGGTATTTCGAGACCCGGGCCAAGGCCCAGGCGGCAATCGCGGCGGGCAAGGTTTCGGCCGACGGCGTGCCGGTTACCAAGGCGTCCCAGAAGATCGCCCAGGGCGCGCAGATTGCGGCAGAGGCTGCACATCCCTGGGTGTCGCGGGCCGCATTGAAACTGGTCGCGGGGCTGGAGGCGTTCGAGATCGATCCCGCCGGCCGGATCTGTCTGGATGTGGGCGCGTCGACGGGTGGATTTACCGAGGTCCTGTTGTCACGCGGGGCGCGGCAGGTCTACGCAGTGGATGTCGGTCGCGGCCAGTTGCACCCGAGGCTTCAGGCCGACACCCGAGTCGTCTCGATGGAAGGGGTCGATGCGCGGTCATTGGCGGCATCGATGTTTTCCGAACCGCCTTCGCTGGTGGTCTGTGACGCCAGCTTCATTTCGCTCCTGAAGGTGCTCCCGCCGGCACTGCGCCTGGTAGAGGACAGGAGCGATGCGATCGCCCTGATCAAACCCCAGTTCGAAGTAGGCAGGGCCTCGATCGGCAAGGGCGGGCTGGTGAAGAGTGAAGGCGATCGTGCGCGGGCCGTCGCCGACGTGAAGGCGGGTCTGGAAGGGTTGGCCGGCGTCTCGGTGCGGATGGTCATAGATAGTCCGATAGCGGGGGGTGACGGCAACAGGGAGTACCTTATGGCCGCCACCTGCACAATCCAATCATAGAAACCCGAAACGTCCGAAAATCTCCCCGGTTCCCCGGTTCCGGTTTCGCCTAGCGGCCGTAGGTATCCGCCGGGCGCCAGATCCCGTCCGTACCCTGGCACATGTACATCCGGTCAACGCCGCCATTCATCCACTGGCAGTTCCGGGTGCTATAGGATGACGACGCGGTGTAAACGCGGGTGTCGGTTCGGCCGTCCGGGCCGCCCAGTAATTCGGCGGAAGACCCATAATCCTGGCCGTAGTCCTGCGGTGCATAATAGGTGTCGCCGGCATAACCGCCGGAATAGTGGCTGTCGTCATAATAGGACTCCTCGTAGCGGGAGTCTCCGTAATGGCCGGCCGGCTTTCCGGCATATGGATCGTGGCGGGTGTGGCGTGTGCCGCGGCAGTCCTCACCGCCGGCGATACCCGCACCGATCAGCGCGCCGACGCCGGCGCCGGCGATCGTGCCCACTTCTTCCGCATTGCCGCGGTCGCGATGCTGATAGCGGCGGTCCCAGCGGCCATGACGGCCGTAGCCGTGACGGCCCCGGTCGTCCCAACGCCCGCGGCGGTCCCAGCGGTCCGGACGGCCGTGGCGGTTATTGTTGGAATCGTCGGCCAGCTCGTTACCGATGACCGCACCGAGCACGCCGCCGATCAGGGCGCCCGCGATCTGGCGGTTCTGGCGTTCGGTTTCGCAATCGCGGTGAGCCTGGGCATGCGCAGCAGCCGGCAGGGTAACCGACAGCGCCGTGGCGGCAAGCAGGGCGGGGGTCAGCAGTTTCATGTCTACCTCCAGTTCGGCCGGGCACGGCATGTCCCGGATGTTGCAGGTACTCTCGCACCCGGCCGATGAGCCCAGGATGAACGCTCCGATGACAATCTCGCAAGAAAGGGGCCGGTAGTGCCACCGGCCCCCAAGGTCGTCAGGGAAGACGCGCAATTACTGGCGGTGGGCCACCTGCCAGTCGCCGTAGGCGTCGCGGCACATGCGCACCCGGTCGTAATTGTACGTGCCGTCGGGCATGTAGATTTCCGCGTCGCCCCAGCGGCATTCCCGGCCGCCGACATAATAGGTTTCGCGGATGACGACCGCACCGCGCACACCGGAGTATGGATTGCCCCAGTAATAGGGTTGGCCGTACTCGAAGGCGTAGTTCATGGCGTAGTGGTATTGCGCGCGGTCGCAACTGTCGATCCGGTTGAGGCTGGACCCCAGAACCGCGCCGAAGCCCGCGCCCACCAGGATGCCGGCGCCCACACTGTCGTCACCCGCCGCGGCGCCGCCGATCAGGGCGCCGAGCAGCGCACCGACGATCGCGGCGTCGCCATTGCCCTCATAGCGGCACAGGCCGTCATAATAAGCGAAGCGGCGGCGGTCATAGCCGTGATTGTAATAGGTGCGGTGATAACGCCAGCGGCTCGAAGGGCCCCAGTGGCCATAATAGCGCGAACTGGACCAGCCGTGGTTCATGTGGCGGAGCCAGCGCAGCTGGGCCTGTCGGCGAGCCCGGTCGCGGTAGAAGTCGCGGCGGCGCTGGGCATATTCCCAGCGGCGGCGGTCGTGGTGGGCGCCCGGGTGTCGGCCCGGGCGGCGATCCCAGCGCCGGTCGCGGCGGTCGCGATCCCAACGTCTGTCGCGCCGGTCGCGGTCCCAACGGCCATCCCGGCGATCACGATCCCACCGGCCGTGACGGTCCCGCCGGTCGCGATCAAAGCGGTTGTCGCGGCCGCTCCGGCGATCCCGATCCCAGCGGCCATCGCGCCTGTCCCGGCGGTCGCGCACATCGTCGCGCCGGTCATGGCGGTCCCGGATACTGCCTCCGCGGTTCGTCTCCCGGATCACGGCCGGCCGCGGTGCGCGGGTAGGGGCACTGTCCTGGACGGGCCGGCGTACGGGCCGGTCCGACCGGAAGTCCCGGCGGGGCCGGGGCTGGTCGCGCAGGTGATCGCGCGGATTATTGCCGGGATCGCGCATGACATCGCGGCGGTCCGGCTGAGGCCGGACATGACGCGGTTCGGTCCGGCCGCCCCGATTGGCAGCTTCCCGGCGCGGTCCCCGGTCGGAGGAGGCGCGACGCGGACCGCGGTCCGGACGGGCGCCACGGTCCCCGCGCCGAGCGGCTTCGCGGCGCGGGCCGCGATCGGGCTGCGCATCGCGATCTCCCCGCTCGCCGCGTTCGAAGCGCTGGGCTTCGGCCGGTGCGGCGTCCAGCGCGGCAGGAATGAGAAGCAGGGCTGCCATGGCGGCGCCGAGCAGGCGGAATTTGCGTGGTGCCATCGGACACGCCTCCGGGGTCTTCGCCGGTTTCGGTCCGGCCAGATTGCCCCAAGGTTAGGCGACGGTCGATGAGCCCAGCATGAACGATTGCTTCATCTCTGTCCGAAGGCCGTGATCTAGAAGGCCGATTGCCCCGCATGGCGCAGTTTGTGATCGGCCAGCACCAGGGCTGCCATGGCCTCGCCAACCGGAACGGCCCGAATGCCCACACAGGGATCATGCCGGCCTTTCGTGGAGATGACGGTTTCCTCGAAATCCCGGTCCAGCGTCTGCCGTTCGATGCGGATGGAGGAGGTCGGTTTCACAGCAAAGCGAATCACCAGGTCCTGGCCCGTCGAAATGCCGCCGAGAACTCCGCCATTGTGATTGCTCAGGAACCGGGGTGCGTCTTCGCCCATGCGCATTTCGTCGGCGGCATCCTCGCCGCGCAGGGCTGCGCTCTGGAAGCCGGCACCGATCTCGACGCCCTTGACGGCATTGATGGTCATCATCGCCATGGCCAGATCGCTGTCGAGCTTGCCGTAGACGGGGGCGCCCCAGCCGGCCGGCACGCCGGAGACGACGACTTCCACCACCGCGCCGGTGGAGGATCCGTCCTTGCGCAGGGCGTCCATATCCGCCTCCCACAGTGCGGCGGTCCCGGCATCCGGGCAGAAAAAGGCATTCTCTGCGACCTGGCTCCAATCCCAGCGCCCGCGGTCGATCCTGCGCTCGCCGACCTGGACGAGGGCGGCACGGATGGTGATACCCTCGCCGAGGACCTTTCGGGCTATGCCGCCGGCGGCCACGCGCATTGCCGTTTCGCGCGCCGAGGACCGGCCGCCGCCGCGGTAATCGCGCACACCGTATTTCATGTCGTAGGTATAATCCGCATGGCCCGGCCGCCACTTGTCCCGGATATCGCTGTAGTCCCGGGACCGGGCGTCGACATTTTCGATCACCAGCGAGATCGGTGTGCCCGTTGTGACAGGCCCGCCGGTGCGGTCGTCCTCGAATGTGCCGGAGAGGATGCGCACGCGATCGGGTTCCTGGCGCGGCGTGACGTGCCGGCTGGTGCCGGGGCGGCGCTTGTCCAGCCAGGGCTGGAGATCGGCCTCGGTCAGCGGGATGCCGGCCGGACAGCCGTCGACGACGGCGCCGATGGCCGGTCCATGACTTTCGCCCCAGGTGGTGACCCGGAAAAGGTGTCCGAAGGAGTTGTGAGACATGATCGATCCGCGCTTTTCCAGCAGACTAGACGCGGTTTTCGCTGCCGTTAAGCGGCCGACTGCGCTTTGCGGATCCAGCGCGCCAGGCGGGCATGGGCCGAGGGGCGTGAATATTCGTGGATGAAAGCGTCCAGATCCGCGCTTTCGGCCAGGACGGAGTCCGGCTCGGTCTGTGGCGCTGAACGGGCATGCACACGGATGGTGACGAGAATGTCCGGCTCGCCTACAGCGGCGATCTGTTCACCGTCACGGATCCCGGCCGGGATGCGTACCAGTATGGGCCTCTCGCCCGAACGCAGGGTGCGCGTCAGGCCCGTAGCGGCGCTGGTACTGTCGATCTCGATTTCCAGACAGGCCGGGCCGGCGGCCTTGATCAATTCCATCGCCGCTACGATGTCGGCCAGGCGGGCGAGTGTCGCCGGCGTGGGCGGCGCGATATCGGGGTGAAGCATCTTCACAAGTGCGCGGAAGGCCGACTTGGCCGCGCCGGGACCGTCGCCCGGCATCAGGCCGAGCGCAGAATAAGCTTCCCGGATACTCGTAACGCGCGATGTCATAGGGGTTTATTAGCGCAAGAAGATTCCCGAAAGGTTGACGCGCTGCATCCGGAGTTTAACTAGGCTCCAGACCCCCCGGTGGAGGAACGCCCATGCCCAGGAAAGACCTGATCCCGCCCTCGCCGGGCGAAGCGGACTATGCGCGCACCGCCGAGGACAATGCCGCGGAAATCTTCGGCCGCGAGGATCCTTTCTCGCTCTTTGGCGAGTGGCTGGAAGATGCCAAGCGCAAGGAACCCAATGACGCCAATGCGATGGCGCTGGCGACGGCGGACGAAGACGGGCTTCCCGATGTGCGCATGGTGCTCTTGAAAGATGTCGATGCGTACGGGTTCGTCTTCTATACCAATCTGGAGAGTGCCAAGGGCTGCCAGCTCGCCGAGAACGCCCAGGCGGCGCTGTGTTTTCACTGGAAGTCCCTGCGCCGCCAGGTGCGGGTGCGCGGGCCGGTAGAGCCGGTACCGGCCGAGGAAGCCGATGCCTATTTTGCCTCGCGCGCCCGGGACAGCCGGATCGGGGCCTGGGCTTCGAAACAGTCGCGCGAACTGGAAAGCCGTTTTGCCCTTGAAAAGGCCGTGGCGCGCGAAGCGGCCCGTTTCGGGCTGGGTGAGGTTCCCCGGCCGCCGCACTGGTCGGGCTATCGCGTGAAACCGCTTTCGATCGAGTTCTGGCGCGACAGGCCTTTCCGCCTGCACGACAGAATGTCGTTTTTGCGACGGGATTTGGCCTCGCCTTGGACCGTACACCGGTTGTATCCTTGATATCGAAAGAGCCGAGCGGGGGCATTTTCATGGACAGACTGCTGGGGGTGCTGCGGGCGATCATTCTCCCGCTGGGCTGGATCTGCGCGTTGCTCGCTGTCACGGTACCGGTCTGGTTCCTCGTGGCGGCTCTGGGAACGAAGTGGGAGTTCTGGACGGTCGCTTTCGGTCTGGACTGGATGACGCATTCGGCCGGCTACAAACTCCTGCTCGCCTGCCTCGTTGCCGGTCTCCTCGGCGCCGTATTGATGCTGGTCTACCGCATCCTCGGGCGCGAGGCTGTCGGCGTCGTGACATCGCCGGTCTTGGCCCTGGTGGTCGCCGCGACCGGGCTGAGCTGGGACTGGCATGTTGATCGGGCCCGGGCCACGACGCCGCTCCTGCTCGACATCACGACGGATCCGGACGACCCGCCACATTTCACGCCATCCTTCCAGGCCCGGCGGTCGCGGGCGGACGCCACGCTGGACTATGCCGCGAAACGAGCGCCGGATGGCCGGCCCCTCGCCGAGGTCCAGGCCGCCGCCTATCCGGGCCTGGTCACGGCGCGCGTCCCCTTGGCGCCGGATACCGTCTTTCGCCGGGCGCTCGACTATGCCCATGAAGAGCGCTGGCGCGTCGGTACCGCGTCGGAGAGTGCCGCCATGTTCGAGGCGGGCGCCGAAAGCGTCTGGTTCGGCCTGCGCGACGACATCGTGGTGCGGGTCCGCGAGGATGGCGAGGGTGGCAGCCTGGTGGATATCCGCTCCCTGGCCCGCAATCCCGGCATCCACGATCTCGGGCGCAACGCGCGGCGGGTCCGGGATTTTCTGGGGGCAATGTCACCCGCTTAGGACGGTTTCACCCAGCGCATAGTCAGTTTCCAGACCGGGCGTGCCGTTACAGGTCACCTGGCCGGTTTCCACCAGATGGATCAGGTGGGCGAGCACGGAATGTGCGGCGGCCGGGTGCAGCCGCTTGTCGATATCGGCATACATCGCCTCGACAATGCCGCGCACGGCGGTGCGGCCGCAGCGGATCTGCTCGAGAATCTGGGTTTCGCGGTCAAGGCGATGATCGATATAGGCCTGGATGAAGGGACGCGGGTTGGCGATCGCGGGACCGTGGGTCGGCCAGAGGATGTCGAACCCGCGGTCTCGCACCCGGGCGAGCTCGCGCAGATAATCGCCCATATGCCCATCCGGCGGGCTGATCACGCTGGTCGACCAACCCATGATGTGGTCGCCGGAGAAGAGCGTGTTCTCCTCCAGCAGTGCATAGCAGACATGGTTGGAGGTGTGCCCGGGCGTGTGCAGGGCTTCGATGGTCCAGCCTGCGCCTTCGAACTCCTCGCCGTCGGAAATCTGGACATCCGGCTTGAATCCCGTGTCGTCGCCGGCCTCCAGACGCACTTCACCGCCCGCCGGAGCCGCATCCTGCCGTCCGAAACCATAGACTTTCGCGCCATGCCGCTGCGCCAGCGGATGGGCGAGGGGGGAGTGGTCTAGATGGTGATGCGTGACGAAGACATGGGTCACGCGTTCGCCCTCGATCGCAGCGTCCAGCGCGGCGATGTGATCGGGCTCGACCGGGCCCGGATCGATCACCGCCACCTCGCCGTCGCCGACGATGTAGACGCCGGTTCCTGTGAAGGTGAACGGGCCCGGATTGGGGGCGATGACACGGCGGATACGGCGGGACAGGCGGTCGCACCGGCCGTATTCGAAATCGAATTCGCGGACGAAGGGGATCGCGGTCATGAGGCGTGCGTCAGGGCGGTGGGCGGCGTCTGTCGCAGGTAATCGAGAAAGGCTTCGGCCAGGCGGCGCGTGACTTCGACCTTGTCGGTCAGCCGCATGGCGATGGGCGGGCCCATGTCGGTCTTGTTGACATCAACAACGTAGAGTCGCCCGTCCTCGCGATCGCGCAGCACGTCCAGCCCGCCCCAGTCCAGCTTCATGGCCTGTGTAAACCGGGCCAGCTGATCCTGCTCTGCGGCGGTGAGCACGCTGGATGTTTCGGCGTAGTCGACCTCGTCGTTGGAGTTGAGGAAGCGGTGTTCGACGCGCCGGCGTTTACGCAGTACCAGCGGAATGCGTCCCGCCATGGTGGGGCAGCGCAGGTCCTCGACCAGGCCATTGCCCACTGAATTGTCGATCACGCGCTGATAGACATGTCCGGGCTTGGCAATGCAGGGGCCCCGGATGATGCGGCCATCATGGGCGCCATTGATCTCGGATTTCTCGACCATCGGTCCGCTCCAGCCTTCCGGGTCGATCGCGAGGGAATAACCGAAACACTGTTCGAACACGCGCGCGACATGGCTCTTTGCAATGCTCTGACAGTCCCGGTTTATGACACGGGCGCCGGGCGGAACCGGGATCGGCGTGCAGGTTGTGCAATCGTCGAACACGAAGACGGCATCCGCATCGGCCGGCGAATCGGCGATGCGGGCGCCGGCGGCATGCAGGACCGACCAGATCAGATACCAGGGACGCGGCCGGTCCGGCGTGAACCAGATCCTGGGTCCGGCCTGGGCGGCGGTCTTCAAGCGCCAGCCCTCAACCGTGAAGTAGAACGGGAACCAGGCCAGAACCTCGCCGATCAGTCCCGGTTCCAGCGGCAGGCGTGCACCCGTCTTCTTGACGGTGACGATCCCGTCCTGAAACTCGAAATCTCGCCACCACAGCGCACTGTGCATGGATCGGCCTTTCCTGTACCAACCGGGCCGCATCCTAGGCATATGCGGAACACATGCAATTCACGCTGGATCACGGGCGGCGCGGATATTGCGTGACCGGAGATCGAACCGATCTACGGGGGTGAATGTGAACGCGGGTCAATTCCTAAGCAAGCGGCTCTTGCGGCTTGGATGGCTGGTCCTTCTGCTGATGCTGGCGCACGTTTTTGTCAGTCACGTCACGGTCCAGCCTGTACAGTCACGGACGGCACAAATCCCGCCGCCGGAAACGGTTTCGGCGGAGCGCTAACGGCAGCGGCTTCATTGACAACGCCCCGGCCGCATTGAAACTGCCGCAAAACACGGCGGACCCGGTTCATTCATGTTTGGTTTCGTACTTCGACGCATCGGCGTCGCCATTCCGACGATTCTGGTGATCATCACGGTCGCCTTTTTCATGATGCGCGCTGCGCCGGGCGGACCGTTCGACCTGGAACGGCCGATGCCGGAGGAAACGCGCCAGGTCATCCTGGCCAATTACGGCATGGATCAGCCGCTCTGGCGGCAATATGTCGACTATATGGGTAATCTGTTCCAGGGCGATCTGGGACCGTCCCTGAAGTTGCGCGACAAGCGCGTCTCCGAAATCATCGCGGAAGGCTTTCCCGTCAGTGCGACGATCGGCCTGTTCTCCATGGCACTGGCCATCGGTCTGGGGTCCCTGCTGGGTTCGATTGCTGCGCTGCGCCAGAACACGGCCGGCGATTTCTCGATCATGACCTTCGCCATGGTCGGAATATCCATCCCGCCCTTCGTGATGGGGCCGATCCTGGCGCTGGTCTTCGGCCTCTATCTGGGCCTGGTGCCCACGGGCGGCCTGGATCCGCGCCTGGGTATGACGCCTGACCGGCTGGTCTTGCCGATCATCACTCTGGCCCTGCCGCAGATTGCCATCATTGCAAGGCTGATGCGGGCCTCGATGATCGAGGTTATCCGGTCCAACTATATCCGAACCGCCCGTGCCAAGGGCCTGTCCGCCCCGGCGGTAATCTTCAAGCACGCCTTGCGTTCGGCCGTCCTGCCGCTGGTGAGCTATCTCGGGCCGGCCTCGGCGGCCGTCCTGTCGGGCTCTCTGGTTATCGAGCGCGTCTTTCAGCTGCCCGGCATCGGAAAGCATTTCGTCGATGCGGCTCTGCAGCGCGACTACACCGTGGTGATGGGTGTGGTCATCATCTACGCCGCGCTGATCATCCTTTTGAATCTTCTGGCGGACCTGTTCTACGGCGTGCTCAATCCGAAAGTGAAGTACGAGTCATGAGCCTGATCTCCACGCCCCAGGAAAAGACGGACCTCATGGAGACCGCCGCGGTGAGGGGCCGGTCGTTGTGGGATGATGCGCTGGCGCGACTGTTGCGCAATCGGGCCGCGGTGACCTCGATGGTCGTACTGGCCATCCTGGTCCTGCTGGCGACAATCGGCCAGGCGCTGTGGATCCACGACTACGACACCATCTATCGCGACAAGGTCTGGATCGCTCCGACGTTGGAGGACTGGCACATCCTGGGCACCGACGCCCAGGGCCGGGACATGGTCGCGCGCATTCTGGTCGGGCTGGGCGTGTCGCTGATGGTTGGTGTGGTGGCGACAATCGTGTCGCTGGCGATCGGCGTGACCTGGGGCGCCACGGCCGGATTTGTCGGCGGCAAGATCGATCAGGCGATGATGCGCTTCGTCGACATTCTCTATTCGCTGCCCTTCATCTTCTTCGTCATCATCCTGATGGTCGTGTTCGGGCGGAATATCGTTCTCATCTTCGTTGCCATCGGTGCGGTGGAATGGCTGACCATGGCCCGTATTGTACGCGGCCAGACACTGGCGTTGAAGAACATGGAATTCGTCGAGGCGGCCTATGCTGCGGGCGTGTCGCGTTTCCGTACCATTCAGCGCCACATCATTCCCAATGTGCTGGGGCCGGTCGTGGTCTATGTCACGTTGATGATCCCCGTGGTGATCCTGGCCGAGAGCTTCCTGTCCTTCCTGGGCCTGGGCGTGCAGGAGCCGCTGACCTCGCTGGGCCGTCTGATCTCGGCCGGCGCGCAGGACATGGAGCCCGCGCCGTGGACGCTGATCGGGCCGGCCGTGACCATGATGGTCACCCTGTTTTGCCTGAATTTCATCGGAGACGGCCTGCGCGACGCGATCGATCCCAAGGACCGCTAATGGCAGATCCCTGACGGGGGCTATTCGCCAAACAAAAACGGGCCGCCCGCAGGCGGCCCGTCCTCGACCTGTCCGGCCGTGCGGGTGCTAGCGTTCGCGGCGGACGCGGATGGCGCGGCCGCTTCCGTTGACGCGCAGAAGGTAGCTGTCGAACATGGCGCGGCTGATCTCGGCCGTGGCGCGGCCCGAAGGCGGGCGGATACGCGTACTGTCGACCTGCCGCCAGACCTGGCCGTTGACCATATGGAAAACCAGCGTGGAATAGCCGACCGTCTCGACGCGGTCGATGCGCATCGTCACCGTCTCCACATCGCCTTCGGAGGTCCGTTCGACAATGACGATCTCGTCCTCGGCAGGCTCGGACTCGGGGGCCGCAGTGCGGGACCCGGAACGTGGGGCCTCGGCGACGGTGCGGGCGGCTGGCGTGCGGCTTTCCCCGGCCGGTGCAGGCGTGGGCGCCGTCGCGTCGGCGACCTCGGCCCCGGCGCTGCCCGAGCCGTCCGTTTCTGCGATGGCTTCGTGCGCTTCACGTTCACGCGCAGCCAGCACCGGCAGTCGAAAGCGCGGCAGGCTGGGCAGGTTGAAACCGAAACTGTCGCGCTCGACCGCTTCCACATCGTCGCGCTCGACGATCACGATATCGCCTCCATCGCGGGCGGCGGCAAGGGTGGCGGCAGCCGCGTCGAAACACGCAAGCCGGGCTTCGATATCGGCAATGCCGCGGCAGGCCAGAACCCCGTCGACCGGGTCGGATTGGCGGGCAAGGGCGGCCGGCGCCAGGGTGCCGGCAATCGCCGCGGAGAGCAGCAGTCGGGAAGTCAGGGACATGAAAGCGACCTTGTTCAACAGGGTTATTCGATCCGCTCGGCGCGGAACCAGCCCGACGAATTGCTAAGGCTGATAAAATAGGATCCCAGCGCTCCGGAACGGATGGTTGCGGTGAGGCCGTCGAACGCGCCGCGGCTGGCACGGAAGACACGTTCGCTGTCGGTCTGGCGCCAGCGCTGGCCATTGGCCAGGGTCAGTTCGACCTTTCCGAGACGGTTGACTGTCATCTCGGTGATGGCCAGACCCTCGATCCGTTCGATCAAACCGTCGTCATTGCGCACGACAACCCGGTCCGGCGAGTGCGGTGCTGTCTCCGCCTCGGCCATATCGGAATTGTCGCCGCCGAAACCCGGCAGGGACAGGCTCGGCAGGCGGAAATTGGGAATGGACAGGCCGTAGGTGGCTTCTTCCGCCGCTTCAATCTGTTCGCGCTCGACGGCTACCACCTCACCCGATGCGGCTTCGTCGCGCAGCGCATCGACCGCGGCGTCCAGACAGGCCAGCCGAGCTGAGTCGTCGACGATTTCCCGGCATTCGAACAAGGGCTGCAGGGGGGAGGCACCGGTCTGGGCCTGCGCCGCAGCAGCCAGGGCAAGTGGCGAAATCAAAAGGAGTAATCGAACGTTCATCTTCTCTCAGCCAAGTTCTCGAGCTTGCGAACTATGCGCGACCGGTGGGTCGCTGTCGACCGGCCCGTCATGTTCGGTTAGAACATATCGCAAGCCACGAATTTGTGACGCGTCGGAGGGGAGACCGATATCGTGATCCGCAAAGCCATCATCAAGAGCCTGCTCGTTTCTGCCTCAACGCTGGCCGTCGTCGCCTGCGGTGGTGGCGATCCAGTCGATAGCGACACCGTCGTCCTGCATCGGGGCAATTCCTCGGAGCCCCTGTCACTGGATCCGCACAAGGCGAGCGGAACGTGGGAAAACAACATCATCGGCGACATGTTCATCGGCCTGTTCACGGAAGACATTGCCGGCGAACCGATTCCGGGCATGGCCGAAAGCTGGGAGGTCAGCGAAGACGGCCTGATGTGGACGTTCCGGCTGCGCGAAGCCAGCTGGTCCGACGGCCAGCCGGTCACGGCACACGATTTCGTCTTTGCCTGGCGCCGAATCGCGTCGCCGGCGACCGGCGCGCAATACGTCTCCCTGCTTTACCCCATCGAAGGCATGGAAGCGGCCACGCGCGGGGAGATTTCGCCGGACGAGATCGGTGTGCGCGCGATCGATGACCGGACGCTCGAGGTCCGGCTGGTGAATCCGGCCCCCTATCTGCCGGGGCTTCTCACCCACTACACCAGCTTCCCGGTGCCCCGGCATGTCGTCGAGCAATATGGCGATGAATGGGTGCGGCCTGCGAATATCGAGGTCAATGGCGCCTACCGCCTGGAAGACTGGCGGACGAACAATTTCGTGCATCTCACCCGCAATGCGACCTTCTTCGATAATGAGAGTGTCTGCATTGACGACGTGTATTACTACCCGACCGTCGACAACAGCGCGGCCGGACGCCGTGTGCGCAACGGCGAGCTGCATATCAACAATGACTTCCCTGGCCAGCAGCTGGACTTCCTGCGGCGGGAAATTCCGGAGTATGTGCGCATCGCGCCCTATATGGGCACGATCTACTTTTCGGTGAACACGACGCTGGACATGTTCGCGGACCCGGGTGTGCGTAATGCGCTGGGCATGGCGATCGACCGCAGCTTTATCGCCGAGGAAATCCTGCGGGCCGGATACCAGCCCGCCTATTCCATGGTGCCGCCGGGTGTCGCCAATTATCCGGGTGGTGTCCGCGCCGAGTGGGCCGATACGCCGATCGAGGAACGCCGTGCCCGGGCCCGTGAGCTGCTGGAAGAGGCCGGTTTCGGCCCCGACAATCCGCTGCAGTTCGAATACACGTACCGCGCGACACGGGACAATCCGCGTGTGGCACCGGTGGTTCAGAACGACTGGTCCGCGATTGCCGAATGGGTCGAACCCGAACTCATCGTGAACGATACGCAGATCCACTACGACAATCTGCGCGCCCAGGACTTCCAGATTGCCGATGGCGGCTGGATCGCGGACTACAACGATCCCTACAACTTCCTGTTCCTCGGGGAGTACCGTTCGATTCCGATGAACTACTCCCGCTACAATAATCCGGAGTACGACGCGTTGGTCACGGCGGCGAACCGGGAACAGGACCTGGAAGTGCGCGGCCGCATGCTGGCGCGCGCCGAACAGACGCTGATCGACGACATGCCGATCATCCCGATCGTCTATTATGTCTCGAAAAATCTGGTGAATCCGGATGTGACGGGCTGGGAAGACAATATCGTCGATATCCACCGGACGCGTTACCTTTGCCTCGCCTCCAGCCAGGCCGAAGCCGGCGAAGAATAGGGCGCCGCTTGCCAGACAGAGCCCCGCGGACCTAGCTTGACGTTTTGATGGCAGGTCGCGGGGCTTTTTCATGACGGGTGGAGATACGGTTTCCGACGCGATTGTCGCCGGAACAGGCAGCGGTGAGGTCGGCGACGCCATCCAGTCGTCCAAGCGAAAGAAGGCAGACCACTATTCGGTCTTCGAATCGCCGACCCCGGCCGGGACGTGTTCCAATTGCGGGACGGTGCTCTCGGGTCCGGTCTGCCACAGCTGCGGCCAGACATCGGACACCTTTCACCGGCCGATCTGGGATCTTCTGCTGGATGTACTGGACGGGCTGTTCGGGATCGAGGGGCGGTTGTGGCGCACACTGCCCGCTCTCATGTTCCGGCCCGGCAAGCTCACCCGGCAATACCTCTCCGGCGTGAGGGCGCGTTATGTCATGCCCTTCCGGCTCTACCTGACCGCCAGCGTTCTCTTCTTCCTCGCCTTCTCGCTGGTCAATGGCGGCGGCACGGCGCCGGATGCCGGCGATATCGAGGCGAACAGGCAGGGACTGGAGGAAGCCCGCGCGGGGCTTGAAAACGCGCCGCCGGAGGTTCGCGACCAGGTGACCGCCGGGCTGGATGCCGCGCAGGCCGAACTCGACGCCATGGAGGCGGTGCCGCCGGAAGTCAGGGCCATGCAGCGCCAGCAGAATCTGGAGGACATCAAGCTCAACCTGCGCCAGGCGCTATTGCCCGAATTCTACCCAGACTCCGAAACGGCCAGCGATGGCGAGGACGAGGTGGTGGAAATGGAGGGCTGGAACATCTCGCTCGACGACGACATCACCGAGCTGCCGCTCTGGTTCCGCCAGCGTTTGGCCGATCAGGCCGACCGGATCGTGGATACCGAGGGCGAGGCACTGTGGGTGGCCATGAAGACCTGGGCGCCGCGGCTTCTGTTTCTGATGCTGCCGATCTACGCCCTGCTGCTGGCGGCGACGCACTTCTACAAGCGTGGCTTCTTCTTCTACGACCACCTCATCGTGTCGCTGCATTTCCACGCCTTTCTTTTCTTCCAGTTTATCCTGCTGGGGCTGATGAGTCTGACCATCGGTGCGGGCTGGGCGATGCTCGTCTTCGTGCTGTGGTCGAACTATTATCTCTACCGGCTGCACCGGACGGTCTATGCCCACGGCCGCTTTTCCTCGGCGGTCCGCACGCTGTTCATGGACTTCGTCTATTCGATCATCCTGTCGTTCGGACTGCTGCTTCTGCTGTTCGTCGGTATTTTCATGGCGGTGTGACGGCGCGGCATCCGGCGACAAAAAAGGGCCCGCAAAGGCGGGCCCTTTTCGCATGTGTGCGGACCGGAGGTCAGCGCGGTGCGGCCACCTGGCTGCGCATCTGGACACCGGTCTGGCGGGCATCCTCGCGGGCCCGTACGGCAGCGCGAACTTCCGGCAGATCCATCAGCGCATTCAGGCGTGCTGCGGCCTCGGCGGATTCGGCCGAGACGCCGAAGAGTTCCTGGAACTGTTCCAGCGGCGTGCGCTGACGCGGGAAACGGCGCAACCGGACATCGCTCTCCGGCGCGATGCCGGCCAGCTCCTTGGCCGCATCGACGGCATCGCGGAAACCGCCGATCTCGTCGACCAGGCCCAGATCCAGCGCCTGGGCACCTGTCCAGACACGGCCTCGGGCGATCTCCAGAACGCGTTCCAGCGGCAGGTCGCGGCCATCGGCGACGCGCTGGGTGAAGTCGTCGTAGATGTCTTCCATCTGGCTGCGATAGGCGGCGCGCTGGGTTTCGCTCCAGGCCTGCTGGCTGGAAAAGGCGGTGGCGTATTCGCCGCCAACCGAGATGGTCTCCACATTCAGGCCGACCAGATCGAACGTGCCGTCCAGCACGATCTTTCCGCCCAGAACGCCGATCGAACCGGTCAGCGTAGTCGCGTGGGCGACGACATAGTCGGCCGGTGCGGCGATGTAGTAGCCACCCGATGCAGCCAGCGAGGCCATCGAGACGATGACCGGCTTACCGGCCTCGCGGGCGCGGTTGATCGCATGCCAGACCTGGTCGGAGGCAATCGCGGAACCGCCGGGCGAATCGACCCGGATCACGATGGCGCGGACATTGGTGTCCTCGGCGGCGTCCAGAATGGCTTCCGACATGAAGTCGCCGCCGATCATCTCCTCACCACCGAACGGGCCCTGTTCCGGTGTTCCCGTCACGATGGCGCCCTGACCCTCGATGAGGGCGACGACCGGCGCATTGCTCCAGGCCGGCGTGGCCTGTTCGCGGTAATCGGCGATCTCGATCGTCTGCGCATCCTGGCCGGCACGGGAGAGCGCGGCTTCGCGCGCCTCGATCACATGTCCCAGCCGGTCCACCAGCCCGGCCTCGCGGGCGGATTCGGCGGTGTGGGGGGAGGCTTCGAACAGGGCGCGGGCGCGATCTGCACCGGCAAGACCCCGGTCTGCGGCAATCGCCGCCACGGCGGTGTCGAAGATCGAACCGATGTAGGATTCCACGGCTTCGCGATGGGGCTCGGTCAGCGTACTTTCGGTATAGGTATTCGCCGCATTCTTGTATTCGTGGAACTGCTCGAATTGCGGCTCTGCGGAGAAGTGCTCGAACAGGCCGCCCAGGAACATCACTTCCGCTGCCAGACCGGCCGGGGTGAAGCTGGATGTGTCCTGCAGCCAGATCTCGTCGGAACCGGACACTGCGAAATAGCCGGTTACCGTGGTGCCCTCAAAACCCTGGGCGTGGGTCAGGACGAATTTCCCGGCCTCGCGGAAATCGGCGATGGCTTCGCGGATCTCCTCGGCCTGACCCGGCGCCATGCCGAACTCGTTGGCGCGAATGAACAGGCCTTGCACACGATCGTCGTTCTCGGCGACCTGCAGCGTCTGCACGATTTCCACCGCCGAGAGCGGTTCGGCGAAACCGAAGGGCGAACGCGAGGGCGTGTCGAGGCGCGGCTGGCGCAGGTCCAGTTCCAGCACGATGCCGTCGCGGGGCAGGGTGGCGTCGGTCTCGGCCCCTTCCAGCGCTGCGCCGATCATGGCGCCGATCAGCATGACGAGAACAATGACCGCCAGGACCGAGCCGACGATCACGCCGACGATCGATCCGAAGAAAGTAATCCAGAACTGTTTCATGAGAGCCCCTTCCGACCCGCGCGTGCACACCTTCAGGACCGTTGTGCAAGAAGCGGTCCCGTTTTGGGGGCATAATGTAGTGTTGTGACAGAAAGCGGTCGAGGGACTGTGCAGCCGCGTGTCCCGCCCGGTGCGCGATGCCGGACGTGTTCGAGAAATCTGGGCGGGAAAGAGAGAATGGTCGGAGTAGCAAGATTCGAACTTGCGACCCCCGCCTCCCGAAGACGGTGCTCTACCAGGCTGAGCTATACTCCGAACCGAGGCGCGGCTTATAGCCAACTCTCCGGTCCGGTGCAACGCGCGAAACGCAGGGCTTTGCAGGCCCGGTTCTGTGCGGTGCTGCGCGGCTGAATGCAGCTGCTTCCTGTTGTAAGTTATGCACCCCGATTGTGCAGTTGGCGCTGCAGCCGACCGCATTGCACCGTTGCATCCCCGACGGGGGTTATGTATCTACCGCGCTCCGTCGTCGCTGACGGGCCCGGTTGGGGCGTCGCCAAGTGGTAAGGCATCGGTTTTTGGTACCGACATTCCCAGGTTCGAATCCTGGCGCCCCAGCCATCCCTTCTTTCCCTACAGGACCGGCCGGTCACGAAGACGTGACATGACTGCGCAGGCAGATCTGGGCGGCAATCCGGTGCGGCACCGTGTTTCGATGCGAAACCGGCCGGATGGCAATCACTCCCTACAGGCGAGCATTGCAGTTGCGGTGATCGTATCAGGCGAATCCCGCCCATTTGTGCGCAGTTCGCGCCGCATTCCAGCCACAAAGATGTATTGATCGTGGTGTAACGCTGGTGTTAGCGTTCATGCGATTTTTCAAGCGGCGCGAGAGCGCCTATAAGATGATGGAGCAACCATCACGGGGTATCGGGTGATCCGCAGCTGCGGTAACCACTCGGCTAGACTTGATCGCTAAGCCGCCGTGTGCGGAAGCTGTCTGCAGGCCGCTTGAACATTCAGGGTAGGGGGCCAAACCGGCAGGCCTATGCCGGGTCAGCATCGAAGTTTTATTGGGGCGGGGAACCTTTGGGGACCCGCATTGACCATTGTGAGGCGAGAAATGGTGAACTTGAAGAATTTGGTTCGCGCGTCGCTTATGGCGACGGTTGCGGCGGGCGCCTTTGGGGGGGCCGCCGTTGCGCAGCTGGACCAAACGCTCAGTGTTGCACGCAACAATACGCAGGAAGGTGCGCAGACGCAGCGCCGCATCGACCAGCTGGACGACCAGCGCACCGATATCGAACTCGAATATCGCGCGCTGCTGGAGCAGATCGAATCCCAGCGCCTGTTCGTGGAACAGCAGCAGGTCTTCATTCGTTCGCAGGAGAACGAAGTCGATTCCCTGCAGCAGCAGATCGAGCGTGTGGACAGCATCCAGACCGATCTCGCGCCGATGATGCGGGAAATGGTTCAGAACCTGGAAGAGTTCGTGAACCTCGACCTGCCCTTCCGCCTGGAAGGCGAGAATGGCCGCCTGGCCCGTATCGAAAACCTGTACGAGCTGGTCGACGACCCGAACGTCTCCCCGGCCGAGCGCTATCGCGTGATCCTGAATGCCTACGACATCGAAGCGTCCTACGGCCGTTCGCTGAATGCCTATGACGACACAGTGATCGAGGACGGCATTCCGGTGAATGTGAAGGTCCTTCAGATCGGCCGCGTGGCGATGATCCGCCAGTACGACGATGGCCGCATGACCATCCGCCACAACAACTCCAGCGACTGGGAAGCACTCCCGGGCAGCTACGAAGCCAACGTGACCCGCGCCATCCGCATCGCCGAGGAAGTGACGACCCCGTCCGTCTTCCTCGTCCCGCTGCCTGGCCCGCAGGTTGCCCAGTAACGGCTTGGAACGGAGAGTAGGATTATGAAGACGACCATCAAAATGCTCGCCGCTGCCGTTTCCATGGGCGTGGCACTCACCTCCGGCGCCGTGGCTCAGACCGAGCCCGCCGGATCCCTCAGCGAACTCCTCAACCGCGTGCGTTCCGACGCCCGTGAAGCGAGCGCGGAAAACCAGGCACGCCTGCGTGAATTCCAGCAGAGCACGAACCAGCAGCAGGCACTGCTGAACCAGGCTCGCAACGAGCTGGCGGCGCTGCGCAACCAGGCCGACAATCTCACGGCCCAGTTCGAAGCCAACCAGACCCAGATCGACGAACTCGACGCCGAGCTGCGTCAGCGTCAGGGCGCGTTCGGCGAACTGTTCGGTCAGGCCCGTCAGACCGCCGGCGAATTTGCCGCCATCATCGATTCGTCGATCGTCTCGGCGCAGTTCCCGGGCCGCGCCGATGCGCTGGAAACCCTGGCCAACAGCCGGACCCTGCCGACCCGTTCGGAGCTGGACTACATCTGGCGCCGCATGATCGAAGAGATGATCCAGCAGCAGCAGGTCGTCACCTTCAACACCCGCGTTACCGGCATCGGTGGCGGCGAAGCCGTTCCGGCGACCCGCGTCGGTCCGTTCGTGGTCTTCACCAACCACAACAACAACCAGCGTTTCGCGCTCTGGGAAGAGAACGACACGACGGGTGCCTGGAACCTCCGCGACCTGCCGGCCCAGCCGCCGGCCAACTTCGTGGGCGGTGCCTCCAGCCTGTTCAATGCCGATCCGAACGAGATCGTCATGGGCGTGGTCGACCCGTCCCGCGGTCCGCTTCTGGACATCTACAAGGACGTTCCGGACATCTCCGAGCGTATCGAGCAGTCGGGCAATGTCGGTAAGGTCATCATCGGCCTGCTGATCATCTCGGCCGCTTTCGGCCTGTTCCGCCTCTTCGTCCTGCTGGGCACCCAGGCGGCTGTCTCCGGCCAGAAGCGCAAGTCCAAGGGCTCCAAGTCCAACCCGCTCGGCCGTGTGATGCTGGCCTATGAGGCGTCCAAGGACAAGGACGTCGAGACGATGGAACTCAAGCTCGACGAAGCCATTCTGCAGGAATCGCCGAAGCTGGAATTCGGCCTCAACTTCCTGAAGCTGGCGGCCGGTATCGCTCCGCTGCTCGGCCTGCTGGGTACGGTGACGGGTATGATCAAGACCTTCACCCAGATCACCCTGTTCGGCACCGGCGATCCGCGGATCATGGCCGGCGGTATTTCCGAAGCCCTCATGACCACGGTGCTTGGCCTTATTGCCGCCATTCCGCTGCTGTTCATTCACAGCTTCGCCCAGTCCTTCGCGCGCGGCGTTCAGCAGGTGCTCGAAGAACAGGCTGCGGGCATGGTCGCGCGTCACGCTGAAGAGCGTCACGGCTAATCGGAGGAACCGCTATGGATTTCCAGGCCGTTACAACCGGCCTTCAGGAGTTCCTCGAGCGGGGAGGCCCGGTCCTGACATGGATCATGATCATCACTTTCGTGATGTGGGCCTTCATCCTCGAGCGCTTCGCCTTCTTCTTCTTTGCCCAGGACGGCATTGCGAAGCAGGCGCAGCGGGAGTGGACAGCGCGGGCAGACAAGAAGTCTTGGTATGCCCATGCCATCCGCGACCAACTCATCTCGGAGGTCAAACAGCGCAACGACCAGAATGTCGAGCTCGTGAAGACGCTCGTCGCGGTCGCGCCGCTTTTCGGACTGCTCGGGACGGTGACCGGGATGGTCTCTGTGTTCGATGTCATGGCGATCTCAGGCTCGTCCGACGCCCAGGCCATGTCGGCCGGCGTGTCGCGCGCCACGATCCCGACCATGGCCGGCATGGTGGCCTCCATCTCGGGCCTGATCTTCGCCAACCAGATCGAGCGTCTGGCCAAGTCCCGCACGGCGCGGCTGGCCGACTCGCTCGAAATCGGTGAGGAGCGCGCAGCATGAGACGGAGAGCCCAACACCACGACGATCAGGCCGAAGTGAACATGACACCGATGCTCGACATCGTGTTCATCCTGCTGATCTTCTTCATCGTCACTGCCACCTTCCTCTCGGAAGAAGGTATCGACATGCGTCCGCCACCTGAATCGGACACGCCACCGGACTCGAATGCACCGCCGCCGATCGTGGTGCAGGTCGATGACGAAAATCAGATCTTCGTCAACCAGGTGCGGACCGATGTCGACCGCGTGCTGTCGGCCGTGAACCGCTTCCGGGCGGAAGCGCCGAACAGTGCCGTGCTCCTGGAAGTCCAGGACGAGGCCGACCACGGCATCATCGTGCAGATCTGGGACGAGATGGGCACCAATGGTGTCCCGGTCTCGATCCAGCGCTCACGCGGTGAGCAGAGCTAAGGGGAGGCAGGCATGGCAAGACGTGTCAGTCGCGTGAATACCGGCGAGGAAGAAGTCGAGCTGAACATGACGCCCATGCTGGACGTCGTCTTCATTCTGCTCATCTTCTTCATCGTGACCTCGGTCTTCATCAAGGAGCCCGGCGTGGATACTTTCCGCCCCGACGCCATGATGGAGGACGATCTGAACCCGTCGATGCTGATCGCGGTGACCTCGGACAACGAGATCTGGGTCAATCGCCGGGTCTACGAGATGAATGAGCTGCGGGGGGTGATCGAGCAGTTGCTGCAGGAGAACCCCAAGGGACGAGCTGCCATCCAGGGCGACGAGGAAGCCAATATCGGCCTCATCCTCGACGTCCAGGAACTGCTCATAGAAATGGGTGTCGAAGTGCATGTTTCGACGCTCCAGGAGTAGGGAGGAGACATTATGGGTAATTTTGTCCGCCTCGTAGTCGGTGTCCCGGTCGCAGCCATCATCACGGTGGTGCTGTTCTTCGTCATGACCCGGCTCATCCTCGTCGAGGGTGCGCCGATCGACGAGGATGTCGAAGACCGGAACTTCTCGATCAACGATGAAGTTCAGGAGGTGGAAGCCCGCCGCCGCGACACGACGATCGAGGACGTCCAGCAGGTCGATCCGCCACCCCCGCCGCCGCAGATCGAGCGGCAGCGCGCCGAGCAGCCCTCCGAGGGGCTGGCCACGGTGATGGGTGCGATCCCGGATTTCGAAGCGCCGCAACTGGGCAGCGATACGGTCAACTTCTCGGTCTCAGACCGCGATGCCCAGCCGCTGGTGCGGATCGAACCGCAATACCCCATGCGGGCTGCGGAACGCGGGGTCGAGGGCCAGTGCACCGTCCAGTTCGACGTGACGCCGGACGGTACGCCGACCAATATCGAAGTGCTGAACTGCACGAGTTCCCTGTTCGACCGCGCGGTGATCCGTGCTGTGGAACGCTGGCGCTACAATCCCAAGGTCGTGGATGGTGTGCCGGTGGCCCGCCGGGGCGTTCGCACGCAGTTCGATTTCAACCTGAGCGACTAGACTGAACGGGGGCGGCCGCCAGGCGGCCGCCCCCGCAGATTTCGCGCATCGGGACCGGCCCCGGGGATGGGGCCCCGCGTTCCGTCAACATTGTCAAAGCCGGTCCGGGGAGTGGGGCCGGTATGAAGGAGCCATCGATGATCCGTTTCAACGGTTTCGATACATCGGGCCTGTTGCGCTCCGTCGCGACGCTTGCCCTTGCTGCCTCGCTGGCCGGGGTAATGGTCACGGACGCCGACGCCCAGCGTCGGAACCAGAACCAGGAAGAGGAGAATGACGGTGCGGACCGGACATTCTCGGCGCGGATCGGCGAGATCGTGCTGGAAGCACAGAACCTGCAGGGCGAGAACCAGTTTGCGGCCTCCATCGAGACCCTGAACCGTGCGCTCGGCATGTCCGACATCAATGCGTATGAGCGTTCGATCTCCTTGCAGATGCGCGGCCGGGCCTATTACGAGATCGAACAGATCAGCCGGGCCATCCAGGACTGGCAGGCGGCGATCCAGACGGGCGCCATGCTGACCGAGGAAATCGTCAACCTGCGGATCAATATCGGCCAGCTGCTGATTGCGGAAGGCCGCTACAATGAGGGCATCCAGTCGCTCGAGCAGGCGATTGCAGCCGGTGGCGAGAGCGCCATCAATGTCGGTGTCGCGCGCATGCTGGCCCAGGCCTATGGCCAGGCCGAACGTTATCGCGACGGCCTGCCCTGGGCCGAACGCTTCTGGAGCCTGCGCCCTGCGGCCGAACGCACCCGCGGCGATCACTCGCTGATGCTGTTCTACTATCAGCAGCTTAACCGGGTGCCGGACCAGTTCCGGATCATCGAACAGATGGTTGCGCGCTGGCCGACGGAAAAGAGCAATTGGCGCTCCTACGCGTCCCTGCTGGCCCAGACGGGCCGCGAGGAAGATGCGTTCGAGGCCAACAAGATCATGTATATCAACGGCATGCTCACCGAGAGCCGTGAGATTGTGGCGCTCGCCCAGTATTACAGCTTCTATGAATATCCTTATCGGGGTGCCGTGATCCTGGAGCGTGAGCTGAATTCCGGCGCCGTCGAGCGCACGGAAAACAATGTCCAGCTGCTGGCCAATATGTGGCGTCAGGCGCGCGAATGGGAACGCGCCATTCCGGTCTTGCGCCAGCTGGCACAGCTGACCGGTGATGGTGACAACTACCTCAAGCTCGCCGAAGCGCTTTATCAGGAGCGCCAGCTGGCTGCGGCCGAAGATGCCTTCCAGGAAGCGCTCAACCGCGGCGGTCTCGACCGTCCGGGCAATGCCTGGACGCTTCTGGGCAATGTGCGCGTGGATCTTGGCCGGACCGACAGCGCCCTGGCCGCCTTCCGCGAGGGCGCGCGCTATCCCTATTCGCGCCGTACGGCGAATGGCTGGATCAACTATATCAACACCCAGCGCGCCGCGGCCGCCGACCGGATCCGCATCCGCGAACGCGTTCGCCAGGACGAATGCCGCTTCGCGGTCGAAGATCTGCGCGAGACCGCCATTCTCCTGGGCGATGTCGATGAGGAAGGCCGGATCGTGGTCGACGTTCCGGACAATTGTACCGATCTCTACAACCAGTATGGCGAGGAGATCAGCCAGGAAGAAGACGTCGCCGAAGGCGACGCCCCGGCAGAAGAGGACGCCGGCTAGGACGGTTTCCAGCTTGGCTGACAGATGAGACGCCCCGGCCTCGGCCGGGGCGTTTTCTTTTGGCTGTGGCGATGTCGGTCCGGGGCGCACAGCGCGGCGCTCCATTCACGCCCTCGCCGCAGCGCAGCGAGGCACGACTACTGCGCGCCCAATTCCCACCCGGTTGTGAAGCAAACCTTTCCGTATCATGACGGCATGCACCGAGGCTGGGGAGTTCGCGTCATGACTTGGGGAGGTGTACATGCCGGACCATTTCCGGGAGCCCGGCCGGGCCGGGCGGGCAGGCGCGCTCGCACTGGTGTTCATCCTGAAATGACCCTGTTGCAGCCACATTCCGTCCCGGTTTGGTCCCGTCTTCGCCTGCAATCCGGTGTGTACTGATCCTGCGGCGGATGGCTGAGTTGTAGCCCCGCCGTTCCGGCCGGTCCGGTGCGCGAGGACTGCGTCCGGGGCTTCCGGCCGGGTTGAGAAAGAGGGGACGACCTGTCCGGGGCCATGCAGGGCTTATCCCGTGGGGAGCCTGAAGATATGACAGCCACATTTCATCCCATCCGTACGCCCATCGTTCTGCCCGTCGCCGCCGCGGTGACCGCCGGGCTGTTCGTTTTGATGAACAATCTCATCGATATCGGGCCATGGGCGCCCGAACCGGTGGAGGACTTGCCGCCGGTCCAGATTCGCTTCGAACCGGACGAGCTCTTTCCGGACGAGCGCATGCCGATCGAGGTAATCCCGCCGGTCGAGGCGCCGCCGCCGCTGCCCAGACCCGATACGCCGGCGAGTGCCGTGGACGGGGCGCCGGCCGGTGTCTCCTGGACCCTGCCGCCCGTGGAAACCCGCGATATCTCAGGTGGTTCGGGCCTGGTTCCGGTGGCACGGTCGCCGGTGCCGACCGTGCGCATCAATCCCGCTTATCCGCCGTCCGCCGCATCGCGCGGACTGGAGGGGCAATGCACTGTGATCTTTGACATTACCCCCCAGGGCACGACGGCCAATGTGCGCACGCTTTCCTGCACGTCGAGCACGTTCGAACGCGCTTCGCTGAACGCGGTAAGCCGCTGGCGTTACAATCCGCAGATCCGGGACGGTCAGCCGGTCATGTTCCGTGGCGCAACGACCCAGCTCGTCTACTCGATGGACGGTTAGGCCGGGAAGGCGGGGATAGGTGCTATCCACCTGTCCCCGAACGGCTATTCGGCGGCAATGGCCTCGACTTCACGGTCCGCAAGACCCACAACCATCAGGGCAAAGGCCCAGTTGAGCGCGGTTTCGCGCAGGCTGTCGAAACGGCCCGATGCACCGCCATGGCCAGCGCCCATATTCATCTTCAGCAGTGTCAGCCCGTCATCCGTGCGCGTCTCCCGCAGGCGGGCGACGAATTTCGTGGGTTCCCAGTAGGTCACGCGCGGATCGGTAAGCCCGCCCGTGGCCAGGACATGGGGATAGTCCATTGCCTCGATCTGGTCGTAGGGGCTGTAGGCCTCGATGGTGCGGTAATCCGTCTCGTTTTCCAGCGGATTGCCCCATTCGGGCCATTCCGGCGGGGTGAGGGGCAGTTCCGCATCCGACATCGTGTTCAGAACGTCCACGAAGGGCACGGCCGCAATGGCGCCGGCGAAGAGGTCCGGGGCAAGATTGATCGCCGCCCCCACCAGCAGCCCCCCGGCCGAGCCGCCATAGGCGACGATATTGCCGCGCGACGTATAGCCCTCGGAGGCCAGTGCTTCGCCGGCGGAGACGAAGTCCCGGAAAGTATTGGTCTTCTGGTCCAGCTTTCCGTCCAGATACCATTGATACCCGTTCGCCATTCCGCCCCGGATGTGGGCGACGGCATAGACCATGCCACGATCGACCAGGGAAAGCGGGGTCACCCGGAAGGCCGCCGGAATGGTGATGCCGTAGGAGCCGTAGCCATAGAGTATCAGCGGCGCCGTGCCGTCGATCGGCGTGTCGCGACGATAGAGAATGGTGACGGGGATGGAGACCCCGTCATGGCCAGGGGCCATGATCCGGCGAACGACATAATCCTCGGGATCGTGACCGGAGGGCACTTCCTGGCGCTTGCGCAGTACGCGCTCGCGGCTGGCCATGTTGAAATCATAGGTCTCTTCCGGCGTGGACGGGCTTTCATAGGAAAAGCGGAGCGTGTCGGTCTCGAATTCATAACCGGCTGAAATGCCCAGGGAATACGCTTCCTCATCGAAGGCGATATCGTATTCCTCACTGCTTTCGTAGTTGTGTACCACGATGCGGGGCAGGGCATTTTCGCGCTCCATGCGCACCTGCCAGCCGGCAAAACCTATGCAGTCCAGCACGAGCACGCCGGGCCGGTGCGGCACGACGTCTTCCCAGTTCTCCCGGCCCGGATCGTCCAGCGGGGCGGAGACGATCTTGAAGTCCACCGCACCGTCCGCATTGGTACGGAAATAGAAGCGGTCGCGGGCCTCGGTGAGGTAGTACTCCACCCCGTCCTCTCGGGCGGCGATCAGCCGGGGCTCGGCCGCCGGATCGTTGGCATCAAGGATGCGAATTTCGTTGGAGGTGTGGCCGCCGGCGCTGATGACCACGTAGTTGTGTGCGTCCGAAAGGCCGACCGAGACGAAGAAGCCGTCATCGGGCTCCTCGTAGACCAGCTCGCTGGCACCGCCATCACGCGACTGGCGGTAGACGCGCTTGGAGCGGCCGTTTTCGTCGCGCCAGACCCAGTAGAGCGTTTCGCTGTCATTGGCCCAGGTGAAGTCGCCCGAGCTTTCATCGGTCAGTGTCGCGACGATGGCGCCGGTGGCGATCTCCTTGATGCGGATCTCGTAATACTCGGAACCGCGGACATCGACGCCATAGGCGACGTATCGATGGTCCGGCGAGTGGTCCATGGTGGAGAAGTCGAGATAGTCGAAATCGGCAGCTTCGGCATCGCCATCGACCAGGATTTCCTCTTCGCCCGCGCCTTCGCCGGTTTCCGGATCAATCGCCCGGCGGGCATAGATGGGATATTGGCCGCCTTCGCGATACCGGGTGAAATATTCGAAATTGCCGTCGCGCTCGGGAACCGAGCTGTCGTCTTCCTTTATACGGCCCCGGATTTCCTGGAAGATCCGCTCCTGCAGGTCTTTCGTGGGCGCCATGACGGTGTCGAGATAGGCGTTCTCCGCCTCAAGGTGGGCGCGTATATCGGCGTCCAGCGTTTCCGGTTCGCGCATCACCTGTTGCCAGTTCTCGTCCTTGAGCCATTGGTACTCGTCGACCCGCACGATACCGAGCTGCTCGATCTCGACCGGCCGCTGCTCTGCGCGCGGCGGTTCGATGCCCTGGGCCCGGAGGATCAGGGCGGAGTTGGCGGCGGTTTGGCTGGCGGCCGTCGTCTCGGTGGTCATGGACGTCTCCTGGCTGCAGGCGGCAAGGGCAAGGACGACCAGTCCCACGCCGAACCGCCCGGCGAATGTGTTCGAATTCATACTCTCCCCCAATTAGTTGCCGGCCTCAGCCGTCTTTCCCCTCCGGCCGGAAATCCAGCACGGTTCCGTTGGTGCAATAGCGTTGGCCGGTCGGCCGCGGTCCGTCCGGGAATACGTGCCCGAGATGGGCGCCGCAATTGGCGCAGTGGATTTCCGTGCGCGGAACGCTCAGCTTGAAGTCGGTCCTGGTCTCGACAGCATCGCTAGTGCTGACATCGTAAAAGGACGGCCAGCCCGAGCCGGACTCATATTTGTGCGTGGCAGAGAAGAGGGCCTGGCTGCAGACCTTGCAGTGATAGGTTCCGCTGCGCTTTTCCGTATTGAGCGGATGGGTAAAGGCGCGTTCCGTGCCCTCCTCGAAGGCGATGGCATAGGTCTGCGGATCCAGCCCGGCCTTTAGCCGGGCGATCTCGTCTTCACTGAGTTTCGGCATCCTCATTCTCCCTGGCCGGCGAAACGAGCACGTGCGGCTGGCCTCGGCGAACCGACAATATGGGTGTCGTTGCAGAGATTATCACCAGAACCAGTCCGAGGCCGATCATCGGGATCAGTGCCGACCATTGCGGGCCGAGCCCGCCGATCATGAAACCCATCAGGACGGCGCCCAGGGGCATGCCGCCGAACAGGCCGAGCTGGTAGACTGACATGACCCGCGCCAGTTTGTCCGGCGGAGCCTGTTCCTGCACCACCGAGCGTGACAGCGAAATCGCCACGCCCGCGCCCAGGCCCCAGATGAAGACGAGGAGGTAAAGCGACCAGAAGGGCAGGGGCAGGGCGAAGGCGCCGGTGGCGAGCACGGTGACGCACTGGGCCAGGATCAGCGCCCGGCCGGGCTTTTCGATCTGCCGGAACACGGCCAGCGCTATATTGGCCAGGAAGGCGCCGACCCAGAAAGCGACCATCAGGCTGGCGATCTCGCGGAAACCGCCGCCATAGGCTTCGCGGATCAGGAGCGGGATCAGCACCAGGAAGGCCCCGCCGACAACGAGAATGCCGATGGCGATCATGATCACCGTCATCGGCATCAGGACCGGCGAGCGGAACACGGCGCTCACTCCCTCGCCCAGATCGTGTAGGGGGTGAGCTGTAGACCGGTTCCGCTTCGAGCCCAGACGCGGAAGGAGGGCGGCCGACAGGCCGCCAACAGTCAGGCCCAGGCCCTGGACCATGAACAATGCGCCCGGTCCGGTATAGGCGGCGATATAGCCCAGCGCCATGCCGGCGATCTGGGCTCCGAACTGGACTGCCGAGGCCATCACCACGGCGCGCTGCAATTCGATCCCGCCATGCCGGGTGCGGCCGGAAATTCGCACGACCGGATTGATGGCGCTGTCGCGCGCCGGCATGACGAAACCGCCGGCCACGCCGATCATCAGGGCGAATGAGACCATGACCCAGTAGGACAGGCGGTCGGCCAGAAGGAGCCCGCCCAGCGTGGCGGCCGAAAGGCCGGCAAAAAGGTAGAAATAGAAAATGATCCCGCGCCGGTCCCGGCGCTCCGCCAGCACGCCGGCGAAGGGCAGGAGCAGCATCATCGGTGCTGTCAGCGCGGCCTGGGCGATCCCGAGGCGCTCCGGGCTTTCGCCGAGGGTGAAGGTGATGACGCCGGGGAACAGCGTGGTCTGCAGCCCGAAGCCGAAGAACCAGCCCGCCACCAGGATCAGATAGGCGCCAAAAGGCGGCAGGCGGAGTTTGCGATTACCGGCGAGGGGACGAAAAACGGGCAAGGAGACCGACGCGCATTGTGGATCCGGGATTGTCCGCCGCTGTGCACGGACGCTGGCAAGGCATCCTGTCTAGCAAGAAGTGCGCGTCAGGCAAGCTCGCGTGCGAGCCCTAGCTCTCGCCCGGACCGTCTTTTCCGCCATTGCGCTTCAGCCACTGTCCCAGCTCCATCGGGAAGGGGAAGATGATGGTGGAGTTCTTTTCCCCGGCGATGAAGTTGAGCGATGAGAGATAGCGCAACTGCATGGATTCAGGCTGCCGTGCCAGCATTTCCGCGGCTTCGACCAGCTTGGCGGCGGCCTGCTGTTCGCCTTCGGCATTGATGATCTTGGCGCGCCGTTCGCGTTCGGCCTCGGCCTGGCGGGCGATTGCGCGGATCATGCTCTCATTGATGTCGACGTGCTTGATTTCGACATTGGCGACCTTGATGCCCCAGGCATCGGTCTGGCTGTCGAGGATTTCCTGGATGTCGGCATTGAGCTTGTCGCGTTCGGCCAGCATTTCGTCGAGATCGTGCTTGCCCAGCACCGAGCGCAGCGTGGTTTGTGAAAGCTCGCTCGTGGCCTGCATGAAATTCTCGACCTGGATGGTGGCGCGTTCCGGATCGATGACACGGAAATAGACGACGGCGGACACGCGTACCGAGACATTGTCCTGACTGATCACATCCTGGCTGGGTACGTCGAGCACGATGACGCGCAAGTCCACTTTCACCATCTGCTGGATGAAGGGGATAAGCAGGAACAGGCCCGGTCCGCCGATGCCGCTGAAGCGCCCGAGGGTGAAGATCACACCGCGCTCGTATTCGCGAAGGATCTTGATGGCGGAGGCCAGGACAACAAAGCCCAGCACGATGATCGGCAGGTAGAAGGTCAGATTGGACAGCATGGGGATCAGGTCCTTCATCGGGATGTCTCCGCGGCTACGGTGAGGGTGAGGCCATTGACGCCGGTCACGCGAACGGGCTGGCCGGGCACGAGCGGGGTTCGGGAAACCGCACGCCAGCGCTCGCCGTGGACGAAGACATGACCGCGTGTGCCGGACCAGTCCGGCTCGGTGACGCCGTGCGCGCCGATCATCTCTTCGCGGCCGGTGCTCACCGGGCGCCTGAAGGAGCGCAGGGTCACGCGGGCGATGACGAGGCCCAGGCCCGCCATGGCCGCACTCGTGCCGGCGATCAACGGCCAGGAGATTTCAAAGCCAGGCGTGCCAGGCTCGATCAGGATGGCGGCACCGATCACGAAGCTCGCCACGCCGCCGATGCCCAGTATCCCGAACGAGGGCGCAAAGGCTTCCGCGATCATCAGGGCCAGGCCGAGCAGGATCAGCGCCACGCCCGCATAGGTCACCGGCAGCACGGCCATGGCATACAGGCCCAGAAGCAGGCAGATGGCGCCGATCGTGCCGGGATAGAGCGCGCCGGGATTGAGGAACTCGAAAAACAGGCCGTAGACGCCGATCATCATCAGGATGACGGCGACATTGGGGTCGGTGATGACCGACAGGATCTGTTCACGAAGGCGCGGCTCCAGCCGTTCGACGCTCAGCCCTTCCATATTCAGGATCACGGGGCGTCCCGCCACCATGACCTCGCGACCGTGGGCGGCGGCGAACAGGGTATCGATATCGTCAGCGATGAAGTCGGCGACATTGGCCTCCACGGCCTCGGCGGCCGGCAGGCTTGCGGCCTCGCGCACGGCACGCTCGGCCCAGTCGGCATTGCGGCCGCGCAGATCGGCCAGGGAGCGGATATAGGCGACGGCATCATTGACCGCCTTGGCTTCCATCGCGGTCGACGGTGCTGTGGGCGAGGTGGGGGTCCTGGCGTCGTCCCCGGTATTGTCCTGCGCGTCGCCCTCGTCCTGGGGGGCGCCGAAGGGCAGGCTGCCGCCGCCGATCTGAACGGGTGTTGCCGCTCCCAGTGTCGTCCCGGGGGCCATGGCTGCGATGTGGGCAGAATAGAGGATATAGGTCCCGGCACTGGCGGCTCTCGATCCGGAGGGGGCGACGTGAACCGCAACGGGCACGGGTGAGGCGAGAATGGCCTGAATGATGTCGCGCATCGAGGTGTCGAGACCGCCCGGAGTGTCCATGCGGATCACCGCGATGGCACCGCCCCGGTCCGCAGCCTCATCCAGCGTGCGGCTGACGTGGCTGGCGGTTGCCGGGCCGATCGCGCCATCGATTTCAATGAGATAGGCTGTTCTTGCCCCGCCCGGTTCCTGGGCCGCCGCCAGGGCGGCGATCAGGAGACCGGCCAGGAAGAGCGCAGCGGCCAGAGCCTGCATCTGCAGGCGTCCCGGGCCGGCGCGCCCGCCGAGGGTCGCGAAACGGCTCATGCATAGATTTGTAGCCTTCATCCCGTGGCTGCGAAAGGCGTGATGGGGCACTATTCGTTAACGCACGCGCGGCATTCTGGCGCATGACCTGAAGCCCGGGATTCGTTTGCATGGCCGATGCCCAGCCGCTCGATCTGACCGAACCCGCCGCCACGCCCAGGACACGCGCCGTCCTGGCGCGGCGTCTGGCGGATATTGTGGGCCTGCCGTCCAGCCGGATCACGCCGCGTGAGCGCTGGATCGTCGGCGACCTGCTCTACGATGTAATCCGCGCCAGCGATATCGACCTCAGAAAGCGTTGCGCCCAGCGCCTGGCCGGCCTTGTCGATGCGCCGCACCGCCTGTTGCGCACGCTGGCGAGCGACGAGTTCGAAGTGGCCGCACCCATCCTGGAGACCTGTACCGCGCTGACCGATTTCGACATGCTGGAAATCGTCAGTGCCGGCACGCTGCAACACCGTTTGACCATCGCGCGGCGCGAGAACCTGTCGGAAACCGTGTCGGCGGCGCTGGCCGCCTATGGCGAGACGCCGGTCGTCGAACGCCTGCTGCGCAACAAGACCGCCACGCTCGCGACACCGACCCTCGATCATCTCGTCGGTGCCGCGATGGAGGAGCCAAGCTATCCGGCGCTGCTGATCCGGCGGGACGAGTTCCGCCCGGCCCAGGCCTTCCGCCTGTTCTGGGGTTGTGAACATGTCGACCGTTTCCAGATCCTCGAGCGCTTCGCCGTTGATCGCACCATTCTGCGGGAAGCCTCGGATGACATCTTTCCAATGGCAGCCGCCGAGGACTGGTCCGATCCGATGGTCGCGCGGGTGCTGCGCTATATCGACCGGCGGCAGCGCAATCGCGATGCCGCCGAAGCCAGCCCCTTCGGATCCCTGGAGGGGGCCTGCAAGGCGATGGCCAGAGACGGGGCGCGGCCCGAAATCGTCTCCGAAATCGCTGTCCTGGCCGCCGTCGACCGGCGTCTCGTCCTGCGGATGCTCGACGACATGGCTGGCGAACCGCTGGCGATCCTGTGCAAGGCAACCGGGCTCAAATGGCCGTCTTTCGTCCACATCTGGCAGGGGCTCGGGCGGTCCGAGGACAGCGATCCGTTTGTACAGGCACGCAAGGTCTATGACAGCCTGTCGGTGGAAAAGGCGCAGACGGTGCTGCGCTATCTGAACCTGTCCATGGAAGACAAGGACTAGTCTTCGTGCGCAGGCGCTGGTGCGGACGCCGTCCTGGCGTTCCGCAAGACGTCCGCCACCGGGCGAGCCAATAACCCTACGCCGGTTGTGTCTGCAACTGACCGTCCGGTTCGTCTGGTCAAGGCTCGCCTGTCCCGCTAATAACCGAGGCTCAAGCGTTATCGCGCGGGGAGTTTCCATGTTCTACGGCGTCAGCCTCACCGCCATTCTGGTGGCGCTCTGGCTTACCCTGTCAGGGCCGTTCACCCTGTCTGGCGACTATCCCATCGTCATGACCCTGGGGGTGGTTTCGATTACACTCGCGGTCGCCCTGACATTCCGGATGCGAATCGTCGACCGGGAGACGGTGCCGGTCGCGCCTGCATTTCCGCTCTTTGCCTATTGGAGCTGGCTGGGCGGAGAAATCCTGAAAGCCAACCTGGCCGTGACGCGTCTGGTGATGAAGCCGGAGCTGGATATCGAGCCCCGCCTGGTCCGCGTACCGGCCGAACAGCGTTCGGGCCTGGGCCTGTGCGTCTTCGCCAACTCGATCACGCTCACGCCGGGCACGGTGACAGTAGATGTCGAGGAGGACGGGTTTCTCGTCCACGCACTGGATACTTCCTTCACCGATCCGGCCGGGTTCGCGGAAATGGGTGCGCGTTCGGACGCCGCATCGGATGGCAAGCGGGAGACACGATAATGGAAGTTGTCACCTTCCTGGTGGCGCTGGGAGTGGCTGCCGCCATGGCGATCATGCTGGCGCGCCTGTTCGCCGGCCCGACACTCTATGACCGTGTGCTGGCCATGAATTCCTTCGGGACCAAGACGGTCCTGTTCCTGCTGGTCTTCTCCGCGCTTGTGGGGCGCCAGGACGCGATCGACATCGCGCTGCTCTACGCCCTGATCAATTTCGTCGCGACGATCGCGATCCTGAAATTCTTCCGCTACCGCTCGCTGGAAATCGCCTTGGCGCAGATGTCGCTGCGCAAGGCGCTGGACGGGGAGTATGAGCAATGAACTGGGGCGAGATCATCCAGTATGCGCTGTTCGCAGCCTCGGTTGCAGCAATGACGGCCGGTCTGGTTTTCGTGCTGGCGGGCGCCATCGGCGTCATTCGATTGCCGGACTTCTATACCCGCATGCATTCGGCCGGGGTCACCGACACGCTGGGCGCGGAACTGATCGTGCTCGGCCTGGTCCTGCAGGCGCATGATTGGCAGACCGTAGCCAAGCTGGCCCTGGTCGGCCTGCTTCTCTTCCTGACCAGTCCGACCGCCACCCACGCGATCGCCAATGCCGCGCACCGGGCCGGCCACAAGCCGCACCTGTCGCGGTTCCGTCCGCCGCACCCGAGCGAGGCCGGCAAGCCGGCCGGGAAGGGCACGTCATGATGGACAATGATCTTACCCAGTATCTCGACTATGCGCTGATCGCCATGCTGCTGGCGGTCGGATTTGCCATCGTCCGCCTGCGCAACCTGTTCGCCGTGGTGATGCTGACCGGTGTCTATTCGCTGCTCTCGGCGGCCTGGTTCGTTTCGCTGGACGCCGTCGACGTGGCCTTTACGGAAGCCGCCGTCGGTGCGGGAATTTCCACTGTGTTGATGCTGGGCGCCATGCTGCTGACCGCCCGCGAGAGCGAGCCGGCCGGACAGAAGCGCCACTGGGCCGCGCTGGCGGTGGTCGCGGCGGCCGGTGCTGCGCTGTTCTTCGCCATTCCGGACATGCCGGTCTATGGCGATCCCAATTCGCCCGCCAATGCCTATGTGGGCATGGACTATATGGATCGCACACCCAACGAGATCGGCGTTCCCAATGTCGTGACGGCTGTCCTGGCGTCCTACCGGGGCTATGACACTTTCGGCGAGACCGTGGTGATCTTTACTGCCGCACTGGGCGTGATGCTGCTGCTGGGCTTTGGCACCGGCCGCCGCGAAGACGAGGAGGAGGACGAGGCATGAGCCCGCATCTGATCCTGCGCGTCGTTTCCAAACTGCTGATCCCGATGATCGTGGTGTTCGGCTTCTATGTTCAGTTCCACGGCGATTTCGGGCCGGGGGGCGGTTTCCAGGCCGGTGTTATTGTTGCGGCGGCGGTGATCCTCTACGCGCTTATTTTCGGCATGGAAGAAGCCCGCAAGGCCATCCCGCCGGTCGTTGCCCGTATCGGCGCGGCAACCGGTGTCCTGCTGTATGCCGGGGTTGGCGTGGCCACCCTGTTCATGAACGGGGCCGGCGAGCCGCTGAATTTCCTCGACTACGACGCGCTGCATCCCGACCAGGGTCATCATACCGGCCAGCACTACGGCATCCTGCTCGTCGAGCTGGGTGTGCTGTGCACGGTGGCCTCGGTGATGCTGGCGATCTTCTACGCCTTTGCCGGCCGGGTGCCGGACATCCGGGACGAGGACTGGTGATCATGCTCGACATCCTCATTGAACGCTTCAACTACATCCCGATCATCATCCTGATGATGACCGGGCTCTACGTGATCATCGCCACCGGCAATCTGGTGAAGCGCCTGGTCGGCCTGTCCCTGTTCCAGACCTCGGTCTTCCTGCTCTACATCACCATCGGCAAGGTGTTTGGCGGCCAGCCGCCGATCCTGGTCGATAGCGGGCATGGCGAGGACGCCGGACATGGTGCCGAAACGGCGGCTCACGGTGCTGAAACGGCTGCCGGTTATGGCGCCGACGCCGCGCATTACGCGGCCGACACGGCGCACTATGCGGCCGAGGCCGTCTACTCCAACCCGCTGCCGCACGTTCTCATCCTCACCGCCATTGTCGTCGGGGTGGCGACGCTGGCCGTCGGCCTGGCACTCGTGGTGCGGATCCGCGAGTCCTACGGCACGATCGAGGACGATGCCCTCAACGCGGCCGACTATTCCCTTGAGACCGGGAGTTCCGAATAAATGGACATGCTGGCCTCACTCCTGCCGGCCGGTGCTGCCGTGCATGCGCCCGCCCTTATCGTGGTTGTGCCGCTGATTGCTGCCGCCATCGCCGCTTTGATGCCCCGCGGACCCTGGGCCTGGGGTGTGACCCTCGTCACCGCGATCGTCGTGGCCGTGCTTTCCCTGGTCCTGCTGGGCCAGGTCTCGACCGGCGGGGTGATCTCCTACGCCATGGGTGGCTGGCCGCCGCCCTGGGGGATCGAACTGCGCGTCGACATGCTCAATGTGCCGCTCCTGCTCCTGGTGGGCATTGTTGGCCTCCTGTGCGTGATCTATGCGCTGCCCAGCGTGGCCGACGAGATCGGTCCCAGGAAGGAAGCGCTGTTCTATTCGGCCTTCCTGGTATGTTTTGCCGGCCTTCTGGGCGTGACAATCACGGGCGATGCGTTCAACGTTTTCGTCTTCCTCGAAATCTCCTCGATCTCGACCTACACGATCATCGCAATGGGCGCCGCCAAGGACCGGCGGGCGCTGACGGCGAGCTATAACTATCTTGTCCTCGGCACGATCGGCGCGACCTTCTTCGTCATCGGCGTGGGCTTTCTCTACATGGCCACCGGCACGCTCAACATGGCCGACATGGCGGTCATTCTGGAGGCGAACGGACACAACCGTGTCACCCAGGCCGCCTTTGCCTTCATCGTTGTGGGGCTGGGCCTCAAGGCCGCGATGTTCCCGCTGCACGTCTGGCTGCCCAACGCCTATGCCTTCGCGCCGAATTTCGTGACGGCCTTCCTGGCGTCGACGGCCACCAAAGTGGCCTTCTACGCCCTGATCCGCTTTGTCTTTTCGGTCTTCCACCCGGACGTGAGCTTTGTCTCCATGTCCTTTACCTGGCTGTTTGCCGTGGTCGGCGTGGTGGCGATGATGGTGGCCTCGGTGCAGGCCGTCTTTCAGACCGATGCACGCCGCCTTCTGGCCTATTCCTCGGTGGCGCAGGTCGGCTACATGATGCTGGGCCTGGGCATGGGCACGGCCGCGGGCCTGTCGGCCGGTCTTCTTCACCTGATGAACCACGCCCTGATGAAGGGCGCGCTGTTTATGGCGCTGGGGGCTTTCGCCCTGAATTTCGGCGTGCGCCGGGTCAAGGATCTCGCCGGCCTGGGCCAGACCATGCCTGCCTCGGCCATGGCCTTTACAGTGGCGGGCCTGTCCCTCGTCGGCGTGCCGCTGACCGTCGGTTTCACTTCGAAATGGTATCTCGTCACCGCTGCGCTGGATCGCGGCTGGTGGTGGGCGGTTGCTGCGCTGATGATCTCCTCGCTTCTGGCACTGGCCTATGTTGCGCGGCTTCTGGCGGCAATCTGGATGGAAACCCCGCCCAGTCATCATGGCGAGATTGCCAAACGTCGCCTGGCGCCGTGGATGGTGCTGGCGCCCATGGGGATCCTGGCGGTGGCCAATGTCTATTTCTTCTTCCACGCCGATCCGCTGGTCGGTCTGGCCCGCGCGGCCGCAGACGCCGTGATGGGAGGACAATAAGTTGATGTGGACGCCTGAACTCTCGCTCGCGCTTGCGCTCGCCATTCCGGCTATCGGCGGGGTTGCCGTTGCGCTTCTGGGGCGCCAGCCGAATCTGCGCGAAGGCGCGACTCTGGTCGCCGCCGTATTGTTGGCGCTGAATGTGGCCTATCTGGTCGAGGTTGCGCGTGGTCATCCGACCCTGGAACTGGCGACATTGGCGCCCGGCCTGCACCTGGTCTTCCGCCTGGAACCCCTCGGCGCGGTATTCGCCGCTGTCGCGTCGGGCCTGTGGATCGTCAACTCGCTCTATTCCATCGGCTACATGCGCGGGAACAACGAGAAGAACCAGACGCGCTTTTATGTCTGTTTCTGCATTGCCATCGGCGCCGCCATGGGCGTGGCCCTGTCGGGCAACCTGCTGACGATGTTCCTCTTCTACGAGGTTCTCACCCTGTCGACCTATCCGCTGGTTGCGCACAAGGGTGATGCCAATGCCAAGCGGGGGGCCGCGATCTACCTGTCCATCCTGCTGGGAACCTCGATCGGCCTCCTTTTGCCGGCGGTGATCGCCACGCACTTCCTCGCCGGCTCGACCGATTTTGTCGCGGGCGGGCTTCTGGCCATCAATGATGTCACCCCCGCGATCGCCAGCGTGCTTCTCGTCCTCTTCGCTTTCGGGATCGGCAAGGCGGCGCTGATGCCGGTTCACCCCTGGCTGCCCAATGCCATGGTCGCACCCACCCCGGTCTCGGCGCTGCTGCACGCCGTGGCCGTCGTCAAGGCCGGCGTCTTCGCCATGCTGAAAGTCGGCACCTATATTTTCGGCCCGGCGCTGATCGCCGCGGCTCCGGCCTCCGATGCGCTGGCGTGGATCGCCGCAATTTCCATCGTGCTGGCCTCGGTCGTCGCCATGACCAAGGACAATCTCAAGGCCCGGCTGGCCTTCTCCACCGTGTCCCAGCTGTCCTATGTCACCCTGGGCGTGATGCTCGCCTCGCCGCTGGCCATGCTGGGCGGAGCGCTGCAGATCGTGATGCACGCCTGGGGCAAGATCACCCTCTTCATGAGTGCGGGCGCCATCTACACCGCCACCAAGAAGACCGAGATCTCGCAGATGGCGGGCCTGGGCCGCTATATGCCCTGGCTGTTCATCGCCTATACGGTCGGCGCGCTGTCGATCATAGGTCTGCCGCCGCTGGGCGGGACCTGGCCGAAACTCTTCCTGATGCAGGGCGCCTGGGAATCGGGCCACGGCCTGCTGATCGTGGCGCTGGTGGCGTCGTCCATCCTTAATGTCGCCTATCTCCTGCCGGTTTCCGCGCGCGGCTTCTTCGCCAAGCCGGAAGAGGCAGGCCTGAAGAAGAAACCGCCGATGTTCGTCATTCTGCCGCCGGTGATCACCGCGGCAGGCGTCATCGTTCTCTTCTTCCTGATCGGACCGCTGCGCGATTACCTCGCGCCGGTCTTCTTCTCCTCGTCCCTTGCTGCGGAGGCCGCCTCGTGAGCGATCAATCCGGCAAACATGATGATCTTGTCCATCCTGCGGCCCGGCCCTTTTTGTGGCTGGACGCGAAATGGCTGAAATCCTCCATGCTCTGGGTGCTGCTGGTCCTGGCGGTCGGCTTTGCGGCGATCGACCTGTTCCATCACCGGCATGAATACGTGCATCTGGCCGAGACGACAGGCTTTTACGCGCTCTGGGGGTTCGGATCCTTCGTCCTCGCCGTCATGGTGGGCTGGTTCGTGATCCGCGGCCTTCTGGGGCGTGAGGAAGACTATTGGGACGGGGAGGGCGATCAATGATCGAAGCCTTCTACGACATCTCCCCCGCCTGGCCGGTCATTCTCGGCGGCCTCCTCGCGGCGGCCATACCGAACCACCATGTCCGCAAGGGCCTGGCCCTTCTGGCCCCGATCCTGGCGGGCTTCCTGTGGTTCAACGTGCCGGCGGGCGTGCATACCGGCGGCCTCATCGAGCTGGGCGGTTTCGTGCTGGAAACCTTCCGCTATGACGGCCTGTCGCGGATCTGGGGGCTGATCTTCATCATCGCGGCCTTCATCAACGCGCTCTACGGGCTGCACGAGAAAGACCGTGTCGCCGATGCGGCCGGCCTCATTTATGCCGGTGCCGGCCTGGGCGCGGTGTTTTCCGGTGACCTGCTCTCGCTCTTCTTCTTCTGGGAGCTGACCGCGATCTCCTCGGTCTTCCTGATCTGGGGTTCGCGCACCCGGGCCGCCTACAAGGCCGGCCTGCGCTATCTGGCGATCCATGTCCTGTCCGGCGTGATGCTGCTGGCCGGCGCGGTGGTGCATGCGGCCGATACCGGCAGCTGGGCCTTCGATGACAGCCTGTCGACCGAGACCTTGGGCGGCATGCTGATCTTCCTCGCCTTCGGTATCAAATGCGCTTTCCCCTTCCTGCACAACTGGCTGCAGGACGCCTATCCCAAGGCGACGGTGACCGGCGCCGTTGTGCTGTCTGCCTTCACCACCAAGCTGGCAGTCTACGCCCTGGCGCGCGGCTATGCCGGCACGGAGATCCTGATCTGGATCGGCGCCATCATGACGGCCTTCCCGGTTTTCTTTGCCGTGGTGGAGAACGACCTGCGCAAGGTCTTGTCCTACTCGCTCAACAACCAGCTGGGCTTCATGGTCGTCGGCGTCGGCGTGGGCACCGAGCTCGCCATCAACGGCGCGGCGGCGCACGCCTTCGTGCACATCATCTACAAGGCCCTGCTGTTCATGAGCATGGGCGCGGTCCTCTATCGGGTCGGCACGGTGAAGGCCTCGGAACTGGGCGGTCTGTTCAAGACCATGCCGGCCACGGCGATCTTCTGCATCATCGGCGCGGCTTCGATCTCGGCCTTCCCGCTCTTCTCCGGCTTCGTCGCGAAGGCGATGACACTGGCTGCGGTGGCGCACGAGCACCACTATGTCGTCTGGTTCATCCTGCTGTTTGCCTCGGCCGGCGTGCTGGAGCACTCGGGCATCAAGATCCCGTATTTCGCCTTCTTCGCCCACGACAAGGGGCACCGCGTGCGCGAAGCGCCGGTGAACATGCTCATGGCGATGGGGATCGCCGCGCTCATGTGCATCTATCTGGGCTGGCCGGACATGTTCGGCATCCCGGGCGGCTATCGGGCGCTTTATAATCTCACGCCGTTCCCGGAGGTGGCGAACGAGTATCCGATGTGGACCTTCGATCACGTCGTCGGGCAGATGCAGCTCCTGCTGGCCGCCCTGTTCGCCTTCGCCTTCCTGGTGCGCATGAAATGGTATCCCGACGAGAAACGGTCGGTGAATATCGATTTCGACTGGATCTATCGCCGCGCGGCCGACGGTGTGGCCCGCTGGGGTCATGCGATGTTCGGCCGGCTCTGGGCCTCGATTGGCAATGTTCTGGGCGCCACGCGCGGACGGATGGGTGGACGTCTGTTCGAGGCTTTCAGTCCTATGGGCGCCCTCAGCCGGGATATCCCCAGTGGTCTGCTGGCGATCTGGACGAGTGCGCTGCTGGCGATCGTGTTGTTGATTGCCTATATGGCCCCTTAAGTCGCAAGCACTTAGACGGGGAAGCAGGGCGCCACACGCAAAGGTGGCGCCCTCTTTCTTTACACCTGATATAGGAATATTATCCCCACCTGGCTTTGCTTCCCTAGCATGACCGTCATGCCGCGGCGCGAAGGGACGCCGCGCGAGACCGGGAGGAGTTCATGACGCCACCGATGGAGCGATTGCACGACGACGTTGCCCGTGCCCGCCTGGCCCAGAGCGCCGCAGCCTACGCATTCGGCGTGACCCAGCAGGAAGTCGAGGCGCCGACCCGGCGCTCGCGCGAGGCCTGCCTGGCCCGCCAGGCGGCGATGTATCTCGCCCATGTCGCCTTCGAACTGCCGCTGTCGCGGGTTGCCCAGGCCTTCGGCCGCGACCGGTCGACGGCGGCCCATGCCTGCCATCGCATCGAGGACAGGCGCGACGACGCCGCGTTCGACGAATACATGGATGCGCTGGAGGAAAGCCTGCGTGCCACACCGCGCATCTGCATCAACCCGGATGGCGGGGCGTCGTCGTGAACGCCCCGCGCTGGATGCGGGCGCTGGCCCGGGACGGAAATGTCCTCCTGCCCATTGCGGGCCGCGGCAAGGGCCGGGGCGTATTCCCCGGGGCGGACCGGCGGCGCCGCCCCGTCGCCCGGATTTCCGCGAACCAGGCCGAACGGGCCGAAGCGCAGGGCTGGCTGACGCGCCGCGGGGCGGGTCATGTCCTCTCCGCCGCCGGATTGGCGGTGCTGCGGCAGGATATGGATGTGGCGGACCAGCATCGCGACTGGGTCGACCGGCCGGTCATGCTGGAAACGGGCACTATCGTCACCGCCCGGGCCAATGCCCGGGAAGGCGCGCTGGGCCCCTGGGCCGCCGATCTCGCACCCGCAGAGCGCAATGCTGCCGAACGCTTTCTGGCCGATTATCACCGCTCGACCCTGACCCGGAATGTCACACGGAACTGGTCGCCGACGGCACCGCGCCGGGGCGAGGGGCCGTGCAGGGGTCCCGAGGATGCCGCCCTCGGTGCGATCGCGGCGAAGGATCGTGTGATGGACGCGCTCGACCGGCTCGGTCCCGGCATGGCGCGTATCGTCGAGGCGGTTCTCATCCGCGAGGAAAGCCTGGCCGCGATGGAGCGCCGCTTTGGCTGGGCGCAGCGCTCGGGACGGACGGCGGTGAAACTGGCGCTGGGGCGTCTGGCCGAGATCTACGGTTTGACCTAGGCCGCTTCCGCCGCACCGCGAATACGGCCGATCATGGAATTCAGCCCGTTGGAGCGTTGCGGGGAGAGGTGTTCGGAAAGCCCGATGCGCTCGAGAACCTCGCGCGCATCCACCGACAGGATGTCGTCGCGCGAGCGGCCGGAATAGAGCCGCAGCAAAAGGGCGGCGAGGCCGCGCACGATATGGGCATCGCTGTCGGCGCGGAAGGTGAGGATGTCGCCCGAAGGTTCGGTGACCAGCCAGACCTGGCTGACACAGCCCTTCACCTTGTTCTCGGCGGTGCGGTCTTCCTCGGGCATTTCGGGCAGGGCCCTGCCCATGTCGATGAGATATTTGTAACGCTCCTCCCAGTCGCCCAGGAGGTCGAACTCATCCACGATATCGTCGATTTCGGTTTGGATCGCTTGTGCCGTCATGACAGCGCCGACGTAGTGCGGGCGCTCGCGCGAAGCAAGTCCTGTAAGCGGCTCGGGGTCAGGACTTGCCGGTCTCTTCGCGCTCGTCGAGCGCGGCTTCGATGCGGTTGGCGGCCATGTCTGTGAGGAAACCGCCCAGGCGGACAGCCTCGCGACCGGCTTCGCAGATGGCCGCATTGTCCTTGCACCAGCCATCGACGGGCTCGGCGGCATCTATGCGGGTTTGGGCGAGATCGAAGGGCAGGTCGAACGCTTCCCCGGCGAAATCGCGCGGGACGAAGACGCTGACGATCGCGAGCCAGAAAGCGGCGCGAATAAGAAACATCATGACCAGGCCTCCTCTTCTTATTGGCACCGGCGATCTCTTCCGGACCTGTCAGTGCAGGAATGAGGCTAGGTGAAAACCCACGCTATTGCACGCGATTCCGGGTATCAGAGCGAACAGCGTGCAAAACTGGAGCAGATTTTTTTCGTAAAATTTGCGCGCAATTTTACCGAGTCCCCAACTGGGACACTTTTTGTTAACGCGTGGCTGCCGGAACGGTTCGAATGCCGCCTACTGGGCCGGATTCGCTGTCGCCAGACAGCGGGACACGTCCAGCAGCGCGTGTTCGGCGATGCAGAAACTGTCCTCATACTTGAAATGCCCCGCCGCCACGCATTGCTGCAGGTCCAGGCGAACCCAGGCGAGACAGCGTTCGACAGACGGATCGGCCAGGAGGTTGTCGATCGCGGCATCCGTGTCCGTCCCCATGGTGCCGTCGATCGACTGCAGGGCGGCAACCGACAGGATGCGGCCGATACGGGTGCGGTCCGGGTCCGGCGTGGCTTCGCCGACGGTCAGTGTCAGCTGCGGCCCCAGGGCGCTTTCGACCGGCACGGCGTCCAGGCGTTCGAACAGGGCCGATGCGGGCACTCCGGCATCCAGCCCCGTATCCAGAGACATCGAAAGCTCGTCCGGCATCAGGATCGGATCGTCGCTTACCTCTACAATACGGGCCAGGCGTTCCGCGCGGTCGCGATAGACCCGGTTGGCCCATCGTTCGGACTGCAGGTCGTAGGCGGCGGTGCGATAGCGCTGCGAGACTTCGCGGATCTCTTCATTGTCGCGCTCGATGGCGTCCACCACGGAATCCTGGGCCGCCGCCGCCGAGCCGAAACTGGTCGCATAGGCAGGATCGTACATCAGCCCGGAGATCGCGGCTTGCGGTCCGTAATAGTCGGCCAGCTCGCGAATCTCGTCGAGATATTCCGGATGGTGCGCGGCGACGATGGCCGCATAGGCGATCCATGCGCGCACAAGGCGTTCCTCGCCGTAAAAGACCGACAGCCGGTCCATGGCCGTGTCGAGATCCTCGGCGGATCCGATCGGGGCTTCACGCAGATCGGCCACCGTGTGGTGGAAGGCGGCATAATCGCGCGCAGAGGTGCGAACGATATCCGGTTCCGCCGGTGCGGTGTCGAACCGCAATTGCGGGCCGGCGGCCTGCGCCGGCATGTCGGGCGGGGCGGCTGGTGTTTCGGCGGGCTCGGCGGCAACCGGCGCGTCCTGGACCGGCGCGGCCGTCTGCGGCATGTCGCTCCGGGATTCCTGAACGCTGGCCGTCGTCAGCACGAGTGCGGCAAGCCAAGTCGTAAACATCCTGAAGCTCCTTACCCCGTCGGGTCGCATATTGCCTTGCAGCGCGAATAGCTCCAAGTGCCCATATGTGATGATTTATTCTGTGACCTTACGGAACCCATCCGTAAATGAACAAAATTTAAGATTCAGTATTTGTTAACGCCAAAGGCGAAGATTCCGTGAAGGAATCAGTACCGAGTCGCACCGGTAGGACATGGACCCGAAAAAGCGAGATATCTCGGCCTTGCTGGCCCGCCGGGGAGGCCCGCTTGTCAATCTTGTATGGATTGGCACGCTGGCGGCTGCCATTCCCCAGATCTGGCCGATCCTGGACGGTCCGGAATGGTTGCGTGTGCTCGGCCTTGCGGCGGTTGCCGGGCCGGCCTTCGCCGGCTTCGTGCTGATGCCGCGGCTGGACCGGCCGTTCGAGCGTTTCGTGCTGGCGATGATCTGGACCGGCTTTGCGGCGGCTGTCGCCGTGACGGGTGGCGGCGTGACCGGCATCGGCGTCCTGGCTTTCCTGCTGGCGCCGGCCGTTGCCGCCGCCAGCGGCGAGCGCGACGCCGTGGTCAAGGCCGCAGCCCTGTCGGGGCTTGCAGCCCTGCTTGTGGCGCTGTTGCAGGCGAGCGGCTTTATCAATCCCGCTCCGATGGCGGTGGAACTGCACCTGCCCTTCGTCACCGGCTGTGCGCTGACGATGGCCGCCGGTTTCGGGTTCGGTGCATTGCGGGCCATGCGCGACACCGACGAGATCCGCCGCGAAGCCGAGCGCGGCCGCGTTCGCTCCAAGGCCTTCGATGCAGCGCCGGTGGCCCTTCTGGCCTGTGACAGCGACGGTCATATCCTGGCCGCCTCGCAGGGTCTGCGCGATCTCTCGCCGGGCCTTCCGCGCGATCTGGCAGGCCTGCCGATTGCCGATCTGGGGTTTGACGAGGACGACCGGGCGGATCTGGCCGCATCGGCGCGCCGTGCCGCGATCCGTCCCATAAGCCAGCACCTGACGCTGCGCGGCGATCGCGGCCGCGAGGCCGATGTCCTCCTGGCAACCCGTCCCGTGCATGGCGGCTCGGTGGCGGTGCTGTCCCGGGATGAAGGTCCCGCGCTCGAGGCGCGACTGCGCGAGGCCGAAGCCGCGCGCGCGCATGCCGAGGAGGAGGCGCGGGCGAAATCGCAATTCCTGGCGTCCGTAAGTCACGAATTGCGCACGCCGCTGAACGCCATTGTCGGCTTTTCCGACGTCATGAAGGCCCGCCTGTTCGGACCGATGCCGGCGCGTTATGCGGAATATGCGGATCTGATCCATGAGAGCGGCCAGCATCTGATGGAACTGATCGGCGATGTTCTGGACATGTCCAAGATCGAGGCCGACCGCTATGAACTGGTGCGCGAGCGTTTCGAGATCGACGAAGTCGTCGGACTGGCCGCCAAGATGATGCGGCTGCAGGCCGAGGAGGCCGGAATCACGCTGTCGGTCAAGCGCAATGACACACCGCTGCCGGTGCTGGGCGATCGCAAGGCCCTGCGCCAGATCCTGCTGAACCTTCTGTCCAACGCCGTGAAGTTCACGCCCAAGGGCGGTGCGATCGTGGTCATGGCTCGTCCGTCGGGCGGTCAGCTGGTACTGGCGGTTGGCGACAGCGGCGTGGGCATCGATCCGGAAGACGCGCAAAACCTTGGCCAGCCCTATCGCCAGGCGTCCAACGCCCGGGATATCGAGAAGCGCGGGACGGGGCTGGGCCTCTCCCTGGTGCGGGCCCTGGCCGAGCTGCACGGCGGTCAGATGAATATCGCCTCGCGCAAGGGTGTTGGCACGACCGTCACGGTCAGCCTGCCCATTCTCGATCGTGGCGAAGGCGAGGTTGCGGACTACCCGTCCTCGACGGGACTCGATGTGCGTCAGCAGATTGAGCGCGCGCAGGCGGCTTCGCAGGACATCACCACGGGGAAGACCGACGCGGCCTAGCTCCGCGTTTCGGCCAGATTGCCGGCGCGCAGGAAGGCGCGGGCGGCCGCGAAATCCCCGATTTCGAAATAATGCACGGCCAGGGGCTCGCCATTGCGGCCCAGCAATTCGACCCTGGCGGTTTCGCGCGGGTCGAGGACGGCCAGCGCATCGGCGGCGCGGCCGGAAAAGTGAAAGACCAGGCCATCGCCGCCGTCGCTAAGCGCGGCCGTATCGGCGCGATCGCCCTGGCCGGAGGCCCAGATCATGGAACGGGCAAAGTTCGGTGGTGTGAAATCGGCCCATCCGGCGCCGGCCGGTGCCGGGAAATGCCCGCCCATGGTCGGGTCGTAGAGTTCGGGCGCGCGGCCGGGATCGCGCATCACCAGAACCGCACTCACGGCGTTCTCCACACGCGGCATGGCCACGGTAAAGCGATGATTGTCGCCGTCGCGGGTGATGCCCACTCTCAGCTCGCCGGTATCCTGCAGGACGGCCCAACCCGGCGTTCCGGCAATGAAGGAGCGCGTGGCGGTCCAGCCGAATGCGCCGCCGGGAAACTCCATGTCGCGGACGCGTTGCCAGGCAATGAAAGCCTCGACGACGCGCAGGCGCAGATCGTCGACTTCCGGGCGCGAGCACTGTGTGGCATCGGCCTGCGCTTCAAGCTCCCGGGAATAGTCGTCCAGGGCCGTGTGCGTCACGCCGCCGCGCAGCAGGATGCCGCGGGCCTGCAGCCGTGCCGCGTCAAGGGCGGCGCGCTGGGCGGGGCTGAATAGATGACAGCGATCGTCGAGCGCCAGGGCGAGCTCGCGCTCTCCGAATTGTTCACCGGCATTGTTCGCCATGACTGGAGATGTCAGGCCGGCCAGTGCGAGACCGGCGCCCACGGCGCGTGCCAGATTTGTGATCGGATGGTGCATGTGACGTCCCGATTGCATGCGTCCGGACTATCACACACGGCTTTTATGCCCCGTGAAGAAGCAGGGTTAATCTTCGCCTAAGGCATTGATTAAAATCACGCTCGAACGGCGCGTCGGCGCCGGGCCAAGCCACGGACCAGCATCAGCAGCGCAGCCCCGAACAGGACCAGGGCCGCGTCGCGGGTATGGTCGATTGCAAACTCGCGGGCGCGATCGGACAATGTCGGCGCTGCCACCGAGAAGTCCAGCGGGGTCACCCCGCGTGAACTCCACACCGCCGCACGCCCTTCAAGCGCCTGCCAGAGATCGGAACGGGCCAGGCTGCGGCCGGCATTCTCGAAGGATGCAACGTCCGGCGCGGTCAGCGTGCCGATCCAGCGCCCGGCCTGCTGCCGGTCGCGGAACAGCGAGGCCACGCCGACACCGATATCCGCGGCATCCGCATCGCTGTCCGATGCAGCATGCTCACCGGCATCGGCGTAGGCCGCGGCGGCCAGGCGCATCAGGCCACGCTGGCCGCGGGAGCGTTCCGCAGCACGCAGGGCGGCGCGCAACTCGTCCGGTGCATTGCGGTCGACATCGGCGACGTCGGTCGAATTCGGGCCGATGATCAGAAGGTTGTGGTCCGCCGGTGCGGTTTCGGACGTATCGCCGTACCAGGCATAGAGCCAGGCCTGACCACCGATCAGCGCGGCGCGTGCCATCACCGATAAGGCGCCGTGGCGGTCGGCATCGTAGCGGGTGGAGAACTGGACGGCCGTGCGCGCGCCCTGATCGGCACTGAAGGGCAGGCCGGAGGCGGCAAAGGTGCGCAGGCTGGCATTCTCGCTCAGCTGGCGCGCGTCGCGCACCTGGCGCTCGCCCAGGCGGCGGGCGGTGATCGCATCGGCCGCCAGGAAGGTCGAGCCATAGCCGTCGAAAGCACGGGCGGCCATCAGGCGGGCGGCGGCGGTGGCTTCGTCGAGATTGCGGCCGGTCACGATCAGCCGGGGTGTCCCGTCATTGCGAAAGGCAATTTCCGGACCCTGGCTCTGGCCCTGGCGCAGTGCGGCCCGGTCCCCGTCGTCCAGGCGCCCGGCTTTGGCAATCCGGACGATCAGGTCGGCATTGTCCTCGGCGGCGGTGAACAGCGGAACTTCGCCGGCGCGCAGGGCGAGCCCCTGCGCGACCAGGGCCTCGAGCGTGATCCGTTCACGGCCTGCATCGGTGACCAGCGCAATACGGCGCGGCGCAGCGAAACTGGCGCCCAGTGTATGTTCAAGCTCCCCGAGGCTCTCCACAGGGCGCACGGGCTCAAGCGTGAGGCGCAATTGCGATCGCCGGGCATCGACGATCCATCCGGTTGCCGCCGACTCGTTGGTGTAGCTGATCTCCAGAACATTCTCGCCCGGCCGGACATCGGCGGAGAACAGCGCGAAACGGGCTTCCATGGCGCGTGGCTGGGGGCGGATGACAATGGCTTCCCCGCCGTTGACGCTGACCTGGATCCGGCCGGCGGTGGTGTCGCTGGCGGGGCGTGCGGCCAGGCGCAACCAGGCCTCCGATGTCACGACATGGGGCGGCAGAGTGAAGCGGATATGTGTCGTCGGCTGGGTGTTCGAGAGAACGAAGGCGTCGCCGCTGCCGTCGAGATCGGCCAGGGCACGCTCTTCCGTATTGATGCGATCCGTGTCGATATGAGTGTCCTGGGCCGTAGCCGCGAACACACCAGACACCACGACAGCCCATGCGGCGACCGCAACCGATACGATACGTACAAACATGAAACGCTCCCTCACCCGTTTACAGATTATTAAGCAATTGCGCTGCCATCAACGGAAATGAGTGGGCTGAAGACGAAAATCTGGGTGGACGCCCTTGTCAGGCGGGCTGAAACAGGCCTGGCTGCGATCTATGTGATTCGCCGGGGAGACGAAGATGCCGGCGCCGTTCTCGTCAAAGTGGTATTGCGAGACGGTCTGGCACGCCTTCTTGTCCCGGCGCGGGACGGGCATGGCGAACGGATCTGGCAGGTATTTCGCGACGGGCCGGTGCCGGAAGCGGATGCCGATGCGTATTGCCGGCGCCGGCTGGAGAGTGATCCAGATCTCTGGCTGGTGGAAATCGAGGATCGCGACGGGCGCCACTTCCTGACCGAGCCGGTAGAAAATCCTTAACGGTGGCTGGCGATAATGTCCGCGATCAATCTGCTCACGATGTATCGGGTTCAACGATGTTGTTTCTGTTCAACGATGTCGTCTTCGATCTGGGTGATCTGAATAGTGTGCTGCGCAGTGGAGAGATTCCGCTGACAAGCGCCCAGGTCGAGGCTTTGACAGCGGGCCAATTGAACGCCCTGGTCCGTGAGGCTGTCTTCGCCGATCCGAATATTGCGAAGAACAAGCCCAAACACGTAAAGCACCTGGTCGCCCTGATCACGTATGTTGCGCCGGGCGCCAACGCCCTGCTTGCCGTGCGGCCGGACGGGGCCAAGACCCATGCCGATGTCGGCCTGCGCTATGCACACGTGCCGATCGAGACGCTTGCCTATCTCTGGGGACGTCAGTCAGACCGCCCGCTCATGGCCGCCGACGTGAACTCGGCGGTCTGGACGCGGAGCAGTGGCCCCTTGCCTCAGGCCACGGGAACGGGGTAACCCCGCGGCTTGCACTGACCGCGAGCCCGAAATGACCGCCAATCCGACCGATGCGCCCGAATGGGCGCGCCGCCGCTCCTTCGCCATCATCTCGCATCCGGACGCGGGCAAGACCACGCTGACCGAAACGCTGTTGCTGTCCGCCGGTGCGATCCGCCTGGCGGGGCAGGTGCGTGCCCGCGGCGAGAACCGGCGCACCCAGTCGGACTGGATGAAGATCGAACAGGAACGCGGGATTTCGGTTTCGGCCTCGGTGATGACGTTCGAGCATCGCAGCCTCCTCTTCAACCTGCTCGATACGCCGGGTCACGAGGATTTCTCCGAAGACACCTACCGCACACTGACCGCAGCCGACAGCGCGATCATGGTGCTTGACGCCGCCAAGGGTGTGGAGCCGCGCACGCTGAAACTGGTCGAGGTTTGCCGGCTGCGCGACATCCCGATCGTCACCTTCATCAACAAGATGGACCGCGAAGCGCTGGACCCGGTCGACCTCCTGGAAGACATCCAGGACAAGCTGGCGCTGGACGCAACGCCGATGCAGTGGCCGTGCGGTTCCGGCAAGCGGTTCAAGGGCGTGCTCGACATCGGCAGCGGCGACTTCCTGCGCTACCGCAAGCCGGGCGAGAATGTGGACCCCCACGAGCCGGCGGCGCGCGTGGCGCTGGACGGCAATTCAGTGCGTGAATTCCTTTCCGGGGACGAGGTCGATGAATTGCGCGAAGGCGCAGAAGTGGCCCGGGAACTCTGCCCGCCCTTCAATCCCCGGAGCTTTCTGGAAGGACATCTGACACCGGTCTTCTTCGGCTCCGCCCTGCGCGGCTTCGGCGTGCGCGAGTTGCTGGAAGGCCTGGCCGACAAGATCCCCGGTCCCGCGCCCGTGGCGGCCATTGCCAACGGCCAGCCGGTGGATGTCGAGCCGGGCGGCAAGGAGGTTGCCGGCTTCGTGTTCAAGGTGCAGGCGAACATGGACCCCAATCACCGCGACCGGGTCGCCTTTGTGCGCCTGTGTTCGGGCAGGTTCAAACGCGGCATGAAGCTGAAGACTGAGGCCGGCAAGCAGCTTACCGTGTCCTCGCCCATCCTGTTCTTCGCCCAGGACCGGGAGATCGCCGACGAGGCCTTTGCCGGCGACGTGATGGGGGTGCCCAATCACGGCACGCTTCGTGTTGGCGACAGCCTGTCAGAAAGCGGCAAACTGCGCTTCTCGGGCATTCCCAATTTCGCCCCGGAAATCCTGCGCCGCGCACGCCTGGCCGATCCGCTGAAGGCGAAACATCTCAAGAAGGCGCTCGAAAGCCTGGCAGAGGAGGGGGTGACACAGCTTTTCCGCCCGGTGCTGGGCGGCGACTTCATTGTCGGTGCGGTGGGGGCGCTGCAGATCGACGTGATGCGCGAACGCGTGGCCGCGGAATACGGGCTGGAAGTCCAGTTCGAGGCGGCGCCCTACGAGACCGCGCGCTGGGTGACCGGAGAGCGCGACAAGATCGAGGCGTTCGCCGACCGGCACAAATCGGCCATGGCCGAGGACATCAATGGCGATCCGGTTTTTCTGGCCAAAAGCGCCTGGGAAGTGTCCTATTCGGAAGAGAAATTTCCCGATGTTACCTTCCATAGAGCCAAGGAACGCGCCGCATGAGCACTGCAGCCAGCGACAGTCTTCCGCAACAGCTCCGGGACTTCTGGTCCATTGTCGTGGAGGTGTGGAACACCTCCTTCCTCGGCGTCAGTGTCGGACAGGGCCTGGCGGCCGTACTGGTTGTGCTGATCGGCTTCATGGTGCGCGGCCTGATCGCGCGCTGGCTGATCGCGGCGCTGACACGGCTGGCGGGACGATCGGAGACCACGCTGGACGATGAGGTCGTTGCCGCACTGTCCGGGCCGATGAAGCTCGTACCGGTGATCGTGGCGCTCTTCTTCTCCATCAACATCATCCATCTGGGCGGTGACGGAGCGCTGCGCGGCGAGCAGTTCGTGCAGTCGCTGGTCGTGGTGGCGCTGTTCTGGGCCCTGCACAATGCCGTGGGACCCCTGGCCCTTGCCATGCGCGGCGTACGCAGCGCGCTGACGCCGGTGATGATCGACTGGCTGACCAAGGCCATGCGCATCCTGTTCGTCATAGTCGGCGCGGCAGCGGTACTGCAGATCTGGGACATTCCGGTTGCGGGCATCGTCGCCGGCCTGGGCCTGTTCGGTGTGGCGATCGGCCTGGGGGCCCAGGACCTGTTCAAGAACCTGATTGCCGGCATCCTGATCCTGGCCGAAAAACGTTTCCTTCCCGGCGACTGGATCCTGGTCGATGGCGTGGTCGAGGGGACGGTGGAGGAAATCAATTTCCGTTCCACCCTGGTGCGCCGCTTCGACAAGGGCCCGGTCTATGTGCCCAATTCGAAACTCGCCGACAATGCCGTCACGAACTTCTCCCGCATGACGCACCGCCGCATCAAATGGGCGATCGGCGTGCGCTATGACACGACAAGCGAACAATTGCGCGAGATCCGCGACAAGGTGCTGGCCTGGGTCACCGATCATCCCGAATTCGCCGATCCGCCGGACGTGGCCACCTTCATGCGCGTCGACGCGTTCGGCCCGTCCTCGATCGATTTTCTGCTCTACTGCTTCACCAAGACGACGAATTGGGGCGAATGGCTGCGCCTCAAGGAGGACCTGGCCCTGTTCGTCAAGCAGACCGTTGAAAAAGCGGGTACGGAATTCGCCTTCCCCTCGACCTCGGTCTATCTGGAAAGCGGCGCGGAAGTCTTCCAGCCGCCGGCCGGCGACGGCGCGGCCGCAGCTGTGGCGGACGCGCAATAGCCGCATGGTGCCAATCCGGTCGAGGCGCCGGACGGTATCCCGCAGGTCACGCCGGAACTGGCGGCCGCCGCTGCCGGCTAGCGCCGGCGCGCGGCCTTCGCACGCTCCCGGAGTGTCCGGGCAGGGCCGGAATTGAGCTGCCAGTCCAGCGGGGAGATCACGTCCGGCCATTCGCCGATGGTCTGGAATACGGCATCGCGTGTCGCGAGGTTGCGCGCGTAAACGGGGCCGGCCCTGTCCGGCGGCAGGCCCTCGGCCCGTGCCCATTCGGCGGCGTTGCCGGCATCGTCCAGTTCCTGGAATGCGAACCCGCACAGTACGGCCAGCAACAACGGATCGCCGGTGGCGGTGTCCCCGTATTCGTCGAACACGGTCAGGCGGCTGTCTCCGTAGGGATCGGAGAGCAGGATGTCGACGGCCGCGAACCCCTCCAGACCCGTATCCGCCGGGCGCACGGCCAGAACGAGGCTGTGGCGGAGGAGGAAGTTTTCGAGTTCGGCGATTGCACTGTCGGGCATGGGCCACCCTGCCAATGGCCCCAGTCTGCCATGAACGTCCGGCGGGGAAAAACCCGGCCCTTGTCGACAGCCGGCAAGGTGTTGCCTAGTCTTTCGCCCAATAGCCGGCCCCGGGCAAAGCGGGACCGGCAGGGGAGGGACACATCATGAAAATCGCATTCGCCCTGTGCGCGGTGTCGCTGGCCGCTGCGCCCGCTTGGGGACAGGCCGGGAACGAGGGGCCTCAAACCCTGGCTCTGGAAGATTATCTGGACTGGGAGGAGGCCGGCTCACCGCAGATCTCGCCCGATGGCGAACGCATTGTCTATACACGCCGCCGGGTCGACGCGATGGCCGACCGCTGGGCCAGCGAGTTATGGATCATGGACGCCGATGGCGGCCGGCATCGTTTCCTGACCGAGGGCAGTGCCGTACGGTGGTCGCCGGAGGGCGACCGGATCGCATTTCTGCGGCCGGTCGATGAGCGCCCTCAGCTTTTCACGCGCTGGATGGATGCATCCGGTGCCGAAAGCCAGATCACGCACACCGATGTGAAGATCAGGAGTTTCGACTGGGCCCCGGACGGCCGTCGAATCGCCTTTCTCGGCGAGGTCCCCTTCGAGCCGCCGCTGACCATCTCGCTGCCGTCACGGCCGGAAGGCGCGGACTGGACGCCGGATCCCTTCGTGACCGACCGGCTGAATTATCGCGTCGACCGGCAAGGCGCGCGAACCGGCCATGATCATCTTTTCGTCACACCGGCAGACGGCGGCACGCCGCGTCAGCTCACCGAAGGGGAATGGGACGCCACGCTGCGCTTTTCCGGTGTGGGATCGGGTGGTTTCGACTGGACGCCCGATGGCCGTTACATTGTCTTCGACGGCAACCGCGAGCCCGACCCGACCGGCGATGACCGGGTCTCGGCCATTCATCGCGTGTCGGTGGAGACCGGCGAGATCACGACACTCGTCGATGACGGCGGCTTCTGGGGCAATCCCGCCGTTTCGCCCGATGGCCGCCATATTGCCTATGTGGGCCATGAGCCCGAAGCGGTAAACTATCCCGCCAATTCGCTGAACATTGTCTCGGCCGACGGATCGGATATCCGTATCCTGCGCGACGATCTGCCCGACACGCCGGGGACCCTGATCTGGGCCGGTAATAGCCGCGGGCTTTACTATTCGATGAATTACCGCGGCTCGACCCAGCTGGCCTATACCGGTCTCAATGGCGATACGCGCACGCTGACCGAAGGCGGGCACCGCTTCTATCTGGCTTCGATGAGTGATGGCGGGGAGGCGGCAGGGACGCTGAGCTCGCCGGTCAATACGGGCAATGTTGCCCTGGTCGGACGCCGGGGCCGGCTGAGCACCCTGACCGACCTCAACGGAGACATTCTCGACGGTGTCACGCTGGGGCGCGTCGAGGAGATCAACTACACGTCGCCCGACGGTACGCCGGTTCAGGGCTGGGTCGTCTACCCGCCGGATTTCGATCCCGGGGAGAGCTATCCGCTCATGCTGCACATCCATGGCGGCCCGCACGCCATGTACGGGGTGAATTTCAACTTCCGTTTTCAGGAATGGGCGTCGCAGGGCTATGTCGTCGTGTTCACCAATCCGCGCGGTTCGACGGGCTACACCCCGGAATTCGCCAACGCCATCGACAATGCCTATCCCGGACGCGCCGACCTGGAAGACCTGCTCGCCGGGGTCGACACGGTTGTCGCGCGCGGCTTCATCGACGAGGCGCGCATGTATGTGACCGGCTGTTCCGGCGGAGGAGTTCTCACGGCGTGGGTCGTGGCGCATACCGACCGGTTCGCGGCGGCGGCCTCCCTGTGTCCGGTGATCAACTGGATCAGCTTTGCCGGTCAGGCCGATATTTCGGCATGGAGCTTCAACCGGTTCCGCCCGAACTACTGGGAAGATCCCACCAACTGGCTCGAGCATTCGCCGATCATGCATGCCCACAACATCACGACGCCGACCCTGTTGATGACGGGAGCGGAGGATTTGCGCACACCGTTGGCCCAGGCCGAGGAACTGTACGCCAATCTGGTTCGGCGCGGTGTGCCGTCGGTCCTGATCTCCATGAACCGGGAGTATCACGGTACCTGGAGCGTCCCGTCGAACATGCTGAGAACGCAGCTTTATCTGCGCGAATGGTTCGAACGCTATCCCGGCAAGGAGGATGGGGACTCCGGCGGCAGCGAGGGTGCGTCCGACGGGTAGGGCCGCACCGCCAATGCCGACAGCCTACGCTGCCATGTCCCGGCGCATGCGCCAGAAGCGCATGGCCCGGGCGGCGTCGTTGGGAGTGATGGAGTCATAGAGCGTGCCGAGTTCCTTGGCGTCGCGGAAGGCGCTGGCGTCCGAGGTGTTTCGCAGCACGGCGAGGGTGACAAACAGGGCCTTGTCGAAATCGGCTGCACGGCAGATCAGGGCGAGGGGGTCAATACAGTCCTGCTCGATGGCGCGTTTCGCCGTGATGTAGTCAACGCCCGTCAGCTCGGCGAAGGCGACGTTGAACTTGACCATTTCGCGCTCCCGCAGGAGGCGCGCGAGCAGGCCGCCGTCGAGCCTCTTGCGCACCGCCATGGCGCTCACGAATTTCTCGGCTTCGGCAACGGCCTGGTCGTCGGCAACCCTTGCGGCGAGGCGGGTGCGGGATGCCTCCATGGCCTGTTCCAGCACTTTCGGATCGACACTGTCGAAACGTTCCATGATGCGGTCGCGCAGATGGTTCCCGACAGCCAGCATGAGGTCGGCAATGAGGTCGTTGGGCGTGTCGCCGCGCTCCACGAGCGGACCCTGCAAGGCCGGCGAGGTTTCTGCGCGCTCGGTGACGGTCTCGAAGGCTTCGCGCGAGAGTTTGGCACCTTCGTTTCCGATCAGGCTGGCGACCGTTTCGTCATTGCCCCGTCGCACGATGGTGTCGGAGAGGCGTTCGGAGACTTCGGAGCGGCGGCTGATGGCCTTGAGATGGGTCTGTCCGCCGGTCTCCGCGATCGAGACCAGGTCCTCGTCGGACAGGACCACGGAGCGGCTGAGGATGGGTGCGGCGACCTCGATTGCATCCCGGGCCAGTTGCAGCACCAGGCCCGGGGGTGCCATCGGGCTGTCGGCAAAGCGTTCGGCCAGTTCCTCGCGCGCCTCTTGGGCGCTCTGTACGGCGAGCGAGGACAGGACTTCGTCGAACTTGTTGGAGACGGCGCTGTTGCGGGCCGGCGTCTCCTCGAAGAAGAGATCGGTGACCTCGCGCAGCAAGGCGCGCCGGCGTTCGGAGGATTTTTCCCGTGCCAGGTCGACCAGATTGTTCAGCTTGCTGACGACGGCCATTGCCCGCTCCGCACCATCCCTTGGTGTTCGAACATGACCTCAGCGGGTAAAAAAAGCGTACGCGCCGTCGGTCAAATTGTTGGATATCGCGCTTATTTGTGCGGCTCTGTAAGTGTGGCACGCAGCGCATCAATTTCACGTTGTGTCGGCGGCCTGGTGGCCGCCTCCTCGATGTTCCGGACCAGCTCCACACCCAGGCCGGTGGTCTGGCCAGGCGCGCGGTATGGAGTCGGGGCCGAAGACAGAAGGGCGCACTGGGCGTCGGGGCCGTCGAGTCCCGGACGTGTCCAGACCCAGGAACGGCATTGCCGGTCCCTCGCGCACAGGGCGGCGCAGGCCTGTGCCGTGCCGCCATCCATCGGCGTTCTCTGATAGACCGCACCACGGCGTGCCCAGCCCTCCAGCCGGTCGCCGGCCACGGCCGGACCTTCGGCAGCAAGCACAGCAACGGCAACGATCGTGATGCGAAGGAAGGGGGCGCGGATTGGCATCTTCGGTCAGGCCGTCCCGTATCCGGCGGCAACCGGACGGCTCAGGGCCTGTGGCGAGAAGTCCCGGTTCCGGGCCAGTGCGCCGGCCACGGCGTCGGCCCGCATCGGGGGATCGATCAGATAGCCCTGGACGTGCCGGGCACCCATTCCGCGCAGGATGTGCAACTGGGCCTCGCTCTCGACCCCCTCGACGACACAGCCCAGCCCCAGTGTCCGGGACAGCGACAGCAGCGTGCGCACAATCTTGAAGGAGGAGGTCTCGGCCAGGATATCGGCAACGAAGGAATGGTCGATTTTCAACGTCGTGACCGGCAGCTGCTGCAGATACCGCAATGAGGAATAGCCCACGCCGAAATCGTCCAGGGCGACGCTGTGACCGGCCTGGCTGATACGGCCGATGGCGTGGCGAGCCTGTTTGAAATCCCCCATCATCGCGGTTTCCGTGATCTCGAACTCGATCCGGTCCGGGCGGATGCCGCTGGCGGCGACGGTTTTGAGGATGTCCTCGATGGCGTTGGGCGACATCAGGTCGTGCGTGGACAGGTTGAAAGAGAGGCGGATTTCCTCCGGCCATGCCGACATGGCATCCAGGGCCTTGCCCAGCAGGGTTCGGGTCAGCGGGCGGATCAGCCCGGCGCGCTCTGCCGCGGGAATGAAGACATCCGGGGTCACGGCGCCCAGCTCGGGCGAGTGCCATCGCGCCAGCGCTTCGAAGCCGGTGATACGCGATTTGACGACGTCGAACTGCGGCTGGAAATAGACCTCGAATTCGGCCTCCCGATCGCTGCGGCGAAGTGCCTTGTCGACCTGGCTGGACGCTGTCATTTCCTGTTCCAGGGCGGCGTTGAACAGGACGGCCTTGCCGCGTAGCGCCCGCTTGGCGAAGTAAAGCGCATGGTCGGCGCGTTCCATCAGGTCTTGCACGCTCAATTCGGGATCCTTGCAGATCAGCAGGCCCACAGACCCGCCTGCCTTGCAGGTGTAGGGGCCAAGCGCATAGGGCTCGGCGAGGCTGGACTCGACGCGCTGGCCCAGGGACAGTGCGGTCTCGGCGGTGCAGGGATCGATGCACGCCAGAAGGGCGAATTCGTCGCCGCCCAGGCGCGCCGGCATGGCGTCCTTGCCACCGGCCACCGTCAGGCGTTCGGCGACGGTCTCGAGCATCTCGTCCCCGGCAGCATGGCCGTACGTGTCGTTTATCGGCTTGAAACCGTCCAGGTCGACCAGGGCCAGGACAAAGGGCTCGCCATGTTCACGCAGGCGCTCCATCCGCTCGTTGAGCGCCAGAAAGAAGCTGCGCCGATTGGGTAGTCCGGTCAACGCGTCGCATTCGGCCAGATGTTTGGCTTCGCGTGCAAGCGCCTCGGCGGTCTCGCGGTCCCGCACCGCTTCGAGACGGGCTTTCACGGCGTTGAGGACGGCGGTTCGGATGATCAGGGCAACGGAAATGCCGGCGACAACGCCCGACACCCCTGTCCAAATATAGTCGGCTAGCTGAGCGGGCAGGTTCTGATGGACCTGAGCGATGAGGCTGGCGAAACACAGGATCACCGCCACCGCAGCCGTCCGTCTGCGCGGCAGGATCGCCGCGAAGATCGGCATCATCAAAATGGCGTAGATCAGGTTCTCCGTCTCGAAATACAGCGATTGCTGGAGGTTCGAATTGACGAACAGGGTGAGGCACAGAATGCCGCCGCTGATTTCCAGCTGGCGGGCGTTTTGCGGACGGCGCAGGTGACGCATGACACCCAGGCTGACAAGCGAGGCCAGGCTGACCGCGATCAGCATGACACCGTGGTGGCTGTCGCCGGGGAAGATCAGCCGGGTGGTCAGGTCGAACAGGAAATATCCCAGCACCGCGACTGCTGCTCCGCGCACTATCGGCTGATAGGCGATCGTGATCTCGTCGCCCCTTACGGAGTCGCCGGTTGGCGTGCCCATGCCGTCCGGCGATGTGTCGGATGTTTGGTGCAGTTGCATGCAACGGATACCCTTGGTTGCCTGCACGATACAATGGCCGTCGTTAAATCGCGGATAAGTGGTTCGGTAAAATTCGAACGATCGGCGGATTTTTTGCCCGGAAGAAGACAGCGCCTCCGATTGAATTCCCGCCTCCACAGAGCTAGGAGCAGGACGCTACGGGGCGGCGCCGTCCCGGATTGCACCGGAGGGGACAGGTGAAATCGTTCGTCGAAAGCGCGCCGTTTCGCAATTTCATCATGACGCTGATCGTGATCAATGCGATCACGCTGGGGCTGGAAACCTACCCTTATGAGGGCGAGTGGTTCACGACCTGGCTGCCGATGCTCGATACGGTCATCGTCGGCATCTTCGTCGTGGAAATCCTGCTGAAACTCGTCGTCTACCGCCATCGTTTCTTCCTTTCGGGCTGGAACTGGTTCGATCTGGGCGTGATCGTGATTTCCATCCTGCCGACGGCGGGCGGGTTTTCGGTCCTGCGTGCGCTGCGCATCGTGCGCGCCTTCCGCCTCTTCTCGGTGATGCCGGACCTGCGCAAGGTGGTCGAGGCGTTGTTGCGCGCCATCCCCGGCAGGGGGGCGGTGATCGCCGTTCTGGGCCTGATGTTCTACGTCTCCGCGGTGATGGCGACCAAGCTTTATGGCGACGCCGTGCCGGAGCGGTTCGGCACGCTGGCCGACAGTGCCTTTTCCCTCTTCCAGGTCATGACGCTGGAGGGCTGGGCATCGGATGTGGCAATACCGGTGATGGAGACCCATCCCTGGGCCTGGATTTTCTTTGTTGTCTTTATCGTGCTGACCAGTTTCGCCGTGCTGAACCTGTTTATCGCCATCATCGTGGACAGCCTGCAGGCCAAGCATTTCGATGACGAGGAGGCGCGCGACGCCGAAGCCGATGCCGATCGTGACCGGCTGCACCATGAAGTGGCTGAGCTGAAGTCGGAGATCGTTGAGCTGAAAGTGCTGCTTCAGCGTTCGCTGGGCGTGTCCTCGAGCAGTTCGGAAAACGCCGCCGACAAGTCGGAATAAAAGGCTGCCAGGCGCTCCTCCCGTTCCGAACGCGTGCGCGGGGCCGGCGCCGAGAGATCCCGTGCGGGCAGGCCCTGATGAACGCGGATCATGTAGCGGCGCCAGATCTCCGCGGGCAGGCCACCGCCGGTGACGTCCTGCATCGGGCTGTCGTCGTCGTTTCCGACCCAGACACCCGCCACATAGTCGGCCGTATAGCCCACGAACCAGGCGTCGCGGAAGGACTGGCTGGTGCCGGTCTTGCCGGCGGAGCGCCGGCCGGGCAGCGCCGCGCGGCGGCCGGTTCCGGTCAGCACCACATCCTGCAGCATGGTCGACATCGCCTGCGCCCGTTCCGCCGTCATCGCGCGCTGCGCGCCGATGCGTTGATGCTCGTAGAGCACGTCGCCGCGCGAATTGGTGATGGACTGGATGAAATAGGGTTCGCGGTAGGCCCCGTCATTGTTGAAGACCGAATAGGCAGCGGTGAGTTCGAGCAGGTTCACTTCCGCCGCGCCCAGCGCGATGGCCGGCAGTTCGGGCAGGTCGGAGCGAATGCCCAGCCGGTGCCCCATCTCCACGATCCGCCCGATCCCGATCTCGCTGGCGACCTGCACGGCGACCGTGTTGATCGAACGTTTCAGGGCGTCCTGCAGGGTGACCAGTCCGCGATAGCCGCCGCCGAAATTTTCCGGCGTCCAGCCTTCCAGATCGACCGGTTCGTCCCAGACCGCCGACGAGGGGTCGTAGCCGGCCTCCAGGGCGGCGGCGAAGACGATGGGCTTGAAGGCCGAGCCGGGCTGGCGCTGGGCCTGGATGGCGCGGTTGAACTGGCTGGCGGCATAATCCCGTCCGCCGGAAAAGGCGCGGATCGCCCCGTCCGGAGCGAGCAGCATGACGGCCGCCTCACCGGCGTTCACGGCTGTGCCCTGTTCGGCGAGCACGGTTTCCATGGTTTCCTGGGCGGCCCGCGTCAGTTCGGGATCGAGCGTAGTGCGAATGACGAGATCGGGCACGTCGCCCGACACCAGGCGTTCCGCCTCGGCCAGGGCAAAGTCGAAGGCGTGCCCCCAGTTCGACGTGGCGTTGGGATCGGACGTGTCGGCCACCGGTTCGGCCGGATCGGCCAGCGCTCCGGCGTGCTGGTCCGGCGTGATGTAGCCGGCCTCCTCCATCGCCGCCAGCACCTGGGCGGCGCGGGCTCGGGCCGCTTCGAGATTGGTGGTCGGGTCGAGCCGGCTGGGCGCCTTGGGCAGGGCGGCCAGCAAGGCGGCTTCGGCCAGGGTCAGCTCGGTGGCGGACTTGTCGAAATAGCGCCGGGCTGCAGCCTCGATCCCGTAGGCGCGGGCGCCGAGATAGATGCGGTTGAGATAGAGTTCCAGGATTTCCGTTTTGGTGAGATGGCGTTCCAGCGCGCGGGCCAGGCGCATTTCCTGCAGCTTGCGGCGCAGATGCCGGTCCGGCGTGAGGATGAGATTCTTGACCAGCTGCATCGTGATGGTCGATCCGCCCTGGACCAGTTCGCCGGCCCGGACATTCCGCCAGACCGCGCGCACGACCCCGCGGAAATCCACGCCGGAATGTTCGTAGAAGCGCTGGTCCTCGATCGCCAGGAAGGCTTGCGGCACGTGTTCGGGCAGGCTGTCCAGCGCAACGGCCCGGGCATAGAGCGGACCGCGCACGGCAAGGACATGGCCATTGCGGTCCTGCAGCGTCACCGCGGGTTCGCGCCGCACGCTCCACAATTCGCCGGCACCGGTGGGAACGGGCGGCAGGTCGTGAAAGGCCCAGTGCCAGACGCTGCCGATGGAGACGACGGCGATCAGGAGCACCACGCCCAGGCTTGCGCCGAGGATGGTGCGGGTCCGGCGTTCGCGGCGATCGCGTTCCATCATGTGATCCGCGCGAAACGGCTCCTGATACATGCTATAGCCACCCCCAATGGCCGAACCGGTGGGCAAACCCCAGTCTAAAGCCTCTCAATAACGGCGGAATTCAGGCGAGGATCATGCCGCAGCCTTTCTGGAAAATGAAATCCCTGGCCGAGATGACGCCGCAGGAATGGGAAGCCCTGTGCGACCATTGCGGAAAGTGTTGCCTGATCAAGCTGGAGGACGAGGATACGGGGCTGCGCCTGGAAACAGACATCGCCTGCAAGCTGTATGATTGCGATAAGGGATGCTGCAGCGACTATACCAACCGCAAGCGGCATGTGCCGGACTGCGTGGTACTGACGCCCGAGGCCATCCACCAGCTGGACTGGATACCGAAGACCTGCGCCTACCGTCTCGTGGCCGAAGGCAGGGACCTCTACGACTGGCATCCGTTGAAGACCGGCGATCCCGACTCCACCCGCAAGGCCGGGATGAGCGTGGCCGGACAGGTGACGTCGGAAGACGCCTTCACCACCATCGACTGGGACAGGCATATCGTGGAGTGGCCCGGTGAAGAGGACTGATCTCTCCTACCTTCGACCGCCGGCGAGCCTGGCCGCTTCGGGCCGCGCTCGCAGCCGGCCCATGGCCCAGACGCCCAGGAAGGGGCCGATGGCCAGCGGCGCGAAGGCCCATTGCCACCCGGCCCAGCCAATCCAGAACGGCAGCAGCTGAACCATGATCGCGGTGAGGGCAAAGCCCAGCGCAGTCTGCAGGGTGAGCAGCGTCCCGGTGCGTTCGGGCGGAGCCAGCTCGGCAATTGCGGCGGAGAATTGCGCGCTGTCGGCAATGATCGCCATGCCCCAGATCAAAAGGACGGTGAGCATCAGCCAGGGCGGAAGGCCGAAAACCAGGCCCGCCGCCAGGGCACAGCTGCCGGAAACGGCCATCGCGGCCATGGTCACCGCCGTGCGGCCCAGCCGGTCGGCCAGCAATCCGGCGGCCAGGCAGGCGATGGCTCCCGCCGCGACGACGGCAAAGGCGGTCAGGTCGGCGGCAAGGGGCGACCCGTTGCGCGCCGACCAGTAGGCGTGGGCGAACGGGGCGATCCAGGCCCACATCGCGTAGAGCTCCCACATGTGGCCGAGATAGCCCAGATTGGCCAGGCGAAGGGCCGGATCGCGAAAGGCGAGGAGGGCCGCGCCGGGCCGGAAGGGAGGCGCCGGACGCAGACCCGGCCCGCCGGCGGCCAGCAGGATCAGCCCTGAGGCTGCCAGCGCGGCCAGGGCGGAGACGAGAAAAGGCATCTGCCAGCCCGGGCCGGTTTCGGCAAGATTGAAGGCAAAGGGCAGGGCCGAGCCCAGGGTCAGCGCGCCGACCAGCAGGCCGACCAGAAAGCCCGTATCGCCGCGCGCCCAGCTGGCTGCCAGCTTCATGCCGACGGGATAGGCCAGCGCCAGTGCGGCCCCGGCTGCAAAGCGCGTGGCGATCATGGCGGCCGAACCGGGCTCCAGCGCCAGCGCGGCGATATTGGCCAGCGCGGCGATGACGGCGCCACAGGCAAAGACGCGGCGCGGATCGATCCGGTCTGGCAATCCATAGATTGCGCTGGCCAGGGCACCGGCGACAAAGCCGATCTGCACCGCACTCGTCAGCGCTGCCTGCCGCGCCGGCGATAGGTCGCCCGCGGCGATCAGGCCGGGCAATGCTGCAGCGCCGGCGAACCAGACAGACAGGGCGAGAACCTGCGCCAGGGCGATGAAAAGAAGGGCGCGTGCCTTGCCGGCGAACGGATCGCCCGTGTTCATCGCGCGGCGGGTTTGACGCGGCGGACCTGGCAGGTGGAACTGGCCTTGGCCGCGATCTCGCCGGTCGGTGTCCAGATCGTGCCTTCCATGAAAGCCACCCGTCCGCCGATCCGCAGCGCCTGTCCGCGGGCGCGGCAGGGTTCGACCGGCAGGGGGTTGAAGAAGCTGGTCTTGATTTCCAGCGTCGGCACGCCGCAGGTAAAGCGTTCGGCAACGAGCACCGACAGCGACATCACCTCGTCCAGCATGGCCGTCACGATACCGCCCTGCACACTGCCGCGCAGATTGGCCAGTTGGCCGGTCGGGTGGAAGTCGGCTTCCAGCCAGCGTTCCTCGATCGAGAAATCCCTGAGGCTGAAACCGAGAAGTCTGGAGGCGTGAGGGTGATTGGCCCGCTGGCCCAGATGTGCGCGGATCTGGGCCGCATCCAGCGGTTCCGGCGGGGCGCCGCCGGCTAGGTCCGGTGCGACGAGGCCCGGAACCTTCATTACTTTTTGCGGAAACTGTCGAGTGACACGACCTGCGCGCCATCGCCGGATTTCGGCTTGACCTTACCGGCCGGGGCTTTTCCGCCGGCCGCCGCCTTAGGCTCGTCATCGTCCGGGCCGGTCTGGGCGGCCTCGGCATCCGGCTCCTGTTCGAACTGCAGATGGAAGCCGACCGAGGGGTCGTGGAAGCGCGAGATCGCCGAATAGGGCATTTTCAGATATTTCGGGACGCCGGAAAACTTCAGCGTCACTTCGAACCCGGTTTCGGTCACGTCGAGGTCCCAGAACTGGTGTTCCAGGACAATGGTCATTTCCTCGGGGTATTTTTCCAGCAGGCTGGGATCGATATCGACGCCTGGTGCCCGGGTGCGGAAAGTGATGTAGAAATGATGCTGACCGGGCAGCCCCTCGGGGCCGCCAGCCTTGAGCAGAGCCTGACGGACCACCCCGCGAAGAGCGTCCTGCGCCATTAAATCGTAGCGCATCAGGTCCTTAGCCATCTTGCATTCCCCCGGGTCTCCCGATTTGAGGGTACTCCAAGCCTAGGCAAGGTCAACGCATATCGGCTGCTGATCTGCAGAAGCGGTATCGTGACGTGAATCCCGGCTTAACCGTACGTGTGCAAGGCGAATTATCCCGTGTCCTTGTGCCCGGGGGGGACCTTGTCCGCCGGCACGACGGGCGTGGTTTCGCGATATGCCGCGCCGATGGCGGGGCAGGTCGGCGAATAGGCTTCGGGGCAATCCGGGCTGCAGGACAGGCCGCGCACCTGGCATCGCGTCGGATTGCGGCGCAGCCAGGCGAGGGCGGGTGTCGTGCCGGAAAAGGTCGCAACCTGATAGCCGGCCGCGGCAAGCCGGGACAGGAATTCGGCCGCGCCGCCGGAGAACTCCGTCTTGTGGATCACTGCCAGTGCGGTGCGCGCCGGAATGAAGCGAAGGAAGAATTCGGCGAGATTGTCGGCCCGTCCGCCATCGGCAAAGCTGGCCCGGCCATCGAGCCGGATCAGATAGTTGACCGGCCGGGAAGAGAGGTTCAGCTCGGACAGGGTTTCGACGGCATCCAGAAGGGCGAGCCAGCTGCTGCCGGACATGACGGTCAGCGACAGAACATCCTGTCCAATCCATTCGATTTGCGGTGTGGGTTTGCGCATACGCTCACTCTAGGCTGCCGGGAAAAACGGCACACGTTTAGCGTATACGCTGCGCCGGCATCGGCGACCAGAGGGTGCCGGCGTTCTATTTTATTCAGGGTACGGCGGAATTTCTGCCGGCGTTTTGCGGCAGATCAAAGTGGAGGCTTCTGTTGCCAGGCGCCTCCGAGCCCCGCCTGAACCGGCTAAAGGGTCCAGGAGTTTAAAGCGAGATTACCCGCACCGCATTACGCGGCGAGAGCGGTCTCTTCAGCAAAGTTGTCGTTGGCAACTTTCATAACGAGCCTGTAACGGGCCTCACCCGGGCGAAAGCAATCCCCTTTACCCGTCCGTCGATCCTGTTTCGGCCCCAAGCATGTCTGCCAACGCAGAGCAGTTATGGTGGAGCCGCCGGGTACTGCCCCCGGGTCCGGTCCGGTTATTACGAGCGCGTTTATCGCCATAGCTGGCAAGCCAGCAACCTCAATATAGGCGATCGTCCCGCCAAGATGAAGGGGGCGCACCAGTCCGGCCGGTCACATCAGGGGGCGCAGAATGAGTAGAATGGACGCGACGATCAGTCCGGCCAGATAGCCCACATAGAGCAGGGGAACGCGGGGCCGCGTAATACCAGCAGGACCGATAGAAGGCGCGACAGCCGACCCGGGCACTTCAGACACGGCCTGCGCAGCCATCAGCGTCAAGGATGTGTGGGGCCGGGTCATCCCGTTCGCGTCGTTCTCCCGAAGTCGCGCGGTGCTATCCGGGGGCATCCATTGCAGATGTGTGGCTTGATCGGGGTTCGGTGGGGCCCGGATTTCCGCCCGGCCTTCGCCGGGCTGCGTCCGGGAGAAATGGGAGAGACGCGCCCGACCGGCCCGCCGCTATAGCACCGGCAGCAAGATTAGCAAGGTGGCCGCCAGGACGAGGCCGGTGACGTAGCCTATGTACAGGACGGGCAGGCGCAGGCTGGCGCCGTACCAGCTGGAGCCATAGAAGGCGCGGTCGGCTCGCCATGCCTGGACCAGGCTGGCCAGGTTGGCCAGTACCGCGATGGCAATGGCCGAGCCGGGCAGGGCGTTGAGCAGGTGGGCGCCCAGCAGTGCGGCGGCCACGACCGGCAGCAGGGCGGCGTGGAAATACAGCGCATAGATGATGTGTTCGATGATCCGTGTGCGCGGGTGCAGCATGAGATTGAAGAGCGCGAAGACGGCCAGCATCAGGATCAGTGCCTGACCCGTTGCGGCCGAGGTGCGGGTCTCAAAGCCCTGCGGATCGGTGAGCGCGGCGCGATCCAGCTCGGCCGGCAGGCCCGCCGAGCGCATCAGCGTGTCCAGGCATTGGGCATCTTCGGGCGACAATTCCCGCCCTTCCGGTGTGGGCGTGAACTGGAACAGGGTGATCAGGACACTCGTGTCCTGGGCCAGGCGCAGGGCGCCGTTCTCGGCCAGCTCGTCCGGACCGGGCGCGACACCGCACAGCTGCGGGGGCGGGTTGCCGGCCCGGGCCGCCTCGGCGATCGCCTGATCGAGCCGGTCGCGGCGCTGTTGCACGACCTCGGCATCCTGGGCGCGCACGGTCTGGGCATCCGGTGTGATGGTGACCGCCAGCACGCGTACGCCGGCCAGCGCCATCAAGGAGAAGAAGGCCAGGCTGATGACCAGGTAAAGTCGGATCGGCTGGGTCCAGCGGGCGCGCTGGCCGTTGGCATAGGCCCGGGCGAGGGCGCCGGGATTGGCGAACAAGCGCCGCAGCGTGCGCCAGATCCGCCCGTCCCAGACAAAGGCGTCGCCGACGAAATCGGTGAACAGGGTGCGTACCGGCTGGCGGATATCCTGGTCCGACTGTCCGCACTGCCCGCAGAACGGTCCGGATAGCGCGGCCCCGCAATCGGCGCAGCGGGATTGGTTCGGCGTGTCCGTCATGAAGCCCCCTGGGAATCGACATCTCACTATAGGTGAGAATGGCGGGGGAGGCAGGCGGTGGGATTCCGGAGCTGGCAGCAGGCTATTTCCTCAGAAGGATACAGTGCGCCGGGCTATCGAGCGAACGCGCGACTTTGCCCGGGCGTGTCGGTACGATCCGGGACTACCTGCTGCAGATGTGTGGCTTGATCGGGGTTCGGTAGGTCCCGGATTTCCGCCCGGCCTTCGCCGGGTTGCGATCGGAAAGAATGGAGAGAAAGGGGCGACGGCCCCCTTCGGCTTTGCCCTTGGCAAAGCTTCTTCCCCCGCCATGCGGGGGAAGAAAGAGTGCCGGGCGCAGCTTCGTCAGCCCATGCAGAACACATTCAGCTTGTTGCCGTCGGGGTCGCGGAAATAGCCGGCGTAGAAATTGTCGCCGCGCGGGCCGGCCGGGCCCTCGTCCTGGGCGCCCAGTTCGATGGCCAGCTTGTAGACCCGGTCCACCTGTTCGCGGTCCTTGGCCTGGAAGGCGGCCATGACGCCATTGCCGACGGTGGCCGTATTGCCGTCGAAGGGCTTGGTCAGCCCGATACCGCACCCGCCGTCCGGCCCCGCCCAGGCGATGAAGGTGTCCGCCTCCATGAAGCGGCCGGCGCCGAACTCGGCGCAGATCCTGTCGTAGAAGGCGGCGGCGCGGGGCAGGTCGTTCGTTCCCAGTGTCACATAACCGAGCATGGTTGAGGTCTCCGTATCTGTTCTTCAAATGTTCCGTCCGGTACGATATTGGAACGAGGCGGCAAGGCAAGCGGATACTGACCGAACCGGCCGGCAAAGTGGACACGGGGTGTGGATCATTCCTGCCACCGTGCTGTCCGCAGGCTGTCGCGGCCGGTGGCCGGGCCGGCCGTGCGTTTCCGGGAGCGGGTCAGCGCGCCTGGTGGCGGGCGACGATCGTGACGATCGCGATCGTGAAGCCATGGCCGGCCAGGCCGATCGTCCACCAGATCGCCGGCCATTTCATCACGAAGGTGCCCATGCCCAGGCTGATGCCCGCGAACACGACCATGCCCAGCAGATAGCCGGCGAGATTGATCCAGAAGGACAGGCGCAGACCGGCGCCTGCCTCCCTGTTCCGGCGCTGGACGATATCGGCGGCTTCCGCCTCCGGGTCGATACACAGGGCAATGGCCTCGACATTGAAGGCGGCCGCAAGTGCGGTGAGCGTGTCGCGCGAGGCCGGCTCGCCGGTCTCGATCCGCTGGACGGTTCGAAGGCCGATGCCGGCCAGGTGCGCCAGGTGTTCCTGGGACCAGTGGCGTTCTTCCCGCCAGCGCCTGATTTTGGATGCGTCTGCCTTGAATGCCATGATCGTCTCCTGTGTGCGGATAGTAGCCGGGCCGGCTCCAAAGGCCAGAACGGGCGCTGCGCCGCCACGCCGGTCGGGCGTCAGGGACCCGCCAGACGTGCGCCACACGCCCGTCAGACATGCGCCAGAGGCCCCGCCAGATCGCGTGAAGGGCGGGAGGGCCGGGTGCCGGGCCGCTGCTGCAGCCGGCTTGCCATCCGCCGAAGCGCAGGAAAGTCTTCGCGCCTGGCCGGTTATCCCCGGACGGCCGCAGCGGACAGGCTCCCGGTGGCGCCGGATACCGGTAGACTTGATGTTTGCGAATCATTCCGGTTGCGCTGACCGCAGGAGACCGCCATGGCCGATGTGGCCTATTCCGATAACCGGGCCGACGATGCAGGCCGCGCCGGCGAGGCCGGCTCCGCGGTCGAACTGGCCTATCTCGACCTGTTGCGCGACATTCTGGAGACCGGGGCGGAACAGAATGATCGCACGGGCGTGGGCACGCGTTCGGTCTTCGGCCGGCAACTCCGCTGCGACCTGTCGCAGGGCTTCCCGCTGCTGACCACGAAGAAGGTGCATTTCAAGTCGATCGCGATCGAGTTGTTGTGGTTCCTGCGTGGCGAGACGAATGTGCGCTGGCTGCAGGAACGTGGCGTGACGATCTGGAATGAGTGGGCCGACGAGAACGGCGATCTCGGTCCGGTCTACGGCAAGCAGTGGCGGCGCTGGGAAGGGCCCGACGGCACCGAGATCGACCAGTTGTCCAATATCCTGGAACAGATCCGCACGAACCCGTCCTCGCGCCGGCTGATCGTGTCGGGCTGGAATCCGGCCGACGTGCCCAACATGGCGCTGCCGCCCTGCCACACGCTGTACCAGTTCAATGTGGCGAACGGGAAACTGTCCTGCCAACTCTATCAGCGTTCGGCCGATATGTTCCTGGGCGTGCCGTTCAACATTGCATCCTACGCACTGCTGACCGCCATGGTGGCGCAGGTCTGCGGCCTGGAACCGGGCGAGTACATCCACACCTTCGGCGATGCGCACATCTATTCCAACCATATGGACCAGGTGCGCGAACAATTGTCGCGCACCCCGCGCGCCCTGCCGCGGCTGAGGCTCAATCCGGATGCGAAGGACCTGTTCGCCTTCGAGTACGAGGATATCGTGCTGGAGGGCTACGACCCGCATCCCCGCATCGCCGCACCGGTGGCGGTTTGACCCGCCCGCTCGGCGATCTTGCCGCGCGCATCGCGCAGGTGTCTGACATCTATGCCGGGCGCTATGGCATCGACCGGTCGGGCGACTGGCATCTGCTCAAACTGCAGGAAGAGGTCGGCGAGCTGACCCAGTCCTATCTGACCGCCAGCGGCCGTACGCGACGGCCCGCCGGCGATGAGGCGCGCACGGCCATGGCCCGGGAGATGGCCGACGTTCTGGGCATGCTGCTCCTGCTGGCGCGCGATGAAGGTGTGGACCTGGATGCGGCCGTACGCGAAAAATGGCTGAGCTGGCTCGACGAACCCGCAGACGCATGACCACTATCGTTCCGAAAATCTGCCTGATCGCCGCGCGGGGCCGCAACAATGTCATCGGTGCAGACGGTGACCTGCCCTGGCGCCTGTCCTCCGACCTGCGGCGGTTCAAGGACCTGACGCGCGGCAAGCCGGTGATCATGGGCCGCAGGACCTGGGAAAGCCTGCCGCGCAAACCCTTGCCGGACCGGCTCAATATCGTGGTGACACGTCAGCCCGGCTATACCGCCCGGGGCGCCCGGGCCGTGGCCGATCTGGGTGCGGCGATGGATGCCGCCTTCATCCAGGCCAATACTGACCGGGTGGACGAGGTTTTCGTGATCGGCGGCGCCCAGATCTATGCCGGCACCCTGGCCCTGGCCGACCGGCTGTACCTGACCGAAGTCGACGCCGAACCGGCCGGCGAAACCCGTTTTCCCGACTTCGACGAAAGCGCCTGGACGGAGATCCTGCGCGAGGCCGTAACCGCCGGAGAGGGCGACGATCATGCCTTCGTCATGCGCTGTCTGGAGCGGGTCTGACGGCTCAGCGGGGGACGCGGCATCTGTCTGTCCCGCCCCTCATCCCCTTGAACCCCGCCGCGCTTAAGTTCATGTAGGGCGGCAAACCAGACGAGAGGATCGATCCGACCCATGCCGTGGAACGACAATCAGGGTGGCGGCGGCGGAGGCCCTTGGGGCTCCGGCGGCAACAACAACCAGAACCCGTGGGGCCGGCGCCCCCAGGGCGGCGGTGGCGGCGATGACGGCCCCGATCTCGACGAAGTCGTCCGCGACATGCAGCGCCGCCTGCGCGGCCTGTTCGGCGGCGGCCGCGGCGGCAATGGCGGTGGCGGCAAGAAGGGAGGCGGCGGTGCCAGCGCTTTCGGCCTCGGCTTCATTGTCGCGATCATCGCGGCGGTCTGGTTCGTCATGCCCGGTTCGGGCTGGTACCAGGTCGGTCCGAGCGAGGCCGGCGTCGTGCTGCGCTTCGGTGAATATTCCCGCACCACCTCGCCGGGCTTCCACTTCAAGCTGCCCACGCCGATCGAAACGGTGCTGCTGCCGGAAGTGACGACCACGAACACGATCCAGATCGGTCAGGGTCCGGAAGGCCAGATGCTGACCCGCGACGAGAATATCGTCGATATCGACTTCTCGGTGCAGTGGCGCGTCAATCTCGCCTATCCCGATGGTGTGCGCGACTATCTGTTCAATGTGCGCGACATCCAGGGCGCGGTTCGCGACGTGGCCGAAAGCGCCATGCGCGAAGTAATCGGCACATCCGACCTGCAATTCATCATCACGGAAGGCCGGGCCGAGGTCTCCAGCCGCACCCGCGAACTGCTGCAGCAGACCCTCGACGAATACGATGCCGGCGTGGAGATCCTGCAGGTCAACCTGCGCAACGCCCAGCCGCCCGAGCGCGTGATCGACGCCTTCCGCGATGTCGACGTGGCCGAGCAGGACGCCGAGCGGGCCCAGCTCAATGCCACCGCGCATGCCAACAGCGTGATCCCGGCGGCCCGCGGTGAGGCGGCCCAGCTTACCCAGCGCGCGCAAGCCTATCGCGACTCGGTGATCGCCCAGGCCCAGGGTGACGCCGACCGCTTCATCGCCATCTACCAGGAATATGCCCAGGCCCCCGACGTCACGCGCCGGCGCATGTATCTGGAAACCATGGAACGCGTCATCGGCCGTTCCGACATCACCATTCTCGACGGCGAGGCCGGGGCCGTGCCCTACCTCCCGCTCAACGAGCTCGGCCGCAACCGGGTGCGCAACACGCAAGGAGACGACCAATGATCCGCACGCTGGGAATCATCGTCCTGGTGGCCGCGCTCTTTGTCGGCCTCCAGAGCGTCTATACCGTCCGCGAAACCGAACAGGCGCTGGTGCTGCGCCTGGGCGAACCGGTCGATGCCGTGAACGAACGCGCCGATCCCGATCCGGGGCTGCACTTCAAGCTGCCCTTCGTCATGGACGTGTTGATGTTCGACAAGCGCAATATCGAACTCAATATGGACGCCGCCGAAATCCAGGCGTCCGACCAGGTGCGGCTGATCGTCGACGCCTTTCTGCGCTACCGCATTTCCGATCCGCTGCGCTTCTACCAGACCTTCCGCGACGAACGCGGGGCCCGGGTGCGTCTGCAGCAGATCATGGATGACAGCCTGCGTGGCGCGATCGCCTCGATCCCCTCCGGCGACGTTATCTCCGGCCAGCGTGCGGCCCTGATGGACCGGGTCCAGGATGCGGTCGAGGCCCAGGTGGTCAACGGCAATTTCGGCATCGAAGTCATCGATGTGCGGATCCTGCGCGCCGACCTGCCCCAGCAGATCGCCGACAATGTGTTCCAGCGCATGCGTTCGGAGCGTGAACAGGAAGCCGCGCGCATCCGCGCCGAAGGCGAGCAGCGGGCCACGGAGATCCGGGCCGATGCCGACCGCCAGGCCGCAATCATCCGTGCCGAGGCGCGCGCCGAGGCCGAGCGGATCCGCGGTACGGGCGATGCCCAGCGGAACGCCATCTATGCCGACGCCTATAATCGCGATGCCGAATTCTTCGGTTTCTACCGCTCCATGCAGGCCTATGAACAGGCTATCGTGGAAGGCACACCGATCGTGATTCCGCCGGACAGCGAGTTTTTCGATTACTTCCGGTCGGAAGCCGGCAACGAGTAAGTGTGGACAATCCTCATCGCCGGCGTCGGGGTGGCGATTGCGCTTGAAGGCGCGGCCTATGCCCTGGCGCCCGGCGCCATGAAAGGCATGATCGCCCGCATCGGCGAGATGAGCCCGGACCAGTTGCGGCTGGCCGGGCTCACGGCCTTGTGTCTCGGCGTGGGCCTGGTCTGGCTGGTGCTGCGCTAGACTGCGCCTGCATCGTTGCGGTTGCGGCCCCGCCCGGCGAAGCTGTATTCACGTGAACGAACTTCCTGTTCTTCTTCTGCGGCGGTGAATGATGCGGCGTTTCCTGGCTTTCCTCTTCTGCGTGATCCTCACACCCGCGGTGCTGGCCCACCCGGCACCGGACGGGTTCGCGGATCTGGCGGAACGCCTCTCGCCCGCGGTCGTGAACATTTCCGCGGCCCAGCGGCTGGATTCGGGCAACGGCCTGCCGGAATTCCCGGAAGGCTCGCCGCTGGAACGCTTCAACGATATTTTCGGCGACGCGCCGCGCATCGCCAACTCGCTGGGATCCGGCTTCATCATCGATCCGGAAGGCCTTGTGGTGACGAACAACCACGTCATCGACGGCGCCGATGAGGTGGAAGTCTCGCTGCCCGACGGCCGCGTCTTTGCCGCCGATGTCGTGGGCATCGATCCCGTGACCGACCTGGCTGTCCTGCGCATGCAGGTGAACGAGCCCTTGCCCTCGGTCGCGTTCGGCGACAGCGACACGGCCCGCGTGGGCGACTGGGTGATCGCGATCGGCAATCCGTTCGGCCTGGGGGGCACGCTGACGGCCGGCGTCGTCTCGGCGCGCGGCCGCGAGGCGGGCGGTCGCTATGACGACTACATCCAGACCGATGTGGCCATCAATACCGGCAATTCGGGCGGCCCGCTGTTCAACATGAGCGGCGACGTGATCGGGGTGAACACGCTGATCCTTTCGCCCACCGGCGCCAGCGTCGGTATTTCCCTGTCCATTCCCTCCAACATCGCCACGCGCGTTGTCGACCAGTTGATCGAATTTGGCGAAACCCGTCGCGGCTGGCTGGGTGTCAGCGTACATCGCGTCACGGCGGAACTGGCTGAGAGCTTCGAACTGGACACGCCCCATGGCGCGATCGTCTCGCGTGTGGAGGAGGGCGGGCCGGCCGATGCGGCGGGTCTGCGCCAGGGCGACCTGGTGCTGCGCTTTGACGGCCGCCGGGTGCGTGACAGCCAGAGCTTTCCCCGCATGGTCGCGGAAAGCGAGATCGGCCGCGAAGTCGAGATCGAGATCATCCGCCGGGACCGGCCGATGACCCTGGACATCACCATCGGCGAACTCGAGGAAGAGGGCGGCGCCGGGGCGCCGGAAGACGAAGACAATGACGGTGTCGTCGATCCGACGCCCGGCAATGGCAACACGATTCTGGGCATGACGCTGGGCGTTCTGGACGCGCCCGCCCGCCGGCGCTACCGCGTCGATCCCGACGCGGTCGGCGTCCTGGTGACCGAGGTCGACCCCGCGTCCGACGCGGCCGGCAAGATCCGGCCCGGCGATGTTGTCGAGGAGGTCGAGTTCACGCGGGTCGAGACCGTTGCCGATATCCGCGAGATCGTGTCCGGTCATGGCGGCGGTCCGATCCGTTTCCAGATCAATCGCGGCGGCCAGTACGTGCTGCAATCCATACGCCCGTGAGCCGCACCTGGCTGATCGCGGGACCGACCGCGGCGGGCAAGACCGCGCTGGCCATCGCTGCGGCCCGGGAGCTTGATGGCGAGATCGTCAATGCCGACTCGATGCAGATCTATGACGGTCTGCATCTGATCACGGCACGCCCCTCGCCGGAAGAAGAGGCTGAAGCGCCGCACCATCTCTTCGGTATCGCCGATCCCGCCGAGCGCTGGTCCGTGGGACGTTGGGCCGATGCGGCTCTGGCCTGCATCGAGGACATCGGGGCGCGCGGCCGATCGCCGATCCTCGTCGGCGGAACCGGGCTCTATTTCAATGCGCTGACTGCCGGATTGGCTCCCGTTCCCGAAATCGGCCCGGAGGCCCGCCAGCGCGCGTCGGACCTGATCGAACAGGGCGGAATGGACGCCCTGCGTGCCGAGGCGAGGCGTCTGGATCCCCTGTCCGCAGCGCGGGTGGACGCCGCGGACCGGCAGCGCCTGCAGCGCATCGTCGAAGTCGGCTACCAGACCGGGGAAAGCCTTTCGCGTTTTCACGACCGCACCGAACCCATGCTGGAACCGGGGTGTTGGCGCGGGCTGGTGATCGAACCGGATCGCGAGGCACTCTATGCGCGCATCGACAGGCGGTTCGACGGGATGATGGCAGCGGGGGCACTGGACGAGGTCCGCGCCTTTGCGGCCCGGGGACTTGATCCCGACCTGCCGGCCATGAAGGCGCTCGGCGTGCCGCCGCTGATGGCGCATCTGCGCGGAGAGACCCCGCTGGACGAGGCGGTGGAAGCTGCCAGGCGCGACAGCCGCCGCTACGCCAAGCGCCAGCTGACCTGGTTCCGCAATCAGTGCGGCAGCTGGCCGCGCATCACCGCGCTCGATCCGGTGGAGGCCCGCTCAGCGCTTGCGGCGCTGATTGCCGGCGAGGGATGACCGGGCCGGTTCTGGACATCGGCGCGTGCGGGCCGTCCTATCGGGGCCTCTGCCAAAGCCGATTCGCAAAACCCCGCTCCGCATGACCGAACCGCTATACACCCCGGACATCGATCTCGCCCCTATCCGCAATTGCCGTCTTGCCATTGTCGGCTACGGCAATCATGGCCGCAGCCATGCGCTGTGCCTGCGCGATAGCGGCGTGCGCAAAGTCCGCATTGCGCTGAGAGACGGATCGCCGTCGCGCGCCAGGGCCGAGGCCGACGGTTTCGAGGTCGTCTCCCTGGACGATGCAGCCGGCTGGGCCGACGCGATTGCGCTACTGGCCGCCGACGAGGCGCACCGGCAGATATGGACCGGACATATCGCGCCCCATCGCAAGCCGGGGCAGGCGCTGATCCTGTGCCACGGTTTTTCCATCCATTACGGGCTGATCGATCCGCCGGCCGATGCCGATGTGATCCTGGCTGCGGCCAAGGGGCCGGGCGGTGCCGTGCGGCAGGAGTTCGAGAAGGGCCGGGGGCTGATCGGCTTTTGGGCCGTGCATCAGGACGCCAGCGGTACGGCGCGCGAGCTGGCGCTGGCCTATCTGGCGGGGATCGGGTCCGGCGAGGTGGGGATTTTTCCGACTACATTCCGTGAGGAGACCGTCTCCGACCTGTTCGGCGAACAGGCGGTCCTGGTCGGTGGCATGGTGGCGCTGGCCAAGGCGAGTTTCGACCGGCTCGTGGCCGCCGGCGTGTCGCCGCGCATGGCCTATATCGACTGCGTTCACGAGATCAAATACCTGGCCGACCTGATCCAGGCGCGGGGCATCGCGGGCATGTACGAGGCAATTTCCGATACGGCAGAGTTCGGTGCGCGCCAGATCGAGGACCGGATTGCCGGTCCCGAATTACGGCGCACCTTCGATCAGGCCATGGCCGCGATCGAGGACGGGAGTTTCGCGCGGTTATGGGTGGAGACCCATGAGGCCGGCGACGCCATGAAGGCCGACCGGGCGGCCGACAAGACGCTGCCGATCGAGGATGCCGGTGCTGAACTTCGCAGCCGGATCTACGGTGCCACGAAATAGCCAACAAGATCATCAACCTGTATTAGTCGGGAATATTGGTATTACGGCGCGGGGGCAAAGAATGTCATTCAATCCGGTCAAGGTCCGGCGGTACGGCGAGCCCAAGGAAGTCGTGGCGCGCGTATTCGAGGAGGTTGGCGGCATTCCCAAAGTCATGGAATTGCTCGATCTCAGCCGCACGCGGGTCTACGCCCTGGCCGACCCGGACTCGACCAATGAGATTTCCTACACGCGAATTGCGACCCTGACCGAGGCGGGATCGACCGCCGCCGCCCAGCATCTGGCGGCGCTGGCCGGCGGGATCTTCCTGCCGATCGAGAAGGCCGGGGACGCCAACTGGCTGGCCCTGGCGGGGGATGCCAGCCAGTCCAATGCGCGCAATATCTCCGCGCTGATGGAATCGCTGAGCGAGACCGAGCGCTCGCCGGGCCGTGTCGACAAGGACGAAGCCCGGGAAATCCTCAAAGTGCTCGACGAGCAATTGGCCATTCTGGCGGTACAGCGCGCCAAGCTGGTGGCTATCGCCTCGGGCGAGGCGGTGGACGCTGCCGAGGATACGGCGGGCGATGCCGACGGCTGATGCCGATTGCCGCAGGCGCAATCCGTGCTTAGCTAGTGGCACACTGCAGGGCGGATGGCCGGAGCGATGAACCGCATTCTCGATTTCATTCTGCGCATGGATGCCCGCGCCGCCCGCGCCGTTGGCGTCTCGGTCGCGCTGTTCGCCATGGTCGGCATCGTCTTCCTGATGGGGCGTTTCGTCCTGGATCTGGAGCCCGGTGCGGCAAGCGACTGGTTCGCGGATATGGCGGGGCGCTGGTACGCTCTGCCGGTCACGATACTTGTCTTCACGGCCCTGTCCTTTCTCGGAGCCCCGCAATTCGGCCTGATGGCGGCGGCGATTGTCGCCTTCGGACCGGTCATGGGCTCGCTCTACGCCTGGATCGCCACGCTGGTGGCGGCGTCGGTCAATTTCATCCTCGGCCGCTTGTTCGGTGCCCGCATTCTCAAGCGCTATGGCGGCGACTGGGCGAACCGGATCTCCAGCTTCATCGGCCGGAACGGCCTTCTGGCCTCGATGGTGGTCCGCTGGGTGCCCTCGGGCCCCTTCATCGTCGTAAACATGGGGTTCGGCATCGCCCGCACGCCCTATTGGGCCTTTGCCCTGGGTACGGCCCTGGGCACGGCCCCGAAAATCGTTGTCGTCGGGCTTGCCGGACAGAGCATCCTGGCCATGCTCACCGAGGGCAAGGTCCTGCTGGGCCTGGCCCTGCTGGTCGCCGTGGCGGCCTGGATCGGCATCATGCTGGTGGCCCGAAAATGGCTGCGCCGCAATCGCGACAAGGAGACAAGCGAAGAACCAGCCTGAATTCGGCCATAACCTCCAACCATATCTTTTGCCGCCATATGCGGCCGTGCGGTGCGCCCCCCTTGCAATGTCGGGCGGAGCATCGCACAAGAAAACAAGTTGCACCGCGGTATTGCCGCCACACCCGCCCTGACTCCAGCACGCTCATGCTCAACAGCCTTTTCGGTTTACTCTCTGCGGACATCGCCATCGACTTGGGAACCGCAAACACGCTCGTCTACGTGAAGGGGCGCGGCGTTGTCCTGAACGAACCCTCTGTCGTGGCCTACAAGATCGAGAAGGGCCGCAAGCAGGTCCAGGCGGTCGGTGCGGAAGCCAAGCTGATGCTCGGCAAGACGCCCGGAAATGTCGAAGCCATCCGGCCGATGCGCGACGGCGTCATCGCCGACTTCGACGTCGCCGAGGAAATGATCAAGCATTTCATCCAGAAAGTGCACAATCGCCGGGCCATGGTGTCGCCGCAGGTGGTGATCTGCGTCCCCTCCGGCGCGACCGCCGTGGAACGCCGCGCGATCCACGAGAGCGCCCTGGGCGCGGGTGCCCGCAAGGTCTATCTCATCGACGAACCGATGGCCGCGGCCGTCGGGGCCGGCCTGCCGATCGACGAGCCGACCGGTTCGATGATCGTCGATATCGGCGGCGGTACCACCGAGGTGGCCGTGATGTCGCTGTCGGGCATCGTCTATTCGCGCTCGGTGCGCGTCGGCGGCGACAAGATGGACGAGGCCATCATCAACTATATCCGCCGTTCCGCGAATCTTCTGATCGGCGAGACCTCGGCCGAGCGGATCAAGAAGGAAATCGGTTCGGCCATGCCGCCGGTGAAGGGCGAGGGCCTGTCGCTGGACATCAAGGGCCGGGACCTGATGAATGGCGTGCCGCGCGAGATCGCGGTCACCGAGGCGATGATCGCCGACAGCCTGTCCGAGCCGGTCGAGCAGATCGTCGAGGCGGTCAAACAGGCGCTCGAGGCGACGCCGCCGGAACTGGCGGCCGATATCGTCGACAAGGGTATTGTTCTCACGGGCGGGGGCGCGCTGCTGCGCAATCTCGACACCGAACTGCGCGAGCGCACGGGCCTGCCGGTCAGCCTTGCGGACGAGGCGCTGTCCTGCGTGGTGCTGGGCTGCGGAAAAGCCGTGGAAGACTTGCGGGTCTGGCGGCCCATCCTCTCCGAAGCCGTGTAACCTCCAGCGCATGGAGGCAGAAGGAGTGAGTCGGTGGCGTCCAGGCGCTCGACACGACATGACGGTGATCAAGGTGTCCGGTTCTCGCGGACGCTGTTCATCGCGCTTCTCGTCCTCTCCGGCGCCCTGATCGCCTTCGACCGGCCGGCTTCGCGTTCGGACGCCTTTGCGGACTTCCGCTCCGCGTTCACCGATATCGCCGCACCGCTCCTGGAACTGGGCGCCCAGCCCCTGCGTGCGGTCAAGAATATCGGCCCCTATTTTCGCCGCCAGGGCGAACTGGCCGAGGAAAATGCCCGCCTGCGCCAGCAACTGATCGAGGCGCGCTACTGGGAAGACCTGGCCTATCGCCAGCGCGACCGGATCGAGGTCTACGAGGACGCGCTGAACGTTGATTCGCCCGCCATCGAGGACCGGATCGGCGCCTGGACCGTGGCCGATCCGCGCGGTCCCTTCGTCAAGGCGCGCCTGATCGGGCGGGGCTCGGATGCCGGCATCGAGGACGGCTATCCCGTCATCAATCTCTACGGCCTGGTCGGCCGGGTCTACGAGACCGGCCGGCGCTCGGCCCGCGTCCTGCTGCTCACCGACCTCAACAGCCGGGTTCCCGTCATGGCCGACCGCTCCAATGCCCGGGCCATCCTGATCGGCGACAATTCACCCTATCCGCGCCTGGAATATGTCGGCCGGGCGCCGGACATCCAGGAGGGCGACCGCATCGTCTCCTCGGGCGATGGCGGCATCCTGCCGCGCGGCCTGCCGGTCGGCGAGGCGGTGTCGACGCGTGACGGCGAGTGGCGGGTGCGGCTCTATTCCGACCAGGCCCCGATCGATTTTGTCTGGGTCTGGCCGTATCGCCGCATCGTGCCGCCCGACCGGGAAGTCGATGCCGGCGAGGCGGACCTGGTAGATCCGGTCGAGGCCGGGCCGGCGACGGCCGGGACAACGGCAGAGACGGAGACGGCACCGGCAGGCGGCTCCGAACCCTCGCCTGCGGCCGAGGATCCGGAGGGCACACCGTGAGGAAACCGACGGAACGCGACGCGCTCTGGCTTTCCGCCATCGGCTGCATTCTCACAGTTCTGGCGGCCCTGATCGTCCAGGCTGCGCCGACGCGCCTGATCGACGGCATCACCGTGATGCCGACCTGGCCGCTGATGGCGATCTTCCTGTGGTCGGGCCTGCGGCCGCAATTCATGCCGCCGGTCGCCGTGTTTGCCATCGGCCTGGCCCAGGACCTGCTGACCGGGGCGCCGATGGGGGTGTGGGCCCTGTCCTACCTGATCGCGATCGCGGTGTTCCGCTTCCGCGGCGAGGATGGCATGCCGCGCGATCTGCCGCCGGTCTTTGCCCGTTTTGCCGCCACCTTGCTGCTGGCCCATGCCATCGCCTTCGCGGCCGGCAGTTTCGCCCTGGAGCAGATGGCCGATCTGCAGCCCTTGATCATCGAGATCGTCGCGACGATCCTCATGTTTCCGCTCATTGCCTATCTCGTGCTTCGCCGCCGCCGCGGCGGGCGGAGCGGGTTTATCGGGGGGTGATCGCGAGATCTCATGCGTGCCGACCGTCAGGAACAGGATCTGAAATTCACCCGCCGGGCCCTGATTATGTCGGGCCTGGGCGGGCTGGCTTTCGTCGGCCTGGCGGGCCGCCTCTACTCGCTGCAAGTGCTTGAAAACGAGCGCTATCGCCTGCTCTCGGAAGACAATCAGTTCAATTTCTACCTGCTGCCGCCCTCGCGCGGGCGCATTCTCGACCGGTTCGGCGTCGCCATCGCGGAAAACCGTGACAGCTACCGCGTGCTGCTGGTGCCCGAACAGGCCGGCGACGTGGAGGCGGCGCTCGACCGTTTGAGCCGCTTCATGCCGCTGGGCGATTATGCCCGCAGCCGCATCCTGCGCACCGCAAGCCAGCAGGAACGCTTCCGGGCGATCACCGTTGCCGACGATCTCGACTGGCAGACCTTTTCGGCCATCAACCTCAACGCCCCGGACCTGGCCGGGATCATTCCCGATGTCGGCGAGGTGCGCGCCTACCCGTATGGAGCGTCCTTCGCCCATGTGGCCGGCTATGTGCAGCCGCCCAACGAGGACGACATCGCCAACAATCCGCGTGAGGCCGAACGCCTCTTGCGCCATCCCGGCTTCCGGGTCGGCAAGACCGGCGTCGAGAGCGCGCGCGAACACGATCTGCGCGGCGCGGCCGGGGCCCTCAAGACCGAAGTCAATGCGCGCGGCCGGGTGATCCGGGAATTGCCCGACCAGTCGACCCCGCCACAGCCGGGCCAGGACGTGGTGATGACGCTGGATGCCGACATCCAGCGCTTCGCGCACGAGCGTCTGGGCCAGGAGGCGGCTTCGGCCGTTGTCCTCGACGTGAATACGGGCGAGCTGATCGCCCTGGTCTCCACGCCGAGTTTCGACCCGAACCTCTTTGTGGGCGGTATCTCCACCGACGACTATGCGGCGCTGCGCGAGAACGACCACAATCCGCTGTTCCACAAGTCCATCCAGGGAACCTATCCGCCCGGTTCGACCTTCAAGGCGGTGGTGGCGACAGCGGCGCTGGAACACGGGCTGGTCGAGCCGTCCGAGACAATCCGCTGTACCGGTTCGACCCGGCTGGGCAATCGGGAATTCCATTGCTGGCGGCGCCAGGGGCACGGCATCGTGAATATCCACGAGGCGGTGAAGACCTCGTGCGACATCTTCTTCTACGAAATGGCCAACCGGCTGGGTATCGACCGCCTGCACGACATGGCCGTGCGTTTCGGCGCCGGCGAGCAGTTCGATATCGGCATTGCCGGCGTACGTTCGGGCAATATGCCCAATCCGGCCTGGTTGCGGGCCCGGCACAACGAGCCGTGGACGACGGGGCACACCTACAATGTCGGCATCGGGCAGGGCGCGGTGGCGATGTCGCCGCTGCAACTGGCCGTCATGACCGCCCGCGTGGCCTCAGGCCGGGCCGTCACGCCGACGCTCTACCGGAACGCCCTCGCGCGGCCTGCGCCCTATATCGGCGTGACCGACGAGGCGCTGGCACAGGTGCGCAACGGGTTGCGCGCGGTCGTGCACGAGCCGGGCGGCACGTCCTATTCGCTGGGCGGGCTGGGTATCGAAGGCGTGGAAATGGCGGGCAAGACGGGGACGGCCCAGGTCTATTCCATCACCGCCGAAGAGCGCGCAGCAGGCGTCCGCGACCAGGAGGATCTGCCCTGGCGTCTGCGCGACCATGGCCTGTTCATGTGCTATGCGCCGGCGGACAATCCCAAATACGCGGTCGTCGTCGTCGTCGAACATGGCGGCGGGTCCAGCGCGGCGACGCGGCCGGCGCGCGACATCCTGCGCCGGGTCGTGGCCAGGGATCCGTCCAGCCGGGCCGGCGTCTTCGCCGATCTGCGGCGCAACCGGCGGGAAGGGGCCTGAATGGCGGTCTTCCGCGAAAGCGTGCCGCGCGATCTGCGCGGCAAGATGATGGAGCTGAACTGGACGCTGGTTCTGCTTCTTCTCCTGCTGGGCGTGGCCGGTATCGGCATGCTGTATTCCGTGGCCGGTGGCAGCTGGTCGCCCTGGGCGCTCAACCATGCCATCCGCCTGGCCATCGGACTCGTGGCCATGGTGGTTGTGGCCATGTTTCCGCCGCGCTTCTGGATGGGCGTCTCCTATCCCGTCTACGTCGTGGCGCTGATACTGCTGGTTCTGGTCGAGGTCATGGGTGTCAGCATCAATGGCGCCCAGCGCTGGGTCGATCTCGGCCCGGTGCGACTACAGCCCTCGGAAATCATGAAGCTTGCACTGGTGCTGGCTCTGGCCCGCTACTATCACGATCTGCCGGCGGAGAAGGTGACGACCCTGTCCGGACTGATCCCGCCCCTGCTGATCATCGGTGCGCCTGCGGCGCTGATCGTTGGACAGCCGGATCTGGGTACGACGCTGCTATTGGCTGCCACGGGCGCGGCCGTGGTGTTCATGGCGGGGCTCAGCTGGTGGTTCATCCTGGTCGTTACGGGGGTGGGCATGGCCGGCATGATCGGCATCGGTCTCTACGGTCTGGAGAATATCCTGGCCGAGTATCAGATGGACCGGGTGCGGGCCTTCACCAATCCGGATTTCGATCCGCTGGGGATCAACTATCACCCGAACCAGGCCATGATCACGCTTGGATCCGGCGGGATGACGGGCAAGGGATTCCTGGAAGGCACCCAGTCCCAGCTGGGCTATCTTCCCGAAATGCAGACAGACTACATCTTCACCGCGCTCGGTGAGGAGTTCGGCTTTGTCGGCGGAGTGTCCATCCTGGCGATCAACGCGCTGATCATGGCCCAGGCCGTGATGATCGCGATCAGCTGCAAGAGCCCGTTCCTGCGCATCCTGACATTCGGGATCATCGCGACCTATGCCTCCTATGTCTTCATCAATATCGGCATGGTCTCGCGCCTGCTTCCGGTGGTCGGCGTGCCCTTGCCGCTGATTTCCTATGGCGGGACGGTGGTGCTGGCGGTGCTCGTCGGTTTCGGCCTGATCCTCGGTGCCCACATCCATCGCAATGCGGAGCCGCCGCGGGGGGCGGGGCTGTTCGGCTAGGCTTACTGCGCTGGCGAACCCAACTTGACGGTTCCGCGCGCTTGGGGAAGTGTGCGCGACAATTTTATGCAAGGCAGGCGCGCCCAATACGCGCCCATGTGAGGGGAGAGATTCATGGCGGTTACGCCCACGGGGACGCACGCACACTGGTCGTCGCGTTTTGCTTTCATCATGGCTGCGGTCGGATCGGCTGTCGGTCTGGGTAACCTCTGGCGCTTCCCGTTCATGACGGGCCAGAATGGCGGTTCGGCCTTCGTGCTGATCTATATCGCGTGCGTGATCCTGTTTGCCCTGCCAGTGCTGATGGCGGAAATCTCCATCGGCCGCCACGCCCAGCAATCGGCGATCTCCTCGACCCGGAAAATGGCCCAGGAAGCGGGCAAGTCGGGCAAATGGTCGATCGTTGGCTGGGTGTGTACGGCCGCCGGCTTCCTGATCCTGACCACCTATTCGGTTATCGCCGGTCAGGTCATGGCCTTCTCCGTTGCCGGATTCGCCGGTGGCTTTGGCACCGACGCCGGGGCGACCATGTTCTACAACGGTCAGGGCATCCAGCTGTTCTGGCACGTTATTTTCATGGTCCTGACCGTATTTATCGTCGCGCAGGGACTGAAAGGCGGGATCGAGCGCGTCGCGACCATGCTGATGCCGCTCTTCTTCGTCGTGCTACTGGGTCTGACAGTCTACTCGCTGGTGAACGGGAATGCCGCCGAAGCCATCGCCTACCTGTTCCAGCCTGATTTCTCGGTGGTGAACGGCCAGACCTTCGTTCAGGCGCTGGGCCAGGCCTTCTTCTCGGTCTCTGTCGCCTCGGCAATCATGATCACTTACGGATCCTACCTGTCCAAGGATTCCAATATCGGTTCGTCCTCGGTGGTCATCGCTTCTGCCGACACGCTGGTCGCCATGGTGGCCGGCCTCATGATCTTCCCGATCGTCTTCATGGTGGGCATCAATCCGGCCGAAGGCCTGGGGCTGATCTTCTCGGCCCTGCCGGCGGTATTCGCCGACATGCCGGCGGGCAATATCATCGGCGGAGCCTTCTTTGCCCTCGCCCTTATCGCTGCGATCACCTCGTCGATCTCGCTGCTGGAGGGTGTCGTCGCCTTTGTCGACGAGCACGCAAACTTCGGCCGGCCTCAGACGGCTGTTCTAGTCGGCTTCTTCGCTTTCATGATCGGTGCCGGCGCGGTCTATTCGCCGGAATTCGGTGCCAATTTCGTCGACTGGATTTCCGGCAGCCTCCTGTTGCCGTTGGGCGGTTTCCTGGTCGCTGTCTTCACTGGCTGGGTGATTCCCAAAAGTCTGCTGCGCGACGAGCTTTCGCACACGTCGAAAGGCCTGTTCGAGTTCTTCCACTTCTGTGTACGCTGGATCGTACCGCCGGCGATTTTCGTGATCCTGATGCTGGGGCTTGATGCCCAGTTCTACGGAGGCCGGATCGGGGCAGTGCTGGGTCTCGGCTAGCCCAGCTGATCGGCAAAGGCGTCGGTGGCGCGCACCAGCGCGTCCACCACGCCCGGTTCGCCGGCTGCATGGCCGGCATCGCCGATCATCTGCAGCCGTGCTTTCGGCCAGGCCCGGGCCAGGGCCCAGGCCGAACGGGGCGGGGTGACCACGTCATACCGGCCCTGCACGATCACACCGGGCAGATGACTGAAACGGCCGGCCTCCTCCAGCAGAGAGCCGTCGCGTTCGAAAAAGCCGCGATTCATAAAGTAATGCGTCTCCAGCCGGGCCAGTGCGTCGGCCCGGACCGGGTCGGCCAGCGGGGCGGACGGGTCGCCTGTCATGGAGATCAGGGCGCTTTCCCAGCGGGCCCAGGCCAGCGCGTCGGGACGGCGGCGTACAATGTCCGGCTCGGCCAGGCGTTCGTAATAGGCCCGGATGATATCGCCGCGTTCTTCCGGCGCGAGCGGTTCGACCAGGCGTTCCCAGGCGTCCGGGAACAGCATGTTGGCGCCGTGCCGGTAGAACCAGTGCAGCTCGATCTCGGTACACAGGAAGACCCCGCGCAAGATCAGGCCCAGGCAGCGGTCGGGGTGCTTGCAGGCATAGGCCAAGGACAGAGTGGCGCCCCAGGAGCCGCCGAAAACCAGCCATTTGTCGACACCCATGCGTTCGCGGATGCGTTCGATATCGTCCAGAAGGTGCGCCGTGGTATTGGCCTCCAGCCCGCCATGCGGGGTAGAGCGCCCGCAGCCGCGCTGGTCGAACAGGATGACGCGATATCGCCGCGGGTCGAAGAAGCGCCGCAGTGCCGGCGATACGCCGCCCCCGGGGCCGCCATGCAGGGTGATGACCGGAAGCCCGTCCGGCCGGCCGCATTCCTCGACATAGAGTTCATGCCCGTCGCCGACGGGCATGCGGAAACTGTCGACAGGGCGGATCGGTGGATAAAGCAGGCGGCGGGAGTATGAGGCATCCATTGCGATACTGTGCTGTTAGCGTCTCATAAACGCAATAAACGATAGCCTAAGAGGCGATGTCCCTATATCGTGCACGCGGTTTGGGGCAATTCTTGGAATAGTTGGGACTGACCGCGTGATGACCGGACTTCGGCGTGTATTTGTGGCATTGGCTGCGTGTTGCTCTCTCGCAGCCTGTGCGAGCGCCCCGATATCCATCTCCGCCCGCTCAGATGCCGCTGCCCGGGCCGCTTCACCGGCCCATGCCGCCATTTCCCGCACTGCGGATGTATTTGAAACCGCCTGCCGCGAGCGTGGCTGGATTGCCGATGAAGACTCCATGCAGACCGCAATGCGCTGGATGGGACGGCTGACGGGGCAAGGCGGCGATGCGGACGCGGGCGAAGACCCGGTCGCGCGTTATTTCCGCGTCAATGAGGTGACGGCGGACGCCTCCGAATTTCCAGCGCGCCTGGCCGTCGATATGGAACGCGCCATCGAACTGGCTGCTGCCGTCGATGCCGCGGCGGTCGAGCTGATCGAGCGTGGTGGCGGAGAATCGCGCGCCGCGCTGAGCGAAAGCCTCGGCGATGTCGAAACCGCGCTGGCGCGCTCACGCGATGTACTGGCCCTGTTCGACGGGCTCATCGAACGCGTGCCGGCCTCGGCCGGCGAAAGCGTCCGCCGCGATCTGACCGTGGAGCGCGACATGTTTGCCGTGCGCGTGGGCGCCCTGCGCGAGCGCGCGGACACGCTGGCGGGCCTTCGCCGCGAATTCAGCGCCCCGGCCGCCCTGTCCTGATGCTGGCTCCCGACGCTGTCAAAGGCTTCCTCGCGCCCGAGGAGGGCACGGCCTTGGCGCAATGTGCCCGTCAGGCCGGCAAGTTGGGCCCCGTCCTGGAAATCGGTTCCTATTGCGGCAAGTCCGCGCTCTATCTGGGCCCGGCCGTGCGCGAGGCCGGCACAGTCCTGTACACGCTGGATCACCATCGCGGATCCGAGGAACACCAGCCGGGTGAGGAGTATCACGATCCGGATCTGTTCGACGCAAGGCTGGGCGCGGTGGAAACCCTGCCGGCCCTGCGCGAGACGCTCTATCGCGCCGGCCTTGAAGATTGTGTCATTCCGGTGGTCGGCCGTTCGGCTGTCATCGCCGCGCACTGGACGACGCCTCTGGGCATGCTCTTCATCGATGGCGGGCATTCCATGGAGGCGGCGCTGGCGGATTATCGCGGCTGGGCGGGCCGTGTCGTTCCGGGCGGGCTCCTGGCCATCCATGACGTCTTCCCCAATCCCGAAGATGGCGGCCGTCCGCCCTACGAGATCTGGAAACTGGCCAGCGCTTCCGGCCTGTTCGAACCGGTCAGCCGGACAGGAACGCTGGAAGTGATGCGGCGTCTTTCCTGACCGGGATTTCCGGCACCCAGTTGCGGACGAGAAGATCCGAACCCGGCGTCAGCCTGTCCAGCGCGTCGGCAGCCAGGATCAGCGCACCGGAGGTCCAGCTGGGCCGTTCGACCGGCCAGATGATCTCTTCGGCGAACTGCCAGCCCATCCAGTAGCCGCCAGCCCCGGCCTTGAGCGGACCCAGGTTTGCGATCAGGGCGCGGGCCTGTTCCCGCTTGCCGGCGGCCAGGCAGGCCAGGGCGAGTTCGGCGGTTTCCGCCGCGGTGACCCAGGGCTCGTCGGAGACGCAGCGGCAGCCCAGCCCCGGCTCGACGAAGTCGGTCCAGCGGGCATAGAGCCGGGCGCGGCCAGCCTCTGCCGAAACCACTCCCGCCAGGACCGGATAATACCAGTCCATCGCATAGCGCCGCCGGTCTGTGCCCATCCGGTCGAAGCGGGCATCGTTTTCGCGCAGCGCAGCGCCGATGCGGCGCCGGGCGGCCATCCATTCATCCACCGGCAAGTCCAGCAGGCGGCCCATCAGGATGGCGCATTCCAGCGCCTTGTAGAGACTGGCATTGCCGGCGCGCAGCGAGTCGATCGCGCCCAGTGTCTCCGTGCCGGAACGCGCCCGCCAGACGATATCGCCATGCGGCGTCTGGTGTGCCAGCACGAAGTCCATCGCGGCTTTCACCATCGGCCAGTAGCGCGGCAGTTCACTGAGCGCACCCAGTGCGAGAAGGCTGCGCAGGACGGTGACGGCCACATAGCCGGAGAAATTGGTGTCGCGGGCGGTGGCGGGGGTGCCGGGGACAAGGCGCTTGTTGGCATCGTCCAGCGGGACCGAGGCCCCGAGATCGCCTGTCCAGCCGCCATCGGCGTCCTGTCGTTCGATCAGATGGTCCAGCGCCGCCCCGGCCGCACAAGCGCGGCCGGCAATGGCCAGGCCCATGGCGGCTTCGCCGTGGTTCCAGGCGTCCCAGATTCCGGCCTCGATCCAGGGGATGGCCCCGTCGGGCCGTTGCAGCACCTCGATATGGCGGGCGCAGGCGGCGATATCCACGAGGCGCGCCATCAGGCCGTCTTCCGGAAATACATGACCACGGACTTGCCCATGACGGGGTCCAGCAGGCGTTCGAGCGTACGGGTCAGCCAGGGTCGTTGCATCAGGTCCCACTCCAGGAATTTTCGGTAGAGGCGGACGAGGCTGCTGGTCTGGCGCCGCTCCCACAGCGCGCATTGCAGCCACCAATAGGGGCTGTGCAGCCCGTGTGCCCAGTGGCGCAGATAACGCCGGAAACCCTGCCGCTCGACGGCGGATCTGAACTGGTCGGCCCGGAAGATGCGCACATGTCCGCCCGGTTCTCGCGGATAGGCCGGGGAGAGCCACCAGCAGATCTTCTCCGGCCAGTAGCGCGGCACGGAGGCCACGAATATTCCGCCGGGCTTGAGGATCCGCGCAATCTCCTCCAGCACGGCATCGGGATCGTGCACGTGTTCGAGCACTTCGGAACAGACGATACGGTCGAAACTCTTGTCCTCGAAGGGGAGCCGGGCGGCATCGCCGGCCGAGAGCACGGCAGCACGCTGGTCGGAGGCGGGTTCGGGCGGCGGCAGTTCGAAGAATTTCTCCAGCGCGATCGCGGCATCGGCATGGGACAGGTCCACTCCCACCGCCATCACCGGCGTGTGGGACCAGTAGAGCGCGTGCAGATGGCGGCCATGGCCGCAGCCCAGGTCGAGCACGCGCTGGCCCGGTTCCAGTGCCATGGGATCGAGGCGGACGGTCAGCATGGCGCGGTATCCCGTTCGGCCAGCGCTTCGGCATAGAGGCGCGAGGCGGCCAGCGCGTGGTTTGACCAGTTGAAGGCGCTGCGGGCCCGTTCTGCGGCGCGTTCGCCCAGCCGGGCGGCCTCTCCCGGCGCGTCCAGCAGGCGGGCCAGATTGCCGGCCATCGCGGCGGCATCGCCGGCCGGCGAGACCAGGCCCGCATCGCCGACGACTTCCGGCAGGGCCCCGCCATCGCTGGACACCACGGCCGCGCCGCAGGCCATCGCCTCGGCGGCGGGAAAGCCGAAGCCTTCGAAGCGCGCCGGACAGGCCACGATATGGGCGCGGCGGTAGAGATCGGCGATCTCGCTGCGGGTGAGGTCGTGGCTGCAGGTCACGCGCTGGCTCAGCCCGTGTGCGGCCAACTGGCGTTTCGCCGGACCGTCGCGCAATTGCCCGACAATGTGCAGGCGGGCGCGTGGCCGCGCTGCAGCGACACGGGCGAGGGCGTCGATGAGCACGTCCAGCCCCTTGATCGGCACGTCCGCGCTTGCGGTGGTGACAATCAGGCCGGGTTCGCGCGGGATGGCGGCATCGGGATGAAAGGCTGAATGGTCGATCCCGTTATAGGCGATGCGCACCCGCTGCCGGTCGACGCCATAGCGCTCGGCATGGGTTTCGCGGGCCGCTTCGGACACGGCGAGCAGTCGCGGCAGGGCGCGGGCGGTACGCGCCTGCATGCCGACGAAGCGGTACCAGCGCCGGGTCAGCAGTTTCTCCCACCATTTGCGCGTGGCCGCGAGGGCGTAGTCATGGTCGATGGCGATGGGATGGTGGATCGTGGTGATGACCGGCAGGCGTTGCTCGATCCGCAGGAAGGGTGTGGCCAGGGTCTGGTTGTCGTGGATCACGTCAAACTGGTGGGCCTGGCCAGCGAGAAACCGGTCCAGCCGGCGTCCGAAGGCGTAGAGTTCGCCGAAGGCGCCGGAATTGTGCGCGAGCCATTCCGACAGATCGGCCCAGGAAGCAAGGTGGCGCGGCCGCAGCGCCAGAAAGGCATTCTCCTCGGCAAACAGGTCAAGTGAGGGCAGTTCGATCAGCCCGATGCCCGGATCGAGCCGGGGATAGGGCGGGCCCGAGGCCACCGTGACATGATGTCCCAGCGCTTTCAGGGCCGAGGTCAGTTCGCGGATATAAACGCCCTGACCGCCGACATGGGGATGCGAGCGATAGCCGGTCACCAGGACGCGCAGCGGACGCACCGGCGCCACGTCCGGTGTCTCTTTCGGCCTTGCGGAAACAAGGGTATCTGGGCCCATGACGCGTGATTCCGGCTGTGGCATGTCGCCGGCGAACCTATAGAAGTGAACAATGTTCGCCAAGCAGGCTATGCCACCGGGCAGCATCGCGGGAAAACTCGGCGGCCACGGGAGCAATGCGCCGGAATGATCAGGACACCTGCCTTCCGCTTCGCCGGCTATTACGGCGCCTTCTACCTGATGCTCGGCTGCTTCCTGCCCTATTTCCCGCAATGGCTGGACGGGCGCGGCCTGTCGCCGGAATGGATCGGCTGGATTGTGGCGGCGGGCATGGCCGGGCGCACGCTGGTCTCGCCCGTCGGGGCACGCTGGTCCGACCGGGCGGTGCGCCGGCGCGATCCGATCCTCGTCTTCGCCATCGGCTGTGTCGTGGTGTTCGGACTGCACGGGCCGGCCGCAACGCCCTGGGTGCTGCTGATCCTGTCCTTCCTGTCCGGCGCGCTGGTGTTCGGACAGATCCCCGTAATCGATGCCTTTGCGATGCGGGCCGCACGGGGAGGGGCCTTCACCTTCGGACCTGTGCGAGCCATCGGTTCGGCCGCCTTCATTATCGCCAATTTTTCCGCCGGGGCGCTGATCGACCGGTTCGGCACGGAAAGCATTCTCGTCTGGCTGGTCCTGGCCGCCGGTCTGCTGGCGCTGGCCGCCGCCTGGCTTCCAGAGGGCCGGCGGGCGGAGGAGGGGCGGACAGGGCGCGGCGATCTCCGGGAGATCGGGCGCCTGGTGATCGGCCCTCTGGGCATTGCGCTGGCCGCCTCGGCCATGGTCCAAGCCGGGCATGGATTCTACTATGCCTTCTCCGCCAAGGCCTGGAGCGAGCAGGGATTGCCGGGCGCGGCGATCGGTGCGCTCTGGGCCTCGGGCGTGGCGGTCGAGATCGCCTTCCTGTGGCTTTCCGGCCGCGGGCTTCTCGGCCGGGCCAGTCCCGCCCTCTTGCTGGGTGTGGGATCGGCGGCGTCGGTGGTGCGCTGGGGGCTGACGGCGCTGTCACCGCCGCTCTGGGCGCTGTTCCTTCTGCAATCCCTGCACGCCCTGACCTTCGCGGCGACCTATGTCGGATTCCTGCGTTTTGCCTCCGAACATGTGCCCGACGATCACGCCGCTCTGGCGCAAGCGCTGAACTCGGCCCTGTCGGGTGGTCTGGTGATGGCGGCAGCCTCGGCCGTGTCCGGATATTTCTATGCCAGGATTGGCGCGGGCGGGTTTGCCGTCATGATCCTTCCCGCCTTGTGTGGCTTGGGAGCCGCAGTTTTGCTGCACCGCGTTCAAGGTCTCCCCCGGCGCGAGAAAATCGACTAGGGTCAGTATCATGCGGGGACAAAATGTCGATACAGCGGAACAAGCCGGACTGGTCGTGCGCGAAGACGGACGCAAGACCGTGCTGGAACCGCACGGTGACTGGCTGGTCGATACGATCGGCCGGCAGGACGGTCCGCTGCGCGCGGTCGAGGCCTCCGTGGCGCCGGGCGATATCGTGATCGACCTGACTCATCTTGGCCGCATCGACACGGCCGGGGCCTATTTGCTGGGCCGCGTCACGCGCCGCTGTGGAGAACCGGACGGCGATTTCCACTATCTCGGCGATCATCGCACGGCCCGCCGCCTGATCGAGGAAGTGCGCAACCGGACTACGGTCTGCGAACCCGAGAGGGAGCCGACATTCGGCTTCATGCTGGCAATGGCACGGATCGGCGCCGGTCTGGAAGCAGCCTATGTCGAGGCTGTGCACACCTTTGCCTTCTTCGGCCGCACGGTGACTACGGGTCTTCGGACTGCGGCTCAGCCCTGGCGTTTCCGCCTGACCCCGACGGTCTGGGCGATGGAGGAAGTGGGCGTGAACGCCCTTCCGATCGTTTCCGTCCTGTCCTTCTTCATCGGCGCCGTGGTCGCGTTCATGGGCGCCAACCTGTTGCGCAGTGTAGGCTTTTCGGTGTTCACGGTGGAGCTGGTCGGGATCGCGGTTCTGCGCGAATTCGGTGTCCTGATTACGGCGATCATGCTGGCGGCCCGGTCCGACAGCGCGTTTACCGCCTCGATCGGGGCGATGAAAATGCAGCAGGAGATCGATGCCATGCGCGTGCTCGGTCTCGATCCCTATGAAGCGCTGGTCCTGCCGCGCGTGGTCGCCTGCGTGCTGATGGCGCCATTGCTGACCTTCGGTGCCATGGTCGCGGGAATCTTCGGCGGCATGCTGGTGGCCTGGTCCGCCCAGGATATTTCCCCGGCCCTGTTCTTCACCCGTTTTCATTCCGAACTCGACTGGAGCCATTTCTGGGTCGGCATGTCCAAGGCCCCCGTCTTCGGCCTGGTCGTTGCCGTGATCGGATGCCGCCAGGGCATGGAGGTGAAGGGGGATGTGGAATCCCTGGGACGCCGCGTCACGGCATCGGTCGTGCAGTCGATCTTCGCCGTCATCGTGCTCGAGGCCCTGTTCGCCATGATGTATCTGGAGCTGGGCATATGAGCGGGGATGCCCTCATTTCGGTACGGAACCTGCGCACAGCCTTTGGCGCGCATGTCGTCCACGACAATCTCAACCTGGATATCGAGCGGGGCGAGATTCTCGGTGTGGTCGGTGGATCGGGCACGGGCAAGACGGTGCTCCTCAACACGATACTCGGGCTCAAATCCGCCGACGGGGGCGACATCCTGTTCAATGGCAGGCATTTCTCCGAACTTGGCCTGAGCGAGCGCCGGCAGATTGCCAGCCATTGGGGCGTCCTGTTTCAGAACGGTGCCCTGTTCACCTCGCTCAGCGTGCTGGAGAACGTCATGGCGCCGCTGCGCGAGCACGTCGACATGCCGGTCTCCCTGATGGAGGAGATCGCCGGCATGAAGCTCGGCCTGGCCGGGCTCGATCCCAGTGCGGCGACCCGATTTCCCTCGGAATTGTCCGGCGGTATGCGCAAGCGTGTCGCCCTGGCGCGGGCCCTGGCGCTGGATCCGGAAATCCTGTTTCTGGACGAGCCGACGGCCGGGCTCGACCCGATCGGCGCAGCGGCGTTCGACAGCCTTATCCTGGAGTTGTCGCGGGCGCTGGGCCTGACCGTTATGATGATCACCCACGACCTCGACAGCCTTTACGAGATCTGCGACCGCGTGGCGGTTCTCGCCGACAAGAGGGTCGAGGCTGTCGCGCCCATCCGTGAATTGTTAAACCACCCGCATCCGTGGATCCGCGAGTATTTCCACGGTCCGCGCGGCCGTGCAGCGCTGGCCGGCAAGGAGAGTTAGGCATGGAAACCAAAGCCCATCACGCCCTGGTCGGCCTGTTTACGGTTCTGCTCGCCGCGGCCATGGGCTTCTTTGCGCTCTGGCTCGGCAAGGTCACCTTCGATGAGGAGTATGCGCTTTACGACATTGTCTTTGACGGTCCCGTGCGCGGCCTGCGCGAGAGCGGGGAGGTGCGTTTCAACGGCATTCAGGTCGGCGAGGTGATCGAGCTGGAACTGGACGAGCAGAGCCGGGTGATTGCGCGGGTCCGGGTGCTGGCGCAGACCCCCGTCCGGGTCGACAGCTTTGCACAGCTCGAACCGCAGGGTCTGACGGGCCTCTCCTACATTCTCATCACCGGTGGCTCGCCCGACGCGCAGCGCCTGTTGAGCCCGCCCGGGCGGCAGCCGCCGAAGATCTTTGCGCGCCGGGCCCAGCTGGAAGGCCTGTTCGAGGGGTCCGAGGACGTACTCGACGCCGCCCAGACGGCACTGTTCCGCCTTTCGGCCCTGCTCAGCGAGCAGAATGTCGACGAGGTCTCGGAAACGTTGCGCAATCTGCGCGAACTGACCGACCGGCTGAGCACCGAGGAGGCCCTGATCGAGGATATGCGCCAGGCAATAGGGCGGATCGATACGGCGGCGGCCGACATTTCCACGGCAGCGGATTCCATGCAGCAATTCGCCGTTTCGGCGGAAACCTTTCTGATCAACGACCTCACTCCGGCCGTGAACCAGACGACAGCCGCGGCGATCTCCGTCGACCAGGCGGCACGGGACACCAATCATCTGATCCTGACGATGACGCCGCCGCTGGAGAATTTTGCCGATACCGGGCTGGAAGACCTCAATCGTGCTTCGGCCGACCTGCGCCGGCTGATAGCGTCCCTGGAACGCATCACGCTCCAGATCGAGAACAATCCCGGCGCTTTCGTGGCCGGTTCGCCCCGTGAAACCGTGGAGGTGCCGCAATGAGCGGAGCCCGTTTCGTAAAACCGGCCCTGGCGGCACTCTGCCTGATGTCGGTGTCTGCCTGTGTCTCGCTGTTGCCGGAGGCCGAGCCGGTTGCGGTTTACCGCCTTTCGGCGCCCGAGCCTCGTGAATGGTCGGGCGAGGACTGGACCATCGTCCAGATCGAACCGCCACAGGCCCCGCGCGGGCTGGCGGGCGACGAGATCGCGCTTGTCAGGAACGGGCAGAGCCTGGCTTATATCCGCGGTGCGCGCTGGATCTCTCCCGCGCCCAGCATCGTGCAGAACCTGGTCATCGACAGTTTCAACGCGGCCCAGTCGCAACTGGCCCCGGCACGGCCGGAGGACGGTGTCAGGGCGGATTATGAATTGCGCCTCGACCTGCGCGAATTCGAGGCGGCCTACGACCAGGGCGAAAACCAAGCCCCGGCGGTCCGCGTGCGGATCGCGGCGCGGCTGGTGGCCGAACGCGGCAGACGTTTCGTCGCAGCGCGTGTGTTTACCGCCGAAGTGCGAGCCGGATCGAACCGGACCGGGGCGATCGTCGATGCCTTCGACCGGGCCGCAAGCGAGGTCTGCCGGGATATTGCTGCCTGGACGGCGGTGGAAACCGCCGGTTAGGCGCGAAACCGCCTATTCGTCCTCGCTACGACTGGGCCGCGAACGGTCGCGACGGGACGTGTCCTCGTCCTCGGCCGGCATGTTGGACAGCAGATCCTTCCAGCGCCAGCCCGGCTCGCTCGCACCGCGCCGCCCGCCGCGTTCGGGAAATCCGACTGTATTCTCGGCGCGGGAGCGGCCCTGAGCGCTGTCATGCTTCGCGTCCCGCGGAGTCTCCGCGTCTGCCGTCCGGCTTTGCTCGGCCGGTGCTTCGCCGGCGTCCTCGGCCGACCCTGACGTGTCCGGCGCGCGATGCCGCTGCGAGAGCGGGTCGGGCAGTTCGTTGGCGCCAAGGTCCGGAGCGCGGCGGCCTCCGGCCACGGATCCCATGCGCAGCATGAAATCGCTCAGCAATTCGTAGTTCTGGCGGATGCGCGACTGGAAGGCGGCATCGATTTCCTGGGCTTCTTCGGCGGCCGCCATGGCCGCCGCATTGAGACCGTCCAGACCCCGGCGCAGTGCGTCGGCAGCCTCCTGGGCGCGGTCGCGGGCGAGGGTAGGCATTTCCGAGAGGCGCTCGGTCATCGACTCGATATGCCGTTCCACCGTCTGGGTTTCCGCCCGGGCGCTGGCCAGCACGGCTTCCAGCCGGCGGCGCACCGACTCGGCGGCGTCGTCGGCGGCCTGGGATGCGCGCTTGGTCAGCTTGTCGGCTTCGGCGAGACGCTGTTCGAACGCCTCGTCCGAGCGGCGGGCAGCCTCGTAGGCGACCTCGTTGGTTTTTTCGACCTTGGAGGACACGACATCGGCCTGGGTCTGGATGGCCTCGATGGCGGCATCGGAGACAGACTTGGCTTCCTGCGCCGCCGCCACCAGGCGCGCCAGGGCCGCCTCGTGTTCGCTGGCCGCATTCTCGGTTTCCGAACGCACGCGTCCGGCCAGTTCGTCCGCCCGCGCCAGCGCCTGATCGACGGCGTCGCGGAAGGCCGCCGCACCGGACGAGGCGGCATTGTTGAGGGCCTTGGCACCGTCACCGGCCGTCCTGGCCATGACGTCCAGTTCGGCGCGGTGGAAGTCGAGCGCCGCGGCTATCTTTTCCTGTTCCTGCCGCAGGGCTTCGCCGGCATCGGCGAGACGCTGGCGGTGCTTCACATAGGCGGCGTCGAGATTTTCCGAGCGTTCCTTGAGCGTCTCGGACAGTTCGCGCAGATGGCCCGTGCGCTCGTCCATGATGGCGGCCGCCTTGTCGCTGCGTTCGACGACGGCGGTTCCGGCCTCGTTGAGATCGTCGACACTGGCGCGGATACGCTTTTCGCTGTCGGAGGCCTGGGATGCGGCCAGTTCGGCCGCGGCCGCGACCATTTTCGACTGGTCCGAGATTGCCGCGGCAATGAGTGCGGCCTTGTCGTCCAGCGATTCCGACACCTCGCCCAGGCGCAGGCGTTCCGTGCGCAGGCCCTTGAGCAGGGTTTCGGTGCGGTCGCGGGCGTCGGTGGCCGATTGTTCGAGCGTCTCGGCGTGATGGCTGATCACCTCTTCCATCGCGGCAAGACGGGCCAGGGCGCTTTCCAGCGCCGAATTAATGCGTTCCACTTCGCCGGAGATGGCGCCGGACAGCGTCTGGACCTCCGCCTGGGCATACTGGGCCGGCTCGGCCAGCTTGCGCAGGGCAACCTCGACACGACGGGTATTGTGGCCGTTGCGCACGACCTCGCGGGCCATCAGGCCGCACATCACGAACAGGAGGGCCGGAGCGATCGCGAACACCGACAGGCCGGTCAGCTGGCCGAACCCGTACTGGGCGAGTTGTTCAAGGGAGCGGATCCCCAGATAGCCCCAGATAAAGGCGCCGGCAGCGCCGATCCACAACAGGGCGAATGTATTGCCGAGCCAGATCAGCCATCCGCCGCCGGGCCTGCCGCCCGGGCCGTCGTCCTCGTGCCGTTGCGGCTGGGGTGTGGTCAGGGCGTTGGGCTGAGCGGCTGCGATCCGGGAGTCCTGCGTATCGTCCGCCATCTCCATCTCCGCCAGCTCGATGGTGTGATCCTGCGTCTTTTTGGTCATTGTCTGCCCGATTGGCTCTTTGATCCCGGCGGGAAGCGTCCGCCGCCCTGTGGCCGAAAATTTCATTATGGCAGAGAATAGGCGTGAATGCGCGATGCGCACACAGATAATCTATGCAAAATCGGGATTTGCGGGGGAAAGGTCGCGTAGGCCGGCTGTCCGGGCGATCAGCTGTCGTAGCTCTGCGGAAGCTTTGTGATCAGGCGCGGCGTGTCGTCGATGCGCAGCGCCCGCACTGCGGCCTCCGCACATCCGTCATCGCTTACGGAGAGCCGGTAGGCGTCGTGGCCGTGTTCGAGATAAACGGCGGTCACGGTCCGGTATTCCGCCGGCGCGGCGGTGGCGCACGACACAGGCTCCACATCGATCCCGACAGAGGTCAGCGCGAGCATCGCGAGCCATTCGATCACGGTTTCGAGCAACTGGATCATTTGAAGTGTGCGCCTTACGATCCGGATTATTATCGGCACCACGTATTATCGCCCTTGTAAATAAAGGCAATTCACGAAATGCGGGAGTTTCGTGAATTCTTCGTAAGAAGAGGGCGGAAATGGGGCGGAAGGGTGGAGGCGAGATGACACGATGGCCGATCGCGACAGGGCGCACGGGATATGAGGCTCTGCTGGGCCTGACCGTCGCAGGCCTGGCCGTCGCTTCGATCCAGTCCTATGCGCTGGTCTGGCCGGCGGCGGCCCTGCCGACTATCGCGCCAGACTTCGCCTTTCCGCTCAACCAGTTCGCGTGGTGGATCATCGAGACCGGATTCTCGCCGGTCTTTCCGGTCCTGCTGGCCGCGTGCCTGGGCGCCTGGCTCGCCGCGCTGGACGAAGTGCCCGACCTGCGCGGCGGCCGGCAATGGGGGTATCTGGGCTGGCTGCTGCCGATCGGCCTGGTGCATGCCTATCTGTTCTGGTTCGGCGATCTTCTCGTGCCTCTCGCCATTGTCGGGCTGATCGCCGCTGCGGGCGCCCGCCTCACCGTCGTGAGCCAGCTCATTTTCGGAACGGGTCTGGTGCTGGCCACACTGGCGGTATTGCTGGCCGGAAGCGCAATGACCGGTCTTGTCGACGACAGCATGAGCCGGGCCGCCGCCCTGGGCTATCCGCCGGACCGCGTGGCCGCGCTGAACAGTCTCTACCAGGCCGGTTTCTGGGCCCGCCTGCCGGCCAATCTCGGCTTCGCCCTGATGAACCAGTTGATGCAGATCGTCTTTCTGGGCGGCGGTATTGCCGGTGTCATGCTGATCGCCATGGCCGCGCTGCGAACGGGCTTCTTCGACCTGCGCTGGCCGGACCTGCGCTATGCCCTGTCCGGCGCCGTGGCACTGGGGATCGGATGGCCGCTGGCCGGTTGGGCCAATCTCCATGAAATCTCAACCGGATTCGCCCCGTCCAGCGCGTTCGCCAGCAGCAGTGCCAAACTCCTGGCCACGCCCTTGATAGCCTACGGATATGCCGCCCTCGTCATGCTCGCCTGCCGCGCCGGGGCACTGCGTGTGCCCGTCGAGGCCCTGGGCCGTCTCGGCCGGGTCTGGCTCAGCGCCTACCTTCTCGGCTCTATCGTGCTGGTCTTCCTGTTTTCCGGCCTGCCGGGCCTTTCGCTCTTCGCCCAATTGCCGCGTGCAGCGCTCCTGGCCATCGCGCTGAGCCTGGCAGGGGCGATGATCGCCGCGGCGTGGTTCTGGGTACCGCGTTTCCGGCTGGGCCCGGCAGAGTGGCTCTGGCTGGTCCTGGTCACACGGACACGCCAGAGCCTGCGCCACTGACGGGCTATTCTGCGTCCGGCTGGGCTTCCGGAGCGGCTTCGGCGAAGGCCGGCAGGGCCCGGGCGGCCTCGTCGGCCGCCACGAGTGTCGGGCAGTTCGACACATCCACCTCCCAGCGCCGGGCATTGTACATTTGCGGAACCAGATAGACTTCGCTCATGCCGGGCCGGTCCGCATACAGGAAGGGTGTGGACCGCTCATGGGCCGCGACCATGGTTTCCAGCGATTCCAGTCCGGACTGCATCCAGCGCTGAGCCCAGGCCTTCATCCCCTCCGGACCCTGTCCGAGATCCTGGGCGATCGCCTTGAGAATGCGCAGGTTCTGGACGGGATGGATGTCGCAGGCGATCACCGATGCCCAGCCGCGCACGCGACAGCGGCCGGCGGCATCGGCGGGCAGAAGTGCGGGTTCCGGCCAGGTCTCGTCGATCCACTCCAGTATGGCCGGCGATTGCAGGAAACGGTCCTGCCCGTGTTCGAGCACCGGTACCAGTCCTTGCGGCTGGATCGCCCGCCAGGCCTCGCCATGCTGCTCGCCGTCCTTCAGGTTGACGGCCACCTGGCCATAGCCGACGCCTTTGAGGTTGAGCGCAATCCGCAGACGATAGGCGGCGCTGGAACGCCAATAGCCGTAGAGCGTGGTCATGGCTTCCTCCTAATCGAGCGTGAAATCCAGCGGGGGCAGGCCGTCCACGGTCGCGCGGACCCTGTCGCCCCGGTTGAGCGGTCCGACCCCGGCCGGCGTGCCGGTGAAGACAAGATCTCCCGGAGACAGTTCGAAAAAGCGGCCGAGCTCGGCAAGCAGGGCCTGCGGTTTGAGGATCATCAGGCCGAGATCGCCGGACTGGCGGGTCTGGCCGTTGACAGTCAGCGCGATCGCTCCGGACGCGGGGGGCGGACCGCGGCGCAGCGCGCCCGTGGGGGCCGAGTGGCGAAATCCCTTGGCGATTTCCCAGGGCGCCGACTTTTCCTTCATACGGGTCTGCAGGTCCCGCCGGGTCAGGTCCACGCCGACACCGCTGGCGGCAATTTCGCCGTCTTCGCCCAGGGCCAGAACGAGCTCGACCTCGTGATGCAGGTCGGCGGTCTCCGGCGGAAAGGGAATGTGCGATGCCGTGGTCACGGCGTCGGCAGGCTTGGCGAAAAAGATCGCTTCGGCCGCTGCGCCCATTTCCCGGGCGTGATCGGCATAATTGCGGCCGATACAGAAGACGCGGCCGACAGGAAAGGTGCGGGCATCGCCTTCGATCGCGAGGCGCGGTGCGGGGGGCAGGGTGACGAGATCGCTCATACCGTCCAGATAGCGCGCCTTGCGGTCCGCCGTCGAGCCAACAATCGCCTTGCGGCTGCGCCCGGCTTCCGGCACCACTGACGGCATGACCCACACGGCCCGGACCCCCGATACGCAGGAGCTGCGCCTGCGCGATTATATGCCCTACAGGCTCGCCGTCACCTCGAACCTGGTCAGCCGGCTCATCGCGTCGGCCTATCAGGCGCGGTTCGGAATCTCGATCTGGGAATGGCGCGTGATCGCCATTCTTGGAGAGGGCCAGGCCATGACGGCACAGGCGATCGCCGACAGTGCGGCGATGGACAAGGTTTCGGTCAGCCGGGCCGTACGCAGCCTGGTTGAACGAGGGCTCGTCGAGCGCGAGGACCACGCTTCCGACCGCCGGGCCCGCCTGTTGCGGCTGTCGGCGGCCGGTGCCGATACCTATGGCGATATTGCGCCGGTCGCCCTGGCGGAGGAGGCGGCCCTGCTGGCCGAATTCTCGCCGGAGGAGGCCGAATTGCTGGCCGGCCTGCTCGGCCGCCTGCGCCGTCGTGCAGGCCAGCTGATGCACGGCGACGGCCTGAAGGACTGACCCGCTCCCGGCTTCCCGTCTCTTCACGTCCCCGGCCCTGTGCCGCCCCCCCGCGGGACGAGCGCCCTTTCTGTCATCTTGTCTCTCGCGCCATTTCTCCCGCCCGCCGCGCACACCTTTGTCTCCACGGCGTGTCCGCCTGGCGGTATGGGAGGGGTGCGGGATGAGGAGTGGTCGGTTTCGCCGATCGCAAAAGTCCGGGGACTTTAGCGACACGAAGAATGGCGGGCGCCGGTAAACCGGTCTGGTTTTTGGGCGTGACATCCATCGACATCCCGCACGCGGAGCTTTCCCGGACGCGCTCGCCCCCGATTCCAGGTGCGCGGGTATCACGGCCGGTCGTTTGGTGCCGCTCGACCCGCCGCACTACCCTGCCGGAGCCCCGGCACGTCAGCTCCGGGACGCGTTTCCGGAAAGTGGCTGGCAGGTTCCGGGAATTTACCGGCGTGCTGCGGGACAAGCGGCGCGCCAGGCCTTCCCCGCGCCCATTTCCCCCGGCCGGGCAGAGCGCGCGTGTAGTTGCCAGTAGGCACTCCCCGGCCATTGTCCCTGCGCGGCGGGCATTGGGTGTGTCTGCGCTCGGCAGAGGGTAAACTGTTCAAGTATGTAATATGGTATACATATACGAATACTGTTCATGGCTTGCCTGGTAATAGCATATTACAAGTATAAGTAATAAGCTATGACGGTGCGGAAGGTCATGGTTAACACTCCGCGCGTAGTTCCGGCCCTGATACGACGTCATTCGATGTCCGGAAAACAGGGCAGGGACTTACATGCGTAAATATATTCTGCCGGTACTCGCCGGCGCTCTCCTCTCCACTCCCGCCATGGCGGAAACCACCCAGCGTGACCTGGAAGTCATCGGGCGCGCGCTCAGCTTCGTTGAAGGCGCCAGCGGGTCCGGCCGGACGGTCGCCATCGTCTACGATGCTGCCAGCGAAGCCGAAGCCCAGGCGCTTGCCGGCACGATGGCCGGCGGGCTTTCGGCCGGCCGGGTCACGCTCAATGCGCGCCTCGTGCCGATGGCCGATGCCGGCAGTCTTGGCGGTGCTCACGCCGCCGTGCTGCTGGGCGGAGCCTCGGGCGATGCCGGTGTTTTCTCGGCGGCCAGCTCGGCCGGCGTGATGACGGTTTCCACCGATATGGGCTGCGTTGAAAGCGGCAATTGCGTGATGGGCGTCCAGAGCGCGCCGTCGGTGCGTATCGTCGTCAATCGCGGTGCAGCGAATGCCTCTTCGGTCTCCTTCGCGGCGGCCTTCGCGATGATGATCGAAGAAATTTAGGCGGAAACACGGATTTAGAGAGTAATCACCATGAAAAACATCCTTCTTTCGACTTCCCTGTCCGCCCTGGCCGCCAGCATGGCCATCACGGCGGGCGCGAATGCTCAGTCGCTGGACTATACCGCGATGAGCGAACTCTTCGGCGAGCCCGTAACGGCGGGCGCCACCGGCGCGCCGCAGCGTGCCTCCGACGTCCCGGCGACGATGATCATCATCACCCAGAACGATATCGGCCGATTTCCGGAATACGACATCCCGGGCATCCTGCGGCACTATGCCGGCGTCAATTTCAACCGGTACGGCTATGGCGACGGCCAGATCTCGATCCGCGGCGCTGCCACGCCGTATTCGCCGCGCCTTCTGGTGCTGGTGAACGGCCGCGAAGTCTATCTCGACAGCTACGGCTATACCGCCTGGTCGACCCTGCCGGTGCAGCTGGAAGAGATCCAGCAGATCGAAGTGGTCAAGGGCGCCCAGTCGGCGCTGTACGGTTTCAATGCCGTATCCGGCGTGGTCAACATCATCACCCGCAACCCGCAGCACGGTGAATACCTGACCGCGCGCGTCAATGTAGACAGTGAAGGCGGCTATGACGCCGGCTTCGTGGCGGCCCATCAGTTCGGTGAGCGCGCTTCGGTTCGTGTCAGCTATGGCAATTCGGAAACCAGCGAGCTGCCGGCCTATGAGGGTGGCATCGACGTGCAGACCCGCGCCATTCCCGATTTCAGCCGTGAAACCGGGGCGATCGAGGGCCGCATCCGGATCACGGACAAGATCAGCCTGAACGGTGAAGCGACCTTCACCAATGTCGACGAGCTGGGCATCACGTCGGTCTATACGGCCGCGCGCGCTGCATACGAACTGACCTCCTATCTCGGCTCGATCGAAGCGGACACGGATTTCGGCTTCATCACGGCAATGGTCTATCGCAATGAAAGCGAGATCGAATACTCTTACGGTCCGCTGAGTTCGTCGCTGACTACCTGGCGTATCCAGGATCTGTTCAAGCTCGGCACACGCAACACATTCCGCATCGGCGCCGAATTCCGCAATGGCGAGACCGCCTCCTTCCCGGATCCCGGCAATGGCGATTTCGGGTATGAGTCCGCTGCCTTTTCGGCGATGTGGAACCACAAGTTCTCGAACACACTCGACCTGACCCTGGCCGGCCGTTTCGACAGTGTAGACTGGAGCCGGGATGGCGCACCGGCTGCAACCTACATCTTCACGCAGGACGATTATTCGGTGTCCTTCGAAGAGTTCTCCTACAATGCAGCCCTGGTCTGGCGTCCGTCCTTCGGCGGTTCGCTGCGGGCGATGGCCGGCCGTGGTATCCAGGCCCCGACGTCCTTCGATATCGGCTTTGGCCTGCAGTCCACAGTCGGCGGCAATCCGCTCATCCTGTCGGGCAATCCGAACATGATCCCGTCGATCGTGGACAGCTATGAGATCGCCTATGACCGGGCGCTCACGCCGACAGTGAACCTGCGCGCCGCGGTGTTCATGCAGGACACGGCCGATGTGCGTGGCCTGTTCGGCCTGTTCCCGGACGTACTGCCGCCGGCGGCCACGATCCCGACCCTCTTGTTCGACAATCGCGGAGATACGTCGACCGCCGGTTTCGAACTGGGTCTGGAAGGCAATCCCGAAGGCCGGTGGGACTGGGACGTGAACTACACATTCCAGCAGGCCGAGGACGATCTGGACGGCACGTTCGGCGCCAACCACGTCCAGAACTACGAGGGCGCGACTCCGGAACATCTGTTCAACGCCCATCTGGGCTGGACGGGCGAGCGTTTCACCGCCGATGGCTATGTCAACTATGTCTCGGAGACCACGAGCCCGTTCCAGGCGACCTTCGGTCTTCCCTCCCAGGTGGCGATCGACAGCTATGTGGCCCTGTCCTTCCGGGCCGGCTACCGGCTGAACGATCATGTGTCGGTGTCGCTCAGCGCACAGAACGCCAATTTCGGCGGCGGCGAGGTCACCAATGTCAATACCGAATCGGAATCCCGCTTCTGGTTCGGCCTGACGGGCAGCTTCTAGGACGCCGATGACGCCCCGGTGCCATGACGGTGCCGGGGCGTTAACCCTGATTTCAGCGACTCAGGCCGAGGCTGGTGCCATGGCATCCCGCCCGCCGGGCGCACCCGCTAGGAGAGATCCAATGGGCAAGAAGATTTCACTTTTCAACCTGACGATTGCGCAGTCTTTCGCAGTTGCGCCGATAGCCGCGATCATTGCGCTGGCCGCGGTCGCAGGTCTGGGGACCTGGTCCCTCATGCAGGGGTCGGCCAGCCAGGAGCGGGTCATTTCGGGCATGGAGACGGGTGTCGAACTGACCCGGCTTCAGGCCACGCTCGAGACCATCAATGCCGACGTCTTCCAGATCATCACCGCGCAGGCCGCGGGCGAGCAAGTGGATGTCATGGCGTCTTTCGAGGGTGTCGCCACCCGCGTCGACGACCTGGCCGCGCGCATCGAAGCGCTGCGCAGCGTCGCCGAGGAGGCCGGACGCGGTGAAACCATCGATGAACTCATCGAGCAGCTCGGACTTTACAAGGATGCGCTCGATTTCGTGGGCCAGATGCTGGAGCTCGACTTCGCCAGTTCGGTCGCCTTTCTTCAGCCTTTTGACGGTGTCTTCGACGAACTCAACAGCGACCTTACCGAATTGGCGAACCATGCCGGCGAACTCTCGCGCGCCGATGCCCAGGCCGCGAACGATGCCGCGCGTACCTCGATCATGGCTTTCATTGTAGTCGCGGTGCTGGCCGGTGTCGGTCTTTTCACCCTGTCATTGCTGTATGGCCGCCGCATCGCCGTTTCGGTCCGCAAGATTGCCGATGCCACGGAGACCCTGGCCAATGGCGATTACTCGCTCGACATTTCGTCTCTGGAGCGCAGCGACGAGCTGGGCGCGGTGGTTGCCAGCCTGCGCCGCTTCCGCGAAAGCGGACAGAAGGCCGAAAAGCTCGAAGCGGAAACCCGCGAGCAGGCCGAGGCGAACGAACGCCGTGCCGCCAAGCTGAACGAGCTGGCCCAGGCCTTCGATGCCGATGTCATGGCCATGCTGGGTGAAGTCAACGAGGCCTGCACCTCGATGTCGGCCATTGCCGAACAGCTCTCCCAGGCAGCCACGGAAGGTTCGCAGCAGAGCGAAATGATGGCCTCGGCGGCCTCGGAAGCCTCGACGAACGTGGAATCCGTGGCGGCCGCCTCGGAAGAGCTGACGGCCTCCATCGCAGAAGTGACACAGCAGATCCAGGGCTCCTCGGACATGGCCGCCCAGGCCGACGAACGCGCCAAGTCGGTCCGCGCCGTTGTCGACAATCTCGGCGCTGCGGCGCAGGAGATCGGCCATGTCGTGCAGCTGATCAACGACATCTCCGAACAGACGAACCTTCTGGCACTGAACGCAACGATCGAGGCGGCGCGCGCCGGCGAGGCGGGCAAGGGCTTTGCGGTCGTCGCATCGGAAGTGAAGTCGCTGGCGGCCCAGACTGCCAAGGCGACCGAGGATATCCGCGACCAGATTAATGCGATCCAGGAGGCTGCGGCTTCGTCCTCGTCCTCGATCGAGGACGTGACCCGCGCGGTCGGAGAGATCAGCCGGGCGGCATCTGCCATCGCCGCCGCGGCCGAGGAGCAGAGTGCCTCGACCCGCGAGATCTCGTCCTCGGTCTCGCATGCCGCGACCAGTGCGCGGTCGGTGTCGGAAAATGTCGACGTGGTTTCGCGTTCGGCCCGGCAGACGGGCGAAGCTTCGCAGGATGTGCTGCAGGCTGTGCGGACGGTGTCCGAACGCGCCGAACGGCTCAATTCGACGGTTGAATCCTTCCTCTCCGAAGTTCGCAAGGCCGGCTGATCTCTCCCCCCCTTGATGTCGCCTTGCAACAGTGAAGGCCCGGCCCCTCTCTCCCCTCAAGGTCCGGGTCTTCGTCTGCTCCGCGATAGGCTCAGCGTTCGCCGAGCGCGCGGGCCGGCAGATAGATGATGCTGGCCGCCAGATCCGAAAGCGTGCCGATGCCGCTGGCGCGCGGCTTCCCGGCCTCGCCCATCAGGGCGGCATTCAGCATGCCGCTCGCGGCCAGGCGCATCAGGGTCGGCGAACTGGCAAAGGTGCGGTGATGGGTGAAACCGCCATCGCGGATATCGCTGAGATCGACCACTGTAACGCCCAGACCTGTCAGGATATCCCGCTGGGCACCCATGCCCAGCTGGGTCCTTTGCCCGCCCCGCAACTGATCGGACAGCAGCAGAACCCGGTCGCGGCGGGACACGAAGACGGCGAGGTGAGCCGGTGGCGGGTCGATCGCATCGAGCTGGGACCGGAACAGGTCCAGATCGATATCGGGCGAGGCGAGGATGACCGGATCGATCCGTTCCAGAACATCGTGCCGGCCGCTCAGGCTTAGCTGGCGCAGGGCTTCCATGGTCACCAGCGAGCCCATGGAATGGGCCAGTATGGTGATCGAGGTCGTCTCGCTTTCGGCCAGCAGGGTCAACGTCTCCGCCAGTCCGTCGCGGGCGAACTGGGCGCTGTCTCGATCGTAGAGATAGGCGGGGATGCGGCCTGCCGACGGCCAGGAATAGTGGACCGCCGTGCCGAGTATGCCGAAATCGTTGAGAATCTGGGCGTTGAGATAAAGCCCGTCGGAAAACGGCGTGTTGAATCCGTGTACGAACAGGAAGACGTCGCGTTCCGGGAAGGCGACGGCGTTCAGGCTTTCATCGAGCTGTTCCGAAAACACGGCCTGTCCGGGCAGGAGTTCCCAGTCTGCAAGGGCGAATTCACGCCCCGGGTCTGGCGTCCGGCCCGGAGGTTCGATCGCGCCGGGTTCGCGATTGTGCGGCACCCAGACCTCGGCGCGGGCAAAGGCCAGTTCGCTTGACCGGCCGGCCCCGAAGCGAAGCATGGGGTCGGCGACGGGAGCGCGCGTGGTGGCGACGAAAACTGTCTGGGTCTGTCCGGGATCCGTACCGGGGTCGACCACCGGCAAGCGCGCGGGATTGGCCGCACAGGCGGTCGCCAGGGCAAGCCCGAGGCATGACAGGACAAGGAGAGGCAGTCGCCGGAACGCAAACGTCATGGGAGAGCCCTGCAGGGAAGTGGCCATGTCATCTTGCAGGGGGACGGGCGAAAACGAAAGTGGGCTTGCGCGCGCCATCGGAGGCGTGCGCGAAGCGGCTGGACATCGGGGAAATTGGTGCGCCCACTAGGATTCGAACCTAGGACCCGCTGATTAAGAGTCAGCTGCTCTACCAACTGAGCTATAGGCGCGCCGGGTTGAGAGCGGCGGAACATACGCGCGAATGCGACAAAATCAAGACATCTTGTTCCGGCCCCGCACATGGCTGCCATGCAGCGGTGCGGGACCGGAAACACGCGGACTATTCGACGCGGGCGCGGCCGATCGTGCCCATGTCCGAGCCGAACCAGATTTCACCGTTCTGCGGCAGGTATTGCATGTGGCGCACGACACCGCCCCCCGACGGGATGGCGGTGATTGAGAAAAAGCTCTCGCTCTCGGGGTCGAAGCCGACGAAGTAATTCGGGTCGACCCCGGTTTCGACGAACCAGATCCGGTCCTGCCCGTCGACGGCGAGCGCGTAGGGGCGGGCGTTCTCGCCCGAGGGCATGGCCCATTCCGTGACCTCGCCACTGGCCGGGTCGAAGACGCCGAGATAGCCGCCATTATAGTCGCCATACCAGACACGGCCGTCGGACGTGATGCCGATGCGGCGCGGCCGGATCTCCTCGCGCGGCAGGTCGTGTTCGGTCAGTTCCATCGTCTCCGGATCGATCGATGCCAGCTTGTGGGTGCCGAACAGGGCCACCCAGATCGTGCCGTCGGGCGCCAGCTTGATGCCGTAGGGACGCGCTCCGGGCGTGGGCACGGCAATGATCTCGACCGAGCGTTCCGATACATCCAGGAAGCCCACCGAATTGGCGCCCTGGCTGGTGAACCAGATATCGCCATCCGCGTTCCAGATCTGGGTGTGCGGGTCGCGGGCGGTGTCGCGCGGTGTGTCGATGATCTCGAACTCGCCGCTGTCCACATCGTAGCGGCCGATATGGGCGTCGCGATTGCCGGCATACCAGACGTCGCCCGTGGGATCGACGATCAGATTGTGCGGACCGGCGCCTTCGCGCAGATCGATCCGCTCCATCTGGCCGGTCGCGACGTCCAGCCTGGCGATGTAGGAATTGACCTGGCCGACAAACCAGACGGTTTCGCCGTCCAGCGTGTACGGATCGCGCGGGCGGCCCTCCCAGGGCACGTTCCACTCCTCGATATCGACGGTCGCCATCTGCGGCGGCGCATCGTTGGCTGCGGCCGCGTCCGGCTCAGCCCCGGTCGCGGACGTCTCTTCGGCCGGCGCGGACATGTCCTCGCTGGCGGCCGGTGTTTCGGCGGGCGGTTCCTCCACACCGTTTTGCGGGGCGGGCTGAGAACAGGCCGCGACAGCCGCGCTGACCAGGATGGCAAGGCTTACGGTTGAATGACGCATGTTTCTTCTCCCCTGTTGGGTGAAGATGTAGAGCGTCATTTGCCGTGCTGCAACCGTGACCGGAGCCCGTTTCGATCCTACCAGCGCCGCGGCCGGTAATGGCGCGAACTGATGTAGTAGACCAGCCGGCGCGAGCGGTAATCGACGTAGCTGCGGCCATAGCGGTCGACGCAGATCCGCAGCGAGACCAGGGCCGGGCGGCCGCGATAGCGGTCGTGCCGCCGTTCTGTCCAGCAGCGCGGCGCGCGATAATGGCGGCTCCGGTCATGCCAGCGGCTGCGATGGTGCCAGCGATCACGGTAGCGCCAGTGGTTGCGATGGCGATAGCCATGGCGGTGCCGGTAGCGGCGGTCACGGTAATCGCGGCGATGGTGCCGGCGCTGAAGGCGTTTCTCGCCCTCGGCTTTTTCGGTCTGGGGTGTGGCAGGCACGGTTTCGGCGCGGGCCGGTTGTGCGGCGGCAAGACCGCCGGCGGCGAGGCTCACGGCGAGGGCGCATGCCAGGGAACCGATCCATCTGGTCATGTTGATCCTCCCGGATTTCCAAGGCCTTACCATGGCAATTCGCGCCTGAAGCGTATGTGAACGCTCTATTCACCTTGCTGACGATCATTTCCCGGCGAAGGGATTCGTTAAGCGGCGTGTTAAGATTGCCGGTCTAGTCAGGTCGTATGGTTGCAGACATGAAATCCGCCGGCGTGCCGCTGTTCGATCGTGCCCATCTCGACCGCTATACCGGCGGGGACGAGGCACTGACGGCCGAGCTGCTCAACCTCATGTGCGAACAGGCGCGGCGCTGTATCGGCCTGATGGCCTCCGCCGCCGACACGACCAGCTGGCAGACCGCGACTCATACGCTCAAGGGGGCGGCCCGGGGCGTGGGGGCCTTCGCCCTTGCCGATTTGTGCGAGCAGGCCGAAGACCAGCCGCCGACGGCCTGGGACGGGGCGCGACTGGAGATCGAGCGCTGTTTCCGCGACACGGAAAAGGCTGTCGCCGGGTTGCTCTGATCGCGGCCTGCCCCGGTCAGCGCGTGCGGTCCCAGATCTCGAATTCGTAGGCGATCGATCGCTCCACCAATTCCCGCCACACCGGTTCGGCAATGGCGCGAGGCAGGCCGACGCGTCCGGCTTCGGCGGTCACCTTGGAAATCACGTCCTCGATCCGCCATTCGTCACGCACGACATCGCGGCTGGGTTTGATCCGCGCGGCGGCTTCCATGTAGCGGGCGCGACGGGCGATCAGGGCGACAAGCTCGCGGTCGAGCGCATCCACACCTTCACGGACTTCGGCCATGGTCAGGCAGGATTCAGGCGGGGTGACGTCGGAGAGGAGTGTGGAGGTCATGCGCAAACCCGTATCGTTTAGCCTCTTATAGGCGCGCCCAGGGCGGCGCCCAAGCGGCGAGCTGTCACAGACCTGCCATTGTCATCAATCCGTGCTCGATATCCCGGACGGTGGCGTTATGGTGCCGCGAGCATCAGGGAGTCCTACCATGGCCCAACCCGTCCGGATCTATGGCGATCGGCAAAGCGGCAATTGTCTCAAGGTCAAATGGACCGCGGACTATCTCGGCATCGATTATGACTGGCACGATGTCGATGTGGTGAAGGGCGAGACCCGGACGGACGATTTCCTGGCCATCAATCCGGCCGGCCAGGTTCCCTGTCTGGAGCGTGAAGACGGGCGTATCCTGGCCCAGTCCAACGCCATCATCTTCCACCTCGCGCGCGGATCGAAACTGATCCCCGAGGACGAATTCGATCAGTCGAAGATGCTGGAATGGATGTTCTGGGAACAGTACAGCCACGAGCCCTTCATCGCCGTGCGCCGTTTCCGCAAGGCCTTTCTCCATCTAACAGACGACGAGGTCGATCCCGACCTCATGGCCAAGGGACGCCGGGCGCTGGGCGTGATGGAAATGCGGCTCTTGTCCCGGGAATTCATGGTGCGCGATACGCTGACCCTCGCGGACATTGCCCTGGTGGCCTATACGCGCGTGGCCGACGAGGGCGGGTTCGATCTCGACGAGTTCCTGGGCGTGCGCGCCTGGGTGGCGCGGGTCGAGCAGGAACTGGGTATCGACCCCGACGAAGGACGCGTGCTGATGCAGGGCTGAACCATGCGTGATGATATGGCGAGCGATGCGGGGCCGCAGTTTGGCGCAGCCGAACCGGGCGTGCCGTATACGTTTCGCCCGGTCATCTACGGTCTGGCCCCGCGCAGTGACGGCCGCATCGCGACCGTGCATATCCGCGGAACCGCTTCGTCCAGCTGGGACCTGCCCGGAGGCATGGTCGATCCCGGCGAGGCCCACCGCGAGGCCCTGGTCCGCGAATTCCTGGAAGAGACGGGATGGGCTGTCGAGCCCGGACCGCTTGTTGTGCGGGCGCGGCAATACACCGTCACCTCGCAGGGCGAGTATCGGCACAACCATGCCGCCTTTCACGCCTGCACGCTCGTGGCTGACCGTCATGCCAAGATGGATGACGATCACGAACTGGTCTGGCTGGGACCGCTCGAGGCGATAAGCCGCATGCGCCATGATGCGGCGGCCTGGGCGATCACGAAATGGCTTCGTCTGCGCGCGGCCGGGGCGCTCTGACCGGCCGCAGGCCGGGCAGTGCACTGGCCAGTATCAGCAGTGCCGCCACAGCCAGGCCGGCACTGACACCCCAGGAGGCCTCGCCGCGGAACGTGCCCCAATACGCAATGTGATGCGCCGCCAGTCCGGCCAGCACAAACAGGCCGGCCGCAATGCGCAGGCTTCGCGACCAGGCGCGTTTCGATCCGGCCGCGCTGGCCAGCGCGACGACAAGCGCCAGAGCGATCCAGAAGAAGGGGACCAGCACGGCCTCCGACAGCAGGCCGGTGAAGGAGCCTGCCATACTGGCCGCAAGCGTGGCCGGTGATCCCCAGACGACCGCGACCCAGGCACGTTCCAGGCGCGGACAGGGTTTGCCTTTCTCGCGCCGCTTGATCAGCCACAGTGTGAAGCCCGAGGCGCAGACCACGGTCAGGGCCAGGCCCAGGGCGAGATAGGCGAACTTGCTCCACAAGCCGCCATACCAGCCGAAATGCAGGGAATAGACCGCCGCCGCCATCATCTGGCCGGTCTCGCCGTCACTCATACCGTTGGAGCCGAGCATGTTTCCGGCTGCATCGAACTGGACCTCGTCATAATAGGCCAGCTGACCGGGGACCTTGGTCAGGATTTCGATGTTCTGGGCCTCGGTGCCCGGTCCGTTGACATAGATCAGCCAGGGTTCGAGGTCGGGCCGTTCGGCCTGCAGGGTCCGGTAGGCCGCCGCGGCATCGGCCAGGCCGTCCGGGGCGGGTCCGGTCTCGAACGCATCGCCGAAGATCGGCGGGAAAACCGCGTTCAGATCGCCGTCATGGAAGGCCAGAGCCAGGGCATAGGCGGCAATCGAGGCCAGGCCGAGAACGGCACCGGTGAGCGCGATCGTGATGTGAAAGGGCGCAGCCCAGACCGACAGGCGATTGTGCAGGTCGGTCTCCGACAGGCGTTCGCTCTTGCCGCGGCGATAGAGGAAGGCATCGCGGAAGATGCGCGGATGGGCCAGGAAGCCGGAGAGGACGAGACCCAGCATCATCACACCCAGAAGACCGACCAGGGTGAGGCCCAGCGTCGAGGGCAGGTGCAGGTAGAAGTGCAGATCGACCAGGAATTCCGAAAACGGATGCGCGACGGGATCGCCCAGCGCACCGGTCTCGTCGGCCAGCCAGTAGGTTTCGCCAAAACCCGCCATCAGGCGTGGCCCGTCATCCGTGGGCAGGACGAGTGTGATCCGGTCGGGCATATCCTCGGCCCGCGCGAGAGCGTTGGTCAGCGTGGTCTGGACCAGCCCGGGCGTGACGGCTCCTGTTTCCAACGCGGTGGGCTGCTCCCAGCGCGAGAACTCATTGTGGAAGACGACCAGCGTGCCCGACAGGCAGACGATATAGAGCAGAGCGGAGAGCGCCAGGCCCAGCGCCGTGTGGCCGGACAGCATCCGGGAGACGAAACGGGCGGGCATTTTCGGCCAGGGCAGGGACGTCATGGCGGTGCTCCTAGGCAATGAGGGCGAGCAGGCCACCGCCTAGGAGGAGCGGCAGCAGGATGGAGGCTGTGCGCCAGCGCAGCTTCATGTCGACGACTGCCAGCGCGGCCAGCACGGTCCAGATGACCGGCACGGCGAACAGGGCCAGGGCCAGCTGGTCGGCATCGTTCCAGCCTGCGATGCGTGCCAGGCCGAACAGCAGTAGCGACAGCACGATAGCCCCGGCCATCGCGGCGGGACCGGCAAGCAGGGTCACGGCGACGCCGCGCAGACCCGTCCGCCAGGCGGGGGCCGGGGCCGGCGCGGTTTCGCGGCGAATAGGGGTTTCCGGTGACGTTTCGCGCCAATTGGTCTTCCGGAAAACGGCCAGCAGGGCGAGGCATTCGATGGCGAGGACGCTCAGCGCGATGGCGTAGACCGGCGGGTAGGGCGGCGTCCACAGCACCGTGGCCAGGCACAGGGCAATCCAGCCCAGCGCAACGAACCAGGCATGACGGTTTCGCCGCCGGGCCCAGGCGCGGCGCAGAAGCACAATACCGCCCACGCTGGCAGCGAGGGCGGCCAGGGGCCAGATGAAATCGGTCGCGGTCATCGGCGCTCCCTTGCCGGACGGGGTGTTTGCGGATGCCGGACTGCGGGTCGGTGTCGCAGTCCGGCACCCGACGGGCCTTCTGGGACGGCCCGGTCAGAAGCGGCGTGCCAGGCGCGCCACGACGTTGCGGTCCTCGCCCGGGAAACAGTCGCCGCGGGCCAGGCAGGTCGAGAAATATTGTTCGTCAAACAGGTTGCGCGCGTGCAGCGAGATCGCCCAGGTGTCGATGTCGTAGCCGATCATGGCGTCGACCAGCGTGTAGGACGGGGTTTCGAGCGAGTCGGTGCCGTTCTGGCTTTCGCCCACATAGCGCACGCCTGCACCGGTACGGAAACCGGACCAGCGCTCGCGCGGGCGCCAGCCGATCCAGGCCGAGGCCTGGGTTTCCGGGATCGAGGCCTGCTGGAAGCCATTGGCATTGGTGGCGTCGACCTGGCTGGCATTGAACTCGAAGGTCAGGTCTTCCCAGCGCCATTGCGACTCGAATTCCACCCCGGTGATTTCGACCGTGCCGGTCTGGATCTGGAAGCCCGGATGGGCCGGATCGGGTTCGCGCAGATTGGATTGTTCGATGTCGAACCAGGCCAGGGTGAACAGCGAGCGCGTGCCGCGCGGCTGGAATTTCACCCCGGCTTCATACTGGCGGCCCTCCTGGGGCTCGAAAGCCGAGCCGTCGAACATGGTGCCGACAATCGGCTCGAAGCTTTCCGCATAACTGACATAGGGCGCAAAACCGTTGTCGAACCGGTACATCACCGCCAGGCTGCTGGAGAGGGCGTCGTCGTCCTGTGACGTCGCGCCTGTATCGGTTTCGACCCAGTCGCCGCGCAGGCCGGCCGTGATCAGCCAGTTGCCGTATTCGATCTGGTCATGGAGGTAGAGGCCGAAATCCTGCGTATTGCTCTCCGGCCGGTCACCCATGAAGCTGTCGATCACGGCCTCGGAGGGATAATTGCCATAGACCGGGTCGAAGGGGTTGAACCAGAATTGGTCGCCAAAGGTCGCATCCGGCAGGCCGGTGGCGAAGTCCAGGCCGACGGCGAACAGATAGGCGCTGTCATTGTCGGTGGTGACGTCCTGGTATTGCGCCCCGGTGAGCAGTTTGTGCTCGAAGGCGCCGGTGGTGAAGTCGAGGCGCGCGCGGAAATCGGCTGCGGTCTGCTCGGACCGGGCGTCGGAGGCGTAGAAGGTGCGCGGCACATAGCCGTCGCGATACAGGCTTCCGTCCGGATTGCGGATCCAGCGATCGCCGCCGATGAAGGAGATCCAGGACTGCTGGTAGTCGGCCTCGCCCTCGGTGCGGCGCACGGTCGCTTCCAGCTGGAGGTTGGCGTTGACCCGGTGTTCGGCCAGCACGGTGAAGGAGGTGGAACTGGTGTTGTAGCGGTCAAAGCCCGGTTCGCCGGTGAACACGTTCGGATCGAAGAACCGGCCGTTCGGCGCCGGCAGCAGCGTGCCGTGAATCGGCAGGAATTGCGCGCCGGCCTTGTTGTCGGAGTCCTGATAGCTCAACAGCGCCGTGATGCGCGTGTCCGGGCCGGGCGTCCAGGTGAGGGACGGGGCGATGACCACGGCGGTCTCGTCGACATGATCGACCTGGGTGCCGGTATCGCGATAGACGCCGATGGCGCGATAGAGCCAGTCGCCGCCCTGCGTGAACGGGCCGGTGAAGTCGGCCGCGATCTGGCGCCGGTCATAGCTTCCCAGCTCGCCGACGATTTCTCCGGCAAACGTGTCCTGCGGGGTTTTGGAGACGACGTTGACGATACCGCCCGGAGACCCCTGGCCGTAAAGCACGGCGGCCGGACCCCGCAGGATTTCCACTTGTTCGAGCGTGTAAATGTCGGGCCGGGAATTGTTGTAGTTGCCGAACAGGGCCTGCAGGCTGTCGCGGTATTCCGGCACGTTCAGGCCGCGCACGCCGACCCAGTCGCCGCGGGTGGCGAAACCGTAGGTCTCACCGATCACGCCGGCGGAATAGGTGTAGGCGTCGGCCAGGTCGATGGCGCCGCGGTCGAGGATTTCATCCAGGGTCTCGATGGAGACTGCGCGCGGGGTCTCCGCGATAGGTGTGTCGGACTTGGTCGCCGAATAGCGGCCGAGCACACCGTGAACGACGACCACATCGTCGACCGCTTCCTCGCCCTGGGCAAACGCGGCCGGGGCGAGGGTGGTCGAAAGAGCGGTGGAAAGCAGGCACAGGCCCGCAATCGGCGCCGGGCGCCGCAACTGGCTGAAACGCAACATGGATGTCCCCAAGTCGGAGCGAAAAACTGGGGGTTCGATAATGCGAGTAAATTGCAGTGTCAATCGAGTTGTGCGAATTGTTCGCAGTTCTACGCCGGAGAGACCGGCGTGCTCACCCATGCAATTGGGTTTCCGTCTTGCCGGGCCCGGATTTTCCGAGGAGCCGCTCCGCGTGACGGGCCGAGGGCGCCCCGCGTCAGGTTACGAAAAGATAATCCCGCCGGGCAGGCGGCATCCGCTTCCGCGAAATCCCGAGCGGAGCTACATCCTGGCGGCGACGAGACGTCGCGGCAGCGGCCGCGGGCCGATGCCGGATCCTGTTGGAGATTGGGCGCCATGCGTCCGCGCAATCGTTTCCTGCTTGCTACTGTCGTGACATTCGGATTTCTGTTCGGCGCCGTCGCCATCATCGAGTACTGGCCTATCGGCAGTTAGCCGGACATTCACCTGACCGCCAGGGGCGGCAGCGGTCATGTCCGGATCGTCCCGGGCAGGGTCAGCGCGCCAGTTCCTTCATTGCCGCATCGACCCCGTCCAGGGTCAGCGGGAACATGCGGCCGGGACCGATGATGTCCCGCACCAGGCGGGTGGAGTAGGAGTGTTCCCACCATTTCTCCGGCACCGGATTGATCCAGATGAGATGCGGCCAGGTGTCCACGATGCGCTTCAGCCAGACCCCGCCGGCCTCCTCGTTCCAGTGTTCCACCGAACCGCCTTCATGGGTGATCTCGTAGGGCGCCATGGCCGCATCGCCGACCAGGATCACCTTCCAGTCGTGTGGATATTTGTGCATCACATCCATGGTCGGCACGGTCTCGGCGCGCCGGCGCAGATTGGACCGCCACACACCCTCATAGGGGCAGTTGTGGAAGTAGAAGTATTCCAGGTTCTTGAAGGTCGAGCGTGCGGCCGAGAACAACTCCTCACACAGCCTGATATGCGGATCCATCGATCCGCCGACATCGAACAGGGCCAGCACCTTGATGGCGTTGCGGCGCTCGGGCCGCATGACCACGTCCAGCCAGCCCTGGCGGGCGGTCGCGCCGATCGTATTGTCCAGGTCCAGCTCTTCGTGCGCGCCGTCGCGGGCAAATTTGCGAAGGCGCCGCAGCGCGACCTTCAGATTGCGCGTGCCCAGCTCGCGGTCGCCGTCCAGATCCTTGTAGCGGCGCTGTTCCCACACTTTCACCGCCCGCTTGTTGCGGCTTTCTCCGCCGATCCTGACGCCGGCCGGGTTATAGCCGGAATGGCCGAAGGGGGAGGTGCCGCCGGTGCCGATCCATTTCGACCCGCCTTCATGGCGCTCTTCCTGTTCCTCCAGGCGCTTCTTCAGCGTTTCCATCAGCTCGTCGAAAGGCAATTCCTTGAGCGCTGCCATCTCGTCTTCGGAAAGGTGGCGCTGCATCATGGCTTCAAGCCATTCGTCGGGGATTTCCTTGCCGCCGAACAATTGGGTCAGCGCCTCCACGCCCTTGAAGACGTGGGCGAAGACCATGTCGAACTTGTCGAAATCCTTCTCGTCCTTCACCAGCGCGGCACGGCTGACCGAGTAGAAGTGTCCGATCTCCGGCTGGATGACGCCCTTGTCGAGGGCCTCGAGCAAGGTGAGGTATTCCCGCGTCGTGACGGGAATGCGGGCGGCGCGCAACTCGGTGAAGAAATGATGCAGCATGACGCCAATCTAACCGGCTTTGCGAGCCAGGAAAGGGGCGGCGGTGCGGCTGAATGCAAGACGGCCCCGTTTTGGCAAACGGGGCCGTCCACGTGCACGGATGGGTGCGGCTAGAAGTCGTAGCCGAACTCCACGCCCCAGACCCGCGGTTGGCTGATCGTGGCGAAGGGCGTGCCGAGCGTGTCCGCCGTGATGTTGTTGACGCCTTCGACATACCGGTTGTCGAACAGGTTGTTGACGAAAACGCTGACGGTGATGTCCTCGTCGGGTGAGATCCAGCGGGCTCTCAGATCGGTCCGGTTGCGGGCCTCGCCGGTGGCGAAGGCGTCATAGCCTCCGCATGTGCCCTGCAGGACCGACTGGCTGTTGCAGCGGGTTTCGCCGCGATAGGCGTGATTGGCCTGCAGCACGATTTCGCCATGCTCCGCCCAGTCGAACGTATAGTCGGCGCCCAGGGCGATGTTCCAGAAAGGCTCGCCGGTCGGTTCGCCGGCGAGGTCCGCGCCATTGTTGTCGACCCGGCGCTTGTGCGTGGAATCGAGCCATTGCGCACTGCCGCTCAGGCGCAGCGTGTCGGTCGCCATCCAGTCCGCCTCTATATCGACGCCGACGGCCTCGTCGTCCGACGTCTGGACGAGGTATTGCGGCACGCCGCCCCCCGTGGGCACGACCAGCCGGATCGACTGCTTGTCTTCGTAGACATAGGAGAAGGCCGAGACGTTCAGCAGCAGGTCCGGGTTCAGGAAGTCCGACTTGAAGCCGACTTCCCAGCTGGTCACGGTCTCGTTTTCGAAACGCGAACCGACCTCGACCGAATTGTAGCCGCCGGCCTTGTAGCCCTCGGTGAAGGAGCCGTAGATCATGACATTGTCGGTGAGGCGGTAGTCGATCACGACGCGCGGGCTGAGATTGTTCCAGCTGTCCTCCATCACACAGGCGACATTCTCGGCGACATTGACGCCATTGTTGCAGACCACGCCGGCCAGGGGCGACAGGTCGAAGACGAAGTCGAACTGGAAGTCGGCCGGGGAGGCGCCGGCAAGAGCCAGGACGCCGGCACCGTCCAGCAGGGCAAGGGTCTGGTCGAGCGTGCCGGCTTGGCGGCCGCCATTGAGCCAGCGGAAGGATTTTTCGTCCTCGGTATAACGGACACCCAGGGTGAGGTTCATCCGGTCGGTCACCGACCAGATCATGTCCCCGTACAGCGCGCGGGCGGTGAACTCGCCCTCATTGTACATGCTCTCGTCCCAGCCATGGCCGAGCAGGGTTGCCGGAACGCCGAAGGGAACCAGAAGACCGTATTCCAGATCGGTAAAGGGCGTGCCCAGGCCGAGATTGCCCAGCACCGTGTTCACCGTGTCGGTATAGGTGAAAGTGTGGGAGGTCTGCTGCGCAGTCTCGTCATAATAGCTCGCGCCGATCAGCCAGTCGACATGACCGCTGGTCCCGGCCAGGCGGAACTCCTGGTAGAAGGCCTCATTGTCCTCGACATTGTTGGTGTCGAAATAGGTTTCGATGCGATTGGTTCCGTCCTCATCCTCGCGATTGCGGGTCTGGAATTCGCGATAGGAGGTCAGCGAGGTCAGGGTCATCGCGCCGATGTCCTGATTGACCGTCAGCGTGGTCTCGGACAGTTCCCGCGATTCGCCGTTCGCCACGACGTCGTTGCGGATCGGCGCGCTGAACGGGTCGAGGAAGGCCGTGCTGTCGGCCGGGATGGGCGGCGTTCCGGGTGCCGGCGGCAGGGACACGATGCCGATCGCCGGACGCGCATCCTGATCGATACTGTCGCGGCTGTGGCGCAGCAGAATCTCGGTAGAGGGCGTGGCATCCCAGCGAACCGTAATCCGGTCGGCCGTGGCGTCTTCGCGGCGATAGTCTTCGCCGGTGTCCGCGTCGGTCAGCCAGCCATCCGCCTGATTGAGCAGAACATTGGCGCGCACTGCCAGGTTATCGGTGATGGGCAGGTTGAACATGGCTTCGGTGCGGATCCGGTTGTGGCTGCCCAGACGCACGCCCAGGCGCCCCTCAAGCTCGTCGCTGGGCGCGCGTGTCACAATGGAGACAGCGCCGGCCGCCGAGTTGCGGCCGAACAGCGTGCCCTGCGGCCCCTTGAGGACCTCGATCCGCTCGACATCGTTGAAGGCCAGCAGGGAAGCGCCCGAGCGTGCGGCGTAGATCCCGTCGACATAGATGCCGACCGCCGGATCGGTGCCGACCCCGAAATCGCTGGTCGTGATGCCGCGAATGGAATAGCGCGGCTGTGTCGGGCTGCCGTTGGAGACGTCCAGACCCGGCACGAAGGCGTCCAGATCGCCCATATCGTCGGCCGCCACGGCGTCGATGAATTCACTGTCGAGTACCAGGAGCGATATCGGTACGTCTTGGGAGGATTGTTCGCGCTGCTGTGCGGTCACAACGATGATGTCGTCCGGCTCGGCGTCGCCCTGGGCCAGCGCCGGTGTCATGGTGATGGCCGCAACCGTTGTCGCCAGAAGCGCACGCAGCCCCTGGCGGCCGGGTGAATTCGAGAATTTCATGTTTCCTCCGCTGGGCAAATGCCCGTTTCCGGACCTCCGGCTTTTTGCCGGTTAATCCGGTTCTCCCCTTGGAATATCCCTCTTGGAATCCCAGATAAACGAAACTGAATTATTTTCTGTTTTGCAAGTAGTGTTGGCGGAACAGGCGCGACCGGGACGAATCCGACGCAAATGGGTCACACTTGTCTTGGTGACGGGATGTGTCAGTTTGCAGAGTAATATCAACGAGGCAGAGCGTGAACGAACGAGCTCCGGCAGAGAATGTGGATCTGGCGCGGCGGGCGGAGCCCCGGCAGAAGCGCTCCGAGGCCCGAATCCAGAAAATCGTCGAGGCAACCAAGACCCTGCTGGAGCGGGGTGAGGGGGATGCAATCACGACTTCGGCGGTTGCCGCCGAGGCCGGTGTGCCGGTCAGCTCGGTCTATCGCTACTTCCCCAATATCTATTCGATCCACCGCACCATTCTCGAGGAGTTCAAGGCCGAGACCGACCGGATCGTCACCGAACGGCTGGCCGACCCGGGCGACATGGATTGGCGGGTGAGCCTGACGGGCATGATCACCGGGCTGCGCGAACTGATCGACAGCAATCCCTCCTATGGGGCCGTCTTCCGTCTGACCCTGACGGCCCACGAATTGCGCTCCGTCCGTGAGGACTGGAATCTGCGGCTGGCCAGCCGCCTTGCCGAACGCTGGCGCAACGGGGCCGACGGTTTCAGGAACGGCGATCCGGATCTGGTTGCGCGCATGGCGGTGGAGATATATTGCGCGGCGGAAATCCTGGTGTTCGAGGAACGCGATCGCGAGCGGGCCCAGGCCTGTTTCGGCGAAGCGCTCACCGCGCTGGAACGGTATCTGAACGCTTACCTGGAATAGGCGTGAGCCTCTCTACGGCCCGCAATCGCCGTCCAGGCTCGCGATCCATTCCCGGATCAGTTCTACGCCTTCGATATGAACGGTCGAGCGGCCGAGCTCCGGCATCATCTGATCGGGCCGGATATTGTCCATCCGGAACAGCAAAATGGAGTCGTCCGGATTGCCGGGCACGATGTCGTAGCGCCGGTTGCCGGTGCCGCTGCCGGCCGCGATCGGCGGTTTGCACCGTCCCAGGGCGGGGCCGTGCGGGGTGCCCGGATCAAGGTGCAGGCCGGATGTGTCGGCCGGGCCGATCGCGCTGTGACAATGGGAACAATTGGCGTCCAGATAGGCACGCGCACGTCCTTCCAGCGGCGCCGTGACATCGCTCCAGTCGGCATTGCGCGGCGCGTCGGCCGGAGCGGGCGAGCCGGTGAGGAAACCGACGGCCGCGAGGTGATCCAGCTGATTCCGCGTACCGCCCGGATACTCGAAATCGCGGTTGAGATGACGCGGTTTCGGACCGATCGGCGCGATCTCGCGAGTGTTGGAATCCGGCGCGTGGCAGCTGGCGCACTGATTGACGTCCGGCATGACATAGTTGAATGCCTGCCGTTCGCCGTCCTCGCCGGCCAGGATCAAGGGCACGATATCGCCCACACGGTGCAGGATCGCCTCGCTCTGATCCTCCCTCCAGCGATAGGGAAGGGCATCCCAGCCGTCTTCGCGGTGAACCAGGATACGGGTTTCGATCAGCTGCACGCGTGAGAGGTCGAGCGTGCCGCCGGCGGCCAGGAGGCTGTGGCCGTCGCCCCTGCCGACTTCACCGGCCGTACCGGTGCGGGGGTAGTAGAAGGTCTTGGTGATCACCGTGCCGACCGGAAAGTCCAGCGCCTCGCCTTCCCGGTACTGGGCCTGACGGCCCTGCGGCATCCAGATTGTGCGCAGTTTCAGGGCATAGTCGGTAAAGAGCGGCGTATTGAGGTCGTAGACCACCACATTCTCGCCCACACGGAGTTCGCTGCCCGTGACATGCACCTGCCCCCATTCAGACAATAGTTGCGGATTGGCTGCGGCATGGAAGCGCGGCGCGGGCGCAGTGTCACTGCAGCCCGCAAGACCGCAGACCAGGATGACGGCAAGGCGTGCAAACCAGGGCATGGGAAATCCGTCTAGTCGGCGAAGGCCAGTGCAACCGGGGCCAGGCCCTCGTGCGAACAATTGAATGCGTCGGTATCCAGTCTCGGCGAAGCGAAACCGTTCGGACCGTCGGCATTGAGCACTTCCACCGGATCCTGCACGCAGATACGCAGCGCGTCGGGCAGGCTGCCGTTTTCCAGCTTTGCGTCGTCGATGAAGCCGTCGAACAGGACATCCGGGAGGGAGCCGTTCAGGCCGAACATGGCGACTTTCAGTGCGGTCAGGTCCAGCCCGTCGGGCGAACCGCCGCCACCGGAATAGGTGTTGTCGTGAATCCAGATCGCTTCCGGATAGGGGTCGAAATCGGCCTGCGCCGATGAACCCGAATATCCGGTCGAATGCAGGCTGGAAATAATGATGTTGGCGGTGTTGTTGTCGGAGATCCGGTTGTTGAAAATCTCGACCTGGTCGTTGGAGTTGATGACGATGCCCGACCCCGCCGGGACACTGGCGACCGGGGTACCGGCATGGCCGAAATTCTCGGTATTGTTGGCAAAGACGTCATTGTCATACACGCGCGTATGATAACCCGGCTGGGGCAGGTTGGGCATGTTGAAGACCAGGATGCCGCCGGTGTTGTTGGTGGCCGTGTTGCCGTAGACGTCGGCGCCGATGCAGTTCTCGATCTCGATCCCGGCGACATTGTATTCGGCGCGGTTGTTGCGCACGATCACATTGCGAGACTGGACCACATAGATGCCGGCGTCAGACGCGCCGATGGCGACGGTGTTCTCGACCAGGACATTGGTGGTCTGCACGGGGTAGATGCCGTAGGCGCCATTGTCGGTGGAATAGCCGTTCGTCCATTCCACGCGCACGCCGCGGATGATGATGTTCTCGCCGCCATTCACCTTCAGCCCGTCACCGATCGTGTCCTCGATGGCGAGGTTCTCCAGCGTGAAATTGTCGGCGGTGACGATGAGGCCTTCTGCGCCAGCAACCTGGTCCTGGAAGTTGAGGATGGTCTCGTCCATGCCGGCACCGCGGATGGTGACGCCGTCGACATTCAGGCTCAACGAGCGATCAAAGCTGTAGACGCCGGCGGGAATCTCGATCACATCGCCGGGCCGGGCATCGATCAGCTGTTCCAGCAGGACCGACTGGTAATCACGATCGGCGCCCGAAACATCGCGCGCCTCCTGTCCGCCATTTCCGCAGGCGCCCAGCGCCAGGGCGGCCGCACCTGCAATCATGATCCGCAACATCGTCATTCTCGTCTCCCCGGAGATCGCCAGCGTCTGGCCGTGTAGGTTTGGCACAAGGTTTTTCACATTCCGCTGAACGTGACAATCAGAAACAGAAACAGTTTCCGATTTATGTCAGTAAACAAGACGGCGGGCCGGCGTTCCGGCCCGCCTGTGGCGGGGAGGCATGCCCTCGCCGCTGCCCGCTAACAGCGTTCAAGCCGCTCCCGGTCCTCGCGGTCCGCCGCCGGGCGTGCCCGGGCCGCCCTGGCGCCGCGCCATGAAGGCGAGTTTTTCGAACAGCATCACATCCTGCTCGTTCTTCAGCAGGGCACCGTGCAGCGGCGGGATCAGCTTGCGCGGGTCGCGCTCGGACAGTACGGCCGGATCGACATCCTCCACCAGGAGAAGCTTCAGCCAGTCCAGCAGCTCGGATGTGGAGGGCTTCTTCTTCACGCCCGGCACGTCGCGGATCTCGTAGAAAAGCTTCAGGGCGTCCGACAGCAGCCGGCCCTTCAGGCCCGGAAAGTGGACCTCGACGATCCGTTTCATCGTCGCCTCGTCCGGGAAGGCGATGAAGTGGAAGAAGCAGCGGCGCAGGAAGGCGTCCGGCAATTCCTTCTCATTGTTCGAGGTGATGATGACCACGGGGCGGTTTTCCGCCTTTACGCTCTCGCCGGTCTCGTAGACATGGAATTCCATCCGGTCGAGCTCCTGCAGGAGATCGTTGGGGAATTCGATATCCGCCTTGTCGATCTCGTCGATCAGCAGCACCGAGCGCTCCGGCGCCGTGAAGGCTTCCCACAGCTTGCCGCGGCGGATGTAGTTGTCGATGTCGTGGACGCGGTCGTCGCCCAACTGGCTGTCGCGCAGGCGCGCCACCGCATCGTACTCGTAGAGCCCCTGGCGGGCCTTCGTCGTCGATTTGATGTGCCATTCGATCAGCGGCATGCCCATGCCGCGTGCGACCTGTTTGGCCAGCTCGGTCTTCCCCGTGCCCGGCTCGCCCTTGACGAGCAGCGGACGCTCCAGAGCGATGGCGGCGTTGACCGCGGCGCTCAGTTCGTCGTCAGCGACGTATTGATCGGTACCTTCGAAACGCATGAGGGCCCCCTTAGCGCGATTGGTCGCATGTCTCCAGAGGTCAGCCTCCGTTAAGACCGTATACGCACATTCGACAATGCCGAACTATTGCAGCAAGTCCCAGCTCAGCGGCGTGCCGCGCTTGACGGATCGGTTGACACGGCGGCCGAGCACGACGTCGAAATACTTCGGCGGAAGACCGTGGCCGGGCCGGATGCGGCGCAGGTTTTCCGGCGTCAGCGTGTCGCCGGCCTGCAGGTCTTTTGCGATATAGAGGGAGCGCCGCCGCCGCCGGCTGCGGGCTTCCTTTTCGGTCGCCGGGCCGTAGTGGATCTTGCCAAGGGCCTGCCACGCACGCTCGGTTTCCGTCACCAGGCTCGAAAGTTCCGCCGGCTCCAGAGAGAAGGTGGAATCGACGCCGCCACCGGCCCGGTCGAGCGTGAAATGCTTCTCGATCACGCTCGCCCCGAGGGCGACGGCGGCGATCGCCGCACCGACCCCCATCGTATGGTCCGACAGGCCAGTCTCGCAGCCGAATAGATCGCGCATGTGTGCGACGGTGCGCACATTCGTATCGGCGGGAGAGGCGGGGTAGGTGCTGGTGCATTTCAACAGCACAATGTCGGCTGCACCGTTTTCCCGCGCGGCCGAAACCGCTTCGTCGATCTCCGACACGGTTGCCATGCCGGTGGAAATAATCACTGGTTTGCCGGTCTGGGCGACGCGCCGGATCAGGGGCAGGTCGATACACTCGAAGGAAGCGATCTTGTAGGCCGGTACGTCGAGGCTTTCCAGGAAATCCACGGCGCTTTCGTCAAAGGGCGAGCTAAAACAGGCTATGCCGTGGCCTTTGGCACGCGCCATGATCGGTGCGTGCCAATCCCAAGGCGTATAGGCCCGCTCGTAGAGCTGGTGCGCGCTCTGTCCCTTCCAAATCGAGTCAGGATCGGAGATGAAGAATTCGCCCTCTGCGAGGTCGAGCGTCATTGTGTCGGGCGTGTAGGTCTGCAGTTTGAGCGCGTCCGCACCGGCCGCCGCGGCCGCATCGACCAGCGCAAAGGCACGGTCGAGGGACTGGTTATGATTGCCGGACATCTCGGCGATGATGTAGGGACGCTGGTCCCGGCCAATCTGGCGTCCGTCGATCTGCATGTCTCAAGGCTCCGGATCAAAAATGGGTGCGGTCAGAACTCGCGCATTGTAGGCAGGGGGCGGGCGGGGTTGCCGAAGACGCGCTTGCCGTCCGCAATATCCTTGACGACGACGGAGCCGAGCCCGACATGGGCATCCTGACCGATGCTGCAATGCGCTGTCACCGTCACCCCGGCGGCGAGGCGCGTTCGGTCGCCGATACGAACGCTGCCCGTCAGTACGGTTCCGGAGGAGATGAAGACCTCCCGTCCGATCGCGCAATTGTGTCCGACATTCACATGATTACCAATCTGTGCACCGGCACCGATCTCGGTATTGTCGAGAATACCCCGTACGATAGTCGTATGCGTGCCGATCGCCGCGCCTTCACGTACAATCGCCTTGCCCATATGCGGGAAGAATAGCGGGGACCCGTCCGGCCGCTTGTGAAAGGACAGGCCGTGCGTGCCGATGGCGACATGCGCCTGTACGGTGACGCCAGCTTCTAGAATGCTGGCGCCCGATATGTAGGCGAAGGCGCCGATCCGGCAGCCGCTGCCGATCCGGGCGCCAGCTTCGATCACGGCATGGGCGCCGACGTGTATATCATCGCCCAAGAGTGCTGCGTTGCCGATACGGGCCGTCGCGTCGATGGAGGCTTCAGTGTCGTCCGGATTGAGTCGGTGGAGTGCGTCGATGAACCAGCCGCGCGGATCGGCGACCTGAATGAAGACCCGTCCGGGGACCGGTGCGGGGGCGTCGCTGCAGACGATGACGGCGGCCCGAGATGCGAGGATACGGCTCCGGCCCACCTCCCCGCCGAAGCGGCAGAAGCTGATGGAGGTCTCGTCGCCGCGATCCAAGGCGGCTGCGCTCGTGAGTACGGGGTCCGCTTCGCCCACGAACGTGCCGGATGCGTCCATTTGGGCGCATAGCTCGGACAACCGCATCGGCTGTGACAGCGGATAGCGCTCCGGATCGCTCATGACGGCTGTTCCTTCGTTTCCCCGACACCTTCCGGCCGCAGCAGGCAGCGCTCGACGGCATCGGCGACGCGCGTGACACCATATCCGTCAACACCGGTTTCGTAGAGCGCCCGTGTTTGCCGCGCGCGCAGCGCAGGCGCCTGCATTTCGCGGAAAGCATTGGCCAGCATGCGTGGGACGAGCGCATCGATCTCGCCGAGGTAAAGCGCTGCGCCGCGCCGTGCCCAGGCCCGAGCCGGCTCGACCTGGTTGTCGGCAATCGCTAGCAGTATCATGGGTAGTCCGCAGGCGGCGGCTTCCAGCGTGGTGGTGCCCGACGCAGTGACCGCAAGATCCGAAACTAGCATGCATTCCGCGATCCGCATCTCGTCGACCCTCAGATCGATCCGGTCCCGCCGCCCCGCGGCGAAATCCTTGACCCAGTTCAGCTCTGGATTGCCGCTGCCGACGGCGAGCGTGAAACGGCAAGTGTCGTCTGCTTGTGACAGCAGGACGGGAAGACATTTCCGGAATGCCCCTCGATCGGATCCGCCGCCGAAACTAACGAAGACCCGGTCGACCCGCTCTTTCGTGATCCTTTTCTCGAGCCCCCGGAACTGGGGCCGCAGCAGGGCGTGTTCCAAACCTACCAGCAACTTCGTTTCGGGGCCGCGCTCAAGGCGCCGGAAGGCGGTCGGATCGGCCGCCGCATTGGCGCAGAAAATGAGATCGGCCAACAGCGGCCCGGCAGGCTGTCCGATAAAATGTAACCAGCGTACGCCCCGCGATTTGAGTAGGGACTGATATTCGCCGTCTGCGCCGGGGTGGTCGATGATAAAGGCACTGACACCGACGGACGCCGCGAACTCCATCAGCTCCTTCACATCTCGGCGTCTGCCGTTCCAGCCCGACGCCCGCTGTAGCCGGTCAAAAGGTGGCGGATCGTCATCATTTACGCTATCCGGCAGATCGCCATAGATGGCCGTCATGTGGCCGCGCCGTCGGAGTTCGTTCGACAGCTGCCTACAGCGCATCAGATGGCCGAAGCCAATCCTCGCGTTTGCGTCACAACGAAAGACGATCATCCGAACGTCCTCTGAGCACTTGGAAAGCCAGCTCGGCACGAATCCAGTCTTCTGGCGTGTCGATATCCTGCACGAGATGGCGCGGCAGGACCCAGGGGCGAGAGCCCGGACCGAACATGGGCTTGCCTTCCAAGAAGGCGTCGGCACGGCCCCAGTAGAATTGCCCCGCATCATGATAAGCTTGTTCGAGGTCCTGCGAGCGGGTCTTGAGGTGTTCGGGCCAGATCATTTCCATCGAGCCGTCATCCGTGATCCGCAGGGCACGAAGGATGGGATAGGGGAAGGTAGTGCAGGAGAACACGAAGTCGGCTCCGGTCTGGATGAGCTCCTGCTTGCTACTCCGAATCGTGTCGGCGCCGAGCAGGGGCGCTGTCGGATAGATGCAGCACACGTGTTCGACCGGGCCGTGCAGGGCTTGTACCTGTTCGATTGCGTGGACCATGACCGGACGGGTGGGGACTTTGTCGTGCGAGAGTTCCGCCGGCCGGCGGAATGGGACTTCCGCGCCGTGGGCCTGCGCGATGTCGGCCACTTCGTCATCGCCGGTGGAAACGATGACGCGGTCGAAACTGCCGCTGGCGAGGGCCACCTCGATCGGCCAGGCGATCATCGGTTTGCCGGCGAAGGGCCGGATATTCTTCCTCGGTATGCGCTTGGAGTTCCCGCGGGCGGGGATCACAGCGAGTGCCAAACTGTCCTCCGCAAATCTGGATAGCAGCCGATTCTGCGGGGTCAGCCGTAGAAGTGTTTCACCAGATCGCCAATAGTGGCGACTCGGCCCATTTCCTCATCGCTCATCGAACGGCCGGTTTCTTCCTCAAGATCCCCGATCACCGTGAACAGATCGAGACTGTCGATGGACAGCTCGTCGATCATGGTGTTGGCCGTCGCGTCCGGATACTCCTCCTCTGCGACCTTCTCGATAATGGCGATGGTCGTCTTGATGCCTGCGTCATTCATCTCAGGATGTCCTCCTCATCCAGGCGGTGCCCCAGGACAGGCCGACGCCGAACCCTGTGGCCAATACGGTCTTGATCTCGCAATCCTTCAGTCGCGGTTTCAAAAGGAAGGGGATGGAGGAGGAGACGGTATTGCCCGTCTCCCCCATCTCAATTGGAACTTTCGTCACATCGAGGCCGAGTTCCTTTGTAATCTCCTCGACGATTGCCCGGCTGCCTTGGTGCAGCAGTACCGTATCCACCTCATCAAGCGACAGGCCATACCGTTCCGTGAACTGACGGATCGCCAGAGGAACTGTCTTGCGCGAAAAGCCGAAAATCGTGCGGCCGTTCATGGCGATGCAGTTGGCGCTGCGCTGCAGAGCGGACGCATGATTGCCGTTGGTTCCAAGCTCCGTTGCGACGATCTCGAGTTCGGCCTCGTCGCGGCTCAAAACCGTGGCCGTCGCGCCATCGCCGAACAGCATCTGCGTGTTCACATCGCCTTCCCTGAGTTGGGCTCGGTATTGGTCCGAGGTGACGATCAACCCTTGGTCCAGTCGCAAAGCTTGCATCATGGCTGTGGCTATGGAGAGAGCGTAAACATAGCCCGAACAGCCGAGGCCGACGTCGAAGCAGGCACTTGAGGTTGGCAGACCCAGCCGGTCCTGTAGTATTGCCGAATTATGCGGCAGGCCGCCGAAATCCGGATTTTGGCTGACGAAAATCAAGATGCCGATCCGCTCCGGCGCGATACCGGCTTCTTCGATCGCCTCGCGGGAGGCGGCTTCGCCCAGCGTGACCGCGGTCTCCGTATCGTCGGCTTGCGGTAGCCAACGAGCGCCGATCCTCGTATCGAGGAATTCCGCATCCTTCCCGAAGGTCTCCGCCTGGCGGACATTGTCGACGCGGGCTGAACCGAGCCGGGTGCCGATGGATCTGATCCAGGTCCGCTGCGATGTCATTCCTGCCTCCCGATAAATTCGATCCCGCCCCAAGGCTTCCCGCCGGCGAGGATGGATGCTGCCACGAATCGGTCCGCCGTCAGACGGCGGACGCGAAGTTCCAGTTCGGTGCCAGCTGGCGGTGTCTCGCCATTCCGGGTCAGGCGAACGAACCACCATTTGCCGAAAGTGGGCGCCACCGTCCGGCACAGCAGCTTCATCATGCTGGTCAGATGTTCCTCGAAGGTTAGCGTATGGATCTGTTGCGTCCTGACCGACTGCGCGCCGGCATCTACCTCGCATTGCGGCCAAAGGGCGCCCTCGTCGAAGGGAAGATCGGTGCGCAGCACGGGCAGGGGAGCCGGGAAGATCGCGAAGGGGAGTTCGCCGCCGTCACCCATGGAAAAACTGCCTGTGGCGCAGAATTCCGCCGATGCGCCCTTGGCGAGCTGCGGCTCCGCGAAGAGCACGCCGCGTGACACCAGGGGGCGATGAAACTCGATGCGGCGGAGGGCGGCAAGGCCGGGCGTTTCGGTGGCGGTCCCTACCGCGAAAGTCGCGATATCCGATCCGTGTACATAGTCGCGCCCGCCTTTGAACGCGGCCGCCGAGCCGTCGAGCATCCGGATAAGGTGCTGGCTGGGCATGGCCGGTATCCCGCTTAACCGTTGTGCCCGGACGCCAGAGAGGCGAGTTCGCAGGCGATGCGCGTGAACGTATTGTCCCAGTCCTGGAACCCGTTGCCGAAGAAGGAGCGCGTCTGCGGGTACCAGTGCTGACGGTCCGAGCCGAGCAGGGTCCAGGTCGAGGACCGGGCGTGGATGAACCAGACCTTGCCGCCGCAGGCGGCCGCGAGGTTGGAGGTCGCGTTCATCGGGCCGAGAACCAGATCGCAGGACGCGGCCAGGGCGGCGACCTTGTCGAGGTCCATCTTCAGGTCGATATCGCGCGGCTGGTGAATGTCGACGCCGAAGCGTTCCCGTGCCAGGGCCAGTTCGTCCTCGACCTGCCCGTATTGCAGATTGACGAAATCGACACCCGGCGTCTTCAGAACGCCCTCCCAGGCATCGAAGGCCGAGAAGAATTTCGAGCGCTGGGCATCCATGCGCAGGGATTTCCAGAGGATACCCACCTTCAGGCCGTTGCCGAACGTGTCGAGCTGGGCCTTGAACTGATCCAGATATTCCGGACTGGCCTTCAGGAAGCCCGGCTCCTTTGGGAAACTGTCCAGTGTCGGGCGGAAGGCGCGCAGCGGGGTCGCCATCGGGGTCCAGAAATCCGCGCCGGCGTCCAGCTTGGGCGTGGTGCGGATTTCCCGCCCCTCGATCGTGGCCGAGAGGTGGTTACCGACGACCGCTTCGGGGAAGGAGCGTCCGACGATCGGCATGAGGCGGTATTCACAGGCAATACGGAGCTGGCCGTCCGGTCCGATCGCCTCGAGCATATCCTTGACGATGTTCATGAAAAGAACCTCGTCACCCAGGCCCTGCTCGCCGACGAGCACGACGGTCTTGCCCCGGATCTCGCCCGGGTCCACACCGTCCCACATCGGCATTTTCATGGAAAACAGCGTTGCCTGGGCGCGGTTGGGGTCGAGGCGCGCCTCGTTGGCTGCCCAGCCTTCCGCGATCCGGCCGGCGGCCAGAAGCACCATGGACCGGCCATGACGCATGGTCGCCTCTTCCATTTCGTCGGCAGGGTCTTTCAGCGCTTCCTCATAGTGCGGCAGGGCTTTTTCCGGCTCGCCGAGCAATTCGTAGACATTGGCCATATTGTTGTGGGCCCGGCCGTATTCCGGCTTCAGGCGAAGTGCCTCGAGATAAAAGGTGGAGGCCTCCTCGGGCTTGCCGCTGTCATTGATCACGGTGCCCATCGAGTTCCAGAGCTCGTAGCTCTCCTGATTGGCGTAGATCGCCGTGCGCAGGATCTCGATGGCTTCCTCGAACTTGCCCTGGTCGCGCAGCACACCCGCCAGATTGATAATGCCATCCGTCTTGTCCGGCGCCAGCCGGCATTCGATGCGGTAGAATTTTTCCGCCGCCTCCAGCATGTCCAGCTTCCAGGCGACCAGGCCCAGCTTCTGGTAGATTTCCGCATCGTTGGGATCGAGCTCCCAGGCACGCTGGAAGAAGTCGAGCGCGCGCGACAGCCGGCCCAGGCGGTAGAGCATCAGCCCCATGACATGATTGGTCAGGGCGAGGTCCGGGGCCAGCTGGACCGCCTTGAAGGCAATGCGCGCCGCGTCGGAATGGGCGTTCTCGGCGGAAAGTTTGAGTGCCCGCTTGGCCTGTGCGACGACCTTCTGGTACTGGCGCCGCTTGCTCTCGGGGATCCGGACAAGCTGGGCATCGACCTTCAGTGCTTCACGTCCCAGGGGGACCGCGTCGCGCGCTTCGTTCCGGACGATTTCGGCGTCAGCCGAGAGTTCCGCGTCCAGGTCCAGGGCCGGGGCGTTTTGCATCATGATCCAACCTGTCTCGATTTTGCGCCCGATCGCATGGGATTCGCTTTAAGAACTCGCTAACGTCAAGTCCGGCGGCAGGCGGAACAGGCGGAAACGATTTCTTCACTCCACATTGCCAACCTGCCGCCGTTACGTGTCGTGACCGCCTTGTGCGCAACGGAGTTTGCACATGCCCCTGAAAATCTCGCTCAAGCCCGGCGAGAAGTTTGTCCTCAACGGGGCCGTTATCGAAAACGGCGACCGGCGGGCCAACCTGGTTCTCAAGAACAAGGCCGCAGTGCTGCGCGAAAAGGACATTCTCCAGGAAGCGGATGTGACGACTCCTGTTCGGCGGATCTATTTCCCGATCATGATGATGTATCTGTCGGACCGGGCGGACGACAAGCTTTACGACGAATTCGTGCTCCGGATGAACGAGTTCATGGGTGTCGTTTCCAATCCTGAAGTGCTTGCGGTGTGCGTTTCTGTGAGCCGGGATGTCATGGCAGGCGAGCACTACAAGGCCCTGATGGGCTGCCGGAAACTGATGAAGTACGAAGACGAGAGACTGGCCTGATGTCGCTTCAAGCTTACCAGAAGACAAGTCAGCGCAGCGAGGATCCGCGCGCGACGGAGTATCGCCTCTTCGCGCAGGTCACACGGGCGCTGATGGCATCCAAGGACCTTCCGATGGACGATATCAAGGGCCGGGCGGAGGCGATCGACTGGAACCGCCGGGTCTGGAGTAATCTGGCGCTGGATTGTGCCAGCCAGGACAACAAATTGCCGGAAAGCCTGCGTGCGGCGATTATTTCCCTGTCCATCTTCGTGTCCAAGCACGGCACCGTCGCGATGCGTGATCCGGAAGCCGTGGACGATCTCGTGGATATCAACCGGACTGTGATGCAGGGTCTGATGCCCCAGGCGAATGCCGGAGCGGACGAGCGGGCCGTCGGGTAGGAATTGCCGCCCCGGCAAAAACCGGCAGGCAGGATCGGGCGCTTCCGTCGGGAGGCGCCTTTTTCATATTATAATCCATTGAAACTTAATGCTGAATTTTCCTCCAGCAACGGCACGGCGCTTGCGATGCAGTGCGCGGGCAAAACGTCCGCAGCCGCAGAAGTCGGCTTTGACTGCTTCCAGAATGGAGGACTTACACAATGACACTTTCTGTCAACACCAACGCTGGCGCCATGATGGCGCTGCAGAACCTCAACAAGACGAACATGGACATGAACCAGGTTCAAAGCCGCATCAATACCGGCCTGGAAGTCGCCGGCGCAAAGGACAATGGCGGTATCTACGCCATCGCCCAGCGCATGCGTTCCCAGGTGAACGGTTATGGTGTGGTGGGCAATTCGCTCGACCTGGCCACGTCTGTCACCGATGTGGCACTCGCCGCCGGTGAAGCGATTTCCGATCTGCTCGTCGAAATGAAGGAAAAGGCCCTGGCTGCCTCCGACGCGTCGCTCGACTCGGCGTCCCGCACCGCCCTGAATGAAGACTTCAAGGCGCTGCGCGACCAGGTCACGACGATCACGTCGAATGCCGAATTCAACGGCACGAACCTGATCAACGGGTCCGTGACGTCGATTTCGGCCCTGGCCAATGCCGACGGCTCCAACACGATCACCATCTCCGACGTCAACATGACGCTCGGCGGCGGTACCGTGACCGTGGCTGCGACGGCTTCGTTCGCCACGGCTGGTGACGCGTCCACGCTCGTCACCACGATCGAGACTTCGCTGGATAACCTGAACTCTGCGCTTGCCAAGCTCGGCACGGCTTCGAAGTCGCTGGAGGTGCACAGCTCCTTCACGAGCAAGCTGTCCGATGCGCTCGAGCAGGGAATCGGCAATCTGGTCGACGCCGACCTGGCCAAGGAAAGCGCCCGTCTCCAGTCGCTGCAGGTCAAGCAGCAGCTGGGTGTGCAGGCGCTCTCTATCGCCAACCAGGCGCCGCAGACCATTCTGTCCTTCTTCGGGTAAGTTCGTCCAGGTCGGGACCGCGTTCGCGCGGTCCCGACATTTTTTCTGCACATTCAGCGCTGGCGCTTCGGCATGCCCGAATTCGGCAATTAACTCATTTTTAAGCATAAATTTTTGCCGACCGGCAAAATTTTCCTGCCGGTTTGGCGTCCTGGGGCGGCAATTTCTGCCCAGCCGCATGTGCGCAATAGTTACCGCAGATGGCGGGAATGCATCCGATGCACGCACCGAATCAGGCGGGGGGTGATTAACCAAGCCAGTCAAGGCGCAACTGGCCCCGGCCTTGCTCTTCATGGGGACGGGTCAGAAGACCTGTCGGGCAAAACGCCCGGTACAACACCAGAATGGAGAGGGCCAAGAAATGGCTACCATCAACACCAATGCCGGCGCCATGGTTGCGCTGCAAAACCTCAATCAGACCAACAAGGACCTGCAGCAGGTTCAAAGCCGCATCAACACCGGCCTGGCCGTGTCGTCCGCGAAGGACAATGGCGGTATCTACGCGATCGCCCAGAAAATGCGTTCGGACGTCAATGGTTATGGCGCCGTCCGCAACTCGCTGGATCTCGCCCAGTCGACCACGGACGTGGCCCTGGCTGCCGGTGAAGCGATCTCCGACCTGCTGGTCGAGATGAAGGAAAAGGCCCTGGCCGCTTCCGACACATCGCTCGACTCGGCGTCCCGCACCGCCCTGAATGAAGACTTCAAGGCGCTTCGCGACCAGATCACCACGATCACCGCCAATGCCGAATTCAACGGCACGAACCTGATCAACGGTTCCGTGACCTCGATCTCGGCCCTGGCCAATGCCGACGGCTCCAACACGATCACCATCTCCGACGCCAACCTGACGCTCGGCGGCGGTACAGTGACCGTGGCTGCGACGGCTTCGTTCGCCTCGGCGGGCGATGCGTCCACGCTTGTCACCACGATCGAAACCTCGCTGAACAACCTGAACGCTTCGCTCGCCAAGCTCGGCACGGCGTCGAAGTCGCTGGACGTTCACAAGAGCTTCGTCGGCAAGCTGTCCGACGCCCTGGAAAAGGGTATCGGCAATCTGGTCGATGCGGACCTGGCGAAGGAAAGCGCCCGCCTCCAGTCGCTGCAGGTCAAGCAGCAGCTGGGCGTGCAGGCGTTGTCGATCGCCAACTCGGCTCCCAGCACGATCCTGGGCTACTTCCGTTAATCGCGGGATGGGATGGCGGGGCCTCGGGCCCCGCCGTCCGCCTTCCGCGCCTGACGCGAGTTTTTTTGAGGCACTGGCGACCTTATCGTCAGCGATGAAACAATGGCAGAGACGGGGTTCAATCCAAGACCGGCACCGGTGGCAGGCTACACCGAGAGCAAAGATGTCCATTCCGACCGCCTGCGCGAGACCGCGGCGCGGGTCGAACCGCTCGAGAAGGCCGACAGGCCCGCCGCGGCGTCGGACAATCGCGAACATCGGGCCGCCGAGATCGAACGCCTGGCTCACGACGCCCTGAACAATTCCCGCCTGAAAATCCTCCAGGACGACACGTCCGGCGACTATGTCTATCTCATGGTCGACCAGGATACCGGCGAAACCGTACGCCGCTGGCCCCCCGAAAAATACGCCGACCTGATGGAATACCTGCGCACCCGAACGGCTGGCCTGGTCAACCGCATGGCCTGACCCCGGCGCTCGCCATCATGTCGCACCGGGGCTCCTGGCGATGCCAGGGGCCTTGTACGGGGGATGATGCAGCCCCCTGATCCAGACCAATTCCAACGCCCTTCCAGCGCCAAAACAGACGCGACGCCACACATAAAAATACCCCGGCAGCCTTCGCTCGCTGCCGGGGCCGTCATTTCACCGTTGGACCTTGCCGGCTACGAGCCGGTCACCGCTGAGGTGAAGTCGGCGCGGGTTTGGCTGAGGACCACGGCGTTGGCGTCCTGGTCGAGGGCCGCCTGACTGCTGGAGACGGCGTGGAGCCGGCCTTCGGCCGCAGCGTCCGTGGCCGCGCTGGCGGCGGTACCGGTTTCGGCCATGGCGTCGCCGTCGACGCGGACCATCACGCGGTCGTCCTCATAGCGGTCGACATGGCCGACATGATAGCCGTCACTCGTATAGACGCGCACGCGGGCATGGCGGTCGCGGCGCGGCAGGGTCGTGCGCGTACCCATGCGGGTGTGCATGCTGCCGTGCACGCTCGTGCGGTCCCAGTGGTCGGCGCTGACGCGGGACCAGGCGCGGGTATTGGCGTCGAGTTCCTGGCGCAGGCGCGCCGAGGCGTGCGTACGGTTATAGTCCGGCAGGCTGGAGCCCAGACGGCCCATGAGTTGGGTGTTGAGGGCCAGTCCGCTGCGCTGGTCGACGAGCACGTCGGAATTGAGCAGACCGTTCGACTGGATCCGCGATGTGGTGTCCAGCTGGCCTTCCACCGTACCGGTCACGTCGACCACCTGGGCCGGGGTGATCCCGGGGGCGCCTGCGGCCAGCGCCGCGGCCGCGATGGCTGTGGTAAGGCTGGTGGTTGTGAGCGTAAAACGCATGATCGTCCTCCCTTTGTTGCATCAGGAGCAGGGGCCGGGCCCGAAGGCCCGCCTGTTGTCTGAAAACGCATGAACGGGGCGAAGGTTCCATTGGAGCGGGCAAATACGGGACGGCCGGGGGTGGCGTCCGCGCCGGTCTTGCCGCAACCCGGCAAAACTGACCTACCGGTGGCGCATTGCTCGGCAATCCACGACGTTTCCCGTTGTGGGTGAAAACTGAGCCTATGTATAATAATTTGAAATATAACGAGTTATGCGATTAACCAAAACCGGCACGTCTCTTGCGCCTGTAAGGACGAACCGCTGCCGGAAGGGCGGCGCTACGGACTACGCGGGAGAATGTCGCATGACGATGAGTGTTCACACCAATATGGGCGCGATGATTGCGCTCCAGAACCTCAACAAGACGAATGACGAGATGCAGGGCGTCCAGAACCGCATCAATACGGGTCTGAAGATTGCCGGTGCCAAGGACAATGCCGCCATCTATGCGGTGGCCCAGGGCATGCGTTCGGATATCGGCGCCTACGAGGCGGTCTCGACCGGTCTGGACCGTGCGACGACGATTGGCGATGTGGCCCTCGCTGCCGGCGAGTCGATCTCGGACCTGCTGATCCAGATGCGTGAAAAGGCGACGGCGGCGATGGACCCCTCGCTCGATACCTTTTCGCGTTCGGCCTACGACGCCGACTTCAAGGCGCTGCTGGAACAGGTGCAGGTGATCATCCAGAATGCCGAATTTGACGGCGCCAATATTCTCGATGGCTCGATCACCGGCGGGATCGAATTCCTGGCCGATGCCGACGCGGCCCGCACCGTCACGCTGAAGACCCAGGACATGAGTGTGGGTGGCGCGATCATCACCTTGGCGGCCACGGCCAGCCTGGGCTCGGTCACCCTGGCCACCAATGCGGTGACCGCGATCAAGACCAGCCTGGAGAACGTCAACCAGGCGCTGGCCAATCTCGGTTCCGACGTCAAGAAACTCGAATCGCACGGCAATTTCGTCGACCGTCTGATGGACAGCCTGACCAAGGGCGTGGGCGATCTGGTCGATGCCGACCTCGCGGTCGAAAGCGCCAAACTTCAATCCTTGCAGGTCAAGCAGCAGCTGGGCGTGCAGGCGCTGTCGATCGCCAACTCCCAGCCGCAGACCATCCTCAGCCTCTTCCAGGGCTAGTTATTTTCCGGGCTTTGGTCCCGAGCCCGGGTTACAGTCTCCACCACCACGGCGCGGCCTCCGGAATTCCGGGGGCCGTTTCCGTTGGAGCGACTCATTCCATGATCGCGCTGTAGCGGAGCCGAGCCGATGCCCAGATCTTTCCTGCCCTATGGCCGCCAGGCCATCGACGACAGCGATATCGACGCCGTGGTGGACGTGCTGCGCGGCGACTGGCTGACGACCGGACCGGCGGTCGACGCCTTCGACACCGCTTTCGCCGCCGCGGTGGGAGCGGAACATGCCGTATCCTGTTCAAACGGGACCACTGCCCTGCATCTGGCCCTTGCGGCGCTGGGTGTGGGCGAGGGCGACAGTTGCATTGTGCCGGCGATCACCTTCATGGCGACGGCCAATGCGGCGCGCTATTGCGGCGCTGAGGCCGTCTTTGCTGATGTGGATGCAGAGACCGGGCTGATGACGCCGGACACACTGGCCGAGGCACTGGAGCGTGCGGACGGTCCCGTGCGGGCCGTGCTGCCGGTCCATCTGGCCGGCCAGTGCGAGGATCTCGAAGGCATGGCCCGGCAGGCGACATCGGCCGGGGCGGTGCTTGTCGAGGATGCCTGCCATGCCGTGGGTACGGTCTTTCGCGGGGCGCCGGTAGGCAGTTGTGCATGGTCGGCAGCGGCCACGTTTTCCTTCCACCCGGTCAAGACGATCGCCGCCGGCGAAGGCGGGGCGGTTACGACCGATGACGCAGAGGTGGCGGCCCGTCTCCGGCGCCTGCGCAGCCATGGTATCGAGCGCGATCCCTCCAGGCACCGGCGCCGGGCGGGCGAGCCCTGGTGGCATGAAATGCAGGCGCTGGGCTGGAATTACCGGCTCAGCGACATCCAGGCGGCACTGGCGCTGTCGCAACTGAAACGCCTGCCCGAATTCGTGGCACGGCGGCGGACGCTGGCGCAGGCCTATGACCGGGTGTTCGTGGACATGGCGCCCCTGGTCCAGCCCTTGGCGCGAACCCCGGACTGCGAGCCCTGCCTGCACCTTTATCCGGTGCGCATCGATTTCGAGCGTGCCGGCATCTCCCGCGCCGGCGTCATGACGGCCCTGCGCGAGCGCGGCATCGGTACCCAGGTCCACTACATCCCTGTACCGGATCAGCCCTATTACCGGGATCGTTACGGCGCGGCCTGTCTCCCCGGAGCCGGACACTATTATGCGCGCACGCTGTCGCTGCCGCTCTTCGTGGGAATGGACGATGAGGATCCGTTACGTGTGGCGGCCGCGCTGGGCGAGGCGCTGGGCCTCTAATCCAGCCCGCTGGCGGTGCGCACCTGCCAGGTATCGGTGTATTGCTGGAAGGTGACCGCCTGGCCGTCCACGATGGTCCAGACATGCACGAATTGCGCGTCGATGGCGTTGCCGGTCTCGCGGTGGGTCCCGGTATAACGGCCCATCACAGCGACCTCATTGCCGTCCACGATCATGGTGTCCGGTGTGGCAGCGAAGCCGTCCCAATCGGCACCGATACGGCCGAAGACTCCCGCCATCACCGCGTCCGGCCCTTCGTAGGGATTGCCGTCTGCATAGGGAAAATTGTCGGCCTCGTTCCAGACGATGTCCGCGCCCAGACGGGCCGTGAAGGCCGGAATGTCGCCAGCCGCAAAGGCCGCATAGATACTCTGCACCACCGCTTCGGCACCGGCACTGGCGCGGCTTTCGTGGTGTTCGGCACTGGCCAGGCCGCAGACCAAGGCGGTGGCTGCGGCGGCGGTCAAAACGGTTTTCATGATACCCCTCCCGATGATCGCTGGAGGCTAGGCGTGCCGGGAGTACTTGTCGACCGATGATTGGGTTCAGGCCGCGGCCGCTTCGCCGATCAGCCGCCGCAGCGCCCGGCCGCCGAGTTGTTCGGGATTGGTGTTGGAGGCGTAGTGGAAGCCGTCGGGCACGAGATGGCCGCCGGTGGCCAGATAGCGCGCCATGATCCGGGCGCCATGCGCCGGCAGGATGGCATAGCGGTCTTCCAGTTCGACGGTGGTGCGGCTGTCGTCTTCCGGGATCATGACTTCGTGCAGTTTCTCGCCCGGACGGATGCCGACGATCTTGTGCGGCAGGTTCGGCGCCATGGTGCGGGCCAGTTCGGCCGTCGACATGGAGGGTATCTTGGGCACGAAGATCTCGCCGCCGCGTGCCATGGCGAGCGAGGACAGAACGAAATTCACGCCCTGTTCGAGCGTGATCCAGAACCGCGTCATGCGCGGATCGGTAATCGGCAATTCGTTCGCGCCCTCGTCGATGAGCTTGCGGAAGAAGGGAATGACCGATCCGCGCGAACCGACCACATTGCCGTAGCGCACGACGGAGAAGATCGGGCCGCCATCGCCGCCCATGTGCTGGGCCGCCGTGAATATTTTATCCGCGGCCAGTTTCGAGGCGCCGTAGAGATTGATCGGGTTTGCCGCCTTGTCCGTGGACAGGGCGCAGACATGCGACACCCCCCGCTTGATCGCCGCG
>NZ_JASBRI010000028.1 GCF_030149515.1 Maricaulis sp. | reverse complement strand
CCGGGCGCAGCGGCACGGCCACTCCAGACACTCGACCCGTCTGCAGGGTTTTCCGAGTTGAAGTCCGCGCCGGCGCCGTCGCGCCATTCACCGTCTATCAGCAGCATCTCGTCACCTTTTGCGTCGCCAGAAACGGGCCTTTTCACCCTCGCGCAGATCCATCGCCTGCATCGTCTCGAGAGGCAGCCCCAGAATGTCGCCGTCATCGACCGCCAGAACCTGGCAGGTCCGGAAATCCGGGAACCGGTCGGTCGACAGAATGCCCTCGGCACTGCCCGGCGCCGTAGCCGCGCGCACCGTCACAACCCGGCTTTCGCGCAGGGTCCGGATATTCTCGGTCCAGGTCGAGACCAGCGGCCCGCCGTCGAAAATGTCGACATAGCGGTCATAGTGGAAGCCTTCCCACAGGAGGAGATTATAGGCGCCCTCGCCCTGTGGATGGGGTTTGCCGATCACCTCGCGCACACTGTCGGGCAGGAGGTCGAGATAGATCAAGTGCTGGGGGCCAAGATCGAGAATGAACTGGTTGTCCGTCGCCGCCGACAGCCGGTCGGCCTCTTCGAAATCCATGCGGAAGAAGGGCCGGGAGACATGGTCGAAAAAGGGCGAGGATCCGTCCTCGTGCACAATACCGCGCAGCTCGGCCAGGACCCGGTCGCCGAAACGGCTGCGATCGGCGGCAATCATCAGATAGCGCGACTGGGCCACGAGACGGCCGGCACCGCGCCCCCGCCCCTCTTCCGACACGAACAGCGTGCCCACTTCCGAGGCACCGGCGAAGTCGTTGACCAGCAGCAGGGCATCCATGTCAAAGCGGCGGCCGGCCTCGACGGAATGCTGGGCCAGGGTGATGATCTTGAAATCCCAATAGGGTTTGGACACGCCCACCATCGCCTTGATGGCCGAACAGCCGACCACGCGGCCGGTTTCGGTATCCTCCAGCATGAGCTGATAGGTGTCTTCTGTCTGTCCGGGCGCCTCGGCCCGGAAGGCCTTTTCCGACTTTTCCAGACGCGCCGCCAGCACGTCCGGCGCAACGGCGAGCGAGGTGAAGCCGGTCCCGGCCTCCTTGGACAGACGGACCAGGGCGTCGGTGTCCGACTGCCTGGCCGCACGTACGATCAGCATGCTCCCTCCCCGGTCGCGCTTATGGTCTAGGATGTCCGGGCCAGCGCCCGCGCCTGACGCGCGTCGAACTCGCCCCGGGCAAATTTCATCAGCATCAGTGCGGACAGTTTGGCCCGCTCGGCAAAGCTGGACAGTTTGACGATCTCGCGGTCGGAATGAATGTCGGCACCGCGGACGCCCAGCGTATCCACATTGGGACAGCCCGCCGCCCACAGATTGTTGCCTTCGCACACCCCGCCGGTGTCCTGCCAGCGGATATCCAGACCCAGCGCACTGCCGGCCGCACGGGTCCATTCGAACATTTTCGCATTGGCGGGCGTCATCGGCTTGGGCGGCCGGGTGAAACCGCCATGCAGATCGGCCGCGATCCCGTCACGAACCCGGATTTCGTCGACCAGGCGGTCCAGCTCGGCTTCGACCCAGACCCGGTCATTCTCGGTCTGGACGCGCACATTGAAGCGCGCCACGGCCGTGTCGGGCACGACGTTCGGGGGACCACCGCCATCGATACGCGCGAGATTGAAGGTGACGCCCTCGCGCCGGCCATTGAGTTCGTCCAGCCCCAGGCCGAACTGGCAGGCCGCGGCCAGCGCATTGCGGCCGAGATGGTGTTCGCGCCCGGCATGAGCGGCCCGGCCGGATACCTTCAGCGACCAGTTTCCCGATCCCTTGCGCGCACCGGCCAGCGATCCGTCGGCCAGGGCGGGCTCATAGGTCATGCCGATATCGGCACCGGCACCCAGCTCGGCAATGACCGGTCCGGAGCCCAGCGAGCCGATCTCCTCATCCGGACTGATCAGTACATCGACACCGATCTCGTCCTTCCAGGGGCTGCGCTCCAGTCCCAACAGTCCGTGCAGCATCACCAGGATGCCGCCCTTCATGTCGGCCACGCCCGGCCCGTTCAGTGTGTCGGCGTCCCAGAGTTCGGTCGACTGGAAATGGCTGTCGGCCGGGAACACCGTGTCGTGATGGCCGGTCATGACGATACGGATCGGTGCCTGCGGCCGCAGGCGGCAATGGAAGGACGGGGTGAAATCCTGCTGGCGTACCGTGCCGTCCGGATCGACGACCGTGGTCGGCGGCAGTTCGACCGCAGCGGTCTCGCCGCCCAGTTCGGCGAAGGCGTCCTCCAGACAGGCGCGCATGCGCTCCAGCCCGTCGGCATTCCGGCTGCCGGAATTGATGACCGACCAGGCCTTTACGGTATCGATCATGCCGTCGGCGCGCGTGTCGATCCAGTCGAGTACCGCGCGCTCTTCGGCGTTGAGGTCCGGTTTGTCCTGCATGTCTCAGTGATAGCCGTTTAAACCGGCGGGTCCACCCCTGCGGGACAGGTTCCCGCAGGGGTGGTTGCCGGGTGTGGATCAGGCGTGTTCCAGCGCCTGTTTCAGGTCGGCGATCAGATCGTCGGGATTCTCGATCCCGACGGAAATCCGGACAAGGCCGTCGGAAAATCCCTGGCGTCTGCGCAGCTCAGGATCGACGCCGCGATGCGTGGTCGAGCCGGGATGGCAGATCAGGGTCTCGGTCCCGCCCAGGCTGACGGCCAGCTTCATCACCTGCAGCGCATTGAGCATGCGGAAGGCGGCCGCCTCGTCGGCCAGGTCGAAGGCGAAGGTGGAACCGGCCGAACTGGACTGGGCATGGAAGACGTCGCCATCGCGCGTGCCCTTTTCCAGGAAGCCCAGATAGCGCACGCGATCGACCTTTGGATGGTCGCGCAGGAATTCGGCGACCTTGCGGGCCCCCTCGGCGGCCGCTTCCATGCGCAGTTTCACCGTTTCCAGCGAGCGCAGCAGCATCCAGCAGGTATGCGGGTCCAGATTGGTACCCAGATAGCCGCGCAGGCTGCGGATCTGCGCCATCGCCTCGGTCGTGCCCGATGCGGAGCCGGCGATCAGGTCGGAATGCCCGCCGATATATTTGGTCAGCGAGTAGACAACAACATCGGCGCCAAGCTCGACCGGCTTCTGGCCAACCGGCCCGAGGAAGGTGTTGTCGACGACGAGATAGGGCCGCTTGCCCTGCTTTTTCTCGATCAGGTCGACCAGGCGCCGGCAGACATTGAGGTCGACCTGGTCGTTGGTTGGATTGGTCGGGGTTTCGGTATAGATGACCGAGACCTCGCCCTTGGCCAGGGCCTCGTCGGCAGCGGCGTGGATTTCCGCCTCGCCCGCGCCGGCGAAGAAGTCGACCGACTCGATCCCGTAATTGGGGAGGAATTTGCGGATCAGGCTCTCCGTGCCGCCATAGAGCGGGGTGGATTGCAGGATGACGGAACCGGTGTGGGCCAGCCCCATCAGCGTGGTCGAGATCGCTGCCATGCCCGAGGAGAAGACGCAGCATTCCTCGGCACCGTCATACAGCGCCAGACGATCTTCCAGCACTTCCATATTGGGGTTGTTGAAGCGCGAATACATCAGGCCGGCGGCTTCCGGATCGCCCTCCTCGGCCTGACCGACATTGATGCGGAAGAAGGACGCACCCTGTTCGGCGCTTTCGAAGGCGAAGGTCGAGGTCAGGAAGATCGGCGGCTTGATGGACATTTCCGAAAGCTTGGGGTCGTACCCGTAGCTCATCATCTGGGTCTCCGGGCTCAGCGTGTGCCCGGCTACTTCGCGCTTGCGATACGGTTTGTCCGGCTTGCTCATGATGTCCTCCCGACATGTCGCGCTTCGCGGCCCGTTCAGGCCGCCTCGATGCCGGTCATGAACCTGCGTCCGGCGGCGGTCAAGCCTGCCCTCAGCACCGGGGAAAATGCGGCCATTTGAACCCCGATCCGGTGGAAACGGAGCACAATTCTTCCAATTTCAGACGTTGCACAAAAGAAATGCGGCCCGGCAGAGGCCGGGCCGCACTCTTCAAGTCTCGCTCGTTTCGACCCTAGTCGAGAACGATGACCACTTCCGCACGACGGTTCAGCGGCTCGCGGACACCGTCCGGCGTCTGAACGGCCGGGCGGGTCTCGCCATAGGCTTCCATCGTGACCGCGCTGGCCGGCACGCCGAGGCGGACCAGTTCGTCGCGGACAACGCGGGCACGGCGCTCGGACAGGCCCACATTGTAGGACGCAGCACCGGAACGGTCGGCGTGGCCACCGATGGTGACACGCGTCACGCCGCAATTGCCGCGCTGGTTGGCAGCCTGGGCGATCACGGCCCGGGCCTGATCCGTCAGATCCGAACGATCCCACTCGAAGTAGACCGGGAAGCTCACATCGTCACACGCCGGCGGAGGCGGCGGGGGCGGCGGAGGCGGCGGAGGCGGCGGAGGCGGCGGCGGAGGCGGCGGGGGCGGCGGCGGGGGCGGCGGAGCCGCGAAGGAATAGCGCAGACCCACCCAGGCCTCGTGGCCGGCCAGAGCATCGACACTCACGCCCGGATCATAATCCGTGCTGGCAGCCGAGAAATAGCGATACTCGGTGTCCAGCGTCAGACGCTCGGTCAGATCCCAGCCGATACCGGCGAGGATCTGCCAGACGAACGGATTGTCGCTATCCTGGGCAATCACATAGTCGGCAGCCGTCGGATTGATCGGGGTCGTACCGGCAGAGAAACCGGTCAGCGTGCCGGAAACATCACCAAGACCCAGACCCACACCGACATACGGATGATAGGCGCCGTCCGGATTGAAATCGAAGATGGCATTCGCCATCGCCGACCAGATCTGGAAGTCGCTCAGGCTGTGTTCGAAACCGCCCACAGCACCCGTGTCGTTGTAACGATGGGCCAGTTCACCTTCGAAGCGGAAACCGTCAGCCCACTCATAACCGAGGGCCACGGCTTCGCGCCAATTGCCCTTGCCATTGATTTCACCGTTCAGCGAACCGGACACGTCAGTGTCGCCCGGGCCGCCGTAACCGACGGAACCACGCACATACCAGCCTTCGTCAGCGAACGCAGGACCCGCTGCCAAGAAGGCCCCAACGGCGGCCGCCGTAAAAAGCCGTTTCTTCATCATTCCCCCTCCGGAGGCTCTCACCTCCTTGGTGTGACTGATCGTGTCCGGCGGAATGCCGGACGCGAGGAATCCCCCTCTTGGGCGTTTCCCGGTTTTTTCACTACTACAATTAGTTCGCGAGCGCCATAGCCCAGGCTGGCGAAGCGGGGTCAAACCGCAAAAAAAATCGCGCGTTGCACCGATGTTACAGCACAGACGCCATCCAGCCCCGATAACGCCGTTTTCCCGCCCCAATTCAAGGCCTTGGCGGGTCCGATCACGGTCCGCCGCCGGGGCGGAGCGATTCGCTGCCCCTGGTCATTCAGCACCACGCGGAGCGGTTGCACATCCACGGCCATCGCGATGTTCAGTGGCGCATCGAGACAACCCGGCCGGACAGATCGCTCCCGAACCCGGCGGGCTCGGCCGATATCCGCTGAAAGGCGCTGGAATAGGCATCGATCACGCGGCCGTCCCGACGATAGAGATCGTGCAGATAGCGCACCTGCCCGTCCGAATCGCCGACCACGGTCCAGTAGGCAATATGCACGGGGATACGCCGGTCGAGCCAGACAACTGTGGGTGTATTCCCCGCCACCACCGCATCGATTCGGTCCCGCGACCAGTCCGCCTGCCCTTCCAGCACCCAGCTCGCCAGGGCCAGGGGATCGCGCACCCGGATGCATCCGGCGGAAAAGTCGCGCCGCGTCCGCACGAACCGGTCCCGCTCGATCGTGTCGTGAATGTAGACGTTGTAGCGGTTGGGAAAGATGAACTTCACTTCGCCCATGGGATTGGTCGGCCCGGGCGGTTGCGACAGCCGGTAGGGCCAGTCGCGGCCCCAGCGGCTCCAGTCGACTTCCCAGACCGAGACCGCCTGCCCGGACCGGTCGAAAATTCTGAAACCGCGATCGTTCACGATCCGCGGATTGCGCCGGATCGACTGGAAGCGCGGGCGCGCCGAACCGGACGGCAGCCCCCACCACGGATTGAGCACAATATATTGCATTTCCTCGGAAAATTCGGGCGTCGAGGAAGCCTGTCCGCCGATCATGACCTGGTGCTCGCGCGCGAGCTGGCCATCCTCCCAGGCCTCGAGACGGAAATCGGCGAGATTGACCCAGATATGCCGGTAGCCCAGCTGGCGCGTACGCCAGCGGCGCTGCTCCAGATTCGCCCGCAACTGGGCGATTCTCTGCTCCGGGGAAATGTTCAGCTGGCGCAGCGTGATCTGGTCCAGGCGCCCGGTCGGAGACAGGTTGACCCGGCCCTGGTAACGGCGCACCGCCGTGGCCAGCCGCGTGTCGTAGGCCTGCCCCTCGCGCCAGTCATGCGACAACAGGCCTTCGGCCGACAGGCGGGCGCGCAACTGGTCGACGCGAACACCGGCATCGCCGGGCCCCAGCGAGGCCCCGCTGTCGATATGCGGCCATATCGGCCGCAGGGCCAGGACCCGCAGCATCTCCGCCCGCAGGATGTCGTAATCGCGCACCTGCGGGCGGCTCTCGTCGATGGCCGCGCGGATTCGCCCCGTCTCCAGCGCCGCCTGCAGGCGGCGCACCAGCATCGCCGCCTCGTCCTCGCCCAGGCGGCGCAGTTCGAGCGTGTCCTGGTCGATCAGTCCGAATTCCAGCCAGCCGGCCAGTCTCAGCAGGGCCTGCGCCGCCAGCCCGGCCCGGCGATCGAACGGGCGGGCCCCGTCGAGCAGCGCCTCGGCCAGCGCATCCTGGTTCGGCAGGCCGTCCGCCGGCACCTCGAACAGTATGCCGGCGACATCCGCCACCGCCTCGGGCGTCCAGCCGGAAAGCCGGGCCGCCATCGCCGTCATGTCCGCATATCGCGGCGGCGCCCGTTCGGCGGTTACCGGCGAGATGTCTGCGGCCTCGCTGGCCATGTCTTCGTCGGCCGCAGCCGCCGGGCCCAGAAGCATCGCCATCATGCATATGAAAATGAAGCGTTTCACCGGCCGTGACCCCCCGCGTGTCAATCGCAACGTTAACCATGTTCGCGCGCAGACGGAACCCGGTTCGGCGCCCGCGACCGGGTTTTGCGGGTCTGGCGGGACAGTGTCTTGGGCCCGTGACTATCCGGGGTTTTCCTTGTCGGCCGGCGGCTCGGGTTCGCCGACATCCTCGGCCATCAGCTCTGCCAGCGAGACGACGCGCGACCGGGCACGCTCGATCTAGGCCTCATTGTCGAACACATCGATCTCGCCGTCCCAGACCTCGAACAATTGCCGCAGGCTTTCCTCGTCATGCCGGGCGAAGGCGGCCGCCTTCTTTTCCGCGCGGCCCCGGCTCTCACCGAGCACCTGCAGCGACTGGGTCGCCGCCTCCAGGGAGGATCCGAACAATTCCCGGATTGCGCTGTCCGCGCCTGCCGCACGCAATTGGTAGACGTGCTCCCGGCTGGCGGCGCGGGCGATGATGTGGACGCGCGGATAGCGCTGCTTGACGTGATGCACCAGTTCAACCGCGCGCTCGCGATTGTCAGTGGCGACCACCAGGAGTTTCGCACGCGCAATTCCGGCCGCTTCCAGAAGGCCCGGGCGCAGGGCATTGCCGTAATAGACCTGGATGCCGAACTTGCGCAGCCCGTCGATATGCTCGGCCGAATTGTCGAGCACCACGGGCTTGTAGCCGTCCATCACCAGAAGGCGTTGCACGATCTGGCCGAACCGTCCCATTCCCGCGATGATGACCGGTGCCTCCTCCTCGATCTCGTCCTCCATCCGCTCGGCCGGCCTGCGCGCCACGCGTGGCGAGACGAAGCGTTCGAACACGATCATGATCAGCGGCGTCGCCATCATCGACAGGGCAACGACCAGCGCAGCCACGGCGGCAACCCCGTCCGGCAGGACGTGGACGCTGGTGCCGTAGGCCAGCAGCACGAAGCCGAACTCGCCGCTCTGGGCCAGGGCGAAGGTGAACAGCCAGCGGGCCCGCCCCTTCAGCCGGAACAGCACGGCCAGGCCGAGCAGGATGAGGCCTTTCACGGCGATCAGGCTCAGCGTCAGCGTGGCGATGAGGGCCGGCTCTTCGGCCAGCAGCGCGAACTCCATCCCCGCCCCCACGGTGACAAAGAAGACGCCCAGCAGCAGCCCCTTGAACGGTTCGAGATCGGAGACGAGTTCGTGCCGGTATTCGCTTTCCGCCAGCAGCACGCCGGCCAGGAAAGTCCCCAGCGCCGGCGACAGGCCCACCATGCTCATCAATACGGCGATCCCGATGATCAGCAGCAGGGCGGCGGCGAAGAACAGCTCGTGCAGGCCGGTGCGGGCGATGATGCGAAAGGCCGGCCGGGTGAGATAGCGTCCGCCCAGGACAACGGCGGCGACTGCGGCCAGCGTGAACAGCCCCTGCGCCCAGGCGGGAAATTGCGCGATCGGCGTATCGGCAACGGCATGGGCCGCATCGCCCGCGGCGGAGGCGTCCATGCCCGGCAGGGCCAGCAGCGGCATCAGCGCCAGCATCGGGATAACGGCAATGTCCTGGAACAGGAGCACGGAGAAGGCCGACTGGCCGCCCTCGGTGCGCAGCCAGCCCTTTTCGCCCAGCGTCTGCAGCACGATGGCGGTGGAAGACAGGGCGAAGATCATGCCCAGCGCGATTGCCAGGCGCCAGTCGAGCCCCGCCGCCAGGCACGCCCCGGCTACCAGCATCGCGGTGACCAGAACCTGCATCCCGCCCAGTCCGAACAGGCGCAGCCGCAATTCCCACAACAGGCGCGGCTGCAGTTCCAGGCCGACCAGGAAGAGCATCATCACCACGCCGAATTCGGCAAAGTGCTGGACGTCCTCGGGATCGGATCCGACCCAGTCCAGGAGCGGCGCGATGGCGACGCCGGCGAGCAGATAGCCCAGCACCGACCCCAGTCCCAGCCGGTGCGCGATCGGCACGGCGATCACGCCCGCACCGAGATAGATCACCGCCTGGATGAGAAGGTCGTTCATGAAGCCCCGCCAGCCGAATCGGATCTGGATTGTGCGATTGCACAACAAGAATAAAGGAGTGCTGCGCGAACACCAGTGCGCGCGGACCGGCCGAACGGGCCCGAACGCACTGCGGACGCCGCCATCTCACCTGAATCTGGAAACGGAAAATGGTGAGCCGACAGGGATTCGAACCCTGGACCTACTGATTAAAAGTCAGTTGCTCTACCAGCTGAGCTATCGGCTCCCCGAATGAGGAGCGCGGAACCTATACGGGCGATTCCGGAGGGTCAATGCAGCTTTGCCACCGGATTTCAGCATTTTTGATGAGATTTCGCCGCAATCCTCATTAGACTGGGAATCATGAGGGGATATCTGCGTATAGCTGCATGCGTGGCCGTGGCAGTTTGCATGGCGGCATGCTCGTCAACGCGGGAAACGGCCGGCGAAACGGCCGGTTTCGCGCGCGAGGAAACCACCGAAGCCCTGGAGGACGCCGTGGGTCTGCCGCGCCAGCGTCCCGGCCGCATCATGGTCGATGAGGGCGACGACACCGTGCCCACCCCCTATGGCGGCGAAGGATCGCGCCGGCGCTGTTCCACGGTGGCGCGCGATGTGGCGCGGCTGACCGCCGTTCTCGGCCCCGATGTGGAGGAAGAGCAGCGCCGCGCCGAAGAGGCCTCGCACGATCACGACAGCTGGTTGAGCCAGGGTGCACACATTGCCTCCCAGGCGCCAGATGCCGCGGCCGACGGCGCGCGCAGCCTCTACCGCTCGACGATTGTCGGGCTCAACCCGGTCCGTCCGATCATCCGCTTTATCGGCGGTGCCGGCCGCATCGAGGACGAGGCACGCGAACAGCGCGACGTGGCCCAGCGCCGGCGCGCCTATCTGCGCGGTCTCTACGACGGTTTCGGCTGCCCGCCGGAACAGATGCGCCGGGCATTCGAGGCCTACGGTCTGGTGGAGCCCGAGCGGGACCGCTGAGCGGCCGCGCATTAAACTTTCGTCAGACCGGGCAACCGAATTCACGCCCTTCGCGTTTCTCTTCCGAATGGCGGTGCTGCACGCCGCCTTTCCCGGCCCCGGCCGGTTCGTGGAGAAACAAGGAGGTTGTCATGAAACCCTTCTCTATCCTGATGCGTGCGACAGCAATCACAGCCTTCGCCGGCGCGGTCTCCGCCCTGGCCGGGGCCGCCCTGGCCCAGGAGGTAAATTCGCAGGAAGCCGACGAGGTGATGACGGTGGAAGGTCACGCCAATGCGCCGGCCTCCAATTCCTTCATCCAGGACAATGACCTGCTGCGCGCGGTAGCCGAGGCCTGGGACAATTCCGATCTCGACCGCGCGCCCTACACCGACGACCATCACTGGATCGGCCTGCGCGTGCAGTCCGCTGACGGTGGCCGTATCGGCGAGATCGAGCGCGTGCGCCTGTCGGCCGAGGGCGATGTCGAGGCCATTGTCGTCGAGTCCGGCGGCTGGATGGATATCGGCGGCCGCGAGGTGCTGATCGAGCAGCACGATGTCAGCTTTTCCCCGCACCGCCGGCGCCCTGTCGCGGTGATCGCCTATACCCGGGCCGAGTTCGAGGCGCTGCCGCGCTTCAACGAGGACGCGGCCAGCGAATTCCCGCTGTCCGACCGCGACTATGGCGACAACGAAAACGATCTGGAACTGGATGACGGCCCGGCCTCGGCCGGTTCGTAACCGGGACGCTTCAGGTCCCCTCCCCGCGCCTGAAGCTCCAGCGGCGCCCCTTGTGCCTCGGGGGCGCCGCTTTCTATTGGGCGGCGCGGGCCTGCCCCTCCTCCCACCTCGCCCGGAAATCGCGGCGGAACGTCTCGAATTCACCTGCGGAAATCGCCGCTCGCATGCGCGCGGTCAGATCCTCGAAATAGGCGATGTTGTGCCAGGACAGGAGCATGGCCGAGAGATATTCCCCGGCGCGGAAGAGATGGTGGAGATAGGCTTTGGAATAATCCCGGCTGGCCGGGCAGGCGATTTCCGGGTTGAGCGGCGTGTCGTCCTCGGCAAACTCGGCGCGCTTGATGTTGACCGGACCATAATCGGACCAGGCCTGGCCGTGCCGCCCAGAACGTGTGGGCAGCACACAGTCGAACATGTCGACCCCGCGGGCGACCGCCTCGACCAGATCGATCGGCTTGCCCACCCCCATGAGATAGCGCGGCCGTTCGGAGGGCAGGTGCGGCGTGGTGAAATCCAGCACCTCGCACATCGCCTCGAATCCCTCGCCCACGGCCAGCCCGCCGATCGCATAGCCGTCATAGCCGGTCTCGACCAGGCGCCGGGCGCTTTCGCGGCGCAGATTCTCGAAGACGGAGCCCTGGACAATCCCGAACAGGGCCTGGCTGTCGCGCGTGCCGAAAGCCGCCCTGGAGCGCTGGCCCCAACGGATGGAGAGCTCCATCGACTGGCGGGCTTCGCTTTCCGAACACCCGAACGGCGTGCATTCGTCCAGCTGCATGGAGATGTCGGCGCCTAGCAGGTCGGCCTGGATCTCGATCGAGCGTTCCGGCGTGAGATTGTGTTCCGACCCGTCGATATGGGAGCGGAACTTCACCCCCTCCTCGCTCATCTTGCGCAGTTTGGACAATGACCAGACCTGGAAACCGCCACTGTCGGTGAGGATCGGGCCCTGCCAGGTGGAAAATCTGTGCAGCCCGCCCAACCGCTTCACCCGTTCCGCGCCGGGGCGCAGCATGAGGTGATAGGTATTGCCCAGAATGATGTCCGCACCCGCGGCCTTCACCTGGTCCATGTAGAGAGCCTTGACCGTTCCGGCCGTGCCCACGGGCATGAAGGCGGGCGTGCGGATATCGCCGCGCGGCGTCTTCAGGACGCCGGTGCGCGCGGCGCCGTCGGTGGCGGATATCTCGTAGGGAAAAGTCGTCATGCGGCGCGTTCGATCAGGCAGGCATCGCCATAGGAATAGAAGCGATAGCCCGAACGGATGGCATGGGCATAGGCCTGCTTCATCGTCTCGAGGCCGGCCAGCGCGCTGACCAGCATGAACAGGGTCGAACGTGGCAGGTGGAAATTGGTCATCAGCGCGTCGGTCACGCGGAAATCATAGCCCGGCGTGATGAAGATGTCGGTATCCCGGCTGGCCGGCTCGATCCGCCCGTCCGGCGTGGCCAGGCTTTCGATCGTGCGCAGCGCCGTTGTCCCCACCGGCACGACCCGGCGGCCCTCGGACCGCGCCGCATTGATGGCCGCTGCCGCGCCGCCGGACACGGTGCACCATTCCGCATGCATGCGATGTTGCTTCGTATCCTCGGCCTTGACCGGCAGGAAGGTGCCGGCTCCGACGTGCAGGGTGACCTGGGTCCTCTCCACGCCCCTCGCCCTGAGCGCCTCGAACAGGCGATCGGTGAAATGCAGGCCGGCCGTCGGCGCAGCCACCGATCCGTCCTCACGCGCGAACAGGGTCTGATAGTCCTCGACATCCTGCGCATCGGCACCGCGCTTGCGGGCAATATAGGGCGGCAGGGGCGGCGCGCCGGTGGCGGCGACCGCCGCATCCAGCGCGGCACCGGTGCGGTCGAAGGTCAGGCGCGTATCCCCGCCTTCGGACTTGCCGGTAATCTCGGCTTCCAGCGTGCCGAACCGGATGACATCGCCCACGCGCAAGCGCTTGGCCGGCCGCACGAAGGCGCGCCAGGTCGAGGCGTCCACCCGCTTGTGCAGATTGACCTCGACGGCGACATCCCCGCCTCCGCCCTGGGCCCGCGCCGGGCGCGTGCCGTTGAGCGCGGCCGGTATCACCCGCGTATCGTTGAAGACCAGAAGATCACCTTCGCGCAGCAGGTCGGGCAGGTCCAGCACACCGCGGTCGGCCAATTCGCCGGACGCGTTTACATGCAGCATGCGCGCGGCATCGCGCGGCCGCGCCGGACGCAGGGCTATGAGATCTTCGGGCAGTTCGAAATCGAAATCGGAAACACGCATGGCGGCGGGGGATAGACGAAGTCGCCGGATGAGGCCAGTGCCGGCCGCCGTGGCTCAGCCGTGCGACCAGTTCTCCGGGTCGTCGCTCTGCCCCGGTGACAGACCCAGCGTTTCGCCTTCATGACTGACGCCAAGCCCGAGAACAGTGCGGTTGGCATAGGCGAAATAGGCGGTGACCTGGTTGATCTCCAGGATTTCCCCGTCCTGGAAACCGGCGGCGCGCAGGGCGGCGATATCGGTTTCGACGAGATGCTGGGGTTCCCGGGTCAGTTTGCGGGCATAGACCAGACCGGCGGCCTCGCGGCGGGAAAAGGCCTCGCCCAGCGCATCCTGCTCGAGAGCGGCACGGATCGCCCCGGCCCGCTCATCGTCTGCGAGATGGCGTTTCAGCCCGGCGAAATGGTGTTCGACGCAATAGGTGCACTGGTTGAGCAGGCTGACATAGATGCCGATCGTCTCCAGATAGGCCTTGTCCAGCGCATTGCCGAAATGGTGCAGCACCGCCTTGTAGAGCGCCATGTGGCCCTCCAGCGTATGTGGCCTCAGACCGTGGGCCTGGAGGATATTGTCGACCTGGCCGCCGGGACCGGCCGTGCGCTCGAACAGGGTTTTTAAACGGCCGTCGGCCGCATCCGGGTCTACCGTTTCGATCCAGCTCATGATGACGAGTGTCGGCTGCGTCGCCCCCGGGCGCAATCGCGCAATGCGGTCAGCGCCATATCAGCCAGGACCGTACATCGCAGAGAGGCTGCAGCAGGCGCGCGCCCGGCAGCAGCCACGGCGCCGCCATCGCCCGGAGATTGGCCTGGGTGTCGTGCCCGAAGCCGAAGCTGAACAGACACCAGACCACCAGGATGAAGAGGGCGAGAAAGATCACCGGTCCCGCGATCAGGGACACCCGGGCGAAATCGGGCGGACTGATGCGCAAGGTTTCGCCGCCGAGCCTCACGCCCACCACGACGCGGAAACAGGCGGGCCGGCCGGTCTGCAATGAGGTCTCGCTGCCTTCGCGCACCGCTTACAGACAATCGTCAATGGACGCCGGCACGATGATGCCGCGCAGGGCCGTGTCGCCGATGCGGATGAAATGCCGCCCGAACGGCGGCGTGCGCGACCGCATGCGGCTGATACCGTGAAGCTTGCCCTGGATTTTGGCCACAAGTGCCCCGGAACGCATTGCCTTGCCGACTGCATGCTGGTCGGGGCCGATTGAAGGAAGCGCAAAACTCCCATCAAAAAAGCCGCGATACCCGTGGGATAACGCGGCTTCTTCGTGTTCTGTCCGTTTGGATCAGGCCCCGACGACGCTGGCCTTGACGATCTTGCCCGGATTGGCCGGCGGCTCACCCTTGGGCAGGGCGTCGACATGTTCCATGCCCGAGATCACCTCGCCCCAGACCGTGTACTGGTTGTCGAGATAGGGCACATCGTCCAGGCAGATGAAGAACTGGCTGGAGGCGCTGTCCGGATCGGCAGCGCGGGCCATCGACATGGTGCCGCGTTTGTGCGGTTCGGCAGAGAACTCGGCCGGGATATTCGTGCCCGAGCCGCCCATGCCGGTGCCTTGCGGACAGCCGCCCTGGGCCACGAAACCGTCAATCACGCGGTGGAAATTCAGGCCGTCGTAGAAGCCTTCCTTCACCAGTTTGGTGATCTGCTCGACATGTTTGGGCGCCAGATCCGGTCGCAGCTTGATGGTGACGTCACCGCCCTCGAGGGTGAATACGATCTGTTCTTCGGCCATGTGTCTTACTCCTCAATTCGGGTCGGCACGGTGATTTCGCAAATATCGGGCAGATTGCCCTGGGCGTCGCGCAGCGTATCGAGATAGCCGGCAAAGGCCTCGCTTCCGGTATCGATCACCTCGACCCCGATCTGCGCCTCGGCCGGCAGTTCGCTGCCCACGCGCATCGAACGGATGATGTCGGGCGTGAAGTCGGGATCCTCCATCGCCGAACCGACGCGGATCGCATCGACCGCCTGGATGCCGTGACGCACCCGGCCCCAGACGGTGTAGGTGGCGTTCAGGTGATCCGGGCTGCCCGTGGTGATGTAGAACTGGCTGAGAGCGGAATTGGGATCGCTGGTGCGGGCCATGGCGGCTGCACCCCGGCAATGCAGCAGCCAGGACTGGACCCGGCCATCGCCGGTAATGCCCGCCAGCGCCGCGGTCTGGGTGCCGGCATGGAAACCGTTCCAGAAGCCGGCTTTGGCCATTTGCGGGATTTCCCGCGGATTGACGACGCGGTCCTGCAACTCGCTGACGGCCGGCTCACCCGACCGGCGGATGGTGAATTCCGCCTCGAGCGGCGGAATGTCGGCAGCATGGCCGGGATTGGCGCGGGAGCCTCCGCCCTGGGCCATGAAGCCGTCGATCACCCGGTGCCACACCAGAAAATCGTAAAAGCGCTCGCCGGCGAGTTCGCGCATGCGGGCGACATGGTTCGGCGCGAATTCCGGGGCCAGCTCCACGACGATCATGCCGTGATCGGTCTCGATATAGAGCAGACGGTCCTGATCGACGCTGCGCCAGGCCTCTTCCGGGAAATCCCAGGACGGTGCCGGTTCGGCCTGTTGCACGACGGCGGCCGCAGTGTTCGCGGCGGCGGTTTCGGTTTCGGCATTGCCGGCGGCGTTGTCGCGGGCGCATGCCGCGGCGCTCAGGGCCAGGGCGAGAGTGGCGGAAACGGTGAAACGCATGATCACGCAAGTCGCTCCTTGAGACGGGCTTCGATGGAGGCCGGCACGAAATCGGAAACGCGACCGCCCAGGGCGGCGATTTCCTTGACCAGCCGCGAGGCGATGGCCTGGTGGCGCGGATCGGCCATCAGGAAGACGGTTTCGATGTCGTCATTGAGACGCTGGTTCATCGCCACCATCTGGAATTCATACTCGAAATCGGACACGGCGCGAAGCCCGCGCACAATGGACTGAGCCCCGATTTCCTCGGCGAAATGCATCAGCAGCCCGTCGAAGCGCATCACCTCGATCGCCGCGCCGTTTTCGAACTTGTCGACTTCGGTCCGCACCATTTCAACGCGTTCCTCGACGGAAAACAGCGGTTTCTTGCCGGCATTGACCGCCACACCGATGACCAGCTTGTCGACGAGTTTCACGGCCCGTCCGATAATGTCGAGATGGCCATTGGTGATCGGGTCGAACGTGCCCGGATAGAGCGCGGTACGGGTCATCAGGTCAGGCCTCCCGGCGCAGGGCGAGCCGGCCGGCCGCCATCAGCAACACGCCGCCTGATAGCCTGTTTGCCCATAATTTGAAACGCTTGGCGCTGAAAACCTGCAACAGCGCCCCGCCGAAGGCGGCACAGGCGCTGTCGATAACCAGCGCCACGGCCAGGAACAGGGCAGCCAGCAGGGCCAGTTGTGGCAGGGCCGCCCGGCCCGGATCGAGGACAAGCGGCAGGAAGGCGGCGAGAACCGCCGGTTCGATCACGCCTCGCCGCCTTCGCCGGGAGCGTCCGGGCTCTCCGGTGCATCCTCGCCTTCGCCGGCCTCGTCCTCACCGTTCTCGCCATTGTCGCCCGCATCCTGGATGCGCACGACGGCGACGACATTCTCGCCCTCATTGAGACGGATCAGACGCACACCGCGAGTGGAGCGGCCGGCGATACGAACCGTGTCGACCGGGAAGCGGATCAGTTGCCCGCCATCGGTCACCGCCATGATCTGGTCGGCATCCTCCACCGGGAAACTGGCCGCCAGGGTGATCTCACGGGAGAGATCGTGCGCAGCGACGCCCTGATTGCCGCGGCCCATGGTGCGATAATCATAGGCGGAGGACCGCTTGCCCATGCCGTCGGCGGCAACGGTGAGCAGGAATTGTTCGGCGGCACCCAGTTCGGCGATACGTTCCGGCGTCAGCGCGGCTTCGCCCTCCTCGCCCTCCTCGTCGGGTTCGACCGCGGCCGGCAGCTCGGCCTCGTCCTCGCCCAGGGCGCGGCGCATGGCGGTGGCGTGTTTCATGTAGGCGCGCGCTTCCGGCGTGGTCACGTCGACATGGCGCAGGATCGTCATCGAGATCAGCGTGTCGCCGTCCGCCAGGCGGATACCGCGCACGCCGACAGAATTGCGGCCGGCAAACACGCGCACCGCCGTCACCGGGAAGCGGATCGCCCGGCCCTTTTCGGAGACCAGGAAAACATCGTCGTCTTCGGTGCACAGCGCCACATTGACGATGCGATCGTCCTCGCTCTCCAGCTTCATCGCGATCTTGCCATTGCGATTGACCTGGACGAAGTCGGACAGCTTGTTGCGGCGGACCGTGCCCTTGTTGGTGGCGAACATGACGTCCATCTCCGCCCAGACGCTCTCGTCTTCCGGCAGCGCCATGATGGAGGTGATGGTCTCGCCCTGCTCCAGCGGCAGCATGTTGACCAGCGCCTTGCCGCGCGTGTTCGGCGCGCCCAGCGGCAGACGCCAGGTCTTGGTCTTGTAGACCATGCCGCGATTGGAGAAGAAGAGCAGCGGTGCGTGGGTGGAGGCAACGAAGAGTGTGGAGACGAAGTCCTCATCCTTCATCGACATGCCCGCCCGGCCCTTGCCGCCGCGGCGCTGGGCCCGGTAGTCGGACAGGGCCGTGCGCTTGACATAACCGCCATGGGTAACCGTGACGACCATGTCCTCGCGCGGGATCAGGTCCTCGTCCTCGAAATCCAGTTCGGCATCGATGAATTCGGACCGGCGCGGCGTGGCGTAGTTTTCCTTCACCTCGGCCATTTCGTCGCGAATGATATCCAGGACACGCTGGCGCGAGCGCAGGATATCCAGCAGATCGGCAATCTGTTCGGCCAGCGTCTTGGCCTCATTGCCCAATTCTTCACGGCCCAGACCGGTCAGGCGATTGAGGCGCAGTTCCAGGATGGCGCGGGCCTGTTCCTCGGTGAGGCGCAGCACATTGCCCTCGCGCAGCACCGAACGCGGATCGGCAACCAGTTCCACCAGCGGCGCGACATCGGCCGCCGGCCAGTCGCGCGACATCAGCTCTTCGCGGGCGGCGGCCGGGTTGGGCGCGCGCCGGATGAGGGCAATCACCTCGTCAATATTGGCCACGGCCAGCGCCAGGCCGACAATGACATGGGCGCGGTCGCGGGCCTTGCTCAGCTCGTGCTTGCAGCGCCGCGCCACGACTTCCTCGCGGAAGCGCAGGAATTCCTTGAGAATATCCAGCGCCCCCAGCAATTGCGGACGGCCACCGACCAGCGACAGCATATTGGCGCCGAAACTGGTCTGCATGGGCGACCAGCGATAGAGCTGGTTCAGGATCACATCGGCGTTGGCGTCGCGTTTCAGCTCGATCACCACGCGCAGGCCCGTGCGGTCGCTCTCGTCGCGCAGATCGGCAATGCCCTCGATCTTCTTGTCGCGCACCAGTTCGGCGATCTTCTCGATCATCGAGGCCTTGTTCACCTGGAACGGAATCTCGTGCACGATGATCGCCTGGCGGCCATTGCGCGCTTCCTCGATCGTGGTGCGCGAGCGCATGACGATCGAGCCGCGCCCCGTCGCGATCGCGTTGCGGGCGCCGGTACGGCCCAGAATCAGGCCGCCGGTCGGGAAATCGGGACCGGGCAGGTATTCCAGCAGCTCGCTTTCGGTCAGGGCCGGATTGTCCATCAGCGCCAGCGTCGCGTCGATCACCTCGCCAAGATTGTGCGGCGGGATGTTGGTCGCCATGCCCACGGCGATTCCGTTGGCACCATTGACCAGGAGGTTCGGGAAGCGCGCCGGCAGCACCACCGGTTCCTTGCGCTCGGCGGAATAGTTGTCGACAAAGTTGACCGTGTCCTTGTCGATATCGGCCAGCAATGCCTGGGCCACCTTCTCCATGCGCGCTTCGGTATAGCGGTAGGCCGCGGGCGGATCGCCGTCGATGGATCCGAAATTGCCCTGCCCGTCGATCAGCGGCACCCGCATCGACCAGCTCTGGGCCAGGCGCACAAGGGCGTCGTAGACGGCCTGGTCGCCGTGCGGGTGATAGCGGCCCATCACGTCACCGACGGCCGTGGCGCACTTGCGGTAGGCCTTCTCGTGCGTCTGCCCGTTCTCGTGCATGGTGTAGAGAATGCGCCGGTGGACCGGTTTGAGGCCGTCGCGCGCGTCGGGGATCGCGCGCGACACGATCACGCTCATCGCATAGTCGAGATAGGAGGAGCGCATCTCCTCCTCGATCGAAATATGGCCGATGCCGTCAGGTAGGCCGGCGTCGCCGCCAGCCGGGGGAAGCTCGTCGTCGCGATCGCTCAAGGCGGTCCTCTTTCTTTTTGTTTCCGGGCGCGGAAGGAACAATCCGCTGCCACGAAAAACGCCGCCTCTTCACGCCGCCCCCGCATAGGGTCGCATCGGCGCGTGAATCAGGCGGCAGGCCTGTCGCCAAGTCTTAACAATCGGGGGGGGCGGGCGCAAACGCCGGGGGCGGTTGGCGATGGCAGCGAAATCCCGCCCGGTGTCTTCCGTTCGTCATCTCCACGGCCTACACCCGGACACTCAACACATCGCTTCCGATCGGGGACATGAACATGCACCGCCTTCTGCCCGTCCTGCTCGTTTTCGTTGCCGCTGCCTGTTCGCACATGCCGCGCCAGGAAGAAGAGGCTGCCGAGGCCCCCATCGTCCTGATGATCGGCCTGGACGGGCTGCGCTATGACGCCATCGACCGCTGGGACGCGCCAAATCTGCAGGCACTGGCCGAGCGCGGCGTGCGGCCGGACCGCATGCTGCCGGTGATGCCCACCAAGACCTTCGTGAATTTCTACTCGCTGGCCACCGGGCTCTATCCGGAACATCACGGCATGGTCTCCAACTCGCCCTGGGACGCCGAGGCCGAGCGCCTGTTCTCGGCACGCGCAGGCGGTCCGCAGGATGCCTTCTGGTGGCAGGGGGAGCCGATCTGGATCACGGCGGAACGCCAGGATGTGCGCAGCCACATCATGTTCTGGCTCGGGTCCGAAGCGCCGGTCGACGGCGAATACGCCTCGGTCTGGCATCCCTATCAGCACGACATGCCCTATGAGGACCGCGTCGCCGAAGTCCTGTCCTGGTTTGATGCACCGGCCGCGGAACAGCCGCGCTTCGCCGCCGTCTATTTCGACCATGTCGACACGGTGCTGCACCGCGCCGGCCCGTTTACCGAGGCCGAGGGCGAGGCGGTTGCCCGCGTCGATACGCTGGTGGGGGATCTGGTCACCGGTCTGGAGGCGCGCGGCCTTCTCGGCCGCACCAATATCATCGTCGTCTCCGATCATGGCATGGCCCCCGTGGGCACGGAGCGCGTGATCATGATCGACGACCACTCCGCGCTCGAAGGCCTGTTCGTCAAGGAATTTGCGGGTCCGTACGGCGCCGGGCTGGAGCCCTTTCTGATGGCCTTTGGCGATGAGGCCGCGGTGGCCCGTGCCGAAGCCGAACTGCAGGGCGCGCATCCGCATCTCTCGGTCTACCGGCCCGGAGACTATTCGCCCGAGTGGCGGTTCGATCACCCGACCAGGGGACCGGACCTCTTCATCCTGGCCGATCCGGACTGGCTGATCTCTCGCTCCGACGCCAACTTCTCCAGCCCCTATCTGTCCTCGCTGCGCGGCCAGCACGGGTACGACAACCGGGCCGAGCCCATGGGCGCAACCTTCATCGGCGCCGGCCCCGTCTTCCCGCAAGGCACACGTCCGGACGCGTTCGAGAACGTGAATGTCTACGGCATCATCGCCTGCGCACTGGACCTGGAACCGGCCGAGACCGATGGGGATCCGGCCGAGGTGGCACGTATCACCGGCGGACATTGCCCGGCGGAGGAGTGAGCCCCCGCCAGTCGGCAACGGACGCCCGGTGAGACGTGGACCGGTCACCCTTCAAAACTTTCAGTGGAACTCGCGAACGCCTTCCGCTTGACTGATCGCGAGCAAGGGAGGCCATTCATGACGACACTGACCCGCCGCGGATTTGTCGGAAGCACGCTGGCGCTGGGCATGGCCGGCCCCGGGGCGGCCCTGCCGCCACCCTGGTCGCACCGGGCCGCGCTGCCCGTGCGCACACAGGAAATCTACCCCGCCATCCTCGACGGACAGATCTACCTTGCCGGCGGCCTGTCGCCGGATACGGGCCGCGAGGGCATGGGCATTCTCGACCGCGCCTTCCGCTGGGCGCCCGATGAATGGACCAATGAATGGACCGAGATCGCCGCGTTGCCCGAACCGCGTCACCATCCCAACCTGGTCGGCCATGAGGGTGCGATCTATGCCATCGGTGGCTTCCGGGCGGGCAATGGCGGCGCCTGGAACATGATCGCGGCGAATACGCGTTACGACCCGGCGTCGAATACCTGGCACGAGGCCGCCCCCCTGCCCGCCCCCTTCGCCGAGACCTGCGCTGTTTCACTGGGCGGGCAGATCCACGTCGCCACCGGCCGGCAACCCGCCGGCGAGGCCAATGCCAACTGGCCCGACCATGCCGACAGTGGCGCGCATTTTGTGTTCGATGCTGGCGAAAACCGCTGGCATCGGGCCGCTCCCAATCCCAATCCGCGCAATTCGGCGGCCGGCGTCGTGCTGAACGGTCGTTTCCATATCGTTGGCGGGCGCCGCGTCAATGACGGCAATCGCGCCCATCACGAGGCCTATGATCCGCACAGCGATAGCTGGCACTCCCTGGCGCCGATGCCCCAGGGCCAGGGCGGTCTGGCCGCCGCTGTGACGGGCGGCCGCATCTACGCCTTTGGCGGAGAGTATTTCGGGCCCGATGGCGGCGGCGTCTATCCGGATGTCTGGATCTACGACCCCGACGGCGACCGCTGGGACTCCGGACCTGCCATGCTGACGCCGAGGCACGGCCTCGGCGGGGTCTCGCTGAACGGATCGGTCTTTGCCATCGCCGGAGCGACCGGGCCCAGCGCACAAGGCACGTCGAACAGGGTGGAAGCGCTGGTTCCGTGACCCTACATAGGCGGTGCGTTCCCAGCGGAGCCTTGCATGTTCAATCGTCTCATCCCGGCGATCGCCTTCGCCGCCCTGATGGCTGCGGCCACGCCGGCCCAGCCTGCTGCGCCGCAACCCGTCACCGCCCGCGTCCCGATCACCGGCGCCGGCAATGGCGATCCCATTTCGGGCATGGCCATACTGCGGGAAGGTCCGGAGGGCGTGCTGATCCGCATTCGCGTCAACGACCTGCCGGTTGAGGCCCGCGGGCGCTGGCATGCCGCCCATCTCCACGATACGGCCGATTGCACCGGAACCGGCTTCACGCGGGCCGGCGATCACATCAATCAGGAGGGGCGGGCGCACGGCCTGCTGAACCTGCAGGGTCCGGAGCCGGCCGACCTGCCCAATCTGTGGGCCGACGCCGCCGGCAATATCAATGCCGAACTCTATTCCACAGGCATCACGCTGACCGGCGCGGCGGGCCGGGTGAACCTGCTGGACGAGGACGGTTCGGCCATCGTGCTGCATGCGGGCGCTGACGATCACACATCCCAGCCCATCGGGGGCGCGGGGGCGCGGATCGCCTGCGGGACAATTTCCGGCGGCTAAGGCCCCGGCTTGACGATCATCAGAACGAAAATGCCGATCAGGGCGAGAAAGGCCGGCCAGCCCAGGATGAACCAGGTCCGCATGAGACGGTGCACGCGCGGCGGGACCGGCTCCTCCGGCGCACCGGCCAGCAGCGCCTTCACCCGGTACTGGATCCACACCACGGGCAGCCAGCAGGCGCCAATGAGGCCGTAGAGCAGATAGCTCGCAATCAGCCAGGGCGCACTCAGCGGCCATCCGGCCACATGGGCCAGCGCGATGCCGGATACAGGCTGGACCACCACCGCCGTTGCCGTGAAGACCCAGTCGGCCAGCACGACATGCCGGGCCGTCAGCGCGAATGCGGCCCTGTCGCCAGAACGCCAGGCCATCATCATGAAAAAGGCGATCGCCAGGCCCGATCCGAACAATATGGAGGCCGAAAGGATGTGGATCAGGCGCAGGACGGGATAGGGATCCATCAGCGCTCATCCTCCGTCGCGGCGATCATCAGCGCCAGTGCCATCATCGGAAAGACTTTCAGGACAGGCCCCAGCGCATCCGCCCACAGGCCGGGCAAGGTCACGCTCAGCGTGGCGATATAGCCGATCGTGCCCAGCACCATGATCGCCGCGACGGTCCGCACCCGCCACTTCGCCAGCATTGCGGCCCCCAGCGCAATATCGAACAGCGAACCCAGCCACAGGACGGACGGCCGGGCAGCATCGGAGAATCCGGCCTCTGTCAGCACGGCATGGGCATTTTCTCTGGCAATGGTGAGCGCCAGCACGCCCGTCAACAGCCAGTAGAGCCCCAGCACCCAGCGCGCCAGCGGCCGCACAAAGCCGAGCCGGGCATGCCAGCGGTCCTGCACACCGGCGGGATGGTCGGCCAGCCAGGCATGAAAACCGCGCGGCCGGGCGCCGGTCGCCGCAATCCACGGTACGGGATCGCCCTCAACATCGAAGTCGAGCTGTTTGAGGGAATTCGAGCGCATCGATGTCCGCACGCCCAGCCAGCCCAGCAGGTCGCCAAAGCGGAAGGCCGGCGCCGCCAGCCAGCGCGGCACCCGCCAGATCCGGCTTTCACCGAACCCCAGCCAGCGCCGATAGCCACGGACCAGGTCCGTCAGGCTCACCCGCTCCGGGCCCGCCAGGTCGAACAGCTGGTGTCTGGGAGCATCTTCGCGCAGGAGGTCGGCGACGGCGGTGCACAGATCGTCCATCCCGATCGGACGGAATATCTGGTCTCCGCCGACGACCGGAGTGATCCAGGGCACGCCGCACAGCGCCCGGATCAGCGCCGTGCCGCCATAGACATTGCGGGCCACCACAAGCGAGGGCCGCAGGATCAACCAGTCGAGATCGCGGCTCTGCAGCGCCGCCTCCCCGGCCAGCTTGTCGCGCGAATAGTTCGACCCGGCGCGATCGTCGACGCCGACAGCGGAGATATGCAGTACGCGCCGCGCACCGGCCCGCTCGCACGCTTCGAACAGGGCCTCCGCACCGCGGACATGCACGGCCCGGCTATCGTCGCCCAGCCCGTCCTGCAGAACGCCGACGCAATTTATCACGGCATCGACGCCGGCCAGCCGGGGCATCCAGTCGCCGGCGGTATCGCGGCGAAAATCGCATCCGGTCCAGTCCAGTCCCGGTGCCCGCAGTGCTGCCCTTTGGACATCGCGGGCCGACGCGACGACATCGTACCCACGTGCGTGCAGGTGGGCTGCGATATGCGAGCCGATGAACCCCGACGCTCCAGCGACCAGAATGCGCATGCCTGCCACCTCCGATAGGCCTTTGCGCCACTCTACAAGCTCGCGCGCGCATCGGAAGAGGCAGACAGGCCCGACAGCCTATTGCCGCAGATAGTGCGACTGGGCATTGGCGAGCCGGAGTCTGGCGCCCGTCGTCTCGCCCAGCGCATTGCGGTGAAATTCGAACTCGGCAATGCCGACCGTTTGCGACAGTCCCGGCATGGCGAACCGCGTGGGCGTGAGCGGGATCAGGGCATCGAACCGGTCGCCCCCGGCCCGTCCGATCACCAGTGCACCGTCCTCAACCCGAACTTCGACATCGCTCTCGAAAATCCAGCCCACCATCTGCTGTCGCACGGCGAGCGGAAAGTCCGGATCGACGGTGTATGTGCCGGCATAGGCCTCCAGCACCGCGATGTCGGGCGCGACGGCCGGCGCGAGCACCGGCCGGTTGAGGGCCCAGCCCATTGTGTCGGCGACGGCATTGCGGATCTCGTCAATCAGGGCCCGGCCCTGCGTGCCGTTGGTGAGGATCACCAGACCGCCGCCGGTGGTCAGATGCCCCTCGATCCAGGCGCGGTAGGAGTTGTTGGCGCCGCCATGATGGAAGATGAAGTCCTCCCCCCGGCCGGCCAGACGCGGCCCCAGGCCGTGCTCGCCTGGCGCCACGCGCGTCATCATCTCGACCGCCCGCGATTGCGCCAACGCATGCCCGCTGCCGCGATAGCTGCCGATGAGCGCAGCGGTCAGGCGGCCAAGATCGCGGGCGCTGGTCCACAGACCCGAGGCCGCCGCTTCGGGCATCGCCTCATAGCCGCGCGGCAGTGCGGCGGGTTCGCCGGATGCATTGTGGGCGCGGGCGATATTGCCGAAGTCCTCCGGCAGCGGATTGGCAAATGTGCTGCGTGTCATGCCCAGCGGTTCGAAGAGATGAATGGCTGCCACGTCTGCAAACGGGCTTACCATCACATCGCTGACCAACAGCTGGGCCAGGGTATAGCCGCCCCCGGAATAGCGGTAGCGCTCGCCGCTGGGCGTTTGCCGGGCCAGGGCTTCGTGAACCGCCGGCATCGACCCATTCAGGGTTTCCACCGTATCGGGCAGTTCGGCGCCGGGCGGAAAATCGGCAAAGCCGTGCAGGTTGAACCCGGCCGTGTGGGACAGGATGGCCCGCAGCGGCACCGGCGTTCCCGCCGCCGTATCACGCGCGGCCGGCAGGGACCATGAGGTCACGCCCGTCAGTGCGTCGGCGTCGAGATCGAGATATCCCGCCTCCACAAGCCTCAGGATCAGCGTCGCCGTCGCGATCTTGCTGACCGATCCGGCCGAGAACACGGTGTCCGCATCGACACGATCCGGTGCACCGGCCTGCAGCACACCATAACCGGCGGCGTGAACGATCTCGCCATTCTCGATGATCGCCAGCGCCACGCCGGGCACGCCGTAATGCGCCATCCGCTCGTCCAGCGTCCAGGTCTGCGGTGCATCGGCCATCTGGATACGCGGACGCAGGCGCTCGGTGAAACCGGCGGGGTCCTGGGCCGAGGCGGCAGCGGTACTCAGGGCCAACGCCAGACCGGCCAACAGGCGAAGGGATTTCGCCATTGCGGCGAAGGCATAGGCAAACATCGCAAACTCCAGGTGCGCGGAACGGGACGGGTGCGCGCGCGCCGGGGGGCGGGCGCGCACCGGCTCGCCCTATTCGGACGGGGGATTGTGGGTGGCACCGCGGGCTTCCAGCCACGCCACCATGCCGCGATGACCGTTGCGGCGGGCCTCGCTGATCGGCGAGCGGTAGATTTCCTCACCGTTACGGATATTGGCGAGCACGGTCAGGGATAGGTCGGCGCCGGCTTCGGCCAGGATTTCGGCGACATCGACATGACCCTGCTGGGCCGCATTGATGAGGGGTGTCTCGTCGCCGCGGACATAGCCGTTGGGATCGGCCCCCGCCTCGACCAGGAGATTGACGATATCCGTCTGACCGCGGAGGGAGGCCGCGATCAGGGCATTGCCGTCGCCGGGCCAGGCCGAGTCCACATCAGCGCCATAAGCGAGCAGACGAGTGACGACGTCACGATCGCCGCGCGCGGCCGCCGCGATCAGCGGATTGCCGTCTCCGCCGCTCCCCAGATCGGGATCGGCGCCGGCCTCGAGCAGTATCTCCACCGCCCGGGTGTGGCCATTGCGGGCGGCCGCCGTCAGCGCTGTGCCGTCGCCGCGAAAGGCCACATCGGGATTGGCGCCTTCCGCCAGCAATTCCTCGATCCAGCCGGTGCGGCCCCTTCGCGCGGCCTGGAACAGGCTGGCGTCGAGATCGAGAGATGTATCGAGCGTGCGGGTGGGCACTGCGTTGTTTTCGATGCCGCCGGCCGCACCGACATTGGGCGTCAGCGCCAAGGTTCCCGCCGCCAGGACGGGCAGAATGAGGGCAAAACGCATGACTGTATCCTTTCGTGCAAGCGTATCGGGGTCGGTGAGATGGCCAATCCGCCGGGCCAGTCCCGAACGGGTTGGCGCCGCCGCCAGAGCCAGGGAGGGTGTTCTGACGGCGGCCGCAGCGGTGTCGAGCAGCGCGCTCGCCAAGGCACGCGGCTCGCCCGTGATCTGCGCGGCCTGCCGGTCGCACAGGGCTTCGCGGGACCGGTCGATCACCGGCTGCAGGAGGCGCAACGGCAGGGCCCACCAGAACACCGCCATGGCGAGGCGCAAGCCCAGCGCGACCCAAGTGTCGCCACGGCGCGCATGTGCGATCTCGTGTTCCAGGACAGGGCGCGCGGACACGTCAATCCGGAAGCCGCACGGCACCAGGATCACCGGCCGGAAGAAACCGGCCAGCATGGGGCAGGCAACGTCCGGGCTTTCCGCTACGGGCAGGGCGCGCGACAGGGTGAGGCTCGCCGGCGGGGTAAACGGCCGGGCGCGGCCGATCAAACGCCGGAGCGCCGCCAGGTCAGCCGCCAGACGGACTGCCATAGCCGCGCTACCCAGTATCCAGGCGAGCAAAAGCGCGCCGAAAATCGAGTGATAGGGCAGTGCCGGCCAGTCAAAGCCTCCAGCCGGATCGCCGCCGGCCCCGTCGGGCAGGCGCGGCCCGGTACTGGCGGCCGGACCCGTTTGCGCGGTTTCAGCGGCCACGGAGGGATAATGGAGATAGACGGCCGCTTCTTCCGCAGACCCTGCCTGTTGCGGCATGAGGGCCGTTGCGAAAATCAGCGGTGTGATGGCGATCACGGCCACGGCCAGGTCGTGGCGCTCGCGCAGGAGACCGCGCGGCGCAAACCGGTCGAAGGCGAGCGCCGATCCGGCCAGAAGCGTGGCCCCGGCGAGTGTCAGGCCCGCGGCCTGAATCCAGATCTCGATCATGACTTGTCCTCCTCACCGCCCTGGCTTCTGAGCAATTCCGCACGCAGCGCCTCGATGTCTTCGAGAGTCAGCTGTTCGTCCTTTACGAGATGCTGGGCCAGCTCCTGCGGCGAACCGCCGAAGAGCGATCTGACCAGCGAGCCCAGCGCCTTCTTCTGCGCACCCTCGCGGCTGAGAAGCGGGCGGTAGATGTGGGCCCGGCCTTCCTTGCGAAAGCCGACATAACCCTTCCCGGTCATGATCCGGATGGTGGTCAGCACTGTGGTGTAGGCCAGGCCGTGCTCGGCTTCGAGCGCATCGGTGAGATCGCGGACACTGGCTTCGCCGCGCTGCCAGAGCACGGCCATGATGCGCTGTTCGGCATCGGTAAGCTGGGGCGAGGCGGGACGAGCCATCTACGAATTCCTTAGTTGATGAATCCAGTCTGCATGCCGGGCGCGATCATTCAACTAACAAATTAGTAGTGTTTGCACGGAGGATCGTCGGCGCCCCGGTCCCCCTGAGCGTACCGCTCAAAAAAGCCGATAACCATCAGCAGGTTGAGAAGTTCGCTCAGGCATCACCTTCGGCACCGCCAGTGAAACCGGCAATCGCCTGGCGGTCACGATTGACCGTCAGCCGGGTCACATCGGGGCGGGAATAATGCCCGGCCACATCGAAATTCTGCCGCTCGGCGCGCACGTCGGCATGATCCAGGTGCGCCAGGATCAGTGCCTCGCAGTCCAGCACGGGCTCGACCAGAAGATTGCCGTCCGGCCTTGCTATACAGCTGCCGCCATTGGCCAGAAAGGACTCGCCGCCGGCCAGGATTTCGTCCAGCAATGGCGTGCCGGCCGGAAAGTCCTGGGGCCGCATCAGTCCTGAACACGCGATGACATAGCCACGCAATTCCTGCGCAATGAAACCGGGAAGCGCGCGCGTATTGTGTAATCCGCCCGGCCAGACGCTGACATGCAGGTCCTCGCCCTGGGCATAGAGCGCCGAGCGCGACAGCGGCATCCAGTTCTCGTAGCAATTGAGCCCGCCAACCCGGAACGGTCCCAGGTCGTGGACGACAAGGCCCTGCCCGTCACCCGGCGCCCAGGCGAGGCGTTCCTCATAGGTCGGCTGCAGCTTGCGGTGGACCGACAGGACCCGCCCGCACGCGCCGATATGGACCAGGGAGCAGTAGAGACTGGTCCCGCTGCGGTCCGGCGCGCGCTCGACAATACCCAGATAGACCGCGATGGCGTGCCGGCGGGCCAGTTCGCAGATGGGCGGCAGATCGCGCTCGACGATGACGGCCTGGTCGACATAGCGGGCATAGAACGCCTTCTGCCGTGCATCGTTGAAGCGGGCGCCGCCAGTGCGTTCGATCCAGAAGGGATAGCCGGGCACCAGGGCTTCGCCGAACACGACGAGCTGTGCGCCTCTGCCCGCAGCGGTCGCGATCACATCGGCGATCTTGGCCAGGCTCTCCTCGCGGCGCAGCCAGACCGGCGCGATCTGCGCCAGGGCCACCGTCAGCGCATCGCGCTCGCCGATGTCTGCAGGCGTGTTGGCTTCGACCAGGTCCATCGGCAAGCCCGTGCGTTATCGGTGCGGGTGGCTAGAACGGGATTTCGTCGTCCAGGTCGGCGTTGCGGAAGTCTTCCTTCGGGCCTTCCATGGGACGCGAACCGCCGCCGCTGTCCTGGCTGCCGAAACTGTCATAACCGCCGCCGGATCCCTGATAGGCCCCGCCCTCGCCCTTGGAATCGAGCATCTGCAGCTCGCCGCGGAATTTCTGCAGCACCACCTCGGTGGAGTATTTCTCCTGCCCGTTCTGGTCGGTCCATTTGCGGGTCTGCAGCTGGCCCTCGATATAAACCTTCATCCCCTTCTTGAGGTAGTTCTCGGCCACCTTGGCCAGCTGCTCGTTGAAGATCACCACGCGGTGCCATTCGGTCTTTTCGCGGCGCTCGCCGGAAGACTTGTCACGCCACTGTTCCGAGGTCGCCACCGAGAGATTGACGACCGGATCGCCGCTGTTCATGCGGCGCACTTCCGGGTCGCGTCCCAGATTGCCGACCAGGATTACCTTGTTGACGCTTCCCGCCATCGCCCACATCTCCGTTTTCCGCAGCGCCCGTATTCGGGTCGCCGGTATTTGTTCATACTCTGTTCCGTCGATCAAGGCCGACGACTCGCGGCGCAGTGTGCGCGCCCGTGTCCGCGACGTCCAGCTTGCCCCACTGCATCCCACCGGCGCTCTGCAGCCCGTTCCGGCCGCCGAAAACCCAAGAAAAAGGGGAGGCGCGAACGCACCTCCCCCAAGAGCCGTGAGGATCAGGGACTTAGTCCTCGTCGAGTCCCAACCGGTCCGCCAGGCCCAGATCCGCGGCCGGCGGCTCGCCGCCCTCGCCCTGGAGATAATGCTGCATCCAGCGCATGACGCGCAGGCCGTAGTCATACTGGGCGGCCGCCATGCGATTGCCGTGGCCTTCGCCTGGATAGGTCACCAGACGCACCGGTGCTTGCGAGGTCATCTTGAGGATACGATAGAGGATGAAGGACTGGCTGGTATCAACCCGCGTATCGGCTTCCCCGTGCAAGATCAGGGTTGGCGTGGTCGACCCCGGCGCATGATAGGTCGGGCTGTTTTCCAGATAGGCCGTCCAGTCCGTCCACGGCGGTTCCATGAAGTGGACATCGACCATTTCGACCGGAATCTCGGTCGTGCCGTAGAAGCTGATGAGATCGGTCAGGGCGACAAAGGGCGCGGCCGCGGCGAAATGCTCGCTCGCGATGGTCGCCCCCCAGGAGGAGGCAAACCCGCCATAGGACCCGCCGGTGATGCCGACCCGGTCCGCATCCACGATGCCATCGCGGGACAGGGCATTGATTGCATCGACCAGATCCCAGAATTCCTCACCCGGCGCATCGGCGTGATCCAGCTTGGCAAACCGCTCGCCCCGGCCGGTGGAGCCCCGATAGTTGGGGTAGAAGACCGCCATGCCCTCACCGGCGGCGATGTGGCCAAAGCGGGAATAGCCATTCACCCAACCGTTCTGGTCATGCGCTTCCGGCCCACCATGAACCGTCATGATAAGCGGCCATCCGCCGACGGGGGCCTCACCCTGCGGGGTCACCAGCACGCCCTCGATGCGCTCGCCATCGCGCGCCTCGAATGAATAGGCGCGCTGATCGCCCCAGGCGATATCGGCGAGCTGCGGATTGTGGTCCGTCCAGCGCTCCAGATTGCGGCGATCAGCGACGAAGAGCTCACGCGGATGATCCGGTGCATGCGCCACGACAGCGAGCTCACGATCGTCGCGATCATAATCCATGGACGCGACAATCAGGCCCTCATGGGCCGATCGGCGCTCTTCACGCCCGTCAACATTGTAGTCGACCAGCGCTGTCCCGGTACCAATCGAGGCGAGCGCAATGATGGTGTTGCTGTCGCGCCAGGCGACCTGGCTGACATGTTGTTCGGCACCGCGGGCGATGGCGCGATAGGCACCGCTGGCCGCATCGGCGACGTGCAGCGTGCCGGCAACCGGATCGGCCCGGTCAGCCGCAGCGAGAAAGGCCAGCTGCGACGCGTCGGGCGAGAAGGCAGCGCCGCCGATCTTGCCGGGCGTGTCGATCGTGGAGACAAGCGCACCACTTGTGGCATCGACCACATGCCAGCGCCGCTCCATCAGGGAGTCATCGACCAGTGCGGTCGGCGCCAGGACAACACCCAGACGGCTGCCGTCCTCGCTGATCACAAGCGATGATGCGTGACCCGGCAGGTCGAGCATCTCGGCGTCCGCCGCGTCATCCCCCAGGCGGGCACGCCAGACATGGGCAAACTCGCCGTTCTCCTCATAAACGTTCGCGCGAAATCCGCGCTCCCGCAGCGTACGCTCGGTCGGGTCGACTTCGTCCCGGGCGATGAAGAACACGGTCTCGTTGTCCGGCGCAATCACATAGGACTGGATCGAACTGTCGTGGCTGAGGATGCGCCGCGCTTCACCACCGGCAACGGGAATCTCGTAAAGCGCGGTGTGGCTGTCACCATCCCGGCGCGTGAGGAAGGTCACGGCTTCGCCGTCGGGCCGCCACTCGATTCCCGATACGCGTCCCTCGCCCGTGATATAGGCTCTGGCCTCGTCGGCACCGGAAGCGATGTGGAGCTCGACATCCGGCGTACCGTCCGCGTCCCCGTCGACGACATTGCGGGGCACAGAAACGGTGAATGCGACATCATCGCCGTCAGGCGCGAGCGCTATGGCGCCTACCTGGCGGATCTCGAACAGGTCTTCCAGCGTCAGCGCATCCTGGGCAAAGCCCGGCGCCGCAATCGCACACCCTGCCACGAGGGCCGACGCGCCCTGAAGAATGGATCGATACATGCAAAAACCTCCCCTGTGCTCTGCAGTCTGCTCCGGCGTCTGGTTATCCGGATCCCGGCGTGCCTTCTTGCAATACCCGGATCCAGCCGGGGCTCGTTATGATAGTCTCGTGATATGGCCTCCCGTCCCGGCAGGACAAGCCCTGGTATGAGGGCCGCGACAAATGCATCGCAGCGCCCGGATCGGCGAGGCTTCCCGCCACCGTGCTGTCAGCACAGAAAGTGAGGCGCTGGACGCAGGCGCATCCGCACCCTATCTGTCGCCCTTCGGACCTGTCTGGACGGCGCCACAACGTTCTCCTATTGTTCCGGATGAAGTAGTTCTCCTGCCCGGGTAGCGGACAAACCATGGCCCTCGAAAAAATCCGTGTGCAGGGTGCACGCGAGCACAATCTGAAAAACGTTTCCGTCGACCTGCCGCGCGATGCGCTGATCGTGTTCACGGGCCTGTCCGGCTCGGGGAAATCCTCCCTCGCCTTCGACACGATCTATGCCGAGGGCCAGCGGCGCTATGTGGAAAGCCTGTCGGCCTATGCGCGGCAATTCCTGGAACTGATGGCCAAGCCCGACATGGACTCCATTGAAGGCCTGTCCCCGGCGATCTCCATCGAGCAGAAAACGACCTCGAAAAACCCGCGCTCGACAGTCGGCACGGTCACCGAGATCTACGACTATATGCGCCTGTTGTGGGCCCGCGTGGGTGTGCCCTACTCGCCGGCCACGGGCCTGCCCATCGAGAGCCAGACCGTCTCGCAGATGGTTGACCGGCTGATGGCGCTGGAGGACGGCACCCGCCTCTACCTGCTCGCCCCCGTCGTGCGTGGCCGCAAGGGCGAATACCGCAAGGAATTCGCCGAATGGCTGAAGGCCGGCTTCCAGCGGGTCAAGGTCGACGGCGAGTTCTACACGCTCGAGGACGTCCCCGCGCTCGACAAGAAGTACAAGCACGATATCGACGTCGTGGTGGACCGGGTGGTGATCAAGCCGGAGCTGGAAAGCCGGCTTGCCGACAGTCTGGAAACGGCGCTGAAGCTGGCCGACGGCATCGCCGTGGCGGAGTTCGCCGACCGCCAGGACGAAAAGGGCAAGGCCGAGCGCATGCTGTTCTCGGAGAAATTTGCCTGCCCGGTTTCCGGCTTCACCATCGAGGAGGTCGAGCCGCGCCTCTTCTCCTTCAACAATCCGGTCGGCGCCTGCCCCACCTGTGACGGGCTGGGCCAGTCGCTGAAATTCGACGAGAACCTGGTCGTGCCCGACGTCGACAAACCGCTGTCCGACGGCGCCATCGCGCCCTGGAGCCGGGCGACGTCGAAACTCTATCAGCAGACGCTGCAGGCCCTGGCCGGGCATTTCGGCGGCGACATGTTCCAGCCCTGGCGCACCTTGCCGGAAGACTTCCGCAAGATCGTGCTGTGGGGGACCAAGGAGAAGGTCACCTTCGTCTATGAGGACGGGTTGAGGAAATTCGAGACCCAGAAACCCTTCGAAGGCGTCATCCCCAATCTGGAACGGCGCTGGCGCGAGACCGACTCGAGCTGGGTGCGCGAGGATCTCGCCCGCTTCCAGTCCTCCCAGCCGTGCGAAACCTGCGGCGGGCAGCGTCTCAAGCCGGAGGCGCTGAGCGTGAAGATCGACGGGCAGGATATTGCCCAGGCCTCGAAACTCTCGATCCGGCGCGCGGAGGAATGGTTCTCCAGTGTCGGGGACACGCTGACGCCGAAACAGCGCCAGATCGCCGAACGCATTCTCAAGGAAATCCGCGAACGGCTGAGATTCCTGGTCGATGTGGGTCTGGACTACCTCACCCTGGACCGCGCTTCGGGCACGCTGTCGGGCGGGGAAAGCCAGCGCATCCGCCTGGCCAGCCAGATCGGCTCGGGCCTGACCGGCGTACTCTACGTCCTCGACGAACCCTCGATCGGCCTGCACCAGCGCGACAATACCCGTCTTCTGGAAAGCCTGCAGGGCCTGCGCGATCTGGGCAATACGGTGATCGTGGTCGAGCATGACGAGGAAGCCATCCTCACTGCCGATCACGTGGTCGATCTGGGGCCCGCCGCCGGCGTGCATGGCGGCGAGGTCGTCGCCGAGGGCACGCCCAAGGAGGTGATGGCCAATCCGAAAAGCCTGACCGGCCAGTATCTCGCCGGCACGCGGCGCATCGAAGTGCCGGAAAACCGGCGCAAGATCGACAGGAAGCGCACGGTGAAGGTTGTCGGGGCCAGCGGCAATAATCTCAAGACAATCGATGCGGAATTCCCGCTGGGCGTGATGACGTGCGTGACCGGCGTGTCCGGCGGCGGCAAGTCGACGCTGACCATCGAGACCTTCTACAAGGCCGCCGCCCGCAAACTCGCCAAGGCCCAGCAGGTGCCCGCACCGCACGATCGTATCGAAGGCCTCGACCGGCTGGACAAGGTGATCGACATCGACCAGTCGCCCATCGGACGCACCCCGCGGTCCAATCCGGCAACCTATACCGGCGCCTTCACGCCGATCCGGGAATGGTTCGCACAGCTGCCCGAGGCCAAGACGCGCGGCTACAAGCCCGGCCGCTTCTCCTTCAACGTCAAGGGCGGGCGCTGCGAGGCATGCCAGGGCGACGGCGTGGTGAAGATCGAGATGCATTTCCTGCCCGACGTCTTCGTACCCTGCGATGTCTGTCACGGGGCGCGCTTCAACCGCGAGACGCTGGAAATCAAGTTCAAGGGCAAGTCGATCGCCGACGTGCTGGACATGACGGTCGAGGAAGGGGCGGACTTCTTCAAGGCCGTACCCGCCGTGCGTGACAAGATGGAAACGCTGAAACGCGTCGGGCTGGGCTATGTGAAGATCGGCCAGCCGGCGACGCAGCTCTCCGGCGGCGAGGCACAGCGGGTCAAGCTGTCCAAGGAGCTTTCCAAGCGCGCCACCGGCAAGACGCTCTATATCCTCGACGAACCGACCACGGGTCTGCATTTCGAGGATGTTCGCAAGCTTTTGGAAGTGCTGCACGAACTCGTCGAGGCGGGCAATACGGTGATCGTCATCGAGCACAATCTCGACGTCATCAAGACCGCCGACTGGATCGTCGATCTGGGCCCGGAGGGCGGTGAAGGCGGCGGCCGCATCGTGGCCGAGGGCACGCCGGAGGATGTCGCGGCAGTCAAGGAAAGCTGGACCGGGCGTTATCTGGCCCCGATGCTGGAACGGGACCGGGAATTGAGGGCGAAGGCGGGTTAGACGGCGCCCACGATCAGCCACACCGCCCATAACGCCCCGGCCGAAGCAATTCCCCCGAGCGCCAGGACGAGACCGTCGCGAGCCGTAAGGCCGGCCGCCATGATGATGATGCCCAGCGCCGGCACGACCACGCCGCCGGGCACGACCGATGCGGCAAACATCCCCAGCGACATCAGCACGCACAGTGCGGCAAAACCCGTCGTCCACGGCCAGGAGAACAGGAGGTGCAAGCGCGGCTCGACCACGCTGTCGACGCGGCGCAGCCAGGGCCGCGCCCACTCCACACCCCTGCGAAAGCCGCAGGCGGGAATTTCCTGCCGGCGAATGCGTTGCGGCAGCCAGAGTTTTTTCGAATTGGCCAGGAAGTGGAGCGAGATCAGCAGGGTCAGTGCCGACATGGCCCAGGTCACGCCCGGCAGCATGCCGATCACCGGCATGACGGAAATCAGGCTTGGCAGGAGAAGCAGCGGTCCGAAGGAGCGTCTTTCCAGCGCGTCGAGAATGGTCCCCAGCGTGATCGACCTACCGTCCGCAGCGGCCACCAGCTCGTCGAACAGGGTTTCCAGCGGATGAGGACCGGGCGGCCGGTCTTCGCCCTGCACATCGGTGGTGTCGGTCACGCCGGCTCCTTGCAACTCATCCGAACGTCCTCCCCATGCACCGGGATCGTGGCGAAAAAGGGCCGCTGGCGCTATACGAACTGCCAGATGAGATACACGGCATAAGCCGCCAGCATTGCGGCGCCCACAACACGGTTCCAGCGCCTGAGCGCCACCAGCAGCAATACGGTCACAACCGCCACGCCGAGCATGACGGGGGTTTCGACCAGGCGGAAGCGTTCGCTCACCGGGATCGGCGCAATGATGGCCGTGATGCCGAGAATGGCCAGGATGTTGAAGATATTGCTGCCGATCACATTGCCCAGAACCACATCGGAATGCCGGCGCAGGGCGGCCACGATGGAAGTGGCAAGCTCAGGCAGCGAGGTGCCGATAGCCACCAGGGTCAGTCCGATCACGGCATCGGGCACGCCGAACAGCCGCGCCATCGACACCGCCCCGTCGACCAGCAGGTCGGCTCCGAACATCAAGGCGGCAATCCCGCCCAGAACAAAACCGCCGGCGATCCAGGGCGATTGCAGGGCGACGCCCTCGAATTCGGCCGCCTCCTCGGCGTAGACACTACTCGTACGCTCACGCTGCTCCATCCAGTAGGTCGCCGCCAGATACGTGATCAGAACCCCGAGAAAGACAGCGCCTTCCAGCCGGCCGATCGCCGCGCCATGGGTCAGCGCCATCAGCGCCAGTGAGGCGAAGACCATCACCAGGGCGTCGCGCACGATGGTGCGTTTCCAGTCCAGGATCGGCGCGATCAGGGCCGAAAGACCGGCGATCAACAGGATATTGGCAATATTCGATCCCACGACATTGCCCAGGGCGATATCGGGCGTGCCGTTCTGCGCGGCATTGACCGAGACCAGAAGTTCCGGCGTCGACGTGCCGAAGGCGACCACCGTCAGCCCGATCAGCAGTTTGGACAGGCCCAGGCGTTCGGCCAGGGCGACGCCGCCGCGTACCAGACCTTCACCGCCGAGAAAAAGCAGGAGAAGCCCCGCCAAGACGAGAGCGATATCGACAAGCATAAGAAACCGTCCCTGACTGAAGCCGATCCGCCGCACGCGCGGCGGATCGGCATCCGGCCAGTCGCGTGCACCGGCCCGCCACTGCGCACCAGAGGGATTTCACGACCGGCATTCCCGCACGTCGATCCTAACAGATTCCCGGCGCCCGCGCCCTATGCCGCCGGCGTTCCTTCCGGCGGTTTTACCAGCTGCGCATCCAACAGGGCCCCCGCATAGTCCGGAATGGAGTAACCCTGTGACTGCTGGTTCTTGAGCACATTGGCCGAGTTCCAGATCCAGCCGCCGGGCGAGCCCCACCCATTGAGCTGATCGGTCATCTGCGACGGGCTCAGGGCCGGTGCCGACACCGAACCGGCCACGGCCATGCCGGGCCGGACAAAGCCATTGGGATCGCTCACGCCGGTTGCCCGGCCTGCATCGCGGATTGCCTGCACCCAGGTGCGCGGATCATTGCCGCCGCCACCGGAATAGCATTGCAGATTGAAGGCCTTGACCGGCTGACGGCCCAGCGCCTTCTGATTGGCGATCAGCGCATCGATCCACATCTGCGGGCCGTAGTAGGGGCAATAGGTGACCCGCGCGCCCAGCTTCTGGTTCAGCCCGACGGTAAAACGGCTGATAAAGGCTGACGGGTCGCTCAGATCTTCCTCATAGTCGAGATCGAAACCGGTCGCGCCCAACCCCATCAGGGCTTTGAGATTGGCATAGAGCGTCTTTTCCAGCGTGCCGCCCTTGTCGAGAATGCTCTGGATGTTCTGGAAGTCGCTCACGCCCCCCGCGCCAATGGAGAACCAGACCGAGGACACCAGGCCGGCCTGTTTGGCGTCGGAAATGATGTCGCCGATCGGACCCGCCGTGGCCGCATTCAACGTACCGTTCTCGGCCAGCGGTTCGTTGTTGTAGTGGAGCGAGGCATCCGCGTTCACATGAACCGACCAGAAGATATAGTCGTTCATTTTCGAGTTCAGGAGCTCGGTCTTGGTTGGGGTCAGCAGTCCGCCCTGACCGAACAGGCCGGTGATGTACACGCCTGCTACATTGGTGCTCATGGCACAGTCTCCCTGTCGCATTGTCAGACCGCACGATACAGCCTGATGGCGACAGATTATCAGAAATACTCTTAGGTTGCGATCCTCATGCGATCGCCCAGGAACAAGCGGCCCGGTTCGATCGAACCGGGCCGCCAATCTTGAACCGTGCAGAGCCGCTAACCCTCGCTCGGCGAACTGCCCATGGGATGCCCGTCCTCCAGCGTCGGCGCGTCAAGATCGCGGCTCTCGCCGCCATCATTGCGCACGGCATTGTAGGCACCCACACCGTGCCACATGCCTTCCAGCGCGATCTGCACCGCATACCCCGCCAGGAACACCGCGATCAGGACAGCAATCGTACCCGGGTGGGAGAAATAATTGCCCAGCATGTCGAAGACCTGCTGCGGATCCGACGCGCCGCCTGCCATGTCCAGCTGGATTATCTCGTTGATCAACGGCCACATCGCGCCCAGCAGCAGGATCTGCACGAAAAACCCGAGAATGGTGGAGATCACCAGCATCATCACCGCGACGGCGGCATAGCTGACCAGCATGTGCCAGAATACGCCCTTCGTCGCACTCCAGCTCTCGAAGAAGCGGAACCGCCGTTCGCGCACACTCATCGCGGGGGCCGAAGCGAGTTTGACCGCCACAATCAGCGCGGCAACCATCACCGCCAGGACTACCGTCATCATCATCAGCCCGGCGCCGATACCTGCGCCCACATCATGGCCACTGCCCTCGATCCAGAAGGCCGCGCCCACGCCCGTGACCACGAAGATCACGGCGACGACCGCATACGCGGCGATGGCCAGGGCGATATAGAGCAGGTTCACACCCAGAAGGCGGATTTCGTCTCCGCCGATCCGGAAGGGAATGCCCGGTTTCACTTCTCCGTGTGTGAGAAAGCGCAGCCAGGCGCCCTGGAACATCAAGGCGCAGACAATGGCGACAGGCGAGGCGAGGGTGAGCACGATCAGGCTCGGCCCCATCATGGCGAAGACCCGGGCGACGGCCTCCTCCTCGCTGAGCCGGCCGCTCTCCTCGAGCATGACCAGTTCGACCAGGTTTTCCCAGGCCGGAATCATGATGGCAAAGGCGCCGGCAACCAAGACGGCAACCAGGGCAGCCTGACACAGCGCGATCCAGATCGCGCCGCCCGGATTTTCACCGAAGCGCTTGAAAAAGTAGAAGATGGCAGTGCCGATATCGAATTGGCGTGACGTCATGGCGACCCCTCCCGGCCTTTTCTGACGAGGCCGCCATGATGCCCGATCCATCCACAGGTGCCAGAGGGAAGCGGCCCCGCCCCGTCCCCCGCTAGGCGAGAGCGCGCGTGCGGTTTTGGTGGATATAGGCGTAGAGACCGGAAAACACGGGAATATTGATCGCCGAAAACAGACCCATCCACAGGCTGTATTCGCGCATGCGGGCAATGCCCGGCGTTTCGGCGAATTCCGGCCCGAGAACGGCGGTCACGTCGATCACGCGATGGCCCAGCATCGCGCTCAGCACCTCATACAGGCCCAGCTCGACAATGGTCACCGGCACGCCCGCCAGCACGAGCGCCGCAGCGATCCGCCAGCCATTGCGGTGGCTGAGCGGCCAGACCTTCATCACGCGGATCGCCCCCTGGGCAATCGTGGCGGGAAGCGAGAGCACCAGGCGTGCCGACAACCAGGCCACGATCGCCAGCCCCGCCAGTCCGGACAGGACCACGATGACCCAGTCTGCAGTTCCCATATAACCGGTCGCCTGGGCGAGATCGAAGCCGGCCGTTTCCGGGTCGATGCCCGCGCGTTCCAGACTGCCCGCCGCAATCGTGCCGAACAATGTGCCCCAGAACAGGAAGACCAGGACAAAGACGATCAGGGTGAGCAGCGCTACCAGGATGGACACGACGAAGATCCGGAACTCGTCCTGCCCCAGACGCAGGCCCAGCCAGCCACCGAAATCCCCGCGCACGGCCATGCGCAACGCCGCTGCCGACAGTGCCACGCTGGTCACAAGCGTGACGATGGACAGCGCCATCAGCCCGAGCCCCAGGACCGCCTGCGCGTCACCCGCACGCTGTGTCTGCAACAGCGCCAGCTGCGCTGCGTATGCTGCCGTATAGGGTATTCCCGCCACGAGGATCGGACGCCAGTGCGCAATGAAAAAGGCATAGGCGGCGAACACACTGCGCAGGACAGGGACTTGGGATTGGGGCATGGACGGGTCCGCGGCTCCGGAAAAACGAGCGAATTTGGACCCTCTAGCGCAGTTTGAAGTGAAAGTGCACCGTCAGGCCCTGCCCGAACGCACCGCATGCCGCATCGTTTCGGTGCACACACAAGGGCGGCCGTACTGGCCAGGAAATGCATCTGCCCCGTCCCGCCGCGCCAGAGCCATCGGCGGAACACCCGCTACTTCAGGTTGCCATCCGGGGCCGGTTCCACATTGACCGGAGCTCGCGCCACGCTAACGTGTCGGCCTGTTCGAGTGCCGGGGGCGTCCATGACAGACGAGACGGGGGAAGCCGGAACGAGCGCGGTTCCGGAGGATGCCGGTACGCCGCCCCAACCGCTTCCCGACACCGCCGGGGCCCGGCGCGGGGAGAGCCTTGTCTTCGCCAGTTCCGCCACTTGGGGCGGCATTGCCCCCATCACCCTGCTCAACGCGCTGCTCAACATCGTTACCCTGACCCTCTGGCGTTTCTGGGGACGCACACGGGTGCGGCGCTATCTCTGGTCGACGACCACGATCAACGGCATACCGCTGGAATATACCGGTACAGGCTGGGAATTGTTCCGCTCCTTCATCTTTGTGATGATCGCGATTTTCCTGCCGGTCTATGCACTCTTCTTCGCCGGCCAGCTGCTGCTGCCGCCGGAGCATTTCATGCTTGTCTTCGGCGTGGCCTATATCCCCTTCCTGCTCTTTTTCTACTGGCTGCTGGGCATCGCCATGTGGGTGGCGCGGCGCTATCGCCTCTCGCGCACGACCTGGCGCAGTATCCGGCTGGGCCAGGCCGGCTCGGCCAACGGCTATGCCTGGGCCACCATCGGCTATGCGCTGCTGAGCATCATCACTCTGGGCTGGTACAGTCCTGCCGCCGAGATGCGCCTGACCCGCCGGCTCTGGCGCGAAACCTTCTATGGCGACCGCCAGTTCACGATCCTGCAGGAGGATGAAGGTCTTGCCGGCCCTCTTTATCCCGCCTTTGCGCTCGCCTGGTTTTCCGGAGTGATCGGCTATATCGCGTTTGTCGTTGTCTATATGGCGCTGATCTGGCCCGACCTCGCCTCAGGCGAGGTTCCGGCGACGCCGACCCTCATGATGATCGTGAAAATGTATGCGGCGCTGTTCGTCTTCTTTGCAGTGGTCGGCCTCTTCTCCCTGCCCTATGCGGCCGCGCTGCTACGCCGGAAGGCCGAAATCCTGGGCCTGGACGATCTGGATTTCCGGTTGCGGGCGGGCTTTCTCAGCCTGGGCTGGGTCTATGTGGTCAACTTGCTGATCATCGTCTTCACGCTGGGCTTCGGCCTGCCCATCGCGCAGATGCGGCTGTGGCGCTATGTTTTCAACCGCCTGGAGGCCAATGGCGAAATCGATATCGAAACGATCCGCCAGAATGCCGACCGGGGACCGAAATCCGGCGAGGGGCTCGCCGACGCATTCGATATCGGCAATGTCATCTGATCCGTCTGTCATAACCGGCACCTTCGCCGACGGCGATACGGCAGCGATCCACGCCGTCACGATTGCCGTCGAGGGTCGGCGGCTGGCTATTACCGGAGAGGCGCTGCGCGTTTATTGGCGCATCCGGCGGCTCAAACGCCTGCCCGACCGGCCGGACGGGGCGGTTGTCCTGACCGAACGCGGGTCTGACGCCCGGCTGAGCATCGAACCTGACAGCGTGGCCAGCCTGCGGGCGCTGTTGCCGAAACTGCTGGATCCGGGCCAGGCCCGGCGCGGCACCTGGATACTCGGCGGCACGCTAACGGCGACGGCGGCCGGCATCGCAGGCTTCCTTTTCTTCGGCCTGCCCGCCCTGTCCCATCCGCTTGCCCATGCCATACCCGTGGACGTCGAATACCGGTTGGGCGAACGCTCCAACCAGTTCGTCGCCTGGTTCACCGACGAATGCGAAACCACCGACACAGCCCAGGCCGCGCTCGACGAGCTGGCCGGGCGCCTTCACGCCGTCTCGGACTCGCCCTTCGAATTCCGCCCGCGCATTGTCGACGCACACTTCCCCAATGCCTTCGCGCTGCCGGGCGGCCATATCGTGATTACCGACGAGCTGATCGACGAGATGAAGAGCCCGGACGAACTCGCCGGCGTACTGGCCCACGAAGCGGCCCATATCGCCCACCGCCATGTCATGGCCGCGCAATTGCGGGAGATGGGCTTCGGCGTATTGCTCGAATTCCTCATCGGCGGCGGCTCCGGCGCCGGCCAGGAGCTCGCCCGCACCGGCGCCACCCTGGAAAGCCTGCGTCATTCGCGCGGCGCTGAGGCCGAGGCCGACGCATATGCGCTGCAATACCTCCACACTGCCGATCTCAACCCGCACGCACTCGCCGATTTCTTCGAGCGCATGCAGGTGGTGTTCGAAGACATGGAAGCCGACACAGAGGCCGGCAATGACGGCGATGACGCGACCGCACCACCGGATTCGGGCACCCGCGCCGAAGCCTGGCTGCGCGCTGTGCTGCGCACCCATCCGGACACGGCCCGGCGAGCCGCCCGCGCCCGCGCAGCGGCGGCGGCGCTGGACTGGTCCGGAGAACCGGCGCTGGAAGACACGCAGTGGGCCGCGCTCGATGCCGTGTGTGAAGCCGGGGTCAGCCGTTCGGACACCGCGGTCGAGCAGATGCGCGACCGGATCCAGGATGCGGTCCGGCCGGCCGGGACCGAGGAAGCCGAAAACGGGGCAGACGCGGCCGGCCACTGAGCCATCCCCATTGACTCCCCTGCGTGCCGGCTCGATATGCCGCGCATGACCGAAAACGCGATGAAACCCGTCCATATCGTCGGTGGCGGCATGGCCGGCTCCGAGGCCGCCTGGCAGCTGGCTTGCGCCGGCGTGCCCGTGATCCTGCACGAAATGCGCGGGGTGAAGGGCACCGATGCCCACAAGACGGACGGGCTGGCCGAACTGGTTTGTTCCAACTCCTTCCGCTCGGACGATCACCGCACCAATGCTGTCGGCCTGTTGCATGAGGAGATGCGGCAGCTGAACTCGATCATCCTGACGATGGGCGACAGGAACCGTCTGCCGGCCGGCGGTGCGCTGGCGGTCGATCGCGACGCTTTCTCCGCCGCCGTCACAAAGACCTTGAGCGAGCATCCGCTGGTCACCGTCGAGCGCGGCGAGGTGTCCGGCCTGCCGCCGGAAGAGTGGGACAGCGTGATCATCGCCACCGGCCCCCTCACCTCCGACAGCCTGTCAAAAGCCATCCTGGACGAGACCGGCGAAGGCGAACTGGCCTTTTTCGATGCCATTGCTCCGGTGATCTACCGGGAGAGCGTCAATCTGGAGAAGGCCTGGTTCCAGTCGCGCTATGACAAGGGCGAAACGGAGGCGGAGAAGAAAGCCTATCTCAACTGTCCGATGGACAAGGCCCAGTACGACGCCTTCATCGACGCCCTGCTGGACGCCCCCAAGACTGAGTTCAAGGAGTGGGAAGCCGACACGCCCTATTTCGACGGCTGCCTGCCCATCGAGGTCATGGCCGAGCGTGGCCGCGAGACCCTGCGCCATGGCCCGATGAAACCGGTCGGCCTGACCAATCCGCACGACCCGACCGTGAAACCCTGGGCCATCGTGCAGCTGAGACAGGACAATGCGCTGGGCACGCTGTTCAACATGGTCGGCTTCCAGACCAAGATGAAATACGGCGCCCAGACCGATATCTTCCGCATGATCCCGGGCCTGGAAGGGGCCCAGTTCGCGCGTTTGGGCGGTATTCACCGCAACACATTCCTCAACTCGCCGAAATTGCTGGACAGCCAGCTGCGGCTGAAGTCGCGGCCGCGCTTGCGCTTTGCCGGCCAGCTGATCGGGGTGGAGGGTTATGTCGAGAGCGCCGCGATGGGTCTTCTCGCCGGGCGTTATGCGGCTGCGGAACGGCTGGGCCGGCCGATCGGCGCACCGCCCGCGACAACGGCGATGGGTGCGCTGATCGCGCATGTCACGGGCGGTCATCTGGACGGCGGCAAGGGCTCGTTCCAGCCGATGAACGTCAATTTCGGCCTCTTCCCCGCTATCGAAACGCCAAAAGTCGACGCCGAGGGCAAGCGTATTCGCGGCAAGGCGAAAGGCGTGGCGCGCAAAATGGCCATGAGCGCTCGCGCGCTCGACGACCTGTCGGCCTGGCAGAACGCCTAGACCTGCATTCGTCATGGAAGCTTTACGGGGCAGCGGTGGACTTCCCCATTTCAGCATGCTTGCCTTGGGGCATGACTGATACTTACTTGGACAAGATCTACACCGTCGACGATCAGGGCGAGCAGCGCGAAGCCTATGACGATTGGGCCAGCAGCTATGACGACGATCTCGGCACGAATTCATACAAGACACCCGGGCGTATCGCCGCAGCGCTGAAACAGTGTCTGCCGGCAACGCAGTCCAATCCGCGCATTCTCGACTGGGCGTGCGGTACGGGCCTGTCCGGCAGCGCCCTCAAGGAAGCCGGTTTCAACCGGCTCGACGGCTGCGACATCTCCGAAGGCATGCTCGAAAAGGCACGCGCCAAGGGGCTCTACAACGAGCTCTTCAAGACGCCGCTGGGCGTGCCGGATACGGCGATGTTCAAGGATTACGACGTTGTGGCCGCCGTGGGCGCCGTTTCGGTCGGCGCCGCGCCGGCGGAATGTCTCCCGGCGATCGTCGACGGGTTGAAGCCGGGCGCGCGCCTGGCCGTTTCCTTCAACGCGCTGACGCTTGCCGACGACGCGTACATGAACACGCTTCGCGACGTGATCGAACGCGACGACACCACGCTGGAATTCAGCGAGGACGGCCCGCACCTCACGGCGGAACACGTCTCCAAGAGCCGCGTCATGGTGATCGCGAAGAAATAGACCCTGCAAAAAGTGCGACGGTCAGGACCGGTCTACCAGGGCAGGTCCTGGCCCGACACATGGAAGAAACGGCCGGACATTGCCGGCTGGTTGTAGGCCCGCGCGATCAGATCCAGCTGTCCCTCGACGCTTTCCCGAACGGTCAGCTGGCCGTTGGGACCGCCCATATCGGTGCGTACCCAGCCCGGATGCAGGATCAGAACGACGATGCCACGGTCCTTGAGATCATGGCTCAGCGACCTGCCGATCGCATTCAGGGCGGCCTTCGAGGCCCGGTAACCGTAAGCACCGCCCGATCCATTGTCGGCGATAGAGCCCATCCGCGACGACTGCAATGCGATAACTTTCATGTCCGACGCCGCGACCCGATCGGCGAAGGCTTCTGCCAGGGCCAGCGGCGCGATCGAATTGACCCGGAATTCCAGGGTCATGTCTTCGTTGGCCGCGGAACCGAATTGCCGCGTCGTGGGCGTCATCATCCCAGCATTCGCGAACAGAAGGTCGATCGGCCCGTCGACCAGCCTGGCCAGTTTGCCGGCCGCACCCAGATCGGCCGCATCGTACGCCACCACGTCCAGCTTGCCCTCGCCCTGGGGCAGGGCCTTCAGCTCGGCCGCGGCATCCGGATTACGCACGGCGGCGGTCACGTGCCAGCCGCGTTCCAGCAATTGCCGCGCATGCTCGAGGCCGAGACCGCGATTGGCGCCGGTGATGAGCGCGTGGAACATGACGTCGTCTCCCTGATCGATTCTTCTTGACGGGCCGTGATGCGCGATCCGGGCCCCAGCTTCAACTCTAGTCCTGTAAAAGAAAATGTCACCGGCCAGTCAGCGACAGCCAGGTCAGGCGCAGCTGGCGCGGCAGCAGCGGCCGCTCCGGCGCAAGCTGGTAGGGCTTCCCGGGAAGCCGGTCCAGATAGCCCCGTGCCAGCCGGGCATAGCCCAGCGCAGGCACTGTTTCAGCAGGCAGCGGCCCGGCCGTGTCGAGATCGGTCAGAGCGGATTCCGCGGCGTCGCGCACCGGTTTGATTGCCTCGGCGACCTTCTCCTCACCCAGCCCCTGGGCCAGCATGGCCGGCGTCGCCCCCACCCGGCCGAGATCGTCACCGCCCACCGGCGCCCGGCCGATCTTGGCGCGCACCGGAAAGGCACGCAGCAGACCGGTCAGGCCCCAGGCCCGCCCGGCAGCACGCACGACATCCGCATCCAACTCGGCCTCGCAGAGCGTGAGCGCCAATTGCATCAACTGTCCCGCCGTCGCGTCGACATAGGCCAGAACATCGTCCAGCGAAGCAAAGGGCCGGGCCCCGATATCGTCGTAACGCGCGGCGATCAGCGCCGTCAGGTCGGGCTCGGCGAGCCGGTCCGTCAATCCGGCCAGGCCTTCTGTGACCGCATGGCGGCGGATCTTCGGTTCGCTCAGGTAGAGATCGGCGACCGCCTCGCGCCACCAGGTCAGTTTCATCTCTCCGATCATACCTTCGGACGTCGCCTCGGCGATCTTGCCGATCTCCTGGTTGAAGGCATAGAGCGCGAACAGCCGCTGCCGCACGTCGGGCGGGGCGAACAGGGCGGCCAGACGCCGATCCGGATCGGCGGATCTGAGCAAAGTGTCGAAATCGTTCTCGGGCATGTGCTTAACCGGTGGACAGAGCCGTCTCCCACACCATATGTCCGGGCATCGAACAATGGCCGGCAAGGCCTTTATCCTTCCCACTTTCAGTCCAATGTGAGGTTTTCATGGCTTTCACCCTGCCCGATCTTCCCTACGCCAAGGATGCGCTGGCTCCCCATATCTCGTCTGAGACACTGGAATTCCACCACGGGAAGCACCACGCCGCCTATGTGAAGAACCTCAACGGCCTGGTCGAAGGGACGGAGCTGGCACCGAAATCGCTGGAAGACGTGATCCGCGAAACCGCCGGGAAGCCGGAACAGCAGGGCATCTTCAACAATGCCGCCCAGATCTGGAACCACACCTTTTACTGGCAATCCATGCGGCCCAATGGGGGCGGCCAGCCGACCGGCCAGCTGGCCGAAATGATCGATCGCGATTTCGGCTCCGTCGACGCGTTCAAGGACGCCTTCGCCAAGGCCGGCGCCACCCAGTTCGGCTCTGGCTGGGCCTGGCTGGTGCTGAAGGACGGCAAGCTGGAAGTGCGCAAGACGCTGAATGCGGAAACACCGCTGACCGAGGCCGGCATCACCCCGCTTCTGACAATGGATGTATGGGAACACGCCTATTATCTCGACTTCCAGAACCGCCGTCCCGACTACATCTCGGCCTTCCTCGAACACCTGGTGAACTGGGAATTTGCCGCCGAGAACCTCGCCGCGGCACAGTAGGCCTGGCTCCGGGCTCGCCAAGTGCGCGAGCCCGCCCTAACCTCCCCCTCGGTCGATAACAAATCCCGAGGGGAGATTCATGGCGTACCGTTCCGTTGTGGCCGTCCTGGCGTTTGCCGCCACCGGCCTGCCTGCCTTTGCCCAATCGCTCGAATCGGTCGACGACCCGCGCGCACTTGGCTTCGATCCAGCCGCGCTGGATGCGATCGATGCGCGTTTCGAAGCTCTTGTCGCAGACGGCGTCCGTCCCGGCTATGCGGCCATCGTCACGCGAGGCGAGGACGTGGCGTATATCGCCGAGGCCGGTGTGATCGACATCGAGACCGGCGACGCATTCACCGTGGACAGCCCGGTGCGCATCGCTTCCATGTCCAAACCGGTTACCGCCGTGGCCGTGATGACGCTGATCGAGGACGGCCGCATTTCGCCACACGATCCTGTTGGCGACTATATTCCGGCCTTTGCCAACGTTCGCGTCGCGGTCAGCCCCATGGCCAACGAGGCGAGCGAGATCCAGACCCGCGAGCCGGACACGGCGATGACCGTGCACCATCTGCTCACCCATACGGCGGGACTGGGCTATATCTTCGATGGAGAAACCGATCTCGGCCGGCTCTATATCGACAACTCGCTCTATTCCGGCGAAGGCGATCTGAATGCCCGCATGGAGCAGCTCGCGGCGCTCCCGCTTTATACCGATCCGGGTGAACGCTGGATCTATTCCTATGCCAATGATGTGCTCGGCGCGGTCGTGCAGGCGGCCTCGGGCATGGCCTTCGAGGATTATCTGGAAACCGAAATCTTCGAGCCCCTCGGCATGACGTCGACCGGATTCTTCTTCGAGGATGTCGACTTTTCCGAGGATGAGATGTCCCCTCTCTACGTGCACACCGGGGATGGCAGCCTTACGGAATACCCCGAGGCGTTCATGCCCGACTGGGCATCCGGCGGTGCCGGCCTGGTCTCCACGGCGCGCGACTATGCCCGGTTCGCGATGATGCTGGCCAATGGCGGCGCACTGGGCGAAGTGCGTATTCTCGAAACCGGGACCGTCGAGTTGATGATGCGGCCCCATACGACGCCCGAACAGCTCGGTGAAGCCTGGGAGGGCCGGGCCTATGCCTATGGCGGCGATGTGGTCCTGGCACCAGCGAACGGCCAACAAGCCCGCGGTGTTGTCGGCGATTTCAGCTGGGGCGGATATTTCGACACGGATTTCTTCGTCAGCCCGGCCACCGGGGTCAGCGCCGTTGCCCTGACCCAGATCCAGCCCTCTCAGCACCGGCCCGATCCACGCACCGGCGCAGTCTTTCGTCCGCTGGTCTACGCCAGCTTCGCCTTCGACTGAAAAAGCGGCGGCGGGTGCGACGGAAAGTGCCGGCCCCGCCGTTCCATTTTATACAGACGGGCGCCCCTCCCTGTTCGCTTGCCCGTCTGGCTCACATGTTCCCCCAGACATGTCGCAGGGCCCGCCGGATAGCGGGCCCTGCTTGTTGTCGGACCTGTTCGGAGGGTCAGCCGAATACGGTCTGTGCCATCGCCATCGCGATCAGCATGGGCAAGGACAGCAGCGTATTGGTGCGCGAGAACAGCATGGCCGTACGCGCCGCAGCCGGCTTGGCATCGGCGTCCGCCTCGACAATGCCCAGGGCGATTTTCTGCTTCGGCCAGATCACGAACCAGACATTCGCCGCCATGATAATGGCCAGCCACATGCCGATCCCGATGAAGGAATATTGCGGCGTGTAGGTGTCGGCCAGGAGCCCAAGCGACAGGACTTCCAGCGAATAGCCGCGCAGGCCGGCCACGATCAGACCGGTGAGAACGGTGAAGGCCGCCCCCCAGCGGAACCAGAACAGCGCGGCCGGCGCGATCACCTTGCCGATGGCCGGTTTCTGCTCGTCCGGGATGTTCGGCATGTTCGGGATCTGCACAAAGTTGAAATACCAGAGCAGGCCGATCCACATGATACCCGAGACGACATGCGTCCAGCGCGCCAGGGCCTGCCAGAAGGCCGGGCCGACGGTGATCGCCCCGGAAAGTACGTAGGCCGCCAGATAAATCACGGCGAGCAGAAGCGACACGATCACCGTCGTGCGCAGATTAGTCAGAACTCCAGCCATGAATTCCCTCCCCTGTGTTCAGCTTGATTCTGTTACACAGGGGAAAATTACAGGAATTCGCGTTTCAGGATAGGGGGCTTCGTTCCCTGGTTGTCTAGCTGGGCTGAGTGCCTTCGCGCTGCACCTCGGTGAAGAGAAGGATAGGTGCCGCCACGAAGATGGAGGAGTAGGTCCCGATCAGGACGCCCCAGATCATGGCGAAGGCGAAACCTTCCAGAGAGGCGCCGCCGATCATGTAGAGCGAGATCAGCGCAGCCAGCGTGGTCAGCGAGGTCAGGATGGTGCGCGACAGCGTGTCGTTGATCGACAGGTTCAGCACTTCGGAAAGCGGCATCTTCTTGTATTTGCGCAGATTTTCGCGAATGCGATCATACACGACGACGGTATCGTTCATGGAATAGCCGACAATGGTCAGGATCGCGGCGACCGTCGCCAGGTCGAACGTCATCTGGGTGACCGAGAACATGCCCACAGTCAGAATGACGTCATGGATCAGGGCGACAATGGCGCCCAGGGAATACTGCCATTCGAAGCGGAACCAGATGTAGATCAGCATCAGAAAGAGCGCGACGCCAATGGCCGTGAAACCGGTCACCACCAATTCCTGCGAGACTGCACCGCCGATAACGGTGGTGCCGCGCACGGTCAGATCGGCGAAATTCTCCGTCAGCGCCGCCTCCAACGCCTCACGGGCCGCCTGGTTGGCAAGTTCCGCTTCATTGCCCTCTCCCGGTTGCAGGGGCAGGGAAACAAAGAAGGTCCGGCTCTCCTGGAGCTGATTGCCCGCTTCCTGAATGCGCGGTTCGCCCAGATTGAGGGCAGCGGCAACTGTGCGGAGATCTTCGGTCGTGGTCTCCGCGCCGGTTTCCACCTCGGTCTGGATACCACCACGGAAATCGATGCCGAAATTGATCCCGACCGAGGCAAATTCGAACAGGGAAAAGGCGATCAGGAGCGCCGAGAAACCCAGCGCGATCATGCGACCGCGGATGAAGGGTACGTTCGCCGTGGTCGGCAGGTATTTTATAAGTGCGAAAGTCATGGCGTGTCCCTCCCCCTAAATCGGCAGCTGTTTGGGCTTGAAGCCGCGCAGCCACAGCACCGCCAGGAGGCGCGAGAAGACGAAGGCCGTGAACACCGACGTGACGATGCCGATACCCAGCGTCACGGCAAAACCGCGCACGGGGCCGGCACCGAGCATGAACAGCACGGCCGCAGCGATGAAGGTCGTGATATTGGCGTCGAGGATGGCCGCCAGGGCGCGCTCGTAACCCGCCTGCAGCGCATTCGCCGGGGTTCGGCCGTGCTGGACTTCTTCCCGGATGCGCTCGAAGATCAGCACATTGGCGTCCACCGCCATACCGATCGTCAGGATGATACCGGCAATGCCCGGCAGGGTCAGCGTCATCCCCAGGCCCGACAGGCCACCCAGGATCAGCACTACATTGACGAGCAGTGCGGTCACCGAGAATACGCCGAAGACCCCGTAGGCGACGACCATGAACACGATCACGGCAGCAAAGCCGATCATGATCGCCAGCTTGCCGCTCTCGATCTGGTCCCGGCCGAGACTGGCCGAAATGGTGTACTGCTCGACCGGCGTCAGCGTCGCGGGCAAGGCGCCGGCGTTGAGCAGGATGACCAGCTGGGATGCGGTGTCGTAGGTATATCCGCCGCCGATGACACCCGAACCGCCCAGGATGGGCTCGTTGATGCGCGGCGCGGTAATGATCTCGTCGTCCAGAACAATGGCAAACTGGCGGCCGCGATTGTTCGTGGTGATGTCCCCGAAGACCAGCGCGCCCTGCGTATCCAGCCTGAAACCGACCACCGGGCCGGTATAGCTGGGATGCGTGGTCACATTGGCACTGGTCAGGTTTTCACCGGTCAGCAATTGCCGTGTCTCGACCGCGAGGTACTGCACAGGCTGGGTATTGGCGACGGGATAGATCGTCCGTCCAGGCGGCACGCGTGCCTGACCGTTGGGGCCCGGGTCAACCGTATTGTCGACGAGATGGAAACTGAGCGCGGCCTGGGTGCCAACCAGGTCGATGATCTGCTGCGGGTCTTCCGCGCCGGGCACCTGCACCAGAATACGGTCATCGCCGGACCGGGCGATGGTCGGGTCTGTCGTGCCCAGACCGTCAATCCGGCGCCGGATCACGGTGATTGACTGGCGCAGCGTACGTTCCTTGATCGCCTCGAACTGTTCGTCTGTCACACCGATACGAATGGCGCCGGGATCGTCCGGATCACGGCGCATGTCGTACATCTGGGCCAGGCCGGGCTGACCCGAAACCGTGGTGACGGGCCCGTTGAGCTGGCGCAGGCTCTCGAAGGCCTGATCGCGCTGCTCCTCGCGGATCAACAGCACCACAACCTCTTCGCCGATCACGGCGACCGAACGCGGCAGAAGCTGTTCATTGCGCAGGGTCTGGCGCGCATCCGCAGCCAGGCCCTCCAGCTGGGCCGTGCGTACCTCGTCCATGTCGACCTGGAAGGCGATGTGGGAACCGCCCTGGAGGTCCAGGCCGAGATTGACGGTGCTCGAGGGAATAAAGCGCCAAATGCCGCGCGGCTCGCTTGTACCGGCCGCCTCGTCGATCTCGTAGCGCACGTCTTCCGGCACGAAATTGGGCAGCGAATAGAGCACCCCGGCCAGAATGACCACGAAAATGGCGAGCAGTTTCCAGCGCCCGAAATACAGCATGGCAGCGCGGCCTTTCAGCTACGGTCGAAAGATCAGTCGGACTTGGCGTCGTTGGCCGGCTTCGGCTCGGGACGGCCGCGCACCGAGGCAATGGTCTGGCGCACCACGCGCACCTTCACGCCGTCGGCCAGCTCGACCGTGACTTCCTCGTCGGCGACCTTTGCCACCTTGCCGATGAGACCGCCCTGTGTGACGACTTCGTCACCGCGCTTGAGGCCTTCCACCATTTCCTTGTGTTCTTTCATCCGCTTCTGCTGCGGGCGGATGAGCAGGAAATAGAAGACGAGACCCATGAGGACGAGCATGGGAATCGGAGAGGCGAGAAAAGCTTCCATGTTGAGCGAGACCCCAAATAGCCGGGGCACAGGATCAGCCGAGCCGCCCGTGCCGCAAAAAAGAATTGCGCGGGACTATATCGGCGCAGGCCTGTGTTGCAACAAGGCCTGACTGTTGGGCGTCATGCCGCGTGTCAGCGCAGATAGCTCATCGGGTCGACGGGATTGACGCCGTTGCGGATCTCGAAATGGACCTGCGGACGGTCGACCGAGCCGCTGGAACCGGCTTCGGCGATCATCTGGCCCTGGCTCACCTGGTCGCCCTCGCGCACCATGAGGCGGGAATTGTGGGCGTAGGCTGTCACGAAACCGCCGGTATGGCGGATGAGGACGAGCTGTCCATAGCCCGCCAATTCGCTGCCGGCATAGACGACCTGGCCCGGCGCAGCTGCCCGGACACTGTCGCCGGTCCGCGCTTCGATATTGATACCGTCATTGCGGCCGCCATCGGGCTTGCGGCCGAAACTGGACAGAACGGCACCGCGAACCGGCCAGTCGAACCGGGGCGCCCCGGCCTGGGCAGGTGGCGGCGAGGTTTCGCGGGTGGGCGCGCGCGAGGTGGAAGCGGATCCCGCACTCGTGTCGCGGCTGGCGAGATTGACCACGGTCGCACCCTGCGGCAGCCGGATCTGCTGACCGACTTCCAGATTGTATGGCGGGCGAATGCCGTTGTGGGCCGCCAGCTGCTGGAAGGGCACGTCGTAGCGCAGCCCGATGCGATAGAGATTTTCGCCACGCTGGACCACATGCACCGGCGGCCGCGGCATCGAAAGCACCTGGCCCACATTCAGCGCATAGGGCCGGTAGAGCGAATTGGCCGAGGCCAGCTCTTCCATGTCCACACCACAGCGTACGGCGATCTCGGAGAGGGTGTCGCCGCGGCGGACCGTATAGCTGTTGCCGCAATCCATGCGGGAGATCCGCGACGGACTGCTTGAGCCCGATACGTTCGCACCGGGATAGCGGTTTTCCACCCGGGCCGGCTCGCGCGGCGTCGAGGCGCAGGCCGCAAGGCCGGCGCTCAAAGCCGCTATGAGACAGATCAGGGTAGGCACACGCATCGCTGGCAACGCACTCCGGCCGACAAATCGAGCTGCATCAAGCCATACCAAGGCTTAACCGCCGGTTAGCCATGCGCTGCCGGATGCGGACCCGGTGCGATATTAAATGATGCACAGGCGATGACGTCCAGCGCCGGGACAAAGAAACTACCCGGGCAGTCTGGTTCATTCTCCCGCACTGAGCATGTCGCGGCACCAGGCCAGCGCGGCATCGCAGGAGTCGAATTCGCGGTAGCGGCCGTCCCATTCACGGACCAGCGTGTCGATCATGGCCCGCCGCTCGGGCGTTTCGTGTCCCTTGGGCGGCAGGTAGGCAAACGGCATATCGCGGATCACGGTGAACAATGCGTCCCAGACTTCGTGCGAGAAACTGTCCTTGCCGAGAAGTTCGGCCGCACTCGCATCGACCAGGAGGGCCCGCATCCGGCCGGAACGGATCATTCCGTCAAGCCGGTTGATGTGAACGACATGATCGATGCGGCTCGCCTGCCCGGTGATCACTAGTTTCACCAAGCCTGGCGTATCCAGCATTTCAAGTGTGATCGCCATGGCCGCAGATTAGCACGCAACACCGTCCGCATGACAGTCAGAGCGCCCTGGCCTCGCCTTTCACCAGCGGAACGAACCGGACGTCCAGAAGGTCCGTCTCGGATATCTCGCCGCCCTGCCGGATATAACGCACGAGCACCTGTTTCGGTCCCCGGTCGACGGGAGCGACGGCGATGCCGCCCTCCTTGAGCTGTTCCAGGATTGCATCCGGACGCTGCGGCGCGGAAGCCGTGAGGATAATGCGGTCGAACGGCGCCTGTTCCGGCCAGCCCTGCGTGCCGTCACCGATCCGGGCGACGATATTGGTCAGGCGCAGCGCGTGAAAGCGGTCCTCCGCCTCCTTGGCCAGGGTACGATAGCGCTCAACCGTATAGACCCGCCGCGCCAGCCGGGCGAGCACAGCAGCCTGATAGCCGGAGCCGGTACCGATCTCGAGCACCTTGCAACGATCGTCCAGTTTCAGCGCCTGCGTCATGAGGGCGACGATCAGGGGCTGGGAGATGGTCTGGCCGCAATCGATCGGCAGGGCGCGGTCGTCATAGGCCTGGTCACCGAAGCGCTGTGGCACGAAGAGGTGACGCGGCGTGCGCTCGATGGCGCCCATCACCTTCGCATCGGTCACACCGCCGCCGCGCAGGCTCATAACGAGCTGGATCATGCGCGGGTCGGGGAGTTTCATCGCCTTGGCTTTCTCATTGCTTGGGCGGGACGCCGCCCAGCATGCGTTTCAGATTGCCCAGAGTTTCGCCGTGGGTGAGGTCCATGTGAAGGGGGGTGACGGAAATCTTGCCCTCATAGATGGCCTTCAGGTCCACACCCTCGGGCGGATTGGACAGGATGCCCTTGAATGCCAGCCAGTAATAATCCACTCCGCGTGGATCGGTGCGGTGTTCGGCGTGCAGGATGTGCTGGTCGCGCCGGCCCTGGCGGGTGACTTCGACCTCGGTGACATCCTCCGGCTTGCGGTCCGGGAAATTGATGTTGATCAGCACGTCCTCGGGCCATTTCAGGTCGAACAGGCGGCGCAGGATCGGGGCACCGTAGAGCTCGGCCGTTTCCCACTCGATCGGATCATCCTTTCCGAACCCGTAGGCCTGGGACAGGGCGGCGGACGGGATGCCCAGCTGCATGCCCTGCATCGCGCCGGCGACGGTACCGGAAAAGGTCACGTCCTCGGCGATATTCTGACCGCGATTGACGCCCGAGAGCACAAGGTCGGGCTTCTTGCCGGGGATGAGGTCCTGCACGCCCATCAGAACGCAATCGGTCGGCGTGCCGGTGATGGAGAACTTGCGCTCGTCGAATTTCCGGACCCGGAGCGGCGAGTGCAGTGTCAGCGAGCGTCCGGCGCCCGATTGCTCCTCCGCCGGTGCCACGACCCACACATCATCGGACAATTGCCGCGCGATCCTCTCCAGCACTTTCAGGCCGTGGGCGCGGATGCCGTCGTCATTGGTGAGAAGGATGCGCGGATTGTCGGGGATCATGGGCCGGATGTCCTTGCTGTCGGGAGACTGGCGAGCGCATGCTTCTAGACGAAATCGGCAACGCTGCCAGCCCACGCATCCCAGTTGGACGCGTAATTTCCCGTAAACGGTATCCGCCAGTTTGCAGTATCAAGAAATTTCATGATACGCTTCCGCCAACGCATGGAGCCCGGCATGAATAAGTCCCGCGAGAAGTTTGCGACACAAATCGACAGTGCATTGCTGGCCGATCTTCGCAATTTAGCCAAGGCGGAAGGCCGGCAAATCCAGACCTTGGTCGAAGAAGCAATCGGCAATCTGATCGAAACCCGCAAAACGTCTGATCGCAAGGCCCGCATTCTCGCCCTGCATGAAGAGTCGATGGCGCAGTATGACGACGTCTACCGGAAGCTGGCCGAGTGAGCCGCTCCTATCTCGAACTCGAAGACGTTCTCGACATCCACGCCCTGCAGATCAACCGTTACGGAGGATCGGCGGGCTTGCGCGATCCGGGGCAACTGGATGCCGCATTGCATCGTCCCCGCTCGGGCTATTATCGAGACGTCATCGAAGAAGCCGCCGCGCTGTGGGAAAGCCTGTCCCAGAACCACCCTTTCATCGATGGGAACAAGCGGACAGCCCTTGCCGCAACTGTGATCTTTCTTGGCCTGAACAACCTCCGGCTGACGGCCGGAAAGGACGAGGCTCTCGACTTCATCCTGCCGCTCTACGAAGCCGGTGAGTTCCGGTTCGAAAAGCTCGAACCCTGGCTGCGGGCCAACACGGCCAAGCGCTAGGACGTCCGCTCAGCGCTCCCGCAGCCAACGAAATCGGGGAATGCCGAAGCCAAGACCCGCGGCGACCACGGCAAGACACGCCCACCCCGCCCAATCGGACCAGGCGAACCACGGTGCGACTGCCGCCACGGTGTAGAGCAGGAGTTCGATCGGGATGCGCACACGCCCCGGCACCGGGACGAGCACCTGGCGCTTGTCGCCCGGCGTCGAGAACACGGCCGGCAGCGCCACCAGCACGATCAGGACCGGTACCGCCGCGACGGGTGAAACATGCACGGCCACAGCCCACGGGCCGGCGATCCAGGCGATCAGTTCCGCCGCAAAGCGAAAGCCGGCCGATGCGATGGTATCGCGTTGACGACCGGCCACGACCGGATCAGTCCCCGATCCGCTCCATCCCTGCCATATAGGGACGCAGCACCTCGGGTACGGTGATCGAACCATCCTCATTCTGGTGGTTTTCCATCACCGCCAGAAGGGCGCGGCCAGTGGCAACACCGGAACCGTTCAGCGTGTGCAGGAAAGCCGGACGCTTTTCGCCGTCCTTGCGGAAACGGGCATTCATGCGCCGGGCCTGGAAATCGCCGCAGTTCGAGCAGGAGGAAATCTCGCGATATCCCTGCTGGCTGGGCAGCCAGACTTCCAGGTCGTAGGTCCGCTTGGCGGAAAAGCCCATGTCGCCGGTGCACAACAGCATCACACGGTAGGGCAGTTCCAGCAGCTGGAGGACCTTCTCGGCACAGCCCGTCATGCGGTCAAGTTCGGCCGCGCTTTCATCCGGTGCCACGATGGAGACCATTTCCACCTTGTGGAACTGGTGCATGCGGATCATGCCGCGCGTATCCCGCCCAGCGGAACCGGCTTCGGCGCGGAAGCAGGGTGTGTGTGCGGTAAAGCGCATCGGCAGCGCGTCTTCGGCATGGATGGCGTCGCGAGCGAGATTGGTCAGCGGCACTTCCGCGGTGGGGATCAGCCAGCGATGGTCGGTGGTACGGAACAGGTCGTCGGCGAATTTGGGCAACTGCCCCGTCCCGAACATCGCTTCGTCGCGCACCATGTAGGGCGGCGAGACTTCGGTATAGTCATGCTCGCCGGTGTGCAGGTCCAGCATGAACTGCGCCAGCGCCCGCTCCAGCCGCGCCAGGCCGCCTTTCAGCGCCACAAAACGGGCGCCGGAGATGGCCGCCGCCTTCTCGAAATCCATCTGGCCGAGCCCCTCGCCCAGATCGACATGGTCCCTCGGCTCGAAGTCGAAAGCCCGCGCCTCGCCCCAGCGGCGCACTTCCTCGTTCTGCGTCTCGTCCTGGCCCTGCGGAATGCCGGCTTCCGGCAGGTTGGGCAGCGCGGCCAGGTGCTGGTTCAGCGTTTCCTCGAAATGGCGCGCCTGCTGCCCCGCCTCTTCCAGCACTGTCTTCAGCCGGTCGACCTCGCCGCGCAGGCGGTTGAATTCGGCCTCGTCACCCGTGGCCTTGGCCTTGCCGATCTGTTTGGACAGGGCGTTGCGCTCGGTCTCGGCCTCCTGCTGGCGTGTGACAGCTTCCCGGCGCTGGGCATCCAGGTCCAGCAGTGTGGCGGACTGCGCTTCCATTCCGCGCAGGGCCAGGCCCTTGTCGAACGCTTCGGGATTGTCGCGGATAAGCTTGATATCGTGCATGGCGGAACCGGTGGAGGATCAGGAGGAATGGGAGAAGGCGGCTATAGCCGCGCCCGCGCGCGGCGTAAACCGGATCAGGAGGTCTCGTCCGGCTCGTCCTTCGGCTCCATCAGCCTCATGCCGCCGATGGAGAGGAAGTAGAGCAGCAGCAGCGCTCCGCCGAGCATGATCTGGCTCACCGGATCGGGCGGTGTGGCGAAGGCAGCAAACAGCGCGATACCGACCACGGCGAAACGCCAGCCCTTCAGGAGGGTTTCCCCGCGCAGGATACCCGCCTTGGCAAGCAGCATCAGAAATACCGGCATCTGGAAGGATACGCCGAAGACCAGCATCAAGGTGGTGATGAGATTCATGTAGTCGGAGACATTGAGCAGAAGCTCGATCCGCGTCCCCGCCAGTTCGGGCACCTGTTCCTGGCCCAGGGAGAAGCGCATCACCATGGGCAGGACGAAGTAGTAGACAAAGCCCACGCCTGCGCCGAACAGGATGGGGGACATCGCCAGGAAGGGCGCAAAGGCCCCGCGCTCGTTCTTGTAGAGCCCCGGCGCCACAAAGCCGTAGACCTGCCAGGCGATGACCGGAAAGATCACGATGATCGCTCCGACCAGCGAGAGTTTCAGCCTGACGAAGAAGAACTCCAGCGGCGCGAAGAAATTCGCCGTCAGATCCAGCTCCTCCACCGGCACGCCCCGAATGGCGGCTGCGGCATCACGGTAGGGAATCAAAAGCAGCTGGTAGAGCTGACCTGAAAAGACGAAACAGATCACGAAAGCTGCCGTAAGGAAGGCAATGACGACGATGAGACGCTGGCGCAGCTCGATCAGGTGATCGATCAGCGGGGCACGGCTGGCCTCGACCTCGTCCTCGTCATGCGTGATCTGGGCCATACCGCCTACTCGCCACCCCGGTGCGGCAGGCTGGCCGCCTTGCCGGTTTCAGACCCCACCGGTTTGGATTCCTGCACCGTCCCGCCGCCATGGCCGGCCTCGAAGGCCGCCTTGTCGAGCTCGCCGCGGATTTCCTCGACCGGATTGCCCTTCTTCAGGGCCTCGATTTCCTTGCGCAATTCAGACAGTTCCGTCTCGCGGCCGATCTCGTCGAAAGAATGCTGGAATTCCTTCGCCATGGCGCGGGCCTGATTCATGATCTGGCCGACCTTGCGCATCATGACGGGCAGCTGACGCGGTCCGACGACCACAAGCGCCAGGACCAGTACCACCAGCAGTTCCGGCATGCCGATGCCGGGGCTCATCGCCTAGCTCCCGGTCTTTTCGTCGTCGCGGGTCTCGGAACCGAGCGCGGCCGCATCGTCGGAAGACGCGCCCTCGCTCCCGTCCTCGTCCTTGAGGCCCTTGCGGAAACTCGTGATGCCCTTGGCGAAATCGCCCATGACGGAGGCAATCTTGCCGCGGCCGCCGAACAACAGCACGGCGAGCAGTACTACCAGCAGGATTTGCCACATACCCGGAGCCATTTGGCTTCTCCGTCTATCTAGAACATCTCTTGATCTACTGCGTTTGCCGCGCGGCGTCCAACCCGTCAATCAGGGCCGTCGGCAATTGATCTCACCGCGCGGGTCAGGCCGCACCGTCAGGCCCGTCGTCCTCGCCGTCCATGAAATCGACATGAAAGGCGTGGGCCTCTTCGTCATCCAGCGGATCCTCACCGCCATCCAGTCCCTCCGACCGGCCCGGATCCGGCACAGTGAAATCCGGCGGCAGGCGCGCATCCAGCAGTCCGGCGGCCTTGAGGTCGGCCATGCCCGGCAAGTCCCCGATGGTGGACAGCGAAAAGTATTCAAGGAATTGCGATGTGGTGCCGTAGGTCACGGGCCGGCCCGGCGTGCGGCGCCGGCCGCGCGGGCGGATCCAGCGCAATTCAAACAGTAAATCAAGCGTGCCCCTGGACACCGCAACGCCGCGGATTTCCTCGATCTCGGCACGCGTGACGGGCTGGTGGTAGGCGATGATCGACAGGGTTTCCAGGGCCGCCTGGGACAGCTTGCGCGGTTCCTGGCGCACTTCGGTCAGCACGTCGGCCAGATCCGGTGCGGTTTCGAACCGCCAGCGCCCACCGACCTCGACCAGCCGCACACCGCGCTCTTCATACTCGGCGGCCAGTGTGGCCAGGAGATGCTGGATATTCGCCTCCAGCGGCAGCCGGCCGATCAGCGTCTCTTCGTCCAGCGGCTCGCTGGCGGCAAACAGGAGCGCTTCAAGAATACGCAGATTGCGGCGCTCCGTGTTGACGGCCAGATGGACGCCAAGCGCCTGAGACGCCTCCTCGTCGGCCAGGGCCGAGGGGCCCTGGTGGCTGGCACGTTCGCGCAGCGCCGCGATCGCATCGGAAATCGCATCGTCCGTCTTGCTGTCGGTATCGTCAGTCATGCTTCGCGTCTTCCCCGGCTGCGCGAACATAGAGCGGCGCATAGGCCTCGCGCTGGCGCAATCGTGCGTGGCCTTCCCTGGTGATTTCAAGCGCGGCCAGCATCGAGCTTGCACGCACCGAACGCAGGGGCGGCGGATCGGCCCCCAATTCCCCGTTATCGGGCAAGAGGCTGTCCAGTTCGCACCACTCCCTCACCTCGGGCATCAGCGTCTCGAGACGTTCCCGTGCAGTTTCCAGGCCATAGACTCGCGGCGCAGGCGGACGGTAGCTCGACCGCACCTGGCGAACACGGCGTGTGGCATAGGCGGAAAGAAGGTCGTGGAGATCGGCCTCGTAGGTGACGGACCGTGTCGAGCGCACACCCTCCGGTTCGCCCCGCATGTGCACATCCGAATAGAGCAGCGGCCGGGCGAACAGGGCCTCGCCGGCCGCCCGCATGGCTTCAAGCCGGCGCAGGCGGAAGGCCAGTGCGGCCGCCATGATCTCAGCCGGCTGTTCCTCGTCGTCCCTGGGCGGTTTGGGCAGGAGAAGTTTGGACTTCAGGAAGGCCAGCCAGGCCGCCATCACCAGATAGTCGGCGGCCAGATCGAGCCGGCGCCGGCGCGCCGCCTCCATGAATTGCAGATACTGTTCGGCAAGCTCGAGAATGGAGATGCGGGCAAGATCGATCTTGCGCTTGCGCGCGAGCGCCAGCAGCAGGTGGAGCGGGCCCTCGAAACCGTCGAGATCGACGATCAGGGCATCGGCCTCCGCCTCTTCGGCGGCCTCGAACCGGACGTCTTCCTCGAAATCTTCGCTCAATCCGTGCTCCGATCTGACCGCCGGCTAGCCGGCAACCGGCACCAAGAGATCATTGAGCCGCGATTCGGCCTCGGCCGGGTCGAAATCTTCGATACGCGCGCGCGCGGACTCGGCCGCCAGGGCCCGGTCCAGGCGCCGGCCGTCCAGCCGTGCGGCCCCTTCCGCAACCGCCGCCATCTCGGCCCTGTCGCCATTGCAGTGCAGCAGCATATCACATCCTGCCGACAGCGACCGCTCGCCGCGTTCCCGGAACGAGCCGGTCAGCGCTTTCATCGACAGATCATCGGTCATCAACAGGCCGTCAAACCCGATCTCGCCGCGAATGATCCTGCCGATCACCTCGGCCGACTGGGTCGCGGGATGGTCACCGTCGATATCGGCGTAGACGATGTGTGCTGTCATCGCCATCGGGGCGTCGCTCAGACCCTTGAACGGGGCAAAATCGGTCTCCGACAGCAGGCCGTGCTCTTCCGGTACGACCGGCAATTCCAGATGACTGTCGGCCATGGCCCGGCCGTGGCCGGGTATATGCTTGACGATCGGCGCCACACCGCCCGCCATCAGCCCGTCCATGGCGGCGCGGCCGAGATGGATAATGGGCTCCGGCGTTTCGCCGAGAGCGCGATCGCCGATGATGGCATCGGCTCCGGCAATACGCAGATCGGCCACAGGGGCGCAATCGACATCGATTCCCACCGTGCGCAGTTCGTGCGCCAACAGGCGATGATTAAGCCAGGTCGCCTCGATTGCGGCCTCCTCATCCCTGAGGAAGAGATCGCCAAACAGCTGGGCCGGCGGCGCCTTGCGCCAGGTGGGCGGCCTCAGCCGCGCCACGCGTCCGCCTTCCTGATCGATCAGCACCGGCGCATCCCGGCCAACACAGTCGCGCAGCTCCATGGTCAGCCGCGCCAACTGGCGCACGCCGTCAACATTGCGCGCAAACAGGATGAAGCCCCAGGGGTCCGCATCGCGGAAAAAGGCTTTCTCCTCAGGGCTCAGCGTCGTGCCTTCCAGCCCGTAGATCGCCGCCGTCACACCGCTCATCGCCGGGCCACCAGGCAATCCTGCCCGCGCGACTGCAGGGTCGAGCAAAAGGCCACGGCGTCATCGCGCGTGGCGAAGGCCGCGATGCGCAGGCGGTGATACGTGCCGCGATTGGCGATTTCCACCTGTGCCACATCCGGTGCCAGACCCGAGGCAATGTCGGAGAAGCGGGTCCGGAAGGCGACCCAGGCCGCTTCGGCATCACTTCCACTGCGGAAGGAGGCAATCTGGACCACCCAGTCACCCGACAGGTCGACCGCGGGCACCGCATCGCGCGCGGCCGGCTCGGCCGGAGCCGGATCGGGCTCGCGGGCCGGGGCGGGGTCCGGATCCGTAGCCGCCGGTTCCGGTTCGGGGCGGGCCGGCGCCGGGCGCGGCGTCACATCCGACGCCTCCCGCGCGGTATCTTCCGGCGGCGTTCCCGCATCGTCGGCATCGACCGTTTCCACGCGCAGGGCGGGACGGCTTTCCTCCAGCGGTTCCTCCGGGGCCGGGCGCAGGGAGACGGTCTCGTCCCCGCCCTCATCCTCGCCGGTCAGGCGGTTGTAGACATCCAGATCGGTGTCGGGTGTTTCTTCGCCGCCCGGATCGGCGGGGCGTTCGCGATAGGGCTCCTCATTGGGCACCAGGCGCGGCGCGCCATCGCGGCCGCTTTCGCGCAGGCCCTGATTGTAGGCACTCCAGACCACGCCGAGGAACAGGATGAACACCGCCAGAGCCGCCGTCAGCAAGAGTGGGCCGCGGCGCGCGTCTTCCTCGCGCGCATCGAAGGTCGAGAATTCATCCGCGGGCGGCGCGTAGGCTCCGATCCGCTCGTCGTCGTCCTGATCCGTCATCGTGTCCTGGCGTCTCACACATTTAGCGCCACGCGAATCGCCTGACGCACCATAACGATAGCACCGACCGGCCGCCGGTTTCATGCGGCAGGTCAACCCAATGCCGTCTGCCGCTAGAAATATCCCTGAACGGTAAACAGACGGCGATGCTCCTCGACGGCGAAACGGTCGGTCATGCCGGCGATATAGTCACAGATGTGCCGCGCCGATTCCGCCGTGCCGGCGCCGCGCATGCCGGCCTGCACCCCGGTGGGCAGCACGCCGGGGTCGTTCAGATAGAGGTCGAACAGATCGCGCATCACCCGCCCGGCCTGGCTCATCATCCGGTTGACCTTGTAGTGCCGGTACATGTGGGCGAACAGGTGGCGGCGCAGGGCGGCCAGATGCAGCGTCATTTCCTCGGAAAAGGCCACGACCGGACTGTCGAGCGCGCGAACCGCTTCGGCGCTGTCGGGCCGGGCCTCGTCCAGCCGGCGGCGCGTCTCTTCCAGAACGTCCCCCACCATCACCCCGATAAGATCGCGCACCGCTTCGTGGATCAGGATGTTGCGGTTGAGCCCGGGCCAGCGCTCTTCCACGCGGCGGAAAATCTCGCCCACCAGCGGCAGCTCCAGCAACGGCTCCAGTTCCAGAAGCCCCGAACGCAACCCGTCGTCGATATCGTGGTTGTTATAGGCGATATCGTCGGAAATCGCGGCGATCTGGGCCTCCAGCCCGGCATGCGTGTCGAGCTCCAGATCGCGCCAGCCATCATAAGCCGTGAAAGCCCAGGCGAGATCCTCTTCCCGCGCACCGTTCGCCAGCAGCGGACCATTGTGCTTGACCACGCCTTCGAGCGTTTCCCAGGTCAGGTTCAGTCCTTCGAACTCCGGATAGCGCACTTCCAGCTTGGTCACCACGCGCAGGGTCTGGGCATTGTGGTCGAAACCGCCGAAATCCTTCATGCGCTGGGCCAGCACGCGCTCGCCCTCATGCCCGAAGGGCGGATGCCCCAGATCATGGGCCAGGGCAAGGGCTTCGGCGAGGTCCTCGTCCGCATCCAGCGTGCGCGCCAGAGTGCGCGCGATCTGGGCCACTTCCAGCGAGTGGGTCAGGCGGGTGCGGTATTGATCGCCCTCATGCGCCACAAAGACCTGGGTCTTTTCCTTCAGCCGGCGGAAGGCGGCGGAATGGATGATCCGGTCGCGATCGCGCTGGAAAGCGTTGCGCATTTCGCTGTCGGGCTGGGCAAAACGCCGCCCCCGCGACCGGGATGGATGGCAGGCATAGGCAGCACGGGAACGGTCGATGGCCGCAATCGTCATGTGGTCAAGGCCTTTCATCGGCGCGTCAGGCGGTCCATATACGGGAAGAGCGCGCAAACGGAAACGCCCCCGGACGGGTCTGCCATGACGGTTAATGTGACACTCTCGGCCTCAGCGGCCAAACAGATCAACACCATCCTCGCCGCCCAGGCCGCGGGCACGCTGCTCCGCGTCGGTGTCGAAGGCGGCGGTTGCTCCGGCTTTTCCTACAAGTTCGATCTCGATTCCACCGTCAATGCGGACGATATGGTGATCGAGCGCGACGGTGCCAAAGTCGTTATCGACGAGGCCTCCCTGCCCTTCCTGGAAGGCTCGGAGATCGATTATGTCGACGAACTGATCGGCGCCTCTTTCCAGATCCACAATCCCAACGCCACCGCCGCCTGTGGCTGCGGGACAAGTTTTTCGATCTAGCCGTCCGGCTTTTCCGCCGTCTCCGGCAGCGGAAAACAACCCGGCAGGACGTCGGCCAGGCCGCGGTCGCCGGCGACCGTGACTACGCCCTCCGTCTCCAGCTGGGCCAGCGGCACACCGCCATAGATGAAGCTGCCCACCGCCTCGGCCGGGCCTGACAGCACCAGATCGGGGCTTGCCCCCTCCCCCGGCACGATCTCGATCTGCCCATTGCCGATGCGGGATGTCAGCCGGGTATCGCCAAGCTGGAAGTCGATCTGCCCCGCCACGCCCTTCGCGCTGTGCGGATCGAACATGGTGCGAAGCGAGAGCATGAAGGAGGCGGGCGAAAAATGCGTGCCGTGCAGCCAGGGCGAACGCGCCGCCCACCGGCCCAGCTCCATCAGGACCGGTGCGCTCTGCAAGCCCCATTCGGTCAGATCGTAAACCGTCGACGCCGCCGGTGGCGGCAAGACCCGCCTGCATACAATCCCCGTCAGCTCCAGCCCCTCCAGGCGCTGGGTGAGGATGTTCGAACTGATCCCTGGCAGGGCCGCCTTGATGTCGGTGAAGCGTTTCGGACCGGTATGCAGTTCGCGCACCACCAGAAGCGCCCAGCGCTCGCCGAGAATCTCCATCGCGTGCGCAGCCGCACAGGCGTCGTCATAACGCCGCGGCGGTCCCTCGAAGGCGTCCCGCCTATTTTGTGTTATTTTTTTTAACTTCATAGTTGCTTTTTATAACTCGCTTCGACAGAATCGCCAAGACACGCCGGACCCCGAAGAGGATCGCACAATGACCCAGATGATATTCGTCAACCTGCCCGTCAGAAATCTCGACCGGTCCATCGCCTTCTACGAAGCGATCGGTGCCGTCAAGGACTCCCGGTTCTGCGACGGAACCGCAGCCATGATGCGCTTCTCGGAGGCGATCAATGTGATGCTGCTCACCCATGCCCGGTTCGCCGACTTCACCGACCGGACGATCGTCGACGCCACCACCCACGCCCAGGTACTCAACTGCCTGTCGCGCGAGAGCCGGGCCGATGTCGATGCCACCGTGGACAGGGCAGGCAAGGCGGGCGGCCGGATCGATCCCGGCCCGAAACAGGATCTCGGCTTCATGTACGGCCGGAGCTGCGCCGACCCGGACGGCCATATCTGGGAACTGGCCTGGATGGATGTCGAAGCCGCGCTGCAGGGCACGCCCGACACGGCCGACGCCTGACTCCGGCCTTCAGCCTCCCACCCTTCCAACACAAGGATTTCCCACATGAGCTATATCAACGGTTTCATCGCCCCGGTGCCGACCAAGGACCGCGACGTCTATGCCGCCTTCGCCCGCAAGGCCGCCGACTTCTTCAAATCCCACGGCGCGCTGAGCGTGGTCGAGGCCTGGGGCCACGACGTGCCCGACGGCAAGGTCACCTCCCTGCCCATGGCCGTGAAGAAAAAGGACGACGAGACCGTCGTCTTCTCCTGGATCGTCTGGCCGTCCAAGGCCGAGAGCGACAGGGCCTTCGAGGCGATGATGTCCGATCCCCAGTTCGACCCGTCCAACACACCCATGCCCTTCGACGGCCAGCGCGTCATCTATGGCGGTTTCGATCCGCTGTTCGAAGTCTGACCATCATGGCGTCCCTGATCGTCTACACCTTCCTGTCCCTGGATGGCTTTTTCGAAGGCCCGCCCGGCCACGAGATGGACTTCGTCCAGTCGGGGTTCCTGCCGACCATGGAGGCTGACATCGCCGACCAGTACAGGACGGTCGAGGCCTTCGTCATGGGGCGGCGAACGTTCGACTCGCTGGCCGGCTACTGGCCCACTCCGGCGGCAGCCGGCGAGCCTCTCGTCGACGACATGAACGGGCGGACCAAGCTGGTCGTGTCGTCCAATCCGGACACGTCCGCCTGGGACAATTCCGAGCATCTGGGACGCGATCCGCTCACGGCGCTGAAAGCGCGGCAAACCGCCGCGACCGGCGATCTGATGGTGATCGGCAGCGGTCAGGTCGTGCGCGGCCTGACCGCGGCGGGCATGGTCGACGCATTCCGTTTCCTCGTCTTTCCCGTCCTGCTCGGCAGGGGGCGCCGGCTTTTCGAGACGATGGATTCGCCGTGCGGTCTGACCTTGGAGCGCCACCACGCCTTCGAGAATGGCACCCTGGCCCTGCATTACCGGTCCCGGCCGGCACCGGCGTAACAGAGTTGATCGGGCCGTCTCCGGCTTCCATGCTGGCCGCAAGGGAATCGGGGACAGTCATGACCGTTACGGTGAGCGAGGCGCTGCAGCGCCGCATTTCAACACGCGCCTTTCTCGACACACCTGTCGGTGAAGACACGGTCCGCGATCTTCTGGATACCGCACGCCGGGCCGCGTCCGGCGGCAATCTCCAGCCCTGGCATGTGCATGTCGTTGCCGGCGAGGCGCGCCGGCGCGTGATCGACGCCGTGCGCGAACGGCTGGAGGCGGCGCCCTTCGAGGATGAGAGCGAATTCGGCGCCTATCCGCCCAGGCTGTGGGACCCCTATCGCACGCGCCGCTTCGAACTGGGCGAGCAGATGTACGAGATCCTCGGCATCCCGCGCGAGGACAAGGCCGGCCGCCTCAACCAGGTGCTGCGCAATTTCGATTTCTTCGGGGCGCCCGTCGGGCTCTTCTTCAGCCTGGACGCCCGCATGAATCCCAATCAATGGGGCCATCTGGGCATGTTCATCATGGCGTTCATGCTTGCCGCCGAGGAAAAGGGGCTGGCGACCTGCGCCCAGGAAGCCTGGATGACACGCCACAAGACCGTGGCCGCCACGCTCGGCCTGCCGGAGGAGCAGCGGATCTGGTGCGGCATGGCGCTGGGCCAGGCCGACCCCGACGCACCCGTGAACACGCTGCGCGCGCAGCGCGTTCCGGTGAACGAGTTCGCGGTGTTCGAGGGGTTCTAGACCCGGCAGTCGAACTGCCCGCCGCACAAGGCCGATATCGCCGCGAACCAGCCCAACAGGCCGACCAGCCACACGATCGGGATGGCCACCATCCATTTCAGTGCAGAGAAGCGCCGCCCCAAGGCCGCGCGCCACCATCCGGCCAGCAGCGCGATCGCCGAGGCGACGGGACCGGAAGCCGAATAGACGGCGAAGGCGACCAATGCCGGCTGCTCTGTCGACCCGGGCGCATCGAACATCATGATCGCGGGGATCCAAAGGCCGGCCGTTACCACGCCGAATCCCGCTACAGCGACCGACGCCAGGATGAGCCAGATCAGCGCGGGTTTCGCAGTATCTGACATCACCGGCCCGCGCCTTTCCTTTGCATGACCGACCGCCCTCCCCGCTTTTCTCGCCCGCGAAACGGCTTAAGCTGCCACCCTGCCGCAGCGAGACCGATATCCGTCATGACCCTGACCGTAGCCTCCTGGAACGTCAATTCGATCAAGGCCCGCCTGCCCAATGTGATCGAATGGCTGGAAGACGCCAAGCCGGACGTGGCCTGCCTGCAGGAGATCAAGACCGTGGATGAGGCCTTCCCGCGCGAGGAGATCGAGCGGCTTGGCTACAATATCGAAGCGCACGGGCAGAAGACCTATAACGGCGTCGCCATCCTCTCGCGCCATCCCATAGAGGATGTGCAGGCGCGACTGCCGGGCGACGACGAGGACGAGCAGGCGCGATATCTCGAGGCCGTGATCTCCGCGGAGACCGGCCCGGTGCGCGTTGCGTCGATCTACCTGCCCAACGGCAATCCCGCACCGGGGCCGAAATACGATTACAAGCTGGCCTGGATGGAGCGGCTGTATGCCCACGCCGGCCGCCTGCTGGCCTATGAGGAACCCACAATTCTCGCCGGTGACTACAATTGCATTCCCCGCGACAGCGATTGCTGGGACATGGCCGAGTGGGAGAAAGACGCCCTCGCCCTGCCACAAACGCGCGCTGCATTCAGGGCGCTGAAGTGGCTGGGCTATACCGAGGCCTTCGAACAGGTGGACGGGCGCGGCCACCAGTACACGTTCTACGACTATCAGGCCGGGCGCTGGCAGAAGGGTCACGGCATCCGCATCGACCATCTGCTTTGCTCACCCCAGGCCGCCGACCGTCTGGAAGGCGTGGATATCCAGCGCGCCACCCGCGGCAAGCCGAAGGCTTCCGATCACATCCCCATCGTCGGAACGTTCGCGCTCTAAGCTCCGGACCGGCCATGGCTTGTTAGGGGCGGCCCTGCGGCATTTCCGGAAAGGACGGCAGGTCCGGATTCACCGGATCCCAGGACGGCGCCCGGCTGGCATACACCGACATGGCGGGCTGAATGGTATCGGGATCGTCCAGGCTGGACGCGCGCACGAAAACCATGCCCGGCATGGACGAATTGGTCGAATAGACTGCGCTGCCGCAGGTTGGACAGAAGCCGCGGCTGACATTGTTTCCACTGTCGGTCGGCCGGTCGTAGAACCGGGGTTCTCCTTTGAGTGAAAAGCTCGCCTCGTCCAGCACGACATGGGTACAGTGTCCGGTCCCGCTCGATTTGCGGCAATCCACGCAATAACAGTGCGCAGCCATCTGCGGCGCAGCCTCACTTGTATAACTCACCTCGCCGCACAGACAGCGTCCCGAAATCCCGGCCATGGTATCCTCCTCGCATCGGTAGAGAGGACGTTAACCTATGACTTGTAAATTGCAAGTCACAAGTTACATGGAGTTCGTATGACCATGGGTGAACACAGATCGGGTTGTCCTATCGCCACGACGCTGGAGATTGTCGGCGACAAGTGGACCCTGGTGATCCTGCGCGACCTCGTGAACGGCAAGCGCCGCTATTCCGAGTTTCTGAGTTCTCCGGAGCGGATCACGACGAATATTCTGGCCGACCGCTTGGGCAAGATGGAGCAGGCGGGGCTTGTCGAACGGCGGCTCTATCAGACCCGCCCGCGCCGTTTCGACTATGTGCTGACACGCAAGGGCGCCGGATTGCACCCGCTACTGGTGGCAATGTGCGAATGGGCCAACACACACTATCCCGGCACGTGGGTCGCGCCGGAAAGCTTCATGGATTTCAAACCCGCCGGCTGACACTTCCCCCACGAGGCGATTTTTCCCTCCCGGTTTCGCACCATCGCGTGCTAGCCTGCTGCTAACGACCCGTTAACCACAGGGCGAGCATGCGCATTCTTCTTCTCTCCTCCCTAACGCTGGCGTTTTTTACCGGCACGGCCGACGCCCAGACCTTCCGGACGGCACAGGCCGACGGGACCGAAGCCGAAGAACGCCGCGACACCACGGCGCCGGCAGCGGAACCGGCCCGATTGGCGCGCCAGCGGCATCACGCCCATCAGGCCCAGCAAATGGCACGCGCCTACCATACACGTCACGATGGGGATGCCGGCCCGAGCAGGCGCCACGCCCCGCTCAATCTGGACGAAGCGGTCATTGTCGACAGGGCGGCACAACCGGACGAGGACTGATGCTCCGCCTCATTGCGTGTTTGATCCTCGTTGCGTGTCTGGCCCAACCGGCGGGAGCGGAGAGCGACCGCCGGCCGGTCGACCGGTTCACACTGGCCGAGGCGGCGGATTTCTCCAAACAGATCGAGCGCGAACTGGCACAGCGCGGAGCCTATGTTGCCCTGGTCTTCCGCTCCGGCCGGCCGCGCGCGGACCTGCCCGACGGAATCCGCTATACTCATGGGGCCTTCTGGGTCTACGGCCCGATCGAGACCGTCGACGGCGAAACGGTATACGGTTACGCCGTCTACAATCTCTATCATGACGAAGAGGATACCGGGCGGTCCCGCCTGGTTCAGGACTGGCCGCTCGATTTCACCCGTGGCGATGCCGTTGGGCAGGCCGGTGTTATCGTGCCGACCCCGCAAATGCAGGTGCGCGTTCTCGACGTCATTGCCTCGGACACCTACGACGCGCTGCACCAGCCAGCCTATTCGCTTCTGTCAAACCCGACAGACCTGCGTTTCCAGAACTGCACCGAGTTCCTGCTCGATGTTGTCGCATCTGCTGCGTGGCTGCGCACGGACCGGATGCAGATCAAGGTCAATCTGGCCGCCTATTTCTCGCCTACCGAGTTGCGTATCGGCTGGTGGCAGCGCCTGACGGCCCGATGGTTCGACCGGCGCATCCGTTTCGACGATCATGAGGGCCCGGTTCACATCGCCACCTTCACCTCGATCGCCGATTTCATGGAGGCCTTCAGCCTCGCCGACGAGATCTTCGAAGTCGAAGCGCGGTTTCCCGGCGATGAACCCCCGTCTCCTTGATAAAGTTCGAGCGGCCGCCAAGCGCGTGAGGGGCGGCGTGCCGGCGCCGCCCAAGACCTACGCCACCGAAACGCCACGCCCCGTCTCGACATGCCCGATCGTCGCAGCCGCATCATGGCCATGCTCGCGAAACACCGCCAATACGGCCTCGGCCGCGTCTGGCGCACATGAGACCAGGAGCCCGCCCGAGGTCTGCGGGTCGCACAGCAGCGCCCTTTCTGTTTCATCCAGGCCGGGCGCCGTCACCCGGTGTTCGACAGCATTCCAGTTGCGTCCCGAGGCCCCGGTCTTGAAGCCTGCACCGGCCAATCGCCGTGCCGTCTCGAAAACCGGTACCTTGTCGCGCTCAATCACTGCGCGAACCCCGCTGCCCTGCGCCATCTCGGAGGCGTGCCCCAACAGGCCGAATCCGGTCACATCCGTCACTGCGTGAACGCCCGCCATTCCGGCCAGTGCGGCGCCGGGCGTATTCAGCCTGGTCGTCGAGGCAATCATCTCCGAATAGGCCTCCGCCGGCAGCTCTCCCTTCTTCAGGGCTGCGGAGTAGATACCGATGCCCAGCGGCTTGCCCAGGATCAGCACGTCCCCGGCCCTGGCGCCTGCATTGGTGAGCAACCGCTCAGGATGCATCACGCCCAATGCGACCAGGCCATAGATCGGTTCGGCCGCATCAATGGAATGTCCGCCTGCGATCGGCGCACCGGCGATCTCGGCCACGGACCGGCCACCCTCGAGTATGGCCCGCACCGTCTCGTGCGGCAGTTTGTTGACCGGCATGCCGACAATGGCGAGGCAGAAGATCGGGCCCGCCCCCATGGCATAGATGTCCGACAGCGCATTGGTTGCGGCGATACGGCCAAAATCGCGGGGGTCGTCGACGATGGGGGTAAAGAAGTCGGTCGTCGCCACCAGCGCCGTTTCGGCATTCACCTGCCAGACCGCGGCATCGTCACGCGTGGCGGCATCGACCAGAAGCTCTGCCGGCATGGGATAACCCGAGGGTGCTCCCAGAATTTCGGTTAGCACGCCCGGGTCCAGCTTGCAGCCGCATCCCCCGCCATGGGCCAGCGATGTCAGGCGTATGTCCCGTGTGTCATCCATCGTCCTCTCACACTCCGTTTTCGCTAAGCTGCCGGCGGATCAGGAGACCGGCCCCCATGCCACACCTTGTCTACACAGATGACCTATCCGCGGCCGGATTGGAACGTTTCGATGCCGTCATCGATGTGCGTTCGCCGTCGGAATTTGCGGAAGACCATCTGCCCGGCGCCATCAACCTGCCGGTTCTCGACGATGAGGAACGCGCCCGCATCGGCACCCATTACACGCAGGTCTCCGTTTTCGAGGCGCGGCGCATGGGGGCCGCTCTGGTTTCGCGCAATATTGCCCGCCACCTCGAGACGGCGCTGGCGGACCGGCCCAAGGTGTTCAAGCCGCTGATCTATTGCTGGCGCGGCGGTATGCGCTCGGAATCCATGGGGCTGGTTCTGACCTCGGTGGGCTGGAAGGTGAGCCTTGTCGCGGGCGGATACCGCACCTGGCGGCAGCAGGTAGTCGCCGCGCTGGAGGACGACGCGCCCCTGCCCGTCGTGTTGATCGACGGGCAGACGGGCACGGCCAAGACCGCCATTCTCAAGGCCCTCGCGGCGCAGGGCGAGCAGGTGATCGATCTGGAAGGGCTGGCCCGTCATCGCGGTTCGATCTTCGGAGATTTTGCGCATACGCCCCAGCCCAGCCAGAAGGCGTTCGACACAGCCCTGCACACCGCTCTGCGCGATCTTGATCCGAAAAGGCCTGTCTTCGTCGAGGCGGAATCGAAACAGGTTGGCCAACGGCGCGTGCCGCCGCGCCTCTGGCAGGCCATGCAGGCCGCACCGCGTATCGTGGTGAACGTGCCGGTGTCCGAACGCGCCCGCTATCTGGTCACGGCCTATCCCGACCTCATGGGCGACACGGAAAAGCTGGACGCTGCACTGGACGGGCTAAAACCGTTCCATGCGAAAGCCGATATCGCGGCCTGGCATGACCTGGCGGCACAGGGCGACTGGCACGGCCTCGCACAGGCGCTGATTACGGCACACTACGACCCGGCCTACAACCGGGCCCGCAAACGCCATCGCCACGGCCGGCGCGATGCCAAGGTCGCGGTGGGGCGGCTGGATGCGGCCGGTATCGAGACTGCCGCCCGGCAGATCCGCTCTCTCGGCCTTCGCTAGCCGACCCTCGCCGCCATGCGTTCGACAAAGGCGCAGACCCGTTCCGGCTCGACGACAATCGGCATGTGCCCGCGAGCCTCCACCGTTTCGACATCCGCGTCCGGCAGGGCGGCACGCAGAGCCTCGATCTGCTCGGGCGCGGACAGGATGCGATCCTTCATGCCGTACAAGAGACCCACGGGCACACTGATCTCGGCGAGGCGCGCCGAGATCGACGCCATGTCCTTTTCCACCGCATTAAGATCGGTGGCCGCCGCATAAAAGGCACGCGGCCGCAGGGAGAGAAGCCCGCCGCCGCGGGTGCGAAAATCCTCCGGCGCGGCATCCGGACCGAAGATAATCGCCAGGGTTTTCTCGCCATTGCGGATCGACATCGGGATGGCCAGCGTGTGGGCAATGACCCGCCGGATGGCCGGGTTGGCGATATCGATGCCGGCAAACGCGTCCGACGCGGCCTTGGGCGGTTTGACCAGCGCCGAAACCAGGGCCAGTCCGCCAACACGTTCGGGATGGTTGAGCGCCAGAGCCAGCGACACGGCCCCGCCCAGCGAATGGCCCACCAGGAGCGGCTTCTCGATCCCCTCCTTTTCCAGCAGCGCCGCGATCATCGCCGCCTGGTTCGGAATGCGCGCCTGCTCGTCACCGTCGCGCTCGGACCAGCCGCAACCCGGCCGGTCGATGGCGATGGCGCGATAGCCCGCAGCTGCGAGCCTGTCGAGCATGCCATAGGTGAAATTGTGAAGATTGCCCGCCAGCCCGTGGATCATCACCACCGCCGGCCCCTCACCCTTCTCTGTCCAGTGCAGGCGCCCGCCAGGCACCTCGGTGAACCGCCCTGCCGGCGGGATCGCCGCAGCCGCCTTGCCGGCCACCACGGCCGAAAAGCGCCAGGCGGCCAGAACCGTGACGGCCGCCACCACAGTCACGATCGCCACAATCCAGACAAGTATGGACAACATCACAACGCCCCCGTCAGTCGGTCTTGGGTGCCAGAAAGCGCTGGACCGCGCCCCAATAGGTCACCGGAAAAAGCCGTTCGAGAATGGCCAGCGTGTGGGCGTCGCGCCCGACCAGGATGCGCGCCCTGCGCCTTTCCACGCCTCGCAGGATGATCTCCGCCGCCTCAGGCGGCGGCATGACCAGCGACCGCCGGGCCCGGTCTTTCCCGTCCGCTATCTCCGCCTCGCTGGCGTCGGCGGGCATGCGGGCACGGTCCGCTATGTTGGTGGCAATGCCGCCGGGATGCACGGTCGTCACGCCGATGGGCGTGCCGTGAAGCTCGTGCCGCAGGGCGCTGGAAAAGCCGCGCACGGCGAATTTGGCACTGGAATAGGCCGTCTGCCCTGCCGGGGCGATGATGCCGAAAATGCTGGAAATATTGACGATCTGCGCCTCGCCCGAGCGTTTCATCACGGGCAGGAAGGCACGCGTCATACGCACCACGCCCTGGAAATTGATCCCCATCAGCCAGTCGAAATCGGCCTCGCTGGTTCGTTCGAACGTGCCGCCAACGGCCACGCCGGCATTGTTGAACAGGAGATGGACTTCGTCATGCTTTGCCGCGACCGTCCGGGCGAAAGCCTTGACCGCCTGTGCATCACCCACATCGAAAGCATGGGTTTCCGCTGTCATGCCCGGCCGGCGCACGCGTTCGGCCACCAGTGCCAGCCCGTTCGCTTCGATATCGGTCAGAATGAGGTTGCAGCCGCGTCCGGCCAGGCCCTCGGCCAGTGCCGCGCCGATCCCGCTGGCTGCACCGGTGACGATCGCCGTGCGGCCTTCGAACTCAAAACGATCGCTCATTCCGCCGCGTCCCGGTCAAGCGCTGTATGCGTAAGGCGCGGAGCATACTCGCCGGCCCGGGCGAAGCGCATATGCCCGTCCTCCAGGCGTCCATAACGGATCGACAGCATGTCCTGGACATAATTCTGATAGGTGCGCCACGGTGCCTTGGCGCCCTGCTGCGGCAGGTAAGCGAGGGCCCGCCGGACATAGCCGGAGGAAAAATCCAGCAGCGGCGCCGGTTCCAGATCGTCCGGCGGGATGGGCACGGCGATATCCGTACCGGTTCTGCCCATGTGATTCAGCATGCGACAGACGCGTTCGAAGGTGAGATCGACCTTCAGCGTCCAGGACGCATTCGTATAGCCGAAGGCCAGGGCCAGATTAGGCATGTTGCCCAGCATCATACCCCGATAGGTGAAGAGGTCGTGTGCAGCGACGGGAGTGCCGTCGAGGCGAAGCTGCGCGCCCCCCGCCAGCTGCATCTCCAGCCCGGTTGCCGGAATGATGATGTCCGCGTCGATCTCCTCGCCGGACGTCAGCCGGATACCGGTCGCGGTGAAACGGTCGATATGGTCGGTGGTGATGGACGCCTTGCCGGATTTCAGCGCCCGGAAAAAATCCCCGTCAGGGGCCAGGCAGAAGCGCTGGTCCCAGGGATTATAGCTCGGCGTGAAGTGTTTCTCGACGTCGAACTCGTCCCCCAGTTCATCCCTGACCAGCTTGATCACCTGGCGTTTCACGAATGCCGGCCAGCGCCGCGAGAGCTGGAAGAAATAGATCGCAAGCGCGACGTTCTTCGCCCGCGCCAGGGCGTAGGCCATCTTCTCCGGCAGAAGTTTGCGCAGGGTATCCGCGATCGCATCGCGCGAGGGCCGTGCCGCGATATAGGTGGGCGAGCGCTGCAGCATCGTCACATGCGCCGCGGTCTCTGCCATCGCCGGCACCAGGGTTACCGCCGTTGCGCCCGAACCGATGATAACGACCTTCTTGCCGGCATAGGCGGCATCCTCGGGCCAGAGCTGGGGGTGCAGGATTGCACCCTCGAAATCGTCCATGCCCGCAAAGTCGGGCAGATAGCCGTGGTCGTAGCGATAATATCCCGAGCAAAGGAGCAGGAAGCGGCAGGTGAATTCCACCCGCTCGCCCTCATGTTCGACAATGACGCGCCAGCGCGCGGCAGCACTGTCCCAATTGGCGTCGACGACGCTATGCCCGTAGCGGATATGCTTGTCGATACCGTTGTCCCGGGCCGTGGTCTCGACATAGTTCCGGATCGCAGGCCCGTCGGCGAACACCTTTCCGCCTGTCCACGGCCGGAAATTATAGCCGAACGTGTACATGTCGCTGTCCGAGCGGATTCCGGGATAGCGGAACAAGTCCCAGGTGCCGCCCATGGCCGCGCGCGCTTCCAGGATGGTGTAACTCCGGGCGGGACAACGCTTTTGCAGGTGATAGCCCGCACCAATTCCGGACAGGCCCGCGCCGACGATCACCACGTCAAATTCGCGCTCGCTCATCATCACTCCCGAACCCGGTCTTCTGCACACAAAAGTGAACACTGTTCTTGTCGTCTGGCAAGCGCGCCATGCCGCCATTTCGAACCGCGCGCGACGATTCCGAATATTCGAAATTCAGAAGCGGCACTGGAAAAGCGCGGCAAAATCCTTAACTGATCGCGCCGACGGTTTGGTCGAGGAGAAAAGAATGACCGATATGAAAGCCCTGTTTGCACCCTTCTCCCTGGGCTCTCTGGAATTGAACAACCGCATCGTCATGGCCCCCATGACGCGCTCGAAGAGCCCCGGCGGCATTCCGGGCGAACCCGTAGTGGAGTATTATCGCCGCCGCGCGGCCAATGCGGTGGGCCTGATCATCACCGAGGGCACGACGGTCGACCGCCCCGGAGCCAGCTTCGACCCGGCCATACCCAATTTTCATAACCCGGAATCGCTCGATGGCTGGCGCAAGGTCGTCGGGGCCGTCCACGCCGCCGGCGGCAAGATCGCGCCCCAGCTCTGGCATGTCGGCCTGGCCCGGCGCCCCGGCACCGGCCCGAACCCGGAGGCCCCCTCCGACAGCCCCTCCGGCATTCTGCCCAACGGCAAACAGGTCGGCGAACCGATGAGCGCGGAAGACATCGCCGACACGATCGCCGCCTTCGCCAGGTCGGCGAAAGCGGCGGCCGCGATCGGTTTCGACGCCATCGAACTGCACGGCGCCCACGGCTATCTCCTGGACCAGTTCTTCTGGGACGGCATGAACCGGCGCGACGACCGGTTCGGCGGCGGCCTTGAAGCCCGCACCACGATCGTCCAGGAAATCGTCAAGGCGGTGCGAGCCGAAATTCCTGCCGGCCTGCCGCTCATCCTGCGTTTTTCGCAATGGAAACAACAGGATTACAGCGCCCGGCTCGCCGGGACGCCGGACGAGCTGGAGCGTTTCCTGGCCCCGCTCTCGGATGCCGGCGTCGATATCTTCCATGCATCCACCCGCCGCTTCTGGATTCCCGAATTCGAAGGATCGGACCTCAACCTGGCCGGCTGGACGAAAAAGCTCTCTGGCAAACCCGCCATCACTGTCGGCTCGGTGGGCCTCAATTCCGACTTCCTGGGCTCCTTCATGGGCGAAGGTTCGGAAAAATCCTCGCTCGACGGCCTGATTGAACGCCTGGAAGCCGACGAGTTCGACCTGGTTGCCGTCGGCCGGGCCCTGATCAACGACCCGGAATGGGCCGCCAAGGTGCGCGACGGGCGGTTCGACGAACTCAGCGATTTCAATGCGGAAAAGCTGAAGGAATTGGTCTAGCGCAACCGCGGGAGGGCCGCGGCCCTCCCCGCTTCCGCTACTGGACCGGGCTCGCCCGTTCGATGATCGCAGCCACATCGATCGCGGCGGTCAGCGCGCCATAGGCCAGCGAGCGATGATCGGGATCCATCCGCACCGCGCAGAACCCGTCAAAGACATAATCCGGCGACGCGTGGTGCAAGGCCGCCGCTTCGAGCGCCAGCGCCATATCCTCGGCAAAGGCCCGGGCCGTCGCCTCGTTCAGCGTGCTGGGCTTGAACCAGTCCTCCAGCCGGGCAAGATGCGCATCGTAAAACCGGTTGACCCCGTGCGCCCTCATCAGTTCGGCCCGCACGGCCTCCAATGTCTCCGGCTCGCGCGAAAGCGCGCGCAGCACATCCAGGGCGATGACATTCCCCGAGCCTTCCCAGATCGCGTTGAGCGGCGACTGGCGGAACAGGCGCGGCATCGGCCCCTCTTCCACAAACCCCGCCCCGCCATGGCATTCCAGCGCCTCATGGACGAGGCCGGGCTGGCGCTTGCACACCCAGTATTTCGCAATCGGCGTAGCCAGGCGCGAGAACGCCGCCTCGCCTTCGCTCGTGACGGCATGATCGAAGGCCCGCGCCAGGCGCAGCCCCAGCGCTGTCGCCGCCTCGCTTTCCAGCGCCAGGTCCGCCAGGACGGACCGCATCGCCGGCTGGTCGATCAGCGTCCTCTGGAAGGCCGTGCGATGGGATGTGTGCCACATCGCCTGGGCCAGGGCCGCCCTCATGCCGCCGGCCGATCCAAGAATGCAGTCAAGCCGTGTGTGCTGGACCATGCCGATAATGGTGCGGATACCCCGCCCTTCCTCACCGACCCGCCGCGCCCACGCGCCATGATATTCGATCTCGGAGGAGGCATTGGACTTGTCGCCCATCTTGTCCTTCAGCCGCATGATATGCATCTGATTGCGCGTGCGGTCGGGGCGCCAGCGCGGCACCAGAAAACAGGTCAGCCCGCCTTCGGCCTGCGCCAGGGTCAGGAAGGCATCGCTCATCGGCGCCGAGCAGAACCATTTGTGCCCGGTCAGCTCATAGGCACCATCTTCGCCCAGCGGCACGGCCCGCGTCGTATTGGCACGCACATCCGATCCACCCTGCTTTTCCGTCATCGCCATGCCCACGGTCACGCCGGCCTTTTCATCGGCCGGGATGAAGCGCGGATCGTAGCGGCCCACCGCAATGCGCGGCTCCCATTCCCCGGCCACGGCCGGTTCGGCCCGCAAGGCGGCCACGGCGGCATAGGTCATCGACATCGGACAGACCACGCCGGCATCGGCCTGGGTCATGAGGAACAGCATGGCCGAATGCAGAACATGTCCCGCCTTCCCCTCGCTCCAGGCGCAGGATGACAGGCCGGCATCGAGCCCCAGCCGCATCAGTTCGTGATAGGCCGGATGGAATTCCACTTCGTCGAGCCGGTGGCCGTACCGGTCGAAGGCCCTGAGCCTGGGCGGTGTCTCATGGGCCCGCCGGCTCCAGTCCGCCGTCTGTCCCGACCCGCAGCGCGCGCCCATCGCCGACAGCCGGCCGGCATGCATGTCCCCGCCCGCCGCGACCAGCGCCGACTGCAGCGCCCGGTCGCTCTTGAAAAGATCGATATCTTCGAACGGGGGCGGCTGATTGGTGACGGAATGCGTGGCGAGTTCGGTATGGGGTCTGTAAGGGGCGGTCATCGCGCGGCCTCGTGTCTCTGTGCCCGCATCAGGTTGCCACGAATTCGGGGGCAAGCGGTAGTGCGCACGCCCCGCGCAGATTCCGCTGAAAACCCCCATGGACACGTCCCCCGCCTGCCCCTATAAACCGCGTCCTCGACGACGGCCCGCGCGCCGTTGATCGGCCCGGGTAGCTCAGTTGGTAGAGCAGCGGATTGAAAATCCGCGTGTCGGTGGTTCGAATCCGCCCCCGGGCACCATTTTTCTTCCCGCAATGCCGACACGATAAAAGCGCAAGCCTTGTTCATGCATCTGCAAGTCGCGCGCGTGCCGCCTTGGCCTGGAAAGGCCGCGTATGCTATCTCGCACTAGTTTCAGATAAAAATGCGGAGGGTCGAGCGCCTTCTGGTTTCTGCTTGAAGCAGGAAGGCGCACACACAGTCCGCCCAGACAAGGTGCGTTTATGGCTGTGTCCGACTTGATTCAGGGGCGATCTCCCATCCTATTGTGGACGATGGGCAAGGTGGGATCGTCGAGTATTGCGTATTCCCTGTTTCTACACGGCCTTGACTGTCTCGACATACACACGCTGGACAAGCGCGTAATCGCCGGCGTTCAACGCCAATACCGCGAGCGGGGCATGACAGACACCATGGAGCACCTTCTCCGCTCCGAGGCTGCGGCAGCTTACCTTGCCACAAATCCGGGGCGGATCCGCCTGATCACCGCCGTGCGCGACCCGGTTGCACGAAACATTTCCGCCTTCTTCCAGACGCAACCACTGAAATATCTGACGTCCACGCCAACGCCCGAGTTGATCGCGACCTTTATGCACGAATACCCGCACCATGTGCCGAATCGCTTCTTCGACAGGGAAATTCGCCACCACTTGGGCATCGATCTCCTACGCCAACACTTCGATCATGAGTCAGGTTGGTCGATCTATAACAAGAACAATGTCGAAGCCCTCGTACTCCGTATCGATCATCCGGCACGCCCCACCGTGCCAGCCCTGGAGGCCTTTCTGCAACTACCTGTCAAGCTGCGCACCGAGAATGCGTCAGTTTCCAAAAAGTATAGCGAAACCTACAATCAGGTCGTGAATTCCATCAGGCTGCCGCGAGAATACCTGGAGAACATGTATTCGAGCCGCTATGCGCGCTTCATGATGAGCGATGCAGAGCGCGCCGAGAAGATCGAACGCTGGGCCAACGGCGCCGTCAAGAACTACGGAGCATCGACTGGGTAGACATCGTGTTTCGCAGCCACACCAATAGCATCGGCACCGGCCCTATCGGCTGATCGCAAGCCTTACCGCCTGCGAGTATTTCGCTGGCCTGGTCCGTCAAGCCACGGAAGGCCCCGTGATCGGGAAATAAGCCGGCCTGGTTTAGCCGGGCCCCGGGCACGAGATCGCGGGAAGCAGTAGAGCGATCCTGCCCCTACCGGTCCTCGTCGCCCGGCGGATTCTCTTCGGCCACGTCCGCAGGTTCACCCGGAATGGCGTAGCTGTCGGTCATCCACTTGCCCAGATCCACGTCGGCGCAGCGCTTGGAGCAGAAGGGTTTGAAATCGGGATGGGCCGGCTGGCGGCAGATGGGACATTTCATGGATGTCCTCCTTGCATGTTCCGGTCAGGCGCGGCTCACGCGGGCGGCATCGCGCGCCAGACCGGTGTTTTCGGCAAGATCGAAGCGCGGGCCGATGCGCTCGGTCAGCGCGGCTCGCCACGCGATGCGATCGGCGTCGAGCCAGGCATGCACTTCGGGCGAAACCTCCAGCCGCTGTTTGCGGCTGCGGTCCGAGATGGCTTCGGCCATCAGCCGGCGCAAGGCTATCAGGGCACAGCTTTCCACCGAAAGGGCGCCGGTCCGGTCGGTGAGTATCTCCGCGATGGCGCGGCCGCGGCGCTGGCGGGCCAGTTCGCCGACACAGAATTGCGACAGCGGCGCGATATCCACCTTGGCCCGGTCGCGTTTGAACGCGCCCCGCAGGGCCTGTTCCACGGCTTTGCGATCGGGTTGGCCGCGCATATGGACAAAATCGATGGCAATGATCCCGCCTAGGCCGCGAAGACGCGCCTGACGGGCGGCCTCCTTGGCGGCAGAAACATTGAGCGCAACCGCCAGCTGGGCGGCATTTCCCTGCCCTTTGCGTCCGTCGGCATCGACGTCGACGGTCGTCATTGCACGGGTCGTCTCTATATAGAGCGCCCCCCCGCCCGGGACCGGGGTTTGGGGATCGAGCACTGCGTCAAATTCAGCCTCCAGATCGAAATCGGTCTCGTCGGCCCAGACGGCATCGGCCTCGCCATAGGCCTTCACCAGGCGCTGGGCCAGGATGGAGGCCTGTTCGAGACATTCCGGCGCATCGCCCGGCTCGACTTCGACAAGTGCGAGATTGGGGCCCTTGTCGGCATAGGCTTCGCGCGCGACGCGCACCCCGATCGCCGCCCCCTCGTGCAGGCCTTTCGGCCGGCCGGCCTTGCCGAAGGGCAGAAAACCCTCCTCGCCCACGCCGAGATCGACAAAGGCGGCATTCAGCGCCGGCTCCACCCGGCGCACCCGGCCGCGATAGACCTCGCCCTCGACGGCGCGTTTTCCGGCCTCGCTCCAGCGATCCAGGTGCAGTTCCACGATCCGGCCATTCTCGACCACCGCCGCACGGGTCTCGCCGATATTGTCCTCGACCAGGATCTGCCGGTTCATCGCCTAGTCCTTCTCTCCGATACGTGCCGTGACGGGATATCCCAGACCGGCCAGGAGATTGGCCGTCTCGTTGAGCGGCAGCCCCACCACGCCCGTAAAGGAGCCGATCAGATTGACCACGAACACACCCGCCCGGCCCTGGATACCATATCCGCCAGCCTTGCCGTGCCATTCACCGGACGCGATGTAGGCATCGACTTCGCCTTCCGAGAGGCGTTTGAACTTCACCCGCGTTTCGACCACGCGGGAGGCCATTTCACCATCGGGCGAGCGCACGGCAATTCCGGTGAAAACCCGGTGATTGCGGCCGGACAGAAGGGCCAGACAGTGCCGGGCCTCGGCCGCCCCGAGCGTCTTGGGCAGAATGCGCCGGCCCAGGCCCACCACTGTGTCCGCCGCCAGCACAAAGGCATTCCCCCCCGGATGCGCCGCACACTTCTCCTGCGCCAGGCGCAGGGCCAACGGTCCGGGCAGTTCGCCGGGTATCTCGTGCTCGTCGATATGGGTGGGTTCGACCGCGTCGGGCGTCAGGCCGGCTCCGCGCAACAGGTCGAGACGGCGGGGCGAGGCGCTGGCCAGGATCAGGCGCGGGTGTATGGAGGCCGGGCTGGCAGCCGTCATCGCGTCACCACGCCGGAATGCGGCTTACTTGAAACGATAGGTGATCCGGCCCTTGGTCAGATCGTAGGGCGTCATCTCGACGAGCACCTTGTCGCCGGCGAGAACCCGGATCCGGTTCTTGCGCATCTTGCCCGCAGTATGGGCAATGATCTCGTGATCGTTTTCCAGCTTCACCCGGAAGGTCGCGTTCGGAAGCAGTTCCGTCACCTCGCCGGGGAATTCCAACAACTCTTCTTTCGCCATGCGGCTCCTCAATTCCTTGCCCGCCTCGGGCCTTCATAAGCACGGGAAACACCGACTCGCCGTGCGGCCGGCGCCCCGGAGCGCGCTATATAGTCCCTCTCATGGGTCAAAGTCGAGACGTCAGACGCTTTTTACGCTGGCATCCCACTGCGCGATCCGCGCCGCGATGGCGTCGCGGGTCTCGCGATAGGCCGCCAGTCTCATATCGCGATTGCCACCCGTTTCCGACGGGTCGGGGATCGGCCAGGCCTGGAACTCGGCGCCTGTGCGGGCCGCATAATCCCGTGCCGTACGGTCCGCCGCGGTGGACAGGGAGACCACGAGCTGCGCGGCGGGATCTCCCACGCCATTGAGGGCGATCGGGGAAAAGCCTTCCAGGTCAATGCCTTCTTCCAGCATCACGCACACCATGAACGGATCGACGAAGGCGGCCGGAATGACCCCGCAGGAGCGCGCCGACGCCGATTTCCCGTAACGCTTCTGCCAAAGCGCCGCCCCCATGGGCGAGCGGATCGCATTGCGCCCGCACACGAAGAGGACGGACGGCACGCTCACGATGCGGCCCGACGGTGCAGGGCGCAGATCAGCGTGAACAGGCGCCGCGAGGTGTCGAAATCGACCTCGATCTTGCCGGACAGGCGCTCGCGCAAAAGGGTCGAACCTTCATTGTGGACCCCGCGCCGGCCCATATCGATCGCCTCGATCTGGGCCAGCGGCGCATCCCGCACCGCCTCGTAATAGCTTTCGCAAATCAGGAAATAGTCCTTGATGATGCGCCGCAGCGGCCCCAGCGCGAAGACGAAGGCATGCACAGGCGTGTCATCTTCCTGGCGCACATCGAAGACCAGCCGGTCATCCTCGATTGCCAGGCGCAGGGCGAAGGGGCCGTCGGCCTCGGCCGCCGGACGGAAGCGGTTCGCCTCGAGAAGGTCGGCGATTGCGACCCGCCGCTCGTGATCGGCATTGACATCGCCGGGGCCCATGCTGGCGGCATCGAGATCGATCCGCACGATCCGGTCCGGCGCGTCGCTCATTCGCTCTTGGCCCCTTCGTCAACGTCATTGTCGTGGGCCGGCCGTCCGGCCGCGCGCCAGGGCGCGGTCAGGTCAGCCATCACGACGTCCAGGCATTCCACATCAAGGCGCAGCTCGCCGCCACCCGAAAATACCAGCACCACCGTGCCGGCGGGCTCCTCGCCCGGTTCGAAGCGAATGGCGAGCAGATTGACCACAGCATTGGCCGCGCCCTGACGGATATTCAGGGTGCGCGCCGCCGTGACCCGTCCGATCTGCAGGCCGCAGCGTATACGCCGGTTACGGCGGCCCGACTCCCAACGGAAACGGTTGAAAGCGATGGTGAACGCCTGCTGGCGCTGCGAAAACTCGAAATCGCCCAACAGGGCGACGGCATCCTGGAGCGCGGCCGAGACCGGTTCGAGATCGTCGGCATCCAGAGCGACCAGGCGCAGGGGCGTATCGGTTCGGCTCAAGCTGTTTCAGCTCCCGCTATTCGGACTGACGTTCGATCCTCGCGCCGCAACCCGACAGTTTCGCCTCCAGGCGCTCGAAGCCGCGATCGAGGTGGTAGACCCGGTTGACCACGGTTTCCCCTTCCGCGGCAAGTCCGGCGATAACCAGTGAGACCGAGGCGCGCAGGTCGGTGGCCATGACGGGCGCGCCCTTCAACCGCGCGACCCCGCGCACTATGGCTTCATTGCCATGCACGGTGATATCCGCCCCCAGACGGGCCAGTTCCGGTGCGTGCATGAAACGGTTCTCGAAAATCGTCTCGCGAATGACCGATGTGCCGGCCGCCAGGGTCATCAGGGCCATGAACTGCGCCTGGGCATCTGTGGGAAAACCCGGGAAGGGCTGGGTCTCGATATCGACACTGTCCAGCCGGTCGCCATTGCGCGCCACGCGCACGCCCTCATCAGCCGGTTCGGCGGTCACGCCCGCCTCATGCATTGCCGCCCAGAGCGCCTTGTTATGGGCCCAAACCGCACCGTCCAGAACAGCGTCCCCGCCCGCGGCCGCAACAGCCAGAGCATAGGTCGTCGTCTCGATCCGGTCGCCCACGACACGGTGGGTGATACCCTTGAGACGCTCGCGCCCCTGAATGCGGATCGTGCTCGTACCGGCACCTTCCACGACCGCCCCCATGGCGGTAAGGCAGGCCCCCAGGTCGGCGATTTCAGGTTCGCGTGCGGCATTCTCGATAACAGTCTCGCCGCGCGCCAGGGAGGCCGTCAGCATCGTGTGTTCGGTCGCGCCGACGGAGGCAAACGGCAGGTCGATCTCTGCACCGACCAGACCACCCTTCGGCGCGCGCGCGTCGACATAGCCCTCGGACAGCTCGATCTCGGCCCCCAGCGCTTCAAGCGCCCTGAGATGCAGATCGACCGGCCGCGCGCCTATGGCACACCCGCCCGGCAGAGAGACACGGGCCTGGCCTTCCCGCGCGACCAGCGGGCCGAGGACGTTGAAAGTCGCCCGCATCTTCCGCACCAGATCGTAGGGCGCGAACGTGTCGCCGATCTCGGCCGCATGCAATTGCATCTGCGCGCCGGGGCCCTCCTCCACGCGCACGCCGAGACGGGCCAGCAAATGCCCCATGAAACGCGAATCGGCGAGGCGCGGCATGTTGGTCAGGGTCAGAGGCTCGTCCGTCAGCAGCGCCGCCGCCATGAGTTTGAGCGCCGAATTCTTTGCACCGCTGATCGCGATGCGGCCTTCAAGGCGCGCGCCGCCCTGGATGACGATACGGTCCATGCTTACTCCCCGAACTCGGATGACGTGGCTGCGATGCAGCGCATCGAGCCGTGTGAAGCGGGCGGCATTATGACGGCTTTGCGGGTTTTTCTGAGCCCGTTTGTGCAGCCGCACTGTCATCCGCGCCGGCGGCGGGCGCCGGTTTCTTCGACGCACTCTTGCGGCGGCGAAGATTGGCGCGCAGGGCGTCGGCCAGCCGGTCTTCGCGGGATCCGGGTTCGGGCTTTTGCGCGCGTTTGCGCGGCGCGGGATCGGACGTGCTATCTGTGTCGCTCATGCAATTGGTCCTGCCGAACGCTGCACATCGCGTCAAGACTCTCTTGGCGCGGAGGCCCCCTTGCGTTATACGCCCGGCTCTCTGGTCGCCGACAGGCACACGGTGCGCCGCTATAGCTCAGGGGTAGAGCGTTCCCTTGGTAAGGGAGAGGTCGAGTGTTCAAATCACTCTAGCGGCACCATTATCCACACCGATTTCGCGGCTGGACGCAACTTCCCGACACAACTAGTTTCCGTCGACCATACAGGCAGGGGTTTTCGGGGGATATGATGCGTCTCGACGTGTTTCGGGCTTTGGCCGCGCTGGCCGGTACACTGACCGGTGCGGTGGCGCTAACCGCCTTCGCACCCGAGCTGCGCTCCGCGGGTCTTCTCCCCGCCCCGGCTGACCGCCCCGAACTTGTCTACACCCTGATCAATGTGACCGAAGAACTCGCAGCACGGCGAGCCTGCCCACTCGATCTCGAAGCCGCCAAGGTCCGGGTTGAAACCGGGCTGGGACCCGGCGTTCGACCGGTTTACAGCCCGATCGCGGACGGTCCGGACATCCTGGTCCACGAGATGACGGCACGCCACGAGAATGACATCTGCCGGTGGACGGCGGTCGTCCATCTTGGCGGTAGGCAGAGCGGGCCCCACGCCGACGATCCGGCGGCGAGCCTGTCGAGCCTGGAGCGTGCCAGCCGGCGCGCGCGCCCCCTGGTCGAGACCACAGGCCGCTAACCCGTCTTGGCGCGCTCCGGGACGCAAACTAGATTCGTCCCATGACCCATCTTTTCCCTGAAGTCGAACCGCGTCGCACAGGCACCTTGCCCGTCGGCGACGGCCACATCCTGTCCTACGAGGAGTGCGGCAATGCCGGCGGCCTGCCCCTGCTCTTCCTGCATGGCGGGCCCGGCTCGGGTGCCGCACCGAAATACCGCCGCATGTTCGATCCGGAGCGCTTCAACCTGATCCTGTTCGACCAGCGCGGTTGCGGACGATCGACGCCGCACCTTTCGCTGGAAGCAAACACGACAGAGCACCTGATCGAGGACATCGAGACCCTGCGTTCGCATCTTCAGATCGACCGCTGGATCGTGTTCGGCCCGTCTTGGGGCTCGACACTGGCTCTGGCCTATTCACAGGCCCATCCTGAACGTGTCCGCGGCCTCGTTGTCGAGGGCATTTTCCTGGCCCGGCCATCCGACCTGGCCTGGATGCATGGTCCCGACGGCGCTCGGAACGTATTCCCGGACGCCTGGGCCAACTTCATCGACCCGGTTCCCGAACGTTTGTGGTCTCTACCCGCCGACGTCATGGAATGGTGTTTCGACGAGATGCAGGCAGAAGTGGCCGCAGGCCTGCCCGACCTGAGACGCCTGAACGAGCCCGGCATCACACCGGAAGCGATGCGCCGGTCGACCTTGTACCGGTGGACCGAATACGAAGACCGGCTGTCCTATCTCGACAATCCGGCGGATGCCGTCCTGGGCGGGCTGAAGGCCCGCGGACCGGAATTCGTCGCCGCGCACTCCCTGATCGAAGTGCACTATTTCCGGAATGGGTGCTTTCTGGAGCCAGACCAGCTGCTGCGTGACGCGTACCGGCTCGAAGGCCTGCCAATGCACATCCTGCAATCGCGCTACGACATGGTCTGTCCCGCCAGCGCCGCCTTCCAGCTGGCCGAAGCCTGTCCGCATGCCGGGTTCGACCTGGTCCCGGTCAACGGACACGGCATGACCGACACCACCCAGCCGGTCCTCAACCGCATCATGGACCGCATCGCCACCGAAGCCTTCTAGGCCGCGGGGGCCTGTGGTCTCCAGGCATGGATCGCAAGAGCGACGGATCCACCGGCAAAGTCGCCCCCATTGGCCGTAAGCACAATCGGCGTGTCCGAGTAGAAAGCCGTCGGCCCGACAACACCAAGATTGCTGGCCCCGGCCGAAATGCCCAGCGAACCGCCGAACTTCGAGGCCTCGCCGCTCAGGCCGCAATCGAATGACACTGCGCCCGTGATCGTTTCGGTCGTTGTGACGGAAACGCAGAACACCACGCTGCGCGCCGGTATCGTCACAGACGACGATACGGAGGCTCCAGCCAGGCCAGCGAGTTCTTCCTCGATCAGCACCGCCTCTGTCGCCGCACCACCCGCGCCCGCAGCCAGGACGGTCGAGGTCGCAGCGCTGAGCCAGGCCGCCCGCCCGGCATCGAAAGTGAGGCAACGCCCCTCGTCACGAACGTGGACGCGCCAGCCGGCGGCGGGGCGTATCTCACTCCAATACCCGTCGCGGAACAGGGCCAGGGATTGGTCCATCATGCCCGACCAGTCGGCGCCCGACGCACCGGCCGGCAGGATCCAGCAGCCTCCTTCGGGCGGATCGGCCGGCTGTGCCGAGACGCTGCGGCTCTCGGCGCAGGCCTGCGCGAGGACATCGAGCCGCAACAGAGCTTCATTCACCGTCACATGTTTCTGCGCCTGGGCCGGCATGACCAGGGGAAGGCCGAGATTGGGGCTGGTTTCGCTCATTCGTGTCTCCTTGGGCTGGCGGCAAGTGTGGGCGATCGCGCCGGGGCGGGGATACTCGCGCGCACTGTCCACGCCCGAACGGAGCACTTGACGCACGGGCCGTGCGCGCTTTTTCTCCGCGCCAGAACAAGAACCAGGAAATCGAGGGAATCCACGCATGACCGAGACTATCCGCGAACTGGCTGCAGGATTTCCCCCGGCCTCTCCAGAGAATTGGCGCGCCCTGGCCGAGAAGGCGCTGCGCGGTTCGGACTTCGACGAGACGCTGGGCCGCACCACGGTCGACGGTATCGCTCGCGGCCCGGTCTTTTTCGATCGCCCCGAGGGATCGCATGCGGTCGATGCGGCCCCACGCGACCTTCACCTTCCCTGGGGCATGCGCCAGACCCTCGTCGAACCCGCCCCGGACACCGCCAATGCTGCGGCCCTGGCCGATCTGGTCGGCGGCGTGTCGGAGCTGGAATTGCGCCTGGACCCGACGGGCCAGTTCGGCCTCAAGGCAAACGATGTCGACCAGATGGATGCGACGCTGAAGGGTGTCGATCTCACCCTGGCGCCCATCCATCTCGACAGCCTGGGAAGCCAGGGCCATCACGCCCATGTCTTCCTGACACTGATGGCACGCCGCCGGGTCGACGGTGAACAGGTGCGCGGCGGGCTCGGCATTGCCCCCGTCGAACGCGCTGCGCGCGAAGGCGAGGTGCTGGACGAGCAATGCTTCCCCAAGGCCGTGGAAATCGCCGAACTGGCCCACGCCGCCTTCCCCCTCCTGAAAATCTTCCGGGCCGACGCATCGCTGGCCTTCGAGGCCGGCGGAAGCGAAGTGCAGGAATTGGCCATGATGGCAGCGTCCGCAGCGACCTATATGCGCCTCGCACTCAGGGCCGGCCTGGACGCCGATGAAGCCGCCCAGTCCATCGAGGCACGCCTCGCGGCCGACACCGACATCCACCTGACCATCGCCAAGCTGCGCGCGGCCCGGCGCATCTTCGCGCGCATCGCCGAAAGCTTCGGCGCCACCGAGGAAAAGCGACGGCTCAGCCTGCACGTCGTCACATCGCATCGCATGCTGTCTGCGAAGGATCCCTGGACCAATCTCATTCGCAATGCCTGTGCCGGGTTTGCGGCAGCCGCAGGCGGCGCCGACGCGATCACCGTGCGCCCCCTGACCGACGCGATCGGACGGCCCACCCACTTTGCCCGCCGCGTGGCCCGCAACCTCCATATCCTGCTGGCCGAGGAGAGCCACCTGGGCAAGGTCACCGATCCGGCCGCCGGCAGCTACCTTCACGAAACCCTGTCCGATGCCCTCGCCCGACAGGCCTGGACGCTGTTTCAGCAGATCGAAGGCAAGGGCGGGCTCGCCTCGGCATTGTCCTCGGACTGGTTCCAGTCGGAAATCGCAAAGGCGCGGCGCGCCCATCTCAACCGCTACGAGGCCGGCACCGACCAGATCCTCGGTGTCACCCAGTATGCCGACCCGGATCCGCGCACGGTCGAGACGGCCGACACCTGGCCGGTATACCAGCGTCCCGTGCGCGCCCTTGCGCCCATTCGTTTTGCCGCCCGGTTCGAGGAGGCCGCCCAATGACCCATCACGGCCCCGATTTCACGGCCATCGATCTGGGAGATGCGCAAAGTCCCGGCACGGGTTCGCGCGAGCCCTGGGAAACCGCCGAAGGCATTGCGGTGCAATCCCAGTATCGTTCGGACGATACGCTCGGGATCGACTTTGCGCGGTCGGTCCCGGGCGCCACCCCCTTCGTGCGCGGTCCCTACCCCACGATGTATCTCCAGCGCCCCTGGACAATCCGGCAATATGCCGGGTTCTCCACCGCCGAGGATTCCAACGCCTTCTATCGCCGCAATCTGGCGGCAGGACAGAAGGGGCTTTCGGTTGCTTTCGACCTCGCAACGCACCGGGGCTACGACTCGGATCATCCGCGCGTGTCCGGCGATGTCGGCATGGCCGGCGTGGCGATCGACTCGATCTACGACACCCGCACCCTGTTTGACGGCATTCCGCTGGACGAGATGTCGGTGTCTATGACCATGAACGGTGCCGTCCTGCCCGTGATGGCGCTCTACATCGTTGCCGCCGAAGAACAGGGAGTGAGGCCGGAACAGCTGTCGGGAACGATCCAGAACGACATCCTCAAGGAGTTCATGGTCCGCAACACCTATATCTATCCGCCCCAGCCCTCGATGCGGATCATATCGGACATTTTCGAGTACACCTCGCAGCACATGCCGCGCTTCAACTCGATCTCGATCTCCGGCTATCACATGCAGGAAGCGGGTGCGCCGGCGGATCTGGAACTGGCCTATACGATCGCGGACGGGCTGGAATACATCCGGACAGGCACCGAGGCGGGCCTGGACGTCGACGCCTTCGCACCGCGCCTCTCCTTCTTCTTCGGGATCGGCATGAATACCTTCATGGAGGTTGCCAAGCTGCGCGCAGCGCGCCTCTTGTGGGCCAAGCTGGTGAAGGAGCGCTTCTCGCCGAAATCCGACAAGTCGATCTGCCTGCGCACGCACTGTCAGACCTCGGGCTGGTCGCTGGCCGCCCAGGACGTGTTCAACAATGTGGGCCGGACCGCGCTTGAGGCCATCGCCGCCGTCGACGGACATACGCAATCCCTGCACACGAACTCCCTGGACGAGGCCCTGGCACTGCCGACCGATTTCTCGGCCCGTATCGCCCGCAATACCCAGCTATTGCTGGCTGGAGAAGCGCATCTTTGCGATGCCATCGATCCTTGGGGCGGCAGTCACTACAACGAGCGCCTGACCCATGATCTCGCCGCGAAGGCGCTCGATCACATCGCCGAAGTCGACGAGCTCGGCGGCATGGCCAAGGCCATCGAGGCCGGCATCCCCAAACTGCGCATAGAGGAAGCCGCCGCGCGCACCCAGGCACTCATCGATAGCGGCCGCCAGACCATCACGGGGGTCAACAAATTCCGTCTCGATGAGGAAGAGGATGTGCCGGTCCTGAAGGTGGACAATTACATGGTCCGCAAACAGCAGATCGAGAAGCTGGAACGCCTGCGCGCCGAGCGCGATCCGGCCGCCGTGGAGGCCGCGCTGGACGCCCTGGCCCGCGGTGCGGAGACCGGCGAAGGCAATCTCCTCGCCCTGTCGGTCGATGCGGCCCGCGCCAAGGCGACTGTCGGCGAGATTTCCGGCGCCATGGAGCGGGCCTTTAAACGTCATGTCGCCGAGATCAGGGCGGTGACCGGTATCTATGGCGAGGCCGCAGGCGGCGATGACCGTGTCAAACGTGCCAAGGCCCTGGCGAAAGCGTTCGAGAAGCGCCACGGCGTCAAGCCGAAAATCCTCATCGCCAAGCTCGGACAGGACGGCCATGACCGGGGCCAGAAAGTCGTCGCCTCGGCCTATACCGATCTGGGCTGGGACGTGGTGATCGGCCCGCTCTTCCAGACGCCGGAAGAAGCCGCCGAGCTTGCCGCCGCCGAAAACGTGCACGCCGCAGCAGCCTCCTCTCTTGCGGCCGGGCATCTTACCCTGGTGCCCGAACTGCGCGACGCCCTGCGCGACAAGGGCCGCGAGGACATTCTGGTCATTGTCGGCGGCGTTATCCCCCCCGACGACGAGCCGGTCCTCAGACAGATGGGTGCAGCCGCAGTATTCCCGCCGGGCACTGTCATCGCGGACAGCGCACTTGTCATGCTGGAACGGATGGGGATGGAGGACAGCGCGGCCTGACATTCATCGCGGGGTCAGGCAGTCTGTGGCACGATGTCGCCGACGGTCTTGCGAGGATATGGCATGCGCACACTTTTCCCCCTCATCGCCCTGACATTGGCCGCCTGCGCCAGCGCCCCGACCACTTACGCCCCGGCGGCGGATTCGGGTCGCGGGTATTCAGAGATGCGGATCGAGCAGGATCGCTACCGTGTGCGTTTTTCGGGCGGAAGCGATATCACGTTCGAACAGGCCGAAGACTACGCCCTGCGCCGTGCGGCAGAGATCACGCTGCGCGAGGGTGGCGACTGGTTCGAGGTTGTTTCGCGTCACCGCGAGGGCAATGACCGCAACCCGGTAGGCGTGGGCGGATCGGTCGGCCACACTTGGGGATCGGGTCGTTTCAGGGGCTCCGGCGTCGGTGTGGGGATTCGCATCGACGGCAGGGCGGGCGAAAAGGAAGTTGTGCTGGAAATGCTCGTGCGTTCCGGAGATCGCCCCGACTTGCCCCAGGCCTATGATGCGCGGGCAGTGCTGGACTACACGGCAGAACGCTAATCGATCAGTCCCAGCTCGCGCTGCAGTTTCTTCGACAATCCCTCGCTCACCAGTTTGTGGGAGTGCGCGATATAGGCCTTGAGATCATCGTCGGGGAGACCGGGCTTTTCATAGTCCTGGATCCAGCTCATGCCGCGGGAGGCCAGATAGGGGGCCGGGCGCAGGCCAGGCTGTTCCTTGAGGATTTCGAAGGAGAGCGGCGTGACCTTGAAGGTGATGCCGGGATGGCCGTGCTCGGCCCAGCCGCCGACGGCAAAGACCTTCCCGCCCACTTTCCAGACATCCGCCCCACCCCATTGCACGACGTGCGTCGTCGCCGGCAGGGACGCACAATAGGTGTTGAATTCAGCCTGAGTCATCGCGCGGGCCGCCGCATCACCCGGCCAGATCCTTCGCTTGGGCGACCCAATTGTCGCGCACGATGCGCCCGCGGCCATTGATCCGCTCATCCCAGACCTCGATATCCGTCTCGGTCCATTCGGCGATCTGATTCAGTCTGGTAATCCCGCCTGCCTTGAGGGCAGCTTCGGCCTTGGGGCCCAACCCCTTGATGCGGGTCAGATCGTCCTCGCCGGCCGGTTCCGCGGTGGCTCCGGCCGGTTCGCCGGCCGCTCCGGATTTCGCCGGCTCGACCGGCCCAGGCGTGGTTTCAGCCGCCGCCGGAGCCTCCGGCCCACGCGTGTCAGCGACGGCGGATCTGGTCGATGCCTCACCCAGGCGCCGGGCCAGGGTCTCGTTCTCCCGCCGCAGCCGCGCATTCTCGGCGAGCGCCTTGTCGGCCTCAGCACTGCGCGCATCGCCACTCCAGATCTGGTAGCCGATGAACACGCCGAACCCGATCGCGATCAACAGCAGAACACCCATTTGCCAGATCAGCCAGAACATGCCTTACCCCTCAAGCGTCGAGATGGAAAAACGGATTGCAGCATCCTGGTCCTGGACCAGCTGCACGATGATGCGCGGATTTTCAGCCACACCTTGGCTTACCAGAAGGCCGACCTCGTCGAGTCGCGCCTGATCCAGCCCGGCCTCCAGCGCTTCACGCAGGACATTGACCGTCAGCACGGCATCATCCGGGCACGCCGCAAAGGCCCGTCCGACGCGCCGCAGCGCGACGGCGGTCAAAGGACTGGGCGCGGCGCCCTGCCTGTCGAAGCGCAGCGTTTCGGCCCCTTGGGCTGCGCGCACGATGGCCGCGCAGGCATCGACATCCGGGACCCGGCTGACGGCCGGCGCGCCGGCCGGCGTCACGATCCAGGCCGCCCGGTAAGGCAGCGGCATGTTGGAAAGCGCCGCGGCAACAGACTGGGCGATCTGCGGATTGGCAGCCTCGCCGATCAGCGCACCGGTATCCGACTGCAGCACGATGGCACCGCGATCCAGACGCGCCAGCTGGCCAAGCAGACGCTTGGCCGCCTCCTCCCAGTCCGGGGACGGCGATCCGCCCGGCACCAGGGTGAGGTCTGTATCGGCACCGTTGGAGAAATTTGCATCTGCATAGCGGGTAATCGCATCGCGCGCGGCGGCGTCGGTCGCGTCGCCGCGGATCAGTACACGACCGTTCAGGGCAACGTCGGCGCGGAAGACGAAGCCTCGTTCGAGCCGGGCGTCGATGGTTTGGTCAACAACCCGTGTCACACCGCCGGCAATCCGTCCTCCCGACCAGGTCGACGCCGCAACGGTGGACAAGGCATCGGCCCGCGCCGTGTCACTGGGGGCAGCGCCGGAGACGATGGCGCGCTGGCCGTCGAGACGCACGGTCGCCCAATCGTGACCGCGCAATGTCAGTGCCTCCGCCGCCCCGGCCTGCAAACGCGCCTCAAGGGCGCCGACGGAGAAGGGACCGACTGAAAACAGCAGAGCCGCTACAGCAACCACGGCCGCCGCCGAGATCAGCAGAAAATTGCGAACCCGGGATGTCATCGTGAATTTCGTCATCGCGTGAAATACCGTCCCGTACAGGGTTCAATCAGCACAAATCGGCGGATTCAGGGCAGAATCCCGAATCCGGGAAGTAGCATTAAAAAAGGGGTATCTCCAGAGCGCAAACCCCAGCCCGCATAACCGTGTACGCGAAAGGGCCAGAGCATGTGCCCTGGCCCTTCCCGTCGACCTTGCGGTCCAGATCTAGCGGCGCACGCGGAGAGTAACGCCGTAGGTGCGCGGCTGGCCGAGGAAGGCATTGAACGAACCCGGCTGGAAGGGACCGTCGAAACCGACCTGGATATAGTCCTCGTCAAACAGGTTCCGGCCCCAGAGCTCTACGCCCCAGGACTCGTCGTCCGCCTGCAGGCCAACGCGGCCATTGAAGATGGCATAAGCGTCCTGAACCTTCTCCGGATCAAGATCGGAACCGGTGTTCTGCTCGGACATCCAGCGCGCATCGATATGCCACAGCCAGTCGAGGTTCTCGTTGAGATCGCCGCGATAGCTGACGGAAGTCGATGCATACCATTCCGGTGCCAGCGAGAAGTTCTGGCCTGACAGGCGGTCCACATCGGCCACACCGGTCGGCGCGAACTCGTCATAGGTGGCGTCGGCATAGGTGACGCCACCCTGCAGGGTCAGCCCCGGGATCGCGTCGGGCAGCCACAGGATCTCGGCTTCCGCGCCCTGGGTCGACGCACCGTCGATCGAGGTGACGAAGAAGGAAATCCCGTTGAACGTGTTCAACTGATAGGTCTCGAAGATCGACTGGAAGATGTAGAAGTTGGCCAGGACGGTGTCGTTGGCCCACTCGGTCTTGATCCCCAGTTCATAGCTGTCCACCAGTTCCGGATCGAACCGTGCCGGATAGGAAGACGGATCGGCCAGAACAGCCGTGAAGTTCACATCGGCCGAACCCGAACTGATGAAGCGGTCGAGATTGTACCCGCCAGCCTTGTAGCCGCGCGAATAGGTTCCGTAGACCAGAAGGTCATCGTTGAACCGGTGCGACAGCGACAACAGGCCCGAGGTTTCGTTTTCTTCCAACGACTGGGTGTTGTCGATCCGGCTGTAGACATCGCGTGCCGACGGCAGGCAGGTGAAGGTACCGAACTGGATCAGGCCGGGCACGGGAACCCCGGAACCGGCAGAGAAGCCGGCGAGGATCGCCTGATTGGTCGGCGTCGACCAGTCAAGCGCATCGCCGAACACGGCTTCCCAGACGTCACATGCCGGGGTGTTGGAGTCCGCGAAATCGAACGTCGCCGTCTTTTCGGTCGAGGTGTGACGCAGACCGAAGGTCAAGTCGGTATTCTCGCCCAGACGCCATGTGTTGTGCGTGAAGAAGGACAGGCTTTCCCCGTCCTGCGTGTAGGTGTCGCCGTTCGGATTGCCGCTGTTGAGCGGAATCCCCGCCCCCGGCGCCATCGGCGTGAACCCCGGGATGAAGGTCAGGCCGAGACCGTTGGCCAGGTCGGTCACCAGGGTCGGCGACGCACCGCTCGAACCCAGCAGCGACAGATAGGTCTCGAAATGCGCGCCATACTGGATGGCGTCACGCCGCATCAGATCTTCCTGGGCGTAATAGGTGCCGAACATCCAGTCGAAATTCTCGGTCGAACCGGAAATCCGGGCTTCGAATGTCGTGTTGTCGAAATCGAAGGAATTCATCGACGGGTCGCGGAAGACAATATCCGCACCCGTGAAATCCGTATCCTGGCCAGAGACCAGCGAATAGGACCGGTCGGACACGATCGCCGTGACGTCGAATCCGTCGAAAGCCCAGTTCAATTCGGCCTGGATACCGTGGTCCTCGATTTCCTGGAGCGTGGAACGGTTGGCCTGGATCTGACGGCTGAACGGATCCTCGGAGCCGGGCATCGGACGCGCACCGGGAACCAGCGCATTGATGATCGGAGCGGACGGGCCGGAAACGATGCTCGGCGCGCCACAGCAATCCTCGTCACGCTCGGTATAGTCAGCACCGACAAGCAGGTTCACGTTCTCGTTGAACTCGAACAGGACCTGACCCGACAGCGTGTAGAAGTCCTGGTTTCCGTCCTCGGTCGCAGTGCGCGGACCACCGAACGTGTCGACATCGAGCCAGCCATCGCGCTGACGCCGCGCGCCATAGACCCGGGCTGCAACGCCTTCCGCAATGGGCCCGGTAATACCGCCCGAGATCCCCCAACCGTCAGCCTCACCCGAGGAGATTTCAGCCTCGGCATGCGCACCGAACTCGAATTCGGGGCGTTTGGTGACAATGTTGATGATACCGGCAGACGTATTGGCGCCGAACAGAGTGCCCTGCGGGCCACGCAGCACCTCAATACGCTCGAGTTCGCCCAGGTCGTTGAAGCCGACACCATTACGGGCGCGCGGCACGCCGTTGATCACAATGCCGACCGAAGACTCCAGACCGGGATTGTCCCCCACCGTTCCAATGCCGCGGATACGCGCGGTGGTCACGAATTCGTTCGAGGTTGAAGTGACGTTGATACCCGGAGCGATGACCGCGAGATCCTTCAGATCGCGAACGCCCGCATTCTGGAGCAACTCCTCATTGTAGGACGTCACGGCAACCGGCACGTCCTGTATACCCTGCTCGCGCTTTTGCGCGGTCACGGTGATGACGTCTACGGTGCGGCTTTCGGTCTGCTGCGCAACCGCCTGTCCGGTGGTGAGCGCTACGGCCGACGCAGCGGCGAGCAAAATTGTGCGATGAGACGCTGACATGCTTTAACTTCCTCCCGTTTTTGGCGGGCGTTGCCGCCTTATTGTGACGAATCCAACTGCGATGCCCGAGACGGATTCCGTCGGGACATTGAGGGATATCTTACCGTGGGTGAAGCCGAAAATCGGCGGTGACGCTACCATTAGGCAGTTGTGCGGCCTCCTGAGAGCGTTTTCGCCGGGGCTGTTGCATGTCTGTCACATTACCACGAACAGCGCAGAGATTGCCGTTGCCGTCCCGCCCGTCTTAGATGGCCGCCAAAGGGATGGAGGACGAACATGTTCAAGACGGTTGTGGCGGCGCTTGCGTCGGGATTTCTGACAGGCGCCGTTCTTGGCCAGGCCGCAACACCCCTGCAGCCAGCGGACGTGTTCGATCTGGAAGCCGCAACCGATCCGCAGATCGCTCCGGACGGTTCGGTCGTAGCCTATGTTCGCCGCAGCAACGACATCGCCACGGATCAGACCCTGTCGGCTGTGTGGGTGATTGGTGCAGATGGTTCTGGCCATCGCGCGCTTGTCGGAGACGAGGGACAGACCAGCGCACCGCGCTGGTCTCCGGACGGGCGCAGCCTGGCCTATGTGCGAAGCGTCGACGACACGACCACACTCTACGTGTTCGACGTCGATAGCGGTTCACACCAAAAGCTCGCGACGCTGGAGACCGGGCAATCCGGCCTTGCCTGGTCGCCCGACAGCACACAGCTTGCCTGGGCTGCCTTCGTCCCGGCACCCGGTGTCGATCCTGCGGACCTGCCGGAACGCGGCGCGGGCATGGAATGGGCCACGGGCGCGCAAGTCGAGGACCGGTTGAATTTCCGCTTCGACGGTGCCGGCACGATCCCGACGGGGCATCAGCAGCTCTTTGTCATCGCCGCCGATGGCGGTGAGCCGCGCCAACTGACCCGCGGTGCACCCGGCGTTTCCGGCGACTTTGCCTGGTCGGCCGACGGGCAGAGCCTGCTGGTTTCGGCGGACCGCCGGCTGGATGCCGAACACCTCCCTCCCGACACCGAACTGCACCGGATTGCGCTGGACGACAGCGCCTTTACCACCATCACGGATCGCGAGGGGCCCGACACCGCTCCCCGGCCTTCGCCCGACGGCCGCCATCTTGCCTATCTGGGTTATGACGACCGGCGCATGGGCTATCACAATGTCGAACTCTATCTGGCCGATGCCGACGGGAATGGCGCGCGCTCCCTGACCGCCACGCTCGACCGATCGGTCTCCGATCCGCAATGGAGCGCCGACGGGAACTGGATCTATGTGCAGTATGACGATCATGGCCGGACCCGCCTCGCCCGGGTCTCGCTGGAGGGCGAAATCGAGATCGTCGCCGATGGGCTGATCGGTGCAACGTTTGGCCGGCCCTACACGGGCGGCAGCTATTCACTGGCGGCCAGCGGCGACATTGCCGCTACCATCGGATCGTCGACCCGGCCGGCCGATATCGCCCTCGGCCGCGCCGGCGCCACGTTTTCACCGCTCACCGCCTTGAATGAGGATGTCCTGGCGGACATCGCCCTGTCGGAAGCGGAGGAGATTCGCTGGGCCTCACCGCATGACGGCCGCGAAATCCAGGGCTGGGTGCTTTATCCGCCGGACTTCGACGCCAACCGGGAGTGGCCGTTGATCCTCGAAATCCACGGCGGTCCCTTTTCGGCCTACGGACCGGCCTTTTCGGCCGAATTGCAGCTGATGGCGGCGGCGGGCTATGTGGTCGTCTATACAAATCCGCGCGGATCAACGAGCTATGGCTATGAATTCGCCAATCTCATCCATCACGACTATCCGGGGCATGACTACGACGACCTTATGGGCGCTATCGACTATATGCTCGGGCGCGATTTCATCGACGACAATCGGCTATTCGTGACCGGCGGGTCGGGTGGCGGCGTGCTGACAGCATGGATCATCGGCAACACAGACCGTTTCGCCGCGGCGGCCGTTGTCAAACCGGTGATAAACTGGACCAGCTTCGTGCTTTATTCCGATCTGCCGCAATTCTTCTACCGGTACTGGTTTGCCAGTTCACCGTGGGAGGACCCGGACGAATACTGGCGGCGCTCGCCGCTCTCCCTGGTCGGTAACGTCACCACGCCGACGCTCATGATGGTCGGCGGCGCAGATCTGCGCACGCCACGAGCCGAAACCGAACAATACTATTCGGCCCTGCATCTGCGGCAGGTCCCGACGCGGCTGATCGTCATTCCCGATGCCTTTCACGGTATTTCCAATTCCCGCCCCAGCCGGCTCCTGGGCAAAGTAGCGGAAATCCTGCGCTGGTTCGAAACGCACGATCCCGGCCAACACGTCACGACCGGCTCGCACGCATCCGAAACCGGTCGCTGATATGTTACCGAGAGGTTACCGCCACATTGCAACCACTGCTGGAGCGCAATTTCGTCTTGTGCGTCGCAACAGCATTGATACGTTCTGCGAAGAGATTTTCTGGGGAGTTCCGTAATGAAGTTGTACGCAGCATTGGCGGCCGGTGTTTTTCTTACAGCCTGCGCGACCACGACGACCGATACGTCGGCAAACGCCGTCGAAACCGCCGCCGCTGGCGATGAGGATGTTATCTGCCAACGCGAAACGCCGCTCGGCACCCGGCTTCCGTCTCGCCGTGTTTGCCGCACCGCCGAGGAGTGGGCCCGCGTTCGCGAGCAGAGCCAGGAGTACGCGCGCGACATGCAACGTTCGCCGCAGCAAAGCCCGTTCGAAGGCGAGAACTAGGCACAGCCGAACGCTCCGGGTCACCCTGGACAAGCCTTGAGAAATGCGCGCCGGAAACGGTGCGCATTTTTTTCACCGGGCCACCCTCGCCGGCACCCTTGCCTGAATTGTCTTTCGATTATGCCGCCCCGCGTGCATACTAGTCGCCCACAACGCATCAGTCAGTCCGGATCAGGCCTGCCCGCTCCGGCTGAATGAAATTGGGGAGACAGGCATGAAACTCTATATATTAGCTCTCGCTTCCGGACTTCTGGCGACAGGCTGTGCCACCACCGGAGAACCATCCGAAGCGACCGCCCGCAATGCGGCCGAGGTGCGCCAGATGAGTCCGGACGGGGAAGTCCTGATCTGTCGCGTCCGGCGAACCGGCTCGCGCCTGCCGCAGCAGCGCGAATGCCGCACCGAAGACGAGTGGGCACAGGTCGAAGCTCAAAGCCAGGAACTCGTACGCGACTTCCAGCGCGCGCCGCAGCGATCACCTTACTGATTCAGTGACACTCCCGTACGCAAATGCCCGGCGGACCCAGTAGTCCCCCGGGCATTTTCGTTTTGCGCCTAGGCTTGGCTGCTGGGCCTTGCGCCGACCGCTTCGCGCCACCGCGCCAGCGACGACTGATTGTCCGCCGGCTTCAGCTTTATCCAGGCCGCAAAGTCGACAAACACGAAGGCGGCGATGTCTGCCGCGCTGAACCGGTCACCGGCCAGGTAGGGCGTGTCCGCCAGCTGCTCGTCCAGAACCACCATGAAGGCTTCCGCCCGAGCCCGTCCGCGTTCGGCCAGTTCAGGGATCTGAGCATAGCGGTCCGGACCGGTGATGGCCGAGTCCTTGAAGAATTCCGAGCGGTTGCGCAGGGCTTCCGCGACGCCCATCAACCCTTCGCCCTCGACCCGGGCCCACCATTCGGCCACCAGGGCCTTTTCCAGGGGAGTGGTCCCCAAAAGCGGCGGATCCGGGAATTCCTCCTCGATATAGCGGGCGATCGAGGCATTGTCGCAAAGCACGGTGCCATCATCGAGCACCAAAGCCGGTACCGTGCAGCGCGGATTGACGGCCCGGAACTCCGGATCGAACTGCGCCTTTGCCGCCAGGTCGACCTGTATGGTTTCCACCTCAAGGCCTTTTTCCGCCATGAAGATGCGGGCCCGGCGCGGACTGGGCGCCGGCGTGTAGTCATAGAACTTCATCGCTCTGCCCCTATGCGAAACCGGACGGCCGTTCGTCGGCGATGCCCAGGCGGCGTTCGATCTCCCGTCCGAGAGCAACGAGCTTGCCCTCCTCAAAGAGCGGCGCCCACAAGCTGGTCGTCTGCGGGACCCGGAAGCGGGGCGCCTCGCCATTCTCGCGGGCCTGCCCGAAGATGGTTCGCGACGGCTGTTCGGAGAAACCGGAGCGGAACGCCAGCTGCGGATGTCCGGTGAAATTGGTAATCACCAGCATGGCTCCCGCGAAATTCGGCCCGATGATCGCATCGAGCCCGTCAAACAGGCCGGCCATTTCCTGCATCACCTGCCGGCGGAACCGGTCGATATTGATCAGGTCCACCGCTGAAATGAAGCGGGCGCGGCGCCAGGTATTCGGCCAGGCCGCGTTGTCCTGCCAGACCAGTGTGTCATCAGCATCGGTGAGGGTGAGGTGTTCGAAAGCCGCAGCCGACTCGGCCTCCACGGCTGCAAACAGGGCGTCGTAGGGGCGATCCGGCAACGATATCTCGACCAGTTCCACACCAGCCGCCCGCGCTGCATCCAGCGCGGCCCGGTCGGCATCCGTACCATTGTTGAACCAGGCAGGGTCATAGCCCACGCGCATGCCGCGCACATCGGCACCGGCATTGGCTTCAAACCCCATATCGAGCGAGCTGGGATCGGCGGGGTCGTGGCCATTGATCGCATCCAGCACGAAGGCCGTATCCTCGACCGCCCGGGTGATCGGACCGATCTTGTCGAGTGTCCAGCACAACGCCATCGCCCCGGTCCGCGGCACGCGGCCGAAGGTCGGCCGCAATCCGGTCGTGCCGCAACGGTTCGACGGCGACACGATCGACCCCAGCGTCTCGGTCCCGATCCCGAAACCGACCAGGCCCGCGGCCGTGGCCGAGGCCGATCCGGCACTGGATCCCGAGGAGCCTTCCTCCGGATTCCAGGGATTTCGTGTAATCCCGTCGAACCAGCGGTCGCCATAGGCGATGGCGCCATTCGTGGTCTTGCCCAGCAGGACCGCACCTGCCTCGCGCAGCATTTCGGTGACGCGTGCATCGGTCTCGGCCACACGGTCGCGATAGGGCGTAGCCCCCCAGGTCGCGGCGACACCGGCCACGTCGATGATATCCTTCATGCCGTAGGGAATGCCGTGCAGCGGCCCGCGATAGCGGCCGGCGGCCAGATCGCGGTCGCAGGCATCGGCCTCCGCCCGGGCGATTTCGGGCGTGACCGTGACGAAGCACTCCAGACGACTGGCATGGCGAGCGATACGATCGAGATAGATATCGGTCAGTCGCCGCGACGTGATGGCACCGGTGGCGATCCAGACGGACTGCCTCCAGACAGGCGCGAATGCGATGACGCTATCATCGCCCGGCAACGGGCCGGCACTCTGGCCGGACACGGTGACCCCGCCGCCCTGTTCGCGATAGGTCACGCCAGGCAGGCGCGGATCGAACACGCTGGCCGGGGCCAGCGTGTTCGGCTTGTCCAGCATCCGCTGGCGCGTCATCCGGGCAATCCAGTCGTCGATTTCAGCGACGGCCTGTTCACGCTCGGCATCGGTATAGCGGACGTCGAACAACGCCTCGGCGCAGCGCAGCGTTTCGGTTGTGACCGGTTGCGTGCCGGTCTCCGCCGTCCTCGCCGCCGTTTCGTCCGGTTGCGCAAGTGCTGTTCCGCCGGTTCCGGCCGCCACGGCAACAACCGCGCCGCCCTTGAGCAGATCCCGGCGCGACTTGATGTGTCTTGTCATCCCTCTCCCCTCCTCGTGTCTTGCGGGGAAGAAACTGCGGCGGTCGCGCGGGAAGTTCAATAGAGAGGCGAACCCCAACATCGGGTTTCACCCACAAATTGCCCCATTCCGCCCCATTTCGGTTCACAATTCCCCGTTAACCCTGTTGTCAGTGCCCTTGCGGGCAAGTCAATGCGGGGGGAGAGGCCATGCCCTTGGATCAAACTGTTCTGGACCGGCGCGAATTCGCCGACGACGTCGTTGAACTGCGCCCGGACATCGCCGAATTCCGCGACACGCGCGCGCCCGGTGCCATGATCGCGTTGTCGCGAGCCCGTGCCATCGCGAAGGCGCGCCAGGCCGACCTGTTGAAATTCCGCCGCACCTGGGGTGGTGCGGTCGAAGATGTGGCGGGCACCGACAAGCCGGCGGTCAAGCCGATCGACCGCGCGGCCATCTATCCCAGATCCCACATCCTGCATTTCTCCGTCCTGGCGACCCTGGTGCTCTTCGAAGGCCTGGCCAACGCCTACTTCTTTTCCAAAGGATCCGATCTGGGTCTGCTGGGCGGCTGGCTGCAGGCGATCACGGTCTCCTTCACCAATGTCATTGCGGCCTTCTTCCTGGTTGGCTTCATCGGTCTGCGCCACATGTCGAACCGCAACAAGCCGATCATCTCGGGCATTGCTGCTGCCGGCGTCGGGCTGGCGGTCGCAGCCCTGCTGATGCTCAACCTGACGGCGTCGCACTTCCGCGACCTGCTGGAGCTGAATGCCGCCACGCTGGCTCTCGGCGGCGCCGAGACAACCGGAACCGTGCTGACTCCGGTCAGCGAGGCGCGCACCAATCCTTTCGGCATCCAGACGCTGGAGGCCCTGCTGCTCTTCGTACTCGGCTCGACCTTCGCGGTCATTGCAGCCTACAAGGGCCGGACCTTCGACGACGCCATCCCGGGCTATGGCGGAGTGACCCGCCGCCTGGAGGATGCCTCCCGCGAGCTCGAAAAGGCTCTGGAAGCCGGCTGGAAAGACGCCAAGAAACTCTCCCAGCCGGAGCTTGAAGAATTGGTCGAGGCCAAGAATCTGCTCGATGAGATCTGTCAGGATCTGGCCGGTCCGGGCAGCCAGCGCTAAGGTCGCCCCGTCCGGTGTCCGCAAGGGGCATCGGCGGGGGACGCCAGCGACGGAGGGGGCATGTCCGGACGCGACGCCATCGGGCTTTTCAATCTATTGATCATCGCTGCCGTGCTGGGCGCCATCAGCTATGCGGCCTTTGTTCTCAAACCGGCCGAGTATGACAGCCAGACCTTGTGTCTTGCCGACGCAACCCCGCCGCACCGGGTGGTGGTCATCGACAAGACCGATCTCTATGCCACAACCCAGGCAGAGGCCATCGCCGATCTGATCCTGGACGAGCGCGATGCGCTGGCCGTGGGCGAACGGTTTTCGCTCTATGAGCTCAATGAAAGCGGTGAACTGCGCAACACCAACCGCTTCTCGCTGTGCAATCCGGGCGCAGGCGAACAGGTCAATCCGCTTTATCGCAATCCCGAGCGCGTCCAGGCCCGCTACGAAGCCCTCTTCGCCGAACCGCTCGACAGGGCCCTGGCAGATCTGGTGACGCCCAAGGATGCACCTTCCAGCCCGATCATCGAAGCGCTGGCCCGGCTCGGCCTCGACCCGACTTTCGACCGGACGGTTCCCGGCCGCCGCATCGTGCTGGTCTCCGACATGCTCCAGAATTCGGACGTCTTCACCGTCTATGGCCGCGGCCGTGGCTCATTCGAGGACCGTGTACCACCGGTTCAATCGGTCGCCGCCGCGATCCGGGAAACCTATGGCGACAGCCTGCGCGGCGTCGAACTGGAGATCCGGCTGATACCCCGTCAAAGCTGGGAAAGCGATCAGCGCGGTGTGTTGCAGGACTACTGGAACGCAGTTTTCGACCGGCTGGGCGTCCGCGCCTACTGGATGGATATCTGATCCGGAGACCGAATCCGGTTTTCCACAATTTCAGGCATTGGCGCATACGATATACATTTGCGGCCAGAGCGACGCCTTACACAATATATTGTGTTCGACTTTCTTCGGAACGCAATAGATGGGGAGCGCAATGCCGGCACCGGCCCTTTATCAGGATGCCGACAAGGTCTTCGGCCCGAACCGCGAGGCCTGGCGGATCGCCGACAAGGACATTCTCACCTTCTGCGTCCGCCAGCCCCATCTGGAGGAGCTGGCCTTTGCCCTGGCCGATCACGGCCACACGCATGTCGGCCACGTCGCCCGGTTGAGCCTGTTCACGGTTGTCGACCTTGCCGGCGGCGACCGCGCCCTCGCCGAGGAACTCCAACATCGCCTGCATCACGCGGGTCTCGGCCTGGGGCTGGAATTGCGGGGATGGGCCGCCCCCGCAGGTGATGATGTCGATGCCATGATGGAATAGGCACGCATTGCCCTGACGGCGATCTGCTCTATCTTTCCGGCAAAATTCACGCTCCAGCCGGAAAACCTTCATGATCACTCTGCACCACCTCAATAATTCCCGTTCCCAGCGCGTCCTCTGGCTGCTCGAGGAAATCGGTCTGGAATACGAGATCGAGAAATACATGCGCGATCCGGCAACCATGCGGGCCCCCGCCTCGCTGAAGGCCGTACATCCGCTTGGCAAATCGCCGGTGATTACCGAGGGTGATGTCACTGTCGCGGAATCCGGCGCCATCGTGGAGTATCTTGTCGACACGCACGATCCGTCGATGAAGCCTGAGCCGGGCAGCGAGGCTCACCGCCGTTATGTCTACTGGCTGCATTTTGCAGAAGGCTCCGCGATGCCGCCGCTCCTGGTTCGCCTGGTGGTCGGCCGGATCGAGCAGGCCAAGATGCCCTTCTTCGTCAAACCTGTTGCCCGGTCGATCGCCAAACGCCTGCGCGACGGCTTCACCGATCCGGAGATCGCCAATGTCTACGGTTATATCGAGCGTGAACTGGGCCAGCGCGACTGGTTTGCCGGCGACGCCTTCACGGCTGCGGACATCCAGATGAGCTTTCCGTTGGAAGCGGCGGCAGCCCGGGCCGGAATCGGACGGGAATTCCCCAATATCCGCGCCTGGCTCGATCGCATCCACGCCCGGCCCGCCTATGCGCGCGCGCTGGAGCGCGGCGGGGAATACGGCATCGTGGGCAGCTAGCGTCCGGCGCCGGCCCGGCCGGGCCGGGATCGCCTGCGCGAGCGCTTCGCACCGGTCTTCGGTCAGGAGGTCCCGGACAGCGCGCTGCCCGCCCGGGAGACATGCGCTGTGGATGGCGGTGTTCTGGAGTGGCTATCGCGGCGGCTCAATCACCCGACCAAGGACGTGGAGCCCCCTCACGCAGGCGCGAGAACGGTTAGTTCGTCGTCATTGAATCCGGCCAGACCGGGACGGACTGTATCCGGCTCCCGCCGAAAACCGGGCAAATTCCGCACAATCAGAAGAGGCGGGCCACCAAAGGTGACCCGCCTCGAGTTTCAGAAATCCGGAACCGCTGGCACCTATTGGCTGGCCGTATCGCCCGTGGACTCCCGGAAATCCACATCGAGCTCGGCAGCGAGGTAGACCAGCGCGGCATAGGCCGCCACATTCTGGGCCAGCTCGTCCGGATCGATCTTGTCGAGCGTGTCGTCCGGCGTGTGGTGCAGGTCGAAATAGTCCGACCCGTTCTGGTTCAGGCGAACGGTCGGCACCCCCTGCATGGCCAGGGGAATAATGTCCGGACCTCCGCCAGGCACATCGGATCCGCCACGGATAATCCCCAGCGGAGCGATAATGCGGCCGATCTCGTCAATCGCCGGCGTGCCCGCCTCGGATACATTCGACACGAGTTGCCAGATCGAGCGGGCCCCGAAATCGGACTCGGTGGCCAGAACATGGTCGGCAATCTCGGCGGCATGCTGCTGCGCATAGGCGCGCGCGCCGAGCAGGCCGACTTCCTCGGCTCCGAACATCACCACGCGGATCGTACGGCGCGGACGTTCGGGGAGCTGGGCGATCAGCTGTGCCGCAGCGACGGTGATCGCAACACCGGCTCCGTCATCGACAGCGCCGGTTCCCAGATCCCAGCTGTCCAGATGGCCGCCGATCAGGACGATCTCCTCGGGGTTTTCCCGGCCCACCAGGTCCAGCACGACATTGCCGCTGGTCACGTCGCCGTGCCAGCCGGCGGTCGAATTGATGCGCATGGCGATCGTCTCGCCACCATTGTGGAGCCGGCGCAGATGGTCGGCGTCGGGATTGGAGACGGCAATGACGGGGATATCGGCCCATTCGCCGTCCAGCGAACTCATCATGCCGGTGTGCGGGAAGCGGTGGCTGTCGGAACCGACCGAGCGGACGACCAGCGCTTCGGCGCCGGCCCGTTCGGCATGCTGCCAGCCGATCCGGCGGCGCTGATTGGCGGGGCCATAGCCCGCACCGGTCTGGCTGGCCACCATGATCTCGCCGTCGATGAAGGCGATCCGGCCTTCCAGGGAACCGTCCGCCGCTTCCATCAGGTCTTCGACGGTGCGGAAATAGACGATCTCCGACTCGAACTCGCCTGTGCCCGATCCGCCCAGCGCGGTGCCGTAGAGCGCCTGCTCGTAAGGTGCCGTCATGGTGATCGTCATCTCGCCGCGATCCCAGAACGGCATGGTGAAATCTTCCACCACAACCCGGTCGAAGCCGAGTGCCTCGCCCAGTTCGCGGCCCCAGACACGGGCCCGGGCCTCAGCCTCCGAACCGGCCAGACGGGGACCGACCTCGGTCGTCAGGGATTCCACGATCTCGTAGGCCAGATCGCTGTCCAGTGCGGTGTCCACCAGCTGGCGCGCCGTATCGGCCGCTTCGTCCGGTATCTCGTACCGCTCCTGGCCGATTGCTTCCGCAGACAGAAAAACGGTCATTCCCAGCGCGACGATTGCTTTCATTGGAACCTCCCCACACATTTCAAAGCATCACTATGCGGTGCTGGAAGCCGGGCACAAGTGACGCCGGTGTAATCCGCAGCATGAAGCCAATAGATGGGAGCGATGCCATGGACAGCAAGATCGAGGCGGTCTTTTCCGGTCGGACGCGGGACCTCGGCGGGTTCGAGGTGCGGCGCGTCCTGCCCTACGCCAAGCGGCGCATGGTGGGTCCCTTCATCTTCTTCGACCAGATGGGTCCGGCCGAGTTCGCACCGGGCAAGGGTATCGATGTACGCCCCCACCCCCATATAGGGCTGGCCACGGTGACCTATCTCTTCGACGGGGCCCTGCATCACAAGGACAGCCTGGGTGTCGACCAGACCATCCGCCCCGGCGACGTCAACTGGATGACGGCCGGGCACGGCGTGGTGCACTCCGAACGCACGCCGGACCCGGAACGCGCAGCCGGACACCGCATCTACGGCATCCAGACCTGGGTCGCCCTGCCCGCCGAACGCGAGGACATGGCGCCGGCCTTCTACCATCACCCGGCCGACACCCTGCCCCGTTTCGAGCGCGGCGGCGGCGATTTCCGGGTTATCCTGGGCGACGCCTGGGGGCATACCTCGCCGGTCGAGGTGTTTTCGCCCATCGTCTACCTGCACGGCGAATTGCGCGCGGGCGCCTCGGTCACGCTCAATCTCGACCATGAGGAAGTCGCCGTCTATCTCGTGGAAGGTGGCATCACCGTCGACGGGCAGGCGCTGGAACCGGGCGATATGGCGGTTGTGAAAGAGGACACCGTGCCGGAACTGGCCGCCCAGCTGCCCAGCCGGGTCATGATCGCCGGCGGCGCCCCCCTGGGCGAGCGCGAGATCGAATGGAATTTCGTGGCCTCGGACAAGGCGCTGATCGACACCGCCAAGCGCGACTGGACGGGTGCCGCCGATTCGGGCTTTCCGGCCGCGGGCCGTTTCATTCTGCCGCCGGGCGAAAGCGAGCACATCCCCCTGCCCGGCACGACCGAGTCCGGAAAACCTGTGAAACCGACCACGGACTGTCCCACCAGTTGACGGCCTAATCTCCCGAAGGCGCCTCCAGGGCGCGGCTCGTTGTGTAATAGGTCGCAAAACTGGCCAGCCAGTGACCGCCGGCATAGTCGTCACCGGTGACCGATGCGATTCCCGCCTCGCCATGCAGACGGGCGCTTGCCTCGAGGGCGGGAATACGGGGGTCGCCCTCGGGCAGGGCGTGGGCGATCGCATCGAGATTCCAGGCCCGCGAGAGATTCACCCCGTCGAGATGAACCAGCTTGCCGTCTGCCGGATCGACCACGCGGCCGGGCTCCAGCCAGTCCGCCGACCCGTCGGTGGGAATGCCGGGGAGGAACCCGCCCAGCCAGGCCGGAAAGTCTTCCGGTCCCAGCACACGGCGCATCAGGTCTGCCTCCATCAGGCAGGGTGACAGAAAGTCCTCGCCGGAAGGCTCGTATCCGATCGGGCATTCGCGGTCGCCATGGTGGAATTCCAGCGTCTTGTCGACGATCAGGCGTTCCAGCTCTTCATCGCCGGTCGTTCGGGCCCAGTCGAGCGCAAGGGCGAAGCCGAAGGCCGACTGGTTGTGTGTGCCGATACGGATCGGATAGAGCAGATTGGGCAGCCAGGCCTTGTATCGATCCGCCACGACCGTCTCCAGCGGCGCCAGGGCCGCGCCCCAGCGATCGGCACGGGGATCGTCCCACTCGCGCAATTCCAGCCCGAGCTGCAGCAGCCAGGCCAGGCCGTAGGGCCGTTCGAAAGACGCCCGTCCCTCGCCGGCGAAATAGGCGATTTCGCCGGCGATATTGTCCGCTGTCAGATTGGTGTCGAGCGCCGCGGTTGCGGCGGCCGTCATCTCGCTTTCGGGCATGGTGCGCAGGAGACGCACCAGCAACCAGTGGCCGTGCACGGATGAATGCCAGTCATAGCAGCCGTAGAAGGCCGGATAGAGTTGACGCGGGGTCCGGGCATCCGAGTCGGTTTGAAGCACGTGCGCGATCTTGTTCGGATACTCGCGCTGAACACAGTCGAGGGCGAGCTGCATGAAGTGCGCATTCCGGCCGGGGGGCGGCCCGTTTTCCCGGGCGTGCGCGATGTCGCTGCAAAGAAAAGCAAAAATTGCGATTCCGGCGAAATATGTTCGCGATAACATGAACTTCCCCCAACTTCACTTTCGGTTTCGGCCGTGCCGTAAGGGCTTTTCTGCCCCTACCCGATCTGCTACCGCCGACATACGAAAAGCTTTCGGCCCGGCTGGCAAGACACTTGCTGGGGCCGGGCGATAAAAGCGGCGGACGCAATGCCCGCAGCGCAAAATCAGGTGAGTCGCTCAACATGGCCTTGTGCCGGAGCACACTGGGGGAAGCGAAAATCATGTCCAATAGCGATACTCGCGACGGCGGGTTGGCGAGTTTGGGTATTCGTGCCGGTCGCGTGAATCTCAACTGGAATGAAGCCCGTCTTTACGAGGAAGCCGTTCGGCGGGGCGAAGGCGAGATTGCCCAGGGCGGTCCGCTCGTCGTGAAGACCGGTGCCCATACGGGCCGTTCAGCCAAGGACAAGTTCACGGTTCGCGATGCGGACACCGAAAGCCAGGTCTGGTGGGACAACAACGCGTCCATCACACCGGAAAGCTTCGACGCTCTCTGGCAGGATTTCCAGGCCCACATGGCCGGCAAGGAAGTCTTTGTACAGCAGCTCTTCGGCGGTGCCGATCTCGATCATCGCCTGCCTGTGCGCGTGATCAACGAGCTGGCCTGGCATTCCCTGTTCATCCGGCATCTGCTGCGCATCCCCTCGGCCGAAGAATATGAGGGTTTCGAAGCGGAATTCACGATCGTGAACCTGCCCAGTTTCAAGGCCGATCCGGCGCGCCACGGCTGCCGGTCGGAAACCGTGATCGCGGTCGACTTCTCGCGCAAGCTGGTCCTCATCGGCGGCACATCCTATGCGGGCGAGACCAAGAAGTCGGTTTTCACCATTCTAAACTACCTCCTGCCGGCCAAGAAGATCATGCCGATGCACTGTTCGGTGAATGTCGGCGAGAAAGACGATGCAGCAATCTTCTTCGGCCTGTCCGGCACGGGCAAGACGACGCTGTCGGCCGACGCCTCGCGTACACTGATCGGCGACGACGAACACGGCTGGTCGGAAAACGGGCTCTTCAATTTCGAGGGCGGCTGCTACGCCAAGATGATTCGCCTGTCGGCCGAGGCCGAGCCGGAAATCTACGCCACCACGAAAATGTGGGGCACGGTGCTGGAAAACGTGGTCATGGACCCGCAGACCCGCCAGCTCGATCTCGACGATGCCTCGCTGGCCGAGAACAGTCGCGGCGCCTACCCGATGCACGCCATCCCGAACGCCTCGGAAACCGGCCGCTGCGGACACCCGAAAAATCTGGTCATGCTGACCTGCGACGCCTTCGGCATCATGCCGCCGATCGCCAAGCTGACGCCGGCCCAGGCGATGTATCACTTCCTGTCCGGCTATACCGCGAAAGTGGCGGGGACGGAGAAGGGTGTGACCGAACCCTCGGCCACGTTCTCGGCCTGTTTCGGCGCGCCCTTCATGCCGCGCCATCCGGCCGAATACGGCGCGCTGCTGCGCGAACTGATCGCCGAGCACGATGTCGATTGCTGGCTGGTCAACACCGGCTGGACCGGCGGCGCCTACGGCACCGGCCAGCGCATGCCGATCAAGGCCACGCGCGCCCTGCTCAATGCGGCGCTGGACGGCTCGCTGAAGTCGGCCCGTTTCCGTGAGGACGAGAATTTCGGCTTCATGGTGCCTGTTTCGATGCCCGGCGTGGACGACGGTATTCTCGACCCGCGCTCGACCTGGGCCGACAAGGCCGCCTACGACGCGCAGGCCGCCAAGCTGGTCGGCATGTTCCTCGATAATTTCAAGACGTTCGAGGATCACGTGGCGACGTATGTGCGCGCTGCCGCCCCCAAGGCCGCCCGGCGTGAAAAGACACTGGAAACCGCAGCGGAATAGTCACACTCCCGTGCGGCAAAGATCGGGCCCCGGCCGAAACGGCCGGGGCTTTTTCCTGTCTAGCGGTGCGGAACCAGGCGCGCGCCCAGCCAGGCCATGGGCATGAATACGGCCAGCCCCAGCGCCCACATCCACAATGGGCTGGGGATCATGATCAGATTGCTCAATCCCGCGAACAGGAGCCCGCCGCCGGCGATCAGGGCGAGGCCGGTATGGCGCCGGCGCGCGACGAAGGCGGTCACGGCACCGGCAACAAGGGCACCCAGGGCCCATGCGGCCACGACCGCCAGGCGATTGATGTCAGGCACCTGCGCGGCGGCCTCCCGGAAGGTTTCCGGGTCGGAAAGCTGCGCCATCAGCGCCGGCTGCAGCGGGAAGGCCATATGTCCCAGCCATTCGAATACGCCGACGCCGATGCCGCCGGCCACGATGCCTGCGATCACTGCCAGAATATTGCGGAGCATGTAGAATCTCCCCTGTCCCGCTTTTGCGCCATCCTGGTGAAGATCGTCCGTCACAACACGGCAAATCGCAAGGATCGCTTTCGTCCGGTACAATTGCCGGGAAATCCTTGAGACAAAATCGTGCACACCGCGGACCGGAAATGGCTTCGCGAGCAAAAAACTGTTTGACGTTGGCGTGAAGATGCGCCTTTCTTTGTACGACTTCGCAAACGCAGCACGCCGCTGCCTCATGGATGGATCCGTCATGCCGCTCGACGCGACAATGATTGCAGGCCTTCAGACCCAGACCGCGACCGGTCTGTCCGGTCTTGGCTGCACGACTGACGGCGGCCTCGGTACCACCACCACCATGATTACGACCACCTCCTGGACCTGGGGGGCGGCCGGCGTGCGCTAGCGGATCGAAACGACCGCAACACACCGAACCCGCTCCCCGGCCCGGCGAGCGGGTTTTTTCATGCCCGAAACCAAGACTTCCTCACCACGCAGCAAAGACCCAAAGGACACCGGACCCATGCCCCTCGACCTAGAAGCCCGAAAACCGCTCAAGCTGTGCGTTCTCAAATTCGGCAGTTCTGTCCTGCAAAAGCCCGACGACTATGCCCGCGCCGCGCACGAGATCTATCGCCATACTCGCGGCGGCGAGAAAGTCGTTGCCGTCGTGTCCGCACTGCAGGGCGAGACGGACGCCCTGTTCGGTGTCGGTCATACGGTCGGCCAGAATTGCTCGGACCGGTTGATGGCGCGGCTGGTGCGATGCGGGGAAATCAAGTCGGCGGCGCTCATGGGTCTGGCGCTGCAGCGTTCCGGAATCCCCTCCGCCGTTCTCGATCCCCACGAAATGGGTCTCAAGGCCGATGGCGAGCCCCTGGATGCCAATCTCACCGGCCTCGATGCGGACCGTGTCCTGTCGCATTTCGAGTCCGCCGATGTGATCGTGGCACCGGGTTTCTTCGGTGAAGGGGTCGAGGGTCCCGTCACGCTCGGGCGGGGCGGCACGGATCTAACCGCAGTGGAATTCGCCCATTGGCTCGGCGCCGACCGGGTACGCCTGATCAAGGATGTCGACGGTGTGTATACCGACGACCCGGCCAGAAATCCCGAAGCCGTACGGCTTGACCAGCTCGACTATGACGAGGCCGCCAAGGTCAGCCGCGGCCTGGTCCAGGAGAAGGCTATCTTCCGCGCCCGGGACAATCGCGTGGTGATCGAAGTGGCCGCCCTGGGCCGCCCATTCGCCACGCGCATCGGCGCGGTGAAACGCCGCGCGGGGCCCGTTCCCAATACCGGCAGGCTGCGCGTGGCCGTCCTTGGGCATGGCGCCGTGGGAGCCGGAGTATGCTCGCACCTTCTGGCGCATCCGGGCCGGTTCGAACTCGCCCCCGTGCTGGTCCGCGACCCGGACAAGCACGCCAGGGCGGTTGGCGACACCGTGCTCAGCTTCACCGACGACCCGGCCGATGCGCTGGCAAACACGCCCGACATCGTTGTGGAAACCATGGGCGGTACCGGATTTGCCCGCTCGCTGAGCCAAAGCGTCCTCAGGGATGGAAGCCACCTCGTCTCTGCCAACAAGGCCGTGGTGGCACTGGATATCGACCGCCTTCAGGAGCTCGCCCGCCAGCAGGGCCGGCAATTGCGCTACTCGGCAGCGGTCGGGGGCGGAGTACCGATACTCGAACTGATCGACCTGCTGGCCGCCAATGACACCGTCCTGTCCGTCGAAGGCGTCATGAACGGCACCTGCAATTTCATCTTCGGTCAATTGCGGGCCGGCGCGCGCCTGGCCGACGCGATCGCCGAAGCCCAGCGCCTAGGATTCGCGGAGGCCGACCCGAGCACCGATGTGGACGGGCTGGATGCGGCCGACAAGCTGGCCATCATCGTCCGCCATGCCTTCGGCGTGACCCTGGCTCCCGACAGGATCCCGTGCGAGAGCCTGAACGATCTCGACCACCATCGGATTCGTGCCGTCAACGAGGAGGGCCTCGTCTTCAAACAGGTCGCGCGCTGCACCGTGTCCCCGGAGGGGCAGGTCGAGGCACGTGTCGATATCGAGGCGCTGGACCCGGCTCACCCCCTGGCGGGACTGGTGAACGAGGGCAATGGCTTCCTTGTGCGTCTGCCGCACCGGACGATTGCCGTGCACGGCAAGGGCGCGGGCCGCTGGCCCACCGCAGAGGCCGTCTTCGCCGATATCATGGACATTCAGCGCGCCTATCTGGCGGGAAACGCTGAAACATCGCCCGTTCCGGAGAATCCGCTTAGCCATATCCGCCGAATATCGACGGGATCGGTGGCATGAAGTCAAAAAGAACGGCGGCCCGCGCCAGCGCACCCGCCAGCATCGGGAATGTGGGCGTCGGCTTCGACGTGCTCGGCCTCGCCTTCGATGCCGTGCGCGATACGGTCAGCGTCACGGTTGAAGAGACCCGGGGTGTGCGCCTGGGCACCGTGTCCGGCCTGGTCGAGACCTTGCCCGGCACCGTCGGGCAGAATTGCGCCCTCGCCGCGGCGTCGGCCGTGCTCGAGGCCGCCGGCGCCCGGTTCGGACTGCGCGTGGATGTACACAAGGGCGTCCCCATGAGCGCCGGCATGGGCGGGTCAGCTGCGTCGGCCGTCGCCGCGGCCGGTGCCGCCAATGCCGTGCTGGAAAGCCCGTTTTCGCTGTCCGATCTGCTGCCTCTGGCCATGGAAGGTGAAAGGGTCTCCGCCGACCCGCCGCCGTGGGACAATGTAATGGCGGCCCTGATGGGCGGTCTTGTGCTGGCGGCCCGGCTCGACCCGCCACTGATCCGCCGACTCCCCCTGCCCGCAGACATCGCCTGCCTGCTTTTCCATCCCCGGCGCACCATCGAGACACAGTCCGCGCGCCAATTGCTCGCGCCGGTGATCGCCAAGGACATAGCAGTCGAACATTCCCGCAACATGGCCGCCTTCGTCGCCGGCTGTGCGACCAATGATGTCGACCTCGTGGCCAGCGGTCTGAACGACGTCTTCATCGAACCCCAGCGCGCCACGCTTCTGCCCGAACTGGCTGCGGTCAAAACTGCCGCGCTGAACGCCGGTGCCCTGGGCTGTTCCTTTTCCGGCTCCGGCCCCTCGGTTTTCGCCTGGGCCCGCGAACGCGACCTGCCGGCAGTGGAATCGGCCATGTCGGGCGCCTTCAAGGCGGCCGGCTGTCCGGCCACCGTCTACGATGCGCCCCTGGACTCTGCCGGCCTGCGCCTGGAGCCCCTGGAATGAGCGACCCCATGCTGTACATCTCGACCCGCAGCCAGGCGCCCGGCGTGACGGCCGATACCGCATTGCGCGCCGGCGCCGCGCCGGATGGCGGGCTCTACCTGCCGGGCACGCTGCCCGCCTTCGCCCCGGACGCTTTCGATGGAACAGGCGGACTGGCCGATCTGGGTGAACGACTTCTGGCGCCCTTCTTCGCCGGCTCGCCCCTGGCCGGCCAGATCGGTCCGATTTGCCGCGACGCCTTCAATTTCCCGGCCCCGCGGATACGTCCCGATCCCGGCGATCCGGGACTTGAGATACTCGAACTGTTTCATGGCCCCACGGGCGCCTTCAAGGATTTCGGCGCCCGCTTCCTGTTCCGCTCTTTTTCGGCCCTGGGCCAGAGCGCCGGCAATCCCGTCACGGTTCTGGTGGCCACCTCGGGCGATACGGGCGGCGCGGCCGGGTGTGCCGCCGAAGGGGTTCCCGGCACCCGCGCGGTGATCCTCTTTCCCAAAGGCCGCATTTCCGCCTTCCAGGAACACCAGCTGTGCTGCTGGGCCCCCCCGGTCGAGGCCCTTCGTGTCGACGGCGATTTCGATGCATGCCAGGCCATGGTCAAGGCGGCCTTTTCCGATCGGCAACTGAGTGCCCGGCACACGCTGACATCGGCCAATTCGATCAGCATCGGCCGGCTCCTGCCGCAAATGGTCTACTGGTCCCGCGCTGCGCTCGACGCCTATGCCGAAACCGGCGAGAAACCCGGCCTTGTCGTGCCCACCGGCAATCTGGGCAATGCCTTTGCGGCCGTTCTGGCCCGGGCCTGCGGCCTGCCCATCGGTCCGATCGTGCTGGCGACCAACGCCAATACGACGCTTTCCAGCTGGTTCGTCTCGCATCGCTACGAGCCGCGCGCCTCGATTGCCACGATCGCCAATGCGATGGATGTCGGCGCGCCGAGCAATTTCGAACGCCTGGCAGCCTTTCCCGATGCCGAAATCGCGGCAGTCGAATGCGTCGACGACGCGACGATCCGCGCCCGCCTGCGCCGGACGTTCGACCGCACAGGCTATATGGCCTGCCCGCATACCGCGACGGCCCTGGAGGCCCATGCGCGACTGGATACCGGGATGCGGACCGGACGTCGCTGGATCGCTGCGGCGACCGCGCATCCCGGCAAGTTCGCCGATATCGTCGAACCGGCGCTCGATCACCGCGTCGAACTCCCGCCCGCACTCGGCGATGTTCTGAACCGCCCTGTCCGGGTCCGCGACATCGCCGGCACGCCCGGCGCGCTGGCCGAAGCGCTGGATTGAAGTCCGCCCGGCGGAGAAAATCGCGCCAGAATTTCATCAGGCCTTCCAGCGACTTTTGCGCACATACACGCTTCGATTGACGGCCGGGACGATCTCCGCCTCCGCGGAAACCGGCAGGGCGACGATCGCGGGGCTGGGCAACGCCGAACGGACCCGCCTCGCGCGGGATCACTTCAATGCCAAGATAGAGGCCTACCCGCTCCTGGACCCGTCGGCGGCCCGGTTGGACATCAATGACGACGGATACTTCACCGAAGTCGTGATCACCTACTCGGTAGAGGGTCATCCGGCCTACATCTTCGCGGGTCTGCTTCCGCTGCCGGAAAGCCCCTACACCTACCGCCAGATCATCCGCAATGGCGGGGGGTGAGATGCGCGATTTCCTGCGAAACGAGCGCGGCTCGGTGCTGCCGCTATACGCCATGAGTATCGGCATCATTGCCGTTCTGGTCTCCGCCATCCTGACCCACGGCCTGCAGTATCTGGAGGACCGCCGCATGCAGGCCCTGGCCGACCTGATTGCCCTCGTCTCGGTACGCGACCAGGATTATTCCAGCGCCTACGCCCTGCAGATCATCGAGGATCAGGGCCTGGTTCGAGAACATTATGCGCCCATTCTGACACCCGGGCACTACATACCGGATCCCGGTCTGCCGCCCTACCAGCGTTTCGAGGCAGGCGCGCGGCCCTTCAATGCCGTCCGCGTCGACCTGCATGCCCAGATCACCGACGACTGGGGCCAACTCCGCATCGCCGGCCTGCTGGCCGAGGCCGCGGCCGCCCGGCGCGACACCGCCAGCTTCGCGGTCGGTTCACGTCTGGCGCGCCTGGAAGGCGGCGCGAGCGGCGAGATACTCGGCGCTCTCATCGGCCATGACGGCCGCATTACGGCCATGGACTACCGGTCGCTTGCCGATATTCGCATCGACAGCCTGGCCTTTCTTAACGCGGTGGCTGGAGAAACCGGAATCCACACCGGCACATATGAGGAGATTCTCGATGCAAACGTGCCGCCCCGATCCATCCTGCGGGCCGTTCACGCAGCGGCGGGCAGGGATGCACCCGGCATTCTTGGCCGCATCGCCGAACGGGCCCTGCGCCGCGGCAAGCCGGTGCGCGTCGGCGACATTCTGGAAGCCTCGGCCATTGCCCCGGCACCGCTTATGGACGGCATGCTGGGTGCGCACGTTTCCGCGCTCGACATCATCGAAGCGACGGCCTATGCCGCCAATTCCGAGCACCAGGTCGCCATCGACCTGGACGCACACTTCGCCGCGGTCAGCCTGGCCATCGGCGAGCGCCCGCAATCGCCCCCCGTCGAAGCCGCAAGCCGGCCCGGCGCCCGGGCGGAAACGCGGCAGCTCGACCTTCTCACCCAGCTGGGCGTCGGCCTTTCGCGTATCAATATCCGGCTGGAAGCGGCCATGGCCGAAGCCGAACTGACACGGGTCAGCTGCGGTCCCGGCGGACGTGTCAGCGCCGATTTCGACGTCACGACCAGTCCCGCGCGGCTGGTGGTGGAGACCGGCGGAGCGTTGGGGCAGGCCCTTTCGGTCGATCTGGGCACCGGCGACCGCCGGCGGGTCACCATGACCGAACGGCACATCGCCAGCGGCCAACCGGAAACGCTGCGGTCCGGCGCCGGTGTCAATGCGGGACTTGCGGGGACCTCCCTGCCGCTGGGCCCGCTGACCGGTTCGATCCTCCGGGAAGTCGACAACCTGGCCGGGGATCTGGGCCTGCACCTGGCGGAAGCCGACCTGTTTCTCCGCGGCGCGAGCTGCGGTCATGCCTTCCTGATCGAATAACCTCCCCCCAAGGCCGGCGATCAGGAAGAGCCCGCCCCGACTTGCCCGGGGCGGGCTCATTTTCTCTTGTCGCACCCGCGCCGCCGGCCGGCTAGCGAACGGCGGCATTCTCGAAGAAGAGCGGCAGGATGAGCCGCCCGTTTGCCGGCCCGGTGCCGAAGGACACGCCGGCATCGTGCCAGATATAGCCGCGGAACAGCACCATGCGGTTGAACTTCATCGGGATCATCATGGTCTCTTCCCATTGCGAACGGTCGTTCGCACCGGTCTCGAGGATGTCGGTGACCGCCGCATCGGCATTGGGATAGCCGGCCGCCTCGGCCTCGCCGGGAAACAGCGGGGCACGGTCCAGCCCCGTCTTCCTGTGCCGGAAGAAATGGGTGCCGCCCCGGCAATGCTCGTCCAGGGTCAGATAGATCATCACCGACCAGTGATTGCGGTCGATATGGACGCTGGCCTTGCGGTCCGCCCCGTCCAGCGCCAGCCGGGGAATGCTGTGGGAGGAATTCCGGGCGGGAACCAGACGCTCGTGCACGAGATCGCCGATCAGGCGCTCGATCCCCTCCAGCACCAGCGGATGGCGGGCATTGCGGCCCGGATAGGCCGCGCCCTCCGCCCGCGGCGGATAGTCCAGCGACAGCGCCGCCTCGCGCACCCGGTGCGGCTCGGAGAAAAAATCGTCAACGATGAGATGTGTCAGATGCATGGCCGCAAGACCTAGCCGAATTGCCCCAAGCTGTGAATGCCCGGCGGCCGGAACCCCGTTTTGACCTCCCCGGTTTTCCGGAGCGGGCAGCCCGGACGGCGCCACGCGCTTTCGCGCTGGCGGTATGGGAGGGGTGCGGGACGCCTAGGGCGTCGTCGCTGGTAGCTGTGTGTGACGCCGTCCGGCGTCCCGCACACGGAGATTTGGTCCCGGCTCGCGCCGGGCGGTCAAGACCGGGCAGGTACGGACGGGCT
>NZ_JASBRI010000020.1 GCF_030149515.1 Maricaulis sp. | reverse complement strand
GCAGCGCCGAGTTCCAGGCCGAGATAGATGCTGACGAGGAATATTGTCAGCAAAGCGTGGAGCCCAACCGTGCCCGATATGCCGGACTTGTTGAGTTCATGGCGGCGCGTCAGCCTGACTAGACGCTCGATTGTGCGCGTCGTCAGGCTGCGCCATCTAGGCTTGGTTCGGATGAGATGATTTTGGCGATGTTCAGGTTTTCGGACCGATCATCTTTTCCGGACGCACGATCTCGTCGAACTGTTCGCCGGTCACGAAGCCCAGCTTCACCGCTTCCTCGCGCAGCGTGGTGCCGTTCTTGTGGGCGGTCTTGGCGACGATGGTGGCGTTGTCATAGCCGATTGTCGAATTGAGCGCCGTCACCAGCATGAGCGAGCGCTCCATCAGGGCGGTGATATTGTCTTCGCGCGCCTTGATGCCGACCACGCATTTGTCGGTGAAGGTGTTGGCGGCGTCGGCCAGAAGGCGGATCGACTGCAGAACGTTGAAGATGATGACCGGCTTGAAGACATTGAGCTCGAAATGGCCCTGGCTGCCGGCAAAGCTCACCGTGGTGTTATTGCCCATCACCTGGGCGCAGACCATGGTCATCGCCTCGCACTGGGTCGGATTGACCTTGCCCGGCATGATCGACGAGCCCGGCTCGTTCTCCGGCAGGGCGAGCTCGCCCAGGCCCGAACGCGGGCCCGAGCCCAGAAGGCGGATATCGTTGGCGATCTTGAACAGCGAGACGGCCGCCGAATTGAGCATGCCGTGCGCCTCGACCAGGGCATCCTTGGTGGCCAGGGCCTCGAACTTGTTGGGCGCGGTGACGAATTTCAGCCTGGTGAAGGCGGCCACTTCCTCGGCAAACGCCTCGGCAAAGCCGGTCTTGGTGTTCAGCCCGGTGCCCACGGCGGTGCCGCCCTGGGCGAGTTCGAGAAGCGCCGGCAGCGTGCCCTCGATGCGCCGGATGGCGTTCTTGACCATGGCTGCATAGCCGGAGAATTCCTGGCCCAGGGTCAGCGGAGTGGCATCCTGCAGATGGGTGCGGCCGATCTTGATGACATCCCTGAACCGGTTCGCCTTGTCGTTGAGCGCATTGTGCAGGGTCTGCAGCGCCGGCAGCAGGCGGTGAACGATCTCCTCGGCTGCCGCGATATGCATCGCGGTGGGGAAAGTGTCGTTGGAGGACTGCGAACGGTTGACGTGATCGTTGGGATGAACCGGGTCCTTCGAGCCGACCACTCCGCCCAGGATCTGGATCGCCCGGTTCGCCACCACTTCGTTCGTGTTCATGTTGGACTGCGTGCCCGAGCCGGTTTGCCAGACGGACAAGGGGAAATGATCGTCCAGCTTGCCCTCGGCCACTTCCAGCGCCGCCTGGGCGATGGCATCGGCAAGTTCGGCCTCCAGCGTGCCCTGCCGCTTGTTGGCCAGGGCGGCCGAGCGCTTGACGATACCCAGGGCGCGGACCAGCGGTTTGGGCATGGTTTCAGTGCCGATCGGGAAATTGATCAGCGAACGCGCAGTCTGGGCGCCGAAGAGTTTTTCGGACGGAACTTCCAGGGGGCCGAAGCTGTCGGTCTCGGTGCGCATCTCGCTCATCAGGGGAGGCTCCTTGCAGCCCGCGCGGTGCGGGGGAATGATGGTGGTGATCGATTCGAACGTGTATCACTCGGGCATGAACGATCAAGCGGACGATGCGCATCGCCGCGCGGGCAGGGCTCTCCGGGGGCAGGCGCACAACTGGGTTGGACGAGGGAAGGTTCAGGCATCCATGTCTGGCGACGAACTCAATTTGCGTGTCGACGCGGTGACGACGCAGACGCGGCGCTTCAAGTCGCTGATCGGGGAATTCTTCCGCCTCGAATTCAAGCGCGCACGCCCGAAATGGGGACCCTACGAGGTTACCATCGAAATCCAGCGCACGCCCGACAGCCCCACCCATGACGTCGACAATGTCGCCAAGGCGGTGCTGGACGCCCTGACCGGCGTCGTCTTCCACGACGACAGCCAGGTCGAACGCCTCCTGGTCACCAAGGTGGAAGGCGATCGCGCCCGTATCTGCGTGACAGCCCGGCCGATGGCCGAGGTGAAGGTGCTGGAGGAGGTCTAGCCTCTCCCGCCCCCGATTTCTTGCGGAAGCGCGACGCGCTGTCCGGGATCTCCCGATCCACCGGTGCGTGCGAGCCCTTTGATCGGGAGGCCCCGGCTCTGCGGCCGGGGAAGCGTTATTCTGCAAAGTTGGGGGATATCGCGCGCGCTATCCCGGCCGGCCAGAATAATTCTTCCAGCCGCCGCAACCTCTTCCGGAAAACCCCGCGCAACCAATCCGACCGGAGACAGGCCGGGCCTATGATCCGGCATGGCTGAGAAAAGCGAAACGACGAATGAGCGCCGGTGGGAGCTGGAGGATTGGTATCCCTGGCTCTTTCTTGTGGAGCGCGGCGCGCGAATGCGCGATGTGGCGGTCTGGGCCGGCAAAACCTCCAGCGCTGTCAGTCATGCCAGGCGGCGCCTGGAGGCGGCGTCCGCCGGGGAATACGCCCGGATCGCACGCGAGGGCTGGCAACGGCTGAAGTGCCGGATCACGGCGCTCTACCTGTCCGGACAGGCGCAGGCTGCGCGTGCCCATGAACGTGCATTCGGATTGATGGAAAGCGAGGTGAACGCGATGACGAACGGGCGATCATCCCGTCCCGCCGGAGATCCGTGCGAGGAGGACAAGCAACGTGACCTCTCCGACGACGAGTTGCGGGCCTTTATCCGCGAGCGGATTGAAAGTCAGGCAGACCGTTTTGGATTTAGACGCGAACTTGAGCACGCTCGACACGAGCGCGCTGTACGCGGCGAAGGCTGAATTCCACCTCTACACTGCCGATGCCCAGCTGGCCCCGCCCGGCGACTGGCTGATCTGGCTGTTTCTCGGCGGGCGCGGGGCGGGCAAGACGCGGGCCGGGACGGAATGGGTGCGCCAGCAGGTGAAGGCAGGGGCCGGGCGGATCGCCCTGGTGGCGCCCACTTTCAACGATGTGCGTGAAGTGATGATCGACGGGCCGTCCGGGCTGATGCAGGTGTGCCCGTCCGCCGAGCGGCCGAAATACGAGGCCTCGCGCAGACGCCTGGTCTGGGACAGCGGTGCGACGGCCCATGCCTTTTCCGCCGAGGATCCGGACGGGCTGCGCGGCCCGCAGTTCTGCTGTGCCTGGGGCGACGAATTTGCGGCATGGGCACATCCGCAAAAGACGCTGGACACGCTGCGCATGGGGCTGCGCCTGGGCGCACATCCGCGCCTGTTGCTGACGACGACGCCGCGGCCGATCCCGGCCCTGAAGGCCCTGGTCAAGGCGGCGGGGGTGAGCGTCACCCATCAGCCGACCTCGGCGAATGCGGACAACTTGGCGCCCGGCTTTCTGGCCGCCATGCAGGCCGCCTATGGCGGATCGGCGCTGGGGCGCCAGGAAATCGAGGGCGTGCTGATCGACGATCCGCCCGGTGCGCTGTGGACGCGCGGCCAGGTGGAGGAGGCGTGCTGCGGCTCGGTGCCGGATCTGGACCGCATCGTCGTGGCCGTCGATCCGCCGGCCGCCGGCGGACCGCGGTCCGACGAGTGCGGGATCGTCGTGGCGGGAGCGACGGGCGAGGGGCCGGTGCGGCGCGCTTTCGTGCTCGCCGATCTCTCCTTCGGTCCGGCCATGCCCGCCGGCTGGGCCGCGCGCGTGGCCCGGGCGTTTCAGGAATACGAGGCCGATGCGGTGATCGCCGAGGCCAATCAGGGCGGGGAAATGGTGCGCTCGGTGTTGAAGGCGGCCGACAATGTCCTGCCGGTCAAACTCGTCCGCGCCAGCCGCGGCAAGCACACGCGGGCCGAACCGGTCGCGGCACTCTATGCCGCCGGCCGGGTGAAGCATGTGGGCCGGTTCGCCGCGCTGGAAGACCAGATGTGTGCCTTCGGTGCCCCGGACGTGCCGGCGGGCAGTCCGGACCGGGTCGACGCCCTGGTCTGGGCGGTGAGTGCGCTCCTCCTGGGCACGAAGGGAGCGCCGCGGATGCGGGTCCTGTAGGTGGACAAGTTGCTGCTACGTTATAGAGAGCACCAAATCTGTTACAAGCAGTGGTAGAGATTTGTGGGAAGCGGGACGATATGGCGGCGGTCTGGCGCGTATTGATGAGGATGGGCGCCGTGGGGGCCGATCTTTATTTCTGGCCGCAACTGTTCGGTTTCGGCGACGAGATGCAGGCGTTCTTCCGGAAGAATGTCTGGTGGCTGGCTCCGCCTCTGTTCCTCTTCCTCGTTCTGGGATCGATCGCCGTCGATGCGAGGGCGCGGCAAGGCGTGAAGGTGAGTGCATGCTGACACCTGTTCTGATTGCCCTGACAATTCCGGCGGTGTACCCGGTGGCGGCGCTGCTGCTGGTGAAATTCGTCCGGCCCTATCGCATGGAGCTTGCGGAAGCCGGACAGGAAATCCTTCAGTCGCCGCTCTATGGCGAACGCGAGAAACAGCTTGTCTCCGACATGCTGGACGACGCCTTTTGCTGGCAGGTTCCGATAGCGCTGGCCGTCAATTTCCCGCGCCATGTGTTTGACGGAAGCGAAGCCGAAGCGCGGAGCTTCCTGCAGGAATTCCTGCAGAAGGAAAGAGCCGCGCATTTCATGCAGCGTCATGCCGTATCGGCTTTCTGCGCCAACCCGCCTTTTGCGTTCGTCCTGCTCGTGGAAATGCTGTTCGCCTTGATGGCGAAGGGAAGCTTGGCTTCGGTGAAAGGCACGCTGGCGCTGACCAATCTGGATCTGGCGCCACGCTTCGGTTCGGGCGTTTCCCGTCCCTAGGACCGGCCCCGGCACGTTTCAAACTTCAAGCGCTTGCTGAACGGCAGGCGCTTTTTTATTGGGAGGACTTCCATGTCCAACTGGCTTTCCGGGCTTCTGCGCCGGGATGTGAAGACGGCTGTATCCAGCCGGCTGGTCTCGCTGGCCGCCGGGCGCGGCAATGGCTGGCGGCCGCGGGCGCTGCCGGCGCAGATGCAGGCGGGCTATGCGCGCAATGCGATCGCCAATCGCTGCGTGCGTCTGATCGCCGAGGCGGCGGCCTCGCTGCCTTTCGAGGCGTCCGAGCGCGCGGCGCAACGGCTTTTGAACCGGCCCAATGCGGATACGTCCGGTCCGGAGCTGTGGGAAACGCTCTATGGTTTTCTACAGCTGGCGGGAAATGCCTATCTGGAAGTGTCCAGCCTGGACGGCGCCCCGCGCGAGCTTTTCATCCTGCGCCCGGATCGCATGCGTGTACTGGCCGATGCCAGCGGCTGGCCGGCGGGCTGGGAATATTCGGTGGCGGGCGGCAAGCGCCGGTTCGAACGCGACCGGGCGACCGGCCGCACGCCGGTTTTCCACATGCGGCTTTTCCATCCCGGCGACGATCACTACGGGCTTTCGCCGCTGGAACCGGCCGGCCGGGCGCTGGATCTGCACACCGCCTCGGCGGACTGGGCACGGTCCCTGGTGGACAATGCTGCGCGGCCCTCCGGAGCCCTGGTCTTCAACGGCGCCGACGGCCAGCTCACCGGAGAACAGTTCGAGCGCCTCAAGGCCGAGCTGACCGGTGCGCATACGGGGGCGGCGAATGCCGGCCGGCCGCTGCTGCTGGAGGGCGGGCTGGACTGGAAGCCGATGGCGCTCTCCCCCGCGGAGATGGATTTCATCGAGGCCCGGCGCGAGGCCGCACGCGAGATCGCGCTGGCCTTCGGCGTGCCGCCGCTGCTGCTGGGCCTGCCCGGGGACAATACCTATTCCAACTATCGCGAAGCCAACCAGGCTTTCTGGCGCCAGACCGTCCTGCCGCTGGCGCGCAAGACGGCGCGGGCGCTGGAAGTGTGGCTGCAGCCCTGGTTCGGCGACGGGCTGGGTGTGGCCGCCGACGAGCGCGCGGTGCCGCGGGAGGACGTGTCATGACGACAAAGACCGGATGGACCCTGCAGCGCCAGATCACGCTGGGCGTGCTCCTGGCCATCGGCCTGCAGAGCGGCGGCGCGCTGATCTGGTCGGGCCGCGTGGCCGAACGGCTGGACCAGCTGGAACGGGAAAACCTGCGCACCGAACCCCTGGCCGAACGCCTCGCACGCCTGGAAGCGGAAATGCGCCTGGCCCGGGAAAGCCTGGTGCGCATCGAACGGCGGATGGACGAGTAGTTCCCTCCCCGCGTCCCATTGGAAAAGCGCGCGCCGCGCTTCCTGAAAAACCACAAGGAAATCCCACCATGCCTCACCCCCTGCCGATCCAGGGGCACGCCTCGCTGTTCGGCCTGGCGGACCTGTCCGGCGATGTCGTGCATCGCGGGGCCTTTGCCCGGGCGCTGCGGCTGAAACCCTCCGTGCCGATGCTGTTCCAGCACGATCCGGCCGAACCGGTCGGTGTGTGGACCACGCTGCGCGAGGATGCGCGCGGCCTGTTCGTTGCCGGCGAGATCCTGCCCGAAGGACCGCGCGGGCGGACGGTGGCGGGGCTGGTGGCGCGCGGGGCGGTCACCGGCCTGTCCATCGGGTTTCGCACCCGTCATGCCGCGGCGCGGCGCCCGCGCGGCCGCGATCTGTTCGACATCGATCTCTGGGAGGTCTCCATCGTGACCTTTCCCATGCTGCCGCAGGCCCGCCTGCGGCTCGCCGAGCCGGCCGCGCGGGCGGCCTGAACTCCCTTCGCAACCAAGGAAACTCCATGACCAAGGAAACCAAGATGAACCCGGTCTCGGCCGAGACGCGGGCGGCGCTGGGCGAGGTGCTCACCGCCTTTGAAGCCTTCAAACAGGCCAATGACGCTCGCCTCGACGAGCTCGACGCCAGGGCCTCGGCCGATGTGCTGCTGGAGGAAAAGCTGCAGCGCATCGACAGCGATCTCACACAGCAGAAATCCGCCCTCGACCGCCTCATCAGCGAAGGTGCGAGGCCGGGTCTGGCCAGCGGCGGCACCGGTCCGGAATGCGCGGCCTGGACGTCCTATATGCGCCGCGGCGATACTGCCGGGCTCCACGAGGCCAAGGCGGCCAGCGCCGGTTCGGATGCCGATGGCGGCTATATCGTGCCGCCCGAGACGGAAGCACAGATCGACCGCCTGCTCACCGAGGCGTCGCCGATCCGCGCCATCGCCACGGTGCGCCAGACCTCCGCCAGCCTGTTCCGCAAACCGGTCTCGATGGGCGGGGCCGTGTCGGGCTGGGTGGCGGAAACCGCGGCGCGGCCGGAGACCGGCACTCCCACGCTGGACCTGCTGGATTTCCCCACCGCCGAGATCTACGCCATGCCGGCCGCGACCCAGCAATTGCTGGACGACGCCATGGTCGATATCGAGCAATGGCTGGCCGAGGAGGTGCGCGACGTGTTCGCGGTGCAGGAGGGCGCAGCCTTCGTTTCCGGCGATGGCATTGGCAAGCCGCGCGGCTTTCTCGACTACACCAAGACCGCCGAGGGCAATCAGGCCTGGGGCGAGCTGGGCTATGTCGCCACGGGCACGGATGGCGGGTTCGACGCGTCCGATCCGGCCGACGCGCTGATCGACCTGATCTATGCACCCAAGACCGGCTATCGCGCCCGCGGCCGTTTCGTGATGAACCGCCAGACCGTTTCCGCCGTACGCCGCTTCAAGGATGCCGACGGCAATTATCTCTGGCAGCCCTCGCTGAGCGAGGCCGGAACGTCGACGCTGCTGGGCTATCCGGTCACCGAGGCCGAGGACATGCCCGATATCGGCACCGGCGCCTTCGCCATCGCCTTCGGCGACTTTGAAAAAGGCTATCTCGTCCTCGACCGCCAGGGCGTGGAAGTGCTGCGCGACCCGTATTCGGCCAAACCCTACGTTCTCTTCTACACCACCAAACGCGTCGGCGGCGGGGTGCAGGACTTCGAGGCCATCAAGCTGCTGAAGTTCGGGGTGAGCTGATCTTTCAAAGCAATATCGCAGAATCTGGATAGGTTTTGTTGTGGTTGAAGGTCGTATGTGCCCGCAGGTCTGCTCGTACGACCTTTTGCCGCCTTGGTGGGCCTTCCGGAAACCATTGCAACCTTCTTCCACAGACAGCGAGAAGGCGAGACAACCTGTGGCTTGCATTCAAATTGTTGCAACTCTATCAACGCGTTCTTAACGCGGGGGAGCTAGAGATTCGTTGGAAAACTTCGATGGGAACGAAGTATTGGAGCAAGCAGTTGGTTTTGGGCCAACTGTTTTTCTGATTTCTTTGTTTTTGTTGGTTGTTTTGGTGCGAGGGCGTCAGGTTTTTGATGGCATCGGCAGCATGTTCAAGACGATTCTTGAAGGGTGGGCTGCTGTTATCAGTGCGCGAACGGAAAGAGACAAAATCAAGCGGTTGCATGCACGAGAACATGAACGGTTACGCTCTCGTAAGGGTTGAACGGTCTCGCCATAGACACAATTTGGTGTTAGCAACTCCAATCTCGGAGGCCTTATGATACCCATCATTGTCATAGTTTTCGGCGTAGTTGCGCTGTTGGTCCTCTGGGGTGTGGCTGCGTGCGCGAAGCGATGGGCTGAATCGCTCAAGCGTCGCTATTATCACACAGAGGAATTCTTCAAGCACGCTAACGCGGTCTATGATGAACGCGTGCAGCCAGTGCCTGACATCGTAAAGCTAATGATTGACGCGATGGCAGAAGGCACAATGGACAAGGATTTCGCGAACTTTCTGCTTTATATCCTTACCAATGGTCCAGCCCCTGCGCGACAACAGTCAGAAATAGCGCAGAGCGCTGAGGCTGCCATGAGTGCGATCTCGAAGAAACAAGCAGAGCACTTCATCGTAGCGCTTCTGCACGCGGGGTTGGCATCGGCTGAATGCTCGTTTTTGTTTGGACGAGAGAAAGCCAAGACGTTTGTTGCCTTGCTCGAGAATCCAGTAAGAGCTCAAGCGATGACGCAAAAAGTGGTTCGGTTCGACTGGACAGATACCCACCGGCATGGCGGCAATCACGCGACCGTCTAGTTGAGGCCGATTAAAAGCGGTCCATCAACCAAAGTTGTGCCTCCAAAGCTTGTCAGTGTTAAATTTTCCACCTCGCCTGTCCTCAGTAGGATGGGCAGGCCCTCCTAATTTGCACCTCCCAATATCCCCTATACGGCAAGGTGACCTTGAGGACGTGCAGCAACAGGAATCTCAAATATGTCCCTCACACGCCTCACTCCGCCATCCGCGGAGCCCGTTTCGCTGGCCGAGGCGAAGGCCCGGTTGCGGATATCGGGCGATGCGCATGACGATACGATCAATCACTGGATAGCCGCCGCGCGCGAACGCGTCGAGCGGGATACCGGGCGGGCGCTTCTCGCCCAGACCTGGCTGGAGCGGCGCGACCGCTGGGACGGGGACGGGCGGATGCTGGCCTTCGGTACGCAATTCCGATTGCTCAAACCGCCCCTGATCGCTTTGGAGGCGGTCACCACATACGATGCGGACGGCACGCCGTCGGATTTCGATCCGGCGGCGTTTTTCGTGGACACGCTGGCCGAGCCGGGGCGGATCGCGCTGAAGCCGGATACGGTGTGGCCACAGCCGGGGCGCCGTGCCGGCGGGATCGAGATCCGCTTCCGCTGCGGCTATGGCGATCAGGGCGAGGACGTGCCGCCGCCGCTGCGCGAAGCCATCCTCCAGCTGGTCGTGGCGATGGCCGGTGACGGGGCGCAGGCCGCCCTGCCGCCGGTCGCTGGCAGCCTCATTTTGCCCTATCGGAGCATGAAGCTGTGAGCGGCCCGGAAACCGACCTGCGCGCCGCGGTCGAAGCCGTCCTCGCGCTCGATGCCGGAGTGACCGGCCTGCTGGGCGATCCGCCGCGCCTGTCTGACACACGCGACCCCCGCGCGGCCTATCCCAATGCCAGCTGGGGCCGGGCGGAAACGCTGGAGCGCGGCGCCGACGGTGTGTCCATCGCGGAACACCGGCTCTCCCTGGAGATCTGGTGCCGCAACGGCGATCCTGCACCCATTGTTGCGGCAATCCGGGCGGCCCTTTTCGAGGCCGATATCGACCTGCCCGCGCCCTGGACCCTGATATCGCTGATGCCCGCCTATTGCGACGTCTTCACCACACGCGACCTGCGCGTGAAACGCGGCCTGGTCCGGCTGAAGGCGGTGATGGGGCGGGTACTCGATCAAGCCTGACTCGAATGAGACCCAAATGCCCATCCTCCCACTTGATGGGGGAGGGGGACCGCGCCGCAGGCGTGGTGGAGGGGGTGAATCCCGGTGATGCCAGGTTTGGCAAGACCTCGCCCCCACCCCTTCCGACCCGAGGCTCTGCCTCGGCCCACCTTCCCCGTCAGGGGAAGGATGACTGGGCCGATGCTTGAACGAAAGGAACAGCATCATGACCCCACAATCCGGACGCGACATGCTGGTGAAGATCGGCGATGGCGGCGATCCGCCGGTCTTTACCGCGGCGGCGGGCCTGCGGATGAAGACCATATCGCTCAACGCCCGCACCATTGATGTGACCAGCGCCGACAGTCCCGACGGCTGGCGCGAACTCCTGGCCGGGGCGGGGGTGAAGACCTGCAGCGTGTCCGGTGCGGGCGTCTTTGTTGATGCCGCCGCCGACGCCCAGGTGCGCCAGGCCTTTTTCGACCAGGCGGACCGGGTGTGGCAGCTGGTCATTCCCGGCTTCGGCACGATGACCGGGCGCTTCCTGGTCGCCGCGCTGGACTATTCCGGCCGGTATGATGGCGAGGCGGCCTGGTCGATGAGCCTGGCCTCGGCCGGCGCGCTCGATTTCGAGGCGCTGTAGATGGCCAATCCTGCACGCGGCGAGGTGGAGCTGGTGATCGGCGGCGAGACGCACACGCTGTGTCTCACGCTGGGCGCGCTGGCCGAGATCGAGGCGATCTGCGCCGACGGGGCGCGGCTGGATGCAACGCGGCTGATCCGCGTCCTGGCGGCGCTGCTCCGGGGCGGAGGTTCGGCGCTGACGGAGGCCGATCTGAAGACCGCTCCGCTGGCTCTCGATACGGCGGCCGGCGCCGTTGCCGCCTGTTTCGAGGCTGGCCAGGCATGAACTGGCCTGCCGCCCTGCGCGCCGCCGCCCGGCTCGGCATCGCGCCCGAGGCCTTCTGGCGGCTGAGTCTGGCGGAGTGGCGCGCCCTGGCCGGCGGCGATGCGTCCGTCCTGTCGCGCCGCGATCTCGACAGGCTCCTGAAACACTTTCCGGACACCACATCATGACCGATTTCACCGACGATACCGCCCGTGCCGGCGCTGCGCTGGACGCGCTGGCCGGCGGGCCCGCACAGCGCGCCTCCGAGGCCATTGAGGCCGCCTTCGAACGCACCGGCGAAAGCATCGAACGGGCCTTGGGCCGCGCCGCCCGCGCCGGCGAGGCCGACTTTGCCCGCATGACGGAGGCCATCCTGCGCGATCTGGCCCGGCTGGCGGCCGAACAGGTCATCGCCGGACCGCTGGAGGGCGTGATCGGCCGGGCCCTGTCCGGACCGGACCTGTTCGGCGCCCGCGCCGAGGGCGGGCCGGTCACACCCGGCGGTGCCTATCTGGTCGGCGAGCGCGGTCCGGAGATCTTCACCCCCGCCTCGGCGGGCGAGGTGGGGCCGGCCGGGGTGCGCAACGTGACGATCAATCTCACCCTGCCGCCCGGCACGCCGCTGCGCGCAGTGGAACAGTCCGAAACCCGTATCGCCCGGACCCTGGCCCGGGCCGTCGCGAGAGGGAGCCGCTGGTCATGAGCCCGTTTCACGAAATCCGCTTTCCCTTCTCCGTTGCGCTGGGCGCCGTAGGCGGTCCGGAACGGCGCACCGAAATCGTGCCGCTGCAGTCGGGCCGGGAGGAACGCAATACGCCCTGGGCGAACAGCCGCCGGCGCTGGGATGCCGGACCGGGCGTGCGCTCGCTGGACGATGTGCACACGCTGATCGCCTTTTTCGAAGCCCGCCGCGGCCCGCTCACCGGTTTCCGCTTCCGTGACCCGCTGGACAATCGCTCCTGCACACCGTCCAGCGCGCCCGGGCCCGAGGATCAGGTCCTGGGCACGGGGGACGGTTCGGTGACCGGGTTCCAGCTGGTCAAGCGCTATGAAAGTGGCGGGGAGGGCTGGACGCGGACCATCGCCAAACCGGTCGAGGGGTCTGTGCGCGTGGCGCTGGACGGTGTGGAAACGGCGGTATCGGTGGATCACGCCACGGGCCTGGTCACCTTCGACACTCCGCCCGCGCCGGGCACCACCGTCACCGCCGGCTTCGCCTTCGACTGCCCGGTGCGTTTCGACACCGAGCGCCTGGACATCGCGCTGGAGGCCGTTGGCAGCGGCGGGGTGCCCAGCGTGCCGCTGTTGGAACTGGTGATCTGACGGGCGATCGCAAACATCCTTTCCCCGGCCTTGTGCCGGGGGAACCCCGTTCAAAAAGGACGTTCCCCATGCTCAATCTTCCTGCCGGTCTGGCGGCATCGCTGGCCTCGGGCGTGACATTGCTGTGCTGGTGCTGGCGTGTGACCCGGCGCGATGGTGTCGTGTTCGGCTTTACCGATCATGATCGCGACCTGACATTCGACGGGCTGACATACACCGCATCCAGCGGGTTCGGCGGTGCCGATGTCGAGCGGGAATGCGGGTTTGCGCCGGATCAGGGGGCGGTTGCGGGCGCGCTGGATGCAGACACCGTCACGGCGGCCGATATCGAGGCGGGGCTGTGGGCCGGGGCGCGGGTGGAGACCTTCCGGGTCGACTGGTCCGATCCGGACCAGCGCGTGAAGACGGCCACGGCCGAGCTGGGCGAGATCCGGCGGCATGACCGGCGTTTCGAAGCCGAACTCCTGGGTCTGGCGCACAAGCTGGAGACGGTGACCGGCCGTGTCTTTGCCCGGCGCTGCGATGCGGAACTGGGCGACGGGCGTTGCGGGGTCGATCCGGATCATCCGGACTTTGCGCTGGGCTGCGACAAGGCTTTTGCGACCTGCCGCGACCGGTTTTCCAACACGCTGAATTTCCGCGGCTTTCCCTATATGGTCGGCAATGACGTCCTGCAGGCATCGCCGGCCGCCGATCCGGTCCGCGATGGCGGATCGCGGGGGCTGTCAGGATGAGCCGGGCCCGGATCGTCCGCGAGGCGCGGCGCTGGATCGGAACGCCCTACCGGCATCAGGCCAGCTGCCGGGGCGCGGGTTGCGACTGTCTGGGCCTGGTCCGCGGCATCTGGCGCGCGCTCTACGGTGCCGAGCCGGAACGCCTGCCGCCCTATACGCCCGACTGGGCCGAGGTGGCGGGCGAGGAGACGCTGCGCGACGCGGCCATGCGGCATCTGATCGAGATCGACCGGACGGCGTCCCGGCCGGGCGATGTATTGTTGTTCCGGCCGGATCTCAACGGCCCCGCCAAGCATTGCGCCATCCTCTCCAAACCCGATCGCATCATTCACGCCTATTGGGGTCGCGCTGTCGCCGAGACCGCGCTGTCGCGCTGGTGGCGGCGGCGGCAAGTGGCGGCGTTCGCCTTTCCGGAACGGGATGTGGGTGAGAGGGAAGACCTGGTCGGTCAGGTCTTTTCCCGGCCGCGGCCGGGTTTGGCGCCGGAATCTCGTGCGCGGCCGTTTCGCCCGGGTCTTGGGTCGGGAGATCCCGGATAGCGCGTTCCGGGCTTCCGGGAAAAGCATGGGAAAGGGAGTTTTGCACGATGGCCCAACTCGTCATGACGGCCGGGCAGGCGGCGCTGTCCGGGCTGCAATCGTTGGCGCCGGCGCTGGCGAACATGGCGGCCGATGCGGCGGTCAATGCGCTTCTGGTGCCGGATCGAGACGGTCCGCGCCTGGCCGAACTGCCCGTTCAGACCTCGACCGACGGGGCGCCCATGGCGCGGGTCTGGGGGCGGGCCCGCATTGCGGGGCAGGTGATCTGGGCGTCGCGCTTTGCCGAGCATCGCAGCGAGACCGGAGGCGGCAAGGGTGGACCGTCGCAAAGCGAATACAGCTATTCCATCTCCTTTGCCGTCGGCCTGTGCGAGGGCGAGATTTCCGGGATCGGGCGGGTCTGGGCCAATGGCGCGCTGCTGGATATGTCGCGCTATCCGGTCAGGCTGCACAGCGGGGCGGCGGACCAGGCGCCCGATGCGCTGATCCAGGCCGTCGAGGGCGCCGATGCGCCGGGCTTTCGCGGCACCGCCTATGCGGTGATGGAGGACTGGCCGCTGGACGCGTTCGGTCACCGCATTCCCAATCTCTCCTTTGAAGTCTTCCGCCGCACCGCATCGGGCGGGCTGGAGCGGCAGGTACACGGGGTCAATCTCATCCCCGGTTCCGGCGAGTTTGCCTATGCCGTCGAACCGGTGATGCGCGAACTGGGTCCCGGCCGGGACCGCGCCGAGAATGTCAACAATTCCCGCGGCCTGCCCGATCTGGTCGCGGCTATCGACGATCTTGAGCGCGACCTGCCCGAATGCCGGTCGGTGCAGCTGGTCGTGGCCTGGTTCGGCAATGATCTGCGGTGCGGGACGTGTGAAATCCGGCCCGGTGTGGAGACGCGGGACAAGCTGACCCACCCGGCCCTCTGGTCGGTTGCCGGTGCGGACCGTACGGCCGCCTGGCTGGTCTCGGAGGACAAGGGGCGCCCGGTCTATGGCGGTACGCCGGACGATACCTCGGTGATCGCCGCGATCCGGCATCTGAAGGAGCGCGGCTTTTCGGTCTCGCTCTATCCTTTCATCCTGATGGATATTCCTGCCGGAAACGGATTGCCCGACCCCCATGGCGGTTCCGAACAGGCCGTTTTTCCCTGGCGCGGCCGTATCACCTGTCATCCCGCCCCCGGACAGCCGGGCACGGTGGATGAGAGCGCGGGCGCCGAGGTGCAGGTGGACGCCTTTTTCGGAACCGCGGCAGCCTCCGATTTCACGGTCTCCGGCGGCAGCGTGACCTATGCCGGTCCCGCCGAATGGGGGCTCAGGCGTTTCATCCTGCACTGTGCGGCGCTGGCCCGGGCGGCCGGCGGGGTGGACGGTTTTCTGATCGGTTCGGAAATGGTGGGGCTGACGACGGTGCGCGGGGCCGGCGGAACCTATCCTGCCGTCGATGCGCTGTGCGATCTGGCCGTCCAGGCGCGGGCTCTGCTGGGGCCGGCGGCCACGCTCTCCTATGCGGCGGACTGGACCGAATATTCCGGCCACCAGCCCGGCGGCGGGGCGAAGCTCTTCCATCTCGACCCGCTGTGGAGCCATCCGGCCATCGATGCCGTGGCCGTCGACTGGTATGTGCCGCTGTCGGACTGGCGCTCCGGGACCGAGCATCTCGATGCGGGCTCGGCGCCGGGCCCGCGCGACCGGGCCTATTTCGCCGGCCAGGTGGCGGGCGGGGAAGGCTATGACTGGTATTACGCCAGCCAGGCCGATCGCGACGCCCAGGTCCGCACGCCCATCACCGACGGGGCCCATGACGAAGCCTGGATCTGGCGCTTCAAGGATCTGAAAAACTGGTGGTCGAACGCGCACCACGACCGGCCCGGCGGGGTGCGGTCCGCGACGCCGACAGGATGGGTGCCGATGTCCAAACCCATCTGGCTGACGGAAGTGGGATGTCCCGCCGTCGACAAGGGCGCCAACCGGCCGAATGTCTTCGTCGATCCGAAGAGTTCCGAGAGCCATCTGCCCTGGTATTCGAACGGTGCGCGCGACGACCTGGTCCAGCGCCGCTATCTCGAAGCCCTGCTGGCCCATTGGGACCTGCCTGCCTTCAACCCGGTCTCGCCCCTCTATGGCGGGCCGATGATCGATCCGGCGGCGATCCATGTGTGGGCCTGGGATGCGCGCCCCTGGCCGGACTTTCCCGCCCGGGAAACCGTCTGGGCCGACGGGGCGAACTGGCGCCTGGGCCACTGGCTCAATGGCCGGGCCGGACAGGTGCCCGTGGCCGAGATCGTGGCCGATCTCGCCGGCGAGGGCGGACTGGTGGAGATCGAGACAGACGGGCTGGACGATCTTGTTTCGGGCTATCTCGTCGACCGGCCGATGAGTGCCCGCGCGGCCCTGGAGCCGCTGGCCGCGGTGCTGGGGATGGATGTGCTCCCGCGCGCTGACCGGGTCGAGTTCCGCTCGGCCGGCTCGCCGGAGGCGGTGATTCATCTTCCCGATGCCGCGCTGACCGGCGAGACCGCCCCCGGCCGGCGCGATCCGGCCCCGGCCGAGCTGCCGCGGGATGTGCGATTGAGCTTTTATGACGATACGTCCGGTTACCGCCCCGGCCACGCCGCGGCGCTCGAGACCTTCGGCACGGTCTCGACCCTGGCACTCAGCGCGCCGGTCGTGGCCGGCCCGGATCTGGCCCGGCGCTGGTGCGCGGCCGCACTGGCCGATGCCGGCCTCACCGCGCCGGTTCTGGAAACGGGCCTGCCGCCCTCCGCACTGGCGGCGGAACCCGGTGACGGTCTCCTGGTGGAGGGTGTGACCTGGTCGCTGCGCGCACGCTCCGGCGCTGCCGCCGGCCCGTGCCATGCCCGGCCCCCGGCCCGCCGCGAGGCGGCGGTCAGCGGCGGGATTGCAGGCGTGGGCGGCGACGGACCCGCGGCACCCTCGCGCCCGGTCTTCGCCATGCTGGATCTTCCCGTCATCGACGATGCCGAACGCGACGGCCCGCTGATCGCGGCGGCGGCCGAGCCCTGGCCCGGCGGGGTGGATATCCATGCCGGCGGCGAGCGGCGGTTGCGGATCGGCCGTCCGGCCCTGTTTGGGGTGGTCGCCGGGGACCTGGCAGCGGGCCCGCGCGGATACTGGGACCGGGCAGCCACCCTCGAGATCGAACTGGACCGCGGCTCCCTGTCCAGTGCCACACCCATGGCCGTGCTCAACGGGGCCAATCGTCTGGCAGTGGAACAGGGGGGCGGCGATTGGGAAATCCTCGCCTTTGCCGAAGCCGAGCTCGTCGCGCCGGGCCGCTATCGCCTGCACACGCTGCTGCGCGGCCTGTTCGGATCCCGGGCCGGAGATGTGACGGCGGGTGCGCGGATCGTGCGGCTGGACGGGGCGCCGCAGACCTATCCGCTGGCCTCCCGCGAGATCGGTGAGGATGTCGAGCTGACGGCCGTGCCGGCCGGACTGCCGGCCACGCACTCCCGGGCCCGTACGCGTGTGGCCGTGCCCCGCCAGCGCGATCTGACACCTCTCGCACCGGTGCATGTGACGGTGCAGGCGCAGGCGGACGGGATTGTGCTGGGCTGGACCCGCTGCACGCGCGTGGGCGGGGATGACTGGCATGCGCCCGACGTGCCGCTGGGCGAGGCGCAGGAGCGCTATCGCGTGCGCCTGATGGCGGGCGAGACCGTGATGTACGAAACCGAGACTGCCCAGAGCGCGCTGGCGCTGTCTACGGACGATCTGACGGCGATCTTCGGGGACGTGCCCGATACCCTGGATGCCGCCATCGCCCAGATTTCCGCCCGCGTGGGGGCGGGGCGGGAAGCCCGGCATGTCCTGGCCCTGTGAGCCGGGCTTTGCGAACCGGGGCGAACCCGCTTACATGAAAGGCGAGTTGACCGTATCGGACCGGTACCCATCGCATGGACGATCCCTACAAGACGCTGGGCGTTGCCAAGACCGCTTCCGCGGAGGAAATCCGCAAAGCCTATCGCAAGCTGGCGAAGGAGCTGCATCCCGACGCCAATCCGGGCGACAAGCAGGCCGAGGAGCGGTTCAAGCAGGTCTCCCAGGCTTTCAAACTGTTGTCCGACCCGGAAAAGCGTGCCGAATACGATGCCGCGGCGCGGGCCGGGTTTGCCGGAATGGGCATGGGCGGAGCCGGCGCGGCGGGCGGGCGCAAGCCGTTCAATTTCCGTCAGGGCCGTCATCGCGGCGGCGGATTCGACGATTTCGGCGACATCTTTTCCGACCTGTTCACCGATTTCAACGCGCAGTCCCGCCAGCCGCCGCCGCGCAAGGGGGCGGATATACGCTATTCGCTGACCGTGGACTTCATGCAGGCCGCCGGGGGCGGAAAACACCGCATCGTTCTGCCCGGCGGGCGCAAGCTGGAAGTGGCCGTGCCTCCCGGCGCGGCCGATGGCCAGGTGTTGCGCCTGCGCGGCCAGGGCGAACCTTCGGCGACAGGCGGCCCGGCGGGCGATGCCTATATCGAAATCAAGGTCGCCGAGCACAAATACTTCTCCCGCGAGGGCGACAATGTACGCCTGGAACTGCCCATCTCCGTCAAGGAAGCGGCGCTGGGGGCCAAGGTGCGCGTGCCCACGATCGACGGTCCGGTCGACCTGCAGGTGCCGCCGGGCTCGTCCTCGGGCACGCTGCTGCGCCTGCGTGGCCGGGGATTTGCTGGGGCGAAGGGCAAGCGGGGCGACCAGATCGTGCGTTTGATGGTGACCCTGCCGGCGAGCGACAGGGCGCTGCAGGACTTCCTGGAGACCTGGAGCCCGCCCAAGGGCTACGACCCGCGCAAGGGCATGCGGTCGTGACCTGAACGATTTGGTAGTAACCTGTTCAGCGCGGGTTCAGGGGGTGTCCGCGAGAGTGAGTGCCATGTTGAGACATCTGGTCATAATTGCTGCAGCCGTCTGTGCCTTCGCGGTTCCCGCCGCGGCGCAGTCATTCGGCAAGCCGGGCGATGGCGCGATGCAGAATCGCGATCCCCGCGACCGGTACACCGCCGGCGAGGCGCGCGATGCGCGCCGCCAGGGCGATGTGGTGCCTGCGTTGCGGGTGATCAGTGCCGTGCGCCAGCGCTATCCCGGTGCCGACGTGCTCGATGCCGAGCTCGAGGGCGGGGCCGCGCCGCGCTATGTCATCAAGATCCTGACGCGCGACGGCCGCCGGGTGGATGTGGTTGCCGATGCCCGGACCGGGCAGATACTCTACGAACGCTAGGGGAACACGATGCGCGCTCTTGTCGTTGAAGACGATCCTGATCTGAATCGCCAGCTGGGCCGGGCCCTGGAGGATGCCGGCTATGCCGTGGATGCGGCGCTGGACGGCGAGGACGGGCATTTCCTCGGCGATACCGAGCCCTACGACGTCGTGGTGCTGGACCTCGGCCTGCCCAAGCTGGACGGGGTGACGGTGCTGGAACGCTGGCGCCAGGAGGGCCGGGATTTCCCGGTGCTGATCCTGACGGCGCGCGACCGCTGGTCGGAAAAGGTGGCAGGTTTCGATGCCGGCGCCGACGACTATCTCACCAAGCCTTTCCATACCGAGGAATTGCTGGCCCGCCTGCGCGCGCTCACCCGCCGCGCCGCCGGCCACACCACGTCGACCATCGAATGCGGCGACCTGTCGATCGATACCCGCGGTGCCCGCGTCTTCATCGACGGCGCGCCCGTGAAGGTGACCTCGCACGAGTTCCGCATGCTGTCCTATCTGGCTCATCACCAGGACCGCGTGATCTCGCGCACCGAACTGGTCGAGCATATCTACGACCAGGATTTCGACCGCGACAGCAACACGATCGAGGTCTTTGTCGGCCGCCTGCGCAAGAAGATCGGCAATGACCGGATCGAGACCGTGCGCGGTCTGGGCTACAGGCTGGTCGATCCGGAAGCCCGACCGGTGTCGTGACGCAGCGCCGGTCCTCCCTGGCCTTTCGACTGTTCGCCGGGGCTGCCGCCTGGGCGCTCGTCCTGCTGCTGCTCGGCGCCATCGCCCTGACCACGCTCTACCAGCGATCGGTCCTGCGCACGCTGGACCAGCGCCTGACCAGTGTCGTCGAAGCGCTGGTGGCGGCGGCCGAGACCGACCCCGCCGGCGATGTGGCGCTGGCGCGCCGTCCCACCGATCCGGTCTATGACCGTGTCTTCTCGGGCCGGTACTGGCAGATTCTCGACGATGACGGCGATGCGGACGGCGGCGAGGTGCTGGCCGTTTCGCGTTCGCTGTGGGACGAGGTCCTGATACCGGCTGACGGCATGGTCGAACGGATCCGGGCGGCACCGGGCACGGTCTATACGGCCGATGCCAAGGGACCCTCGGGCGAGCCGCTGCGTATGAGCGGCCAGGCGGTCCGCCTGTCGGGCCGGGCGGAACCGATCCTTGTCATGGCGGCGGAAGACCGGCGCCCGGCCGATCGCGAAGTGCGCAATTTCGCCATTACCTCTGGCCTGATGTTTCTGGGATTTGCCACGGCCATCGCCGCCGGCGTCTTCTTCCAGGTCCGCATCGGCCTGGCGCCGGTCCTGCGCATGCGCGACAGCGTGGCCGATGTGCGCGAAGGCCATGCCGAACGCGTGGACGGGCAGTTTCCCGCCGAGCTGCAACCGCTTGCCGACGAACTCAATGCCATGCTCGATCATTCCCGCGAACTCGTGGAGCGCTCGCGCACCCATGTCGGCAATCTGGCGCACGCACTGAAGACGCCGATCGCGGTGCTGCGCAACGAGGCGCACACGTCCGACGGGCCGCTGGCCGAAATGGTCGAACGTCAGACCGGGCTGATGACCAGCCAGGTCGAGCATCATTTGCGGCGAGCCCGCGCGGCGGCGCATGCCAAGGCGCTGGGAGCCCGTACCGAGGTGGCGCCGACGATCCGCGATCTGGCGCGGACGCTGGGCAAGATCAATGCGGCCAAGGGGCTGGCCATTACGGCCGATGCGCCGGAGGATCTGGGGTTCAAGGGCGAACGCCAGGATCTCGAGGAAATGGTCGGAAATCTGATGGACAATGCCTGCAAGTGGGCACGCTCCCGGGTGCGCGTGACAGCACAAAGGTCGAGCGAACGGGAACTGGCCATCCTGATCGAGGATGACGGTCCCGGGCTGGACGAGAGCGAGTGCGAGGCGGCCCTGCAGCGCGGCGTGCGCCTGGACGAGCAGGCGCCGGGGTCCGGCCTCGGCCTGGCCATCGTCGGAGATCTGGCACGGGCCTATGACGGCGCTCTGACCCTGTCGAGATCAGAACTTGGCGGATTGTCGGCCCGTATTGGACTACCAGCCACAGCTCGATAAATTGTCCTTAACCTAACCGGGTGAATAGTCGTGGTGGGCAAGTAGCTGTGTAGAAAACAGATGGTTCAACTTTCGCCTTCCCAAAAGGCCAAGCTCGAAGCGCTGTGGCGATCGATGCCCGCTGAAAAGCGGGCAGCGCTACATGCGACGGCGAAGGCCGGGAAGGACGACAGTCCGGCAGCGGGCCAGTTGTTCGACATCATTACCCAGCTGGAGGATCTGGTTCGCGGTCCGGCGGGCGAGCTGGCGAAGCCCTATGTGCTCTCGCCCCTGCGGCCGCTGGTCGGCGATCCCGATACAGTACCGCCATCGCGGTTCCGCTTTACGCCGGAAGACTTGTCCAAGATCTGGGGCTGGCTGGCCCGGCACCTCGCCAAGGACATGGTCGAGCGTGCCAAGAAGTGTACCAAACCCGAGAGCGATCCCGTCTGGTTCGATTTCCGCCGCGAGGCAGGCGAGGCGCTGAACAATGCCATTCACGCCGCCGAACGTGTGCCCAAGGACATGACCGCGCTGATGAAACGCTTCGGTCCCGAAGGCAAGACGATGCTGGTGGATGCGGCGGCGCTGCTGACCCATTCCGAGGAAATCGCGGTCGCGATGAAGCAACTGCCCGACCGGATCGAGGAGTTTGACCCGGACCTCGTCTTTATGGTCCAGGAACTGCACGAAGGCCTGCTGGAAGAACGGCCCGAGGCCGCGCTCTGGGTTTTGCTGCTGACGATGGGCCGGCTGGTCTATCCTTGGCAGATATTCCGAGTTGTCGCCAAGATCGGCAATCGCGAAGACGATCTGGTGGTCTCCAAGACGGATCTCGCGGCCGTCGGCGATGCCGTTCTGGCCGATACCGGCTTTTTCGCGGCCAAGCTGAAACAACCGCCGCAAACCCTGGACGAGGCGAAGGCGTGTTACGAGCTGTTCCACAATTTCGTTGTCTATTCGACGGGCATGACCAGCGAGTTCGGTATTCGCAAGGCTGGCCGCTGGGGGCAGGTCCTGTTCTCCCTGCGCGCCGAAGCGTCCAGTAATGTCGAGAAAATTCTCAACAAGATCCCCCTGGCGCTGGACAGTGGCCTGCCGGAACCGCGGCGCGGCCGTTCGGGCCGCATCATTCCGGCGCAACTGCCCAGCGAGCAGGCTATCGACCGGATCGAGGGCCTGCTCTTCTTCCTCAACGGGTGCCGGGAACATGTGAATGCCGCAGCGATCGGCACGGCCCACAAGCGCAATGCCGATCTGGCAGAAAAGCGCATGCAGGAGGCCGGCGACCTGCTGGTCGACCTGGTGGCGTCCAGCGAAGGACAGAACCGCACCGCGGCCCAGGACGGTCTGGAAATCACCGCGAGATTGCTCGATGTGGCCGGACGTGACGACCTGGCCAATCTGCTGCGCCGGCGCGGACTGGCGGCCGCGGCATAGCGTCCCGGCTTGCGCTTGCGGCTTGCCTCGCGCGCGCCGCGCTCTTAATTCGGCCCGCATGACCCGTTCATCCGATACATCCCCCGTCGCGCTCGAAGACCGCGTTTCCAGGGAGGACCGGCTGTTCTCGCCCAGCACGGCGCGGAACCGCGAACCGATCGCCGGTATTCTCGGCGCGGTATTGCCTGAACATGCGCGGGTTCTGGAGATCGGCTCGGGCACGGGCGAACATGCCGTCACGCTGTGTCAGGCGCGTCCGGATATCGCCTGGCAGCCGAGCGATCCCGACGAAACCTCACGCCGCAGCCAGGCAGCCTGGGCCGCCGAGGCGGACGGGCGCATAGCGCCGCCCCTGGCACTGGACCTTCTCCAGGCCGACTGGGACAGGGACCTTGCCCCGGTGGACGCCATCGTCTGCATCAATGTCATCCATATCTCGCCCTGGCGCGTCGCCGGGAATCTGGTGGCGGGTGCCGGGCGTCTGCTCGGTCCCGGCCGGCCTGTTTTTCTCTATGGCCCCTACAGGGAAGGGGAGAAGACCGCGCCGTCCAATCTCGATTTCGACCGGTCCCTGAAGTCTCGCAATCCGGATTGGGGCGTGCGCGAGCTCGATGACGTCGTTGCGCTGTTCGAAAGCAGGGGTTTTGCCCTCGAGCGCCGCGCCGGCATGCCGGCCAACAACCTCTCGCTTGTCTTCGTGAAACAGGAGACCGCCTGATGCGCCACCGCAATCGCCGACTGGCCACTGTGGCCGCCGCCGGCGCCGTGCTGATTGCCGCGGTCGCACTGGGGCTGACCGCCATGCGCGGAGCCATCGTCTATTTCTATTCGCCGAGCGAGATCGCCGCCGATCATCCCGGTTTCGAGGACCGGGTCCGTGTGGGCGGTCTGGTGCGCGAGGGCAGTGTCGGCGAGACCGAAGCGGGCGAGGTGGCGTTCATCGTCACCGACGGCGCAGCCGATGTCGGTGTGCGCTATGCCGGCATCCTGCCGGACCTGTTCCGCGAGGGGCAGGGCGTCATCGTGCAGGGCCGTTTCGCCGAGACCGGAACGCTCGTCGCCGAGACCGTCCTTGCCAAGCATGACGAGACCTACATGCCGCCGGAAGTTGCCGAGGCCCTGCGCGAGGCAGGGGTATGGCAGGGCGAGGACACAGGCGGCGAATAGGCCGCCCGTCTTGCGGCCGGCGCCGGAACCGCTACCTCTTGCTCCGGACAGATGGAGCAAAAACCATGGCAAAGACCGAACGCGTTGAGTTTCCCGGGGCCGGCGGCGATCGGCTCGCCGCCCGGTTGGAAAAACCGGCCGGAAAGCCGAGGGCCTTTGCCCTGTTTGCCCATTGCTTCTCCTGTTCCAAGGATATTTACGCGGCGAGCCGGATCGCCCGCAGGCTGGCGGAGCGGGGTTTTGCCGTCCTGCGTTTCGATTTTACCGGGCTGGGCCAGTCCGAGGGTGATTTCGCCAACACGAATTTCTCCTCCAACATCGCCGACCTGGTTGCGGCCGGCGAATATCTGGCGGCCGAGCATGAGGCGCCGGCCCTGCTGGTGGGGCACAGCCTGGGCGGTGCGGCCGCGATCGTGGCGGCCGCGCATTTGCCCTCGGTCGAGGCCGTCGCTACGCTGGGCGCACCGTCCGATGCCGAACATGTGACACGGCAGTTCGCCGCCGATCTCAGCCGGATCCAAGAGACCGGCGAGGCCGAGGTCAGCTTGGCCGGGCGGCATTTCACCATCCGCAAGCAGTTTCTGGACGATATCGCCGGGCACAATGTGGAAGAGGCCGCGGCCGCGCTGAAACGGCCGCTTCTGATCGCCCATTCGCCCGTGGACGGCACCGTCGGTATCGAGAATGCCAGCCGGCTTTTCCTGGCCGCCAGGCATCCCAAGAGTTTCGTCAGCCTGGACAAGGCCGACCACCTCCTCTCCGACAAGACGGACACCGCCTATATCGGCGATGTCATTGCCGCCTGGGGCGCCCGTTATGTCGCGCCCGAAACCGGTGCCGCGACGCCGCGGCCGGCCGCCGGCGAGGGCGTGGTCGTGCAGGAGACGGGGGGCGGGCGCTATGAAAACAGCGTCGGCATTGGCCCGCACGCCTATCTGGCGGACGAGCCGGAATCCGTCGGCGGCGGCGATGCCGGGCCGTCTCCCTACCAGTATCTCTCGGCCGCGCTGGGCGCCTGCACGTCGATGACGCTGCGCATGTATGCCGGGCGCAAGGCCTGGCCGCTCGACCGGGTCACCGTCACCCTGCATCACGAAAAAGGTCATGCGGAGGATTGCGCCGATTGCCTTGAAGGCGAGGAGCGCAAGGTCGACATCATAGAAAGACGGGTCGCCATCGAGGGCGATCTTGACGAGGAGCAGCGCGCGCGATTGCTGGAAATCGCCGACAAATGTCCGGTGCACCGGACGCTCAACAGCCCTGTGGTGATCCGGACCCGCCTTGAGGACAAGGTCTCCGCGGAAACATGACGGGTAGCTTACGGTATGTAATGTTATTGTAATGTTCAAGAAACGCGGCCGATAACCGGTGCGCGAGAGAGTGTCCCCAGTTCGCAATGAAAAAGGTCGATAGTTCCATGATTTCGGTAGATCGTATGCGCCGCCTCGGCGGTGTCTCGCTCCTGGCCCTGTCCACCCTGGCCGCGATCGCGCTGGCCGGCCCGATGCACGGTTCAGCCTACGCCCAGGACACGGAAGTCCGTCCGCCCTTTGCGGCCGCCGTGCCCAACGGGGCGCCGATGTCGTTTGCCGACCTGATCGAAGGCGTCAGCCCGGCCGTGGTGACGATCCAGGCGCGCGGCAGCGTCGAGAATGCCGGGCTCGGCCCGGATATGGAGAACCTTCCCCCCCAGTTCCGCGAATGGCTGGAACGCCAGTTCGGCGGTCAGCCCAGCCAGCCGCGACCGCGCCAGTCGCTGGGCTCGGGCTTCTTCATTTCCGCCGAGGGTCATATCGTCACCAATCACCATGTCGTGCGCGATGCCGAGGAGATCACGATCGGCCTCAGCGATGGCACCGAATACGATGCCCGCATCATCGGTTCGGACGAACAAACCGATCTGGCGCTGCTGAAGATCGATACCGATACCGACTTTCCCTATGTGACGCTGGAGGAGGATCCGCACTATCGCGTGGGCGACTGGGTGGTTGCCGTGGGCAATCCGTTCGGCCTGGGCGGTACGGCGACCGCCGGCATCATCTCCGCCATCGGCCGGCCGATCGGCACGGCCACATACAATGATTTCATCCAGGTCGATGCGCCGATCAACCGCGGCAATTCCGGCGGTCCGACCTTCGATCTTTCCGGCAATGTGATCGGCGTGAATTCGCAGATCTTTTCGCCGACCGGCGGCAATGTGGGCATCGGCTTCGCAATTCCCTCCGACGTGGCGGCCCGTATCGTCGCCGACCTCATGGAAGACGGCCGCGTGGCGCGCGGCTGGCTGGGCGTGTCGATCCAGAACGTGACCGAGGACATTGCCGGCGCGCTGGGCCTGGACGAGCCGCGCGGCGCGATCGTCAGCTCCATCGTTGCCGGCGGTCCGGCCGACGAGGCCGGGTTCGAGCGCGAGGATATCGTGCTGGAAGTGAATGGCGAGGAAGTCGAGGGGTCGCGCGACCTGACCCGCCGTATCGGCGATCTGCAGGCGGGCGAACGCGTCCGCTTCCTGATCGTGCGTGACGGCGGGGAGCGCACATTGCGTGTCACCCTGGGCGACCGGCCCAGCGAGGACGAGCTGAATTCCATGACCGCGGCCGGCCAGGCCGAGGCCGAAGCGTCCTATTTCGGCATGCGCCTGGTGCCGCTGAGCGATGAGGATCGCGAGCTGCGCAATATCGACAGCGGAACGCCCGGCCTGGTCGTCGACAATCTCGATCGCGACAGCGAGGCGGCCCGCAAGGGGCTGGCTACGGGCGATGTGATACTGGAGGCCGGCGGCCGGGCGGTGGCGACGCCGGAAGCCTTCCGTGCCGCAGTCGACAATGCCCGCGAGGACGGCCGCAGCGCCATCCTGCTTCTCGTCGAGACCCGCGGCGGCCAGCGCTATGTCGCGCTGCAGCTCGACGAAGACGAGGAATAGGAGAGACACGGGTGCGCATTCTGATTGTCGAAGACGACCGCGAGGCGGCCAGCTACATCCGCAAGGGGCTTCGCGAGAGCGGCCATGTGGCCGACCACGCCGCCGATGGCGAGGAAGGTCTGGAAATGGCCCGTGCGGCGGAATACGACGTGCTGGTGGTCGACCGCATGATGCCCCGCATGGACGGGCTGACCATGGTCGAGACCCTGCGCAAGGACGAGGACCGCACGCCGGTCCTCATCCTCTCCGCGCTCGGCGAGGTGGACGACCGCGTGAAGGGGCTCAAGGCCGGCGGCGACGACTATCTGGTCAAGCCCTATGCCTTCGCCGAACTGCTCGCCCGGGTCGAGGCCCTGGCCCGCCGGCGCGATCCGGAGACGGTGCGCACCAAGCTCGTCGTGGGCGATCTGGAGATGGATCTGCTGGCCCGCACCGTGGTGCGCGACGGCGAAGAGATCCTGCTGCAGCCGCGCGAATTCCGCCTCCTGGAATTCCTGATGAAGCATTCCGGCCAGGTGGTCACACGCACCATGCTGCTGGAGAAGGTCTGGGACTATCACTTCGATCCCCAGACCAATGTGATCGACGTGCATATCTCGCGTCTGCGCTCGAAGATCGACAAACCCTTCCCGCGGGCGCTGCTGCACACGGTGCGCGGAGCCGGCTACCGCCTCCAGGCCTGATCGCGTGGAGCGTCGCCGCGCCGCCTTCCTCAGGACGACAGCCTTCCGGCAGACCCTCCTGTCGGCGGCGCTGTTCGCCCTGTCGAGCTTCGTCATCCTGGGCTTCGTGTACGCGGCATCGGCCGGCATGATGCTGCGCCGGGCGGATGCGGCCGTGAATGCCGAGGTGGAGGTGCTCGAGGAGCGTTTCCAGCTGGGCGGCATCGCCAGCCTCAACCGGTATATCCTGCAGCGCACGGTCGGCGGCGGGGCGGACTATCTCTATGTGCTCGTCCATCCGTCCGGCCGATCGATGTCGGGCAATCTCACGGGGCTGCCCTCCGGCGTCCAGCCGGACGAGGAAGGGCGCATCCAGTTTGTCTATCAGCGTCCGCCCGTGGGCGACGAAGCCGGCGAGGACGGCAAGGACGACCGCACGGCGCGCGGCCGGATCGTCGGCCTGCCCTCGGGCTACCGGTTGTTCGTGGGGCTGGACGTGCACGAGGAAACACGCCTCGTGGCGCGCATGCTCAACACCATCCTGGCGGCCTCGGCACTGGCGCTGGCGCTGGGCGTGGCGGCGGGGATTTTCGTCAGCCGGCGTTTCGTGCGGCGTCTCGACCGGATCAACAGTGTTGCGCGCCGGGTTCGCGCCGGCGACCTGCAGCCGCGCGCGCCGCGCAATTATACCGGCGACGAGCTGGACGAGCTGTCCGAGAATTTCAACAACATGCTGGACCGGGTCGAAGCGCTGATGCACCGCATGCGCCATACCGGCGACAGCATCGCCCATGATCTGCGTACGCCGCTGACCCGCATGCGCAACCGGCTCGACGAGGCGTTGCGCGAGGGCGGCGATCTGGACGCGCGCGAACAGGCGCTGGAACGCGCGGTGGCCGATACCGACGAGTTGCTGGGCATTTTCAACGCCATTCTTTCGCTCTCGCGTCTGGAAGCGGGCGAGAGCCGGACGTCGATCGTGCGCCTCGATCCCGCCGAGATCGCCAACGACCTGGCCGAGCTCTACGAGCCGGTCTGCGAGGATGACGGCCTGGCCTTCGACAGCGAGATCCAGACCGGCCTCGTCATGCTGGGCGATCGCGGCCTGCTCTCCCAGGCGCTGGCGAATGTGCTCGACAATGCCGTGAAATACACCCCGCCGGGCGGCGCAGTAACGCTGCGTCTGCGCGAAACCGGCGACGGGCGGATCGAGTTCTCCGTCACCGACACAGGGCCCGGCATTCCCGATGCCGACCGCGACCGTGTCACCCAGCGCTTCGTCCGCCTCGACAATTCGCGTACCAAGCCGGGCTCGGGGCTCGGCCTGTCCCTGGTCCAGGCCATCGCCGATGTCCACAATGGCCGCTTCGAACTGGGCGAAGGCCCCGGCGTTGTCGAGGGCGGGCACGGCCCGGGCCTGCGGGCATCCCTGAGCTTCCCGAGAGCGCCCGCCGAGCCCGGTTAGGGGTGTGTGCTACAAGAGAGTATTTTGTAGCACATGATCCATGACCGAACCTTATCCGCTCTCCCTGCAGACCGCGTATCAGGAACTCCTGGAAGCGCACCTCACCCGTCGTGTGCTGGATATCGGAGGCGCTCCTGAGCTGCGCAAACGAGGCGGAAAGGGGTATTGGTATGCAAAATTCCGTATCGGAACAAAGGTCACGCACAAATACATAGGTCCGGATTCGCCGGAAACGCGAAAACGGATCGAACGGGCACAGACAGAGCGAGAAAACGCCAAGTCCTTCGACAAGCGTTGTGGTGCCTGGGTCTCCCAGCTGCGTACCGCAGGTCTGCCGACTGTGGATCAATCCACGGGCAAGCTCCTCAACGCCTTGGCGAAGTCGGGCGTATTCCGGCTCGGCGGAACATTGGTCGGGACACACGCGTTCCGCCTTTACACGGCAGAATGGGTCGATGGGTGACGGGCCGGGCCATCGCGATGACGGAGGATGTCGATATCGCGACGTTCGAACGCCTGGCAATGGTGATACAGGATGAGGCCAGCCCCGCCCTGCCGGACGCCCTGAAACTTCTTGGCCTCGAGCCCGTGCCGGGCCTCAAACCGGCCGAAGGTGGCGCGCGCTGGCGCATGAAAGGCGGGGGAGCATCGCTCGACTTTCTGACACCGTCCGTCGACGAGGCGGAAAGCGTCCGGCCGCTCCCGGCGCTCGGCGTGACCGCACAGAGCCTGCACTTCCTCAACTATCTGATTGCCGATCCGATACCGGCGGTCGCTCTTTATCGCAACGGCGTGCTTGTCAAGGTGCCCCAGCCTGCGCGGTTTGCCATCCACAAGCTTATTGTCGCGCAACGCCGGTCCGGGCCGAACCGGAACAAGGCGCGCAAGGACATCGCCCAGGCCAAGGCGCTGATCGAAGTCCTGGTCGACGACCGGCCTGGAGATCTGGCGCGGGCCTATGACGAGGCAGTCGAGCGCGGGCCGAAATGGCGATCGGCGCTGGATGCTTCGGTGCGGCGGCACGCTGACCTTGCCGCCTGGATCGGTGAGATTTCGAGATCGCAACACGACAGGCTTCACCACGAGGCCGGATCGGGCCAGTTTGCCGGACATGACCGACACGCCGATCCTTCATGCCGGACTTGAACCCCTGCCGGGACGTGATCCCGAACGCTGCGGGCACATCCTGGACGCGCTGCCGGCAGAGACCCGGGCAGCCGTGACGCCCGTCCGCACCTTTCTTGGATCTGTTTTCGATGCGGCTCCCTACATTGCCCGGCTGGCGCAGCGGCGCCCGGCGACACTGGCAGCCTGTGCCACGGAGTGGCCGGAACATCTGATCGGCCATGCGATCGACAATGCCCGCATCGCCGGCGAGGCGGCGCCGGATGTGGCGGCGCTGGACCGGGCATTGCGCGACGCCAAGGCCGATGCCCATCTTGTGATTGCCCTGGCCGACCTGGCCGGCGCCTGGAGCGTGGAACAGGTCACCGGGGCGATGACGCGCTTTGCCGATGCCGCAGTGGCGGCAGCCCTGACCGGGCATGTCCGCTTTCTGGCAGATCGGGAGCGGGCCTTCCCGCCGGCCGGCAGCGCCAACCCCCTGCCGGGCCTGTTCATACTGGCCCTTGGGAAGATGGGCACCGGCGATCTCAACTATTCCTCCGATATCGATCTGGTGGTGTTCTACGATCCCGATGCGCTGGTGCTGCCGGAGAGCGAAGAGCCGCGCAAACGCCTGCCGCGCCTGGTCCAGGCCGTGGCTAAGACGCTGCAGGACGTCACCGAGGCCGGTTATGTCTTCCGCGTCGATCTGCGCCTGCGTCCCGATCCCGGTGCGACGCCGGTGGTGATCTCCACGGAGGCAGGGCTGAACTATTACGAAAGCCTGGGCCAGACCTGGGAGCGCGCGGCCTGGATCAAGGCGCGCGCCTGTGCCGGTGACTTCGCCGCTGCGGACACCTTTCTCAGGCACCTGCAGCCCTTCATCTGGCGGCGTTCGCTCGATTTCGCCGCCGTCGACGATATTCGCGGCCTGGCGCGCCAGATCCAGACCGTGGGGCGGCGCGCGGAAATCCGGCCGGCCGGGCATGACCTCAAACTGGGCCGGGGCGGTATCCGCGAGATCGAATTCTACGCCCAGATCCCCCAGCTGGTCTTCGGCGGGCGCGACGAGAGCGTGCGTCTGCCGGCGACCCTGGATGCGCTGACGGCCCTGGCCGAGGCGGACATTGTGGACCGCGATGTCGTGGCCGCTCTCAGCGCCGATTACCGCCGACTTCGGGCCTGGGAGCATCGCGTACAGATGCGCCAGGACGAAGCCAGCCAGACCCTGCCGGAGGGTGGCGCGGAGCGCGCCGCGATCGCCGCGATGGCCGGCTTTGCCGATCTGGCGGAGTTTGAAAGTGCGGTCGAAGCCTGCCTGCGCCGGGTGCACGGGCATTTCTCCGACCAGTTCGAGGGCGACGAACCTCTCGCCTCCGAGGCCGGTTCGCTGATCCTCACCGGGGTCGAGCCTACGCCGGATACGCTGAAGACGCTGGAAACCCTGGGCTTTGCCGACCCCGAAGCGGTGTGGAAGCGGCTCAATGCCTGGGCGGCCGGCCGTGTGCGCGCCGTGCGCTCCACCCGCGCGCGTGCCCTGTTTGCGCGTATCGCACCGCGCCTCGTCGACCGCATGGCCGCCACCGGCGAGCCGGATGCGGCACTGGTCCGGTTCGCGGCCTTTTTCGAGAACCTGCCCATGGGGGTGCAACCGCTTTCGCTGCTCTCCAACGAGCCGGGCCTGGCGGACGATCTCATCTCCATCCTCACCCTGGCGCCGCGCATGGCGGCGGATCTGGCGCGCCGGCCCAATCTTCTGGACGCCATGCTGGACCGGCGCTTTTCGGTGCCGCTGGCCGAGGATCCGCCCGGCGCGTTTGCACGGATGATGAAGGAGGCCATGGTTCGCGCCGACGGCTATGAGGCCGCGCTCAACGCCGCCCGCCGGCTGGTGCGCGAGGAACGCTTCCGTATCGGGGCGCAGATTCTGCGCGGGGGGGCCGATGCCGACACTGCCGGAATGGCCTTCTCCTCGATGGCGGAGATTGCACTGCATGCCATGGCCGAGGCGGCGCAGGCGGAAACCGAACGCCGCTTCGGTGCCATGCCGGGGCGTTTCGTCGTGCTGGGCATGGGCAAGCTGGGCGGGCGGGAGCTCGCCTCGGACAGCGATCTGGACATCATGATCGTCTATGAGGGCGATACCGGCGCCCAGGCCTGGTTCGGCCGCTTCGCCCAGCGCCTGATCAGCGCCCTGTCGGCGCCGACCGAGGAAGGCGAGCTGTTCGCCGTCGACATGCAGCTGCGCCCGTCCGGCAAGGCCGGCCCGGTGGCGGTGAATGTCACGCGGTTCGAAAGCTATTATCCCGGGGAGGCCTGGACCTGGGAGATGATGGCGCTGACACGGGCGCGCATCGTGGTCGGCGATGACGCACTGTCGCCCCGCGTCGAGGCGGCGATCCGCGCTGCCCTGGAGGAGCCGCGCGACAGCCGTGGAGTGCGCGAGGATGCGCTGGCCATGCGCCGGCGCCTGGAGGAGGCCAAGCCTGCGCGCGGGCCCTGGGACCTCAAGGCACGGGCCGGCGGAATCCAGGACGTCGAATTCATCGCCCAGACACTGCAGCTGATCCACGCCGCCCGGCGCAATGTGGTGCGCGCCTCGACCCGCGACGCCATCGCCGCGCTGGCCGAAGCCGGCGCACTCAATGCCCGCGATGCCAGCCTGCTGTCGCAGACATTGGGGCTCTATCTGGGCCTGTTGCAATTGCTGCGCAGTGCGCACGGGTCCGGCTTCGATCCGCAGAGCGCCAGTGCGGGCTTTGCCGAGCGCCTGGCGGGATTGGCCGGCGATGCGTCGCTGGACAGTCTGGAAAGGGATCTGGAGCAGCGATGCGCGGCCGTACGGCAGGCTTTCCGGCGGCTTGTCGGAAAGCTGTAGAGGCGGCGACGGAAAGTCCGGCCTGCCGCGTTGAAGGGTCAGCGAGGTGGTCAAAGACAAGGATTTTCCTGATGAAACACTCCAAGCTGATCGTTCTTCTCGCCGGGTCCACACTGATGCTGGCCGGCACCGTGGCCGAGGCCCAGTCCTTCGGCGGCGGCCGCGGCGGTCATCACGGCGCGCACAGGGGCGGAGCCGGGCATGCTCTGATGATGCTCCGCGCTGCCGACGCGAACGGCGACAATTCCATCACCCGGGCTGAAGTCGACGCCCTGCAGGCGGAGATGTTCGACTGGATGGACCGCAATGGTGACGGATTCCTGGATGAGGCCGACCAGTCGCCCATGCGGGCCCGCCTGCGGGCCATTCATGCCGAAGACGGCGAGGATGGCGAAGGCCGGCGCTGGCGCCGTCATCGCGGTGGCCCGGACGGTGGACGGGATCACATGCGCGCCGACGCCAACGAGGACGGCCGCATTTCGCGTGCCGAATTCCTGGGGCGCGAGAACCGCATCTTCGACCGGCTCGACAGTGACGAGAGCGGTGTGGTGACGCCGGAGGAGCTGGACGCAGCCGCCGAGCGGCGTCAGGATCGCCGTTTCTGGTGGCGCGACTGAGCCTCGCAATGTTCGACGGACGCGGTATGGACGCTGACAGACCGGCCGAATCCCGCCGCGTGCGCGAACCCCCGGAGGCGCCGTCCGACGATGTGCTGATGTCCCGGATCGCCGGCGGCGACCGGGGCGCAGCCCGGATTCTGATGGCACGCAACCTGCCGCGCATTCTCGGCCTTGCGCGGCGCACGCTGGGCGACGAGACCGAGGCCGAGGATGTGGCGCAGGAGACCTTCATCCGGGTGTGGAAGGCGGCGCCGCGCTGGCGTTCCGGGGAGGCGCGGGTCTCGACCTGGATGTGCCGGATCGCGATCAATCTGTGCTACGACCGGCTGCGCAAGCGCCGGGACGTCCTGACCGGGACCCTGCCCGAACGCGCCGACGAGGCGCCGGATCAGGAAGCGGCGATGAGCCGGGCCGAAACCGGCGACAGGATTGTCGATGCCATGGCGAAACTGCCGGAGCGGCAGCGGCAGGCCATCGAACTGGTTCACTTCCAGGAGATGAGCAATATCGCCGCCGCCGAGTTGATGCAGGTTTCGGTCGAGGCAATGGAATCCCTGCTGGCCCGTGGCCGGCGCAAACTGAAGGCCCTCTTGCTCGGGGATGCCCCCGATCTGATGGCCAGCTTTACGGGGCCGGATATGGCCAACACGGTGTAACGCAATGACGCAAGAGCGCTTTTTTCAGATCCTGGAGGCCTATGGCGCCGATCCGGCGCGCTGGCCGGACGATGAACGTGCGGCGGCGGAAGCCTTTGCGCAATCCCATCGGGACCAGGTGGCGGCCGCGCTGCGCGAAGCCGCGGCACTGGATGCCTGTCTGGTTGGCGCAGCGGCCGAGCCGTCCGATCTGCTGGAGCGGCGCATCCTGAAGGCGTTCCCGGCAGGGCCGGTGCGGCCGGAAGCGCCGCGCTGGCAGATTCCGGCAGCCGCGGCGGCTGCGCTCGTCCTGGGAGCGTTTATCGGTTTTGCCAGCGGGGCGCTGACGGCGAGCGATCCGGTGGAGGATACGCTGCTGGCGGACGCGGTTTACGGGTTCGACCAGGACTGGGTCGACTGGCTGGGAGACGACGTGTGAAACCTTCGACACCCTGGATTATCGCACTTTTGGCCTCGGTCCTGATCAACGGGGTGCTGGCGGGTTTCGTCCTGCATCGCACGGCCGACGGGCCCGACTGGCGGCCGCATCACGAGGACGGGCCCGGCAGCCACCGGCACCGGCGCGGCGGGCGCGGTTTCGAGATGCGGGAATTCGTGTTTGCGCTGCCCGAGGATGCCCGCCGCGAGGTACGCGAGCGTCTGCGCGCCAATATGGACGAGGTTCGCGGCCTGTTCCGCGAGAGCCGCGCGGCCCGCGAGGAGCTGGAAACCCTTCTGACGGCGCAAACCGTGGATCGCGAAGCGGTCGCTCATGCGCTGCAGCGCATGCGGGACGCGCGGACGCAATTGGAAAACGGCATGGAAGCCGTGGTGCTCGACATCCTTGTGGAACTCGATGCGGATACGCGTGCGGCGGCGCTGGAAGCACTTCATGGCGATCGGGGCCCGCGTTTTCGCCGGCACAGACCGCCACCCGTTGAAGGGCCGGGTCTCGAAGAGGGCCGGCCCGAGCCGCGCTGAGCCTATTTGCCTGCCGCCATCCGGGGATCGCCGCTGACGAATTCGTCATCGGCTTCGAAACCGATATCGTCCAGCCCGTCATTGAGCAGGCGTTCGATCCGCGCCCGGTCCGCGTCGGCGGGGTGATCGTCGGCCTCGTAGTGTGCGATCAGGGCTGCGTCGATTTCGTCGCCCGCGTCCGGCGCGGCCTCGACGAGTTCGACATCGGCGATGTCTTCGCCGGCTTCCACACGGGCCAGGGCATCCTTGTCGATGGGCTGGTCCTGGCTGATCGGGATAACCACGGTCACGGTCGTGCCTTCGCCCAGAACGGAATCGATGCTCAGTGTGCCGCCATGCAGCTCCACCAGGGATTTCGACAGGGCCAGGCCAAGGCCGGAGCCCTGATGGCTCTTTGAATGCTGGCTTTCGATCTGCTCGAAGGGCCGGCCGAGGCGCGGCAGGTCTTCCTTGGCAATGCCGATCCCCGTGTCGGAGATCTGGAAGGCGACACCCAGGCCGGACAGGAAGCCGCGTACATTCACCCGTCCGCCTTCCGGCGTGAATTTCACCGCATTGGATGCCAGATTGATCATCACCTGCTTGAAGGCGCGCGGATCGACGTCGAGTTCGGGCAGGTCCGAGACGTCGGCACGCAGCTGAAGGCGTTTTTCCTCGGCCCGGCCGCGCACGATGCGCAGGCATTGCTCGATGAGTTCCTCGGCGTCTGTCGGCTCCAGCTGAAGCTGCATCTTGCCGGCCTCGATCTTGGACATGTCGAGAATGTCGTTGATCAGTTCGAGCAGGTGCTGGCCGGATGTGAGGATGTCCTTCATGTAGCCGGTATAGCGCTCGTCGCCCAAGGGACCGAACATCTCCTTGAGCATGATCTCGGAGAAGCCGTTGATGGCGTTCAGCGGGGTGCGCAATTCGTGGCTCATATTGGCCAGGAATTCCGACTTGGACCGGTTGGCCTCCTCGGCGCGGATCTTCTCCGCTTCGTATTTGCGGGCCAGATCGGCGATGCGGGCCTGGGAGCGTTTCACGTCCTCGACCGTCTTGCGCAATTGCGCCTGGTTCTCGGTGAGGGCGGCCTCGTGATGCTTGAGATCGGTGATGTCGGCGCCGACCGAGACCAGGCCGCCATCGGCGGTCGGGCGGTCGGAATAGTGCAGCCAGCGCCCGTCGGCGAGCTCGATCTCGTAGGCCTGCTTGTTTCCGTCGCCGCCGTGAACCGTCTTGATCGCACGCGCCGCGGCGTGCTCGACGGCGTCATAGCTCATGCCGGGCTTGAGCATGCCGTCGGCGAAATCGAACAGGTCGCGGAATTTGCGGTTCCACAGGACAAGCCGGCGCCGGCTGTCCCAAAGCACGAAACTCTCGGACATGGATTCCAGCGCCGCGCGCAGGCGGGATTCCGCGGCGGCGACGCGGGCCTGGGCGCCCTTGCGCTCTGTGATGTCGATGGCGACACCGACGATCCGGTCCGGCGTGTCGCCGCTGCCGGCCGAAACGATGCGGCCGCGCATCTGCAGCCATACCGCGGCATGGGCGGCGAGCACTTCCAGATCCACCTCGCCGCCGGTGGGGGCCCCGTGCATGGAGGCGCGCAGGCGTTCGCGGTCGGGTTTGGAAAACAGCCGCAGGAATTCCTGGCCGGAACACTCGATCGCGCCTTCCAGGCCGAGCATGCGGGCGAGACTGTCGGTGACGAAGACGCTGTCCGCGTCCGGGTTCCAGTCCCAGACACCGCAGCGCGCGCCCTCGATGGCGACGCGGAAGCGCTGTTCATTGTCTTCCAGCTGCTGGCGTGTCGACCGCAGCCGGCCCATCTGCATGAAGATCAGGGCGGACAGGCCCATGGCGACAAAGATCGGCGCGATGAACATCAGCCCGTAGAAGGACATCGTCCTGTACCAGGCATTCTGATTGATACGCATGGCGCCGAGGGCATAGACCCGCAGTTCGGTACCGCCGATGGGGGCAACGGCGAAGGTGACGCGTTCCTCGCCGAAACGGGCATCCGAGGTCGCGCCGCCCCCGCCATTGGCAAGGCGTTCGACCAGACCGGGCTCCAGTCCGAAGCGCTCTGCCAGCGGGGTGCCGGGCCGCGCACTGCGCATCTGCGGGCGGATCGCCAGCATACCGCCATCGCGGTCGGCCAAAGCCACGACGCGATCGTCGCCCCAGTCGGGCAGGACGCTGTCGGCGCCCAGCCGGGCCACGAACGCACCCACGGTTCCGTCGGACAATTGTGCCGGTACGGCAAGAATGAGGTGGGCCGGTTCGTCATCGACGATTTCGGCCGCCAGGCCGGACGGTGAATCGAGCGCTTCGCCGGCCCGTTCGCGCAGCCCTCCGCCGAGCTCGGCCGCGGAAATCGTACGGCCGTCGGGCAGTAGCAAGGCGACATCTTCGACGATCTCGGACTCCCCGATTGCCGTCATCCGGGCACGGGCGGCGGACACGATGTCCTCCATTGGCGTGTCGCGCAGGTCGGCACTGGCAAAGGAGAGCGCATAGCGGGCCTCGGCCATGCGGGCGGTCACGCGTTCGGCGAGATAACCCGCGGCATTGGCCTGGGAACGTTCCGCCTCGGTGATCAGGATTTCGCGCTCCTGCTGGATCTTCACCAGCAGGATGCCGCCATAGGCGAGGGTGAACAGGATCATGGCCAGCACGATCCAGACTGCGCCCGTGCCCTTGCCCACCTTTTTGCGGCCGCGCGACACTGCCCCTTTGGACGAAGGGCGTGCCGCCCTGTCCGAGGACGGGCGCTTATCGGGCCGCATATGATTCATCGCACCAAACTAGGGTGTGTCGGCGTTGTCTGTCGACCGCCGATCACCCGCCCGTTCCGGTCTCCGCCGGCGGTGTCCGGTCTGCGTCCTCCGCCTTTGCCTTCTGCCGGCTCTTGCGCCGTTCGGGGCCCTTGTAGGTCGACTTGTCCGGGTCTGCACGCCGCCGGTCGGGGCCGAAGTAATTCTTGTTGCGGATGAATGGCCGCGGTTCGTTGATCACCGAGGCGATCTTGGAGAACATTTCCTTCGCCGTAATCGGCTTGCAGCAGAATTCGGTCACCCCCGCATCGCGTGCCGCCTCGACCCGGGAGCGCTCGGAATAGGCGCTCAGCATGATGATGGGGACCAGCGGATTGGGACTGTCATCGGCCGTGCGCACGAGACGCACGAAGTCCAGCCCGTCGAGAATGTCCATCTGATAGTCGGTGATGATGATGTCGACGGCGTCGGACTTCACCAGGTCGAAGGCATCGGCAGGATCGCGCGATTCGTGGATCTGCTTGATCCCGAAACCGTGCAGGATCGTGCGCAGGATGGTCAGCATGTAGCCGTTGTCATCGACGATAAGCGTGCGAACGCGGCTGAAATCTGCGGCCATGGTCGTCTCGTGTTGATCAGGCGGCCCGCGTGGGCGTGATTCGCGAGTCCTTGAGGTCTTTTAGCGGAACAGGCTTACCGAAATAGTAACCCTGCCCGAAACGCACGCCGAGCGACTGCATGAGGGTTGCCGTGGTCTCGGTTTCGATCATTTCGGCCACCGTGTCGGCACCCAGTGACGTACATATATCGATCATGCCGCGGATCAGGACGGTGTCCCGCTCGGTCTTTCCGGCACGGCGCACATAGGCACCGTCAATCTTGACCACGTCGGCGGGAAAGTCGCGCAGATAGTGAATGCCTGCAGCACCGGCACCGAAATCGTCGAGACACACGGCATGCCCGCGTTCGCGGATCTTCTGGATCACGGCATTGGCGGCCTTGATGTTCTTTACCGATGCCGTCTCGGTGAGTTCGAAAGTAAGCCGCTTGCGGTCGATCTTGAGATCGGCCAGCAGGGCCAGGAATTTCTTGGCCCAGGCCATGTTGGTGAGCGATTTGCCGGACAGGTTCACGGACAGGGCGGGGCGGTCGTAATCGTCGCGCAGGAAGGTGGCGGCGATCTCTGTCATGGCGTAGTCGATTTCGTAGATCAGCCCGGTGCTCTCGGCAAAGCCGACACTGTCCTCGACCGGTTTTCCGCCCGGCAGGCGCAACAACAGTTCATAATGATGAACCTTGCCCGTCTCCAGTTCGACGATGGGCTGGGCATGCGGTTCGATCACACGCCCGGCGATGGTCGTGCGCAACTCGGTCATCCGCTTGCGTGTATCGGCCATCATGCGTTCCGCGGTCTCCTGAAGGGAAACCACATCCAGCGCCTGGCCGCTGTCGGCGGCGGTGTTCACGGCGTGCAGGAAGGCCTGTACCGCGATTTCCGGTTCCAGTTCCGGTGCATCGCACACCGACTGGATCTGCACGTCGGCATCGTCGAGCCCGTACTGTTCCAGCGTGTCCCCGATTTCCCTCTTCAGCGCGTCGAGATCGACCGAACGGGCATGGATCAGTGCCGTGCGGGCAGCGTCGACACGGCGCGATACGCCCTCGTCGCCGATCGCCAGGGCGCAGGACGCGGCCACCGACTGGTGAAGATGCGCGGCCCGATCGGGGCCGATCAGCCGGTCGATCTCGTCGCCGGCATCGATACGAAGCACCGACATCGTCATGTCCGTGCCGTCCTCGCGTGCGGTCTTGATGGCGGCCGACGCGCTGCGTTCGAAGGCTTGCGGATCGACATCGTCCGGTGCGCTCATCGCCTCGAAGGCGAGCGTCCAGCACACGCGGTCGCCGGCGTCCAGCAGCCAGCCGCTCAGGCGGGCCTCGCGGCCGTCGATGGTGATCCGCGTGGGACCGATACGATGACCCGGCTTCAGGCGGCGCATCAGGGCGCGCAGAATGGGGCGGGAGGTGTGGTCGATACGGTGTTCCAGCGTATCGCCTGCCGTGTCCTCAACCCCTTTTCGCGGGGCGCCGAGCGCCGCGGTCGCGCCGGCCTTGTACGTGATACGGCCATCCCGGTCGGTCTCAACGAGGATATCGGACGCTGCAAACGCAAAGGACAGGAACCGGTTGCGTTGTTCGACAAGGGACATGCGTTGGACCCCGGGGCATTGGCACAGAGGAAGGATAGTCCGGGGTAAACGTTAGAAGGCGATTAAAATTTCAGGCAATCACCTAGGCGGCCCGTCGTGAACTACCGTTGTCCTTGCTGGCAGGTTTCGTATTTATCTCTTTGAGTACTTCGTTCGCGCGCCGGCTCAACTTGCTTAATGCCGGCGGCATTTCGCCGTCCTCCCCGGCAAGGCGGGCGAGCGTTTCCGCGATCTCCATCAGGCGCGGCGCATTCGCCATCAGGCGGGCCTGGGCCTCGATCCGCTGCGGATCGCGATCGTATTCGGCCGCCGGCACACGCCAGCCGCCCCAGTCCATGCTCTCGGTGACGACGACCGGAAACGTACCCGGGAAGGGATGCCGGGCGCATTCTTCGATCGACTGCCACTTGTTCTTTGCCCGCAGCACCCGCCAATGCCCCGCCTCCATGGAATCGGCCTGTTCGGCGGCCAGTTCCTCGGCGGTGAAGTCGCGGCCCAGGCCGCAGTCGTAGAAAACCCGGACGGGCTCTTCGACATCCTTCACCCATTGCGGCTTGACATGTTCGACAAGCGCCCACGTCCCTACGGGCAGTACGAAGACCCGTTGATGCTTGTGATAGACAGCCTTGGCCATGTTCTGCGCCTCCCTCGATGCCTATCAAAACACCGCCGGATTGAAACGGGGTGAAGGAAACGCGTCGAATTTGAACGGTCTGTGTCGAGAGCGTTTGCTGGACGCTCTTGGTGATTGCCGGCGAGCGCGCTATGTCGCGCCCATGACAGCAATGCTCGCCCCCGACCGCCGCCTTTCCGTGGCCCCGATGATGGACTGGACCGACCGGCATTGCCGGGCGTTTCACCGTGTGCTGACGAAACGGGTGTTGCTCTATACCGAAATGGCGGTCGACAAGGCCGTGATCCATGGCGACCGCGGCAAGCTGATCGGGTTCGAGACGGCCGAGCATCCCGTCGCCATCCAGCTGGGCGGGTCCGATCCTGCCGACCTGGCACAAGCCAGCCGGATTGCGGAGGATTTCGGCTATGCCGAGATCAATCTCAATGTCGGCTGCCCCTCCGACCGGGTGCAGTCCGGCCGGTTCGGGGCGTGCCTGATGCAGGAGCCGGCGCTGGTCGCCGATTGCGTGAGCGCGATGCAGGATGCGGTCTCGGTGCCGGTGACGGTGAAATGCCGCATCGGCGTGGACGAGCAGGAGCCGGAGACCGCGCTGTTCGACTTCGTCGACACGGTGGCCGATGCCGGTGTGACCAGCTTCACTGTCCATGCCCGCAAGGCCTGGCTGAAAGGGCTGAGCCCCAAGGAAAACCGGACCGTGCCGCCGCTCGACTACGATCTCGTGCGCCGGCTCAAGCGGGAACGCCCCGCATTGGAGATCATCCTCAATGGCGGCATCGAGACGCTGGATCATGGCCTGACCGAAAGCGAGGGACTGGACGGCGTGATGATCGGCCGGGCGGCCTATCACACACCCTGGATCCTGGCCGGGGCCGACAGCCGGGTCTTCGGGGATGCAGACAGTGTGTCGACGCGGTTCGAAGCGGTCGAGGCGTTCAAACCCTATCTGGCCCGGCGGCTGGAGGCGGGAACGCGTCTGCATGACATGACCCGGCATATCCTGGGCCTGTTCACCGGCGAGCCCGGCGCGCGGATGTGGCGGCGCATCCTGTCGGAAAGGGCGCCCCGGCGCGGAGCGGGTCTGGAGGTAGTCGACGAGGCGCTGGCAGCCGTCTCCCGGCGCGACGAGGCGGCGTAGATCATGGCCGATATCTGGTTTCTGGTGCTGGCCATGGCGGCCACGGGGGCGTTTGCGGGCCTGATCGCGGGCCTGTTCGGCATTGGCGGCGGCGTCGTCATGGTGCCGGCCATGTTCTACGCCTTCCAGGCGCTGGGCTATGACGATCCGCGCATCATGCAGGTCGCCGTGGGTACCTCGCTGGCGGTGATCATCGCCACTTCGATGCGTTCCATGCTGGCGCATGCCAGGCATGGCGCGGTGGATTTCGACGTGTTGCGCGGCTGGGCCCCCTGGATCGTGCTCGGCACGCTGATCGGCTCGCGCATCGCCCACCTCCTGCCGGGCAACTGGCTGACCGGCATTTTCGGCGGCATGGCCATACTGCTCTCGGCACAGTTCTTCTTCGGCCGGCCGGACTGGAAACTGGCCGATAAAATGCCCTCGGGGCCCCTGCGCTGGGGGCTGGGCGGTACGATCGGCATCCTCTCGGCCCTGATGGGGATCGGTGGCGGGGTCTTCGGTGTCACGCTGATGACGCTGTGCGGCAAGACCATTCACCGGGCCGTGGCGACTGCCGCCGGTTTCGGGGTCGCCATCGGCTTTCCCGGCGCGGTCGGTTTCATCGTCAATGGCTGGGGCCAGGATGCCGTGCCGATGTCGCTGGGCTATGTGAACCTGCCCGGTTTTGCGCTGCTGGCCGGCTCGGCTTTCTTTGTGGCGCCACTGGGCGCAAAGCTCGCGCACGCCCTGCCGGAACGGACGCTGAAGCGCTGTTTTGCCGTAGGCCTGGTCGTGGTGGGCGCCATGCTGATCCGCGAGGCGGCGATCGGCGTCTAGGGCCGCAGGACCAGCCGGTCTTCCCGGATTTCCAGCGAGTCGAAACGCTCGAGTATCGACATGCCCAGGAGCGATTGGCGGCTGCCGCGCAAGACCAGCGCGGGAACCTGTTCGAAACTGTGTCCGGCCACATCGATCCGGCGAACGATCACCCGGGCTGCCATGGCCTGGCCGGCCGCCGTGGACACCGGATAGGCAAAGTCGAGCCGGTCCGTGCGGATGCCGACGCGCCGGGCATCCTCGGCGCTCAGCGCCAGGACGCTGGCCCCGGTATCGACAAGGAAGTTCACCGATGCGCCATTGATGGCGGCATCCATGTAGTAATGCCCGTTCGGCTGGCGGTGGAGCACGATCTCGCCGTCCGCAGGCGGCGAGGGGCGGGCTTCGGATATTGCCGTCGGCGCGCCGGACCAGACCCGGTCATGCTGCCATTCATCATAGTCCCGGTCCACGACGGCAATGGCGCCGAAGGCCGCGATGACGCTCAGCCAGGCCACCATGTTGCGGTGCCGTGTGCCAGGCGCGGTAAAGGCGGCGAAGACCAGGGCGGTCAACAACAGGCCGACGATCAGGCAGGCGAGCGCAAAGCGCAGCGGCGAGCCGATCTGGTCCCAGAGCGGCCAGGCCGCCAGCCGCAGCAGCAGGAGTGCCAGGCCCAGGAAAAGCACGGGCCGGGCCAGTCGGGCGATCAGGCGATGCATGAGGCCAATCTCCCGGGCGTTAGCGGCGCAGTGCGCCAGGCGGGGTTCCGGTCCTGCGATAGGCCGTTTCGCGCTCCGGGAGTGCCTTGATGATCGCGTCACGCTCGGCATCGCTGTAAGCGGTCCAGCGGCCCAGCTCCTCCAGGGTACGGAAGCAGCCGACGCAGATTTGTGCTTTGGGATCAACAAAGCAGACCTTGACGCAGGGTGTCTTGACGGGCGGAGCGCTCATGCCTGGCAGCATTTCGCGCCCGGGCCGTTGTGGCAAGCGCTTGCAGCCGCGGGGGCTCGCGGAATATTGTCGCCGCTTTCCGCGCCGCTGGGGACTTTCATGGACGATCTTTTGCTGCAGGCCCGCAGCTTTGTGGGACTTTTTGCCCTTGCGGGCCTGGCCTGGCTGCTCGGTCCGCGCAAGAAGGTTCCGCTCGTCCTGCTCGCCGGCGCCATCGCGCTCCAGCTGGCCATCGCCTGGCTGCTCTATTCTCTGGCACCCTTCCGGGCGTTCCTGCAATCGCTGACCGGTGTCGTTGCCGTGTTGCAGGAGGTGACGAACGAGGGCGCGCAATTCGTGTTCGGCTATCTGGCCGGCGGGGCCATGCCCTTCGAAGTCAACGAGGAAAATGCGGGCGGCCTGTTCATTTTCGCCTTCCAGGCCCTGCCGATGGTCATCGTGCTCTCGGCCCTGTCGGCCCTGTTGTGGCGCTGGCGCCTCCTGGAATTCCTGGTGCGCGGGTTCGCGGCAGCCTTCCGGCGCCTTCTCAATCTCTCCGGTTCGGCCAGTCTCGGTGCTGCCGCCAACATCTTCCTTGGCATGACGGAAAGCCCGGTCCTGATCCGTCCGCGCCTGCCGGAAATGACCCGCTCCGATCTGTTTCTCATCATGACGGTCGGCTTTTCCACCGTCGCCGGTTCGGTGATGGCGCTCTATGTCAGCCAGCTGTCCTCGGTGATCGACGGGGCCGCAGGACATATCTTCACCGCCTCGCTGATTTCCGTGCCGGCGGCCGTTCTCCTCTCGCGCCTGATGATGCCGGCCGAGCCGGTCTCCGAGGAGGCGCTGCAGAAGGAGAAGATTCCGACCAAGATCTATCATTCCTCCATGGATGCGCTGACGACCGGCGTGTCCGACGGCATCCGTCTCTATTTCAACATCATCTTCATGCTGCTGGTCTTCACCGCCTTGGTGGCGCTGGTGAATGTCATCCTCGGCCTGTTCCCCGACGTTCTGGGCGCGCCGCTCTCGGCCGACCGCATTCTGGGCTGGGTGTTCGCGCCGATCGTGTGGCTGGCGGGAATTCCCTGGTCCGAAGCCACCCAGGCGGGCTCGCTGATGGGGCTGAAGACGGCGCTCAACGAGGTCTACGCCTATGACCGCCTGTCCCAGGTCGGCGGCGAGCTGAGCGAGCGGACCCGGCTGATCATGACCTACGCGCTGTGCGGTTTTGCCAATTTCTCCTCGGTCGGCATCCTCACCGGCGGCCTGGTCGCCATTGCCCCCTCGCGGCGCGAGGACATCCTGGAACTCGCCCCGCGGGCGCTCGTCTCCGGCACGCTGGCCACGCTGATGACGGGGGCGGCGGTGGGCGCACTGCCGGCGGGCCTGTTCGGTTAGTCCCCCCGGCGCGGCCACAGCCGCGAGCGCAGCCAGCCGGGCGTCGAGTTTCCCTTCAGCGCCTCGCGATAGGCGGCGTCGAAGAAGCGCTCCAGGCCCGGCGCATCGGTATAGAGGTCGCTGCGCGTCTTCATCGGCGTGTCCGGATCGATGCGCTTGACGATCCTGGCCGGATTGCCGGCGACAATGGTCCAGGGTTCCACATCGCGCGTGACCACGGCGCGGGCCCCGATGACCGAATGATCGCCGATGGTCACGCCCTTGCCGATAAAGGCGCCGTCGCCCACCCAGACATTCCGGCCGAGCCTGACCGGTTTCCAGGCCGGGGCGGGATCGACCCGGTCGTGGATGGAATGCCAGTCGCAATCGGAAATCGTCGCCTTGTTGGCGATCAGGCAGTCGTCGCCGATCTCGATCTGCCCGGCGGCCAGGATGCGCGTGCCGCCGGCGATGAAGACGTGATCGCCCAGCGATATCCGCCCGGACTGCGTCTGCGGCGACCAGACCGTCAGCCGCACGGGATCGGCCTTGTTGGCGACGATGTGCAGCCGCTCCCCCGCCGTGATGTTCGGCCCGAAAATCTCGACATGCCAGGGACGCACGATCTTTGGCTCGATCCCCAGAGCGGCGAAGTGCGGTGCCAGGAAATGCCGCGTCCACGCATTCTCGCAGCGCTCCCAGAACCGGTGCATCCAATAGGGGCGGTGGTCACGTTGCATCGAGCTCTCTGGTCTGGCGGCGCGGTTCGGCCTAAAGGGAGAGCATGACCGATACACCGGAAACCGATCCCATCGAAGCCGCCATTCTGCGATTGGTCGCCGCAGCGCCGGAAGGCCGCTCCATCGCGCCGGCCGATGTCGCCAGGGCGGTCGATCCGGAGCGTTTCAATCGACGGTTCGGCCATGTGCGCCAGGCGGCGATCCGGCTGGCCAAGGCCGGCAAGGTGACCATTCTGCGCAAGGGCAAGCCGGTCGAGGATGTCGAGACGTTCAAGGGTGTCTGGCGGATTGGCCGCGCCTGAACTCGATAGGTTGCTGGACGAGATCCGCGCCTGCCGGGTCTGTGCGGAGGCGATGCCGCATGAGCCGCGTCCGGTGATCCGGGCCGGTGCGACGGCGCGCATCTGCATTGTCGGACAGGCGCCGGGCACGCGGGTGCACGCCTCCGGAAAGCCCTTCACCGATCCGTCCGGCGACCGTTTGCGCGAATGGATGGGGGTCGACGAAGCGACATTCTACGACACGTCCCGCATCGCCATCGTGCCGATGGGCTTCTGCTTTCCCGGGCTGGACGCCAAGGGCGGCGATCTGCCGCCGCGCAGGGAGTGCGCGCCGCTCTGGCAGACGAAGGTGCGTGAACGCCTGCCGAATGTGCGGCTCACCCTGCTTGTCGGGCAGTATGCCCAGCGCTTTCATCTGGGTTCGCGCATGCAGCAGACGCTCACAAAGACAGTCGAGCGCGCCGGAGATTACGGACCGGACTATCTGCCGCTGCCGCACCCTTCCTGGCGGAATAATGCGTGGCTGAAGAAAAACCCGTGGTTCGGGGCAAGAATTCTCCCGATGCTGCGCCGCCGCATCCAAGAATTGTTATCGTAACCAAGATTCGGGGTGTTTTCGCGCGCTTGTGCCGCGGCTCGCGAAAGGGTATTTCCACGCCCGGTCTTGCAGCGCTTCCGTCGCTGCCATCGCTATAAAAGGGTAAGCCCGTAATGAGTGTTTTCGAGCACCCGTCGTTCGACAATCACGAGAAAATCCTTTTCGCGACCGACGAAGCCACCGGCCTCAAGGCCATCATCGGTGTGCATTCGACGGCCAGCGGCCCGGCCTGCGGCGGTTGCCGCATGTGGTCCTATCCGAATTCGGAAGCGGCCCTGACCGATGCGCTCCGCCTGTCCCAGGGCATGAGTTACAAGAATATCATGGCCGATCTGCCGATCGGCGGCGGCAAGTCCGTTATCATGAAGCCGGACGGTGCCTTTGACCGCCAGGCCCTCTTCGAGGCCTTCGGCCGCGCCGTGGAGAGCCTGAACGGCGAGTACACCACGGCCGAGGATGTCGGCGTCAGCCCGGACGACATGATGGCCGTGCGCCGCTCGACCGAGCATGTGGTCGGCCTGCCGGAAGGCAAGGCCGCCTCGGGCGATCCCTCGCCGGTGACCGCCGATGGCGTGTTCCGCGGTATCAAGGTCTGCGCCGAGCGTGGCCTCGGCAGCCGTGATCTCTCCGGCGTGAAGATCGCCATCCAGGGCGCCGCCGGCCATGTCGGTTCCTATCTGTGCGGCCATTTGTCCAGGGCGGGTGCGGAACTCTTCATCACCGACATCAACCAGGACGGTCTCAATCGCCTGAAGGACGAATACGGCGCCACCATCGTCGGTCTCGACGAGATCTACGACCAGGATGTCGAGATTTTCGCGCCGTGCGCCCTGGGCGCCGTGATCAATCCGGACACGATCGACCGCATCAAGGCGAAGATCATTGCCGGTGCCGCCAACAACCAGCTCGCCACGCGCGAGATGGGGGCGGAAGTGCAAAAGCGCGGCAAGCTCTATGCCCCCGACTATGTCCTCAATGCCGGCGGCATCATCAACGTGATGGGCGAGATTTCCGGCGATTTCAATCCGGAATGGGTCAAGGGCAAGCTGGACGGTCTGGAAGTGACCCTGGCAGAGATCCTCGACCAGTCCGAATCCGAAGGCCGCCCCTCTAACATCATCGCCGACGAGATCGCCCGCCAGCGCATCGAGGAAAAGCGGGCCAAGAAAGTGGCGGAAGTCGCCTAGGCTTCCACCACGGTCACATAGGCTGGATCCAGCGTGACGCTGACACTGTCGCCCTCGCCGATCGGTGAGGGCGATGGTGTATGGGCATGCCAGTGGCGCTGCGTGCTGTCGGATATGTCAAAGACCAGATGGGTGCCGGCCGAACGGCGGCGGGTCACGGTGAACGCGCCACTTTCGTCGAGCGTGAGACCGATGGCTTGCGGCCGGACCAGCACATGCACGGGCGTCCCGTCGTCAAGACCGGGGGCATCGACGGCCCCGAAAGGGGTGTCCGCGCGGCCGGCCTGCGCCTTGGCCTCGACGGTTTCGACATCGCCAAGCAGGCGCGCCGCTACGGCGCTGACCGGGCGCATCCAGACCTCTTCCGGCGTGCCGGTCTGGATCACCGATCCACCCTCCATCAGGGCCAGCTCGTCGGCGACGGCCATGGCCTCGTCGGCGTCGTGGGTGACGATGAGGGCCGTGGCGCCGGCGCGGCGCAGCGTGTCGACGGTGCGTTCGCGCAATTCGTGGCGCAGGCGCCGGTCGAGGCCGGAAAAGGGTTCGTCCAGCAGGATGATTGCCGGTTCGGGTGCCAGCGCGCGGGCCAGCGCCACGCGCTGCTGTTCGCCGCCGGAGAGTTCGTGCGGATAGGCCCCGGCCTTGTGGCCGAGTTCGGCGGCCTCGAGTTGGGCCATGGCCCGGTCCCGGGCGCCGGCCCCCTTGAGACCGAAGGCGACATTGGCCAGTGCCGTCAGGTGCGGGAAGAGGGCGTAGTCCTGGAACACCATGCCCACGCGCCGGGCTTCCGGTGCCAGATGCGTCTTCGGTCCGCTCCACAAGGCCCCGCCGAGCCGGATTTCGCCGCCATCCAGCCGCTCCAGCCCCGCGATGGCGCGCAACAGGGTCGACTTGCCGCTGCCGGAAGGGCCCAGCAGGGCGGCAATGCGGCCGGCATGCAGGTCGAGATCGGCGCCGGCCAGCGCGGCCTGCCCCTTTACATAGCGGCGCTCGGCCTGGCGCACGCTGAGCACTGTGCGTTGCTCGGTCATCCCGTCCCCGTCGACGATCGCGTCCGGGAGAGGTAGCGGGCCACGAAGATCATGGGAAGCAGGGCGACCAGCGGAATCAGGAGCGAGGGCAGGGCGGCCTCGCCCAGGCGTTCGTCGCTGGCGTAGTTGTGGGCAATGATGGCGAGCGTGTCGTAGTTGAAGGGCCGCAGGATCATTGTCGCGGGCAATTCCTTGAGCACTTCCACAAAGACCAGCAGGCCCGCGGACGTCACGCCGCCTGCTATCAGGGGCCAGTGGACGCGCCGCACGGTCTCGCCGCGTGTGGCGCCCAGGGTGCGGGCGGCGCCGTCCAGGGCCGGTGTCACGCGGGACAGGGCGGCTTCGGACGGGCCGATCGCCGCGGCGGCGAAGCGCGAAAGATAGGCAAAGATCAGAGCGGCAGCGCCGCCGGTCAGCAGGATCGGAAAGACCTGGCCTGTCAGCGCTCGCCAGACCGGATCGATCAGGCTCTGCAGGCCCGAGAGAATGGCGATGACGCCCACCGCGGCCACGGCACCGGGAACGGCATAGCCCAGCCCGGCGGCACGGGCGGATGCGATGGCCAGGATACCGCGGCTGCGCAGGGCATAGGCCGTGCCCAGACCCAGGACCGCGGCGCACAGCGCGCTGATTGCGGCCAGGGTCAGGCTGTGCCAGGCGGCGGCGGCCAGGCCCGTGGCCGGGAGCTCGTTCAGTGCCAGCCAGGCCAGGCGTCCGAGCGGGATGACAAGGCCCAGCATCAGCGGCGTCAGGCAGGCAAGTGCAGCCAGCAGGGCTTGCAGGCCGGCAAGGCGAAAGCGCGGTGCGGGTTTGTGGCGGCCCGAGGCCGCATGGGTTCGGGCGCGCCGGCGCTGGGCCCGTTCCAGGCTGAACACGATCAGTGCGATGGCGACCAGGATCAGCGACAGGCGCGCGGCATCGACCAGCGATCCGGCACCGCTCCAGGCGCGGATCAGGCCGATGGACAGGGTGGGAGCTCCCAGATGGGAAACCGTGCCGTAGTCGGCAAGGCTTTCCATCACCACCAGGGCCAGCCCGGCGGCCAGGGCCGGGCGGGCCATGGGCAGGGCGGTACGGCGGAAGGCCTCGAACGGGCCTGCGCCGAGCGTGCGGGCGGCATGATAGGCATCGGCGGACTGGCCCGTGAAGGCGTCGCGCGCCAGCAGGTAGACGTAGGGATAGAGCACCAGGGCGAACATCAATCCCGCCCCCCAGCTGCCGCGAATGGTGGGAAACAGGCCCGCTGTCGCGGCCTGCAGAGGGCCGCCGGCCTGGGACAGGTCGAACCAGGCATAGGCGGCGACGTAGGCCGGCACGGCGAGCGGCAGGATCAGCACCCAGCTCATGACGGCCCGGCCCGGAAAGTCGGTGCGGGCGACCAGCCAGCCCAGCCCTGTGCCGATCAGCGCAGCCCCGCCGGCCGCCACGGCGGCGACATAGGCGGAATGGATCAGATAGACCGGCAGTCGCGTACGGGCGAGGTGGAGGAGATAGTCGCCGGTCTCGCCGGTCAGGGCGATCCAGGTGACCGCAAACACCGGCGCGGCGCAGACGAGCGCCGCCAGGATCGCGAGCGATGTCGCGCGATCCGGCAGGACGCCCGTCTGTCGCCCGGTGGCCACTATTGCCAGCCGACGCGGTCGAAGATGCGCTGGGCGGTGGCGTTGTGATCGCCCAGTTCGGAGACATTCCGGCTGTCCCCGGTGAAGGGCATCATCGCTTCAAGCGTCGGATTGTCCCATTCCACGCCCTCGACAACCGGGATTTCGTTGGTCATCTCGGCGAACATGCGCTGGGCGTCGGGCGTCAGCAGGAAGGCAATGAACTCGCGGGCTTCTTCCGGGTGCGGCGCATTGGCGGCAATGCCGGCACCGGAGATGTTGACGTGAGCGCCCGAAGAGTCCTGGTTCGGGAAGAACAGGGTCACGGCCCCGGCTGCCGCGCGGTTCGCGGCCTCGCCGGAGTTTGCCATCAGGGCGTAGTAGTAGTGATTGGTGATCGCCACGTCGCAATCGCCGGCCGCCACACCCTGGATCTGGGCGATATCGCCGCCCTGGGGCGGCCGGGCCATGTTGTCGACGATGCCGGCGGCCCAGGCCTCGGCCTCGTCCTCGCCCAGGCGGGCCACGATCGAGGCCAGCAGGGACTGATTGTAGGCATTGCCGCTTTGGCGCACGCAGATGCGGTCGTCCCAGCGCGGATCGGCCAGGTCTTCATAGGTCTCGATCTCGCCGGGCTGGACGCGGCTGCTGGAATAGGCAATCACGCGGGCGCGCTTGGCAAAGCCGATCCAGTAGCCGTCCGGATCGACCAGGTTGGCGGGGACAGCCGGCACGAATTCGGAAAACTCCGTCTGTGCGAACAGGCCGGCTTCCTCGGCGCGGTGCAGGCGGGCGGCGTCCACCGTGACGATGACATCGGCCGGGCTGCGCGCACCGTCGGCCCGCACGCGCTCGATCAGCTGGTCGCCATTGGCCTCGATTAGATTGATCTCGATTCCGGTCGCCTGGGTGAAGGCCTCGTAGACGGCCGCATCGCTGCGATAGTGGCGCGCGCTGTAGACGTTCACCACGCGCGGTTCGGTGTCCGTTTCCGGAGCCGGCGCGGATGTGTCGTCCGGCGTTTGCGGTTGCGAGCAGGCGGCGAGCAGAGCGGAGACCGCGGCGGCGGCCAGGATATTGGCAGACTTCATGGAGCACCCCGATTGTTGTGTCGCCAGCATCCCTGCCATTCTTGAGAATGTTTCGCAAGTTATTGCCGCAGGAAACCGGTGCGGTGGGGTGACGCAGGGGATGAGGGAAACGCGCGTGCCGCGAACATGTCCCCTTCGCTGAAGCGGCGAAGGGTGGTGGGCGATGCTGGGATTGAACCAGCGACCCCCTCGGTGTGAACGAGGTGCTCTCCCGCTGAGCTAATCGCCCGATCCGTGTCGGAGGCGGTCGTATAAGCAGGCGCCTGCGGCCGGTCAACTACATGTGGAAGTTGAAGTGCAGATCGTCTGCGATGCTGGTGCGACAACTTGCCACACCTTCATGCACTCGTCATATTCGTCCGGCCCATATATCAGCCTGCCCAAGCTGGGTTCGCGGCCATTCGGGCCGGGCCCTTCAATCACCCGATTGGACGCAATTCCCGGCCGAGGGAAGCTTCGGCCCGGTAGGAGGTTTTTGTTCATGAGCAACGATCTGTGCACGCCCGAAGGTGCTCGCCGTCTTAAAGCGCGAATTGAAGCCTATTGGGCCGAGCGCGGCTATGATGTGAGTGTCGATCTCGTCGAAGCCGGTTTCATGCCGGCGATGCGCTCTGCGCGCACCGACATCCGCTCCAACCTGGTCAACGGCATGCCGACCCGCCCGGCCAACGATACGGGCCGCGAGCGCCGCACCGCTTAGGCCAGCCCCTCAGGCGCGCCACAGATCGGCCAGCGCCTGCGGAACATCGCGAAAAGCATGAACAACCCGGCTGGCTCCCAATGAGCCGGCCGGGTTTTCACTATAGCCGTAGCTCATCACGATGCTGGGAATGCCGGCCGCCGATGCCGCCCCGACATCCGGCGCGCTGTCGCCGACAAGTGCGGCGCGTTGATAACCCGTACCCAGCGCATCGCGGACATGGTCCGGTGCCGGTTTCCTGGCGGCAGTGCGTTCGGGCCCCACGATCCGGTCGAAATATCCGGCCAGCCCCACTTCGGCGATCAACCGGTCGGACAGGACCGACGGCTTGTTGGTGCAGACCGAAAGGCTCGCACCCTGCGCCTGCAGCCAGGCCAGCGTGTCCTCGACACCGGGAAAGACCCGGCTCTCCATCGAGATGGCGTCGCCATAGACGCGGATGAATTCGGCCACCAGCGCATCGCCATCCTCCAGGGCACGGCCGGAGCGTTCGAAAGCCCGCTGCAGCAATGCACGAGCGCCGCGGCCGACCATGGCGCGGACATCGTCCAGAGGCACGGGCGCGAGCCCGCGGGGCTGTATGATGGCGTTCAGCGCGCGCACGAGATCGGGCGCCGTATCGACAAGCGTGCCGTCGAGGTCGAAGGCGATGGACGCGGTGGCGAACAGCGGTGCGTCCCCGGACGTCAGCATGATTTCAGCCCTTTGCGAGTATCCCGGCGATGAAGCATGGTTACGCGCTCCGGCGCGATAGGCTATAGCGCCTGACAGACGCCACGTGCAGATTCTCGCTCATCAGGACTTGCCCATGCCCCACACCCGCGCCGCCATTATCCTCGCCGCAGGCCAGGGAACGCGCATGAAGTCCAGGACGGTGAAAGTGCTCCATGCCGTCGGCGGGCGGCCGATGCTCGCCTGGACCGTCGATCTGGCGAAGACCTGCGGTGCCACGGATATCGTCACCGTCTACGGTGCCCATTCTCCCGCCGTGAGGGATGCGGCCGGACAGCTCGGTACGGCGACCGCGTTGCAGGATCCGCCGCTTGGCACCGGGCATGCCGTGCTTGCCGCGCGAGATGCGCTGGCCGGCGTCGAGGGGCATGCCATCGTGCTCTATGCGGACACGCCCCTGATCACGCCGGAGACCGTGGAGCGCGTGTTCGCGGCACTGGGTGACGGCGCTTCGGTGGCGGTGCTGGGCTTTGAGCCCGAGGATCCGGCGGCCTATGGCCGGCTGATCGTCGACAGCGAGGGGAATCTGGATCGCATCGTGGAATTCAAGGATGCCAGCGAGGCCGAACGCGCCGTGCGTCTGGTGAATTCCGGCGTTCTCGCCGCTCCGGCGCCGCTATTGCTCGAATTGCTGGGCGAGGTCGGCAATGACAATGCCAATGGCGAATACTATCTTACCGATGTTGTCGGCCTCGCGCGGGCACGCGGTCTGAAGACGGCCGTGGTGAAGGCGGATGCCGGTGAAGTGCTGGGCGTCAATTCGCGTATCGACCTGGCCGAGGCCGAGGCGGCCTTCCAGGCGAGAAAGCGGCGGGCCCTGATGGCCGGCGGCGTGACGCTGGTCGCGCCGGACACGGTATTCTTCTCCCACGACACCCGCATCGCCCGCGATGTGGTCGTGGAGCCGCACGTGGTATTCGGCCCTGGCGTGACGGTAGAGGAAGATGCCGTAATCCGTGCGTTCTCGCATCTGGAAGGTGCGCATGTCCGGTCGGGTGCCTCGGTCGGTCCCTATGCGCGGCTGCGGCCGGGCACCGATCTGGGACCGGGCGCGAAGGTCGGCAATTTCGTCGAAGTGAAAAAGTCGCAGCTGGGGGAGGGCGCGAAAGTCTCGCACCTTACCTATATCGGGGACGCCAGTATCGGCGCCAACGCCAATATCGGAGCCGGGACCATCACCTGCAATTACGACGGATACGACAAACACCGCACCATAGTGGGCGAGGGCGCCTTCATCGGCTCGAACACCTGCCTCGTTGCGCCCGTTACCGTCGGCGCGGGCGCATTTACCGGTTCGGGCACTGTCGTTACCGACGATGTGCCCGGCGATGCCCTGGCGCTCACCCGAACCCCGCAAACCACCAAGGCCGGCTGGGCGGCGCGTTTCCGCACCGCCAAGGAAGCCCGCAAGGCCAGGAAGGAGAGTTAAGTCATGACCGTAATGGATCGCCCCGCCTCGATCGCGGACCGTCTGGACGACAAGACCCTGCTGCGTTCCGAGAGTTTCATCGGCGGCCAGTGGGTGACCGGCACATCGTCCTTCGAAGTCTCCAACCCGGCCAATGGCGAGGTCATCGCCGAGGTCGGCGATGTCGGTGCCGAAGGCGCGCGCCAGGCGGTCACCAAGGCGGCGGAAGCCTTCGAGACCTGGAAAAAGGTGTCGCCCTTCGAGCGCGCCAGGATCCTGATGAAGTGGTACGATCTGATCCTGGAGAACCAGGCGGATCTGGCCAAGCTGATTACGCTGGAGATGGGCAAGACCTATCGCGAGGCGCGCGGCGAGGTGGTCTATGGCGCCGGTTTTATCGAATGGTCGGCCGAGGAGGCCAAGCGCGTTCACGGCGAAACCCTGCCGACGCCCTTCCCCAATTCACGCGGCTGGACCATCCGCCAGCCGATCGGTGTGGTGGGCTGTATCACGCCGTGGAATTTCCCCAATGCCATGATCACCCGCAAATGCGCGCCGGCCCTTGCGGCGGGCTGCACCATGGTCATCAAGCCGGCTCCGGAAACCCCGCTCTCGGCCCTGGCCCTGGCCGAGCTGGCCAAGCGCGCCGGCGTGCCCGACGGTGTGTTCAACGTGGTCTGCGGCGACGCGCAGAAGATCGGCCCTGTGCTGACCGGCTCCGACGCGGTGCGCATGATCGGCTTCACCGGCTCGACCGAGGTCGGCAAGCTGTTGATGCGCCAGGCCGCCGATGGCGTGAAGCGGGTTGCCCTGGAACTGGGCGGCAATGCGCCCTTCATCGTCATGGACGATGCCGATATCGAAAAGGCGGCCGACGGCATTATCGCGTCGAAATTCCGCGTCTCCGGCCAGACCTGTGTTTCCGCCAACCGGATCATTGCCCAGCCGGGCATCGCCGACAAACTCGTTGAGGCGCTGGAAGCCCGCATTTCCAGGCTCAAGGCCGGCGACGGCTTTGCCGAGGACAGCGATCTCGGTCCGCTGGTGCACATGGAGGCCGTCAGCCGGGTCGACGCCCTGGTGAAACAGGCCCGTGAAGCGGGAGCCCGCATCGTCACTGGCGGCAAGCGGCTGGACGAGGAGCTGGGCGGTGCCTTCTATGCTCCCACCCTGATCGATGGCGGCGATCCGAAGATGGATGTGGCTTGCCACGAGATCTTCGGTCCGGTCGCCTCGGTCTACCGGATCGAGCGCGAAGAGGACATCATCCGCCTGGCCAATGACACGCCCTACGGGCTGGCCGCCTATATCTATACCCGCGACGTCAATCGCGTGCACCGTCTCACCGAAGGCATCGAGTACGGCATGATCGGCGTCAATGCACCGATGGTTGGCGCCGCCTCGACGCCCTTCGGCGGGGTCAAGGAAAGCGGGATCGGCCGCGAGGGCGGCAAATGGGGCGTGGAAGAGTTCACCGAGCTCAAATACGTCCTCCTGGGCGGTGTTGACGGATGAGTGCGGAACGCCAGAAGGCACACGCCGCGGCGGCAGCCCTGGAATACGTCGAACACGGCATGACGCTGGGGCTGGGCTCCGGCTCGACGGCGGAAATCTTCCTGCGTCTTCTCGGCGAACGTGTGAAGGAGGGGCTGGACGTCAAGGGTGTGCCCACATCCCAGCGTACCGCCGAGGTGGCGCACGAAGCCGGTGTGCCGCTGATCGAGGTCGACCATGTCGACCAGATCGCCGTGACGGTGGATGGCGCCGACGAGGTCGATGGCCGTTTCCAGCTGATCAAGGGCGGCGGTGCCTGCCTTCTGCGCGAAAAGATCATCGCCAACGCCTCCGACCTGATGGTGGTGATGGTCGACGAGAGCAAGCTGGTCGACACGCTGGGCCGGTTTCCGCTGCCGGTGGAGGTCGACCGGTTCGGCTTCTCGATCACCGCGCGTCAGGTCTATGAGGCGCTGAAAAGGGCCGGGGTGAAATCTCCCGATGTGCAATTGCGGCGCAAGGGGGACGGGCTGGACCCTTTGATCACCGACGGCGGCCACTACATTCTCGACTGTGCCTGCGGCGCCATCCCCGATGCGCGCCTGGCCGACCAGCATCTCAAGGCCATTCCGGGCCTGGTGGAACACGGCCTCTTCATCGGCCTCGCCCGCGTGGTGATCGTCGGTGAGGACATGGAAGCGCGGGTGATGGAGCTCTGAGAGGGCTCCCGGCACGGGGCACAGCGCCCCGCGGACAACACGAGGACGAGGGCGCTGACCCATGACTGACTACGACTACGACCTTTTCGTCATCGGTGCCGGTTCCGGCGGTGTGCGCGCGGCGCGCATGGCCAAGCAGCATGGCGCCGGCAGGGTGGCGATCGCCGAGGAATACCGGTTCGGCGGGACCTGCGTGATCCGGGGCTGCGTGCCCAAGAAGCTGCTGGTCTATGCCAGCGAGTTTTCGAAGACATTCAAACTGGCCGAAGGGTATGGCTGGACGGTGGGCGAGACCGCGTTCAGCTGGGAAAAGCTGATTGCGGCCAAGGACAACGAGATCGACCGCCTGTCGGGCATTTATGAGCGCAATCTCAACAATTCCGGCGTCGAGACGATCGAGGACCGGGCCGTGTTCGAGGATGCGCACACGGTCCGGCTGGTGAAGTCCGGCCGGACGGTGACGGCCGAAACGATCCTGATCGCTGCGGGCGGCACACCCTTTGTCCCCGATATAGAGGGTTCGGAGCTGGGCATCACCTCGAACGAGGCCTTCCATCTGGCAAACCTGCCCCGGCATGTCGTGATCGCCGGCGGTGGCTATATCGCCTGCGAGTTCGCCCAGATCTTCGCCGGCATGGGGTCGCAGGTCTGCCAGGTCTATCGCGGCGACACCGTATTGCGCGGCTTCGACGACGATATCCGCTCCACCGTGCACGAGGAGCTGGTGCGCTCGGGTGTGCGGGTGATCACGCACACCGTGTTCGAACGGATCGAGGATCTGGGCGGCGGGCGCAAGCGGGTGCATCTGGACAATGGCCAGCATGTCGACACGGACGTCGTCATGTATGCCATCGGCCGCAATCCCCATGTTACCGGTCTGGGGCTGGAAAAGGCCGGTGTGGAACTGGACGGCGCGGGTGCGGTCAAGGTCGATGCGTATTCCAGAACCACCGCGGAGAACATCTATGCCGTGGGCGATGTGACCAACCGGGTCAATCTGACACCGGTCGCAATCCGCGAGGGCGCCGCGTTCGCGGCGACGGTTTTTGGCGGGAAGCCGACCGCCTATGATCACACTGACATTGCGTCGGCCGTGTTCACACAGCCGCCTGTTGGATCGGTCGGTCTTTCCGAGGCCGATGCGCGCAAGAAATTTGCGCAAGTGGACATTTACAAGACCTCTTTCCGCCCCATGAAGGCCAGCTTCTCCAACGACGCGTCGAGAATGATGATGAAACTTGTTGTCGACGGGGAGACAGAGCGGGTGTTGGGCGTGCATATTGTCGGCCCGGATGCGCCCGAAATGATCCAGCTGGCCGGAATCGCCGTGAAGGCGGGCCTGACCAAGGACCAGTTCGATGCGGCCTGTGCCGTGCATCCGACAAGTGCGGAAGAATTGGTGACCATGCGGGAGAAATGGACACCGCCCGAGTTGAAAGCGGCTGAGTAAGATGACCTGGTCCCCGAAATCCTGGCGGGAATTCCCCGTCCAGCAAATGCCGACCTACAAGGATGCGACGGCCCTGGATGCCGTGATCGAGGAGCTGTCGGCACGCCCGGCCCTCGTCTTCGCCGGCGAGGCGCGCAAACTGCGCCGCCAGTTGGCCGACGTATCGGCCGGCAATGCCTTCCTGCTGCAGGGCGGCGACTGTGCGGAGAGCTTCAAGGACTTCTCCACCGAAGGCGTGCGCGACACATTCCGCGTACTCCTGCAGATGGCCGTCGTTCTCACCTTTGCGGCGTCCAAGCCGGTAGTGAAGGTCGGCCGCATGGCGGGCCAGTTCGCCAAGCCGCGCTCCTCGGACACCGAGACCGTGGACGGTGTGACCCTGCCCAGCTATCGCGGCGACAGCGTCAATGACGTGGCCTTTACGCCCGGGGCTCGCGAACCGGATCCGCAGCGCCTGATCAAGGCCTACGACCAGTCGGCGTCGACGCTGAACCTGCTGCGGGCCTTCGCCTCGGGCGGCTATGCCGACCTGCACAATGTGCACCAGTGGACCCAGGATTTCGTCAAGGACAGCCCGGCGGCGGAACGCTATGCCGAGACGGCCGTGCGGATTTCCGAAGCGCTCGACTTCATGAAGGCCTGTGGCATCGGCCGCGATTCCGCACCGTCGCTGGAAGCGGTGGATTTCTTCACCAGCCACGAAGCACTGCACCTGCCCTTCGAGGAAGCCCTCACGCGCCGCGACCCCAATACCAACCAGTGGTACGCCACGTCCGCGCACATGATCTGGGTTGGCGAGCGTACGCGCCAGCTGGACGGGGCGCATCTGGAATACGCCCGCGGCATCGCCAATCCGGTCGGCGTGAAATGCGGCCCCACGATGACGGCGGACGAACTCCTGCCGCTGATCGATACGCTCAACCCGGACAATGAGGCCGGGCGGCTGGTGCTGATCGTGCGCATGGGGGCCGACAATGTCGGCAAGAACCTGCCGGCACTGGCGCGGGCGGTGACCGAGGCCGGCCGCAAGGTGGTCTGGTCGTCCGACCCGATGCACGGCAATACGGTCAAGGCGTCGAGCGGTTACAAGACCCGCAATTTCGACCGTATCCTGACCGAGCTGGAAAGCTTCATGGAGGTGCTCTACTCGGAAGGTGCCTATCCCGGCGGCGTGCATTTTGAAATGACCGGCCGCGATGTCACCGAATGCACCGGCGGCGCCAAGTCCGTGACCGAGGCCGACCTCGCCGCGCGCTATCACACACAGTGCGATCCGCGCCTCAATGCCGACCAGGCGCTGGACATGGCCTTCCGGATCGCCGAATCGCTCAAGCGCGTGCGGAACAACAACGCGGCGGCGAATGCGGCGTAGATGTGAGTTCTTTCCTTCCCACTATGTGGGGAGGGGGGCCCGCGAAGCGGGGGAGGGGCCGCTGCGGTACGCAGCGGAATGTCGGAGCGAGGCTCGAACACCCACAGCGCTTCGCGCTGCCCCTTCGACCCGATGCTTCGCATCGGCCCACTTCCCCACTGGCGTGGGGAAGAAAACTCAGGAACATCCACCCAAACAAAAACGCCGCCCGGATTGCTCCGGGCGGCGTTCGAATAATCAGAACCCGTTGGACTGACTTAGATGTCCTTCAGGGCAGCAGCCGGACGGAAAGCCGCCTGGGTGCGTGCCTTGGACATCATCTTTTCGCCGGTGCGCGGATTGCGAACTTCACGCGCTTCGCGGTGCTTGGCGTAGAAGGTGCCGAACCCGGCCAGCTGGACGCTGTCATTGCCCTTCACGGAGCCGACAATGGCTTCGATCGCGGCATCGACGGCATCGCCGGCTTGCGAACGGGACAGGCCAGTCTTGTCGCTGACGGCTTTGGCGAGATCAGACTTGTTCATAGGGTTCCCCCCAGTTAGGCGCAGTGCCGGACAGTCACGGTCATCGTAACCGCTCGGTATGCTGCGTGTTCGTTGACGCCTCATGAAGGCCGAGAACCGGGGCGCTTTGCAAGCCATATCAGGTGAATCCGGCCCGATTTACTGTAATTTCCTTGGGACAGGGCCGGATTCTCGCCTTCGGCACCTGTTTTGCGTACCTTTTCCCACATGTATCAGGGTGAACCGTCTCCTAACGCGACCGTGGCGAATCGTCCGATTCGCATGCTGCCATTCGCACTTGCAGCAGGGTTGAGCGCCTACGGCCTGGCTTTCCTCGCAGGCGCGGGAGACACCTGGTCGCCGGTCCTGGCGGCTATTGCGGCCGGCTGGACGCTGGGGCGCCTTTGCCGAAACTAGCCCGGGATGACGGCAGCCCGTGACAACGGACGCCGTCATCCGGCCCCGGCATCAGATCTTGACCAGCATCTTGCCGGTATTGCGGCCGGAGAAGAGACCCATGAAGGCGTCGGGGGCGTTCTCGATCCCTTCGATCACCGTCTCGGCCGGCGTGATCTTGCCGGCGGCCATCCAGCCGGACAGCTCCTTGATGAAGTCGCCCATCATGTCGAAATGGTCGGTGACGATGAAGCCCTGGATCCGGAGCGACTTGCCGACGATGAAGGTGAGATTGTCGGTGATCGCCGCCGGCTGGGCGTCGTTATAGCGCTGGATCATGCCGCAGGCGGCGATGCGGCCGTATTGTTTCAGCGTGTTCAGGGCCGCGGTAAAATGCGTGCCGCCGACATTCTCGAAATAGGCGTCTATCCCTTTCGGGGCCGCGGCCTGGATGGCGGCGGTGAGGTCGGATTCGGCCTTGTAGTCGACGACGGCATCGGCGCCGATCGATTTGACGAAATCGCATTTCTCCCGGCCGCCGGCCGTCGCGATGACATTGGCGCCCATGGCCTTGGCGAACTGGATGCCGGCCGAGCCTACCGCGCCGGCACCGGCGGACATCCACATGGTCTCGCCTTCCTTGAGGCCGATGATGCGCTTGATGCCGACATAGGCGGTCATGCCCGTCAGCCCGGCGATGCCCAGATAGGCCTGGGGCGGCAATTGCGAGACATCGATTTTCTGCAGCCCGTCGCCGGGCGCGGTATAGGCTTCGCGCCAGCCAAACATGGAATTGACGAAATCGCCGGGCTTGAGACCGTCATATTGGCTTTCCACCACTTCGCCGACGGCGCCGCCCTCCATTACCTTGCCGATTTCGAACGGGCCGACATAGGTGCGGATGCCGCTCATCCGGCCGCGCATGTAGGGGTCGACGGAGATGTAGTGATTGCGCACCGTGACCTCACCCTTCCCGGGAGCGGGCACGTCGGTTTCGACGATGGAATAATTCTCGGGCCTGGGGTCGCCCTTGAGATAGGCGTTGAGATGAACTTCACGGGATTTCATGATGATTTCCTCTTGCTGGGGGAGGTCAGAGAGAGTCGAGGCGGAAGAGTTCAATCAGGCTGAGACCGAACTGGCTGTCCAGAATCCAGGCCGTGCCGAGCAGCTGGCCAATGCTGGACAGGATGAGAGTGACGGGCAGGAGAAGCACCAGTCCGCCAAGCCGCAAGGCCGTTCCCAGCGCGGATCGGCTGTAGAAGCGGACGATCAGCCAGCCCATGCAGACATAGTAGAGACCCAGGGCGGGGGCCAGGGCGAGCATGAACCAGCCCATCCCCGCAATCTGGATCGGAATGATGGCGATCATGACGATGAAGCTGGCATTGGTGGGCACCAGATAGAATTGCAGGTGCGCCCACAGCGGAAGCCTCAACCGGTAGAGTTTGAGCAGGACGAGATAGGGCAGGGAGGCGATAATGAAGATCGGCCAGAGCAGAAGGCTGCCCCAGGCCTCCAGTGCAGTGTCTATTTCCGCGATCGTGGGCACATTGCCGCCGGCGGTCCGCCCCGCGGCGAGCCAGTCTGCGACTATGCCGTCGTCGGCATGGGAGGTGAATTGATCGATCGTGCCTGTCAGCGGCGTTCCGAGCAGGGCCGCCACGACGAATTGCAGGCCGAACAGCGCGACAAAAACGCGAACAGGCGAGAGATAGCGCGAGAAATCGCCCTGCACGGCAGCCAGGGCGACGTCCGGTGTACGCACGATCGAATGCCACAGCGTCCGGAAAATCCGGGCATCCAGGTCGAAGGCGGCAATAGAAATGGAATCAAGGACGTCGCGGCCGGGTGTGTCGCGGTCCTGCTCGCTGCTCAATGCCTTCGCCCTCCCTCGCGCGCATCCTAGGCGCGTGGTTCTGCAGCGCAAGCGGGCAGGGCGGTCCGGATGCCGGCCGGCGGGCATTTTGAAACCTGCCGAAACACGTGTTGATGCAGGCCTTGCTTGATCCGCAAGGCCGGACCGGTATGCACGCTCTCGGCCATACAGGGAAAAGACATGTCATCGCAAACGAAGGTCCTGCGCGCCGGCGTGGTGGGTGCGGGTGTGTTCGGCGGATTTCACGCCTCCAAATATGCCGCTCACGACCGCGCGGATCTGGTCGGCATCTACGAGCCGAATGGCGACAAGGCGCGCGATCTGGCGGCCAGGCATGGGGTGAAACCCTATGACAATCTCGCCCGGCTGATCGAAGACTGCGATATCCTGACCGTGGCCAGCCCGGCCGTGCATCATTTCGAAGCCGCAGCGGCGGCCCTGGCCAATGGCCGGCATGTCCTGGTGGAGAAACCGATCGCCTCCAGCGTCGAGGAAGCCCGGGAGCTGATCTCGCTGGCCGCGGCGCATGGCTGCGTGCTGCAGGTCGGTCACCAGGAGCGGTTCGTCTTTGATGCCATGGGATTGTTGAGCGTCCCGGACAAGCCGAAGCGGGTCTGTGCGCGCCGCATGGGACCGCCGTCGGACCGGTGTCTCGATGTCTCTGTGACACTGGACCTGATGGTGCACGATCTCGACCTGGTTATCGCGCTGGCGGGGGGCGCCGTGAAATCCGTGGACGGCATTGTCGACGACGGCCGGTTCGGCTCGCCGGATGTGGCCCAGGCCAAGCTGGTTTTCGACAATGGCTGCATCGCCGAACTCAAGGCCAGCCGAGTTCATCACGAACGCGACCGCCACATGCGGGTCGAATACGAGAACGGCGTGCTGGAAATCGATTTCGTCGCCAAGACTTTCGAGAACACAACGCCCTACGACCTCAATCCGGATTTTGCCGAGGATCCCAGCGCAAAGGATTCCCTGGGCGCCAATGTCGATGCCTTCATCGCCTCCGTGCTGGACGGCACACCCGTGGCCGTGCCCGGGATTGCCGGGCTGCGCGCCCTGGACGCGGCCCGGGCGATCGACGGCGCGCGCACCTACGGTTCCTGAACCGGTTGCGGCGGCGTGCCACTTGCGGGAGCGGGCGGCGCGGTCTAAGTCGCGATCATGACAGACCGGATTTCCATTCTGACCGCCCAGCTCAACCCGGTCGTCGGGGATGTGAAGGGCAATCTGGCCAAGGCCCGGGCGGCGTTGTCGGAAGCGCGCATTCGCGGCGCCGACCTGATCGTCTTCCCGGAAATGTTCCTGCTGGGCTATCCGCCCGAGGATCTGGTGCTCAAGCCGGCGGCTGTGGAGGCCTGCAAGGCCGCGCTCGACCAGCTGGCCGAGGACACCAAGGCCGGACCGGCCGTGCTGGTCGGCCTGCCCTGGCGTCAGGGCAGGAAGTTGCACAATGCCGTCGCCCTGGTCGATGAGGGCCATCTCGTCGCGCTGCGCTTCAAGCATGAACTCCCGAATTATGCCGTGTTTGACGAGAAGCGGGTTTTCGCGCCCGGACCGTTGCCCGAAATTGTCAAATGGCGCGGCATCCGGTTGGGCCTGCCGGTCTGTGAGGACATCTGGTACGAAGCGGTGCCGAAAGCGCTGATCGAACAGGGCGCGGAAATGATGATCGTCATCAATGGTTCGCCCTGGCGCCGCACCATCGAGCGCGAGCGCAAGGCTGCCTTTTCCGCCTGGTACGAGCGCTGGGCCCCGCCCAAGGCCATGGTCTTCGTCAACCAGGTCGGCGGCCAGGACGAGCTGGTTTTCGACGGGGCGAGTTTTTCCTGGGACAGCGATGGCGAGACGATCCAGCGCCTGCCGACCTTCGAGGAGACGCTGGATGCGGCGGAATGGGTGCGTACCGGGGCGGGCTGGAAATGCGGCGGCGGTGTGCAGGCGAAGACCCTCTCGGGGCTCGAGGCCGATTGGAAGGCCATGGTCCTGGCGTTGCGCGATTATGTCGAGAAGGCCGGCTTTCCAGGCGTTGTCCTGGGTATGTCCGGCGGCATCGACAGCGCGCTTTCCGCGGCGATCGCGACCGATGCGCTGGGGCCGGAACGTGTCTGGGCGGTGATGATGCCGTCGAAATACACCAGCGAGGAAAGCCTGGATGATGCCAAGGCCTGTGCCGAGCGGCTGGGCATCCGCTATGACATCATCGACGTCGAGCCGACGATCGAGGCGTTCGGCAAGACGCTGGAAACGTCCTTCCGGGGCACCGAGCCGGATGCGACCGAGGAGAACATCCAGTCGCGGGTGCGCGGGGTCGTGCTGATGGCGCTGTCCAATAAGTTCGGGCCGATGGTGCTCTCCACCGGCAACAAGTCGGAGATGGCGGTCGGCTATGCCACGCTCTATGGCGACATGAATGGCGGCTACAATGCGCTCAAGGATGTCTACAAGACGGAAGTCTTCGAACTAGCCTGGTGGCGCAACGCCCAGACCCGCGCCCCTGGGCTGGGTCCCGTCGGCGAGGTGGTCCCCGAACGCATCATCACCAAACCGCCTACCGCCGAACTGCGCGAGGACCAGAAGGACCAGGACACGCTGCCGCCCTATGACGTGCTGGACACCATCCTGCACGGGCTGGTGGAAGAGGAACGCTCGGTGCGCGACCTGGTCGCGGAAGGCCAGGACGAGGCCATGGTGCGCAAGGTGGAAAACCTGCTCTACCGTGCCGAATACAAGCGCCGGCAGGCGCCGCCGGGCGTGAAGATCGGCTCCAAGAATTTCGGCCGCGACCGGCGTTATCCGATCACCAACCGGTTCAAGTCGGGCGGGTAGGTCCGCCTCGCCTTTCCCGCCCGCCATACTGAACCCCCGCTTGCCCCGGCCCGCGCGCGGCGCTAAGCCCTGCGGCTCCAATTGAGCCAAGGTCCTTGTCCCATGACCAAAGTCCGTTTTGCGCCCAGCCCGACCGGCAAGCTTCATGTCGGCAATGTTCGCACCGCGATCTTCAACTATCTCTTCGCGCGCAAGGCGGGCGGGACGTTTCTGCTGCGTATCGACGACACCGATACCGGGCGGTCCACGAAGGCGTATGAGGACGGAATCCGCGAGGATCTGACCTGGCTGGGGATCGTATGGGACGAGACCTTCCGCCAGTCCGAACGCTTCGACCGCTATGGCGAGGCGGCCGAGGCGCTGAAGGCCAAGGGCCTCCTCTACCCCTGCTATGAGACCGGCGAGGAGCTGGAGCGCAAGCGGCGGCTGCAAATGGCCAATGGCCGCCCGCCGGTCTATGACCGTGCGGCGCTGGCGCTGTCCGGCGAGGACAAGGCCAGGCTGGAGGCCGAGGGGCGCAAGCCGCACTGGCGGTTCAAACTCTCCGGCGATCCGGTGGAATGGGACGACATGGTGCGCGGCCATGTGTCGATCGAGACGTCCTCCCTGTCCGACCCGATCCTGATCCGCGAGGACGGCTCCTACCTCTACACCCTCCCCAGCGTCGTCGACGATATCGACGCCGCGATCACCCACATCATCCGCGGCGAGGACCATACGACGAATTCCGGCGCCCAGATCGAGATTTTCGAGGCCCTGGGCGGGTCTGCACCCGTCTTTGGGCACCAGGCGCTGCTGGTCGGTGCCGATGGCGGCAAGCTGTCCAAACGCATGGGCTCGCTGGGCATCCAGGAGCTGCGCGACGAGGAGGGGCTGGAGCCGATGGCAATCATGTCGCTCCTGGCCAAGATCGGCACCTCGGACCCCGTCGACGCCTTTGCCGATGTGGACGGCCTGCTGGATGGATTCGACCTGGGCAAGCTGTCGCGTTCGCCGGCCCGCTTCGATCCGGAGGAGCTCAAGCGGGTCAATGCCAAACTGCTTCATGCCATGCCCTACGCCCAGGTGCAGCCGCGTGTTGCGGCGATGGGTGCCGATGGCGGTGAGGCCTTCTGGAACGCCGTCCGCCCCAATCTGGAGCGTTTGTCGGACGTCAAAGCCTGGGCGGCCCTGGTCGAGGGACCGGTGACGCCGGTGATCGAGGAGCCGGACTATGCCGCCGCCGCCGCCGAACACCTGCCCGCCGGCGCGCTGACCGAAACCAGTTGGAGCGAGTGGACAGAGGCGTTGAAGGCCGCGACGGGGCGCAAGGGCAAACAGCTCTTCATGCCGCTTCGCCTGATGATCACCGGCGAGGCGCGCGGCCCGGAAATGGCGGTCCTGTTGCCGCTGATCGGCCGTGAGAAAGTGCTCAAACGCCTGAAGGGTGAAACAGCGTAATCCCGGCTTCCCGCCGACGGCGCAGTGACTAAAAGTCAGCTTTGAAAGTCATATTGTCAGGTTGTATTGACAATCGCACCGCAAATTGTCAGGTTTGCATGACACAAAGTCGTACAAACCTGATGGAGACCGTTATGTCACACCCCAGATCCGGCCGGATGACGCCGGCTGCTTGGATCGCCGTCGCGGCGGCCATTTTCGCCAGCCTGCTGGCCAGCGCCGGCGCGCAGACCGCGCCGCGCATCGAACGGGCCGGCGACGCGGGCGCGCGCAGCGTCGTCCTGATCCCCGGCCTTGCCACGCCCGGCGCGGTCTGGGACGGCACGGTCGCAGCGCTCGACGGGGAGGCCGACATGCATGTTGTCACCTTGCCCGGCTTCGGCGGCGAGCCGCCGGCTGATTACGGCGATGCGGGCGTGATCCGCACGGCCGTAACGGCGTTGATCGCTCATGCCGAGGCGGAGGGCCTGAACGACCTCGTGCTTGTCGGCCATTCCATGGGCGGGCAGATCGCCCTCCAGATCGCGGCCGCCATGCCGGACCGGGTGGATGCGGTGATCGTTGTCGACAGCGCGCCCTTCTATGCGGGCCTGTTCAATCCGGCCGCGACGCCGGAGATGGCCCGGCACCAGGGCGCGGCCATGGCGGCGCAGCTGGCCGGCCTGCCGCACGACGTCTATCTCGGCCAGATGCGCCGGGGCCTGCCGGTCCAGTCGATCTCCGCAGAAGGACAGGCACAGGTCATGGACTGGGTGAGCGCCTCTGACCAGGCGACCGTGGCGGCCGCCTTCGGCGAGGTCGCCGGCGCCGACTTTTCGCCCGTGCTGCCCGGGGTCGAGGCCGATGTCACGGTACTGGTCGCCTGGGCCGAGGGGGTGCCGGTCAGCGCGCCGCAGCTCGCGGATATCTACCGCAGTCAGTATGACGGCCTCGACGCTGTGAATATTCGCGTCGTCGAGGGCAGCCGCCACTTCATCATGCTGGACCGCGCGCCGGCTTTTCATGACATTGTCACCGGCATCGTCTTGAACGGGGAGGGCGAATAATGTCCGCAAACCGGCGCTATCTCATCCATTTCGGCACAGCCATGCTGGCTTACGTGCTCGTCCTGTTCGGCTCGGTCGCGGCAATCGAGAACGGGGAATTGTCGGGATGGTCGGCCGGGCTGGCCTCGCTGACCCCGCTCGTTCCCGCGCTATACGCCCTGCACGCCTTCATTGCGCGCTTTCACGCCCTGGACGAATTCCAGCGCCGCATCGCCACCGAGGCTCTCCTGTGGGGTGCGGGCACCGTGGGGTTTGCCACGTTCGGATACGGTTTCCTGGAAGGGGCCGTCGATGTGCCGCGGATCAGTTTCACCTGGGTCTTGCCGGCCATTATCGGCGTGTTCGGCCTGGCCCAGTGCCTGCTCTACTGGCGGGCGGGACGATGAGGAACCGGTTGCGTGTGCTGCGCGCAGAGCGGCGCTGGAGCCAGGCCGAGCTGGGTGAACGGGTCGGTGTCTCGCGCCAGGCGATCAACGCAGTGGAGACCGGAAAGCACGACCCGTCGCTGACCCTGGCGTTTGCCCTGGCGGATGCGTTCGGTCTGAAGATCGAGGACGTGTTCGACCCGCGCGGTGAGGATGGCTAGGCCGCCGGCGCCTTCTCCATCAGGTCGACAAGGTGTGTCACCGCCGCCTCCGGCTCGTCCACCAGATCCAGGTGATCTGCCAGGCTCTGCGGGGTGAAGCCTTCGCGAACCGTGTGCTCGATCAGGGCGATGACCGGTGTCCAGAAACCGGCGGTGTTCAGGAAGACGATGGGCTTGTCGTGCAGGGCGAGCTGCTGGCGCGAGACGACGTCGAACACTTCTTCCAGCGTGCCGGTGCCGCCGGGCAGGATGATATAGGCGTCCGATTCCTCGATCAGCTGCTTCTTGCGCTGGCTCATCGTCTCCACGATTCGCACCTCCACGCCGTCGAGATGCCCCTCGCGGGCGATCAGGAAACCGGGAATGATGCCCAGCACCTCGCCGTGCTCGGCTGCGGCGGCAGAGGCGGCCGTGCCCATAAGGCCGACATCGCCTCCGCCATAGACCAGGCGGCATCCCGCGCGGGCGATCGACCGGCCGACTCGTGCCGCGGCGTCGCGGTATTGTGCCCGCTCACCCATCCGTGAGCCGCAAAAGACACCTATCGACCTTACTTTTGCCATCTCAAATCGCCCATATTTGCTTTATCCGGACGGGATGGTATTCGCCGGAAGCTGTCGGCGCGAGGCTTGCATCCAGTATCAGGACGCCGGCCGGCGTGTCCCGCTCTGGCCGATCGATGACAGGAGGCCCGCCATGACCGCAACGCGGTCGTTCATTATCGCTGCTGCCCTGGCCGCGCTGGCGATCGCCGCCGCGCTGGCCTTCATCATGTATCGCCCGGCGTCGCAAACCGGGATTGAAACGCCACCTGCCGCACACACGGACGAAACGGATGCGGAGGAAAACGCGGCGCCGGCCGCGATGATCGCGCCGCCGGTCTTCGATATCGTGCGCGTGGCGCCGGTCGGGTCTGCCGTCACCGCGGGCCGCGGCGAGCCCGGTGCGACGATCCAGCTCCTGGCCGATGGCGAGCCGCTCTTCTTCACGAACGAATCGGGCCAGCGCGCCGATACCCAGATAATCAATGAACGCGGCGAGTGGGTGATCATCCCCGACGAGCCGCTGCCCTCCGGTGCGATCGAGTTGTCCCTGCGCATGGTGGCGCCGGACGGCCGGGAAATGCTGTCCGAACAGGTTGTCGTCGTTTCGATCCCCGAACAGCGCGGACCCACGCCGCTGGTGGTCGTAGGCCGTCCTGGCGAAGCCAGCCGGGTCTGGCAATGCCCGTCCTGCCTGGATGCGGAAATGGGGTCGCTGGTGCTGGAAACCGTCGACTATGACGCCACCGGTGCCGTGATCTTCTCCGGCCGCGCCGATACCGGCACCACGGTGCGGGTCTTTGCCAACGGGGCCCTGGTGGGCGAAACGTCCGTCGGTCGCGACGGACGCTGGGACCTTCAGGCCGGCTCGCTGCTGGCGCCCGGCGTCTACGACCTCCAGATCGACCAGGTGGACCCCGATGGCAATGTCTCGGCCGTGATCGTGCTGCCCTTCGAACGGGTCGCTCCGGAAGCGCTCAATCTGGGTCCCGACTCGGTCGTGGTGCAGCCCGGCAATTCGCTCTGGCGCCTGGCCCGGCGCCTCTATGGCGAGGGCATCCAGTACACGGTGATCTACGAGGCCAACCGCGATCAGATCCGCGATCCGGACCTGATCTATCCCGGCCAGGTCTTCGATGCGCCCCGTGATCCGGAGACGGACGGGGAGGGCGACGGGTAGGGCTTTGCTCCCGCATTCGGCAAACACCTTCCTGTTTTCCCCGTAACACGACCGGGAAAATATGTGTGTGCACGCAGAGGCACGCGGCGCTCTGAAGCTCGGGCACTGGCGCGCGGACCGCTCAGGCCCTATCTCCAGCCCCTATGAGACCGCTCCCCACCGATACCGAGGCCGAGGCCAAGTCTGCCCCCCAGGGATCTCTCGGCACAACGATGCTGCGCCTGTTCGCGCTTCTGGCGTCGCCGGAAATGGCCAAGTGGCGCTTTCGCATGGGCGTCGCGCTGGGCCTGACCATACTGGCGAAACTCTTCGCCGTGTCCGCGCCGGTCTTTTTCGGCGACGGCATCAACCTGATCTCCCGGCATGTCGGTAGCGGTGAGGGGGGCAACTCCCGGGACGGAGCAGCCGCGGCGGCGCTGTCGGGCATTGCCGGAACCTTTGCGCTGGCCTTCATCGCCTATGCCGTGGCGCGTTTCATGTCGGTGGGAGCGCCGCAATTGCGCGATGCCCTGTTCGCCCCGGTCAGCCAGGACGCCCAGCGCCTGACGGCGGTGAAGGCCTTCGCCCACGTCCAGGGCCTGTCGATCGGCTATCACCAGACCAAGCGGACCGGCGCTCTCAACCGCATCATCGAACGCGGCGCGCGGGCCGTCGATTTCCTGATGCGTTTTTTGATCTTCAACATTGCCCCGACGCTGCTGGAGCTCGTCCTCGCGGCCGGAGTGCTCAGCGTGAAATACGGCTGGGAATTTGCCGCCATCGCCATTGTCACCGTGGCCATCTACATGGCCCTGACCTGGTCGGTGACCGAATGGCGCGTGAAGATCCGGCGCACCATGAACGAGGCCGACAACGAGGCATCGGCGCGGGCGGTCGACAGCCTGATCAATTTCGAGACGGTAAAGGCCTTTGCCGCCGAGCGCCGCGAATCCGAGGCCTTTGACGGGGCGATGACCCGCTACGCCAGGGCGGCCGCGCGGTCGCAGTCCTCGCTGGCATTGCTGAACGGCACCCAGGCGCTGATCATGAATGGCGGACTGCTGGCGATGGCGCTGACGGCGGGCTGGAAGGCGTGGAACGGCGTGCTGCAGCCCGGCGATGTGGCTGCGGTGACGATGATCCTGATGAATATCTATCAGCCGCTGAACATTCTCGGCTGGGCCTATCGCGAGATCAAGCAGGGCGCGGTCGACATGGAACGTGTCTATGAGACCCTGGCACTCAAGCCCGAAGTGGCCGATGCGCCGGATGCGCAACCGCTGCATCTGGCGGGCGGGGCGGTCCGGTTCGAGACCGTAAGCTTCACCCATGACGGGCGTTCGCGTTCGGTCAATGGGGTGAACCTGGATATACCGGCTGGCAGTTTCGTGGGGATTTGCGGCCCCTCGGGTGCGGGCAAGTCGACCGTGCTGCGGCTCCTGTTCCGCTTCTACGACCCCGATACGGGGCGTGTCGAGATAGACGGACAGGATATCGCCCATCTCACCCAGGAAAGCCTGCGCGAGGCGCTGGGCCTGGTGCCCCAGGACGTGGTCCTGTTCAACGACACGCTGCGGTCCAACATCGTCTACGGGCGTCCGGATGCGAGCGAGGCGGAGATCCGCGACGTGCTGGAGCGTGCGCGCCTGGCCGATTTCGTGGATGCATTGCCGGACGGGCTGGAAACCCGGGTCGGCGAGCGCGGACTGAAGCTCTCCGGCGGCGAGAAGCAGCGCGTGGGCGTGGCCCGCGCCATCCTGAAAAATCCGGCCATCCTGGTCCTGGACGAGGCCACATCCGCGCTGGACAGCCAGACCGAGACGGATGTGCAGATGGCCCTGGCCGAGGCCGCCAGGGGGCGCACGACCGTCGCCGTGGCGCACCGCCTGTCCACGATCGCCCGGGCCGACCGCATTTTCGTGCTCGACGAGGGCCGGGTTGCGGAATCCGGAACCCATGCCGAACTTCTTGCACGCGAAGGGCTCTATGCCGCGATGTGGAAGCGCCAGAGCGAAGCGGGCGAGGATGGCAAAGTGATCGCATTTCCCGCTGACACGGGTGTGGTGCACTGACGGGGCGCATGCATAATCCGCCAAATCCGTGGGAGATCGGGCGGTCATGCGAGAGTTGGACATTTTGACGAAACCGGGCGGAGCCGGCCGATGAGCGAGCGCCCCCGTATCGGTCTCATTGGCCTGGGTGCCTTCGGGGCACTGGCAGCCCGGAATCTGGCTCCGCACGCGGAGCTGACTGGCTACGATCCTGATGTGCCGGACGTACCGGGCGTGCGCCTGGCCGGACTGGCGGAGGCAGCCGCGCAGCCCTGCGTGATCCTGGCCGTGCCGGTGCAGGCCATGGCGCAGGCCGCCGCAGCCATCGCGCCGCATTTGCAGCCCGGCGCGCTGGTCCTCGACGTGGCCTCGGTGAAGCTGGAGCCCATGCGCATCCTGCACGAGGAATTGCCCCCGCAAACGCGCATTCTCGGAACGCACCCCCTGTTCGGTCCGCAAAGTGCGGCAGACGGCGTGGCAGGTCAGTCGATCGTCCTGTGCCCCGGACCGGGCGTGGATACGGAGTGTGTCGCCGCCTTCCTGGGTGACAGGCTCGGCCTTGCCATGCATGTCTCGGACGCCGACACCCATGACCGCACCATGGCCAGCGTGCAGGCACTGACGCATCTGGTGTCGCGGGTGATTACCGATCTCGGCCTGCCCGAAGCGCCCTATACGACACGCAGCTACGATCTGCTTGCCGAGGCGGCGCGTCTGGTCTCCCAGGACAGCGACGAACTTTTCCGGGCGATCGAGCGCCACAATCCCCACGCAGCGGCCTTGCGGCAGCGCTTCTTCGAAGCGGCCCGCGCACTGGACGAACGCCTTGCGGAATAGACGGCCGCGGCGCGGCAACGCAGCGTGCAGCGTCGGACGATGTTACTGAAAGGAGGAAATGGCTCCCCGGGACGGGCTCGAACCGCCGACCCGGTGATTAACAGTCACCTGCTCTACCAACTGAGCTACCGGGGAACACATGTCTCGCAAGCGAGGCGTGGCTTTTATCAGAGCTTCGGCTCGCCGCGCAAGCACCCTGCTGCGCAAGATGCAGGGACTTCCTGCAAAAAAAATCGGGAGCCGCAGAGGCTCCCGAAAAGGCATTGGGTGGATGGTGGGGTGTCTTCACGGGAAGACGTGTGAAGGATTGGGTCAGAACCCTTAAGAGTAGGTTAATCGGGCGTGTAGAATTGGGCGTTTGGTTCATCGTCCTTGCCCAAAGCCTAATGATTTCCGGGAAATGCGGTCTTTGCCGTTGAGAGTGCGATAACCTCGCCCGAACCTGTCTCGCGGCCCGGCGCCTGCCGTGCTACTGATTCGGACCGGTTGCATCAGGGGAGATGGCGATGCGCGAACACGAGACTTTCGGGTCCTTCTGGCCCTTCTATCTGCGCGAACACGCCAGGCCGGCGACACGTGCCTGGCACTATGTCGGTTCGACCCTGGCCATCCTGGTACTGATCGGCGCCGTGGTGACGCGGACCTGGTGGGCGCTCGCGGCGGTGCCCGTGGCGGGCTATTTCTTCGCCTGGGTCAGCCACGCCTTCGTCGAGCGCAACAAGCCGGCCACCTTCACCTATCCGCTCTGGTCGCTGATCGGCGATTATCGCATGTATGCCCTGTTTCTGACGGGCAGGCTGGATGCAGAGCTGGAAAAGGCCGGCGTCAATCCGGACGGCACGGTGCGCGCGTAAGTCGAAAGGACCTGTCGCAAACAATCCCGCGTCGCGCCCTTGGGACGAAGGGTGGAGGCACCGCCCGGAATCGAACCGGGGTACAAGGATTTGCAGTCCTCTGCGTAGCCACTCCGCCACGGTGCCGCTGACTTGCGAGCCGGGAGCTATAACCGGTGTGCGCGAGCGGAGCAATCCGCCACATCACCGGTATGTGAAATTGCCCGCGCCGCAAATAGCCCCGCACGCAGTGGGGTGGTTGCCGAGTTTTGTGCGGGCAGGATATATCAGCGCGAACCGGTTCCGCGAGGGAGAGACCCGTGAGCGAATTCGAACAGGCGCGCAAGCATATGGTGGATAGCCAGATCCGCCCGGCCGACGTTACCGACCGGCGTCTGATCGCGGCTTTCCTGGACATACCGCGCCATCTCTTCGTGCCGCGTTCGCGCCGCGCCGCTGCCTATGCCGACACGCAGGTGGCGACCAGCGAGACGCGTACGCTGATGCGTCCGCGCGACCTGGCCAAGCTGATCCACGCGGCCGACATCCAGCCCCACGAGGTCGTGCTCGATATCGCGGGCGGGCGCGGCTATTCCACGGCGATCCTGGCGCGTATGGCCGAGACCGTTGTCGGCGTGGAGGACGATGAGGACGGTCTGTCCCGGTCCTCGGCCCTCCTGTCCGAGGTTGGTGCCGACAATGCGGTTGTCGTTGAAGGCGACCCCAAGGCCGGCGTGCCCAAGCAGGGGCCGTTCGACGTGATTTTCGTCAATGGATCGGTCGACACGGTTCCCGATGCCTGGTTCGACCAGCTGGCCGAAGGCGGCCGGCTCGTAGTCATCGTGCGCAATGGGCCGGTCGGCAAGGCGACGGTGTTCTCCCGGTCCGGTGCCGGCATCGGCGAACGCGTCGTGTTCGATGCCAGTGCCGCAGTCCTGCCCGGTTTCGAGGCCGAACCCCGCTTCGCGTTCTAGGGCAGCCGGCGGCGACGGAATCTGCCAGCGCTCGCGTTAGCAGTGTCGATGCCCAACGCTTGATCCAGCTTGCGAAAAATTCAGGTGAACGGCGTTCACTTCTGTGCGAGGGCTTCCTATATGCAAGCGACATCGCGTCGCTGGCTTTGGGGCCAGCCGGCGTTATTATGGTTTCCACAGGGGACAGGCCGCAGATGGCCTGCCGGTTCGAGGGGTGCGTAGATGACGCGGTTTAGAAACTGGACGCTGGCTCTGGCTGGCGGTGTGTCCATGCTGGCAATGTCGGGCGTCGCGGCGGGCCAGTCGCTCGAGGAGACACTGGCGCTGGCCTATAATTCCAATCCGACCCTGCAGGCCGAGCGCGCACGCTTGCGGGCCACGGACGAGCAGAGGGTGCAAGCCCAGGCGGGGCGTTTGCCGTCGGTGTCGGCTTCTGCCTCGATCTCGCGCCAGCACGTGGAATCGGAAAGCACCTTCGTCATCAACGGCCAGCGCGTGCCCTCGAACAGCGAAAGCGATGCGACGCCGAAGAATTATTCCATCAGTGCCAGCCAGGCGATCTACCAGGGCGGCCGGATCAGCGGTTCGATCGATCAGGCGACTGCGGTCATCATGGCCGGCCGGGAAACCCTGCGGGCCACCGAGCAGACTGTGCTCGTGGACGCGGTGACGGCCTTCATGGATGTGCGGCGCGATGCCGAAGTGGTCGAGATCCGCCGCAACAATGCCGAAGTGCTCGCCCAGCACCTGCAGGCGGCGCGCGACCGTTTCGAAGTCGGCGAGATCACCCGCACCGATGTGGCCCAGGCCGAGGCGCGCCTGTCCGGCGCCCAGGCGCAATTGTCCGCAGCCCAGTCACAGCTCTCGACCAGCCGCGCCTATTATGAACGCGTGACGGGCCAGCCGCCGGCGACCCTGTCCGAACCGCCGGCCCTGCCGGACATGCCGGACGCGCTCGCCGACGCCGCCGAATATGCCTATGCGTCCAGCCCGCAATTGCTGGCGGCCCAGTATGCGGAACAGGCCGCCCGGCACGCGATCCGGATCGCCCGCGCCAATCTGCGGCCGCAAGTGTCCCTGAACGCGTCGCATTCCTCGGCCCGCGATTCGAACTTTTCCGGCGATGTCCGCGATTCCACGGTTGTGCGTGGCGAGATTTCGGTGCCGCTTTTCACCGGCGGGTTGAATCGGTCGCGTGTTCGCGCCGCGCTCGCCCAGGAGGATGAAGCCCGTTTCCAGGTGCGCGAGGCGCGCCGTCAGGTCACCGAAGGCGTCACCAATGCCTGGAGCGCCTACATGGCGTCGCTGGCGGTGATCGAGTCCTCGCGCCAGGCCGTGCGGGCCAACGAGATTGCGCTCGACGGGGTCGAGCAGGAGGCCTATGTGGGCATCCGGACCACGCTCGATGTGCTTGATGCGGAACAGGAACTTCTGGAATCGCGGCTCACCCTGGTGACCGCGGAACGGGATTCCTACGTGGCCGGCTACCGTCTTCTGCAGGCGATGGGGGCGGTTTCGGCCTCGCAACTGGGGCTGAACGTGGAAATTTACGATCCGGCTGCTGAAGATCGAAGCGAATCGGGGTTCCCTAACCTTGACTTAACGCCCTGGGACTAGCCTGTCCTGAGAGTCGCGGGCTGGACAGGCTTTGTTCGACCCGGTTAATTCGCGTTACAAGAGAATAAGACCCGCATATCGCAAGGACCTGGCGCATGGCTGAGCAGACCGCCGAAAACGAACCGTCGATGGAAGAAATCCTCTCCTCGATCCGCCGGATCATCAATGAGGATGATGACGACAAGACGGCCGAGGCCGAAGAGGCCGCGCCCGCGGCCGACGAGCCGGCATCCCAGGACGATGTCGATGCGATGTTCGACGAGGCCGGCGACACCGATGCCGGCGCCGGCGACGATGCCGATGTTCTGGAACTGACCGACAAGATCGAGGATCCCGACGGCGGCACCGATCCGATGGCCGTGGACGACGATCTGATGATCGTCGATCGCGAGGAGGAACCCGAGCCGGTAGCAGCGGCTCCGGAGCCCGAACCCGAGCCGGAGCCCGAGCCGGAAATCGATTTCGACGCGCTCGAGGAAGAAGTCTCCGACGGCATCATGTCCGAACCGGCGGCCACGGCCGCCATGGGCTCCTTCCACACGCTGGCGGAAAATATCCGCGTCTCCGAGGAAGAGGGACGTACCCTGGAAGGCGTGGTGCGCGCGCTGCTGCGTCCGATGCTGAAGGAATGGCTCGACTCCAACCTGCCGGCCATCGTGGACGAAAAGGTCCAGGCCGAGATCGACCGCGTGGCCCGCCGCCGGCGTTAGGGGCTGGCCGGTAGCGACTTTTGGAAAGCGCGTCCTGCCGGGCGCGCTTTTTCATTGGGGTCGTCTTCCGCAGCTGCCGGGCTGACAAGTGCGGGCAGATGTCCATAAAAGTGCCAAAGCGCGGATGTGCGCCCCAACACGTGCGGACCCATGATGGACAAGACCTTCAATCCCCAAGACGCCGAAACCCGGATCTACGAGGCCTGGGAGCGCTCGGGCGCCTTCCAGCCGAAGGATGACGACAATGCGGAGGCCTTCTCGATTGTCATTCCGCCGCCCAATGTCACCGGGCGTCTGCACATCGGCCATGCGCTGAACAACACGCTCCAGGACGTGCTGGTGCGCTACAAGCGCATGCTGGGCTGTTCCGTGCTCTGGCAGCCGGGCACCGACCATGCCGGTATCGCCACGCAGATGGTGGTCGAGCGCCAGCTGGCCGAAGAGGGCAATATGTCCCGCCGGGAAATGGGACGCGAGGCCTTCATCGACCGCGTCTGGGAATGGAAGGCCGAAAGCGGCGGCGCGATCCTGCAGCAATTGCGCCGCCTGGGCGCCTCCTGCGACTGGTCGCGCGAGCGCTTCACCCTCGACGAGGGCCTGTCCAAGGCGGTGCTGAAAGTCTTCGTCGAACTGTACGAACAGGGCCTGATCTATCGCGGCAAGCGGCTGGTGAACTGGGATCCCAAGTTCGAGACCGCGATCTCCGACCTCGAAGTGGAGAATGTCGAGGTCGACGGGCATATGTGGCACTTCAAGTATCCGCTCGCCGACGGCCGCAGCTATACCTATGTGGAAAAGGACGGGGACGGAAACATTGTCTTCGAGGAAGAGCGCGACTGGATTTCCATCGCCACCACGCGCCCGGAAACCATGCTGGGCGACGGTGCGGTGGCGGTGCATCCGGACGATGAGCGCTACAAGTCCCTTGTCGGGGCGCTGTGCGAGATCCCGGTGGGGCCGAAGGAGCACCGCCGTCTGATCCCGATTATCACCGACGAGTATCCCGATCCGGAGTTCGGCTCCGGTGCGGTGAAGATTACCGGTGCCCACGATTTCAACGACTATGAAGTCGCCAAGCGCAACAATATCCCGCTCTACCGGCTGATGGACATGCAGGCCGCCCTGCGCACCGACGGTGCACCCTATGCGGACTGCGCGGCCCGGGCGATGGCGATCGCCAAGGGCGGCGCGCTGCCGTCCGAGGCCGAAGTGGATGACATCAACCTCGTGCCCGACGAGTATCGCGGGCTCGACCGGTTCGAAGCGCGCAAGAAGATCGTCGAGGCGATCACCGCGGAAGGCCTGGCCGTCACCGTGACGGATGAGGAGGGCAATCAGGTCCCCCTGGTCGAGAACAAGAAGATCCAGCAGCCCTTCGGCGACCGCTCCCACGTCGTTATCGAGCCGATGCTGACCGACCAGTGGTTCGTGAATGCGGATGTGCTGGCGAAGGACGCCATCGCCGCCGTTGAGGACGGGCGCACCACCTTCCATCCGAAAACCTGGGAAAAGACCTATTTCGAATGGATGCGCAACATCCAGCCCTGGTGCATTTCGCGCCAGCTGTGGTGGGGGCACCGGGTGCCGGCCTGGTACGATGCCGACGGCGATGTCTATGTCGCAATGAGTGAAGCGGCTGCGCTGGATCAGGCACGCAAGGCCAAGGGCGACGGCGTTGCCCTCACGCAGGATGAGGACGTCCTCGACACCTGGTTTTCCTCTGCGCTCTGGCCTTTCTCGACGCTGGGCTGGCCGGATGACACGCCGGAGATCGTGGAGAAGTTCTACCCGACCTCGGTGCTGATCACCGCCTTCGACATCATCTTCTTCTGGGTCGCCCGGATGATGATGCAGGGCCTGCACTTCATGGACAGGGCCCCCTTCAAGGACGTGTATATCCACGCTCTCGTACGCGACGAGCAGGGTCAGAAGATGTCCAAGTCCAAGGGCAATGTGATCGACCCTCTGGAAATCGTCGAGGAATACGGTGCCGACGCGCTGCGCTTCTCGCTGGCCGCCCAGGCCGGGCAGGGACGCGATATCCGCATGTCCAGGGAGCGCGTGGAGGGCTATCGCAATTTCTCCACCAAGCTGTGGAATGCGGCCCGCTTCTGCGAGATGAATGAGTGCCGCCCGGTTGCGGATTTCGATCCGAAATCGGTGACCCGGACTGTCAACAAGTGGATCCTGTCCGAGGCCGCCGGGGCCGTGAAGGCGATCGAGGCCGGGCTCGACGGTTTCCGCTTCAACGATGCGGCAGCGGCGGCCTACAAATTCGTCTGGAACGTGTTCTGTGACTGGCACCTGGAGTTCGCCAAACCGCTGCTGCAGGGCGAGGACGAGGCGGCCAAGGCCGAGACGCGGGCGACCACGGCCTTCGTGCTCGACCAGGCGCTGAAAATGCTCCACCCCTTCATGCCCTTCGTCACCGAAGAATTGTGGCAGCAGACCGGCGAGCGCGGGACCCAGCTGATCGTTGCCGACTGGCCGCAGCTGGGCGGTCTGGAAGACGAGGCCGCGACGGCCGAGATGAGCTGGCTGATCGATCTCGTCACCGATATCCGCCGTCTGCGCGCCGAGATGAATGTGCCCGCCGGCGCCCGGATACCGCTCGTCGCGGTCGGGGCCGGTGCCGAGACCGCGGCGCGGCTGGAGCGTCATGAAGCCCTGATCTCGCGGATGGCGCGACTGGCCGATATCGGCGTGGCCGACAGTGTGCCGCCAGCCTCCGCCCAGAGCGTTCTGGGCGAGGCGACGCTGGCGCTGCCGCTGGAAGGCGTCATCGATTTCGATGCCGAACGCGAGCGGATCGCCAGGGAGCTGGCCAAGCTGGACGGCGAGATCGGCCGTCTGGAGAAAAAGCTCGGCAACGAAAAATTCGTCGCCAACGCCCCCGCCGAAGTGGTTGCCGAACAGCGCGCGAAACTTGCAGACTACACCGCACAAAAGGCCAAGATGGCCGAGGCGCTGGAGCGACTGCAGGGGATTTGATGGCCGAGGACGCCGGCAAGGCTGATTGGAACACGCTCTGGAACGACAGGCTCAAACCCTGGCTTGAAGGACTGGAGAGCGAGCGGCGCGCGGCCGTGCGCGAGCGGCGTTTGTGGACGCTGGGCGGGGCCGTGCTGGGCCTGGGTGCGGGGGCGGCTGTCGCCGCGAATACAGGCGAGGCCGTGATTGCGGCCTTCGGCCTGGCCGGGGGGCTTGTCGCCGGGCTTCTGATCGGCAATCGCCGCGTTCACCGGCTGGCCAAACGGGTCAAGTCCAGGCTCAACACGGCGGTCGCCGAGGCGCTCGGCCTGAGCTATGCCGGCACGCCCGCCGAACCGGCGCGGTTTTCCACCTTCCGCGATTACGGTCTGCTGCCGTCCTCGGACCGGCGCGCTTTCGAGGATCATTTCTCCGGGCACCGCGAGGGCTGTGATTTCGAGCTCTACGAAGCCCATCTCGAACAGAAGCGCCGCTCCGACAAGCGCACCTACTACGTCACGGTCTTCCGTGGCGTGCTGATCCGCATCAATTTTCCCCGCCGGGTCGAGGGTGTCACCGTGATCACGCGCGACAGGGGCTGGTTCAACGGGCTGGCCGCACTGGGCCGCTCCTTCGGCTCGAACAAGCTGGAGCGGATCGGTCTGGTGGACCCGAAATTCGAGCGTGTTTTCGAGGTCTATGGCAATGACCAGGTCCTCGCCCGCTACATGCTCACACCGTCCTTCATGGAGCGCCTTCTGGCTCTGGAAGAGTCGCTGCACGGCAAGCATGTGCGCGCCCTGTTCGACGCCGACAGTGGCCAGGGCGAGCTTCTGATCGCCGCGGAAACCGGCGATTTCTTCGAGATCGGCACCATGAGCCGTCCGCTCGCCGACCAGTCCCGCGTCCAGGCCCTGGTCGGCGAACTGACCCAGGTGCTCGGCCTGATCGAACTGCTCGTCGAACCGGCGAAGTTCGGCGAGCATGCGGCGGTAGACATGTCCGCAATGACGGACAACCAGGCCTGACGGGCGGGGTGCGGCCGGCGGATTGTTCTCATCCTCCCGGAGCGCCCCTTCACCGCCCCTCGATCCCTTCTCCCCGGAAAGACGGGCCTACTCCACCACGGCCAGCAGATCCTTCGCGTCGACCTGGCTGCCGGCCTTGACCGGCAGGCGTTTCACCGTGCCGGCCTGGAGGGCGGCGATCGAGGTTTCCATTTTCATCGCTTCCAGCGTCATGAGCACGTCGCCGGCCTTCACGGTCTGGCCTTCCGATGCCACAAGGGTGGCGATCAGGCCCGGCATCGGCGCGGGGACGTGGGCAGGATTGTTCATGTCGGCCTTCTCGTTGGCCTCCACGGTGGGCGCCACGGCGCGATCGTCGACGCGGATGACGCGTGGCTGGCCGTTCAGTTCGAAAAAGACTTCCCGCTCGCCGTGATCGTCGGCCTCGCCGATCGCCATGAGGCGGATGTTGAGCGTCTTGCCCCGGTCGATCTCGACCGTGATTTCCTCGCCGGCCTCCATGCCGTAGAAGAAGACGGGCGTGGGCAGCTTGTCGACGCGGCCAAACCGGGCGCGGTGATCCTCGTACTCGGCGAAGACCTTCGGATACATCACGGCCGAGGCGACATCGTTTTCGTTCACCGGCCGCTCGCCATGGCCCTTGATCGTGTCGCGCACGGCGTCGAAATCGACCGCGGCGAGATGCTTGCCGGGCCGGTCGGTCGAGGGTGTTTCACCCTTGAGGGCCTTGGCCTGCAGCGTGGCCGGCCAGCCGCCCGGCGGCTGGCCCAGATCGCCGCGCAGAAGGCCGGTCACACTTTGCGGAAAGGCGATGTCGGTGTCCGGATCGAGGACGTCCTTCACCGTCAGACCCGACGAAACCATGTAGAGCGCCATGTCGCCGACAACCTTGGACGAGGGGGTCACTTTCACGATGTCGCCGAACATGCGGTTGACGTCGGCATACATTTTCGCGACCTCGTGCCAGCGCTCGGCCAGGCCGACGGCGCGGGCCTGTTCCTTGAGATTGGTGAACTGGCCGCCCGGCATCTCGTGCAGATAGACTTCCGAGGCGCCCGCGCGCAGATCGGATTCGAAGGCGGCGTACTGGGTGCGCACATCCTCCCAATAGTCGGAAAAGCGCCGGATCGTGGCCGGGTCCAGCCCACTGTCGCGTCCGGTATCGGCCAGGGCGGTGACAATGGAGCCCAGATTGGGCTGGGAGGTGAGGCCGGAGAAACTGTCCATCGCCGCATCGACGGCATCCGCGCCCGCCTCGCAGGCAGCCAGCACCGTCGCAGCCGCAATGCCCGACGTGTCATGGGTGTGATAGTGGACCGGCAGGCCGGTCTCGTCCTTCAAGGCCTTCACGAGGGTGCGGATCTGGGCCGGCCGTGCCAGACCCGCCATGTCCTTGATGCCGATAATGTGGGCGCCGGCGCCTTTGAGCTCGCGCGCCAGTTCGAGATAGTAGTCCAGCTGGTATTTCGGCCGGTCAGGATTGCCCAGATCGCCGGTATAGCAGATCGCCGCCTCGCAGACCTTGCCCGTCTCGAGCACCGAGGCGATGGCTACCTTCATGTTCTCCGCCCAGTTGAGACTGTCGAAGACGCGGAAGACGTCGATTCCGGTCTCTGCCGCCTGACGCACGAAGTGATCGACCGCATTGTCGGGATAATTGGTGTAGCCGACGGCGTTGGAGGCCCTGAGCAGCATTTGCAGCATCACGTTGGGGATGCGCTCGCGCAGTTCGGCCAGCCGGTCCCAGCTGTCTTCCTTCAGGAAGCGCAGCGCCACGTCGAAGGTCGCCCCGCCCCAGCACTCGATCGAGAACAGCCGGTGCAGGTGCCGGGCATAGGCCTCGGCGACCGCCACCATGTCGTAGGACCGCATGCGTGTGGCCAGCAGCGACTGGTGGGCATCGCGCATCGTGGTGTCCGTGATCAGCGCCTGGTCCTGGGCCAGCATCCAGTCGCGCAGACCTTCCGGGCCGGCCTTGTCGAGGATCTGTTTGGTCCCGTCGGGAACGGGCGGGCCGGCTGCGGCCGGAGGCACCGGGGTGCGGGCATGGGCGGGCGGTCCCGGCCGGCCCTTGACCTCCGGATTGCCGTTCACCGAGACGTCCGCGATGAAGGAGAGAAGGCGGGTTGCCCGGTCGCGCCGCTTGGGGAAATCGAACAGGGCGGGCGTGGTGTCGATGAAGCGGGTGGTGATGTTTCCCGAGACGAAATCGGGATGATTGATGACGTTTTCCAGGAAGGCGATATTGGTCGAGACGCCGCGGATGCGAAACTCGCGCAGTGCCCGGTCCATGCGCCGCACGGCTTCCTCGGGCGTTGCCGCCCAGGCGGTCACCTTCTCCAGCAGGCTATCGAAGTAGCGCGTGATTACCGCGCCGGAATAGGCCGTGCCCCCGTCCAGGCGGATGCCGAAACCGGTGGCGCCGCGATAGGCGGTGATGCGGCCATAATCCGGCGTGAAATTGTTCTGCGGATCTTCCGTGGTCACCCTGCATTGCAGGGCATGGCCATGCAGTTCGATCTTGCCCTGTTCCGGTACGCCGGTTTCGGCCTCCACGCCGATATGGCCGCCACGGGCAATCTGGATCTGGGCGCGCACGATGTCGATCCCGGTGACTTCCTCGGTCACCGTGTGTTCGACCTGGACGCGGGGATTGACCTCGATGAAGTAGAAGTCGCCCGTATCTGCATCCAGCAGGAACTCCACCGTGCCCGCGCCCCGATAGCCGGCATGCCGGCACAGGCGCAGGGCGGCGTCGCAGATCGCGGTGCGCGTCTTGTCCGTCATATCCGGTGCCGGCGCGCGTTCGACGACTTTCTGGTTGCGCCGCTGGACGGTGCAGTCGCGCTCGAAGAGGTGGACCAGATTGCCGTGGGCATCGCCCAGGATCTGAACCTCGATGTGGCGGGCGCGGCGGATCAGTTTTTCCAGATAGACCTCGCCATTGCCGAAGGCCGCTTCGGCCTCGCGCCGGCCGGCCTCGACCTGGGCCGTCAGTTCACCGGCAGTCTCGACCACACGCATGCCGCGTCCGCCGCCACCCCAGCTGGCCTTGAGCATGAGGGGGTAGCCGACCGCGCCGGCCTGGCTTTCCCAGTCCGCCGGATCGTCGGGCAGCGGACCTGTGGCGGGCACGACGGGCACCCCGGCTTCCACCGCCATGTCCCGCGCTGCGACCTTGTTGCCCAGGGCGCGCATCGTGTCGGGCGAGGGGCCGACAAAGGTCAGTCCCGCCTCGGCACAGGCTTCGGCGAAATCCGGGTTTTCCGACAGGAAGCCATAGCCGGGATGGATCAGCGTCGCGCCGCTGCGCTTGGCGATGGCGATGATGCCGTCGATATCCAGATAGGCCTTGACCGGCCCCAGGCCCGCACCGACGCGATAGCTCTCATCCGCCTTGAACCGGTGCAGCGCCAGCTTGTCCTCTTCGGCATAGATGGCGACGGTTTTCAGGCCCAGCTCCGTGGCCGCTCGCATGATGCGGATGGCGATTTCGCTGCGATTGGCGACGAGCAGTTTTTCGGCGGGCATGTAAGCGATCTCCCCTTCGCAGTTTCATGGTACCGTTACCATGAAACGCGCTTCCGAGCATTTTGGGAAGACAATTGTTGCATGCGCACACTTGGCGCGCCATCCGGGAGCGTTTTGCCTGCCGCCATGCAGGGAAGTGCCGGACTGGGTTGCGATACCGTTCCGGCCCCGATCGATTGACGCCCACCACCGTCATCCCAGCGAAAGCTGGGACCCCGGGGGCCACAGGATTGGGCGATAGCGAGAGGTGGGGCCGGCATCGCGTTTCAAGGCGCCCTGACCGGGCTTTATGAATCGGGATCCCAGCTTGCGCCGGGATAACGTTTTTGCGTTCTGTATTACATGTTTGAGCGCGGCCCGGCTTTTGCGCAACCCCATTGACAAATCCGGAAGCCGAATATGTAATGCATATATTACATGTGGAGATAGCCGGATGATGTCGCCGGAATCCATGGATACCGTTTTCCAGGCGCTGGGGAATGCCCAGCGGCGGCGCATGCTGGATTTCGTCAAGAACCATCCCGGGTGTGCGGTGGGGGAGGTTGCGGCCGGGTTCGATGTCAGCCGGGTGGCCGTGATGCGCCACCTCGCCGTGCTGGAAGAGGCGGGGCTGATCATTTCGGACAAGCGTGGGCGCACGCGGCATCTCTACATGAATGTGGTGCCCATCCAGATGATTCATGATCGCTGGTCCAGCGAGTATTCCGCGATGTGGGCGGGCCGCGTGCTGGACATCAAATACCTGGCGGAGCAACGCACCGCCGAATACCCGGACGCGCCGGACAGGGCTGCGTCCGTCACGCATCTACCGGGGGAGCGAAAGGGACAGACATGACCGAACCCGCCAAGGCTTCGCAATTGGGCGAAGTGCGCACATCCATGTATCGGGTGATCATCCGGGCGCCCATCGACAGGGTCTGGAGCGAACTCATCCGCACCGACAGGCCTTTGCCATTCTTCTTCGGCGGCCAGTACGACACGCCGGGCTTTGCTCCGGGCGCGCCGTTCGCGATGCGCTCGCCGGACGGCAAATACACCATGGTGATGGGCGAGGTGCTCGATTTCGAACCGCCGCATCACTACGCACACACGTTCAAGTTCACCACGTCCGACGATCCGGTCTCCATCGTCCGCTACCGGCTGAAGGAAGTCGGGGACGGGACCGAATTCACCCTGATCAGCGAACACGCTGCCACCGGCGCGGTCTCGAAGTCGGAAAAGCAGATGGCGCAGGGTGCGAAATTCATCTGCGAGAACCTCAAATCCGTCGTCGAGACGGGCAAGGCCACTTTCGGCGGGCGCATGATGCTGTTCATGTTCTCGCTGATGGCGCCGATGACGCCGAAGGCGGCGCGCTCGGAAAACTGGCCGCTCGACCGCGCGCCGAAGCTTTGAGGGGGAGGATATCATGGCCCAGTCGCCCGATGACATGACGAAATCGATGATCGCCAACATGCCGGCAAAGACCGGCAAGCCGCTGGCCGACTGGGTCGCCATCGTGCGCGAGAGCGGGTTGGAAAAGCATGGCGACATGGTCAAGCTGCTCAAGTCGGACCACGGCATGACGCACGGCTTCGCCAATCTCGTCGCGCACGAGGTGCGTGGCGGCGTGGCGACCCGGCCGGCCGCGGAGGACGATCTCGTCGGTGCGCAGTATGCCGGCGACAAGGCCGCTCTCAAGCCGATCTACGATGTGCTGGTCCGGGCGGTGAAGGGATTTGGCGACGATGTCGAGCTGGCGCCAAAGAAGGCCTATGTCTCGCTGCGCCGGGCCAAGCAGTTCGGCCTGATCCAGCCTTCCACAAAAACCCGCGTCGATGTCGGCATCAATCTCAAGGGCACCGGGCCTGCGGGCCGGCTGGAGGCTTCGGGCTCCTTCAATGCGATGGTGTCCCACCGTGTGCGGCTGACGTCGGCGGCTGAGGTGGACGGTGAGCTGATCGGCTGGCTGAAGGCCGCCTACGACGCGGCGGGATAGTGGCGGAACATTTCCCGTCTGGACTCTTTGTCATTGCATCGCCACATTAGGAGGCAGAAGCAGGAAAGGACCGATATGCGTCAACGTGCCAGAGCCATTGCGATCGCCAAACGGATCGACGAAGAGCGGACCAGCCGCCTTCGCGTGCTCATGACGTCGGGCCTCATTCTCATTTCGATTATCATCGGTCTCACCCTGATGGGAGCGCTGCCCACGCCCGTCTAACGTCCCCACACGGACGACCGACACGGAAAACCGGCCTCGCTCCCAAAGGAGCGGGGCTTTTTCGTGTGCGGCCGGCTTACAGGAACAACCATGCCCCACACCGCCCTCAAACCCACGACGCCGGCACCGCCGGATGATCTCGCCGGCGCCTTCGCCTTTGTCGACACGCTGCATGCTGCCGGCATGGGCGGGATTCTCAACTCGCCCTGTCTGCCGTCGCCCGCCCTGTCGCAGGTGCTGGGATGCGAGGTGGTGGTGAAACTGGAGAATCTGCAGGCGACCGGCTCCTTCAAGGAGCGTGGCGCCTATGCACGGCTTTCCGCGCTGACCCCGGCGGAACGGGAGCGGGGCGTGGTCGCGGCCTCGGCCGGCAATCATGCCCAGGGCGTGGCGCGGCATGCCGGTGCGATGGGGATCAAGGCCACCATTGTCATGCCCCGGGGCACGCCAACGGTGAAGGTGAACCAGACCCGGGCGCTGGGCGCAGAGGTCGATATCGCCGGCGCCGATTTCGACGCCGCCAAGGCGCACGCCCTCTCGCTGAGCGAGGAGACCGGCGCGGTCTTCATCCATCCGTTCGACGATCCGGTGGTGATCGCCGGACAAGGTACGCTGGCAGTGGAAATGCTGGCCGAACATCCCGATCTCGACACGCTCGTTCTGCCGGTCGGTGGCGGCGGTCTGGCCTCGGGCTGCGGCCTGGCGGCGCGGCGCATCAAGCCGGGGATCGAACTGGTCGGCGTGCAGGCCGATCTCTTCCCGGCCTTCGCCAATCTCTATCACCGCCGTGACAGAGCGGTCGGCGGCTTCACCCTGGCCGAGGGCATCGCCGTGCGCGAACCGGGGCAGCGCACCCGCCAGGTCCTGCTCGAGCTGCTGGACGATGTACTGCTGGTCGACGAACGCCAGATCGAGCGCGCGCTGAACCTGTTTATCTCGCATCTGCGAGTCCTGCCCGAAGGCGCCGGCGCGGCGGGCCTGGCCGGCGTACTGGCGGCACCGGAGCGCTTTGCGGGCAAGCGGGTCGGCCTGGTGCTGACCGGCGGCAATGTCGACACGCGGCTCCTGTCCTCGCTGCTGCTGCGCGATCTGGCGCGATCGCGGCGGCTGGCACGGCTGCGCATCGAACTCGTGGACGTGCCCGGACAATTGTCGGCCGTCTCCGAAGTGATCGCCGAGGCCGGGGGCAATGTCACCGACGTGGCCTACCACAAGACCTTCTCCGACCTGCCGGCCAAGGTGACCTATATCGACATCTCCCTGGAGGCGCAGGATGCCGCCCATATGGACCGCATCGAAACGGCCCTGCGCGAGGCGGGCTTTCGCGTCGAACCGGCGGGATATTGAGGCATTTCAATTGTCACGCACCCATAGTATGACGCGGCGCAGCAGACCGGCCGGTCCAGTTCGAGGAGTCAGATCATGAAGTTTTTTGTCGATACCGCCGATGTCGCGGAGATTCGCGAACTGGCCGAGGCCGGCCTGGTCGATGGCGTCACCACGAACCCGTCCCTGATTGCCAAGTCGGGCCGCGATTTTCTCGAAGTGGTCAAGGAGATCTGCGATCTGGTCGACGGTCCGGTGAGCGCGGAAGTGACCGCGCTGGATGCGCCCGCGATGATCGCCGAAGGCCGGAAACTCGCCGCGCTCGCGGACAATGTCGTGGTCAAGCTGCCGCTGACCTTCGAGGGACTGAAAGCCTGCCAGGCGCTCACGTCCGACGGCATCAAGACCAATGTTACCCTGTGCTTCTCGGCCAATCAGGGACTGCTCGCGGCCAAGGCGGGGGCGACCTATATCTCGCCCTTCATCGGCCGGCTGGACGATCTGGGCGTCGACGGCATGGAGCTGATCGAGAACCTGCGCATCATCTACGACAATTATGGCTTCGAGACCGAGGTGCTGGCCGCTTCCATTCGTTCGGCCGATCACGTCCAGCAATGCGCCCTGGCCGGGGCCGATGTGGCTACTGTGCCACCGGCCGTTCTCAAGGGCCTGGTCAAGCACAAGCTGACCGATGCCGGACTGGAAGCTTTCCTGGACGACTGGAAGAAGACGGGCCAGAGCATTCTCTGACCCGTCCTTCGATCAGGTGCGGATGCTCAGGGCCCGGTCGGCTGCGACGTCGCCGGCGACAAGTTGCCTGTAGGTTTCGAGTGCACCGCCGGCGCCGGTGCGTTCCTCAAAACCGAACAGGGTCCCGGCTGCCCGGGCGAAGTCCTGCCAGCCGGACTTGTAGGCCGTTTCGAACCGGTCCTGTCCCCAGGTCTTGATCAGGCTGCGGGCGACATCCGGGGCAAAGAAGAAGTGTGGCCTGGGCGGTGGCAAGTCTTTCGGCGGCGCACTTCTCTCCCAGTGCGCGCCACCGACCCGGATATTGGCCAGCAATGCGTCGGCCAGGTGCGTGTGCAGGCCGCGATTGATGTCGGCATCGCCGGCGAAATCCACGATCACCGCCGGAGCACCGGCGCCGAGACTGCCGAGCGCATCATAGGTCGTCACCCCGTCATACAGCTCCAGCCCGGCAACGAATCCGGCATTGCGCGCCGATGTCAGCGCATGCGCCGGCCGGCCGGCCTGTTTGAGTAGATAGGCCAGCGAAATTGCCGTCTTGGATGAAGCGGAAGTCAGCAGGATGCGCGCCGCATCAAGCCCGTTCGCGTCATCGCGGAGATAGTTGTCGAGCAGAAAGGCAGTCACGAAGAGCGGTTGCAGCACCATCTGCGCCGCCTCGATCTCCGGCGACCAGGCCGGATCGGCCTGGCAGCGAACATAGGCGTTGTAGGCCGGGGGGAGGTCGGTCCGGTGTGCCGACGAATCGGCAAAGCCGGATGCGGTGATCCGCACAGGTTGCACATCGAGTTCGCTGGCAGCGGGAAAGTAACCGTATACGCGCTCGCCGGGCGCAAGCCCGTCCACCCGGCTTTCTGACACCTCCGCGAAACCCCATACCGGCAGCCGCCCGCGACCGTCATCGCCGGGAAAGAAATCCCAGTACCGCATGGCCCGGCCGAATGCGGCATAGGTGACATTGTTGGCGGTGAGCGCAAACCGGTCGATCCGAAGGCGTGCCGCGCCGTCGGGAAGCGGTCCGGACTTCGCCGTCACCACGGTGGCGTCGGCAATATCGTCCATGTCGATTGAGAGCGACCAACCCATATGTTTCCTCCTTATTTGCCAGGGTTGTGTGCGCCTCCGGATTCCAATGATCAAGTCGTGACTTGCGACCAGCCGTGTGATCCACTGCCCGTCAAGGATGTGGCACAGACCCTTTTCGTCGCACGCGACAAATTGCCATAGAGTTTTTGCGGAATACTGCGCTACACCGGGGCCAATAACAGCCATCCGGGGGCGCATATGTCGAACGCTCAAGGGCTGAAACGGGTCGGGACCGATCCGGGAACAGCCGCCGTCTTCATCATTACATTTCTTGGGGCCTTGTGGTCTCTTTTTGCGGCCGCGTATGCGCCCGATGCGGCCATGCGCGGCCAGTCCTGGCTGTTGCTGGGCGGGTTCCTCACGGGGATTGTGATGCTGGTCGGTACCATCGCGGGCGGCGGCGTGATCGACGACAAGCGCGAATACAATGAAAACGTCGTCAAGGCCGGCGTGATCGCCACGATGTTCTGGGGCATTGCCGGGCTTCTGGCGGGCGTGGTGATCGCCTTCCAGCTGGCCTTTCCGATGCTCAATCTGGAACCCTTCGGATTCACCAGTTTCGGACGCCTGCGCCCGCTGCACACCTCCGCCGTGATCTTCGCCTTCGGCGGCAACGCCCTGATCGCGACCTCCTTCTACGTGGTCCAGCGCACCTGCCGCACCCGGATCGCCGGCGGGATCTGGCCCTGGTTTGTCTTCTGGGGCTATCAGTTCTTCATCGTCATGGCGGCGACCGGCTATCTCATCGGAATCACCCAGTCGAAGGAATATGCCGAGCCGGAATGGTATGCCGACATCTGGCTGACCATTGTCTGGGTCGCCTATCTCCTGGTCTTCCTCGGTACGCTGTGGAAGCGCAAGGAACCGCACATCTACGTCGCGAACTGGTTCTACCTGGCCTTCATTGTGACGATCGCCGTGCTGCACATCGTCAACAATCTGTCGATGCCCGTCTCGTGGTTCGGATCGCGCAGCTACTCGCTGTTCGCCGGCGTGCAGGATGCGCTGACCCAGTGGTGGTACGGCCACAATGCGGTCGGCTTCTTCCTGACGGCCGGCTTCCTGGGGATCATGTACTATTTCATCCCCAAGCGCGTTCAGCGGCCGGTCTATTCCTACCGGCTGTCGATCATCCACTTCTGGTCGCTGATCTTCATCTATATCTGGGCCGGTCCCCACCACCTGCACTACACGGCCTTGCCGGAATGGGCGCAGACGCTGGGCATGACCTTCTCGGTGATGCTGTGGATGCCGTCCTGGGGGGGCATGATCAACGGGCTGATGACGCTGTCGGGCGCCTGGGACAAGCTGCGCACCGATCCGGTCGTTCGCATGCTGGTGCTGTCGGTGGCCTTCTACGGCATGTCGACCTTCGAAGGCCCGGTGATGTCGGTGCGCGCCGTCAACGCGCTCTCGCACTATACCGACTGGACTGTCGGCCACGTGCACTCAGGCGCGCTCGGCTGGGTCGGCTTCATCTCCTTCGGTGCCGTCTACTGCCTGGTGCCCTGGCTGTGGAAGCGCAAGGGCATGTTCTCCAAGGCGCTGGTCGACTGGCACTTCTGGATCGCGACCTTCGGAATCCTGCTCTACATCACCTCGATGTGGGTCGCAGGCATCATGCAGGGTCTGATGTGGCGGGCCTACAACGAGCTCGGCTTCCTGGAATTCTCCTTCGTGGAGACCGTGGAGGCGATGCACATCTCATACATCATCCGGGCCCTTGGCGGCGTGCTCTACCTCTCGGGCGCGATCATCATGGCCTACAACATGTACCGCACGATCAAGGGCGACGTGGAAGAGGAAGACGAGAACGTCATCCCGCAAACGTCTGCCGTTCCGGCCGAATAGGGGGCTGTCATGGCGCAGAAGCAAAGCCGCTGGAGCGATCTGCACAAGACGCTCTTCGAAAAGAACTCCCTGATCCTGACCGTGGGCATCCTGATCACGGTCTCGATCGGCGGGATCGTGGAAATCGCTCCGCTCTTCTATCTCGACTCGACGATCGAGGAAGTGGATGGCATGCGGCCCTACACGCCGCTGGAACAGGCCGGGCGCGATATCTACATCCGCGAGGGCTGCTATAACTGCCACTCGCAGATGGTGCGCCCGCTGCGCGACGAGGTGGAACGCTATGGCCACTACTCGCTGGCGGCCGAGAGCATGTACGACCACCCCTTCCAGTGGGGATCGAAGCGGACAGGGCCGGATCTTGCCCGGGTCGGGGGCAAGTATTCCGACGAATGGCACCGCGACCACCTGATCGATCCGCAATCGGTGGTGCCGGAATCCATCATGCCGGACTACCCCTTCCTGGCGACCGCCGAGCTGGACTACGCGAATATCGCCGCCAATCTTCGTGCCTTGCGGATCGTGGGTGTGCCCTACACAGAGGAGATGATCGAGGCGGCGGTCTCGGACGTCACCACCCAGCTCGATCCCTACGCGATGGACTATGACGCCTTCCAGGCACGTTATCCTGGTGCCGTCATGCGCGATTTCGACGGCGATCCCTCGCGGGTTACCGAGATGGATGCGCTCGTCGCCTATCTGCAAGTGCTTGGCACCATGGTGGATTTTTCCACCTATGAGGCACAGGCCGACGAGAATCTGAGGTAGGGCGATGTACGAAACACTCTCCAGCTTCGCCCAGACAGGCGGTCTGTTGATCTTCATCCTGCTGTTCGCCGGCGTGCTCGCCTATGCGCTCTGGCCGCGCAACCAGCAGAAGTTCGACAAGGCTGCCCGTACGCCGCTCACCGAACCCGATGCGCCGGAGACCGCCGGCGAGAATGAGGACGATGCCGATGTCCGCTGACGAACACGACGTTGAACGCGACGCCCATTCGGGCACCCAGACGACCGGCCATGAATGGGACGGGATCAAGGAACTGGATACGCCGCTGCCGCGCTGGTGGCTGTGGGTCTTCTATGCCTCCGTCGCCTGGTCTGTCGTGTACATGATCTTCATGCCCGCCTGGCCGGCGCTGCCGGGTCTGGCCGGCGAGACCGACCACACACGCGGTCTCCGCGATCACTCCGAACGCGCAAATGTCGCCCAGGCGATGGAGGAGCTGCAGGCCTCGCGCGCCGGCGGCTATGCGGCGCTCGAGGGCGCCTCGATCCAGGAGATCGAGAACGATCCCGACCTGCTGGGCTTTGTCCGCGCCGCCGGCGAGGCGGCCTTCGGCGATAATTGCGCCACCTGTCACGGTTCGGGTGCCCAGGGGGCACCGGGCTATCCCAACCTGAACGACGATGTCTGGCTGTGGGGTGGTACCTATGGGGACATCCGCACCACCCTGCGCGTCGGCATTCGTGCGGAACACCCCGATACGCGCTTCTCGCAAATGCCGTCCTTCGGCCGGGACGATCTGCTGACCGGCAGCGAAATCGCCGATGTGACCGACTATGTCCTGTCCCTGTCGGGACGTGGCGAAGCCAGCGACGATGTGATCGCCCGCGGCCGCGAGATCTACGACATCCAGTGTGCCAGCTGCCACATGGAAGACGGCTCCGGCGACCCGATGCAGGGCGCGCCCAACCTGGCCGACCGGAACTGGCTCTACGGTTCGCAGCGCCAGCAGGTGATCGGCATTATCCATCGCGGTCCCTACGGCGTCATGCCGGCCTGGGAAGGTCGGCTGGACGAGGCCACGATCGATGCGCTGGCTGCCTATGTCTATCTGCTGGGCGGCGGCGAAGAGGAGGGTGCGGCCAACCGTCTCACGGGGCGCTAGGTCGCATCGGCTGAACAAGGGGAACCGGGTTAGAGCGCCGTCATGTCCGACACGTCCAAACGCGCCATGGCGGCGCCCGGTATCCGGCGGTCGAAAGCCGAAGCGGTCAATGCCGCCGAAACCCGCGAACTCTACAAGAAGCGCGAGCCGATCTATCCCAAGCTCGCGCACGGCAAGTTCCGCTCGCTGAAATGGCTGATCATGGCCGTGACGCTGGGCGTCTACTATCTCGTGCCCTTCCTGCGCTGGGACCGGGGCGAGGGCGCGCCCGACCAGGCCGTGCTGATCGATTTCGCGGGCCGGCGCTTCTATTTCTTCTTCATCGAGATCTGGCCGCAGGAGATCTACTACGTCACCGGCCTTTTGATCCTGGCTGCGCTGGGCCTGTTCCTGGCCACAGCGCTGTTCGGCCGGGTCTGGTGCGGCTATGCCTGTCCGCAGACGGTGTGGACCGATCTTTTCATCTGGGTCGAACGCGCATTCGAGGGTGACCGTAACGCCCGCATGCGGCTCGACCGGGCGCCCTGGTCTCTCGAAAAGGCCTGGCGGAAGACGGGCAAGCATGCGGTCTGGCTGATCATCGCCCTCGCCACCGGCGGGGCGTGGATCCTCTATTTCCATGACGCCTACGAGACGCTGGGGAATTTCTTCACCGGCCAGGCTGCGCCGTCGTCCTATCTGTTTGCCGGCATGCTCACCTTCACCACCTACACGCTCGCCGGAACCATGCGCGAACAGGTTTGCACCTATATGTGTCCCTGGCCGCGCATACAGGCCGCCATGACCGATCGCGAAGCACTGAACGTCACCTACCGGGTCGACCGCGGCGAACCGCGCGGAGCGCACAAGAAGGGCGATACCTGGGAGGGGCGGGGCGATTGCATCGACTGCAAGCAGTGTGTGGCCGTCTGTCCGATGGGGATCGATATCCGTGACGGTGCCCAGCTGGAATGCATCCAGTGCGCCCTGTGCATCGATGCCTGCGACGACATCATGCGGAAGGTGGACCGGCCCACCGGCCTCATCACCTACGAGACCGACGACAATGTCGACCGTTTCCAGCGCGGCGAGGAACCGCGCTATCGCTTCGTGCGGGCGCGGACCCTGGTCTATGCCGTGGCGTTCGCGATCGTGGCTGCGGTCATGCTCGGTGCGCTGATCGCGCGATCGGAGCTGGAGCTCAATTCCCAGCGCGACCGCAATCCCAATTATGTCCGGCTTTCAGACGGTTCGGTGCGCAATGGCTACACGCTGAAAGTGGTCAACAAGGCCAATCGGGCACGCACGCTGGATCTGGTCATCGAGGGCGATCCGGCCATCGGGGCGCGTGTGCTGGGCGCACCCGACGCAGCGCCCATGCTCCTGGAAGTCGGCCCCGACCGGACCAGGGACTTCGTGATATATCTGACACTTCCGGCCGCAGCGATCGACGGGCCGCGCGAGGAATTCGCCTTCCGCGTCACCGATCGCACGACCGGGGAAACCGCGGCGACACCGTCAATGATCATTACCGGAGCAGACGAATGAAGGGCTTCCTGAACCCGGTCAAAGGCTGGCACGTTCTCGTGATGATCGTGGCTTTCTTCACGGTGACCATCGGCGTGAACGCCACCTTCATCACCCTGGCTATGCGCACGCATCCCGGCGAGGACGTGCCGCGTTCCTACGTCCAGGGGCTGAACTACAACGATGTTCTCGACCGCCGCCGGGCCCAGGATGCGTTGGGCTGGTCGGCCCGGGTCAATGTGGTCGATGGAGACCTCCTCGTCGAAGTGCGCGACGCCGGCGGCACCCCGGTCAGCGGGCTGTCCCTGTCCGGCGCGATGAATCATCCGACGGATACGTCGCGCGATTGTCCGCTGGCCTTCGAGGAACGGCGGGCCGGCCTCTACCGGGTCACGCTGCCCTGCACCGAGGCCGGCGAGTGGCATCTCCACGCGGTCAATGACGGCGAGGCGCCGTTCGAGATGGAGCATGATCTGTGGCTGCCCTAGATGCCGCTCATCTGTCGGATACCGCGAATGCTGTCGATCCGCAGGCTTTCGTGCGCCTCGCGGACGGTCAGTCCAGACTCGACCTGCTGGTGCGCGGGGCGGTGTGTGCGGGCTGTATCGCCCGGATCGAGTCGGGTCTGCGCGAGGATCCGCGCGTCGAGAATGCCCGGCTGAACCTGTCGACCGGACGGCTGTCCCTGTCCTGGCGCGGCGATCCCGCACTGGCTGGCGAATACGTCGCCAAGCTGCGCGCCATCGGCTATCCGGCCACGCCCTACGAGCCGGAAACCGATGCCGATCCGCAGAAGGAGGAGGAGCGCAAACTGCTGCGCGCGATGGCCGTGGCCGGCTTCGCCATGGCCAATGTCATGCTGCTCTCGATCTCGGTCTGGGCCGGCGGCATGGAGATGACCGGAACGATGCAGGCGCTGATGCACCGCATCTCTGCCCTGATTGTCCTTCCGGCGGCGGCCTATGCCGGCCAGCCCTTCTTCCGTTCCGCCATCACCGCACTTCGCAACGGCCATGTGAACATGGACGTGCCGATCTCGCTGGCCGTGCTGCTGGCCTGCGGCCTGTCGGTCTGGGAAACCTTCATCGGCCATGGCGACACCTATTACGACGCCGCCGTGATGCTGCTCTTCTTCCTCCTGATCGGACGGTTTCTGGACATGCGCCTTCGCGCCAGGGCCGGCGAGGCGGCGCGGGGCCTGGCGGCGATGCAGGCGGCCACCGCCAACCGGATCCGTCCCGACGGCCGCATCGAGGCGATCCCGGCGCGGGAGGTGAGGGCGGGCGACCGGCTCGTTCTCGCCGCCGGCGACCGTGTGCCGGTCGACGCCATTATCCGCGAGGGCACGGGCGCGCTGGACGGATCCCTGGTCACCGGCGAGACGGCTCCGGTCGAGGCCCGTCCGGGCATCGAGATCTTCTCGGGCATGCTCAATCTCGATGCCAAGCTGGTGCTGGAAGCCACCGCCGACCGCGACAATTCCCTGCTGGCCGAGATCACCCGCCTGGTCGAGGCCGGCGAACAGAGCCGCTCGCGCTATGTCCGCCTCGCCGACCGCGCCGCGAAACTCTACGTCCCCGTTGTGCATTCCCTGGCCGCGCTGACCCTGGTGGGCTGGCTGGTCGTGGCAGGGGACCCGCGCATGGCGATCATCAATGCCATTGCCGTTCTGATCATCACCTGTCCCTGCGCCCTGGGCCTGGCGGTCCCGGCGGTCCAGGTCGTCGCCTCGGGCCGGCTCTATCGCGAAGGTGTGCTGGTAAAATCCGGCGACGCCATGGAGCGTCTGGCGGGCATCGACACCGTCGTCTTCGACAAGACCGGAACACTCACCGAAGGCCGTCCGCGCCTGATCAACCGCGGGGACATTCCCGACGCGGAATTCGAGACCGCCGCCCGTCTCGCCCGGACCAGCCGTCACCCGCTTTCCCGCGCCGTCGCAGATGCTGCAGGGATGGGTCACGCAGCGGCCGATGCCCGCGAGATTTCCGGCGGCGGAATCGAAGCGTTCGAGGACGGGGTGAGGGTCCGCCTCGGCTCGGCGCGCTGGATCGGGATCGATACGCCCGGCGACCCCCATACGGAGGCCTGGCTGTGCCGTGACGGGGGCGAACCGGTGCGCTTTCGCTTCATGGACCGGTTGCGGTCCGATGCGGTTTCGACCGTCTCGCAATTTCAGGCCCGGGGCATGGCGATTGTACTCCTGTCGGGGGATCGTGCGGGTCCCGTGGCCGCGATTGCGCAGGAATTGGGGATCGATGCCTGGCAGGCCGAACTGAAACCCCAGGACAAGATCGCCCGCCTGAAGGCCCTGAAAGACGAGGGGCGCCGCGTTGCCATGATCGGTGACGGCATCAATGACGCCCCCGCCCTGGCCGCCGCGGACGTCTCCGTTTCGCTGGCATCGGCGGCGGAAATCTCCCAGGCTGCGGCCGACTTCGTGCTGCAGGGCGACCGGCTGAACTCGGCGATCATGGCCCTCGACGTGTCGCGCGGGGCCAGGCGGCGCGTTCTGGAAAACTTTGCCCTGGCAGCGGTTTACAACATGATCGCCGTGCCGCTTGCGGTGGCCGGCTTTGTCACGCCGCTGATCGCCGCTATCGCCATGTCGGCGTCCTCGGTCCTGGTGACACTCAATGCTTTGAGGCTTGCGCGCCGATGTCGGTCCTGATCTGGCTCATACCCGTTGCCATCGCCATGGGCGGTCTGGGACTTCTGGCCTTTATGTGGAGCCTGAAATCCGGCCAGTTCGACGATCTGGACGGAGCTGCGCACCGCATTCTGATCGACGACGACAAGCCCCTGCTTTCAAAGGAAGAACGCGATCAGGCCGAGACGGCCGAAGGTTCCGGCGACGGGGCGAAATCGCGGTAGGCATGCCAGGTCGCCAGGGCGATCCAGGGGAAAGTGACGGCCAGTCCCACCAGGAAGAAGACCGATCCCAGCGCCACCATGAAGGCGATCAGCCAGGCCCAGGTCAGCATCACGAAGGGCTGGGCGATCACCGCCTTGAAACTCGCCACCAGCGCTGTCACCGCATCCACGTCCTGATCGACCAGCATGGGAAAGGACAGCGCCGACATCGCAAAGGCCGTCCCGGCCAGAACCGCGCCGACCAGCGTACCGAGCACGACCAGCGTCAGCCCGCCCGGATCGGTCAGGGCGAATTCCAGAAAGGGCCCCGGTGTCAAAGGCGTATCCGGTGCGATGGCCGCCAGCAGGAATTGCGCGATCCGCACCCAGATGAGCAGCAGCATGACCAGCAACAGGCTCAGGAATCCGATCTGCGAGAGGCGCGAGGGGAAGCGCGAAACGACAACCCGGAAGCGGGGCGTCTCGCCTCGCTCGAAGGCCCTGGACACCTGATAGATGCCGATGGCCAGGGCCGGGGCGATCAGGGCGAAACCGCTCAGCAGGACCGGGACGGCCGCGGTCATGCCGACGGCATGCAGGCCGGCGACGACGAGCACGCCGAGGCCGACGAAGACCAGGCCGTAGCCCAGCGCCACGCGGGGCGCGCGCACCAGATCGGCCCAGCCGGCCTTGAGCCAGCTCCAGGGGGCATCGCGGCGGACCTGTTTGAGTTGAACCATGATGTCCTCCCGGGGCTATGCGTCGCCAGTCAGTTTTGGCTGGTTTGCGGCGTTACGCCACACTTTATTTGTGGATTTGCACAGGGCAAGCACGGGTTTTGAGGAGAAGCGGCAATGGCGCCAGCCGGCCTGTCGGAACTGAGTATAGCAGGCGGTCTTCTGGCCGGTTTCGCCTCCAGCCTGCACTGTGTGGGCATGTGTGGCGGGATCGCGGCGAGCCTGTCGGTCACACTCGGCGGGAACACGGCGGTGGCGCGTACCCGGGCTCTGATGCTCGCCCAGCTGGGCCGGATGGCAGCCTATGTTCTGGCTGGAAGCCTGCTGGCGGCGCTGGGGTCGCAGGCCTATTTCGCCTTCGACCGGTCCGAGGCGCACCTCCTCCTGCGCTGGGCGGGGGCGGCCATGCTGGTCTATATAGGCCTGTCGGTGGCGGGCTGGGCGCCGTCGCTGGCGGGATTCGACCGGTTCGGACATCGCATTCTCGGCTGGATCCGCGCACCTTTCGGCCTCTCGCTCGCCAGCCCGCTGGCGGCGGGATTTCTCTGGGGTTTCCTGCCCTGCGGGATGGTCTACGCCACCTTGTTCTATGTCATGTTGTCCGGGCGGCCGGAGACCGGTGCATCGATCATGCTGGGCTTCGGTCTGGGCACGCTTCCCGCCGTTACGGCATCGGCTTTCGGCGTGTCCGCGCTGATGTCGGCCGCGCGGACAGCGCGGGTCCGGATCGGCGCCGGACTGGCCATTGCCGCTCTGGGGCTGGCTTCTGCTGCCCTGCCGTGGCGCACCATCGCGGCGATCTGCGGCATTCCGGTTGACTGACACGAAAAATTCGCGTCCGCGACCATTTCTCCAGTGCTATTTCGTTAACAACGTCTTATGGTTGGGCGGCTGGAAGGGGAGAGTCGGCCATGTCGCACTGGCGCAGCCGGATTCTGGCGCTGATCCTGGCCGCGGGGGTCATTGCCTGTACGGATCAATCCACGGGACCGCAGGGGCCGTCCGGGCCTGACCTGGAAGCGCGGCCTGCCGATGCGCCTCGCGCTGCGCCTGACACCCCCGGGGAATTTGTTTTCGTGCGCTATACGGTCGATGTCGACGGCGATGCGCCGCGGCTCTGCCTGGTCTTCACCGCGCCCCTCGATCCGGCCGCCGACTACACGCCCTATATCGCCGTCGAACCGGACAGGCCGGTCGCGCTCTCGGTGGCCGGTCAGACGCTGTGCGTCGGCGGGCTGGGTTTCGGCGAAGGTCAGGTCCTGACCCTGCGCGAAGGCCTGCCGTCTGCCGGTGGCGAGGGGCTGGCGGCGGATGAGACAGTGCAGGTCGATTTCGGTGACCGTCCGGCCTATGTGGGCATTGCGGGCGACGGTGTAATCCTGCCACGGCGCGATGCCGACGGCCTGGCCATCGAGACGGTGAATGTCGACAGCGTAGAGGTCGAGCTCTGGCGGATCACGGACCGGGCGCTGGCCTTCCGCTCCATCACGGCGGGCTATAACGGCGCCGAGGGTGAGTACAACTGGACGCCGGAGGATGAACGCCCCTTCGAGGTCGGCGAACGCATCTGGAATGGCGAGATGGATACGGCCGGCGCGCTGAACACGCCGGTCACCACCGTCTTCCCCATCGCCGAGGCCATCGGCACGCTTTCGCCCGGCGCCTACTACATTTCCCTCACCGATGCCGCCGAGGCCGGCGACGAGTACCGCTCTCCGGCAAGGGCAACGCGCTGGCTGGTGATCACGGATCTGGCCCTGACGGCCTATCGCGGCAGCGATGGCGTCGATTTTACTGTGCGATCCCTGCAAACGGCCGAGCCGGTTCCGGGCGTGCGGGTGGAACTGATTGCGCGGTCCAACGAGGTTCTCGGTACGGCCACGAGCGACGCCAACGGCCATGCCCGTTTCGCGGCACCGCTGACGCGTGGCGAGGGGGCGATGGCACCGCGCCTGCTCACCGCCTACGGCCCGGACAATGATTTCGCGGTCCTCGATTTCCAGCGCAATCCGGTCGACCTCTCCGGCCAGAATACCGGTGGCCGCCAGCGTCCGGACGGAGCGGACGGTTTCCTCTGGCTGGACCGGGGCATCTACCGCCCCGGCGAAACGGTTCATGCCGGCGCCATGGTGCGCGATGTGGAGGCCGTGGCGATCTCCGACCGGCCGGTCACGCTGACCGTCTACGGCCCCAACGGGATCGAGGCGGCGAATGCGCGCTACGAGGCGGCGCCCCGGGCCGGTACCGTGTTCTGGGACTACAGCCTGCCGCGTGCCGCCGCACGGGGCGAATGGCGTATCGTGGCAGAGATGGACGGGTATGGCGTCGTCGCCTCCACCCGTTTCTCCGTCGAGGATTTCGTGCCGCAACGCGTGGCGCTCGATCTGGAAACCGACGACGAAACGCCTATCCGGCAGGGCGGCACGCGGGAGATCGAGGCGAATGTGCGCTTCCTCTATGGCGCGCCGGGCGCCGGCCTGCCGGTCGAGGGCCGGCTGCGCATCGAAACCGATCCCGGCCCGTTCGAGGCCTATGGCGGGTTCGATTTCGGCCGCCACGATCAGAGCTTCCGCGAACGTTCCATGGATCTGCCTGACACCGTCGCCGACGGGGCCGGGCGGGCCGTGCAGATCGTCGACGCCGGGGGCTATGGCGAGGACGCCACCCGGCCATTGCGTATCCGGGCTGTCATTTCCGCCATCGAGCCGGGCGGCCGGGCGGTCGCCGACGATGTGCGTATTCCCTACCGTCCCGCCGACCTCTATCTGGGTCTGAGGCCGCAATTCGACGGCCGCGCCCAGCGCAATCGCGAAAGCGCCTTCGACCTGGTTGCCGTGGATGCCGGGGGAATGCCCGTTGCCGCCGAGGTCAGCTGGCGCCTGGTCCGCATCGACTGGGATTATGACTGGTACCGCGCCGATGGCGGAAGCTGGCAATGGCGCCGCACGCGCCATGTCGTGCCCATCGAAGACGGGGTGATGGAATTGTCGGGCGAGGGTCCGCAAACCCTGCCGCTGCGCGCCCTGGACTGGGGCCGCTATCATCTGATCGTCGAGCATGCGGCGAGCGGCATGTCGGCCAGTTCGGCCTTCTATGTCGGCTGGGGCGGATCGGCGGAAAGCGGCGAGACGGCACCGGACCGCGTTACCGTGTCGGTTCCCGACGCGCCGGTCGCTGTGGGCGACAGTGCGACCCTTGCCATCCTGCCGCCCTATCCGGGCGAGGCTGAAGTGGTGATTGCCAGTGACCGGGTTCTGGAAACCCGGACCGTCAGCGTGCCGGAGGGCGGGGCCGAACTCTCCTTCCGCGTGACCGAGGACTGGGGAGCGGGCGCCTATGCCATGGTCACCGTCTACACGCCGCGCCATCCCGTTGACCGGCCGGCGCCGCGCCGGGCCGTCGGCGTCGCACACCTGCCCGTGGACACGGCGGAGCGCACGCTGACCATTGATTTCAATGCGCCGGAACGGATCCATCCGCGCCAGACCGTATCCCTGGAACTCCAGATCGACGGACCGGTCCGCTCCGGCGCCTATGTCTCGGTGGCGGCCGTCGACGAAGGCATTCTCGCCCTGACGCGTTTCGCCTCGCCCGATCCGCAGAACTGGTATTTCGGCAAGGCGGCACTGGATGTCGATCTGTACGACGATTACGGACGCCTGCTCGATCCCAACCAGGGGGCCGCAGCGCCGGTACGCCAGGGCGGCGACCAGATCGGCGGGGCGGGGCTCACAGTGGTGCCGACCCGGACGGTCGCCCTGTTCTCCGGCCCGGTCGAGGTGGGCCGCAATGGCCGCGCAACGGTGACGTTCGACGTGCCCGACTTCAACGGCGAGCTCCGGCTGATGGCCGTGGCCTGGACGGGCCGGGCCGTGGGGCAGGCGGCCCGGCCGCTGACCGTACGCGACGATGTGCCGGCCGAACTCATCCTGCCGCGCTTCCTGGCGCCAGGGGATATCTCCACCGCCACGCTGACCATCGACAATGTCGACGGAGCGGCAGGGACCTACTCGGCGACGCTGTCGGCACGGGACCCTGTGTCCATGTCGGCCGGCGACACGCTGCAGCTGGCCAGCGGGCAGCGCATCGACCGGCGTTATGAGATGTCGGGCACGGATACCGGTATCGGCGCGGCCGGCCTGTCTGTCGAGGGGCCGGGAGACTTTGCGGTGTCCCGCAGCTATCCGATCGAGGTGCGGCAGGCCTGGCTGGCCTCTTCGCAGGTCACCCGGGGCCGCGTCATGCCCGGTGACAGCTGGCGCCTGTCCAGCGAGGCGCTGGCGGCCTATCTGCCCGGAACCTCGACCGTGTCGGTGAGCTTCTCGCCGACCCCGCTGGACGAGGCGGCGCTACTGGAATCCCTGAGCCGTTATCCCTATGGCTGTACCGAACAGATCACCAGCCGGGCGCTGCCGCTTGTCTATGCCGGTCCGCTTGCGGCCGAGGTGGGCGAAGAGGCCATTCCCGGCTCCCGCGCCATCGTGCAGGAGGCCATCGGAACCATCCTCAACCGCCAGGCCAGCGACGGCGTGATCGGTTTGTGGCGTATCGGCGATCGCGGCGCGCGGCCCTGGATCGGCGCCTATGCCGTCGATTTCCTCGCCCGGGCGCACGAGGCCGGCTACACCGTGCCCGAAGCGGCGCTGGACCGCGCCTACGGGGCGCTGGAACACATCGCCTCGGGCGAGATGTGGCGGGCCGGGGGGTACGACACCGAAATCTATCGCTGGCGGGGCCAGACCGACACGCCGGAACGCCTGGCGGACCGGTCGGCGGCCTATGCGCTCTACGTGCTGGCCCGGGCCGGACGGGTCGACCGCTCGCGCCTGCGCTACATGCACGACCAGCGTCTCGAGGCGATCGACAGCCCGCTGGCCCTCGCCCAGATCGGTGCGGCGCTCTACCTGATCGGCGACCGTGCGCGCTCCGTCAGTGCCTTCGATGCCGCCGAGGCGGCGCTCGGTTTCGAGAATCCGGGCAATTACTACCAGTCGCCGCGCCGCGACCTCGCCGGCGTGCTCGCCCTGGCCGCCGAGGCGGGCGAGACCGGCCGCGTCGTGCGCCTGGCCGAACGGGTTGTGCAGGACCTGCCCGAACCGGCCCGTCTGAACACCCAGGAGAAGGCCTTCCTCCTGCTGGCCGCCGAAGCGCTTTCCGGCGATGCGGACATGCGCGTCGAGGCGCCGGCCAATGTGCCCGCCCCCGGTGCAAACCGTTACGAGCTGGACGAGGCCCTGCTTGAGGACGGGGCGGAGTTCCGCATTGCCGGCGACAATCCTGTCTGGGTCACCCAGATCGCCCGCGGCGAGACGGTCGAGGCGCCGGGCATGGCGGTCGAGGGCCTGGTCATCCAGAAGCGCGTGCGCCGGCTCGACGGCTCGCCGGTGGATCTGGACAGCCTGGTGCAGGGCGACCGGCTGATCGTCGATCTTACCGTGGCGCCGCGCGAGGAACGCCTGATCCCCGCCATTGTCGAGGACCTGCTGCCGCCGGGCTTCGAGATCGAGGCGGTGGTAAGGCCGGAGGAGGCGGGCCGCGACGGCATCTATTCCTGGCTGGGCCGGATCGATACGCCGCGGGTGGCGGAAGCGCGCGACGACCGTTTCGTCGCGGCCATCGACCTGCGCAACCGCCGGCCCGAACGCCTGGCCTATGTCGTCCGCGCGGTGACGCCGGGCCGGTACACCCTGCCGGGCGCGGTGGTGGAAGACATGTACCGGGCCGACACCTTCGCACGTTCGACGACGGGCCGGGTGGTGATCGCGCCGCGAGGCTAGGGCATGCTGGGGCTGCACCGCATATACTGGGGGGTCGTGGCCGGGCTGGGCTTGCTGGTCGGCCTTCTGGCACTGGACCGGCACCTGCCGCCGCCCCTGGAGGCGGTGCACGAGGTGTCCACCGTCGTGCGCGACCGCAATGGCCAGGTCCTGCGCGCCTATCCCGTGGCTGACGGACGCTGGCGCCTGGCCGCCGATCTCGATTCCCTCGACCCGGATTTTGTCGAGGCGCTGCTGGCCTATGAGGACCACCGGTTCTGGTCGCACTGGGGCGTGGACCCGCTGGCACTCTTCCGCGCTGCCCGTGACAGCCTGGCTGCCGGACGAATCGTCTCCGGCGGGTCCACCCTGTCCATGCAGCTGGCCCGCCTGATCGAGCCGCGCGAGCGTACGATCGGCGCGAAACTGGTCCAGATGCTGCGCGCCCTGCAGATCGAACTGCGTCATTCCAAGCGGGAAATCCTGGAATACTATCTCACCCTGGCACCCTATGGCGGCAATCTGGAGGGTGTGCGGGCGGCCAGCTGGGCCTATTTCGGGCGCGAACCCGACACGCTGACCGTCGAACAGATCGCGCTCTTGCTGGCCCTGCCGCAATCGCCCGAAGCCCGGCGCCCGGACCGGCACCCGGACAATGCCGTACTGGCGCGGGGGCGCGTGCTCGATCGCCTGGCCGAGGTCGGCCTGGCCCGGCCCTCGGCTGCAGCCGACGCTGCGCTCGATCCGGCACCGGGGCGCGGTGCCTTTCCCTCCGATGCCTGGCACGCCGCCGATACGCTGCGCGCGGCGCGGCCCGGCACCGCCGAGATCGTTTCGACACTGGACATCACGCTGCAGCGCATGCTGCAGGAGGAGCTGTCCCTTGCGGCCTCCGAGACACCGGAACCGGTCCAGTTCGCAGCGATCCTGGTCGAGACGGACAGCCGGGCCGTCCGGGCCCTGGCCGGTTCGGCCAGCCGGGACCGGCCGGGCGGCTGGATCGATTTGACCGACCGCTCGCGTTCGCCGGGCTCGACCCTGAAACCCTTCATCTATGGCATGGCCTTCGATGACGGGCTGGCCGCCGGCGGCACGCGTATCGCGGATCTGCCCCGGCGTTTCGCCGGTTATCGGCCGGACAATTTCGACCGCCGTTTCCGCGGCGATGTGACCAGTGCCGAAGCCCTGCAGCACTCCCTCAACGTACCCGCCGTGACCGCGCTGGACGGGGTCGGGGCGCGGCGGTTCAATGCGGCACTCTCCTTCGCCGGTGCGCGTCCGGAACGTCCGCGCGGGGCCGGCGAGGACAGCGGCCTGGCCGTGGCGCTGGGCGGGGCAGGGCTGAGCGTGCGCCAGCTGGCCGTGCTCTATGCGGCGCTGGGCGATGGCGGTGTGGCCCGGCCGCTGCGCTGGTTCGGGGACGAGACGGCTGCCGGGGCCGGGCACAGCGTGATCGGGGCCGAGTCGGCCGGAGAAATCCTGGATATCCTGCGCCGGGCGCCGCATCCGGGCGGGCGCATGCCGGCCGCACTGGCCCGGGGTGCGCCCGACATCGCCTTCAAGACCGGCACGTCCTACGGCTTTCGCGACGCCTGGGCGGCGGGTGTGGCCGGGGACTACACGATCGTGGTCTGGACCGGCCGCGCCGACGGTGCTCCGCGCGAGGGTGTGACCGGGCGCGAAGGCGCGCTGCCGCTCCTGTTCCGCCTGGCCGACGGTATTGCCCGAATCGATCCGGAGGCGATGCGCGGGGCCGGCGAGCGCGAAGCGCTGCCGGAGACGCCGGACACAATGGCCAGTTTCCGCACCGATCCCGCACCGCATATCCTCTTCCCGCCGGACGGGTCGGAAGTCTGGGCCGACGGGGCGGGCCGCGGCTTCATCCTGTCCGCCCAGGCCCGTGGTGATCTGACCTGGTATGCCGATGGCGAGCGGGTGGACGCCAATGCCATGGGCGAACCGGTCTGGGTGCCCGCCGGGCCGGGCTTTTACGCCGTCACAGCCGTGGATGACGAAGGCCGCACGGCGCGTTCGCGCGTACGCATCCTGACCGGCGGCTGAACGACGCCGCGATGCGGGCTTGCGCTCGATGATGCGAGGGGAGACCCTGCCCGCACATATCCTTGGGGAGAAACCGACATGTTGCGCACCTTTTTGCCGGCCGCCTGCGCCGCACTTCTGACCACAGCAGCCGCCACGGCCCGGGACGAGGGCGGATGGGCGCTCGTCGTGCACGGCGGAGCCGGGGTGATCGAGCGCGATTCGATGACGCCGGAGACCGATGCAGCCTATCGAGCGGCCATGCACGCCGCACTCGAGCGGGGCGAGGCGGTGCTGTCCGAGGGCGGATCGGCCCTCGATGCGATCGAGGCGGTGATACACGGCCTGGAAGACGACCCGATGTTCAATTCCGGTCGCGGCGCCGTCTTCACCGCTGCCGGCCGCAATGAGCTCGACGCGTCCATCATGGACGGTGCCACGCTGAATGCCGGCGCGATTGCCGGCGTCACCCAGGTGCGCCATCCCATCTCGCTGGCCCGCGCCGTGATGGAAAATTCGCGCCACGTCATGCTGCAGGGCGAGGGCGCGGAGACCTTTGCCCGCGAACAGGGTCTGGAAATCGTCGAACCGGCCTTCTTCTTCACCGAACGCCGCTGGGCGTCGCTGGAGCGTGCGCTGGGCGCGCAAGGCCTTGCGATTCCGCCGCGGCCGGAAGGGGCGCCGGAGCCGGAACCGGTCGATCACGGTGCGCTGGAACGCGATTCGCGGGAGCACCGGTTCGGCACGGTCGGTGTGGTTGCACTGGACCGGAACGGCAATATCGCCGCCGGCACGTCGACCGGCGGCACCACGGCCAAGCGCTGGGGCCGGGTCGGCGACAGCCCGATCATCGGCGCGGGAACCTATGCCAGCAACGAGAGCTGCGGCGTCTCGGCGACCGGGACGGGCGAATTCTTCATCCGCCTGACCGTGGCGAGCCGGATCTGCATGCTGGTGGAATTGCAGGGGCTGAGCCTGCAGGCCGCCGCCGACCGCGTCATTCAGGACGAGCTCACGGCGCTGGAAGGTGATGGCGGCATTGTCGCCCTAACGGCGGAGGGAGACATCGCCTGGAGCTTCAACACGCCTGGCATGTATCGCGCCCGCCTGTCGGAAGGTGGCGAGCCGGTGGTCGCAATCTACGGCGACGAGGAATAGCGGTCACAGGGCGTGTGCCTGCGGGGCACACGCCCTGTCCTACAGCGTCGATGGCTCGCCGCGGCTGAAATAGGCGCTGTCGGCCTGCATCTGGGCAATGATGTGATCGAAGGCGGCGCGCACGCGCGCGCTTTTGCGCACGGTCTCGTGGGCGACGACCCACAGATCCAGCGAGGACGAGAAGTCGGGCAGGATGCGTTCCAGCAGCGGGTTCTGCAGGGCCAGGCGGTGCGATGTGACGCCGACGCCGAAGCCCGCTTCGATTCCCTTGACATGGCTGGCGGGCGAATTGGCCTTGAAGGAGATGTTTTTCGGCAGGACCGGTGTCCCGTGTTCCGTGGACGGCCAGCCGAAAAAATCGACCATAGACCAACCCACACAGGAATGATCGGCCAGGTCCTCGACCGTCTCCGGCCGTCCGTTGCTATCGAGATAGGCTTTCGAGGCGTATAGTCCCGCACCCACGGTCGCACCGCGCCGCCCGATCAGGCTCTGCTGGGTCCCCGGACCGTTCCAGCGCAACGCGATGTCGGCTTCCCGGTCGGCCAGGTTGGCCGTGTTGTTCTTGATCGAGATCTCGATGCCGATGCCGGGATTGTCGCGCTGGAACGAGGCGAGGGCGCGCGGCAGCCAGTCCGCTCCCAGGCCTTCGGATGCCGATACGACGACCAGTCCGGACAGGGACTGGTCCTGGGCGATCACCGCGCGTTCGATCGCCGACGCCTCCTCGCGCATGCGCTTGGCATGGGCAACGACTTTCTGGCCCAGGGGCGTGAGGCGCAGCTGGCCGTGGTCGCGTTCGAAGACGGGCTCGCCGAATCGCTGTTCGAGCGCCTGCAATCGCCGGGTCACCGTGGGTTGGCTGACAGCGAGCTGCTGCGCGGCGGCGGTAAGACTGCCCGCTTCGGACACGGCGAGGCAGACGAGATAGTCGGACCAGTCATCCATACGTTTGTGTATTCCGACGATCCTGATTTCGTCAATTCCATTCACATAACTTCGTTCTAAAACTTAACACCGTTCACCTTCGGAGGGAGTGACCATGCGCGCACTGTTTGCCGCGGCCGTTGTCGCGGCCGTGTTTTCGTCTGCGGGCCAAGCCCAGTCCTGCGACGACCAACCTGAATTTGCCGCCCACCGCACCGCCAATGGCGTGGTGCGGGCACAATACAATGCCGTGTCCCGCGGGGAGTGGCCGGAAGCGATCCATTTCGGCGAAGAAATCCTGGAGTCCGGCGGTGCGCCGGGCCACAAGGTTGCCGCCCACACCAATCTCTGTGCCGCCTACGCGGCCACCGGCGAGCTCGAGGCGGCCCTGAGTGCCTGTGATCGAGCCCTCGAAATGCGGGACGGTGCCTGGCGTGCGCTGAACAATCGCGGCGTGGCGCTGTGGCTGTCCGGCCAGCGCGAGGCAGCCGTGGAGGCCTTCCGGGCGGCCGACATGTCGTCCTCCGGCGAGGATGAAGTCGAGGCCAATCTTGCCCTGTCCCAGTGCGTAACGGCCGGCTGATCCTCCCAGACTGCTAGACCTTATGCACTCTACTGGAGGCCGGAGCCAAAAAGGGCTCCGGCCTTTTTCGTGTCTGTTGCCGCGGGCTTCCCGTTGGTTACGATTGCAACTAAAAACCCCCGCAGACGTGATCTGAAACGACCGGAGGGAGAGGTTCATGCAGCCGGCAGCACCCGAAACGCTCATCGACGGATACCGCCGTTTCCGCGGCGGACGCTTTGCCGAGGAACGCGCCCACTACGCCGAACTGGCCGAAGGCCAGACGCCTCACACCCTGGTCATCGCCTGTTCCGACAGCCGGGTCGATCCGGCGGCGATCTTCGACGCCGCGCCCGGCGAGCTCTTTGTCGTTCGCAATGTCGCCAATCTCGTGCCTCCGGTCGAAGAGGGCGGCGGCCTGCACGGTGTTTCCGCCGCGCTGGAATTTGCGGTCAAGGTGCTCAAGGTCAGGGGCGTGCTGGTGATGGGCCATGGCGATTGCGGCGGGGTCAAGGCCTGCGCCAGCGGCATGGACGGGGTTCCGACCGACTATCTGGGGCCCTGGCTGTCGACCATGGAACCGGCCCGTGAACAGGCGCGGGCCCAGATCGGCGAGGCATCGCTGGCCGAACTGTCCAGCCATCTCGAACTCGTCTCGATCGAGCATTCCGTCGAGCGGCTGAAGGCCTTCCCCTTCGTTGCCGACGCTATCGCCGAGCGCAATCTGGAAATCCACGGCGCCCGTTTCTCCATTGCCGACGGCAAGCTGGAATGGCTTGCGGGCGATGGCCGGTTCGAGACGGTTTCCATTCGCTGATCGCCCTTTCTGTCCGCAACCCCCGAAGAGGACACGCCCATGAAACTCGCCACGCTCAAATCGGACAGCCGTGACGGCCGTCTGGTCGTCGTTTCCAGGGATCTGGCCTGGTGCGCCGATGCCTCCCGCATCGCCCCGAACCTGCAGGCGGCGCTGGATGACTGGGAACGATGCGAGCCGGAGCTGAGAAGCCTGGCCGGCGAGCTGGAACGCGAGACGATTCCGCGCGAGCGATTCCACGAACGCGACGCGCTGTCGCCGCTGCCGCGCGCCTATCAGTGGGCCGACGGCTCGGCCTACGTCAATCACGTCGAACTGGTGCGCAAGGCGCGCGGCGCGGAAATGCCGGCAAGCTTCTGGACCGATCCGCTGATGTATCAGGGCGGGTCCGACGCCTTCCTGGCGCCGCGTGGCAATATCCCGCTGGGCGATACGGCCTGGGGCTGCGACATGGAAGGCGAGGTCGCGGTGATCACGGGCGACGCGCCCATGGGCTGTTCCCCCGAAGAGGCGGCGAAGGCAATCCGGCTGGTCATGCTGGTCAATGATGTCTCGCTGCGCGGCCTGATCCCGGCGGAGCTGGGCAAGGGGTTCGGTTTCTTCCAGTCCAAGCCGCCGAGTGCCTTTTCGCCGGTGGCTGTCACGCCGGACGAGCTGGGCGAGGCCTGGGACGGCCGGAAACTGCACCTGCCGCTGCTGGTAAAATACAATGGCCAGCCCTTCGGCAAGGCCGAGTGCGGCATCGACATGACCTTCGACTTCCCGCAGCTGATAGCCCATCTGGCCAAGACGCGCCCGGTGACGGCCGGCACGATCGTGGGATCCGGTACTGTTTCCAACAAGCTGGACGACGGCCCCGGCAAGCCGATTTCCGAAGGCGGGGTGGGCTATTCCTGTATCGCCGAGATCCGCATGATCGAGACGATCGAGAACGGCGAAGCCAAGACTCCCTTCATGAATTACGGCGACACGGTTCGTATCGAGATGAAGGACAGGGATGGCCATTCGATCTTTGGTGCCATCGAACAGGAAGTGGTGAAAGCACAGGGCTGACCGGATTGGCGTGACGCCGCCGGGGCGTCACGCCCCCGTATCCTTGCGGCGGGCCTTCTTGCCGCGGGCGACTTCGGTGGCGAGGGCATCCAGTCTGGGTTCCCAGAAATGGCGGAACCGGTCGAGCCAGTCGTCAACTTCCTCGAAGCGGCCGGGTTCGACGGAATAGATGCGGCGCGGCCCTTCCTTGCGGGGCGTGGCAAAGCCCGCCTCGCGCAGCACTTTGAGATGCTGCGAGACGGCCGCCTGGCTGATGGCGAACTCGGTGCAGACGATACCGGCCAGGTCGCCGGCCGGACGCTCGCCGTCCGCAAGCAGTTCCAGAAGGCGGCGCCGGACCGGATCGCCGAGAACGTCGAAAGCGTGCATCAGGCCTCATCCGGGGTGACGCCGGTATAGAAGTCGGCGGTCCGCCTGGCCGCGCCCCGCGCCTGTTCGGGAGCGGCCCCGCCGGCGATATCGGCTTCGCCCCAGGCGTGCGCACTGGTTCGCGAGAAGGTGGTCCCGTCCTCGCTGGCGGCGAATTCCGCCTCGTCCACCCTGGGGGCGTCCGGACGGTCCAGATGGAGCGCCAGGCCCAGAAAGCCGAGCTCCCATCCGACGCCGACCGCACCGGGACCGAACTTCTCCCAGAATTCGGACGGGTGTGCCGTGTGGGTCAGGGTGAGCCGGGCTGTATCCTCGCCGACCGGGTCGAGCCGGAGCTCGATCCAGCTGACATCGCCGCCATATTCCCATGTCGCCGCAAACCGCCGGGGCGGGTCGCATTCTGTGATCGTGCCGCCGGCATTGCCCTGCACCTGGAAACGCCCGCCCGGTTCGAGCGTGCCGGTGACCGGTGCGAACCAGCGGGGCAGCCGTTCGCGATTGCTGACGGCGTCCCACAAGTCCTCGATGCCGGTGGGATAGGTGCGCGACAGGGCAACGGCCCGGGCCGGCCTGCCCTCGCGCTCTGTGTCGGTGACGGAGCGTTCGACCGCTCCCAGGTGACGATGAATATCCAGCTGCATGACGGACCTCATTTAAGCTCGAACTTATTAAGTCAAAACTTAAATGAAAGGTCAAGGACTACCCGGCACGGGTCCGCAAGACGGCAGGAGCCGGGATCAGTGCGCCTGATCCGGCCCCATGCGCAGCGTATAGCGTTCCCCGTCGAAGCCCTCGAAGGCTTCCGGAATCTGTGGATGCCCGACCGGGCCGTTTTCGGCGTCCGGGATCAGATTGCCCTCCGAGACATAGGCGCCGTAATAGCTGTCCTCGTTCTCGGCGAGCAGATGGTAGAAGGGCTGGTCCTTGCGCGGACGGATATCTTCGGGAATGGCCTGGTACCATTCCTCGGTATTGGCGAATTCCGGATCGACATCCACCACCACCCCCCGGAAGGGAAAGAGGCGGTGGCGGACCACATCGCCGAGAGAGAATCTGGCGTGGCGAACGATCATGAGCCTACTCTAACGCGTACCTGTTACTGTGTCCTTCGCCTCCCATATGGGGCGCGATTCAGCAACAAGCTACGAAATCCATGCGATTGCGTCACGCATCCTTGCGGCTTCAGGCGAGACGGGTATTCTGAGCGGGACACTGTTTCGAGGCCGGGTCGAGCCGCGCCGTCCGCACTTGCGGGCCGGGCGCGCCGGACGGCGAAAGGGATATCATGGCGGAGCCATCGCCCCGGAATGCGGGGAAGGACGCCGCCGGACGCAAGCGGAACGGGCGCAAGCGTGCGCCGGCTCCGGTGTACGGCGCAATCGATCTGGGTACGAATAATTGCCGCATGCTGCTGGCCCATCGTACCGGTGCGGGTTTCCAGGTTGTGGATGCGTTTTCGCGTGTCGTGCGCCTGGGCGAGGGTGTGGCCGCTGAAGGACGCCTGTCCGACGGGGCCATGGACAGGGCCGTCGAGGCGCTGAAAGTGTGCGCCGGCAAGATTAAGCGCCACAAGGTTGTCAAATATCGCTCCATCGCCACCCAGGCTTGCCGTATGGCCGGCAATGGCGAGGAATTCCTCAACCGCGTCCGCCGGGAAACCGGGCTGGAATTCGATCTGATTTCGCCCGAGGAAGAGGCGCGTCTGGCCGTGCATGGCTGTGTCGATCTCCTGGATCCGGACAAGGATGCAGCCCTGGTGATCGATATCGGCGGCGGGTCGACGGAGCTGTCCTGGGTCGATATCGCCGAATGGCGCCGGCGCGGAGGTCCGGAAAGCGGGGGGCGTCCGCCCATGAAGTCCTGGACGTCGACGCCTGTGGGTGTGGTGACGCTGTCGGAACGCTTTCCCGAACGGGAGGACCGCGAGGCCTGGTACAATGAGATGAAGGCCTATGCCCGTCAGCTGATGAAGACACCGCGCGGGGCGAAGGCCATGCGTCCGCTCTTCAGGGAGGGGCGCGGGCATCTGGTCGGCACGTCGGGCACGGTGACATCGATGGCCGGTGTGCATCTTCGCCTGCCGCGTTACGACCGCTCGCGGGTGGACGGCCTCTGGATGACCGGCGAGGAGGCCTTGGCCGCCTGTGCCAGGTTGCGCAATCTCGATGTTGCCGGCCGCGCCCAGGAGCCCACGATCGGCCTCGACCGGGCCGAGCTTGTCCTGGCGGGGTGCGCCATCTACGAAGCCGTGGCCGAGGCGTGGCCGGCGGACCGGTTGCGCGTGGGCGACCGGGGGCTGCGCGAAGGGATGTTGCTGAACCTGATGCGCAAGTCCAAGAAACGGCGGCGCAGGCACAGGCGCGGGAAAGGCAAGGGTTCGTCCGGGGTTGAGGCATGAGCGATGACAGCGAGGAGAGCGCCGGCAAGGGCGATGGCGGCAAGCGCCGCCGGCGGCGTTCCGGCCCGGTGAAAAAGGGCGGCGATGCCCGCGCGGCGAAACAGATGTTCGAGCGCGTGAAGACGGCGCGCGGCCGCAAGACATCGTCCACGCGCTGGCTGCAGCGCCAGCTCAATGACCCTTACGTCAAGAAGGCCCAGATGGAGGGCTATCGCTCACGCGCGGCCTACAAGCTGATCCAGCTGGACGAGCGCTTCCACCTGCTCAAGCCCGGTATGCGGATCGTCGATCTGGGGTCGGCGCCCGGCGGCTGGGTTCAGGTGGCGCTGAAGGCGAAGGCGGCGGAAGTCGTGGGTATCGACCTTCTCGAAATCGAACCGGTACCGGGGGCCACTCTCCTGCAGCACGATTTCACCGCCGAAGATGCGCCCGGCCTGGTCAAGGCCGAGATGGGCGGACCGGCCGACGGCGTCATTTCCGATCTTGCACCCTGGACCACCGGCCACAAGAAAACCGACCATCTGCGCATCGTTGCCCTGGTCGAACTGGCCGCGCAGTTCGCCCTGGAAACCCTGAAACCCGGCGGCTTCTTTGTCGCCAAGGTCTTCCAGGGCGGCGCCGAGGGCGATCTTCTCGACCTGCTCAAGGCCAATTTCGAAAAGGTCCGTCATTTCAAACCCGATGCCAGCCGCTCCGAGAGCGCCGAGACCTTCGTGATCGCGACCGGGTTCAGGGGGTAGGGGCAGCCGGCGTTTGCCGGCGGACGTGAGGCCGGATGATGGGAAGCCCGCCAGTCCCTCAGCCCTTCTCCCTGAGGCGCGAGGCACACTATCTGGAACTTGGCGCAAGGCCTGGAAAACGCTGAGCCGCTATCCGCACGGGACGCGCGCTGCGCGCAAGCGGGTACGGCGGCCGCGCTTTCAGGCGGCGCCGGACCGCGGGAGGCCGGGTTCGCCCGAGACGGCGGAGCCCTGAGCGTCCATCGGAGCCGGGCGGCCGAGATAGAAGCCCTGGCCTTCGTCGCAGGCCTCGTCCTTCAGCAGCGAGAGCTGGTTCATTGTCTCGATGCCTTCGGCGAGGACCGGGATGCCCAGGCTCTTGGCGAGGGCGAGGATGGCACGTACCACGGCGAGGGAGCGGTGGTCGCTCTCCAATTCCTCGGTAAAGGACCTGTCCAGCTTGATCTTGTCGAAGGGGAAGGTGCGCAGGATGTCCAGCGAGGAATAGCCGGTGCCGAAATCGTCGAGCGCGACCGACACGCCCAGCGCCTTGATCTGACGCATGATGTGCAGGGATTGCACCTTGTCCTTGATCAGCGCGGTCTCGGTCAGCTCGATCTCGAGCCGGCTGACAGGCAGGCCGGTCTCGAGCAGGATCTGCTGGATCTGCCGCGGCAGGCCCGTATGGGTCAGCTGCACGGCGGACAGGTTCACCGCGACCTTGTGGTCATTGCCCCAGCCGGCCGCATCGCGGCAGGCCCGGCGCAGCACCCATTCGCCGAGCGGCAGGATGAGCCCGTTGGCTTCGGCCAGCGGGATGAAATCGGCCGGGGGGACCGGGCCGCGCGCGGGATGGGTCCAGCGCAGAAGGGCCTCGAAGCCGCGCACTTCGCCCGTGCCGATGGAGGTCTGGACCTGGTAGTGCAGTTCCAGCTGGTCGGTCTCGATCGCGCTGCGCAGATCGTTTGCCAGGGCCCGGCGTTCGCGAACCTCCTCGCCCAGCTCGGTGTCGTAGAAACAGACATCGAGCATCGGATCGATCTTGGCCTTGTACATGGCCAGGTCGGCATTGCGGACCAGCGCATCGCGGTCCTTGCCGTCATGCGGATAGACGGCAACGCCGAGGCTGGCGCCGGTCGCCGATTCATATTCGCCGTAGACCACGGGCTCGTTGAACAGGGCCTCGATCGCCTCCACGCGTTCCTGCAGGGCGGTTCGCGTGTCGGTGTGCAACACGACACAGAATTCGTCCCCGCCGAGGCGGGCGGCGAAATGGGTCTGGCCGGCAAAGGCCTTCAACCGGTCGGCCAGGGTGCACAGGACGGCATCGCCGGCCTCATGGCCCCAGACATCGTTGATTTCCTTGAAACGGTTCAGATCGATGCCGACCACGGCGAGACTGTTGGCGGTTTCGGCATCTGCCAGACAGGCATCGAGATGGGCATTGAAACTGGTGCGGTTGGGCAGGCCGGTCAGCGGATCGTGCAGCGCCATGTGACGCAATTGCTCGTCGGAGTCCTCGCGGACACGGAAATCGATCAGATAGCTGGACACGCCCGTGCCGACGATGACCAGGCCGGCCACGGCGACCGAAAGCGCCATGGCCCGGAAGGCGGCGCTGTCGGCACCGGTCTCCATGCCGGCCAGCGGCGTGACTTGGAAGGCCGCCATGGCTGTGAAGTGCAGGGTGACGATGGCCAGGACGAGAATTCCCGGGGCCACGAAGATGCGCGCGCCGGATTTCCAGCGGTACACGGCCTGGAAGGCGGCGGCGGCAAGTCCGACGGAGAGGAGGATGGAAGCCGTCACATAGGTCTGGTCCCAGGCCACCAGCCCGTCGACCCGGTAGGCGAACATGCCGGTGAAATGCATGGCGGCGATCGCGAGACCGAAGATCGCGCCGCCGAAGACCGGCGCGGCGCGGCCGAACCGGCCAGCAGCGATGGCCAGGCCGATGGCCGTGCCGGCGATGGCAATGATCATGGAGAACAGGGTCAGGGCCGCATCGAAACTCACCGGCACGCCGGGCTGGTAGCCCAGCATGGCGATGAAATGCGTCGTCCAGATCGAGGATCCGGCGCAGACGGCGGTGAGGAACAGCCAGCCGGCCTTCTCCGGTCCGCCCGTGCGCAGGGCACGGCGAAACAGGTGCAGTGTCACAACGCACCCGGTCACACACATGGCTGCGGCAAGCAGGACGAGCCAGAGATTGTGTTCGGTGAACAGGCAGGTGATGACCCGCATGCCAGCCCCCATTCGTCGTACAATTCGCGGGGAACCTAGCTGGAAGGCGTTAACAATCGATCCATGGCGCGAGAATTTTCCGGCTTTGTGACCATTGATCCGCATTCGGTGTTTGACCTTGCGGATTCTCCTGCTATAGCCGCGCCGCAAGCAGCAGAGAGGAGTCTCCCATGGAGATTCGCGAAGGTCTCACCTTCGATGACGTGCTCTTGCAACCGGGCCCGTCCGAAGTTCTTCCCGCCGATGCCGATGTTTCCACGCGTGTGGCCAAGGATGTCGGGCTCAATATTCCCATGCTCGCCGCCGCCATGGACACCGTGTCCGAAAGCGGCATGGCGATCGCCATGGCCCAGGCCGGCGGCCTGGCCGTCATCCACCGCAATCTCACCATCGCCGAACAGGCCGAGGAAGTGCGCCGGGTAAAGCGTTTCGAGAGCGGCATGGTGGTCAATCCGGTGACGATCTCGCCGGACGCGACGCTGGCGGAACTGCGCACCCTGATCGCCCAGCACCGCATTTCCGGAATTCCCGTAGTGGAAGGGCCCAATAACGGGCTGCCGGGCAAGCTGGTCGGTATCATCACCAACCGCGATGTGCGTTTCGCCGACGATCCGAACGAAAAGGTCGGCAATCTGATGACGCGCGAGGTTGTCACGGTGAAGGAGGGCGCTTCCCAGGACGAGGCGCGCGCGAAACTCCACAGGCACCGGATCGAGCGCCTACTGGTCGTGGACGACGAGGACCGGTGTATCGGCCTGATCACCGTAAAGGACATGGAAAAGGCCCAGGCCCACCCCATGGCCGCCAAGGATGCCCAGGGACGTTTGCGCTGCGCGGCGGCCACCACGGTCGGCGACAGCGGTTTCGAGCGCGCCGAGGCCTTGATGGATGCCGGCGTGGATGTCGTCGTCATCGACACCGCGCACGGCCAGAGCCAGTCCGTTCTGGACCAGGTCAGGCGCGTCAAGGCGGCGTCCAACGCCGCCCGTGTCGTGGCCGGCAATGTGGCGACCTATGACGGCGCCAGGGCGCTGATCGATGTCGGGGCCGATTGCGTGAAAGTGGGCATCGGGCCGGGCTCGATCTGCACCACCCGCATTGTCGCCGGTGTCGGCGTGCCCCAGCTCACCGCGATCATGGATGCCAGGCGTGCCGCGGAGGGCTCCGACGCGTGCATTATCGCCGATGGCGGGATCAAGTTTTCCGGGGACATGGCCAAGGCGATCGCCGCAGGCGCGGATTGCATCATGGTCGGCTCGCTGCTGGCCGGTACCGAGGAAGCGCCGGGCGAAGTCTTCCTTTATCAGGGCCGTTCCTACAAATCCTATCGCGGCATGGGCTCGCTGGGCGCGATGGCGGCCGGCTCGGCCGACCGCTATTTCCAGAAGGATACCGAGCGCATGAAACTCGTGCCGGAAGGCATTGAGGGCCAGGTCCCCTACAAGGGTCCGGTCGGACCGATCCTGCACCAGATGGTCGGCGGCCTGCGTGCGGCCATGGGCTATACCGGATCGCGCACGATCGGCGAGCTGCACGAGCGCGCGCAATTCGTGCGCATCACCAATGCAGGCCTGCGCGAAAGCCATGTGCACGACGTCAAGATCACGCGCGAAGCGCCGAACTATCCGACCACGAGCTGATTGCGGACGCGAAACCGCTGCAAAAACTGGCGTATGGCAGCCATCCACCGGGATGGCTGTCGCACGCCGGGAAGCCTGACTAGGGTCCCGTGTCGCCGCCGGGAGAGCGGCTTGAACGGGAGTTATGCGATGAACACAGCTTTTCTCTATCCGGTCCTGGTGCAGGTGGCGCTGACCTTCGCCCTGGTAATTGCGACCGGGCTGACGCGGACCGCGGCGATCCGGCGCGGTGAGGTGAAAGTGTCCGAGGTGGCGCTGGGGCAGAAGACGTGGCCGAAACGGTCGATGCTATTCTCCAACGCCTACCAGAACCAGCTGGAGACGCCGATCCTATTCTATGCGGGCATTGCCTTTGCCGGCGTTTACGATGTGGCAGGTCCCGTTCTGCTGGCCCTGGCCTGGGTCTGGGTGTGTGTTCGCCTGGTGCATGTGGCGATCCACATCACCACCAATCACATGCTGCACCGCTTCATGGCCTTCCTGGCCGGCGTGCTCGTGCTCGCCGCATTCTGGACCGTCATGGCGATTGAGGTAATCACGCGATGATGACGGACCAGCCGATGATCGACATGTCGAAAGACGTGCTTTTCCTGCTCACCGGACAGTGGGACGATGCCGAAGGCGGCCCCTGGCTGTGCGCCGATTGCTGCACGATGGAGGGCGCGCTGGCGGTCAATCCGCACTGGGCCGACCGCATCACCGTGGTGCGCATCGACCATCCCCGTCCGCGCACCGAGATCGTCGCGCTGCTGGACGACGACCACCAGAACGCACCGACGCTGATTCTTGCCGAAGACAGCCACGCCCATGAAGAGCCCGAGGCTGTCGTGAACGAACGGCGCATCTACACCGACCCGGCAACGATCTGCCGCCAGCTGGCCGCCGCCTATGGCGGAGCGCGTCCGAAATAGGGGGCTGCGGCCGCAGGTGTATCCTGCGGGCAGGACCGGCCCCGGGAGTTTGCCGCATGCCCCGCAAGGATACACCGCCGCCCGGCAGCCTGATCGGTGCCTATATCGCGCCGTGCGATTATGTGGACTGCTACAGCATCTCGCTGGATGGCCGCCCGGACCTGCAGAACTGTGCGCCGTATGCCTTCGCCGAGCATTTCGGCACGGTCGAGTTCGGCTGGTCCAACGCGCTGATCGCCCTCCGCGATGCGCTCGTCGCCCCGCTGGGGCTCAAGACGACCGGCCAGCTGCGTGCCGAGGGCGGGGGCAAGGCGCCGCACGAGAAAGGGCCCGGCGACCGGGTGAATTTCTTCCGCCTCTATGCGCTGGAAGCCGACGAGGTCCTGCTGGGGGAGGATGACCGGCACCAGGATTTTCGTCTATCAGTGCATCGCACGCGCGGTGCGGCGGCGAAAGTCGTCATGACGACCTGCTGCAAGCGTCACAACGGGTTCGGATACGTCTATCTGGCGCTCATCCTTCCCATCCACAAACAGCTGGTGAAAGCCACGCTCAAAAAGGCGATCGCGCTGCCGCTCCGCATGCCGGAGACGTGACGGCCGGCCGCAGACCGGGACAGGACCATGAAAGACGGCGCCCGCATTGCCGCGGCCATCGAGATCCTCGACACATTGCAGCGCCAGCACCAGCCGGTGAAGGATGCCGTGCGCGACTGGGGCAAGGCGCATCGTTTTGCCGGCTCGGGCGACAGGGCGTGGATCGGCGGGCTGGTTCTGGATGCGCTTCGGCACCGGGCCTCGATCGCCCACGCGATGGGCGGCGGTTCGGCGCGGGCCCTGGCGCTGGGCACGGCCGGCCGGATCTGGGGGCTCTCGGCCGACGGGATCGACGCGCTGTTCGAGGGCGACGAGCACGCGCCGGACCCGCTCACTCCTGCCGAACGGGACGGGCTCTCCCGCGATATTTCGGACGCCCCGCTCCACATTCGCGGCGATGTGCCTGAATGGCTGGAGGAAAGCCTTCTGCGGGCCTTTGGCGAGGCCGCGGCGGAGGAGGGGCGGCTCCTGTCCTCACGCGCCCCGGTCGATCTTCGAGTGAATGAAGTAAAGGTCGATTTCGACAAGGCTTTCAAAGAGGTGTCGTCGAAACTGAAGGCTGCGGAACCCGCCTGCCTGGTGCGCTCCGCCATCCGTATTCCCCAGCGCGATCCGCGCGGCAAGGCAGCGGCCGCCGAGAGTATTCCCGCCTATGGCAAGGGCTGGGTGGAGGTGCAGGATATCGGTTCCCAGCTCGCCGCCCTGGCATCGGGCGCCCGGCCGGGCCTGCAGATCCTGGACTAGTGCGCCGGCGCCGGCGGCAAGACGCTCGCCCTGTCGGCGCTCCTGATGAATACCGGACAGGTCCATGCCTGGGACATCGACTGGCGCCGCCTGCGCGCTATATGGCCGCGTCTGAAACGCGCCGACGCGCGCAATGTCCAGGTGCATGACGGCAAGGAAAACGAGGTATTGGGCGATCTTCCTGAGAAGATGGATGTCGTTTTCTGCGACGCGCCGTGCACGGGCACGGGAACCTGGCGCCGCCGCCCCGACGCCAAGTGGCGCCTCAGGCCCGCCGCCCTGGAAAAACGCATGGCCGAACAGGATGCGGTGCTCGATGGCGCCAGCGGCTATGTGAAGCACGGCGGCCGTCTCGTCTACGTCACCTGCTCTGTCCTGCCCGAGGAGAATGAGGACCGGATCACGGATTTTCTGGCGCGCACGGACGGCTTCCAGCCGGTGCCTGCGCTGGACGTGATGGAGGCTACGGGGCAGCTCGCCGATGGCGCCCGGACCGTCCTGGAAGCGTGCACGGGCGCCCATGGCGCGCTCCAGCTCTCGCCGGCCCGAACGGATACGGACGGCTTCTATATCTGCGTGATGGAGCGGCGCGGTTAGCCGCGTTCGAATACCAGCGAAAACGTCACCGGCGTGACCGGTGTGATCGAGGGAAGTCCGGCCAGGTCCTGCAGGGTTGCGAGACCGTCGCCGAGGCCGAAATCCCCGACATGAAGGGCGACCGGCGCGGCACTTTCCACCAGTACGCGGGTGCCGTTGAGATCGGTCACCACCACATCCGCGGCCAGGGGCACGCTGGCTCCGTGCAGGTCGAGCGTGGCGTCGACGGCAAGCGTGGTGCGTTCGCCCGGGGCCAGTTCGGCCAGTGTTGCCAGGTCAATCCGGGCGGTGATCCGGGCCTGCGGAAAATCCGCGACTTCGAAAAAGTGTTCGCGCATGCGTTCGTCGCGGATCCCGATGCCGGTATCGACACTGGCCAGATCGATCACCAGTTCGGCCTCGCCGCCCGGGGCGACGGAACCGGACAGATCCGTGAAACGGTGTGTTTCGGCCACGTCTCCGGCCTTGATCGAGACGAAGTTGAGACGGGAGGCGCTGCCATCGAGAACCCAGTCGCCCTGGGCGGCCGGTTGCGAGCAGGCTGCCAGCAGGACGAGGCTGGCGGGCAGGACGGCAAGGCGGAACGGATACATGACGGGCTCCCGGTGCGGCTTGGACAGCCCAAATCTGAGCCCGCCGGAGGACGGGTTCAAGGTCCAATCGGTCCGGAAGGGGCAGAACCGGTCATTTCCCGTCCCTGTGCCGCTGGCCTCTAGCCATTCGCGCTGACTCGCGCTATCGGGCCGCATGCTGACTTCAACTCGGCCATCCCCCTTGAAAATCGACCTTTGGGAAACCCGCGCCTGCGGGTCTGTGCGCGCATGACCGACGACATCATTCACGAAAACCACCAGAAGCTCCTGATCATCGACTTCGGCAGCCAGGTGACCCAGCTGATCGCCCGGCGCGTGCGCGAAAGCGGGGTGTTCTGCGAGATCCACCCCTATAACCGCGCCGACAAGGCCTTTATCGACGATTTCGATCCCAGGGCGATCATCCTGTCGGGGTCGCCGCATTCCACGCACTGGGACAATTCCCCCCGCGCCGACGAGAGCGTGTTTACCCGCGGGATACCGGTGCTGGGCATCTGCTATGGCGAACAGACGATGTGTGCCCAGCTGGGCGGATCGGTGGAAGCCTCCGACGATCGCGAATTCGGCCGCGCCGACATCACCCTGATCGAGGACAGCCCGCTGTTCGAGGGGTTCGGACCCGTCGGTCACGAAGAACGCGTGTGGATGAGCCATGGCGACCGCGTCTCGGCCCTGCCGCCGGGCTTCAAGGTGATTGCCAGGTCCGGCCATGCACCCTTTGCCGCGATCGCCGACGAGGACCGCAAATTCTATGGTGTGCAATTCCACCCGGAAGTCGTGCACACGCCGCGCGGCGCCGCCCTGCTGAGGAATTTCACCCACACGATTGCCGGCCTTTCCGGCGACTGGTCGATGGCCTCCTTCAAGGACGAGGCGATCCTGAAAGTCCGCGAACAGGTGGGCGACAGACGAGTGATCTGCGGCCTCTCCGGCGGCGTGGACAGCTCGGTCGTCGCCGTGCTGTTGCACGAGGCGATCGGCGACCAGCTGACCTGCGTCTTCGTGGATACCGGCCTGATGCGGCTGGGCGAGGCGGAGGAGGTGGTGACCCTGTTCCGCGAACACTACAACATCCCGCTCATCCATGCCGATGCGGAAGACATGTTCCTCAAGGCTCTCGACGGGGTCGAGGATCCGGAAGTTAAGCGCAAGACGATCGGCAAGCTCTTCATCGACGTGTTCGAGGAAAAGGCGAAGGAGGCCGGCGGCGCCGATTTCCTGGCCCAGGGCACGCTCTATCCGGACGTGATCGAAAGTGTTTCCTTCGATGGCGGTCCCTCCGTCACGATCAAGTCGCACCACAATGTCGGCGGCCTTCCCGAACGCATGAATATGGGTCTGGTGGAACCCCTGCGCGAACTGTTCAAGGACGAGGTACGGGCGCTGGGCCGTGAGCTGGGCCTGCCCGAAGCCTTCGTCGGCCGTCACCCCTTCCCGGGGCCGGGCCTGGCCATCCGCATCCCCGGCGCCGTCTCGAAGGAAAAGGCCGACATCCTGCGCAAGGCCGACGCGATCTATATCGACGAGATCCGCAAGGAAGGCCTCTATGACAAGATCTGGCAGGCCTTCTCGGTCCTCCTGCCCGTGCGCACCGTCGGCGTGATGGGCGACGAACGCACCTACGACCATGTGCTGGCGCTCAGGGCGGTGACATCGGTGGACGGCATGACGGCGGATTACTACCCGTTCGAGCACGATTTCCTCGGCCGCGTGGCAACCCGGATCATCAATGAATGCCGCGGCGTGAACCGGGTGGTGTATGATGTGACCAGCAAGCCACCGGGGACGATTGAGTGGGAGTAGGGGATGGATCGATCCGAAGCTTTGGTGAAAGTCTTTTTGGAACGTCAAGGTTGGGCGAAGATTGAGTACGAGCCCGACGGAAATGTGCCCCCTGATTTCGTTTGTGATGGCTCGCTTGCTGTAGAGGTGCGCCGAATTGATCAACTGGTGCAGTCGTCAAGTGGGAAGGTTGCGAGTATAGAAGAAGCGGCCGTTCCGCTGTGGAAGACGGTGCGTCAAGTTCTTGAGAAGTTTGAGACGAAAGGGCGTGCCGACAGCTACTTTGTTTTGATTAAATTTGATCGCCCTCTGCCAAAGCGAAAGGTCCTTCAGAGCGCTCTAGTTCAAACCTTGAATGAGTTTCTTGCTGGTGACTTCGCAACGTCTACCTGGCAGCGTGTGGCGGGTACTGTCCAAGTCGAAATCGTAAAAGCTTCAAAGCCTTTGGGGCGTCAGTTCGTCTTGGGCGGGGGTTTTGATGATTCATCTGGTGGGTGGCTCTTGGAAATCCTTTCAAAGAGCGTCGAGCACGCCATTCAGGAAAAGAGCAAAAAAATTGCACCTCGCAAACAAAAGTACCGCAATTGGATGCTCGTACTCGTAGATCACGTGGCCCATGGACTCGATGATTTTGACCGAGAGCTCTTCAAGGACGCCAAGGTCGACAAAGGGGTATTTGACGAGGTCATCCTAATCCCTCCAAACCCTGACCGGATTGAAGAGCGAGCGTACGTTATCCCGTAAACGGGTAAGAAAGCGGACTGGGGTCCATAAACTCATTTTTCTCTAGAGACTTGCAGCGGGGATCGTGCCTGCTTCTGGATCGGTTTGTATGGCCCGGCGGTGCATCCCGCTTTTACGGATCATCTGGGCGAAATGACGCCGAGGTGGAGTGAGATAGGAAGTCTCACCCCGCGTCTCATCCGCTGCGTCGAAGAGGGGGTTTTGGGGTCGCGTGGTCACGAAGATCACCAATAGTGGCGCGCGGGTTCAGTCCGAACGATGGCGCATCCCCTGTCGGAGTCGTTTGATATATTGACCATCTACGAGAGAATTAGCTTCCAGTTCGAGAATGCAGTTTCCTAGCGTGGCGATAGTTTCGTCCGATAGCTTGAAATTATCAGGAATTTCAAAAGGAAAGTCTTCTAGAAGTTCATCGATATCGACCAGAAGTGCCTTGAAGAAGTCTGCTTTCGAGTTTCTTTGGCTTCTAGTGACCGCCTCGGCAACCGCGTTATTGGCGTTTGGTACGCTTTCAGACGCGTCAGATGCGATCGCCATGCAGCATTCCTCCACCGTCGGCCAGTACTTATAGTCGAACCGTGCGCGAAGTGCGAGTAGGGGCTCGCGCAGGTGGAATTTATATACATAATTGTTTTTAGACGCCTTCTCTATTACGTTTACTATATTGTGTAGGTTGCCTATTGAAAAATGTGATCGATTATTTATGATTTTTCTTTCGTGAATCAAATTGGCCAATTCTTTTGCGGCGGATTCAATTTTTAGATTGATGCTCTCGAGTTCCTTGCGATCTTGTCGAGCCTTTGACCATTCTTCAAGACTCCATAATTTGCCTGCACGTGTGACTAGCTCCAAAATTTCTTTAAATGCCTCCGGGTAGTCAGCTAGCTTCGAAAAAATTTCGAGATAAGCCCCCTCTAGCTCACACCGTCTCTCCAAAAATAGATCGATGGTCTGGTTTTGGCTGGGACATATGGAGTGTTGGATATTGTACGCCTTAGATTCATGCAGAATTTTTTCGCATTCTGAAGTCGCGTGCTCTCTCGATATGGCTTTCATGATGACCTCTATTACCTTTCGCCCGATCAAGATAATCCAGAAATCTACGCAGTTCGGTACCTGAAAGAACTCATCTTTCCACGAACTGAGGTACCTATCTGAGAAAAGCCGGTGACGCTCACCGATTTGCCCACCACTGTCATCCCGGATGGATGCCCTGCGTAGGCAGGGCGGAAGTCCGGGACCCATAGACTCGCTTTCTTCCGGATGTTGGCAGCGGCAGAACCGCGCCTGCCTCCGGCCTACGCTCGCGTTTATGGGTCCCGGCACTACGGCCCGCATGCGCGGGCCATCCGGCCGGGATGACAGTGGGAGGCGATTTCGCCCCCCAAAAAAACAACCGCCTTGTTTCGGACACAGTCCCGGCCTATATGTCCGTCATCGAACTTGATTGACGAAACTTCCGGGCGCGGTTTTTCGCCCCCCTGACGCTCTTCCTTCCAATTTCGACACTTCGGGTATCTGTCGGCACACGGCCGACCGGGCCCACCTACACGTGACTGATTGAAAGGATCTCGTCATGGCTACTGGTACCGTTAAATTCTTCAATACCACCAAAGGCTTCGGTTTCATCGCTCCGGAAGATGGCTCCACGGACGTCTTCGTCCACGCCACCGCCGTCGAGCGTGCCGGCCTGCCGCCGCTGTCCGAAGGCCAGAAAATCTCCTTCGACGTCGTCCAGGACAAGCGCTCCGGCAAGAGCGCCGCGGACAATCTGGAAACCGTCTAGGTATCCGGCGCATCCGGCGGCTGGTTGCCGGCGCGCCGGATCGGCAATCGGAAAGGCCGGGCATCAGCCCGGCCTTTTTGTGTTTGTCAGACCCTTTTCAAGGAGACCGCTTCATGGTCGACAGAACCGAGGCCGATAGCCTCTTCAAGCTGAAATCCCCGACGTCGAAGTCGAAGGCCGACATCACCGACGCCACGGTGCGCGAATATCTCAAGGAAGAGAGCGATGCGCGCACGGCCCTGACGAACAGGCTGCGCGCCGCCCGCCTGGCCCGCGAGGCCGAAGCGCCCGAACCGGCCGCTCCGAAGCGCCGCAGCCCGCGCCGCGCCGGGTCCTAGCCCGGCTGCAGCGCCGCCGCATCCCGTTCGGCCGTCCGCCTTGCTGCCGGCCGGTCGGCACAGCGGGCCACCCAGTCGCGGATTTCCGGATTGTCCGGCAGGAGGTCGGAGAACCACTGGAAGGGGCTGGAGCATAAAAGATCGGCGGCGGAATATTGCTCGCCGAGCAGCCAGGGGCCTTTCTTCAGCGCCTCGGTGAGGCGGGCAAGCATCGTGTCCATGTCCCGCAGGCTGGCAGCGATCGCAGGGTGCGACAGGCCGGCCCAGTGCAGGATGAAGACCGGCTCCATCACGCCCTGATAGTAGAACAGCCATGACAGGTACTCGCCGCGCCCGGGTTCGCCCTCGATCGGGCCCAGGCCGGCCTCGGGATACGTGTCGGTGAGATAGAGCATGATGGCGCCGCGTTCGCGCACCGTTTCGGCCCCGTCGACCAGATAGGGCACCTTCTTTTCCGGGTGGGGATTGGCCGGGTCGGGCTCACCGCTTCCATCCCGGCGCGGAATGCTCACTTCGCGGATCTCCACATCGGCGCCGAGCTCGTCGATCAGGGTGACGATGCCGGAGGAGCGGCTCATGGGGGAATGATAGAGAGTGGGCATGGGGTTTTTCCTTTGGTTGGCGATGCCCGTGTTCTAAACCCGTACTGCTGACAGATTACGGCAGGAGGGATGATGGCGCGCACCGACCGGCTGATGCGTCTGATGGACACGATGCGGCGCCTGCCGGCGCCGGTCACCGCTGCGCGCCTGGCCGAAGAGACCGGCGTATCCCCGCGGCAGCTCTATCGTGACATTGCCACGCTGCGGGCGGGCGGCGCATTGATCGACGGGGCCGCGGGCGTCGGCTACACGCTGACCGAGGATCCGGCTCTGCCGCCGCAGAGTTTTTCGCGACTGGAGATCGAGGCGCTGACGCTGGCCGTCGGCGGACTGGAGCGGATAGGTGACGCGGCGCTGACGGCCGCCGGCCGCGACGCGCTCGCCCGCATCATCGCCACGCTGCCGGACAGCCAGTCGCGTCAGGCCCTGCATTCGGTGATGCGCGCCTGGTTTCCCGCCGGCCACCGGCCGCCGGTCCGGGTGGATATGGGCATGCTGCGCGAGGCATGCTGGGAGGAAACCTCCCTCATCATGACCTATCGCGACCTCAAGGAGCAGCGCACCGAGCGTACGATCTGGCCGCTGGGTCTGTCCTATGGCGAGGAAACGCTGATGCTGCTGGCTTATTGCCGGCTGCGGCAGGATTATCGCGTCTTTCACGTCGCCCGGATCGAACGCCTGGAGCGCGGCACGGAGAGTTTCCGGCCGCGGCGTGTCGGCCTGTTGCGCGAATACGTGGCGCTGCGGCGACGGCAATCGGCATTGTCCTGACGGCTGCCGGCCGGCCGGCAGCCTGGCGGATCTAGAGCAGGGCCTCCACCGCCCCGCGGAGCTTTTCCGGGGTCTCCTGCGGGCCGAAACGCTTGACCACATGGCCGTCGCGATCGACCAGGAATTTCGTGAAATTCCACTTGATCGCCTTCGAGCCCATCAACCCCCTGGCCTCGCGCTTGAGGAATTCATAGAGCGGGGCCGCGTTCTCGCCATTGACGTCGATCTTGGCGAACATGGGGAAGTTCACGTCATAGGTGAGCTTGCAGAAATTCGCGATCTCCCCGGCATCGCCCGGCTCCTGATTGCCGAACTGGTTGCACGGAAAGCCCAGCACGACGAGGCCCTTGTCCTGCAAGTCCTTGTGGAGCGTCTCCAGCCCCTCGTACTGCGGTGTGAAACCGCATTTCGACGCCGTGTTGACGATCAGCAAGACCTTGCCGCGATAGTCGGCGAGGGCGACCTCCTTGCCGTCGATACCGGTCGCCGTGAAGTCGTAGATGGAAGCCACACCACATCCTTTCCGTGATCCTCAGGCGGGCATATTCGACTGCTGCGGCCGCGGCGTCGAGCCCGCCGGTGTGCGGCCGGCCCGTCAGCCGCGCCGCCGCGGCGCCGCCGACGGCACCGGTTCGCCCAGTCCGCCCCGGACGGCGATCCGCATCAGCCGCCGGAAGGTGGGGCATTCCAGATGGCTGGGCGCCTTGCACCCGGCGGCGTGGCGCAGCCCCTCACGCATCGCGGTCAGCTGGTCGATGGTGCGGCCGATCTCTTCGGCCTTTTCGGCCAGGCGGCTGCGATCGATCCGCGGCTCGCCGCCGGGACCGAACATGCCGCCGATCTCGTCGAGCGAGAAGCCGGCGGCCCGGCCCAGTGCGATCAGGGCCAGCCGGTCCAAGATGCCGGGGTCGAAGAGGCGTTTCAGTCCACGCCGCCCGATCGAGGCTACAAGCCCCTTTTCCTCGTAATAGCGCAGGGTTGAAGCCGGAACGCCCGACATCCGGGCGACCTCTGCAATGTCCAGATCCCGCATGCTTGACCTCAAGTTGACTTGAAGTGGCAGGGTGCGCGCAATCCGTCCCGATCACAAGCGCAAAAGGAGGCTGGCATGGACGACAACGGCAATCTGGCGGAAGACCACTCGGCCCTGTGGAACGGCGTCGCCGGCCACCAATGGGTCGAAACGCAGGCCCTGCTCGACCGGATATTCAGCCCCCTGGAGGATCTGCTCGTCGAAACCCTGCCGGCCGGCCGGGGCGAAAGCCTGCTTGATATCGGTTGCGGAACCGGCAGCACGGTCCTTGCCGCGGCCGGGCGGCTGGGTCCCGCAGGCCGGGCAACGGGCATCGACATTTCCCGTCCCATGATCGATGCCGCCCGGCAACGGGCGGAAAAGGCGCGCATTGCCGCCGACTTCATCTGTGCCGATGCCCAGCGCTACCGGTTCGAGCCCGAGGCCTATGACCGGATACAGTCGCGGTTCGGTGTGATGTTCTTCGACGGGGCAGTGGAGGCTTTCTCCAATATCAACCTTGCGTCCACGCCCGGTGCGCCCATGCGGCTGCTGGCCTGGCGCTCGCCGGCGGAAAACCCGTTCATGACGGCTGCTGCCGAAGCGGCCGCACCGCTCCTGCCGGAACTGCCGGAATTGCAGCCGGATGCGCCGGGGCAGTTCGCCCTGGCCGATGCCGGGCGGACCCGGAACATGCTCGCTGCGGCACGCTGGCAGGATATCGATATCCGTCCGGTCGACACGCCTTGCCGCTTCGACGCGGCCGAACTTTCCACATATCTTGCCCGGCTCGGTCCGGTCGGCCGCATCCTTCCCGGCATCGAGCCCGGCCGGCGCGAGGACGTACTGGCCGCCATCCGGCCCGCCTTCGACCGCTATGTCAGCGGCGGCGAGGTGAGGTTTACCGCAGCCTGCTGGCTGATCGAAGCGCGCGCAGAGGGGAAACGGGCATGACGGCCCCCGGTCCGGACTGGATCGCCATCCCGGCAATCGGCCTTGCCGCAACAGCGGTGATGGATGCCTGGGCCTGGCTGCGCCGGAAAGTCTTCGGTGTGCCGCCGCTGGACTATGCGCTGGTGGGCCGCTGGCTGGGGCATATGAGGCATGGCCGCCTGGTCCATCGCCCGATATCGGCATCGCCGCCGGTCAGGCACGAGCGGGCACTGGGCTGGATTGCCCACTACGCCACCGGGATCGGCTTTGCCGGCATTCTGGTCGTATTGTGGGGGCCGGGCTGGCTTGCCGAACCGCGGCTCCTGCCGGCGCTGATCGTCGGTACCGGCAGTGCCGTGGCCCCGTTTTTCCTCATGCAGCCCTGTTTCGGAGCCGGCATCGCCGCCAGCCGCACGCCGCGCCCGGGCCTTGCCCGTCTGCACACTCTGGTCACGCATGCGGTTTTCGGCCTGGGGCTTTATGCCGGCGGATGGGCGCTTAACCGGCTTGCAGCCGGCCCCGCTGTGACCCTATGAAACCCTGCGACCTGGTCGCGGACACACACAGCCGGGAGGAGCCGGAATGACGGAAATCAGGACCGACCGTCTCGAGCGGCTGGAAAGCCATCTGGCGCACCAGGAATTGACGCTCGAGGAACTCAATCAGGTGGCCGTCGAACAGCGACAGGAGATCGCCCGCCTGACGCGCCGGATCGACAAGCTGATGTCGCGCATCGACATGCTGGAGGAACAGGCGCCGCTGCCGGAGGGCCGGACCCCGCCGCACTATTGACGGCCGCGGCGGGCCTTGTTTCTGCGAACCATTTGCAGTACGCCGGGAAATCCTTTCGTCCCGGAGAATTCGATGAAGACCCTGATTGCCGCTGTTTCCGCCTCGCTCTCCATGGCCGCGACGGGCCAGGCGCAGGACGATGATTTCGGCGTTCTTGTCATGGCGCATGGCGGTAGCGAGGCCTGGAATGCCTCGGTGGAGACCATGCTCGCACCCGTGGCCGGAGATCACAGGCTCGAACTCGCCTTCGGCATGGCCGATGCGGTCAGTCTGCAGCAGGCGGTCGACCGGCTGGAAGAGCGCGGGGCCGAGCGGATCGGCGTGGTGCGCATCTTCATCTCCGGCGAGAGCTGGCATGAGCGCACCCGTCGGATCCTCGGCCTGGAGCCGGGCGCGCCGGCGCGGCCGCAGGACTGGCAGGCGGCGACGGGGCATCACGGCCACCGCATGGAGTACTGGCGCCTGGAGAGCGATGCCGATTTCGCCCTGACGACCCGGGGCCTCGCGCAAGCGCCGGAAATGGGTGCCGTTCTGGTCGAACGCGTGCGGGCCATGAGCGAGGACCCGGAAAACGAAAGCGTCCTCATCCTGGCGCACGGACCGGGTGACGACGCCGAGAATGCGCGCTGGATCGAGTGGATCGATGCCCGTGCCGACGCGGTGCGCTATGCCATGCCGGTGCGCGAGGTGCGTGTGGAGACCCTGCGCGAGGACTGGCCCGAGGCGCGCGCGGCTGCGGAGGTCCGTATCCGGGACTGGGTCGCTGCGGCGTCGCAAGACGAGGGCCGGGTCCTGGTCGTGCCCTACCGCCTGTCCGGTTTCGGGCCCTACGGCGAGGTGCTCGAAGGTCTGGACTATGTCGCGGAAGGCCGCGGCCTCCTGCCCAGCGCGGCCGTCGCGGACTGGGTGCGCCGCCAGATCGCCGAGCTGGAAGCGGGCACGTTCGAGACACCGGTGCCCGCATCCGGGCGAGGCGAAGCCATGGACGGTCACTAGCCGGGCGGCCGCGCAATTACGGGCTGGCCGCTGTTGATCAGCCCGGGCGGTTTTCGAATGCAGGGCGCGGAGGTCATTCCGCAGCCAGCGCACTCCTCACCTTCGGCATGATGCGCCGGCTGACCGGCGCGTCGGTTCCATTGGATAGCAGTAGGCGGCCGATGCCGGAGCCATCGCGTTCGAGGGCGCTGACAAAGGCGGTATTGACGATGTGGGAACGGTGCACGCGCAGGAATGTGCCCGGCAGCTCGTCTTCCAGACCCGTCAGCGATCCGTTGTAGAGGGCCGTGCGCCCGTCCTGGAAGTGGACTTCGACATAATCGCCCGCGCCCTTGAGCTGGACGATACGGTCGGTTGCGACATAGTCGACACGCCCGGCGCTGACCAGCTGCAACTGGGCCGGCGCCAGCCGCTGGCGCGCCTCGGCAAGGGCGGTTTCCAGGCGCTGGGCGCGCAATTCCTCGGCCCGCCGCCGCTGCCGGTCCCGAACCAGGGTGAGGGCCTGGCGGTAGAACAGGAAGAGCAGCAGGGCCGCGCTGGCGATGAAGAAATAGAGATCCAGAAACTCGCCCTGGAACACGGGCACAAGGGCCGCAAAACCCGTCATCAAAGCCAGATAGATCCACGCACCGGGCTTGCGCTGCCAGGTCCACAGCGCGCACCAGGCGGCGCCGATTCCCGTCGCGGTCAGCAGGGTGTAGCCGGTCTTGCCGTCGAAACCGGGTGTGAGTGCCACAACGCCCAGCATTACCAGCGCAATCCCGGCCAGGCGCAATCCCCGGGCGCGCAGCCGGAGACCGGAGAGTTTCTGCAACAGATAGGCGTTGAGACAAAGACCGAAGGCAAAGGCAAAGCCGACGATCAGGACCAGACGGAAATCGTGGAAAGGATAGGGATAGGCAAACAGGCCGCGGCTGGCCTCGCTGAGCAATTGCCCGCCCGCAAAGAAGGAGGCCAGGGCGAGCAGGGCCGAGCCTTCCCGGTCTTCGTCGCGAACCGCCATGACGCCGAAGAACAGAAAGCCCAGGACGAAACAGCCGAAGGTGATCAGGGCCGGCCAGTAGGCCAGGGCTATGCGCTGGACCGGATCGCCATAGGCGGTCAGCATCACGCCGTGCACCGGCGCCGCCAGCCGCAGGAAGCCGTGCATGGCGGACACGTGCATCACCACCGTGTTTTCGCCTTCGCGCACCAGGCTGCGCGGTACGTAGAAGATCGCATCCATCTGTCCGGGGATCTCGCTGGCGCGATCCGGGCCGGGCCGGCCGTTGGCGCCGAGACGGGTGCCGTTGAGCCAGACCTCCGACGACATCTTGCCCGAGACCGCAAGGCCGAGCGGCGCTTCACCGGCGAGATGTCCGGCACCGGGAACGAGCCGGGCTTCGACCCACAATTCCCGCCCTTGCGGGTCCAGTGACCAGAGGTCGGTGACGATACAGTCCGGACCGGTGAAATCGGCCGGCGGCAGCATGGCCCCGCCGGCCGGACACGCGCGCACCGTCGCGGTGTCGACCAGGATTGGCACCTGGGCAGGGGCCTGCGGTGCCAGGAGCAGAAGGAGGAGGGCGAGGATCGGGATGGAGCGTTTCATTCATCCAGTTTAGCGCGCCGCCCGCCGAAGGCCGATGCCGTTTGCCGGTCCGCCGGCACCGTTGACAGATCGGGCCGTGCCGGCGGGGGTCTGCCGGTCCAGTCTGAATGCATGCCGAGGGCCTACACAGAACGGGAAATTGTCAGATGCAGCTTGTCAGAAACTTTGCCGCCGCCCTTCTGGGCGCGGCCGGCCTGAATATCTCCGCCTATGCGGAAGAGCCGATCGTCTTTACCGCGCAGAGCGGAGAAAGCGTCGAGGCCTTTCAGGGCCATGTCGATGTGCCGGAGAACCGGTCGGATCCGGACAGCCGGACCATCCGTATCTCCTACATCCGCTTTCCCGCCACCGGGACGAGCGAAGGGCCGCCCATTGTCTACCTCGCCGGCGGGCCCGGCGGTTCGGGCAGCGGCACGGCGCGGGCTCATCGCTTCCCGCTGTTCATGGCGATGCGCCAGCATGGCGACGTCATCGCCTTCGACCAGCGCGGTACGGGCGGGTCCACCGGATTGCCGCGCTGCACGTCGTCGGTCCTGGTGCCGGAGACGGAAGCGGTGAGTGACACGGCCTATGCCGGCGCCTACCGGGCGGCGGTCGAGGAGTGCGGGGAGTACTGGCGCGGCGAGGGCGTCGCCATCGAGGGCTACACGACCGCCGAAAGCATACAGGATATCTCCGCATTGCGCGTGCATCTGGGCGCCGAGCGGGTGGCACTGTGGGGAATTTCCTATGGCAGCCACCTGGCCCTGGCCGCGCTGAAGGACATCCCCGGCGAGATCGACCGCGTCGTCATCGCCAGCGCGGAAGGGCTGGACCAGACGGTGAAGATGCCGGCCCATACCGACGCCTATTTCGGGCGGCTCCAGGCGGCCGTCGATACGCAACCGGCGGCGGCCACCGCCTATCCCGACATTGCCGGCCTGATGCGCCGCGTGCATGACCGGCTCGAGGCCGCGCCGATGCTGCTGCACATCCCGCAGGCGGATGGTTCGACGGCGCCCTTCCTGCTGCAGCGCCGGCACATGCAGGAATTCGCCTCCTCCCTGATATCCGATCCGCACTATGCCGCGATACTGATGGCCCTCTACGCCTCGCTCGATGCCGGCGATCCCGGCCTGGCCATCGGTCTGTTGCAGCGCTTCCACACGCCGGGCGAACCCCTGACGCTCAGCGCCATGCCGACTGCGATGGACCTGGCTTCCGGCATCTCCGATGCGCGGCTGGCCGAATTTACCCGGCAAGCGGAAACCGGGCTCGTCGGTGGATATCTCAACTTCCCCATGCCGCAGATCCGGGGCGTCTGGGACGGGTTCGACCTGGGCGAGGATTTCCGCGCGCCGCCCGCGGGCGACACCCCGGTCCTGCTGCTCACCGGAACGCTGGACGGGCGCACCTATCCGGAAGGCCAGGCGGCAGCCGTTGCCGGGCTCGCCAATGTGACCCGGGTGACGGTTCGCAATGCCGGGCACAATCTCTTCATGAGCTCGCCGGACGTGCACGAGGCGATGCATCGCTTCATGCGGGGAGAGCCGGTAGAGGACCAGGACATCGTGGTCGATCTGCCGGACTTCACGCAATTGCCGTTCTAGCAGGCGGGGCCGTGGTGCCGGCAGACCGGCGTTCTGGCCGGCGCCACGGGCCTTCGTTAGAGTGCTCCCGCAACGGGGAGTAAGTCATGAAACCGACAGCAGTCGCTGCGCTTTGCGCCGCGTTGAGCGGCCTGACCGCCGGCACGGCCCACGCCCGGCCGGACGTGCATCGTGTGGTCAATGTCGATCAGACCGATGTGCTGAACATCCGCGAGACGCCCAGTCCGACCTCCGCCATCGTGGCCACCCTGTCGCCCAATGCACGCATGGTGGAAGTACTGGAGACGCGGCATGGCTGGGGCCGCGTTGTCGTCCGCGGCGGTGAAGGCTGGGTCAGCCTGGCCTATCTGGCGGCGATGGACCGGACGCCGATTCCGGGGCAGGGCGCGCCGGGCGGATTTCGCTGTGCCGGCACGGAGCCCTTCTGGGGGCTGGATATCGGGACCGACGGTACGGGCCGCTATCATGACATGATGTCGCTGGGTGAGGAGCGGGCGATTGCGGTGAGCGAATCCCGCACGGCCAGCGGCCGCTTCCAGCCCTTCGTCTACCGTTTCGGGGGCGAAGCGGGCGGTGTTGCCGTTGTCACCGAGGGCATGTGTTCCGACGGCATGAGCGACCGGCAGTATGGCTGGCGGGCCTATGTCGATGCGGAGGACGGCGAGGGCGTGCGGTTCGTCGAGGGCTGCTGCTGGACCCCGCCGCAGGAATAAATGTCTGCAGGCCTGCATCCAGGAGCGCCACCGGTGGCGACTAAGGGGTGACAGGCGCCCCGACGGTGCCGGATTGCAAGAGGGACAAATCGATGAACGAACTGTTTCACAGCTATTGGTGGCTCCTGTTTCCGCTCGCCTTTTTCGTGGCGGCCGGCTGGGGCAGCTTCATGCGGTACAAGCGCACCCAGGCAAAGATCGACCTGATCAAGAGCTATACCGCTGCGGGCAAGGAACCCCCGGCCGATCTGCTCGCCTCGCTCGACAAGGCCGATCACGACCCCAATGACTGGACGGCGAGCGATCCGACGGAGCGCAAGGGCGGCGGCCACGCCTTTCTGGTTATCCTGTTTGCGGGCCTCGCGAGCGTCTTCGCCTATGCCGGCTATACGGAAATGATCAATGGCGTAGGCGAAGAAATGTATTTTGTGTCCATGGTCCTGGGCGTGCTGTCTCTGGCCTTCCTGGCTGCGGCAATCTTCTCCGGCGGACGCAAGGGCGGCTAGATGCCGGGGGAACCGACGGACGCCGCGCTGGTCGCGGCGGCCCGGTCGGGCTCGGACACCGCCTTCGCCCGCATTGTGGACCGGTATCAGGCACCGGTCCGGGGGTTCCTGCGGCGGATCTGCGTGGACGAGACCGATGCCGACGACATGGCCCAGGAGGTCTTTCTGGGCGCCTGGACGCGGTTACGCACGCTCAAGGAGGGCGGCCGGCTCAAAACCTGGCTGTTCGCGATTGCTTGGCGCAAGGCCAAGGGGCGGGCACGCTCGATGGCCCGCTCGCGCAAACGCGATCACGAATACCAGGATATGCGGCCGGACGCGCATACGCCGCAGACCGAGATGGCGCTGGCCATGCAGCAGGCCCTGGCGCAATTGACGCCGGACCAGCGCGCCTGCGTGGCCCTCTGCCTGGCCGGCGGCTGGACGCACGGAGATGCCGCAGCGGTCTTGGATATGCCGCTGGGTACGGTAAAATCGCATGTCAGCCGCGGCCGTGCCCGGCTGAGTGAACTGCTGGGAGTGAGCGAATGACGGACTCCGATATGACAGGCGCCGATCCGCTCAACGCCTTCTTCCGGGCCGGCGAGGCGCCGGCGGCCGATGCCCGGTTCCGCCTGGCGGTGATGGAGAAGGTGGCATTGCGTCGCTTCCGTGTGGACCTGGCCCTGAGATTGCTGGCGGCGGCCCTGCTGCTGATCGGTGCCGTGCTGCTTGCGCCCGTGCTCGACGGGATCGCCGCGGCGCTGGGCGGAACGCTCTACGACCTGTTCCTGGTCCTGGGCGTGGCCGGCCTGATCGCCTTTGCCGGGCATGCCTGGCTGACGCGCACAATCCGCTGGCCGGCGCTGCGCCTGTTCTAGACGGCAGCCAGCATCCTCGCCGGTTTTGTCCCTGACAGAAGGATGAATCGCCTATAGTTGCGGGGAAGCAACGGGGAGGTGCTCATGCTGGTCCTGGTCACAGGTCTTGTCCTGTTTCTTGGCGTCCACTTCTTGCGGGTGATACCGGGCGCGCGGCCGGCGCTGCAGGCGCGATTGGGCGAGGGGCCATACAAGCTGGCCTACACGGCGATCTCGCTGATCGGGTTCGCGCTGATCATCTACGGCAAGATACTGGCCCATCCCAGCATCGCCGTGTGGGCGCCACCGGCCTGGTCGCGGCATGTCGCCTTTGCGGCGGTCCCGCTGGGGCTGATCCTGATCGTTTCGGCCTACGCGCCCGGGCATATCCGCCGCTGGGTGCGCCACCCCATGCTGGCGGGCGTGGTCCTGTGGTCGGGCGCGCATCTTCTCGCCAATGGCGAACTGGCCGCGATGCTTCTGTTCGGCGGTTTCTTCGTCTGGTCGTCGATCACCTTCGTCTCGGCCTGGATGCGCGAGACGCCGCCACCGGTGGTCAAGGGATGGGGCGGCGACCTGACGGCCATTGTCCTGGGGGTCCTGGCGGCACTGGTCCTGATCAATACACACATGTATCTGTTCGGCGTGGCGATCATCGGATAGTCCGCCTGCATCCGAATTCGGGTCCCGGTGCATCAAGGGGACAAAGGCGGCGCAGTGCTGCCGGCAACGGAGGTTGAAATGGGTGTTGAAATCATTGTCCCGGTGAGCTTGTTCGCGATGGTTGTGCTGATCGTCTTCATCGCGGTCAACGCCGGCACGCAAAAGCGCAAGGCCACACTGCTGACGGTGCAGGAGGCGATCCGGTCAGGCCAGCAGATGACCCCGGAAACGATCCGGGCCCTGGGCATGCCGCGCAAGGATTCGAACGGCGACACGAAGTCAGGGGCGATCCTGGTCGCGGTGGCCCTGGCACTGATCGTGTTCGGCTGGACGATCTCGGCCATGGAATTCGGTGACGGTGACCGAGAGACGCTGATGGTCTTCCTCGGCATGTCGGCCTTCCCGGGCTTTATCGGTCTGGTGCTGCTGGGCTTTGGCCTGCTGAACAAGAAGAAAGACTGAGCCGGATTCAGGGGGCGTGCCGATGATGGCGCCGGATGAAGAACTTGTCGCCCTGGTCGTTGCCACGAAGAATCCGGCAGCGTTCGGGGAACTGGTCCGGCGCCATCAGGGCCTGGTGCGGGCGATGTTGCAGCGCATGTGCCGCAATCACGCCCTGGCTGACGATCTGGCGCAGGACGCCTTTATCCGGGCCTATGAGAAGATCGGGTCCTTTAAGGGGACCGGCACGTTCAAGTCCTGGCTTTGCTCGATCGCCTATACCGAGTTCCTGAAGTCCGCGCGAAAGCGCAAGTCGACGGAACGGGCGATGGAAAAGCTCCAGAGCGGTATCGAGGATACCGAAGCGCCGCGCGACATGGGCAATGTGGTTGATCTCGACCGGGCCCTGGCCACATTGAAGGAAGAAGAGCGTACCCTTGTGGTGATGTGTTATTCCTGTGGCCTGTCGCATTCCGAAGCGGCCGAGGCGACGGGCATGCCGCTGGGAACGGTGAAGTCGCATGTGAACCGGGGGCGGGCCAAACTCCAGGCCTACTTCCACGAGTCGGAGGTGATGGCGTCATGACCATGGACGATGCATTCGATCAGAGGCTGAAGGCGGCCTTTGCGGACGCCGCCGCGCCGCTCGAGCGCGAGACGGAGAGCGATGCCTTCGCCAGGCGTGTCATGGAGCGGCTCGCCAATCCCGACCGCAAGCGCGTACTGATCCTGGGCGGGGCCGGGTCCACGGGCTCGGCGATCGCCGGGACGCAGCTGGAGAACCTGTTCGGAAATGTCCAGTTGCCGTCAGAAGGGCTGATGGCCACAGCCGGCTTCCTGATGTCGCCGGAAGTAATGGCGGCCGGCGCAATGGCCGTGGCGGTGGGTTTCGTGGCTGCAATCCTGCCGCGCCGCATTGCCTGACGACGCAGATATTTCAAGCACAGGCTTTTGCGCTGCAGCATGGTGCGCTAGGCTCCGCTAAACCACCGGAGACGCGCAAATCATGTCCGCCCAATCCAAGACCCGCCGGATCACGGCGCCCGAAATCCGCGCCCGCAAGGGCGGCGAGCCCGTCGTCTGCCTCACCGCCTATGACGCCCCGATGGCGCGTCTCCTCGACCCGCACTGCGACCTGCTGCTGGTCGGCGACAGTGTCGGCATGGTCGTGCACGGGCTCGATTCCACGATCGGCGTGACCCTGGAGATGATGATCCTGCATGGCCAGGCCGTCATGCGCGGTGCCAAGCGGGCCCTCGTGGCCGTCGACATGCCTTTCGGCAGCTATGAGCGCTCGCCGCAACAGGCTTTCGACAATGCCGCCCGCATCATGTCGGAGACGGGGTGCCAGGCGATCAAGATCGAAAGCGGCACCTATGCGGCGGAGACCATCGACTTCATGGCCCAGCGATCGATCCCGGTGATCGGCCATATCGGCCTGAGGCCCCAGGCGGCTCTGGCGGAAGGCGGTTTCAAGGCCAAGGGCCGGACCGATGTCGAACGCCAGCGCGTTATCGACGAGGCTGCCGCCACAGCCGATGCCGGTGCCTTTGCTATTGTCATCGAAGGCGTGGCCGAGGACCTCGCGCGCGAGATCACACAGACCGTCTCCGTGCCGACCATCGGGATCGGCGCATCGGCGGCCTGTGACGGCCAGATCCTGGTCACACCCGACATGCTGGGCGTGTTCGAGTGGACGCCGAAATTCGTCAAGCGCTATGACAATATGGCCGAACGCACCGATGCCGCAGTGGCGCTTTATGCCCAGGAAGTGCGTAATCGCAGCTTCCCCGCCGGCGAACAGGTCTACAACCTGGTCCGCAAGGACGGTTGAGTTCTGTTGCCGCTCGGCGCGGCTGACGCTAGGGTCCCGCGCACATTCATTGGGCATTGCCGCACACAACACGGAGCCGCATCGACGTGGTCGATATTTTCGAAGAAGTCGACGAAGAACTTCGCCGGGACAAGTACCAGGATCTCCTCAGGAAATACGGGCCTTGGGCGTTGGGCGCCGCGCTGGCGATCATCGCCGGTGCAGCCGGCTATCAGGGCTGGCAGGCGTGGCAGATGTCCCAGCGCGAGGCGTCGTCCGAAACCTTCATCTCGGCGATGCGTGCTGCGGGCAATGATCAGCTGTCCGTGGCCGCCGCGGGATTCGAGACGCTGGCCGAAGAGGGGGCCGCCGGCTATCCCGCGCTGGCGATGATGCAGCGTGGCGCGCTGGCGCTCGAACAGGGCGATCGCGACGCTGCGGCCGGCTGGTTCGAGCGGGCCGCCGGGACCGCCTCCGATCCCCTCCTGCGCGATCTGGCCGAGATCCGCGCTGTCTGGGCACGCTGGGACAGTCTCTCCTTCGCCGATGTGGAAATCCGCTTGTCGCCGCTCACCTCCGACACCTCGCCCTATCGCTTTCTGGCGCGCGAGACCATCGGCGCGGCCGCGCTGCGCGATGGCGATCTGGAACGGGCGCGCGAGGCCTACCAGTTCATCAGTTTCGCCTTCGAGGCGTCCGATGGTGTGCGCCGCCGCGCCCAGGAGGCGCTGGCGGTGATCGAGCGCGATGCCGCTGCAACCGAGTCCGAGATTTCACCCACCGACGACCAGACCGCCGGGGATTCAGGCGATGATTGATGTAACGCGTATCCGTTCGATTTGGCTTGCCGCCCTGATCGCGCCGCTTGCGGCCTGTTCTTCTGTGCCCAATCCGATCAATGCCATCCCGGGATTCGGCGGTGGTGACGATGACGAAATCAACGGTATCGCCCCTGATGACGGCCGTATCTCGATCATGAGTTTCGACCAGGGCCTGCAACTCGATGCCGATGCGGCGCCGATCGACCTGCCGACGGCCTATGTGAACCGGATCTGGTCCCAGCCCGGCGGTTATCCCACGCACGCGCTGCAGCACACCCAGGCCAGCGGTCCGCTGGATGTGGCCTGGCGTCAGAGTTATGGCCGCGGTTCGGACAATAACCGCCGCCTGATTGCCCGGCCGGTCGTGGCCGAAGACCGCATCTACACGATCGACGCCAACGGCGAGGTTTCCGCCCACAACGCCGACACGGGCGCACGGATCTGGTCGACCCGGCTAACGGGGCCGACCCGGCGCGACCGCATGGCCTTCGGGGGCGCGATTGCCTTCGACGGCGGCCGTATCTTCGCCCATGCGGGCTATAACTATTTCGTGGCACTCGACGCGGCGTCGGGCAACGAGATCTGGCGCACCGATACGCTGGTTCCCTTCCACGGCGCGCCGACCGTTGCCGAGGGACGCGTCTTCGTGACCTCGGACGACAATCAGCTGCTGGCGCTGGAAGCCGATACCGGCACGGTGATGTGGACCTATGAGGGTATTATCGAAACGGCGCGCCTCCTGACCGCGCCGAGCCCGGCCGTGCTCCGCGTTCTCGTGGTAGCCCCCGTTGCCTCGGGCGAACTGATTGCCCAGCGCGTGCAGAACGGCAATCCGATCTGGTCGGACAGCCTGTCCGGTTCGGCCGGTCTGACGGCGCTCTCGGATATCAATGACGTGGCCGGCAGCCCGGTCATCATGGACGACACCGTCTATGCGATGAGCCATTCCGGGATGCTGGTGGCGATCTCGCTGCGTACGGGCGAGCGGCTGTGGACGCAGCCTGCCGGTGGCGCACATGCGCCCTGGGTGGCGGGGAATTATCTCTACATCACCACGAATGAAGCCGAGATCGTCTGTCTCGACCGGCGTGATGGCAGCGTGCTGTGGATCACCCAGCTCGATCTGTTCGAAAACCCGAACAAGCGCCGCGACCGCATCGCCTGGACCGGGCCGGTTCTGGCCGGCGGCCGGGTTTTCGTCGCCTCCAGCGATGGCCAGGGTGTTCTTCTCAATGCCTATGACGGGGAGATCCTGCGCGAGACGGATCTGCGCGACGATGTGTTCGTGGGACCTGTCATTGCCAACGAAACCGTATATGTGGTCACCGACGAGGCGCGGCTGATCGCGCTCCGCTAGGCGCCAGGACTGCGCCTTCAACAAGAAGTTTGAGCCGCCCGCGCGATTTGCTAATCACGCGGGCGGGCTCCAAGGCGCAAACGCATGACTGCACATCTGCCCCGCATCGCCGTCGTGGGACGGCCGAATGTGGGAAAATCAACCCTTTTCAACCGGCTGGCCGGCAAGCCGTTGGCCATTGTCGACGACCGCCCGGGCGTGACCCGCGACCGCCGCGAAGCGCGCGGCCGGCTGGGCGACATGTCGCTCCTGCTCATCGACACCGCCGGCTATGACGATGGCGAGAAGGCGGGGCTGGACGCAGAGATGCGCACCCAGACAGAGATCGCGCTTCGCGACGCCGATCTGTGCCTGTTCCTGGTCGATGCACGCACCGGTGTCACACCGCTGGATCAGACCTTCGCCGATGTCATCCGCCGCTCGGGCAAGCCGGTCGTACTGGTGGCCAACAAGTGCGAGGGCCGGATCGGCGAAGGCGGGCTGATGGACGCCTATGCCCTGGGTCTTGGTGAACCGGTACCGCTCTCGGCCGCCCATGGCGGCGGTATCGGCGAACTCTACGAGGCGGTGGAAGAGGGGCTGGGCGATCTGGCCAGGGCCGCCAAACGCCATCGCGACCGCGAGGACGAGCCGCCGCTGCGCATCGCCGTGATCGGCCGGCCCAATGCCGGAAAATCCACGCTGATCAACGCGCTGATCGGCGAGGAACGCCTGATCACCGGTCCGGAGGCGGGGATCACCCGCGACGCCATATCCGTCGACTGGATGTGGGACGGGCGGCGCGTGCGCCTGCACGATACCGCGGGTCTGAGGAAACGCGGCAAGGTTTCCGACCGGCTGGAGCGCATGAGTGCCGCCGATACGCTGCGTGCCGTGAAGTTTGCCGAGGTCGTGCTCCTGCTGATGGATGCCGGCCACCCGCTGGAAAAGCAGGACCTGCACCTGGCCGACATGGCCTACAAGGAAGGCCGGGCGGTCGCGATCGCCGTGTCCAAGATGGATCTGGTTGAGAACCGCGAGGCCTTCATCAAGGATATCCGGGTGGAGTTCGAACGCCTTTTGCCCCAGATGACGGGCGCGCCGATCCTGCCTATCTCGGCAGTCAAGAAAAAGGGGCTCGACATGCTGATGCCGGCCCTGGCCAAGCTGCACGAGGACTGGGACGCCAAGGTCAAGACGCGCGACCTGAATGACTGGCTGCACGAGATGATCGAGCGGCATCCGCCGCCATCGGTAAACGGCAGGCGTATCAAGCCGCGCTATATCACCCAGACCAAGGGCCGTCCGCCGACCTTCGTCATGATGTGCTCGCGCGCCGCTGACCTGCCGGAAAGCTACAAGCGCTATCTGGTCAACGGCCTGCGCGAGGCCTTCGAGCTGCCCGGCGTGCCCATTCGCCTGATCGTGAAGGCGGGCAAGAATCCCTATGTGGACGGCGATCGCGGCGGGTCCGGCGGGAAGAAGGCCTAGGACCCCTGCACAATGGCCGGCCGCGATGGCAAGCGGCCCATTGTGGCTAGGCCGTATCCAGCTGGAATTTGAGAAAGCGCTGGCCCTCGTGCACGGCTTCGCCAACAGGCCGGGCGCCCAGCCGGTCCAGCCCTCGCAAATTCCGGCGCGACGGGGCCAGCAGGAGGGTGACGTAGGGAATACGATCGTCAGCGCGCGCGAATGCCAGCGCCTTGCGGGCGATGCGTGCGCCCAGTCCGAAATGCGACGGTTTCAGCACCAGGCCGAAATCCCATTCCCCGTCCTCCTTCTGGAAACCGCCCCAGCCGGCATATGTGCCATCGCAGAGAATGGCCCAGTGACCCAGCCCGTCGCGGTCCCAGCAAGCCTGCTTGGCTGCCAGGAAGGCATCGCACGCGGCCTGGTCCCAACGGCCGGCCAGCAAGGGCAGATGGCGGCCCACGCGTGGATCCGACATGTGCGCGTTGATTTCCGCGCGCGGGATATCGGACAGGCGGACGAATTCGATGTCGGGACGGTCAGTCATGGCCTGACGGGCTAGCAGGCCCTGCCGCCGGGCGAAAGCCGCGGGCCGGCCTTTCACGTCAAGTTGACGGACGGGGTGTGCTATCCCCTGAAACTCACGATTTCGCCATGGCGCTTGCACTCCGGCGAAACCAGTTCGGCCACCATGGGCCACAGCGCTGCCGGTTCGGGAAGCGAGTTCGGATCCTCTCCGGGGAAGGCCTTGGCGCGCATGCGGGTGCGCATGGCTCCGGGATAGACCACATTGATGCGCAGGCCGGGATTGTTGACGTGTTCGTTCGCCCAGGACTGGACCAGTGCATCAAGGCCCGCCTTGGACGCGGCGTAGGGCGCCCAGAAGGCGCGGCGCGACCCGGCGGCACCCGAGGACACGAAGACGGCGCGGCCGGCGTCCGAGGCCAGGAGCGGTCCCTCGAAGGCGCGGATCATGCGGGCCGGGGCGATCAGGTTGATGCCGACGACATTCTGCCAGGTCTTGGCCTTGACCTGAGCGGCGGGTGTCAGCTCGCCCAGCGCGCCGGCATTGGCGAGGAGAATGTCCAGCTTGCCCCAGCGTTCGTTGACGATCTGGCCAAGCTGCTCGATCCCGTCTTCCGACATCAGGTCCATGGGAACCAGGGTGGCCGTGCCGCCGGCAGTGCGGATCGCGTCGTCCAGCTCTTCCAGACCGCCCTGGGTGCGGGCGGTGGCGATGACGTGGGCTCCGGCCCTGGCCAGTTCCAGCGCCAGGGCATAGCCGATACCGCGCGACGCCCCGCTCACCAGAGCGAGGCGGCCTTTGAGATCGATTGGGGTCATGCGTCCACCAGTAGCGAGAGCTGGAATTCCTTGGCGGACAGGTCCCGGTCATGGTCGACGAGCCGGGTCGGATATTCGCCGGTGAAATAGTGGTCGGCCAGCTGGGGCGCCTTGTCGTTGCGCGGCCCGCCGATGACGGCTTCGTAGAGGCCCTCGACCGAGAGGAAGCCGAGGCTGTCGGCCTCGAGCTTTTCGGTCATCTCCCCGATCTCCATGTTTGCCGCGATCAGTTCGGAACGGCCGGCCATGTCGATACCGTAGAAGTCGGGGAATTTGATCGGCGGACAGGCCGAGCGGAAATGGACTTCGGCGGCACCGGCATCGCGCATCATGCGCACGATCTTCAGCGAGGTCGTGCCGCGCACGATGGAATCGTCGATCAGCAGAACCCGCTTGCCGCGCACGGCGGCGGCATTGGCCGAGTGCTTGCGGCGCACCGACAGGTCGCGCCGGTCCTGGGTGGGCTGGATGAAGGTCCGTCCGACGAAGTGGGAGCGGATAATGCCCATTTCGAAGGGGATGCCCGAAGCTTCCGAAAAGCCGATCGCTGCGGGTACGCCGCTGTCGGGCACCGGAATGACGACATCCACATCGGCCGGGGTTTCCAGCGCCAGCTGGCGGCCCATCTGCTTGCGCGCCTCGTAGACGCTGCGGCCGCCGATGACGGAGTCGGGCCGGGCGAAATAGATGTATTCGAAGGCGCAGACCCGGGCCGGATGCGCCGGGGCGAAGCGTTCCGTGCGCACACCCTCTTCATTTACGACCACGGCTTCACCGGGCTCCACGTCGCGCTCGAAGGTGGCACCCACCATGTCCAGCGCACAGGTCTCGGATGCGAAAATGGTTGCATTGCCCAGCTTGCCCATCACGAGAGGCCGAATGCCGTAGGGGTCGCGGGCCGCGATCAGCCGGTCATTGACCAGCGCGATAAAGGCAAATGCGCCCTGGACCTGTTTCAGCGCCTGCAGCACACGATTGGTCAGCTTGGTCTTCTTCGACTGGGCCGCGAGGTGCAGGACGACTTCCGAATCCGAGGTCGACTGGAAGATCGCGCCGTGATTGACCAGTTCTTCGCGCAGAACGCGGGCATTGGTCAGATTGCCGTTGTGAGCGAGCGCGATGCCGCCGCCGCGTACGTCGGAATAGAGCGGCTGGACATTGCGCAGCACCGAGGCGCCCTGCGTGGAATAGCGGGCATGACCGATCGCCACGCGTCCGGGCAGGCGTTGCGGCATGTCCGGCGAGGTGAAGTTTTCGCCCACCAGGCCCAGATAGCGTTCGATATGGAAACGCGACCCGTCATGGGTCGCGATGCCGCAGGCTTCCTGACCCCTGTGTTGCAGCGCGTGAAGCCCGAGCGCCGTGAGCACGCCGGCGTCCTCGGCCCCGTAAACAGCGAAAACACCGCATTCTTCCTGCGGCCGATCTGTCTCGGGATCGTAGGTCAGCGTGGCAGGAATGGCGGGGTTGCAGCTCATCCGTCGTCGTCCTGGTCATCCGTGGTCGAACCGATGAGCTCATCTAGTCGGTTTCGGTCGCGGCTTCTATAGGAGCTGTCATTATTTCTTATTGTTTCTGCAATCGGGTCGCGCTCGCCGCCGGGCAGGGGCCGGGTCTCGGCCAGGCGCGAGGTTTCCGGTGCCAGCGTCTGCAGGGCGCGTGCGGTGGCGCTGACCATGGGATAGATGCGCGCTTCTGTAACCCAGCCGGGCGGACGGCCGTTTTCGCCGAAGGTGGCGGCGAGGAAAATCACACCCAGACCCAAGAGAACCATGCCGCGGACAAGGCCGAATGCGAAACCCAGCGTCCGGTCGACGACATTGACATCCTCGCCCTTGGCCAGACCTTTCGACAGCGAACTCGTCACGAAGGTGACGGCGAGATAGATCACGATGAAAACGAAGCCGCCGATGGCGAGCGGGGCGAGCCAGTCCGGATCGATAATGTCGCGCGCCGGGCCGATGAAGGCGGGCAGGGACCAGAGCGTTGCCAGCGAGGCGGCGACGAAGGCCGTGACCGACAACGCTTCGCGGACGAAGCCGCGTACCAGTGCCAGCAGACCCGATGCGAGAAGGAGGGCGAGACCGATCCCGTCGAATGCGCTTAGGGTGCTGTCCATCGGCGTTGCTCCTTATTCGCCCGCCAAGGCCTTCAAAGTTTGCACCAAATCGAGTGCCGTGGCCACGCCGCGCACGCGTATTGGCGCCTTTTCGTCGGCGGCGGCCTGCGGGGCGATCGCTTCGGTGAAGCCCAGCTTGGCGGCCTCCTTCAGGCGCGAATCACTGCGGCCGACAGGACGAACATCGCCGGAAAGACTGATTTCTCCGTAAACGACGCCCTTGGCCGGCAGGGCCACGTCCATGGCGGAGGAAACGATCGCCGCGGCGACAGCCAGATCGGCCGCCGGCTCGGTGATCTTCAACCCGCCCGCCACATTGAGAAATATGTCGCGATTGGAAATGTTGAAGCCGCAGCGCGCTTCCAGCACGGCCAGCACCATGGCCAGGCGCCCGGAATCCCAGCCCACCACGGCCCGCCGCGGCGTGCCGAAGGCGGCCGGGGCGACCAGGGCCTGGATTTCCGACAGGACCGGCCGCGTGCCCTCCATGCCGGCAAAGACCGCGGCGCCGGGATTGGCTTCACCGCGCCCGTCGAGAAAGAGCGAGGACGGATTGGCGACTTCGGCCAGGCCCATGTCGCCCATCTCGAACACGCCGATCTCGTCGGTCGGGCCGAACCGGTTCTTCACGGCGCGCAGGATGCGGAACTGGTGCGAGCGCTCGCCTTCGAAATAGAGCACGGCATCGACCATGTGTTCGACCACGCGCGGTCCCGCGATCTGTCCGTCCTTGGTGACGTGGCCGACGAGGATGACCGTGCAATTGCGCTTCTTGGCGAAGCGCACCAGTTCCTGGGCGCAGGCGCGGACCTGGGCCACCGTGCCCGGTGCGGCGGCGAGCTGGTCGGACCACAGCGTCTGGATCGAGTCGATGACCACGATATCGGGCCCTTCGCTCTTCAGCCCGTCGAGAATGTCGTTCAGCGAGGTTTCCGCCGCGAGGGCGACCGGTGCCTGGGCGAGGCCCAGCCGCTTGGCGCGGCGGCGCACCTGGTCGATCGCCTCCTCGCCGGAAATGTAGATGGCGCGCGTGTCTTGCGAAGCGATACGGGCCATCAGCTGCAGCAGCAGGGTCGACTTGCCGATTCCCGGATCGCCGCCGACCAGAATGGCCGACCCCGGCACGAGACCGCCGCCGCAGACGCGGTCGAGTTCGGTGATCCCGGAGATCAGGCGCGGCGTTTCGGGGGTTTCCGCCCCCAGGTCGACGAGGTCCAGCCGGGCCGCCCGGCCGCGCCGTTTCGGGGCGCTGGCCTGGGTGCCCAGCGGCGCCGGAGCCGCTTCCTCGACCAGCGTGTTCCACTCGCCGCAATCGTCGCAGCGGCCGGCCCATTTGGGATGTGTCGAACCACAGGCCTGGCAGACATAGACGGTATCGGAACGGGCCATGGCTCTTCGTGTTGTCAGCGCCGCTTGGCGGCCGGTTTGTAGATGCGGTGGAAACGCAGACCCAGCCGCACCAGGAATTCGTACGAAATGGTCGCGGCGCTGTCGGCCATGTCCTCGATATCGCCGCCCAGGAAACAGACCGGATCGCCCGGTGCCACGGGGCCGGCTTCGGTGACGTCGACGCCGATCAGGTCCATCGACACCCGTCCGAGAATGGGTACGCGAGTCTCCCCGATCCGGCCATAGCCGCCATTGCCGAACGCGCGCAGCAGGCCGTCGGCATAGCCGGCCGCAACGGTGGCAACCCGGCGCGCTTCGCCGGCGGTATAGGTTGCGCCATAGCCGATCGTGTCGCCGGGGCGCAGGGTGCGGATCTGCAGGATGGGGGCGTCGATGGTGACGGCCGGTTCGAAGGGCGAGGGATGGCCCGGCGCGGGAACGCCGCCGAACAGGGCGAGGCCGGGGCGCAGCACGTCGAAATGATAATCCGGTCCCAACAGGATGCCCGCCGAATTGGACAGGCTGGCCGGAATGCCTGGGAAGGCCGCACGGATACGCGTGAAGCGTTCGCGCTGGCGGGCGTTCAGCGGATGGTCAGGCATGTCGCCGCAGGCCAGATGGCTCATGATCTGCCGCACATCGATGGCGTCGAGCCGGGCCGGGTCAGCAATCAGGGCCTCGGTCTCCTCGGCGCCAAGGCCCAGCCGGTTCATCCCGGTATCGAAATGGATCGCGCAGGGCAGGTCGGGCGCCAGTTCGCGCAACTGTTCCAATTGCGCCAGCTCGTTGATGACCGGGAAAATGCCGGCCTTGCGCAGGGCCGGCAGTTCGGACGGCCAGAACCCGTTGAAGACATAGATGTCGGCCGCGCGTCCGGCCAGCGCGTCGCGCGCTTCGCGGGCTTCGGACGTGTGGGCGACATAGAAGGTCCGGCAGCCGGCATCGGCCAGGGCCGGCACGATCTCGGCCGCGCCCAGACCATAGCCGTTCGCCTTCACCACTGCGCCCGCATCGGCGGCCGGGGCGAGGTCGCGTAGCCTGGAGTAATTGTTCTGTATGGTCGCCAGATCGATGATCAGGCGCGGTGCGGGTTCGGCGCGGGGTTCAGTGCGGATCGTCGTCATACCGGGTCTCGAGATCGGTGAACTTGGTCAGCATGCCGTCAAAGGCGAGCTTAGCCGATCCGATCGGGCCGTGACGCTGCTTCCCGATAATGACCTCAGCGACTTTCTCAATTCGGCGGAACTCTTCTTCCCAGGCGAGATATTCCGGCGTGTCCTCGCGCGGCTTCTCCCGTTCCTTGTAATAGGCTTCGCGGTAAACGAACATCACAACGTCAGCGTCCTGCTCGATCGAGCCGGATTCGCGCAGGTCCGAGAGCTGGGGCTTCTTGTCGTCGCGGTTCTCCACCTGGCGCGACAGCTGCGACAGGGCAATCACCGGCACGTTGAGTTCCTTGGCCAGCGCCTTTAGGTGCTGGGTCACTTCCGAGACCTCTTCCACCCGGCTGGCGCCGGCACGGGTCCGCGAAGCGGTTACCAGCTGCAGGTAGTCGACCACGATCAGGTCCAGTCCGTGCGTCCGTTTCAGGCGCCGGGCCCGGGCGGCCAGTGCCGAGATCGGCAGGCCGCCGGTGTCGTCGATATAAAGCGGCAGGCTCTGGATCTCCAGCACCCCGTCGCGGATCTCGCCGTACTGGGCCTCGTCGATCGTGCCCTGGCGGATCATGTAGCCGGGGATGGATGTGTGATCGGCGATCAGGCGGGTGGCGAGCTGTTCGGCGGACATTTCCAGCGAATAGAATCCGACGATGCCGCCGCGAACGGTCTTGCGTGAACCGTCCGGCTGGTCCTCGTACTGATAGGCCTTGGCCACGTTGAAGGCGATATTGGTCGCCAGCGAGGTTTTGCCCATCGAGGGCCGGCCGGCGAGGATGATGAGGTCGGACGGGTGGAGCCCGCCCAGCTTGCGGTCCAGCTCGGCCAGGCCGGAGGAAATGCCGGCCAGGCCGCCATCGCGCTCATAGGCTGCAGCGGCCGTCTCCACCGATTCCGTCAGCGCCTGCTTGAAGCTGACGAAGCCGCGCGAGGACGAGCCTTCCTCGGCGAGATTATAGAGCTGCTGTTCGATGTCCTGGATGAGGGCGCGCGCCTCGATCTCGGCGTCGGCGCTGGCCGCATTGGCCAGATCGTTGCCGATCCGGATCAGTTCGCGGCGCAGGGCCAGTTCGTAGATGATCTTGGCGTATTCGACGGCCGCATTGCCCGTCACCGCACCTTCCATCAGAACGGCGAGATAGGTCGTGCCGCCGATTTCCTTGAGCCCGTCATCGCGGTCGAACTGGGTCTTCAGGACTACGGCATCGGCCAGCGAGCCCCTGCCGATCAGATCGGCGGCGGTCTCGAAGATGCGGCCATGGACGGGGTCGTAGAAATGTCCGGGTTTCAGCCAGTCCGCGACCCGGTGGTACATCTCGTTGTCGTACAGGAGAGCACCCAGGAAGGCCTGTTCGGCCTCCAGATTGTGGGGGGCCGTATCGGCATCGGTTATTTGGGCGTCGTCCTCGATGAACGGCTGCAGCGCGGTGGTCATTCCGATTGTCCCCTGGTCCTCACCCCGAAGGAGGCGAAGAGCGGTTCAATAGCGGGCAGCCGCTGCCAAGGCCACTCCCGAATCCGGCCACTATCAGTCGATTCCCGCCATCTGCACAGCGCCTGTTGATATGTGGACAAGTCCGGCAGTGCCCGCCGCTACAAGAGGTTGCGGGGGCTTGGCAGGAATTGGCCACTTAAGGATATCAGCAGGTTAGTTTTCCACGGTGCGCTGGGTAAACTTTTTACCGTGGACGGACACAAAAAGGGCGGGCCGAAACCGGCCCGCCCTCTTCGATGGTCTGGGATGGGAAGCCCGTGACTACTGTCCGGTCTCTTCCGTTTCCGCTTCGGTTTCGCCTTCGGCGGCTTCCGCTGCTGCAGCCTGCTGGGCGGCCAGTTCCTGGCCTTCCTCGCTGGCTTCGAACAGGGCTGCAGCCTGGGCTTCGGCGATCGCGCGATCTTCGTCGGCCTGGGCCGCGATCACGTCTTCACCGGCGGCCTGGCGCTCGGCTTCGTCTTCGGAACGGGCGACATTGATCGTCACCGTCACCGAGACGTCGGCATGCAGCTTGATGCGGACATCGTGCACGCCCAGCGTCTTGATCGGCGCGTTCAGCACGACCTGCGAGCGGGCCACCGCGGTACCGGACTGCGACACGATATCGGCGATATCGCGCGAGGTGACGGAACCGTAGAGCTGACCGCTCTCACCGGCCTGGCGGATCATGACATAGCTTTCGCCATCGATCGTTTCGCCGGCCTTGGCCGCTTCGGCAGCGCGTTCGGCGTTACGCTTTTCCAGCGCTTCGCGTTCGGCTTCGAAACGGGCGAGATTGGCTTCGGTGGCGCGCAGCGCCTTTTCCTGCGGCAGCAGGAAATTACGGGCATAGCCCGGGCGCACGGAGACGACATCGCCCATGACACCCAGGTTTTCAACGCGTTCCAGGAGAACCAGTTTCATCTGTCAGTCCTCCCTCAATCGACCACATACGGCAGCAGGGCCAGCTGGCGGGCACGCTTGATCGCCCGGGCCAGTTCACGCTGCTTCTTGGCCGAGACCGCGGTGATGCGGGACGGAACGATCTTGCCGCGCTCGGACATGTAGCGGAGCAGCAGTTTGGGGTCCTTGTAATCGATCTTCGGCGCGTTTTCGCCGGAGAACGGGCAGACCTTGCGGCGGCGCATGAACGGACGGCGCGCCGGCAGGTTGGAGATGTTTCCAGAAGACATCGCGTAAGTCCTTTCTAGTTGCGCTCGCGGCGGGGACCGCGGCGATCGTCCTTCTTGGACAGGATCGCGGACGGTTCCTCGTGGTGCTCGTCGACGCGGATCGTCATGTGGCGGATCACGTCTTCGGACAGGCGCTGGATTCGGTCCAGTTCAGCCATGACATCCGCCGGAGCGTCGATGTCGATGAGGCCGTAATGGCCCTTGCGGGACTTGTTGATGCGATAGGCAAGATTGCGCAGGCCCCAGTATTCGGTCTTGCCGGTCTTGCCGCCCTTCTCTTCGATCAGGGTCTTGGTCTCTTCGATGAGAGATTCCATCTGCGCCGGGGAAATGTCCGGACGCGCGATGAAGATATGCTCGTAAAGTGCCATCAATGGCTCCCTTCATATACGGTTGCGGCGCAGACCTTGCCGAAGGGTCGGGCAGGCCCGCGGTGGCTCCCTTCTCCCGGCCCGTACACCATGCACGAACGCTAGCGGGAAGGGACCGCAACCAAGCGAAGCGCGGCCCATAGCTGAAATGCGTGGGCAGTGCAAGCCGCAAGCGCCCTTGCGCTGCCCGTCTTTCAGGGGCTATCGAGCGGACAACTCGAACAACGGGGGAGGAATATTCGATGAAACTCGCCTTTGTCTTTCCCGGCCAGGGCAGCCAGGCCGTCGGTATGGGTCAGGATCTGGCCAACGATTTCGCCAGCGCGAAAGCCGTGCTTGACGAGGTCGATGCGGCGTTGGGCCAGAACCTGTCCGCTTTGATGGCCGAGGGGCCGATCGAGGATCTGACGCTGACCGAGAATGCACAGCCCGCCCTGATGGCGGCCAGTCTCGCAGTTATGGCGGTCCTCAAGAGCGAGTTTGACGTAGACGTCACCGCGGCGAAGTTTGTCGCCGGTCACAGTCTGGGTGAATATTCGGCACTGGCCGCTGCCGGTGCGCTTTCGGTTTCCGACGCGGCGAAACTTCTCAAGCTCCGCGGCCGGGCCATGCAGAAGGCCGTGCCTGTGGGGGCCGGGGCCATGGCGGCCCTTCTGGGCGCGGACGAGGAACTGGCTGCCAAGGCCGTCGCCAGCGGAATGCATCTCGGCCCGTGCCAGATCGCCAATGACAATGCGCCGGGCCAGATCGTGATTTCCGGTGCCAAGCCGGCGGTCGAGGCCGCGATTGCCACGGCGAACGATCTGGGCCTGAAGAAAGCCATGCTGCTGCCGGTGTCCGCGCCGTTTCATTGCGAGATGATGCAGCCGGCTGCCGACGCCATGGCCGAAGCCCTGGCCGCGGCGGCGATCAACGCACCGTCCGTGCCGGTCGTGGCCAATGTCACCGCACGCCCGACGGACGACGTCGAGACCATTCGCAAACAGCTTGTCGAACAGGTTACGGGCCGCGTGCGCTGGCGCGAGAGCGTGATATGGATGGTCGAGGAGGCGGGTATCGGTACACTGGCCGAGGCCGGTTCCGGCAAGGTACTCACCACCATGCTCAAGCGCACAACCAAGGACGCCACCGGCGTCGCCCTCAATACCGCTGCCGACCTGGAAGCCTTTGCGGCCGCGCTCAAGGAGAACGTCTGATGTTCGATCTTTCCGGCAAGAATGCGCTCGTGACCGGTGCGACCGGCGGGCTGGGCAATGCGATTGCGCGCAAGCTGCATGCCCGGGGCGCCACGGTGGCGCTGTCGGGCACGCGTGAAAACGTCCTGCAGGATCTTGCAAGCGATCTGGGCGAACGTGCCCATGTCCTGCCGTGCAATCTCTCGGATGCCGAAGCCGTCGACGCGCTGCCGAAACAGGCCGCCGAGGCCATGGGCTCGCTGGATATCCTGGTGGCCAATGCCGGCATCACGAGGGACCAGCTCCTGATGCGGATGAAGGACGAGGATTGGGACCAGGTGCTGCGCATCAATCTGGACAGCTATTTCCGCCTGTCCCGTGCGGCCCTGCGCGGCATGATGAAGGCCCGCTGGGGCCGGATTGTCGGCATTACTTCGGTTGTCGGCGTGACCGGCAATCCGGGGCAGGCCAATTACTGCGCCTCCAAGGCCGGCATGATCGGGTTTTCCAAATCCCTCGCCCAGGAAGTCGCGGCGCGCGGTGTCACCGTCAATTGCGTCGCGCCGGGATTCATCGCCTCGCCGATGACCGATGTGCTGACGGACGACCAGAAAGCCGCCATCCTGAACAAGATTCCCGCGGGCGATCTCGGTTCCGGCGATGACATCGCCGCCGCCGTGGTCTATCTCGCCAGTGCAGAAGCCCACTACGTCACCGGCCAGACCTTGCACGTCAATGGCGGTATGGCGATGATTTAAACAGAGAATATCGAGTTTGCGGCCACGGCTTCACATTCTGGCCTCGTGCTTTGAACTGTGCTAGGTGCCCGCGCATCCTGGGAATGGCCTTGTCATAGGCCCTTTCCGTCCTGTCCTGCACCGCTATAGTTCCGCGGTGATTCACAATGAGGGTCTGAAATGTCTGACGTTCTCGAGCGCGTTAAGAAAATTGTTGTCGAGCATCTCGATGTCGAAGCCGAAAAGGTTACCGAGAATGCGAGCTTTATCGACGATCTGGGCGCGGACAGCCTGGACAATGTCGAGCTCGTGATGGCGTTCGAAGAAGAGTTCGACATCGAAATCCCGGACGATGCCGCCGAACACATCCAGACGGTCGGTGACGCCGTGAAGTTCATCTCCGAGAAGGTGGGCTAACGACCCCTTCATGCGTCGCGTTGTCGTCACGGGTATCGGCCTTGTAACGCCGCTGGGTTGCGGGCGGGAAGTCGTTTGGGAACGTCTTCTCGCCGGTCATTCCGGGCTGGGACCGATCGAGCATTTCGAGACCGCGGATCTGGCGTGCCGGATCGCCGGTCTCGTGCCACGCAGTGACGGCCGCGGCGGCGGGCGCGAAGGCGATGCGGGGGTGTTCGACCCCGACAGCGTGTTGAGCGCGCGTGACCGGCGCCGGGTGGATGATTTCATTCTCTACGGTATCGCGGCCGCCGACGAGGCGATTGCCGACAGCGGCTGGACCCCGGCCTCCGACGAGGACAGGTACAGAACCGGCGTCATGATCGGATCGGGCATTGGCGGTCTGGAAACGACCTACAATGCCTCGGTCGATCTGCACGAGAAGGGGCCGCGGCGTCTCTCCCCCTTTGTCATTCCGGCCATGCTGATCAATCTGGTCTCCGGCCAGGTGTCGATCCGTCACGGCCTCAAAGGTCCCAACCATGCCGTGGTGACGGCCTGTTCCACCGGTGCCCACGCCATCGGCGATGCGGCCCGGCTGGTCGCGCATGGCGATGCAGACGTGATGGTGGCCGGTGGCGCCGAAGCCACCGTGTGCCGCCTGGGCGTGGCGGGTTTCATTGCCTGCAAGGCGCTCTCGACCGGCTTCAACGACACGCCCGCCGCGGCGTCGCGTCCCTATGACAGGGACCGCGACGGGTTTGTCATGGGCGAGGGGGCCGGCGTGGTCGTGCTGGAAGAGTACGAACACGCCAGGGCCCGGGGGGCGAATATCTACGCCGAGGTCAAGGGCTACGGCCTGTCCGGCGATGCCTATCACATCACCGCCCCGGCCGAGGACGGCGATGGCGGTTTCCGCTCCATGTCGGCGGCGCTGAAAAGCGCGGGCATGACGCCGGGCGATATCGACTATGTGAATGCCCACGGCACGTCGACGCCGCTGGGCGACGAAATCGAGCTGCGCGCCGTCGAGCGTCTCTTCGGTGACTGTGCCGGGGGGCTCGTCATGTCCTCGACCAAATCGGCGATCGGACATCTCCTGGGAGCCGCAGGCGCCGTCGAGGCGATCTTCTCGGTCCTGGCCATCCGCGACGGCATCTGTCCGCCCACGCTCAATCTTGACAATCCCTCCGTCGAAACGGCCATCAACCTGGCGCCCAGGGCGGCGGTGAAGAAGCCGGTGCGGGCGGCATTGTCGAACTCGTTTGGATTCGGCGGCACCAATGCCTCCGTGGTATTCGTCGCGGCAGAGTGACGGAAAGTCGGGGAAGCCGGAAATGAGTGAGGCGTCCGCGCCGAAGCCCGGGAAAGACGGGCTGGCGAAGTTTCTGATTGGATTGGTGCTTGTCCTGGCCGTGCTGGCGGTTGGTGCGCTGGGTGCGGCGTATGGCGGCTACAAGTGGCTGGAAGCCCGGTTCGAGGCGCCCGGCCCCTCGGCCGAGGATACCGTTGTGCTCCTGCCCCGCGGGGCCGGTCTGATCCGCATTGCCCGGCAATTGGAGGAGGAGGGGGTTATCGGCGACCGCCGCATCTTCCGCATTGCCGTCACCCTGGACAATGGAGACCGGGCCCTGCAGGCGGGCGAGTACGAGATCCCGGCCGGCGCCTCCATGGCCCGGATCTACGAATTGCTGCGCACGGGCCAGACCGTTCAGCATTCCGTTACGTTCGCAGAAGGCCTGACGAGCGCGATGATTGTCGCCACGCTGAACGAGACCGAGGTGCTTACCGGCGAGATCGCCGAGGTGCCGGCGGAAGGCACGCTGCTGCCGGAAACCTATCTGGTGACCCGCGGCACTCCGCGCCAGGAGGTCATCGACCGCATGGCGGCCGCCCAGGACGAATTGCTCGACCGGCTCTGGCCCAGCCGGGCCGAGGACCTGCCCTTCGAGACCCGCGAAGAGGCGATCGTCCTCGCGTCGGTCGTCGAGAAGGAAACGGGCGTGGCGTCGGAACGGCCGGAAGTGGCGGCCGTGTTCGTCAACCGGTTGCGCCGGGGCATGCGCCTGGAAAGCGATCCCACCATCATCTACGGCATCAGCCGGGGCGAACCGCTGGGCCGCGGCCTGCGCCGGTCGGAAATCGACAATGCGCAGAACGCCTGGAACACCTATCAGATCCCGCGCCTGCCGCCCACGCCGATCGCCAATCCGGGGCGCGAGTCGATCGCGGCAGTGCTCAATCCGGCCGACAGCGATGCGCTCTTCTTCGTCGCCGACGGGACTGGCGGACACGTTTTCGCCGAGACCTATGCCGAGCACCAGCGCAACGTGGCCCGATGGCGCCGTATCGAGCGCCAGCGCCGGGACGGGCGCTGATGGCGGCTCTGTCCGGAATGACCGGTTTTGCGCGCTGCGAGGGTGTGCACGGCGAATGGCGCTGGGTCTGGGAGACGCGCAGTGTCAACGGCAAGGGGCTGGAAGCGCGGTTCCGCTTCCCTTCCGGCTATGACCGGCTGGAGATCAGGGCCCGAGAACTGGCCAAGGCGCGCTTCGTGCGCGGCAATATCCAGTCCAGCCTGAATCTGCGGCGGGATGCCGGCCACAGCGGCTTGAGCATCGATACGGCACGGCTCGATGCCTTGCTCGAGGCGAGCCGGCCCTATGTCGAATCCGGCCGCGTTCAACCACCCGCATTCGAGGGTTTGCTGCAGGTGCCGGGCGTGCTCGGCGGCGAGGAGGCCGAGCCGGCCGAAGCGGGCCTTGACGAAGCGATCGTGGATGGCCTGGCGAAAACATTCGACGCGCTCCGGGCCGCCCGGCGCGACGAGGGGGCCGCAGTGGAACCTGTGCTGCGCGGGCATGTCGGCACGATCGAGGACCTGACCCGCCAGGCGGCCGGCAGTGCAGCGGCCCGCATCGATACCATACGTGACCGGATCGCCGCGAAATTCGCCGACCTCCTGGCCGGAGACCTGCCGGAAGACCGGCTCACCCAGGAAGCCGCCGCAATGGCGGTGAAGATGGACGTGCGCGAGGAGATCGAGCGGCTGACGGCCCATGTCGCCTCGGCGCGCGAGCTGATCGCGGCGGGCTCGCCTGTCGGCCGCAAGCTCGACTTTCTGTGTCAGGAGTTTAATCGCGAAGCGAACACACTATGCTCGAAGTCTTCCGATTCTTCCCTTACCCAGATCGGTCTTGAGCTCAAGAACACGATCGACCAGTTCAGGGAGCAGGTGCAGAATGTCGAGTGACGGCCATACCGGACCGATCTTTCGCGGCCGCCGCCGCGGGGTATTGCTCGCCCTGTCGAGCCCGTCCGGAGCCGGCAAGACGACGCTGTCCAAACGGCTCCTGAGCCAGAATCCCGATGTCGTCCTGTCGGTCTCCGCGACCACGCGCAAGGCACGTCCGGGCGAGGTCGACGGACAGGACTACCACTTCATGTCGGTCGAGGACTTCAAGGCCAGGATCGAGGACGGGTATTTCTTCGAATGGGCCGAGGTGTTCGGCCGCTTCTACGGCACGCCCAAGACACCGGTCATGGAAGCGGTGGAGGAAGGCCGCGATGTGGTCTTCGACATCGACTGGCAGGGGGCCCAGACCCTGGCCGAACAGGCGCCGGAGGACACGGTTCGGGTGTTCATCCTTCCTCCTTCGCTGGCGCTTCTGGAGGACCGCCTGCGCAAGCGGGGCCAGGATTCGCCGGAAATCATCAAGAGCCGCATGGCCCGGGCCAAGGACGAGATCTCCCACTGGCACGAATACGACTATGTCATCGTCAATGACGATTTCGCCCGTGCTCTGGAAAAGCTGAACCAGATTCTCCATGCCGAACGGCTCAAGCGGACGCGCCATCCCTGGCTCGACGATTTCGTCGGCGCCATCATGGGCCAGTAGCACGCGCCGCGCGCCAGGCGCGGGCCAGACGCTGGAAGCCCGGCACATCCACTGTTTCCGCCCTGGCGCCGGCATCGAGCCCCGCTTCGGCGATGAGGTCCTCGGCGCCTGCGCCGGTCTGCCCGGCCGCCTGGGCCAGGCTGCGGCGCAGCGTCTTGCGGCGCTGGCCGAAGGCGGAGGCGGTGACAACGCCCAGCGCCGCCACATCCTCGAACCGTGTTCCGGCCGGCAGCGGATCGAGTACCACGACCGCACTGTCGATCTTGGGCGGTGGCGTGAAGGCGCGGGCCGGAACTTTGAGACCCATCCGGACCGTGCAGCGCGACTGGGCGATCACCGCAAGCCGGCCATAGGCCTTGCTGCCGGGCGAGGCGACGACCCGGTCGGCGACCTCGCGCTGGAACATCAATACGGCTCGCGACCACCAGACCGGTTCGGCTTCCAGCCATTTGATCAGCAGCAGCGTGCCGACATTGTAGGGCAGGTTGGAGAGAATGACCTTGTCGCCCCCGGCGGGGAGGCATGCCACCTCGTCGACCTGCATCGCATCGGCCTGTTCGACATGGAGGCGGCCGCCACTGGCCGTGCCGATATCGCCGAGGGCCCCCAGAAAGCGCGAATCCTTCTCCACGACTGTCAGCGTCTTCGCCCCGGCAGCCAGGATGGCCCGGGTCAGACCGCCCGGTCCGGGGCCGATCTCGATGGCGTGGGTCTGGCTCATATCGCCCGCCAGACGGGCGATCTTTCCGGTGAGGTTGAGGTCGAGCAGGAAATGCTGGCCAAAGGCCTTGTTGGCGCCCAGCCCGTGCTGCGCGATTACCTCGCGCAGGGGCGGCAGGTCGTCGAGGCTCATCCGCGCCGCTCCGCAATTGCCGCGGCTTCGCGGATGGCGGCAATCAGGCTGTCCGGCCGGGCCTTGCCCTGACCGGCGATCGGGAAGGCGGTGCCGTGATCGGGCGATGTGCGCACGATGGGCAGGCCGAGGGTGATGTTCACTCCGCCGTCGAAATCGAGCGTCTTCACGGGGATCAGGCCCTGGTCGTGATAGAGGCAGACCGCCGCGTCGTAATGGGTACGGGCTTCTGCGTGGAACATTGTATCGGGCGGCAGCGCATCGGTAATGTCGATGCCTTCGGTGCGCAGGCCGGCGGCAGCCGGATTGACGATGCGCCGTTCCTCCTCGCCCAGGGCGCCGCCTTCGCCCGCATGCGGGTTGAGACCGGCCAGGGCCAGGCGCGGCGCGGCGATACCGAAATCCTGGCGCAAGGCATGGTCGGTCAATCGCGCTGTCGTGGCGATGCGGTCCGGGCTCAGGGCCTCGATCGCATTGCGCAGGGCCAGATGGATGGTGACCAGGACAACCCGCAATCCGCCGCCCGACAGCATCATGGCGGGTCCCCTTGGACCGGAAACCGGCATGTCCGCCGTCAAATCGGCCAGGAATTCGGTATGGCCCGGAAAGTCGAAACCGGCCTCGTACATCACCGCCTTGGAGATCGGAGCCGTGACCAGGGCAGACGCCCGGCCGTCGCGGCAGAGCGAAACGCCGGTTTCGATCGCCGACTTGACGGCCCCGGCATGCGCCGCGTCCGGCCGGCCCGGTTCGACAGCGCGGGAACACACGACGGGAGGTTCCAGGACGGGCAGCGCCGCGGTTTCGCCGGGAAGGCCGGAAAACTGTGCCGCGCGGGTCGGCGCGGGCAGACCCAGCCGGCCGGCCATATCGGAAAACACGCGATGATCGCCGAGGGCAACGAGCCGCAGGCCATCGCCGCGTAGCGACTGATACGCTTTCAGGATGATCTCGGGGCCGATACCGGCCGGATCACCCATCGACACGACGATGGGTGAGGGCGGTCTCATCAGTCGCGAATCTCGATCGTCGAATCCCGGCGCAGGTCGCGCAGCCAGCGGCGCGACTGCAGGGACAATTGCTGGCCTCGCAGGTCGGCCTCGAGCTGATCGCGTGTCGGTACACCGGGACCGGCAATGGCCCGGTCGCAGACGATCAGTGCGGTGAGGCTTCCGCCCGCATTCTCGATGACGCCCGTATTTTCGCCGGCATCGAGCGGTTCGAGCGCCTCGCGGATCTGTGCCAGAACGGCGTCGGCGCCGATCGAGCCGAGCGGCGTGTGTATGGCACCTTCCAGGCGGTTGGCGACGCTTTCTGCGGTGGCGCAGGTCGGATCCTCGGCCATCAGGCGTGCAAACCGGCTGCGGGTGTTCTCGCCAATCGCGCTGGCCGGCACGGTAATCTGGTTCAGGTCATACTGCAGCGTGGTCGTGCCGTCGCGAACGCCGACCAGGGCGATGACCATGAAGCCGCCGGGCACCTGCACCGGATTGGACAGCGCGCCCTGACCGCCGGTCTGTTCGAACTGGCGCCTCATCTGCGGCATGATCGCCGCGACTTCGGGCTGCAGCTGCGAGGCCACGATCCAGCCAATATCGCCGCCGGACGCGGCCGACGGAGCGTCGGAGAATTGCCGCGCCAGTTCGGGGAAGGCGGCCCCCTGCTGGAGCTGGTTCATGACCGCGATAAGGCGCTGGACGGTCGCCTGTTCCTGACCCGGCGCGGGCACTTCGAAGTACATCTCGAAAATGCGGTATTGCGGCTGGGAAGCGCTGGCTGCCAGACGTTCCAGGGCCAGTTCGATCTGCTGATCGGAAATCCTGATCCGCGAACCGTAGCGGCCATTGACCAGGATCTGCCAGGCAATCTCGGCTTCAAGCTGGTGCCGCAAGGTGGCGATATCGACGCCGGAGTTTTCCAGATCCGAAATGATGGCATCGATGGTGGTGTTGTTCCGGTTGGCCAGGTCGAGCAGCGAGTTGGTGATCTCGGAATCTTCAACCTCGATCTCGTACTCCCGTGCGGCCTGCAATTGCAGGTGCTCGTCGATCAGGCCTCGAAGCGCCTGGTCCTGAATACGCGCCAGGGTCTCCTGGTCGATCTGCGACATGCCGGTCGAGGCAATGATCAGCCGCATCCGGTTGCGCACATCCACCGTGGTGATGGGTTCGTCATTGACGAGCGCAGCCACCCCCTCGGTCGACTGGGCGTGGGCTGCGGGCAGGCCAGCGACCGCCAGCACGGCAAACAGGGCAATGACGAGATTTTTGGCGCAGGTCATAAGCAATCGCATTTCGGTTCGGCGCGGAACATTACTCAAACTCGGAACGGGCGCAATGACGCGACACCGTTAGCTGTCTGGATCCACGCTGCCCAGGGTGAAAAGTGTAATGCGGAACTGGATCGATTCCGAGGGGCCGAGATCGTCAATTCCCAGATCTTCCCGCTGATAGACGATTTCGAATTGTGTGCATTCGTCCCGGTACATCAGGCCGGTTTCCTGGCGGCGGGACAAATCCCTGTCGATATCGCGCGTGACGCGTCCGACCAGGCTCCAATTGCGTGTCACACCGATACCGATATCGGCCCGCAATTCGCGTTGCGGTCCGCGAGTGGCGGCTTCGTCGCTGACATCGAGATAGCCCAGCATGACATTGACGCGGTCGCTGGTGTAGCGGGTCTCGAATTGCAGGGTATTGACGTCGTAATCGACCGTATCGAGCCGTGTCTGCAATTCCGCGGAGAAACCGTCGATCGCGATTTCGCCGGCGACGACATAGTCCGACCGGTCCTCCAGCAAGCCGCTTGTGGCCTGGAAAACGGGATCGCCGTCGAGCCGCTCGCTGCGCCCCAGAAAACCGCGGATACGGCCCGTATCCCCCCAGAAGGCGCTTGCCTGCAGGCCGTAATTCACGCGCAGGCCTTCCTCCCACAGATCGTATCCGGCCGCACGCACGGGCTCGAAGAGAAGACTTTCGTCAAGATCGAGGGTCTGGCTGTCCTCGTTGATCAGGCGGTTGGCTTCGGGATCGTCCGAGGCGGCGACAAGCGAAACGACGGGTTCGACGATCCAGTCGACCGTCTCGCCCGGCCGGTAGAAGGGCCAGCTTATCTCGGTGCCGACCAGCCCCAGGGCGCGTGAAAAACTGTCCGTATCCGGTTCGCCCGCCGGCACCGGGAGGTCGGCGAGGTCATAGTGATCCAGTTGTGCGTAGGCAAAGGGCTCCACCACCACGCCGGCCGGTGCGGTCCAGCGGGTGCGCCAGTCCGCAGTGGCACTGCCGCGCGTGTAATCGGTGCCCTCTGTGCGTGTGAAATGCACGGCATTCCCGCTCAGAACGACCCGGCCCCAATTGTCGGGTGCCGTGATGACCTGGCGGATGTCGATCTGCGGCGCGATCTCCGGCAGGGTGTCGTTGTCGAAGCCCCGGCGCAGGTCCTGGTAGGAAGCTGCGAGGATGGATCCATACCGGTTGCGGGACCGGTTCTCGAGATACAACTGGCTGACCAGCTGGCGGTTTACCGCTTCGATGGGCTGGCCGTGATCCTTGTTGCGTTCGGAGAAATCATAGCGGCGCAAATAGAGGTTATCGTCATGGCGCACCCGCTGGATACCGAAACCCCAACGCCAGTCCTCGGCGATCTGGAACTGGCCTCCGCCGAAAATGTGCCAGCGCCATTCGCGATCTCCGAACAGTTCCCCGTCGCTGTCGATCTCGCGCTCGCGCGTGATGCTGCCGTCGAACTCGACATAGCCTGACCAGAAACGCTTGCGGTATTCGCCGTAGAGCAGCGGATTGACATTGCCCATGTAGCGCGGCGCGACAACAAGGTCCTGATACGGCGAGACCACCCAGTAATAGGGTTGCTGATAGACGAAGCCGAGCCGCGAGGAGAGGCCCAGCTTGGGAAAGAGGAACCCTGAATGACGTTCCGCTGCCGGGTCGGCATGAGCGAACACCGGCGAGTAGAGGACCGGAACGCCGGCCAGTTCCAGCCGGGCGTCGCGATAGTAGACCATCTGCTCTTCGGCGTCCTGGTGGACCTGCCGGGCCCGCAAGCGCCAGGTCGGTTCGCGCTCCCCCGTCTCGCAGAGCTCGCAGGCGGTATAATAGGCGTCGCGCAGCGTCATCGACTCGTTTTCGTGACGGATCGCCGCCGCTGCGGCCATGCGGCCATTATTTTCCAGCATGGTCGCAAAACCCAGTGCCACGCCGGATGCCAGTTCGGAATCGAGTTCGACCTCGTCGGCATATTGGGGGAAGGGCCCCTGGCCGACGATGACGACATGGCCGCGGGCGATCACCCGGTCGATATCGGGATGGTATTCCAGCTCGTCCGCCATCAGCGTTCGGCCCTGCTGGCGGACGCGCACATTGCCGCGGGCCAGATAGCCGCCGTCCGACAGGTCTTCGAGGCGGTCGGCTTCCAGATAGACCGGGGCTTCGCTGCCGGGCGAGGTCTGGCCGAGGGCGGGACCGGCGAATGCAAGCGCCGTCGTAGTCATCAACGCGGCCGCTAAGCGGCGAAACTGCGACGCCATGCGCGTCACTCCCTCATTTGTGCCGACCCCCGGCCGAACGGCCATATTCTGACTAGCCGAAGCTGCCGCCGACGTCCACGCCGTCATCCGTCTTCCGTCGAGGCGATGTAGGTGAGTGCGATGAGTGCGGTCAGCGCGGGAGCCGCCCATGCCGCCGTGATGGGGGGGAGGGCGCCGGTGGCGCCGAACGACCCCAGGAATTCCTGAAAGAAGAACATGACAAAACCGGCCAGGCCGCCGGCAAGCGCGAAGGCCGCGGCGCCGCCGAGCCGGTGCAGCCGCAGTGTTGCCGCCGCCGCGATGAGGGTCGCCGCCAGCAAGGTCAGGGGCAGCGCCAGCAAGCTGTGCCAGCGCAGTTCGTAGCGCTGGGTCGCCAGGCCGGCCTCGTCCGCCGACACGATCAGCGCGGGCAGGTCCCAGAAGGAGACGCCCTCCGGCGACCGGGCCCGCTCGAAAAGCGCCTGGCGATTGATGAGGGTCGGCATGGTAATGGTGCCCAGCTGCAATCGCGGCGCGGCGGGCGAACGCTCGATGGCTCCGGTCACTTGCCAGAACCCGTTTTCCAGTGTGGCCGCCGCCGCGTCGATCCGGCGTTCCAGCCTCGGAATTCCCGCATCGTCGACAGCAAACTGGTAAAAGACCGGATTGCGCAATTCCTGCCGGTTCTCTTCCAGGGTCGTCGCCGAGATCACGGTGAAGCCGTCCGTCGTGGCTTCCCGCAGCCAGACGGGCTGTTCCACCCCTATGGCCCGCCGGACATTCATCAGTGCGTCGCGGCGGCGCTCGAACTCGGCATTGCCGGCCGCGGCAAGCGGATTGAGCGCCGTAGCCCCGACAATTCCGGCGAGCAGCGCGAAAATCATCGGCGCTGTCAGGATCCGCCAGGCCGACATGCCCGAGGCGCGCATCACGATCAGCTCGCTGCGCCGGTTGAGCCGGAACAGGGAGGTGAGAATCCCGAACAGGAAGATAAAGGGCAGCGTGGTCTCCAGAAGCGAGGGGGTCTTCAGGAGCGTCAGGCTCAGCAGGTCGAAGGTCGACACATCGACGCGCGTGCCGATTGCCCGGGACTGTTCGACGAAGTCGACCAGCACGATCACCGTGGTGATCGTCAGCGCCGCCAGACCGAGCCCGCTCAAGGTCTGGAACAGCATATAACGGTTGAGCCGGCCGCCGGTCATGCCGCCGGCTCCCGGGCCAGGAGCGCGCGTCCCGGTCTTCGCCGCGAAGGCCAGTAGATCACAGCCAGGGCGCCGATGACTCCGGACAGCGGGACGAGATACTGCCCGGCATTCACCGCCGCGTCGTCGGCGCTGGCCGACTGGATGGCGAAGCCGATCAGCCGCATGGTCATGCCCAAGGTCACGGCGGTCATGACCCGCCTGGAATATCCCATGCGCGAATGGTCGCCGGCCATGAAGGCGGCCGCTGCGATCAGGGCGAAGGCAAGATTGTAGAGCGGCGCCGAGAGGCGGTAATGCGCCTCGGCCCAGGCGCGTTCCGGTCCGCCCGTGCGGGCGATGGTCGCCGCGTCCGGCCAGATCAGCTCGTGCAGGAAGCGGTCGCTTTCCTTGAAGAACATGGCATCGACGGGACCGATGAATTCGCCCAGGTCGAATTCGGTACGGTCGAACGTGCCGTAGAACAATTCTCCGGCTTCATCGATCTCCTGGCGATTGCCGTCGATCAGCACCATGACCGAACGCGTTCCGGTGCGCACCACCACGCCCTCGCGGGCCGTAAACGTGGCGCGTTCATCGGCGCGGGTATCGTTGATCAGGATATCCTGCATGCGGCCGTCGCGGTCCCGTTCGCGGGCATAGATCGTCACGCCGGGGCCGACCTGGTTGAAAGCGCCGGGCGTGATCAGGCTGGACGCCACGTCCGAGCGCAACTCGTGCAGGCTGCGGCGCATTTCGCGATAGGCGAGGGGCTGGACGAACAGGTTGATCGCCAGGTTCACGATCATCACGTACACGGCAAGCCGGATGACCGGCGCAATCAGGCCGTACCGGCTCATTCCGGCGGCCGAGGCGATGACGATCTCGCTGTCTCCCGTCAGCCGGTTCAGTGTCGAAAGGACCGCCACGAAGAGAGCCAGCGGCACCAGAAGAGCGGTCAGGTGCGGCAGCGCGAGCATCGTGACCTTGAAGAAGGTGAAGGCGGTTTCCGAATAGCCCGAGATCAGGTCGACATTCGACAGCGACTGGGTCAGCAGGGCCAGCCCGGCAAACGCGGCCACCGCTGTCACGAGAGGCCAGAGCAACTGGTTGAAGAAGTACCGCTGAACGAGAATCATGACCGGGCTTGTGCTGCGCGATCCGCCTTCTATCTCACGTCGTGATCGGATACCACTTCCGCAACACAAGTTTTTCGCCCGAAACGCAGGTTCCGGGCAGGCCATCAATCGGAGAGGGAAGCCATGAAAATCGAATTTGCCGCTGCCGGAACCGCAACGGGCGCCATCGCCGCTGCGGTGTACGACAATGACGCCCTGTCCGACGCTGCGGCCGAACTGGACACGGCCACCGGCGGTGCGGTCCAGCGGGCGATTTCCGCGTCCCGCTTCACCGGAAAGGCCGGCCAGACGCTGGAGATCGTCGCGCCATCGGGTATCGATGCGTCGCGGATCGTCTTGTTCGGCCTGGGTGAAAAGGACAAGCGCACCGCCTCCGTGCTCGAAAAGGCCGGTGCCGCGGTGGTGCAGAAACTGCTGACCGGTGGCGAGACCGCAGTGACGCTGCGGCTGGACGGCGAGACGGATGCAGAGGGTGCCGCGCGAGCCGGGCTGGGTGCGCGGCTGGCGGCCTATCGCTACGACCAGTTCCGCACCAAGCTGAAGGACGACCAGAAGCCTTCCCTTGCGACGGTCATCATCACCGCGGGCGATGTCGATGCCGCCAAGGCAGCGTGGGCGAGCTGGGGCGCCGTTGCCGACGGGGTCGATCTTGCGCGCGACGTCACCAACCTGCCGCCGAACGTGCTCAACCCCGAGACCTATGCCAAAAAGATCGAAGGCATGGCCGAACATGGCCTGGAGATCGAGATCATCGACGAAGCCAAGATGATGGAACTGGGCATGCACGCCCTTCTGGGCGTTGGCCAGGGTTCCGAGTTCGAGAGCAAGATCGCGATCATGAAATGGTCGGGCGGCCCCGAGGGCGAAGCGCCGCTGCTCTTTGTCGGCAAGGGCCTGACCTTCGACAGTGGCGGTATCTCGCTGAAGCCGGGCGCCAATATGGACGAGATGCGCGGTGACATGGGCGGTTCGGCCGCCGTGGTCGGCCTGATGCGCGCGCTGGCCGGCCGCAAGGCCGGGGTCAATGCGATCGGCATCGTCGGCCTGGTGGAGAACATGCCCGACGGCAATGCCCAGCGTCCGGGCGATATCGTCACCTCGATGTCGGGCCAGACGATCGAGATTCTCAACACCGATGCGGAAGGCCGTCTCGTCCTGGCCGATGTGCTCTGGTATGCCCAGGACCGGTTCAAGCCCAAACTCATCATCGATCTGGCGACGCTCACCGGTGCGATGCTGATTGCGCTGGGCAATACGCGCGCCGGCATCTTCACCAATAGCGACGAGATTGCCGAGCGCCTGTTTGCCGCCGGCACCGACAGCGACGAGCCGGTCTGGCGTCTGCCGCTGGGTCCGGACTATGAAAAGCATATCGAGACCAAGAATGCCGATATCCGCAATATCGGCGAAGGCCGCCTGGCCGGGTCGATCTCGGCGGCGGAATTCCTCAAATGCTTCGTCAACGACCGTCCCTGGTGCCATATCGACATTGCCGGTACGGCGATGGGCGGCATGAATTCGAAAGAGGATCCGCGCCAGCCCAGCTGGGGCACGGGCTGGGGCGTGCGCATTCTCGACCGCTTCGTGCGCGACCACTACGAGGCGTAGGAGCCGCGCACGACAGACCGGTACCCGTCCTGCCCCATGATGGGGCAGGACGATGTGGAGAAGGCCATGACCGGTGAACTCTGGTTCTACCATCTCGAGCGCTCCTCGCTGGATCAGGTTCTGCCCGAACTCCTGGAAAAGACGCTGGCCCGGGGCTGGCGGGCGCTGGTGCGTTCGCCCGATGCGCGGCGCCGGGAAGCCCTGGACCAGTGGCTCTGGAGCTGGCGCGACGACAGTTTCACGCCCCATGGACAGGCCGGCGGCGGGCATGACGAGCGCCAGCCCGTCCTGCTGGCCGAGGACGAGACCAATCCCAACAAGGCGCAATGCCTGTTCCTGCTCGACGGGGCCGAACCGGAAAATCCCGACGCCTTCGAACGTATGATTGTCATGTTCGACGGACATGACGAGATGGCGGTGCAGGATGCGCGGCAATTGTGGAAGAAGGCCTCCGGCGAGGGCCGGACGGTCTCCTACTGGCGGCAATCGCCTGAAGGGCGCTGGGAGAAGAAGGCATGAGGCATTGTCTGTTGGCGGCCTTGTCGGCCCTGGCCGTAACCGCCTGTTCGACATCGGGCGGGCTGGACACCTCCGGGCCGGACATCGCACCGCCGGTCTTTGACGGCGGCCGGCCGGTCGAGGATGCCTGCGGTGCCCGGGCGCGGACCTATCTCGTCGGACAGCAGGTCGCAGAAGTCGATCTGGGCACGCTCGCCCGCGATGTTCGCGTGATCGGCCCCGATACCGCCGTCACCGAAGACTACCGGCCTGAACGGCTCAATCTTGACGTCAGCGGGGCGGGCGTCATTCTGCGGCCCTGGTGCGGCTGACCTGACGGACGGACAAAGCCCATGAAAACGCGTATCGCCTTGCTTGCCTGCTTCCTCGCCGGGTGCGCCCTGACCGCGCGAGCGCCTCACACCGCGCCGGCTCCCGAAGCGTCCCGCCCGGCCGACGCCCTGCCGCCTCTCGGCGATGCCGAGGATGTGAACGGCAGGGGTGTTACCCCGCCGATCACCGGCAATTGCGGCATGGAACGCGTTCAGCACTATGTTGGCCAGCCGCGCACCGAGGTGCCGCGCAGCGCCATGCCGGACAATTACCGTGTCGTCGGGCCGGACGATGCCATGACGATGGACTACCGGCCCGACCGGCTGACCATCCGGGTGGACGAACAGGATGTTGTCGAGAGCATGGCCTGCGGCTAGTCGATGAACAGGTGATGCAGGCGTCCTGCGTGCCGGTTCGCGATGGCGAGGGAATGGCCGGCCAGCCAGGCGCCCACTTCGAGTGCCGTTTCCATCGCATCCTCGCGGCTTAGCGCCGGAGTGTCGGCAACGGGCTGTTGCTCATCCGGATCGGCAGGTGTGGCAATTACCGCGTCGACGCGCCAGCGGTCCGGGGTGTGAAAACTGTTGTCGTGGCGCAGGCCGGCAGGTCCGGAGCCGGAAGGGCGCCGCGAGACGAGCCTGGACGGGGAAGCGGGCGCGGGGCGGTCGATCTTCATGAACGGCCTCCTGCACGAAAACGGGTGCAAGCGGTCCCGGGCGCCGTCTCTGCGGGAGACGCGCTGGAGAGGCTCGAGGGAGCCATATTGTCAGCCGCCGGGCGGCCTTCCCTGGGGTGGATGACGCCCGGCGGCGCGCCAAAGGACCTCATGATCCGTCCACCTGTGGTTTTCAAGCACGCTCATACCCTATGAGGGAATTGCAAACGGTTGCTTAACGGAATTGGGCGGTCTCAGGACACAGCGCGCGCCGTTTCCAGCGCTTCCTCGGCCTCCAGCCATCTGGTTTCGGCGGCATCCAGCAGTTCCACAGCCCGGGCGCGCTTGATCTGCAGCTCCGTGGCCGTCCCGGGATCCTTTTCATAAAGTCCCGGCGCGGCGAGGCCCCGGTCGATGACCTCCAGAACCCCGCGCAAGCGTTCCGCCTCCCTTTCCCAGCGGGCCGCTTCGGCCTTCAACGGTTTCAGCGCCTCGCGCTGGCCGGCCGCCGACCGGCGGCGCAGCGTCTTCTCGTCCGCCGGGGCGGCCTTCTTCCTGGCACCGGGGTCGCGGGGCAACCGCCCCAGCAGGCTTTGCCGGTAGGTCTCGATATCATCGTCATACTGTTTGACCGTGCCGTCGGCGACCAGCCACAGCCGGTCGACACAGCTCTCGATCAGGTGGCGGTCATGGGAGATCAGCACGACCGCGCCTTCATAGGTGTTGATCGCCGAGATCAGTGCCGCCCGGCTGTCCATATCGAGATGATTGGTCGGTTCGTCGAGAATGAGAAGGTGCGGACCATCGAAGGTGATCAGGTTGAACAGCAGCCGCGCCTTCTCGCCCCCGGAGAGGTTCTTGGCAGGCGTTTCCTGGCGGTCGCCGGGCAGGCCGAACCGGGCCAGGCGGGCGCGGCGCTGGGCCTCGGTGGCGTCGGGCATCAGCTCGATGACATGCTGATAGGCCGAGACCTCCGGCGAGAGGTGTTCGATCTGGTGCTGGGCGAAGAAGGCGATCTGCAGCTTCTTGTGCCTGCGCAGGAAGCCGCCGGTTGGCTCCAGCCTGTCATCGAGGAGTTTGGCGAGGGTCGACTTGCCCGCGCCATTGCGGCCGAGAATGCCGATCCGGTCGTCGGTATCGATGTTCAGGCTGACACCCTTGAGGATGGGTTTGCCGGGCTCGTAGCCCACTTCCAGATCCAGCATGCGCACGATGGGCGGGGCCATGCGGCGCTGGGGGTTGGGGAAGTCGAAAGGCGCCACGGGGTCCTGCACCATGGTCGCCACGGGTTGCATCTTTTCCAACCGTTTCACGCGCGACTGCGCCTGTTTGGCCTTGGAGGCCTTGGCCTTGAAACGGTCGACAAAGGCCTGCAGGTGGCGCCGCTCGGCCTCCTGTTTCTCCACCAGCTTCATCTGCAGGCGCTGCCTTTCCGTCAACGCCTTCTCGAAATCGTCATAGCCGCCGTCGAACACGGTCAGCTTGCCGTCCTTGAGATGGGCGATCTTCTGCATCGCCCCGTTCAGCAGGTCGCGGTCGTGCGAGATCACCAGCGCAGCGCCGGGGAAGGTCTTCAGATAGCTCTGCAGCCACATCACGCCTTCCAGGTCGAGATAATTGGTCGGCTCGTCCAGCAGCAGGCAATCCGGCCGCGCGAACAGTGTCGCGGCCAGCGCCACCCGCATGCGCCAGCCTCCCGAATACTCCCGGCAGGGCCGCTGCTGGTCGGCGCCGGAAAAGCCCAGGCCCGAGAGGATGGCGCCGGCACGCGCCTCGGCGGTATGGCTGTCGATATCGGCCAGCCGTGTCTGGATTTCGGCGATGCGGTTGGGATCGGTGGCGGTCTCGGCTTCGGCCAGCAGGGCGGCGCGCTCGGTATCGGCGGCCAGCACGACCTCCATCAGCGTCTCCTCCCCGCCGGGCGCCTCCTGTGCCACCGAGCCCAGGCGCGCGCCTTTCTGAATTCGCGCGTCGCCGGTCTCCGGCACGGCTTCGCCGCGGATCAGGCGGAACAGGGTCGACTTGCCCGTGCCGTTACGGCCCACCAGTCCCATACGGGTTTTGGCCGGCAGAAACAGCGTTGCCTGGTCGAACAGCATCCGGCCTTCGATGCGATAGGTGAGATCGTTGATGTGCAGCATGGGAAGAGGCGGTTAGCGCGGCTTGTGTCCACGCGCAAGCCGGTCGCACTCTCGCCACAATAATCTTGCTGGCTTCGTCCGCGCGGGATGAGGCGGTTGGCATGAGACGATGGATGATCGGGGCCCTGACGGGTCTGCTTGGGCTTTGCCCGGCTGGCGCGCAGGACGCCTTGGAAGCGGAGCAGCGCGAGTTCGTCTCCAGATTTCAGGCCGCGACGGCGCCGGCCCGCAGCTCGGCCGGCGAGCGCAGGGTTGCCGCCGATGTGCTGATCGCCGAACTGGAGCGCCGCGGCCTGCACGGTGAGCGTCGGCCCTATCGCGCCCCGAACGTCCATCCGCTTCTCGATCTCGTCATGCCGCCCTTCAGCGGGGTCAACGTCACCGCGACCATTCCGGCCAGCCGGCCCGATGCGCCGGTCGTCGTTCTGGGCGGGCATTATGACAGCGAAGCCGGCAGTCCCGGCGCAGACGACAATGCCAGCGGTCTCGCTGCCGTGTTGTCGATCGCCGGGGCCCTCGCAGCTGAACCGGACCGCCAATACACAGTGCTGCTCGCCTTTTTCGATCAGGAGGAGGAGGGCAAGGTCGGCAGTGCCGCACTCGCCCGGCAGCTTCTCGATACAGGCCTCGATATTCATTCCATGCACTCGATCGACATGGCGGGCTGGGACGGCGACGGCGACCGCGCGATCGAGGTCGATGCACCGGACAGCCTGTTCCCGCACTATGAGCGTGCCGCGGCCGAGATGGATATTCCGGTTACCCGTGTGACCTACGATTCCAGCGACCACGTCTCCTTTCGCGATCTCGGAATCGATGCGGTGTGTCTCGGGGAAGCCTTTCAACTGCGCGATTCCTCGCCGCACCGGCACCGGCCGACCGATACCGCCGATACGCTCAACCACGCCTATCTGGCCCGCAATACACGTCTCGTGCAGTCCGTCCTTCTGGATCTGATCCGTGGAGACATCCCGTGATCCGGGACCTGCCGAATCTTGTCCTGGCGCTGAGCCTCGTTGCCTTCTCGGTGCGGGCAGCGATCTATGGTTCGGTGGGATCGTTCGTACCGCTGGGTTTCGTTCTCACGGTCATGGCGCTGCTGCTGGGGGCTCGCCTCGCCGGTCCTCGGGCCGGCCGCATCGCAGTGCGGGTATGGGGTGCGATCCTGGCGATCTATGGCGTGCTGCGGCTGGGACTTGCCGGCCTGCTGGCGTTTGCCCCGGTCAGTTCGCCCCACGCCATTGCCAATACGGGGTGGGTCTTCGCGCTGATGTCCGTTCTCTATCTGGCGGCCGGCATCTATCTGGCGGCGGCCCGGCCGGACCGCGTCGCGCCGCAGCCGGCCTGATAGCACTCCGCCGCTTTTCAACCGACCGGCTGCCCGCTATAAGCCGCGCGAATTCACCGGCCGGGTTCTCCCGGACACCCCCCGCTCAAGTATCCAAGGATTTAGTCTCATGGCGCTGCAACGCACCTTCTCCATCATCAAGCCCGACGCCACCAAGCGCAACCTGACCGGCAAGATCATTGCCAAGTTCGAAGAGGCCGGCCTGCGGGTCGTTGCCTCCAAGCGCATCCACATGACGCGCGAGCAGGCCGAAGGCTTCTACGCTGTGCACAAGGACCGTCCCTTCTTCGGCGAACTGGTCGAGTTCATGATCTCCGAGCCGGTGGTCGTGCAGGTTCTCGAAGGCGAAGACGCCATCGCCAGGAACCGCGAAGTGATGGGCGCCACCAATCCGGCCGAGGCCGCCGAAGGGACCATCCGCAAGGAATTCGCCCTGTCGATCGGCGAAAACTCCGTGCACGGGTCCGACGCCCCCGAAACCGCGGCCGAAGAGATCAAGTTCTTCTTCTCCGACGACGAGATCGTTGGCTGACGCCACGCGCGTTCGGACGGACAAGGGCCCGGCAGTCATGCCGGGCCCTTTTTTGTCCTGCTCCTGACAACTTTCCGTCAGCACGCGGCAAGAAGCGGATTGTGGCCGCAGGCCGGCATGCCTAACTGGCACCGGCAGGTAGCGCGGGGAAAGCCCATGGACATGGCGCTCTGGTTGAGCCTGGTAGGTTTCGTTTTTGCGATGTCCTACACGCCGGGACCGAACAATCTCATGGTGATGTCGTCGAGCGCGCTGTTCGGGGTGCGGCGCACCCTGCCGCACTGGCTGGGCATGAATGTGGGTTTCAACGTCATGCTGGTCGCCGCCGTATTCGGGCTGGGCGAACTGGTGCTGCGCTTTCCCGTGGCGCTGGTGGTCGTGAAGGCGGGCGGGTCGCTGTGGCTGGCCTGGATGGCCTGGCAATACGCGGTGGCTGCGCTGAACCCGCTGCCCGCCGCGGCGCGCAGTGCCGGCCAGACCCGTACGCGCCCCTTCCGCACCTACGAGGCGGCATTGTTCCAGTGGGTCAATCCCAAGGCGATGATGATGTCGGTCTCGGCCGCCGGGGCCTATGTCGCCCTGGCCGATACCGCGCCCGAGCGCGCCGCGATCATGGTCGGCACCTTCCTGTGTTTCGGCGCCCCTGCGGGACTGGCCTGGATGTTCGCCGGCGGTACGCTGAAACGCTTCATGGGCGATCCGCGCTGGGCGCGCATCCTGAATGCCGCGATCGCCGGGATCATCCTCCTGACGATCGCCCTCATTCTGCTGGGCTAGAGCCCCGTGCGCCGGGCCGGAACGGGCCATGTGGAGACTTACTAGTCGTCCAGCCCGGGCTTCCTGCGCCTCGCCTTGGTCTTCGACCGCTGGGCCTTGGCCTCCTTCTGCTTGCGGATCGAGCTCAGCGAGGGACGGGATTTCCTGCGCGGTTTGGGTGGGGTCAGGGCCCGCTCGACCAGGCTCCGCAGCCTTTCCCTGGCATCGGCCCGGTTGCGCTCGCGCGAGCGGTGGGTGTCGGCACGGATCACCAGCACGCCGTCCTGCGTCATCCGCGAACCTGCCAGGCGGGTCAGGCGGCGCTTGACCGCCTCGTCGAGTGCCGCCGATCGCCGGACATCGAAGCGCAGCTGGACCGCGCTTTCCGTCTTGTTGACATGCTGGCCGCCGGGACCGGAGGCCCGGACGAACCGTTCCTCGATCTCGGTCTCGTCGACGGTCAGCGTGTCGGTGATGCGCATCTAGTCGTGCGGGTTCATCAGGAGTTCGGCGCCGAATTCGCGGGCCTGCAGGCGCACGCGTTCGCCAGCGACCCGCGCCTTGCCCGAACAGGCCAGCGCGACGCACTGCGGATAGAGCTTGTGTTCGGCCTCCAGCACGCGCGCGGCCAGGACGTCCGGCGTGTCGCCCGGCAGTACCGGTACGGCGGCCTGGCCGATAATCGGGCCGTCATCCATTTCCGGGCGGACGTAATGCACCGTGCAGCCGTGTATGCGTACACCCGCTTCCAGCGCCCGCTCGTGCGTGTGCAGCCCCTTGAAGGCCGGCAGCAGGGACGGGTGGATGTTGATCAGCAGGTCGCGCCAGCGCTCGGTGAACCAGGGGGTGAGAATGCGCATGAAGCCGGCCAGGCACACGAAGCGCGTATTGTAGAGCTTGATCGTCTGGTCCAGCGCCGTTTCGAAGGCCTGGCGGTCGTCATAATCGCGGTGGTCGATGACCTCGGTGTCGATCCCGGCCGCCTCGGCGAATTCAAGGCCGGGAGCGTCGGGATTGTTCGACGCGACGAGCACGATCTCGGCGGGATAGTCTTCCGCCTTCGCCGCCTCGACCAGCGCCTGCATGTTCGATCCGCGCCCGGAAATGAGCACGGCGATCTTGGTCTTCGCCATTGTGTGTATCCTGTCCGGATCAGGCGTTGTCGACGTCACCGACAATCATGGCGGTCTCACCCGTCAAGGCAAGCGCGTCCATAACCGCATCGACAGTGTCGGGGCTCACGCAGAGCAGCATGCCGATACCGCAATTGAAGGTCCGGTGCATTTCCGGGCGGGCGACGCCGCCGGTCTTCTCGATCCACTGGAAAAGCGGCGGAAGCTCGAATGTATCATAGTCGATCCGCGCGACGAGATGATCGGGCATCATGCGCGGCGGGTTCTCGACCAGACCGCCGCCGGTGATATGGGCCAGCCCCTTGATCAGGCCCGACTTGATGAGCGGCAGGCAGGATTTCACATAGAGCCGGGTCGGGGTCAGGAACGCCTCGCCGAGCGTCTGGCCCGGCGCGAAGGGCGCTTCGTCGGACCAGTCGCGTTCGGCAATTTCCATCACCTTGCGAACCAGGGAAAAGCCGTTCGAATGCACGCCCGAAGAGGCGAGGCCGATCAGCACATCGCCCCTGGCCATGGCGTCATGGTCCGGCAACAGCCGGCCGCGCTCGGCGGCCCCCACGACAAAACCCGCCAGGTCGAAATCCTCGCCCTCATACATGCCCGGCATTTCTGCCGTCTCGCCGCCGATCAGGGCGCAGCCGGACTGGCGGCAACCTTCGGAAATCCCCTTCACGATGGCTTCGCCGCGGGCGGGGTCGAGTTTGGACGTGGCCAGATAGTCCAGGAAGAAGAGCGGTTCGGCGCCCTGGGCCAGCACGTCGTTGACGCACATGGCGACCAGGTCGATCCCGACGGTATCGACCTTGCCGGTGGCGATGGCGAGTTTCAGCTTGGTGCCGACACCGTCCGTGCCGGAAATCAGGATCGGGTCGTCATAGCCGGCCGCCTTGAGATCGAAAGCCCCGCCGAAACCGCCCAGATCCGCCGCCGCGCCCGGACGCCGCGTGGCGGCCGCCAGCGGTTTGATACGATCGACCAGCGCATCGCCGGCATCGATATCGACGCCCGAGTCGGCATAGGTGAGCCCGTTCTTGCGCGTGGTGTCGTCGGTTCCGGCCATGCCGATCCCCCAGCCTTGTGGAAAGTGCGGCGGAGTACAGTCGAAAGCCGCGCCGGACGCAAGCCGCGGGCTTCACGCGACACTGCGTCCGGTTATAGTGGCGACGCAAGAAATCCACAGGAGTCTGCCGTGCGTTCCTTCCTCGCCGCCCTCTGCCTCAGCCTTGTCGCCCTGCCGGCCGCAGGGGCCGAGGATCCCTTCACCGTGACCGGCGTGGAGATCGATGCGACGGCGGGCAATGCGCTGGAGGCGCAGACACAGGCCATGCGCCAGGGCCAGCGCGACGCGGCCCGCCGCCTGATCGAGCGGATCACCCTGGCCGAGGACCGGATCGGTACGCCGCTGGACATGCAGCCGCGCGTGACGGAGGCGGGCGAAACGGTCAGCGGTTTCGCCCTCGACGATGCGATCATTGCGGAAATGATCTCGGGCCTGGAAATCCACAGTGAACAGCGCAGCGCCACGCGCTATCTCGCCGAACTCGATGTCGGATTTCACCGCCGCTCGGTGGGCCGGGTCCTGGATGCCTACGGTGTTCCCTATGTGGAGAGCCAGTCCCGTCCGGTTCTGGTCCTGCCTGTCTTCGAGTCGGAGACCGGCTTTCGCCTCTGGGAGAGCAATCCCTGGCGCGCCGCCTGGCGCGAGCAGAATTTCGACCACGCGCTGACGCCGATGTTCACGCCCGAAGCCGGCTCGGTCACACCGCGCCAGGCGCTGGAACTCGACGAGGCAGCGCTGCGCGGGCTGGCCGCGGAGCACGGGGTGAACCGGATCGCGGTCCTGCGCGCCGGCGAACGCGGCGGGCAGCGGCGTTTCGGGGGCTATCTGGTCGAAATTGCAGGCGACGGAACCATGGCGGTCGAAACCTGGGGGCCGGAGACGGTGTACGGGGACTGGACAGACGGCGCGCGGCGCTTTGTGCGCGATCGCGAACAGGCCTGGAAGGTCCAGTCCATCGTGCGCGACAGGCAGCTGACGGAGTTGCGTGTGACCGTGCTCTATTCCGGCCTGCCGGAATGGCGGCAATTGCAGCAGGCGCTGGCCCGTGCCTCCCTGGTGCAGAATGCCCAGCTGGATGCGCTCTCGCGCGACGGTGCCCGCATGACGGTCAATTACCGCGGTGCGTTCGAACAGCTGGTCTCCGAGCTTGCTGAGCGCGGCGCGGCATTGGAAGAACATCCCGGGCTGGGCTGGGTGGTATTGTCCGCCCGCTAGCGTGACTTCTAACCGCGGACTGACCATGACACCGCAATTGGCGCTCGATCTGCCGGCTCGCGAGGATTTCAGCGCGCAAAGCCTGATTCTGGGCCCGTCGAATGCAGAGGCCATGGCCGCGCTGGAGCGCTGGCGGGACTGGCCGCGCCACGTCATGGCGCTGGTCGGTCCGGCGGGCGCGGGGAAATCCCATATCGGGACCGTGTGGGCCAGGGAATGCCATGCGGCGATCGTGCCGGGGGCGCTGCTGCGCGACAGCCTGCCGGGCCTTGCCACGGGACAGGCCCTGCTGCTCGAGGATGTGGACCGCGGTGTGGACGAGGATGCGCTCTTCCATACGCTCAACCGTGCGTCGGAGGGCGACATACCGGCGCTGTTGCTGACGGCGCGCACACCGCCCGTCCTGTGGCCGGCCGAGCTGCCGGACCTGGTTTCGCGCCTGCGTGCCCTGCCTCATGCCGACCTGCATGAGGCAGACGACGAATTGCTGACGCGGCTGATCGAAAAACAGCTCGCCGACCGCGGCGCACCGGTCCGGCCGGGGGTGATCGACTACCTCCTGCCGCGCATGGAACGGTCGGTCGCAGCCGTGCGCTGCCTGGTTGAGCGTATGGACAAACTGGCACTGGTAAAAAAGACACCCATCAATCGCACCGTGGCGCGGGAGGTGTTAGACACGTGGCAGGACAGCGGAGACGTGGAATGAACCTGCCGGCACGCGACATTTCCGACATCGGCGCCCTGATGCAGTCACCGGCGCGCTTCCTGAACCGGGAGCTGTCGTGGGTGCAGTTCAACCTGCGCGTCCTGGAAGAGGCTGAGAATGCCGATCACCCGGCTTTCGAACGCCTGCGCTTCCTGTCCATCTCGGCGAGCAATCTGGACGAGTTCTACATGGTGCGCGTGGCCGGTCTGCGGGCCCAGATGCATTCCGGCGTGACCGCGACCAGTATCGACGGGCTGACACCGGCCGAACAGCTCGAACAGATCCATGCGCTGGCTGGCGAGCTGATGCTCAAGCAACAAAAGCTCTGGGGCAAGCTGAAGTCCGAAATCGGCAAGGCGGGCGTGAAAGTGCTTGAGGCGCATCAGGTCGGCAAGACGGATGAAGCCTGGTTGCGCGGCGACTTTCTCAAACACACCCTGCCGGTGATCACGCCGCTGGCGATCGACCCGGCTCATCCCTTTCCCTTTATCCCCAATCTGGGCTTCGCCCTGGCGCTCCAATTGCGCAAACGCGGTACCGGCAAGCTGATGAATGCGCTGATTCCGCTGCCCAGCGGGGTCAAGCGTTTTGTCGAACTGCCCACGCGCCCGCGCCGTGACGGGGGACGGCCGGATCGCCGCTTCATCTCGCTGGAGGCCGTGCTCACGCTCTTCGTCGACACGTTGTTCCCGGGCCATGAAGTGGTCGGAAAGGGCGTGTTCCGGGTCATCCGCGACAGCGATATCGAGGTCGAGGAAGAATCCGAAGACCTGATGCTGGAATTCGAGAACCTCCTCAAACAGCGCCGCCGCGGGGTCGTGGTGCGACTGACCATGGAGGCCGGCATGCCGCCGGCGCTGCGCGATCTCATCGTCCAGCACCTGCATGCGGGACCGCAGGATATCGTGCCTGTGAACGGGCTTCTGGGGCTCGCCCAGATCGGCCAGCTGATCCCCGACGACCGGCCGGAACACACGTTCAAACCCTATGAGCCGCGCTATCCCGAACGCATCCGCGATCATGGCGGGGATTGTTTCGCGGCGATCAAGGAAAAGGACATCATCGTCCACCACCCCTATGAGAGCTTCGACGTGGTGGTGGAATTCCTGCGTCAGGCGGCGGCCGACCCGGATGTGATCGCGATCAAGCAGACGCTGTATCGCACCTCCAAGGACAGTCCGATCGTCGCCGCCCTGATCGAGGCGGCCGAAAGCGGCAAGAATGTTACCGCTCTGGTCGAGCTGAAGGCGCGTTTCGACGAGGAGGCGAACCTGAAATGGGCGCGTGACCTTGAACGGGCCGGCGTCCAGGTCGTCTACGGCTTCATCGAGTACAAGACCCACGCCAAGATATCGCTGGTGGTGCGCCGGGAAGGCTCGGACCTGCGCACCTATGCCCATTTCGGTACCGGCAATTATCATCCGATCACGGCCCGCATCTATACCGACCTGTCGCTGTTCACCGCCGATCCGGCCTTCGGGCGCGATGCGGGGCGGGTGTTCAACTATGTCACCGGCTATGCCCGTCCGGAAAACCTGGAACGGCTGTCGGTCTCGCCGATCGGGATGAAGGAATTCATCATCGAGCATATCGAGCGCGAGATCGGCAATGCACAGGCCGGCAAGCCCGCGGCTGTCTGGGCCAAGCTGAATTCGCTGGTCCATCCGGAAATCATCGATGCGCTCTATAGGGCCAGCCAGGCCGGCGTTCGCTCGGAACTGGTGGTGCGCGGCATCTGTTGCCTGCGGCCGGGTATCAAGGGGCTGTCGGAGAATATCCGCGTGAAGTCCATCGTTGGCCGTTTCCTGGAACATTCGCGCATCGTCTGCTTCGCCAACGGCCAGGCCATGCCGTCGCCGGCCGCGAAGGTGTTCATTTCGTCTGCCGACTGGATGCCGCGCAATCTCGACCGGCGGGTCGAACATCTCTGCCCGATCCAGAATCCGACGGTGCATCGCCAGGTGCTCGACCAGATCATGGTGGCCAATCTCAACGATACCGACCAGTCCTGGTATATGGACAGTGAGGGCGCCTATCACCGAGTGGATGCGGCCAATGTCGACAAGCCCTTCTCGGCCCATGCCTATTTCATGACCAATCCGAGCCTGTCCGGCCGCGGCCACGCCCTGAAGGACGACCAGCCGCCGACCCTGACGGGTCATCCCGGCAGCTGACGGCCTTGGCGGAGCCGGCCTCTATCGAACCCCTGATCGCCGAGACCGCGATCCACCGCGACATCGCGGTGATCGATGTCGGCTCCAATTCGGTGCGCCTGGTGCATTTCCGTGTCGAGGGGCGGGCGCTCTGGCCGATCTTCAATGAGAAGGTCATGGCCGGCCTCGGCCGCGGCGTGCACGACACCGGCAAACTCCATCCCGAGGGCCGGGAGATCGCCCTGCGGGCCCTCAAACGTTTCCAGCGCCTTCTGGATGCCAAAAGCGTGACCGAGCGCCATGCCGTGGCCACGGCCGCGGTCCGCAACGCCCGGGACGGGCCGGCTTTCGTCGAGGCCGTTGGCGACCTGACCGGTCTGGAGGTTCGTGTGCTGTCCGGTGAGGACGAAGCGCGGCTCTCGGCGCTGGGTCTGGTGGCGGGTATCCCCGATGCCGACGGCGTGATGGGCGATCTCGGAGGGTCCAGCCTGGAACTCACCCCGATCGTTGGCGGCGTTCCCGCACCGGGCCGGACGCTGGCGCTGGGACCGCAGGAAGTGATGGACGGCGACACGTTCGACAGCGAAGCGGCCATGAAGATCGTCGACGAGCGCCTCACCGAATGCGGAACGCTGGCGGGGCAGGGCGGCACTTTCTATGCGGTCGGCGGGGCCTGGCGCGCCATGGCGCAGCTCGCCTTCGTCCGTTTCGATTATCCGCTGCATGTGGTGCACCAGTTCGCCCTGGATGCCGATGAAGTCCGCGAACTGGCGCGGCTGGCAACGCGGCTCAGCGCGGCCTCCCTGCTGGGCACGCCCGGCCTGTCGGCCCGGCGTGTGGCGACCTTGCCCTATGCGGCCCTGCTGTTGCGCCGGGTGATGCGGCACGGGAATTTCGACCGTATCGTCTTCTCTGCCTACGGCGTGCGCGAGGGTGTTCTCGCCGATGGGCTGCCGCCGGCGCTGATGGAAACCGATCCGTTGATCGCCGGGGCCGAGGCGATGTCGCGCCCGTCTTCCCCGACACCGGATTTCGGCCGGGCCCTGGCCGCCTGGATCGCCCCGGCCATGCGCGAAGTGGAGACGGCCTTTTCGCCGGCCCGCGACCGGGTCCTGCAGGAAGCCGGCGCGCGTCTCACCGATCTTGGCGCCCGTTTCCATCCCGACCATCGCGCCGAGCTCGCCCGGGACACCGTGCTGTACGCGCCCTTTGCCGGTGTTACCCACCCCGAACGGGCCTTCCTGGCCGCCGCGATCCACTATCGCTATGCCGGCAAGCGGCCCCAGCTGGACGAGCATGCCGAGTTCCATCTGCTCACCGAGACCCAGCACAATATCGCCCAGATGATGGGGTGTGCCTTGCGCCTGGGCGCGAAACTCTCCGGCCGGGCGCCGCGCCTTCTGGACCGGTTCACCCTGTCGGTCACGCCCGACACGGTCCGCCTGGCTGTCGACGAAAGTGTGCGAGATCTATATGTCGAGCGCTCGCTGAGCCTGCTGGACAATCTCGCCCGGGCGATCGGACGTTCGGCGCATGCGGACTATGTCTAGCGCGGCGGCGGCTTGATCTCGCTCACCACGACCTTGCCCTCCTGCAGCGTCAGCGACAGCTCGCCGCGCTTGAGGCGAAGGGCCGGTTCGCCGAAGACTTCCCGGCGCCAGCCCTTCATCGCTTCGACGTCCGGATTGTCGCTGGATGCGATCTTTTCCAGGTCGGGCACGGTGGCGATCAGTCGGGTGGCGACACCGGCGTCTTCGGCGACGAATTTCAGCAGCACTTTGAGCAGTTCCACCGTCGGTCCGATACCCTGGGGCGGCGGAGCGGGTTTCTCGGCCTGCGGCGCGTAGCTCTCCGCGTCGGCCAGGGCCCCGGACATTTTCTCGAACAGGCGCCTGGCGGGTGCAGAGCGTTCGAAACCCTTGGGAACGGCCCGCAGGCCCTGCAATTGCTCCGGCGCGGTCGGCGCGACGCTGGCGATCTCGTAGATCGCATCGTCCTTCATCACCCGCTGGCGCGGCATGTCGCGGGTCTGCGCCTCGGTTTCGCGCCAGGCGGCGGCGGCACGCAGCGCCGCCAGCCATTTCGTCGTCGTCTTGCGCAGCTTCATGCGGCGCCAGCTTTCCTCCGGATCGAGCCGGTAGGTGGCGGGATTGGTGAGAACTTTCATCTCCTCGGCCAGCCAGCCTTCGCGGCCCTTCTTTTCCAGCCGTTCCAGCATGATCGGATAGAGGTCGCGCAGATGGGTGACATCAGCCATCGCGTATTCCAGTTGCGCCTTGGACAATGGTCGGCGCGACCAGTCGGTGAAGCGCGGTCCCTTGTCGATCGGGCGTTTCAGCAGCGCCTTGACCAGCGCGTCATAGGCGATGGAATCGCCCAGGCCCAGCGCCATGGCGGCCACCTGGCTGTCGAACATGGGATGCGGGATCAGGCTGTCGCCGCCGCGGTGGAAGAAGATTTCCAGATCCTGGCGCGCGGCGTGGAACACCTTGGTGATGCGCTCGTCCGCCATCAATTCCCAGAAGGGTTCCAGATCGAGCTCTTCGGCCAGAGGGTCGATGATGACCTCGGTCTTGCCGGCCGCGGCCTGGATCAGGCAGAGCTGGGGCCAGTACACCGTTTCCCGCATGAATTCGGTATCGACGGCCACATACGCATTCTGGAGAAGTTCGTCACAGGCCGCTTCGAGGGCCTTTGTCGTCGTAATGATGTTCATGGAGCGGCCCTTTAGCGCGGACCGCTCCACTTTTCCATCAGGAAGGCGAGTCGGCCGGTGTTTTCCCCCGCAAACTCAATCGCCAGAGGATGAAGAGGCCGGCCAGGAGGCTGATCGCCGCAATCGTCACGAAGGCGGTCTGGATCGGCAGGCCGGTTGCGGCAATTCCCGCCAGCACGAACTGGCCCCCGGTTGCCGTGGCGGCATTGAGAATACCGCCGGCGGCCAGGAGCCGGCCGCGCAGTTCCGGCGCGGCCCGGCGCTGGGCCATGGCCTGCAGGGGGACGACGAACAGGCCTGCGGAGATTGCGGCCAGGCAGAGATCGGTCAGGATGCGCCAGTTGGCCCGTTCGGCAAGAAAGACGTCGGCGGACAGGAGGGCCGCTCCTTCCGGAATGACGGGGTTGGCCCAGGTGTAGAGCGCGACATCGCCGGTGAAGACCACGATGCCCAGGGCACCGGCGATCGAGAAGGGCAGGGCGTCGCCTTCCCCGCTGAGGGCGCCGCACAGCATGGCCCCGACCGCTGCGCCAACCGTGAAGAGGGCGGAGAAAACAAGCACCACGGTCTCGTCAGCCCCCAGGATCGACGCGGTGAAGACCGGCATCAGCGTGACGATGGAGGCCGCCAGCATCCAGAACCAGGCGACGCCCAGCAGCGGCCGCAAGACAGCCGGTGCCCGCCAGGCATAGCCCAGCACGCGCACGGTCTCGGCAACGAAATTGGCGGTGAGCTTCAGGTCCGGACGCGAGGCCGGAGCGCTGGGCAATTGCCGGATTGCCAGCCAGCCGACGATGGCCATGACCACCAGGCCTCCACCGACAGTGGCGGGGCCGTAGGTCTTGGTGATCAGCCAGGTCCCCAGGCCGATTCCCACGAGGACGCAGACATTGAGCAGGCCCGACAGGAGCGCGTTCGCCGGGACCAGTTCGGTCGGCGCCAGCAGGGTGGGGAGGGCGGAGTTCTTCGCCGGCGTGAAGAAGGCCGACTGGGCGCCCATCAGGAACAGGGCGGCCATCAGCAGATGCGGCTGCTCCAGGACGAATCCCAGTGCCACGATGGCCATCAGCCAGATCTCGGCGAATTTGGCGACCCGCATGATCCGGGTCCTGTCGAACCGGTCGGCAAGGCGTCCGGCGATCGCCGAGAACAGGAAGATGGGCACGGTGAACAGCGAGGCGGCCACCGAGACCAGGGTCAGCCGGTCGAGGCCGAACATGGACAGGCCTCCGAATGTCACCATGGTGACCACGGCATAGCGGAAGAAATTGTCGTTGAAGGCACCCAGCGACTGGGCGATCAGCAGGGGCAGGAAACGTCTTTGCGTTACCAGCCGGGCGGCGATCCTGGCGCTCATGTGCTGGTTTCCTTTGCGGCCATGCCCTCGGTTTCGAGGTCGCGGGTGCGGGTTTCGATGGTGAGTTGCAGGCGCGGCAGGAAGTCGTCACGCGGCAGTCCGGGCGGGATCGGTGCCAGGAATTCGACCACGGCCGGTCCCGGGCGCTTGGTCCACTTGTTCTGTGGCCATCGCAGGCCGAGATTGGTGGCCACAGGCACGACGGGACGGTTCAGCGTCTCGTACATCAGCTGCACACCCTTTCGATAGCGTTTGGCCTCGCCCACCGGTGCCAATCCGCCCTCGGGGTAGATGAGCAGGACGCGCGGATCGTCGGCGGCGGTTTTCATGGCGTCGTGCAGTGCGCCCTCGGCTCCGCGCAGGCCCGGCGAGGCGACCATTGTGGCCCCCGACCTGGCGACGATCCGGCCGATCAGGGGGAAGGTCTCGATGCCGTTGCCGATAACGAAATTGATATCGCCCAGCACGCTCATCATCACGAAACCGTCGGCCCAGGACTGGTGTTTGGACGCGACGATAACGGCTTCGTCCCTGGGAATACGGCCGCGAATTTCGATCCGGATCCCCAGTACCCCGCGCATCAGTCCGCGTACGCCCGAACAGGTGGTTCGCATCAGGGCGACGACCGGCTGGCGCCAGGGCAGAAAGGTGAGCGCGTACGCGGCAAGGACCATCGCCACGAGAAGGCCCCAGAACAGGATGTTGAAGATGGCCGATCGCATGATGTCTCCCCGGTTTCCCGCGGCGTTCGCGTCCTACGCGCAGGCTTGCTACGCGCAGGCTTGCGCCGGGCGGCAGCGAGATTGCGACGGTTCGGTGAGCGGCGCAAACTCGGCCTCCAGGGCGCGCGAGCGGGTTTCGACACGCGTTTCCAGTTCCGCCAGCACCGCATCGCGATTCTCACCGGGTGCGATCGGTTCGAGAAACTCGACCACGGCCGTGCCGGGAAACTTGGTCCAGTTCTGTTGCGGCCAGCACTGGCCCAGATTCGTGGCGACCGGAACGATGGGACGGTCCAGCGCCCGGGACAGGCGCCATACGCCCGAGCGATAGCGCATGCCGGTGCCGACCGGCGTCAGATGGCCTTCCGGATAGATCAGGACCGGGCGCGGCCGGCCTTCGCCCTGCGAGCGCTCGACGCCCGCCATCAGGCTCTTCTGCGCCGCCGCGCCGCCCCGGTTCGACAGGACAATGGCGCCGCAGCGTTTCAGCACCCAGCCGATGAGCGGGAATTTCAGCATGTGATCGCCGCAGACGAAATTCACGTCGCCGCACTTGGCCATCATCACGATACCGTCGCCCCAGGACTGGTGCTTGGCGCCGATGATCACGGGCCGGTCCTTCGGCGGTGTGCCGCGCACCTCGACCCGGATGCCGCAGATCCAGCGCATCAGGTGCACGGTGAGCCGGCAGTAGGAGCGCAGCCCGTGCATCAGGGCGAACCGCCCCGGTATCAGCGCCAGAATGGCGCAAAGCACGGCATAGATGCCGGAAATGGTCCAGTAGGCGATGTTGAAGAGAAGGGAACGCATATCGGTGTCCTGTGTCTGGATCGGCCGGGTCAGGCCGTGCGCAGCACGGCCATGATGGCACGCACGAAGGTCTCGACGTGCTGAGCCAGCGGCAGCTGGATACGGCCGTAGAGGGAATATTCGGCGGCTTGCATGACCACGCCCAGCGCCATGGCGGATCTGAGTTCGGGATCGCCGGGAGGGATCTCGCCGCGCTCCATCGCCTGGGCCACGCAGGCCGTCATCACGTCGGACGGATCGGCCCCGCCATCGCCGGACGCGGCGATGAAATAGTTGCGGTGGGTGAGGTGATAGACGAATTGCGCCGGATCGGTATCGGCCAGGTGGCAATAGGCACGTGTGAGCGCGCGTGCGATATCCTCAAGCGAGGCGTCCGGTTGCAGATTGGCGGTCACCAGGTCCAGCAGGCGGGCGTGAATCGCCTCGAACATCTGCCGGCCCAGTGCATCCTTGGACTTGAAATGCCGGTACATGGCGCCGTCGGAGATCGAACAGGCCCCGGCGATCTGCTTGATCGACACCCCGTCCATGCCGTGGCGGGCGAACAGCATCAGCGCGGCCCGCTCGATCCGGGCCTTGGTGGTCCCGCGCCTGGCGGTCACCCCGACATTGGTGTCCACCCCGTCGAACAGATCCTGTCTCAACATCCCGGTCATCGGTTTCGTGTCCCTTGCTGAGGAGTGTGAATGACCATTTACATACTTTTAGAACATTGTTCGTAAAAATGCAAGTGAATAATTGCTTACATCATGTCCGGTGTGAATGAAGTATAATTTCAGCGGGTTAGTGGGCGGGCAGAGTAGGGTGCTCAACGAAAAACGGGCGAAAACCGGGACACACCATTTCCCCAGGGCATACGGCGTTTGCGTGTGCGTAGGCTGGGCAGGCCGGTACTCCCGCGCACCCCGCACCGCGTGTCCCCCGGACCGCCCGCTGCAGGCTCGAGCCGCCCCTGTCCACCGGAGAGCCCGG
>NZ_JASBRI010000010.1 GCF_030149515.1 Maricaulis sp. | reverse complement strand
CAACAATAACGAGCCGCTCGGCACGCGTATCTTCGGCCCGGTTCCGCGCGAACTGCGTGGCAAGAACCACATGAAGATCGTGTCGCTGGCTCCGGAGGTGCTGTAATGGCCGCCAAGATCAAGAAGGGCGACAAGGTCGTCGTTCTCGCCGGCCGTGACAAGGGCAAGACCGGCGAGGTCATGAAAGTGCTGCCGGCCGAGGACAAGGTCTTCGTGTCGGGCGTGAATGTGGTGAAGCGCCACACCCGTCCGACCCAGACCGAGCAGGGCGGCATCAAGGAAAAGGAGGCCGCGATCCACGTCTCGAACGTGGCGCTGGCCGATCCGAAAACCGGCGAACCGACGCGTGTCGGCTTCAAGACGCTTGATGACGGCCGCAAGGTCCGTGTCGCCAAAGCTTCGGGCGAGGTTATCGATGTCTGATACCGCCACCTACACCCCGCGCCTTCGTGCCAAGTACCGCGACGAGATCAAGGCGCGCATGAAGGAAAAGTTCGGCTACAAGAACGACCTGCAGATCCCGCGTCTGGACAAGATCGTGATCAATATGGGCGTGGGCGAAGCCTCCCAGGATTCCAAGAAGATCAAGGGTGCCCTTGAGGATCTGGAAGCCATAACCGGCCAGAAGCCGGTCAAGACGGTCGCCAAGAAGTCCATCGCGGGCTTCAAGCTCCGCGAGGAGCAGGTGATCGGCGCGAAGGTGACCCTGCGCCAGGACCGTATGTACGAGTTCCTGGATCGCCTGATCACCATCGCCCTGCCGCGTGTGCGCGACTTCCGCGGGCTCAATGGAAAGAGCTTCGACGGCCGTGGCAATTACGCGATGGGTATGAAGGAACACATCGTTTTCCCGGAAATCGACTACGACAAGGTCGAGAAGGTCCGGGGTATGGATATCGTTGTCTGCACGACTGCAGGGAATGATGAGGAAGCGAAGGCCCTGCTGGCCGAGTTCGATTTTCCGTTTACGAGCTAACGCAGCAGGAGAGCAGGACCGCTCGGGTTCTGCACGCAGGAGGAATTAAATGGCGAAGACTTCCGCAGTTGAACGCAATCGCAAGCGTGAACGCCTGGCTCAGCGCTATGCTGCCAAGCGCGCCGCGCTCAAGGCGGTTGCGCGCAATCAGGAATTGCCGGTTGAGGAGCGTTTTGCTGCTCAGCTGAAACTGGCCCAATTGCCCCGCAATTCGGCGCCGTCGCGTGTGCGCAACCGGTGCGAGATCACCGGCCGTCCGCGCGCATTCTATCGCAAGCTGCGTATGTCGCGTATCGCGCTGCGCGAACTGGCCAGCCAGGGGATGATCCCGGGCATGGTCAAGTCGAGCTGGTAAGAGAGGGAGACGAGATATGTCCGTGAACGATCCTCTCGGCGATATGCTGACCCGCATCCGCAACGCGCTGATGCGCAACAAGCGGAGCGTGAACACGCCGGCTTCGGCGCTGCGCCGCCGTGTGCTCGATGTGCTCAAGAGCGAGGGCTACATCCGCGATTATGCGGAAGTTGAACACGCCAACGGCCTGAAAGAGTTCGAGATCGAACTCAAGTATTTCGAAGGTGACTCGGTTATCCGCGAGATCAAGCGGATCTCCAAGCCGGGCCGCCGTGTGTATTCCGGCGTCAAGGACCTTCCGCTCGTCCAGAACGGCCTCGGCATCGCCATCCTGTCCACGCCCAAGGGCGTGATGTCGGATGCGACCGCCCGCGAGGCCAATGTGGGCGGCGAGATCCTGTGTCACGTCAGCTAGGGGAGCGCGCCAATGTCACGTATCGGTAAACTCCCGGTTGCCATTCCGGCCGGCGTCACCGCGACGCTCGCCGACGGTGGCCTGACCGTCAAAGGTCCCAAGGGCGAACTGTCCATGAGCTTCGTCGAGGACGTCACCGTCAGCCAGGGCGAGGATGGCATCACCATCCGTCCGGTCGACGATTCCAAGAAGTCCTGGGCGATGTGGGGCATGCAGCGGGCGCTGGTTGCCAATCTGGTGCAGGGCGTCTCGGCCGGGTTCGAGAAGGATCTCGAACTGGTTGGCGTCGGTTATCGCGCGCAGATGCAGGGATCGTCCCTGAAACTCTCGCTCGGCCTGTCGCACGACGTGGTCTATGACGCGCCCCAGGGTGTCACGATTGCCTGTCCCAAGCCGACCGAGGTCAAGATCTCGGGCGCCGACAAGCAGCAGGTCGGTCAGGTTGCCGCGGAAATCCGCCGCTTCCGTCCGCCGGAACCCTACAAGGGCAAGGGCATCAAGTATGTCGGCGAATACATTCGCCGCAAAGAAGGCAAGAAGAAGTAGGGCGAGCGATGAAGACTCAACGCGAAAAATCGGTCCGCCGCGCCCAGCGCACGCGGAACCGTCTGCGGAAGTTCGCCAACGGGCGTCCGCGGCTGTCGGTCTACCGTTCTTCGAAGAACATCTATGCCCAGATCATCGACGATGCGGCGGGCAAGACCCTGGTCTCGGCTTCCTCGCTCGAGGAAGTGGCTCTGAAAGAGCACAAGAAGTCCTGGGATACGAAGGCGGCGGAAATCGTCGGCAAACTGATTGCCGAGCGCGCTGTCAAGGAAGGCGTCAAGGACGTCGTCTTCGACCGCGGCGGTTACATCTATCACGGGCGTGTCAAAGCGCTCGCAGAGGCGGCCCGCGAGGGCGGCCTGAACTTCTAAGGGAGCGGACGTATGGCTCAGCAAAACGAGCAGCAGCGCGACCGCGGTGATCGCGGCGATCGCGGCCGGGGCCGCGGCCGTGGCCGGGATCGGGACCAGGAGCGCGACGACGAACTCGTCGACAAGCTCGTCCACATCAACCGCGTCGCCAAGACCGTGAAGGGCGGCCGGAATTTCCAGTTTGCCGCGCTCGTGGTGGTTGGTGACACGAAAGGCCGTGTCGGCTTCGGTCAGGGCAAGGCACGCGAAGTGCCGGAAGCCATCCGCAAGGCGACCGACGAGGCGAAGAAGACGATGATCCGCGTGCCGCTTCGTGAAGGCCGTACGCTGCATCACGACACCAAGGGCCGTCATGGCGCTGGCAAGGTGATCCTGCGTGCTGCGCCTCCGGGTACCGGCGTGATTGCCGGCGGTCCGATGCGTGCCATCCTGGAAACCCTGGGTGTCCAGGACGTTGTCGCCAAGTCGGTCGGCACGTCCAACCCGTACAACATGATCCGCGCCACCATGGACGCGCTGAAGTCGCAGTCGAGCCCGCGCTCGGTTGCTGCCAAGCGGGGTCTGAAGGTCGGTGATCTGGTGAACCGCCGCGATGACGGCGCGTCGTCGCCGGAAGCGATCGAAGCGTAAGGAAACGGACACATGGCCAACAAGACCATCCGTGTGCGCCAGACGGGCAGCTCCATCCGCCGCCCGCAGGATCAGCGTGCTACGCTCGTCGGCCTCGGTCTCAACAAGATCGGCCGCGAACGCGAACTGGAAGACACCCCGGCTGTCCGCGGCATGATCGCCAAAGTCAGCCACCTGGTGGAAATCGTCGAGGAGTAGGTCCCGTCAGGGGAAACCGCTCCATCGAATGGAGAACGACATGCGTCTCAATCAATTGCGCGACAATGACGGCGCCGCCAAGGAACGCACTCGCGTCGGCCGCGGTATCGGCTCCGGCAAGGGCAAGACCGGCGGTCGCGGCGTCAAGGGCCAGAAATCCCGTTCGGGTGTGGCCATCAAGGGCTTCGAAGGCGGTCAGATGCCGCTTCACATGCGCCTGCCGAAGCGCGGCTTCAACAAGCCGAACCGCAAGGCATGGGCGGAAGTGAATCTGGGCCGTATCGAAAAGGCGATCGCCGAGGGCAAGATCGACGCGAAAAAGCCGATCGACGCCTCCGTTCTGGTCGCAGCCGGTCTGGTCCGCCGCGAACTCGACGGCATTCGCCTCCTTGCGAAGGGTGAGCTCAAGTCCAAAGTAGACGTGACCGTTGCCGGCGCCTCCAAGGCAGCCATCGAGGCTGTCGAGAAGGCGGGCGGCAAGGTGACCGTCACCGTGGCCGAGAAGGCCGCGGACTAAGCGACTTCACGCTGACCTTCCGGGGACGAATTAATGGCTTCAGCTGCTGAACAGCTTGCTGCGAACATGAATTTCAGCTCCTTCGCCAAGGCGAAGGAGCTGCAACAACGTATCCTGTTCACGATCGGGGTCCTGATCGTCTACCGGATCGGTACCTTCGTGCCGATTCCGGGCATCGATCCGGAACAGTATGCGCGCGTCTTCGAACAGTTTCAGGGCGGAATCCTGAGCATGTTCAATACGCTGGGCGGCGGTGCTGTCGAGCGTATGGCGATTTTCGCGCTCAATGTGATGCCGTACATCTCGGCCTCGATCATCATGCAGCTCATGTCCGCCACCATTCCCAGCCTTGAAAAGCTGAAGAAGGAGGGGGGCGAGCAGGGCCGTCAGCAGATCAACCAGTATACGCGCTATCTCACTGTGGTGCTGGCGGCGGGCCAGGCCTTCGCTATCGCCATCGGCATGAACACGCCGAATGCGGAAGGCCTGTCGATGGCGGTCAATCCGGGACCGTTCTTCATTGTCTCCACGGTCGTGACCCTGGTCGGCGGCACCATGCTGCTGTTGTGGCTGGGCGAGCAGATCACCTCGCGCGGTGTGGGCAATGGCGTGTCGCTGATCATCTTCGCGGGCATTATCTCGGCGGTTCCGGGTCTCCTGGGCAACGCGCTCAGTGCGAGCGCTTCGGGCTCGCTGCCGGCCACGGTCTTCTTCGGCGGCGTTCTCCTGGTGCTGGCCGGGCTTATCCTGGTGGTCTTCATCGAGCGTTCCCAGCGCCGGCTTCTGGTGCAGTATCCCAAGCGCCAGCAAGGCAATCGCATGGTCGGAGGCGATACCTCCTTCCTGCCTCTGAAGCTGAACACAGCGGGCGTGATCCCGCCGATCTTCGCCTCCTCGCTGCTCTTCCTGCCGGCGACGGCCGCCAGCTTCCAGCAGCAATCCGGCCCGGAATGGCTGCAGACGGTGGTGGCCTATCTGGGGCAGGGTTCGCCACTCTTCCTGGCGCTGTACGCGGCGATGATCATCTTCTTCTGCTTCTTCTACACCTCCGTGGTCTTCAACCCCGAGGATACGGCGGAGAACCTGCGCAAGTATGGCGGTTTCCTGCCCGGTATCCGCCCTGGCAAGCGGACCGCCGAATACATCGATTTCGTGCTCTCGCGGCTGACCCTGATCGGCGCGCTCTATCTGACGCTGATCTGCATGGTGCCCATGCTGATGGGCGGCGGGGCCGCTGTCGCGCTGGGCGGTACGTCCATCCTCATTGTCGTGTCGGTGACGATGGACACGATTTCCCAGATCCAGTCCCATCTGCTGGCGCACCAGTATGAAGGGCTGATCAAGAAGTCGAAACTGCGGGGGCGCAAGCGATGAACATCATTCTGTTCGGACCGCCGGGCTGCGGCAAGGGTACCCAGGCCAAGCGCCTCGTTGCCGAGCGCGGCTGGGTACAGCTGTCGACTGGCGACATGCTGCGCGCCGCCATTGCATCGGGATCCGAACTCGGCAATCGCGTGAAGTCCATTATGGATGCCGGGAATCTCGTCTCCGACGAGATCGTCATCGAACTGATTGAAGAACGGCTGCCGGAGGCCGAGGCGGCCGGCGGGGCGATTTTCGACGGTTTCCCGCGCACCGTGGCCCAGGCCGAGGCGCTCGACGACGCGCTGGCCAGGCGTTCGACCAGGGTCGACGCGGTGATCCGCCTTTTGGTGGGCGATGAGGAACTGGTCTCGCGCATGGAACGGCGCGCGGCCGAGGAGGGGCGTGCGGACGACAATATCGACGCGTTCAAGGTGCGCCTGAAAGCCTATCAGGACCAGACCGCTCCGCTGCTTCCCTACTATGCCGAACAGGGCAAGCTCAGGGAAGTCGAGGGCATGGGTTCCATGGACGAGGTTGCGGCTCGTATCGCCGCGGCACTGGACGAGAAGTGACACACACCTGTTGCAACCCCATTGACGGGGTGGCAACGCTGACTGTAGATAGCGCCCTTCGCGAAACGGGCGAGCTCATGCGGCGACCGAAAGGTTGCCCATTGGTTCGTCCGTGAATGGCGTTCTGACTTAGGAGATGGAAAGTGGCCCGTATTGCCGGCGTCAATATTCCGACGAACAAGCGCGTTGAAATCGCGCTTCGCTATATCCACGGCATTGGCCCGGCCAAGGCGAAGGAGATCTGCGAGCAGGTGTCCATCGCTCCGGAACGCCGTGTTGCCGACCTGAACGATGCAGAGATTCTCCAGATCCGCGAAGTGATCGATCGTGATCACCTGGTGGAAGGGGATCTGCGCCGCGAGGTGGCCGTCAACATCAAGCGCCTCATGGACCTGGGCAATTACCGTGGCCTGCGCCACCGTCGTGGCCTGCCCGTCCGTGGCCAACGCACTCATACCAATGCGCGTACGCGCAAAGGTCCCGCCAAGCCGATTGCCGGCAAGAAGAAGTAGGGCCCTGACAGATGGCTAAGGAAACGAGCCGCGTGAAGCGGCGCGAACGCAAGAACATCACGTCGGGCGTTGCCCACGTGAATGCCAGCTTCAACAACACCATGGTGACCATTACGGACGCCCAGGGCAATGCGATTTCCTGGTCGTCGGCCGGTCACATGGGCTTCAAGGGATCGCGCAAGTCGACCCCGTATGCGGCGCAGATGGCCGCTGAAGATGCTGGAAAGAAGGCAATCGAACACGGCATGAAGACCTTGGAAGTCAAGGTCTCCGGCCCGGGTTCGGGGCGCGAGAGCGCACTGCGTGCGTTGCAGTCGGTGGGTTTCACCATCACCACCATCCAGGACGTCACGCCGATCCCGCACAACGGGTGCCGTCCGCCGAAGCGCCGCCGCGTCTAATCGACGCGAGCGCGCATTTCGCCTGTTGAACGCGCCGCCGGAGCTCCCGTGCGGCTGATGAAGGGGCAGTAAGAACGTGATCGAGAAGAACTGGCAAGAACTCATCCGCCCGATGAAGCCGGAAATCGAACCGGGCCACAACCCGGAGCGCCAGGCGAAGATCGTCGCCGAACCGCTGGAGCGTGGCTTCGGCATGACGCTCGGCAATGCACTCCGTCGCGTGCTGCTGTCCTCGCTTCAGGGTGCGGCCGTGACCAATGTCCATATCGATGGCGTGGTGCACGAGTTCTCGTCGATCGACGGTGTGCGTGAAGACGTCACCGACATCGTCCTGAACATCAAGCAGATTGCCCTGCGCATGCATGGCGAAGGCCCCAAGCGTGTCGTCCTGAAGAAGGCTGGCCCGGGTGCCGTCACCGCTGGCGATATCGAGGAAACCGCCGATGTCGAGATCGTCAACAAGGACCTGGTCCTGTGCACGCTCGACGAAGGTGCGGAAATCCGTATGGAGTTCACGGTCAATACCGGCAAGGGCTATGTGCCGTCCGACCGGAATCGCCCGGAAGATGCACCGATCGGCCTGATCGGTGTCGACGCTCTCTACAGCCCGGTCAAACGCGTCTCCTACAAGGTCGAGAACACGCGTGAAGGCCAGGTGCTCGACTATGACAAGCTGACGCTGGAGATCGAGACCGACGGGACTGTCACGCCGGAAGACGCCGTGGCCTATGCCGCGCGCATCCTGCAGGACCAGTTCCAGATCTTCATCAATTTCGAGGAAGCCGTCGAGGCCCGTCCGGCCGAGGACGACAAGCCCGAGCTCGACTTCAACCCGGCGCTGTTGCGCAAGGTCGACGAGCTGGAGCTGTCGGTGCGTTCCGCGAACTGCCTGAAGAACGACAATATCGTCTACATCGGCGACCTGATCCAGAAGTCCGAGGCGGAGATGCTCCGCACCCCGAATTTCGGCCGCAAGTCGCTCAATGAGATCAAGGAAGTTCTCGCCCAGATGGGTCTGCACCTGGGTATGGAAGCCCCGAACTGGCCTCCGGAGAATATCGAGGATCTCGCCAAACGTTTCGAGGATCACGTCTAGGCGGCCGCCGTGAGGCGCCCGAACCGGACCTGAGGAGATAAAGTCATGCGTCACGGCATCGCACACCGCAAGCTCAACCGCACGCACTCGCACCGCAAGGCGATGCTGGCCAACATGGCCGCCTCGCTGATCGAGCACGAGCAGATTGTCACCACCTTGCCGAAAGCCAAGGAACTGGCCCCGTTCATGGACAAGCTCATCTCGCTGGCCAAGCGTGGTGATGTTCATGGCCGCCGGCTGGCCATGTCCCGTATCCGCAACGAGGACCAGGTCAAGAAGCTGTTCGACACGCTGGGCGGCCGGTATGCCGAGCGCAATGGCGGGTATACCCGCGTGCTCAAGGCCGGCTTCCGCCATGGCGACAACGCGCCGATGGCCGTGATCGAACTGGTCGATCGCGATCCGGCGGCCAAGGGCGCCGCCGACCGGGCGCGCGTCGAGGCCGAAGAGGGCATGACTGAGGAGTAAGCTTCCAGTCAGCACAGGTTCAGGAAAAGGCGGCTTTGCTCTCGGCGATGCCGCCTTTTTCGTGCCCGCAAATGCGACTATATGGACGCCATGATCAAACAGCTTCTTCTTGCATCGCTTCTCGCCGCCGCGCCCGCTGCGGCCCAGGACATTCCCTTTGCACCGGAGACCGGGGCGCCCCAGGACCGGATCGTCCCGGAAAACCGGGCGGAGATGCAGCTATCCTTCGCACCTGTCGTGCGCGAGGCGGCTCCGGCGGTGGTCAACGTGTATTCGCGCCGTGTTGTGCAGAACCAGCATCCCTTTGCCGGCGATCCTTTCTTCTCGCGCTTCTTCCGCAATCAGCCGCGCGAACAGAATTCGCTGGGTTCCGGCGTCATCGTCGATCCCTCCGGCGTCATCGTGACGAACAACCACGTCGTCGCCGGGGCGACGGAGCTGCGTGTTGTCCTTGCGGACCGGCGTGAGTTCGAGGCCGAGATCCTGCTGACCGACGAGTCGACCGACCTCGCTGTGCTGCGTGTCGAGACCGACGAGCCGCTGCCCGTCCTGCCGTTCGACATGAGCGGCGATATCGAGGTGGGCGATCTTGTCCTGGCCATCGGCAATCCCTTCGGTGTTGGCCAGACCGTCACCTCCGGCATTGTCTCTGCCCTGGCGCGGACAGATGTCGGCCGCACCGACTTTGCCTCCTTCATCCAGACCGATGCGGCGATCAATCCGGGCAATTCCGGCGGAGCCCTGGTCGATATGGACGGCGAGCTGGTCGGCGTGAACACGATGATCTTTTCGCGCTCGGGCGGATCGAACGGGATCGGCTTTGCCATCCCGGTGGAAATGGTCCGGCGTGTGGTCGATACGGCTCTGGGCGAGGGCGAGCTGGTGCGGCCCTGGCTGGGCGCGCGTCTCCAGCCGGTCGACAGCGACATGGCCCAGGCGCTGGGCCTCAACCGGCCCCGCGGTGCGCTGGTCGGTCAGATCTATCCCGGGGCGGCGGCCGATGAAGCCGGCCTGCAACAGGGCGATATCGTCCTTGCCATCGACGGTCAGGATGTGAACAACGAGGCCGGTGCCCGCTTCCGTCTGGCGACCCGCGCTGCCGGCGACGAGGCGCGTTTCACGGTATTGCGCGACGGCGACGAGATCGCGCTGGACATTCCCGTCGAACCCGCGCCTGGCGTGAGCGATCCGGCGCCCTTCGAGGTCGATGGGCGCAATCCGTTCAGTGGCACGGCTCTGGTCGAAATGTCGCCGGCCTTCAACGAACGCGTCGGGCTCGACCCGTTTATGGATGGCGTGATCGTCTCCGGCGTTGGACGGCGCACCGTGGCGGCGAGTTTCGGCTTCCGGCCGGGCGATCTCCTGGTCGAAGTCATGGGCGAGCCCGTCAGCGATCTCGGCGATATCGCCGAGATCCTGTCTGCCTATGACGGCGAGCGTGTCTGGCCGGTCGTGATCGAGCGCCGTGGCCGGCGTCACGAGGCTGCACTGCGGCTTTACTAGCGTTTGAGCGCGACAATGCTCCAGACATGGCCAAACGGGTCGCGCAGCTTGCCGTGACGGCCGAAGAATTCATCGCGACAGGGCCGGATCGGCTCTGCGCCGGCGGCGATGGCCCGGTCGAACCAGGCATCCGCATCCTCGACATTGAGATTGACGGTCGAGGTGGTCCGGTTGTTCAGCGTCTTCGGCGAGACATTGCCGATCTGGTCGTCCGGGTCCGGGAATTCGTCGGCCAGCATCAATATGCCGCCATTTATACGCAGGGTGGCATGACCCAGCTTGCCCTCATGCTCGTACCGCTCCAGCGTTTCCGCGCCGAAGGCCTGGGCATAGAAATCCAGCGCGGCGACACCGTCGTCGACACTGAGATAGGGGACGACGCGCATTTCCAGGCTGACATTCGCCGTGTCCGGCACCGGCTTGTCCAGGGTGGTTGTCATGATGTGCTCCTAGGGCTGATCGAGCGTCTGGCCGATCGACCAGACATAACCCCACGGGTCCTTGAGCTGGCCGTAGCGGTCGCCCCAGAACTGGTTTACCAGTGGCATCAGGACTGTCGCGCCGGCGTCGAGGGCGCGCTGCCACCAGGTGTCGGCATTGTCGACATGCAGGTGGAGACAGATGGAGGCCGGTTCCGGCGCGGCTGCGCCGCCGCGATATTCCGGGAAATCGTCATGCAGGAAGACGTTGCCGCCATTGATGACGATATGGGCGTGCATGATGCGCTTGCCGTCTTCCGCCATGTGGCGGCCGATTTCCCTGGCGCCGAAAGCCTTCGTGTAGAAGGCGATGGCCTTGGGCGCGTCCGCGCATGTGAGGTGGGGCACAACACCGGTCACGGCCTGCGCGGCCTTGGCGGGCTCGGTGCGGTCCTGTGTGAGTGTGGGCATGGCGTACTCCTCCCGGTTGAAGCTGCAAGTCTATCACGGACAGAGCTTCTGCGTCCCGCCGAACCCGCCTAGAGTCGGATCATGAGCACGCTGTTTGAAGCCGCCGGACTGGATCAGGCCGCGCCGCGCCCGCTGGCCGACCGGCTGCGGCCGAAGAGCCTGGACGATGTCGTGGGACAGGACCATCTGCTTGAGGGCTCGGGTCCGATCGCCCGCATGCGCGCCCAGAACCGGCTGGCATCGCTGATCCTGTGGGGGCCGCCCGGTGTCGGCAAGACAACCATTGCCCGCCTTCTGGCCGAGGACAGCGATCTCGAATTCGAACCGCTTTCAGCCGTTTTTTCCGGAGTGGCCGACCTCAAGAAGGCTTTTGACCGCGCCCGTGCCCGGCGGCAGTCAGGGCGTGGCACGCTGCTCTTCGTCGACGAGATCCACCGTTTCAACCGCGCTCAGCAGGACGGCTTCCTGCCCGTGGTGGAGGAGGGCACGATCACCCTGGTGGGAGCGACCACCGAGAACCCGTCCTTCGAGCTCAACGCCGCGCTCCTGTCGCGTTGCCAGGTCCTGGTACTCAAACGCCTGGATGATGCCGGACTGGACCGGTTGATCGCCAGGGCCGAGGCAGAGATGGGGCGGGCCCTGCCGCTGGATGACGGTGCCCGGTCGGTCTTGCGGGCCATGGCGGACGGAGACGGGCGATATTTGCTCAACCTGGTTGAAGAGGCCTTCACATTCGAGCCGGACGAGGTCATCGATGCCGACCGTCTGGCCGGTCTCCTGAACAAGCGGGCCGCCGCCTACGACAAGGATCGCGAGGAGCACTACAATCTCATCTCCGCCTTGCACAAGGCAGTACGCGGTTCCGATCCGGATGCGGCGCTCTACTGGTTTGCGCGTATGCTGGAGGGCGGGGAGGATCCGCTTTTTCTGGCCCGGCGCCTGGTGCGGATGGCGTCGGAGGATATCGGGCTAGCCGATCCGACCGGGCTGATGATCGCCGGCGAGGCGGCCCGCACCTACGAGCGTCTGGGATCTCCCGAGGGTGAACTGGCCCTGGCCCATGCGGTGGTGCATCTGGCCACGGCTCCGAAATCGAATGCCGTCTACACGGCGTATAAACGCGCAAGGAGAGCCGCCAGCGAAACCGGCTCCCTGATGCCGCCCGCCCACATTCTCAACGCCCCCACGGCCCTGATGAAGGATCAGGGTTATGGCAAGGGGTATGAATACGACCACGATGTGGAGGGCGGAGTTTCGGGCCAGGATTACTTCCCTGAGGCGATGGGGGAGCGGCCAGTCTATTACGAGCCGAAGGATGCGGGCCGCGAGGCCGCAATTCGCGAGCGGCTGGAGCGGTGGCGGTCACTCAGGGCGAAGCGGGGGAGCAATTGACGGGCCGGCAGGTGCCGATCACGATTTTCCTTGCCAAATACCCGTAAAGGACGAACCCTGAACGGACATATACTCTGGGGGGAGTTCATCATGACACCTGTGCGCATTCACTTGACGCTCGGCCTGGTCTGGCTGGTAGCGGGCATGTTGCTGGGCGAGCACATGGGACGGACCGGCGATCACGGGCAGATGCCCACACACGCGCATATCATGCTGCTGGGCGGTGTGCTGTCGATCATCTGGGCGATGATCTACAAGGTCTTCGGCCTGACAATCGGATTGCTGGCCTGGGTCCAGACCTTGCTGTACCAGATTGCGGCCCTGGTCATGATCGTGGCGCTCTACATGCTCTATGGCGGCATGCAAAGCGAGGCGACGGTGGGACCTGTCCTCGGCGTCACGGCGATCGCCGTCATGGTCTCCACAGCGCTGATGCTGGTGTTGTCGCTACGCGCCAGACTCTGACTCTCACTCCTCGATCGGGGCAGCTGCGCAGTCTGCGCCTTCCACCGCATCGCGGTCGAGCGCGTCAAGGCCCAGCGTCCGCCGGCGGTCGCCCAGCGCATCCGGTTCGGCGATGTCGTACAGGGCGACCGTTCCGTCGACGCAGCGGGTCTGTGTGCCATAGGGCTGGGGCCGGCCTTCCGCCACGGCCAGATTGTCGGCCTTTTCAGCAAAGGCGGCGGCGTCATAAATGCCGTCCAGAGCGGCAGGTTCCAGTGCCGCCACGATTCGGCCAAGCGCGGCGTCGTCTCGTTCGGCAAACCGCAAAATGTCTTCACCCAGCCGTGGTTCCAGGGAATAGAGCGTGGCGAAACGGTCCGGGTCGAGCTGTTCGACCGCCCATTGCGTATTGGCGCGTTCCAGGGCCGTCATTGTCTCCCGGGTAGCCTGCAGGATCTCGCCCTGGGCACCCTCGTCCAGATTGTCGCGCGTGATAACGGGGAGCAGCAGTCCGGTATAATAGCGCTCGCGGGCCTTGCGGGCCGCCATTTCCGCGACGAGGTCGCCATAGGCGGCGTAGCGGGACTCGATCTGTTCGATCAGGGCGGGCGCATCCGTCGGCGTCGGCGCCGGAGCGTCTGCATCGCTTTCAGCCGCAACTTGAGTGTTGCCGCCGGATTGAGGGGCCGGTTCGGCATCCTGCAGGACAAGACTGGCGGCCAGGGTCAGAACGAGCATGGCGGGCAACTCCGTTGGCGGACAGCCGCGCAGTCTATGGCGTTCGGAAGGTCTGCCAAGGGGGCAAAACAAAAGCGGGAGCTGATTGGGGCAGCTCCCGCTTTCGCGTTTCGGTCTCGCGATCCATCCGGTTCCGGCAGCCCGTGAGGCGGAGATGCGGGAACCGGGATCGAGGCCTTGCAGGGTTAGGCGAGGGCGCTGGAAAGCGCGATCGTCATGGCCCCAAACACACCGGCCACGAAGAGGATGTTGATTACCGTCGACAGGGTGGAGGTGACGCGGTTCATCGAAATGTCCTTTGCTCTTGGCGATCCGGGCCATCCCGTTTCGCGTCTTGGTAAATAAGGACTTAGCGCCGGTTCTCAATCCACATTTCACCAAAGGTGGTATGCAAAAATGCGTAGATATTGCGACTTTGTATGAATCATGGCCTTGGCGGTCCCAGCCGTACGCCTGTGCTGTCGTGGAAGCGCGCCCTGCTTGCCAATCCTGAGCGCCCGTCCTATCGAGCCGGAATGTACAATCTTCTCCTGATCGGTGCCGGCGGCGCACTGGGCGCGATCGCGCGGCATCTGGTCGGCCAGGCGGCTTTGCGCTGGCTGGGGCCGGCCATGCCGCTCGGCGTGCCCTGGGGGACGTTGACCGCCAATGTGCTGGGCGGCCTGGCCATGGGGCTGCTCGTCGGCTGGCTGGCGCTGGCCGGACGGGGCGAACCGGATCATTATATCAGACTGGCGGGGGCTGTTGGTTTTCTCGGCGGCTTTACCACGTTCTCCGCATATTCGCTGGAACTCGCCCTGATGATAGAGCGCAAGAGCTATGCGGTCGCCTTCGGCTATGCGGCAGGTTCGGTCCTGCTGGCACTCGGCGCGGTGTTTGCGGGGCTGATCGTGATGCGCAAGGTGTTGGCATGAGTGGCGTTCAGACCCTGAAAGTGGCGCCGTCCGAAGACGGCTCCCGCCTCGACCGCTGGTTCA
>NZ_JASBRI010000016.1 GCF_030149515.1 Maricaulis sp. | reverse complement strand
AAAGCGGCCAGCTTGTCGGTGTTGGCCGCATCCAGCGACATCAGTGCGGCCATGAATTCGACGGGATAGTTCGCCTTGAGATAGCCCGTGCGATAGGCGATCGCGGCATAGGCCGCCGCGTGGGACTTGTTGAAACCGTAGCCGGCGAATTCGGCAACCAGTTCGAAAATATAGGAGGCCTTTTCCCGGCTCACCCCGTTCTTCCCGGCGCCTTCGAGAAAACGGACTTTCTGCTTGTCCATCTCCTCCTTCTTCTTCTTGCCCATGGCCCGGCGCAGAAGATCGGCCTCGCCGAGCGAGTAGTCGGCCAGGATCTGGGCAATCTGCATCACCTGTTCCTGGTAGATGATGACGCCATAGGTTTCCTTGAGAACGCCTTCCAGGTCCGGATGGAGGCAATCAACCTCGGCGCGGCCGAACTTCCGGTCGACATAGACGTCGATATTCTTCATCGGGCCGGGGCGATAAAGCGAGATCAGCGCGATCAGATCCTCGATCGCGTCCGGCTTCATCTTCTTCAACGTGTCGCGCATGCCGGAGCTTTCCAGCTGGAACACGCCGATGGCATGTCCCGATTGCAGGAGCTCAAATGTCGGCTTGTCGTCGAAATCGAGCGCCTCGATATCGGGCACGTCCTTGCCGGCAGAGGCGATATAGCCCAGGGCTCGGGCGATCACGGTCAGGGTTTTCAGGCCCAGAAAGTCGAACTTCACAAGTCCCGCCGGTTCGACCCATTTCATGTTGAATTGGGTGGCGGGAATGTCCGAGCGCGGATCGCGATAGAGCGGGACGAGTTCGGGCAGCGGCCTGTCGCCGATCACCACGCCCGCCGCGTGGGTGGAGGCGTTGCGGAAGAAACCTTCAAGTTTCAACGCCACGGTCAGAAGACTGTCGACAGCATCGTCGTCGCGCCGCATCTCCTGCAGCCGCGGTTCGATGTCGAGAGCCTGGGCCAGGGTGACGGGATTGGCCGGATTAGCGGGCACCATCTTGGCCAGCTTGTCGACCAGCCCCAGGGGCAATTGCAGCACCCGGCCGGTATCGCGCACCACAGCGCGCGCCTGCAGCGTGCCGAAGGTGATGATCTGGGCGACCCGGTCGTGCCCATAGCGCTCCTGAACATAGCGGATCACTTCGCCGCGGCGTTCCTGGCAGAAATCGACGTCGAAGTCCGGCATCGAAACGCGTTCTGGATTGAGGAAGCGTTCGAACAGCAGTCCGAAGCGCAAGGGGTCCAGATCGGTGATGGTCAGCGCATAGGCGACCAGCGAACCGGCGCCTGAGCCCCGGCCCGGGCCGACAGGAATGTCCCGTGCCTTGGCCCACTGGATGAAGTCCGAAACGATCAGGAAGTAGCCCGGAAATCCCATCTGCTTGATGATGTCGAGCTCGAAATCGAGCCGTTCGCGATAGGTCTCTTCCGGCGCAGCGTCGGCACCGGCCGCAAGCCGGGCGCCAAGACCTTCATGGGCACGGGCGGTGAGTTCCTCGGCCTCGTCGCGGCCGCCCTTGGTGGGAAAGGAGGGCAGAATCGGCTTGTGGGTGCGTACACGATAGGCACAGCGCCGCGCAATCTCGACCGTGTTGGCCAACGCTTCAGGCAGATCGGCGAAGCGCTCGCTCATCTCCTGCGGTGACGTCAGATAGTGGTCCTCGGTGACCCGGCGCCGGTCCTGGACCGAGACAAATGAGCCTTCCGAGATACAAAGCAGCGCATCGTGCGCCTTGTGCATGGACGGATCGGGGAAATAGGCCTCATTGGTCGCCACCAGCGGCAGGCCACGGACATAGGCCTCCTCGACCAGCCAGTCTTCGGCCTCCAGTTCCTCGGCCAGGCCATGGCGCTGAAGTTCAATATAGAGCCGGTCGCCGAAAGCATCCGACAGGGCCGAAAGTAGTTTGGCCGCCTCGGGCTGGCGTCCGCCAGTGATCAGCGTATTCAGCACGCCATCCGGCCCGCCGGTCAGGCAGATCAGACCCTGTGCATGATCGAGCACTTTTGCCAGCGGGACATGGGCTTCTTCCGACCCGTCGACATCGCAATAGGCGGCACTGGAAAGCGCCATCAGATTTTCGTACCCGGTGCGGTCCTGAACCAGGAGCACCACTGTGCCCTCCGGTTCGGCGCGCTCACCCGGATGCGGATCGGCAGTGCGGACCGAGAGCGTACAACCAATAATTGGCTGGATCCCCGCTCCGGCCATGATTTCGGAAAATTCCAGCGCGCCGAAAAGATTGTTCGTATCAGTCAGCGCGATGGCCGGCATGCCATGTTCCTGGCAGGCCGACACCATCTGCGGCATACGGATGGCGCCTTCCAGCAGGGAATACGGCGAACGGACCCGCAAATGCACAAAGGGTTGCTTCGCCGTCATCACCCGCTCCACTCGTCCTGTGTGGCCAGCCTGTCGCCATTTCCGGCCCGGCCGGGCCGTCGCATCGAGTCGCTTCCCGCCAGCCTAGACCTATCGGGCAGGGCCGAGAACCGGTTCCGGCAGGCTGGCCGCACACCATTTGCCACCCCTCGCCACACACCCGCCCTCTTTGCGGCGAGATTTCTGTCCACAAGACCGCCCACCACGGCCGGATGTCGCCATGCCGGCATCAACCTCAGCCCCGGAAGTCGCATGACCGCCAGAACCGCCCCGGCAAACCAATACACCCGCCGCACCCTGCTCGTCCTTGCCGCTGCCGCACCGCTGCTACAAGCCAGTGCTCATCTACAAAGCGGAACCGGTCCGGCGCGAGCGGATACGCTGGCACAGGACTTGTTCGCGATCGAAGCTAGAACCGGAGGGCGTATCGGCGTGGCGGCCCTGAACCTGGCAACCGGCCGGGTGTTGTCCCACCGCGGCGACGAGCGCTTCGCCATGTGTTCCACCTTCAAGTGGCTGCTCGCCGGCCTCATCCTCAACCGCGTCGAGCGCGGCGAGGAAGACCTCCAGCGCCGGATCGAATACACGGCCGACGAACTCGTCACCTACTCACCAGTGACCGAGAGACATGCCGGCCGCGGCGGCATGACGATCGACGAGCTGTGCGCTGCCACCATAGGCCGCAGTGACAACACGGCGGCAAATCTTCTGCTTGCCTCGCTGGGCGGTCCTGCAGGCTTCACCGAACGGGTCCGCAGGTTCGGGGACAATGTCACCCGTCTCGACCGGCTGGAGCCGGCCCTGAACGAGAACGCGCCCGGGGACCCACGCGACACGACCAACCCATTGGCCATGATCGGCCTGATGGAACACTTCCTGTTCGGCGATGCGCTCCGTCCGGACAGCCGCAACCGTCTGAGAAACTGGATGATCGCCGCCGATACCGGCCTCACCCGCCTAAGGGCCGGCCTGCCCGACGGCTGGACCGCCGGTGACAAGACCGGCACATCCAACACCGGCGTCAACAACGATGTCGCCTTCGCCATGCCGCCGGAAAACGGCCCGGACGCCGGCCGCGGCCCCGTCCTGATTGTCAGCTTTATCGATGCGCCCGACCCCTTTTCACCGCAGATCAATTCAGCGCACCGGGCGGTGGCCGAAAGTGTGATACAGGCCCTGCTCTAACGCCCGGCGGCCAGCCGCCGCCTGGTCGGCAACCGGCACGTTGCGCGGATCCGCCGGGCGTTAGAGCAGGACCCGCCCTTTGCCTAAGCCGCGCCGAGAACCGATCCCCACATGGCAATCATCCACGCAAAGCCCAGGACGGCAGTGGCGGCGGAAACATCTTGAAGAACACGGCGCATGACACTCTCCCCAACGAGCCGGATACCGGCACAACTCCTTAAGTTCCGGCTTTGTTCTACCACACGCCGGGCACGGATCAAGCAAAATGTTCTTCTTGTGTTCCCCCCTAGTGTTCCGGGATATACGGTGTGAGATGCCCGTCCTCGAAGGTTACGACCCGGTCCATGCGGCTGGCGAGATCATGATTGTGCGTCGCCACGAGGGCTGCTGCTCCGGCCCCCCGCACGGTCTCACGGAAGGCCTCGAATACGGTCGCCGAAGTGCCGGGGTCGAGATTGCCGGTCGGTTCGTCGGCCAGGAGGACGCGCGGCGCATTGGCCAGCGCCCGACCGATGGCAACCCGCTGCTGCTCGCCTCCGGACAGCTGGGAGGGCTGGTGCGTGGCGCGCTCGGCCAGGCCCAGCATCGCCAGGAGTTCGTTGGCACGTTTGACAGCCCTGCTCCGCGAAACCCCGCCGATCAGTTGCGGCAGGACGATATTCTCGCGCGCGTCGAATTCCGGAAGGAGATGGTGGAACTGATAGACAAAGCCGATATCGCGACGCCGGATCGCCGTGCGCTGGCGGTCGGACAGGCCCGAGGTCGCCGCCCCGCCAACCAGAACCTCGCCGGCATCGGGACGCTCCAGAAGCCCCGCAGCATGCAATAGCGAGGACTTGCCCGAACCGGACGGGCCTACAAGCCCGACGATCTCGCCGGGCTGGAGCGTCAGGCAGGCGCCCTTGAGCACATCCAGCGTATCGGCTTCCGTCACATAGGTGCGATGAATGCCGCGCAGTTCGAGAACAGGCTCACTCATAGCGCAGCGCCTCCACGGGATCGAGCCGCGCCGCGCGCCAGGCCGGAGGCAGGGTGACAAGCAGGGAGATTACCAGGCCAAAGACGGAGATGAAGACCACCTCCCCCCAGTCCAGCTTGGCCGGGATACGGTAGAGATAATAGACATTGGGATCCCAGATCGTGGATCCCGTCGTCCAGGTGATGAAATCCTGGATCGGGCCGATATTCGCCACGAAGAGAATACCCAGCAGGATACCGGCTATCGTGCCGCACACACCGATCGAGGCGCCGACGATCAGAAAGACCCGCAGCACCGATGTCTGGGTCGCACCCATGGTGCGCAAAATGGCGATATCCCGGCTCTTGTTCTTCACCAGCATGACCAGGCCGGAAATGATGTTCATGGCGGCAATCGCCACGACAATGGCCAGGATGAGCCGCATCGCTGTGCGCTCGAACTGGAGCGCATTGAAAAAGGCCGGGTCGAGACGGGTATAGTCGTAGACTGAGGCATTGGGCCCGGCGATCTGGGCGATCGGGCGCACGAATTCCGCCGCCGTGTCGGGATCGTCGAGGCGGACATGGATAAGATCGGTCCCCGCCTCGCGCACGAAGAAGAGCCGGCCCTGATCCAGCGGCATGAACGCGACGGAATTGTCGATCGTGGACACGCCTGCAGCCAGGATCGCGCCGACATAATAGGCCTTCTGCTGCGGCCGGGCGCCGAACACGGTGGGTGCGGCGCGCGCTGAGGTGAAGGTGACCCGGTCGCCGACATTCACGCCCAGGCGCCGCGCGACGCCGGCGCCCAGCACGATGACGTCGCCGCCATTGCGGCCTGCGCCGAATTCCTCGAGATCGCCATGGGTCAGGCCCGTGGGACTCTGCGGCGTCTGGTTGGCGATGACGTCCATCCGCGCAAGATCTTCCGGCCGGGTGGCCAGAACCTGAAGGAAGGTCTGATAGCCGCCTGCTGTTGCCATCACCTGGCCTTCGACCACCGGATCGGCGCTCTTTACCCCGGGTATGGCCTCGATTTCCTGCACAAGGCGATCCACATCGTCGGGAAGAATTTGCCGTGTATCGACATAGACATGCGGCTGAAAACCCAAAAGCTGGTTGAACAGCTCGGCGCGGAACCCGTTCATGATCGACATCACCGCGATCAGGCCCAGAACCGCCAGTGTGATACCGGCAAAGGAGATCGAGGCGATCAGCGCCACGCCGCCATGCTTGCGCTTGGCCCGCAAATAGCGAAAGGCGAGCATGAATTCATAGGGCGAAAAGGGATGCGCCCCACCCGTATTCGCCGCTTTCGCCTCAGCCATCGGAAAAGGCCCGTTCGGCCAGACGGTTCACAGCGTCTTCCGGCGACAATTCGAGGGTCTGGCCGGTGCGGCGCACTTTCAGCTCCACCTTACCCTCCTTGAGACCGCGCGGCCCGATGACAAGCTGGCAGGGCAGACCTATGAGATCGGCGGTTGCGAACTTACCGCCCGGCCGCTCTGCCGTATCGTCATAGAGCGGGTCCAGCCCGGCCGCGGACAGTTTCGCATAGGCGTCTTCACAGGCCGCATCCGCTGCGCCGTCGCCGGTGCGCAGATTGAGAATGCCCACGCCGAAAGGCGCCACTTCCTCCGGCCAGATACAGCCCTTCTCGTCGTGATGGGCTTCGATGATCGCACCCAGAAGCCGCGAAACGCCGACACCGTAGGAGCCCATATGCACCGGGCGTTCCTTGCCATCGGGATGAGCGACGAACGCCTTCATCGGCTCGGAATACTTGGTTCCGAAATAGAAAATGTGGCCGACTTCGATGCCGCGGGCCGTCAGCCGGCGGCCCTCGGGCACCTTGGCGAACTCGCCGGCCTCATGCATTTCGTCCGTGGCGGCGTAGAGCGCGGTGCGCTTGTCCACCAGCGGCTGGAGGTCGCTGTCGAAATCTAAATCGGGGCCGGGCGCGCCCATGTCGACAAGATCGGCATGACAGAACACCTCGCTCTCGCCGGTCTCGGCCAGGACGATGAATTCATGGCTGAGATCGCCACCGATCGGCCCCGTATCCGCCTTCATCGGCACCGCCTTGAGTCCCATGCGCGCGAACGTGTTGAGATAGGCCACGAACATCTTGTTGTAGGACTTGCGGGCGGTGTCCTCGTCGAGATCGAAGGAATAGGTGTCCTTCATCAGAAACTCGCGTCCGCGCATGACGCCGAAGCGCGGCCGGATCTCGTCCCGAAACTTCCACTGGATGTGGTAGAGCAGTTTCGGCACGTCCTTGTAGGAGCGGCAATAGGACCGGAAGATATCGGTGATCATTTCCTCATTGGTCGGCCCGAACAGCATGTCACGCTCATGCCGGTCGGTGATGCGCAGCATCTCCGCCCCGTAGTCCTCATAGCGTCCGCTCTCGCGCCAGAGATCGGCCGACTGGATGGTCGGCATGAGCAGCTCGACCGCGCCGGCGCGATTCTGTTCCTCGCGCACGATCTGCTCGACCTTCTTCAGCACCTTGTGGCCCAGCGGCAGCCAGGAATAGATCCCCGCCGACTGCTGGCGGATCATCCCCGCGCGCAGCATCAGCTGGTGCGAGACGATCTGGGCGTCGGAGGGCGTTTCCTTGAGGACCGGCAGGAAGAAGCGGGACAGGCGCATGGGAAGGGGTTCCGCGATAAGAGGTTGTCGTCCCCATTAGACCGGGTTGGGACGCGAAAACAAGGCGGGGATGGCAAGCGCGCTGCAGAGGGCGGGTCAAACGGACAGACACAGTGTCAAGGACCGCAAGGATCGGGTGGGCGCGCGCGGACGGAACGGGAATATCGCGGCATCAACCAAGGAGTCCTCGCCCATGTCCTTCCGTATCACCGGCCTTTCGCCCGACGCCTTCACCCCCTATTTTGGCTTGCCCGACGATTCCCTCGCCGAACTCGGTATCGTCCGCAAGACGGTTACTGCCAAGCCCGGCTTTCCCTGCCGCATCACCCTGGAAGATGCCGAGCCGGGCGAGACTGTGCTGCTGCTCAATCATGAAAGCCACAGCGCTCAGACGCCCTATCGCTCGTCCTATGCGATCTATGTGCGGGAGAATGCACCTACACAGGCCACTTATGTCGACGCGGTCCCGCCGGTACTGACCGGCCGCCCGATCGCGCTGCGCTTCTTCGACAAGGACGGCATGCTGGTGGGCGCAGACCTGGTGCTCACCGGCGATCCGCGTGAGGCGATCGCGCACGCCTTCGACCGCCGGGATGTCGCCTATATCGATGCACACAATGCGGCACATGGATGTTTCGCAGCGCGGGTGGAGCGGACCTGACGGTTTTCCTCTCCAACGAAGGTCGGGCAGGAAACTATCCCCAACTCCCGTCCGTCGGCATGTATTGTGCGGCCAGACCGCTGTCGGTGACGATGTAATAGACGATCCAGATGCAGCTGGTGATGATAGTCGTCCACCAGGCCTTTTTCATCAGCATGGGGGCGACGGGGGCGCCGGGTTCGGAGCCCTCCTGCACCTCGCCCGCTTCCTCCTGCGACCGCACGCCTATGGGCAGCATGGTGAAGATTACCAGCCACCAGACGATCAGGAAGACGACCAGCCCGTTGACCACGCCCACCCCGTCATCGCGGATCACAAAGCGTGACAGCCAGAGGATCAGGGCCAGGCCCGGCGGCCCGTATTGAATATAACGCATCATCGCTTGGGTTCCTGCATTAATTCAACCAGTTGCCCATGCGAATTCTTCGGATGAATGAAGATAACCGGCACACCATGGGCCCCGATATAGGGCTCGCCCGTGCCGAGGACCGTGGCGCCCTTGGCCAGCATGTCGTCCCGTGCGGCGAGAATGTCGGGCACTTCGAAACAGAGATGATGCTGGCCGCCCTTGGGATTGCGATCGAGAAATTTGTGCACCGGACTGTCATCGCCCAGGGGCTCCAGCAGCTCGATTTCCGTGTTGGCGAGGTGGACAAAGGCGACGCGTACCCCCAGATGCGGGAAATCCCTCGTCTCGGTGGCTTCGTCCGCTCCGTAGAGCGTGGCATAGGTCAGCTTGGCCGCTTCGATATCCGGCACCGCCACACCGACATGATTGAGGCGTCCGATCTTCATGTCTCAAACCTCCAGCAACATAACTTCCACCCAGGGCTTCTTGCCCCAGATACGGTTGGCATCGCGGCGGACAGCGCGGCGTACCTCTTCCTCCACCATCTCGGCATCCTTGCGGCTACGCACCGACAGCCGGTCAAAGGCCCGCTCGGCCTCGTCGGCGAGGGCATCGAGAAACTCGTCGAGCGAGAGCAAGGCATCCTCCGCCACGCCCATGGCGCGCACGTCGGGCCCGGCGACGAGATCGCCCTTCCTGTTCACCGCCAGCGCGACCGTGACCTGGCCCGCATAGGCCAGCTTGCGGCGCTCGCGCATGGAATCCGCATCGGCGTCGGTGATGAAATTGCCGTCCACATGCAACCGGCCTGACGGCGCCTCGTCGACGATGGAGGCGCCACCATCGGCGCGGATCTCCACCAGATCGCCATTGCGGACGGTGACGGCATGCGGCACCTGCAGCTCCCTGGCGAATGCGGCATGTTCGATCAGGTGACGCCGTTCGCCATGCACAGGGATCGCCACTTTCGGCTGGGCCCACTGATACATCTGGGCCAGCTCGTCGCGGCAGGGATGGCCGGAGACGTGCACAGGCCGGCTCTTCTCGGTGACGATTTCCACCCCGCGCTCGGCGAGCCGGTTCTGCAACTGGAAAATGCCCAGATCGTTGCCGGGAATAACCCGGCTGGAAAAGATCACCGTATCGCCTGAGCCCAGGGTGACGTTGCGGTGATTGCCCTCGGCGATGCGCGACAATGCGGCGCGCGGTTCGCCCTGGGAGCCCGTACACAGATAGAGGATCTTCTCCGGCGGGAAGAAGCCAGCCTCTTCCTCACCGACAAAATCCTGAACGTCATGCAACAGGCCAACGGATTTGGCCGCCGCGGTCATGCGGTGCATGGAACGCCCGACCAGGCAGACTCGGCGCCCGTTCGCCTCGGCGGCATGGATCGCCGACTGCAAGCGGGCGACATTGGACGCGAAGGCGGCTATGGCGACCTTGCCGGTCCGGTTCTCGCCGACAACCTTGATCAACTCCTCACGGACCCCGGCCTCCGACCCGCTTTCGCCGGAGGAAAAGACGTTGGTCGAGTCACAGACCATGGCCAGAACCCCCTCCTCGCCCATCGCGGTGAGCGCGGAAACGTCGGTGGTTTCGCCGATCAGCGGATCAGGATCGATCTTCCAGTCGCCGGTATGCAGCACCAGACCCGCCGGGGTGCGAATGGCCAGGCCATTGGGTTCGGGGATGGAATGGGTCAGTGTGACCAGCTGGATGTCGAACGGACCCAGTTCGAAACGGCTGTCGAGTGCGATCTCGTGCAGTTCGACCTCGTCCTGCAGACCGTATTCCCGCAGCCGGTCACGCACCAGCCAGGCGGTGAAGGGGGTGGCCCAGATCGGACAGCGCAGCCGGCGCCAGAGATGCGCGACCGCGCCCATATGGTCCTCGTGAGCGTGCGTGAGCACCATGCCCAGCAGGTCATCCCGCCGCTCTTCGATGAAGCGCGGATCAGGCATGATCAGGTCGACGCCCGGTGTGGAAAGATCACCGAAGGTGACGCCGCAATCGACGATGATCCACTTCGTGCTCTCCTCCGGCCCATAGCCGTAGAGATTGAGATTCATCCCGATTTCGTCGGACCCGCCCAAGGGCAGGAAATACAGGCTATCGGTCGAGGCTTCCGCCATTGAGTTTCCAGACTTCCATGAGGCCCCGGATGGTCAGATCCGGGTCGTAGTGGTCGATGGTGCGCGAGGCGCCCTCGAACAGGGAGACAACGCCGCCTGTGGCGATCACGGTCCAGGTGCCGCCGAGTTCGCTCCTGAGCCGGTTTACCAGCCCGTCGATGAGATCGATATAGCCCCAGAACACTCCGGACTGCATCGCAGAAACCGTGTCCTTTCCCATCACACGCTGCGGCCTGGCAATGGCGACGCGAGGCAGTTTGGCGGCGGCCAGGTGCAGCGCCTGCATGGACAGATTGATTCCCGGCGCAATGATGCCGCCCTCGAAAGCGCCATCCGCGGCAATAACGTCGAAGGTCGTCGCCGTACCGCTGTCGATGATGATCAGCGGACCGTCATAGACGGAACGCGCGCCCAGCGCATTGACCAGGCGGTCGGCGCCGGCGTCCTGCGGGCGGTCCAGGCGCACCTCGATATTCATCAGCACGCCAGGCTCGCCGACGATAACCGGTTCGGCCCTGAAATAGCGGCGCGAGAGATTGCGCAGATTGAACAGGGCCTGCGGCACCACGGTAGAGATCACGCAGCCGGTCACGTCCGAGAGCTTGAAACCCTGCAGGCTCATCAGCTGGGAGAGCCAGACGGCGTGCTCGTCCGCCGTACGTGTGGAATCGGTGCCGGAGCGCCATTGCGCAACCCAGTCCCGGCCGTCATGGACGGCGAACAGCGTATTGGTATTGCCGCAATCGATTGCGAGCAGCATGGGTATCCTTTCCTCCCGCCTACGCTTTCGTCCGGTCCGGGAAGAAAACGTCTCCTGCGGAGATATACCGTCGCCCGCCGCCGTCCAAGTCCAGCCGCAAGGCACCATCCGGCCCCAGATCGGCGAAGGTTCCGGTGAGTGTCTCGCCCTCCAGGCGTGCTTCGCAGCGCTCGCCCAGCCCATGCGCACGCGCCAGCCAGCTGTCGCGGACCGGACCGAACCCGTCACGCAGCCAGCGCACCCGCCAGGTCTCGAAGGCTCCGATCAGGACATCCAGCGCCACTTCACGTGTCAGCGAGGCGCCGGCCGCAGCCAGCGAGATGGCCGGCCGTTCGGCATCTGCGGGATGGGCCGCCAGATTGATCCCGATACCCACTGCGATCCACAGACCGCCCCCCGGTGCCTGTCCGGATTCCAGCAGGATGCCGGCGGCCTTGCGCCGGTCGACAAGCACGTCATTGGGCCATTTCACACGCGTGCGCACAGGGTCCCCGAGCGCTGTATCGCAGACGTCCGCGACCGCCAGTGCTGCAGCGAAAGACAGCTCCGCAGCGCGGGCGGGGTCACTCTGCAGCGTGTAAAGACCGGTGGCGAAGAGATTGCCCTCCAACCCGCTCCAGGCCCGGCCGCGACGGCCACGACCCGCACTCTGGCGCTTTGCCGCGATCCACAACGGCCCGCGCTCTCCCGCCCCGGCCCGCAGCCGGGCATCGGCATTCGTCGATGCGGTTTCCTCGAGCCAGTCGATAGCGGGCGCGGTCAAGGCGTCAGAGCGTCGCCAGACCGACCGAATAGGCGCGGAAGACCAGCCAGCCCAGTACCGGCAACAGCAGCACGGTGGACAGGCCCGCCAGGCGCGTCACCCAGTAGATGCTGAGCGAGGCCGGTACGAATTCCACATCGCCATCGTCGAACCAGACCGTCTTCACGACGCGCAGATAATAGGCCGCGCCGACTACGGAAAAGAGCACGGCCAGGACGGCCAGGACCAACAGGTTCGCCTCGACCGCGGCGTAGATCAGGAAGAATTTCCCGAAGAACCCAACCATGAAGGGCAGGCCGCCGATGGAGAACATCAGCGCCGTGATCGACCAGCCCAGGCCCGGATTGCGCTGGGCGACGCCGGCCAGGTCGGAGATCTGCTCGACCATGCCCTCGCGGGTGCGCATCGAGAGGATCGCGCCGAAGGAACCGACCACGGAGATCATGTAGAGCGTCATGTAGACCAGGAGCGCCCACATGCCGGTCTGGCTGGCTGCCGCGACGGCGACGAGGGCATAGCCCATGTTCGCGATCGAGGAATAGGCCATCAGGCGTTTTATATTCTGCTGCGTCAGCGCGCCGAAGGAGCCGATCGCCATGGACAGCGCCGCGATTATCCAGATCACGTCCCGCCATTGCTCGACCATGCCGCCGAAAGGTTCGACCAGCACACGCGCCAGGAGCACGATGGCGGCGAATTTGGGTGCGGTCGCGAAGAAGGCCGTCACCGGGGTCGGCGCACCCTCATAGACGTCCGGCGTCCACATGTGGAACGGCGCGGCGGAGACCTTGAAGGCCAGTCCGCAGATCACGAAAACCAGGCCGAAGATGAGGCCCACGGACGGCCCGCTTTCCACGGCGATGGCGATCTCGTTGAAACCGGTGGCGCCGGCAAAGCCGTAGACCAGGGACGAGCCGTAGAGCAGCAGGCCCGAGGAAAGCGCGCCCAGTACGAAATACTTCAGGCCCGCCTCGGACGCGCGCAAGCTGTCGCGGTTGAAGGCAGCGAGCACGTAGAGCGCCAGCGACTGCAACTCGATACCCATATACATGGCGATGAGATCGTTGGCGGAAACCATCATCATCATACCGGTCACCGCCAGCGCGACCAGGATCGGATACTCGATCTTGCCCAGCCTCTCCGCCTTCAGATACGGCATGGCGAGCAGCATGGCGATCGCCGCGACAATACCGATGGCGACCTTGGAGAAGCGCGCCAGACCGTCAAAGATGAAACCGCCGTCAAAGGCCGTACCCTCGCCCGTCACCAGGAAAAGTGCGCCCAGACCGGCCGCAACCAGCAGGCCCACGGTGAACCATTGCACCAGCTTGTTGGCGCCCTCGCCTTTCATGAACACGCCCAGCATCAACAGCGCCATGGCGCCGCAGGCCAGAAGGATCTCGGGGATGAGGAGCGACAGGTCCCGGGAAAGCATGTCCGCCGTCATGGCTAGGCCTCTCCTACTCAGCCGGTGCGGCCAGCGCCGCATCGTAGTTTGAAATCAGATTGTCGACCGAGGCCGCAGTGATGTCGGTGACGATAGTCGAGGACAGACCCAGCCACAGCGTCATGATCACCAGCGGAATGAAGATCGCCCATTCCATACGGTTCAGATCGGTGATGTTTTCCAGCTTGGGATTGGTCATCTCACCGAACACGACATTGCGATAGACGGTCAGCATGTACATCGCCGACAGGATCACGCCGAAGGCTGCGCCGAAGGCGATCCAGGCACTCACCTGATAGGCACCGACCATGGTCATGATCTCGCCGACAAAGCCGGAGGTGCCGGGCAGGCCGACATTGGCCATGGTGAACAGGGCAAAGATCGCCGCATAAACCGGCATGCGGTGCACCAGGCCGCCATAGAAGGCGATTTCGCGGGTGTGCATGCGGTCATAGATGACCCCGACGCACAGGAAGAGCGCGCCCGAGATCACGCCGTGCGAGATCATCTGGAAGATCGCGCCCTGCACCCCGACATCGTTCATCGCAAACAGGCCCATCGTCACGAAACCCATGTGGGCGACGGAGGAATAGGCGATCAGCTTCTTGATATCGGTCTGACGGAACGCCACCAGCGAGGTGTAGATAATGGCGATGATCGACAGCACGAACACCATCGGCGCGAAATAGTCGGAGGCGTCCGGGAACATCGGGATCGAGAAACGCAGGAAGCCGTAACCGCCCAGCTTCAGAAGCACGCCGGCCAGGATGACCGAACCGGCCGTGGGGGCCTGAACGTGGGCATCCGGCAGCCAGGTATGGACCGGCCACATCGGCATCTTCACCGCGAAGGAGGCGAAGAAGGCCAGCCACATCCACATCTGCGCATTGCGCGCAAACTCGGTCTCCAGCAGCACGGTGATATCGGTCGTGCCGGCCTGCAGGAACATGAAGACCATCGCCACCAGCATCAGCACCGAGCCGAGCAGCGTATAGAGGAAGAATTTGAACGCGGCATAGATCCGGTTCTGACCGCCCCACACGCCGATGATGATGAACATCGGGATGAGTCCGCCTTCGAAGAATATGTAGAAGACGACCAGGTCCAGTGCACAGAACACGCCGATGATGAGCGTTTCCAGAAGCAGGAAGGCAATCATGTAGTCGGCGACGCGCTTCTCGATAGCGCCGGAGGCCATGATACAGATCGGCATCAGGCCCGCGGTCAGCAGCACGAACAGAACCGACAGCCCGTCTACACCCATGCGATAGCCCAGCCCGATCTGTTCCAGCCAGGTCACTTCATGGACGAACTGGAACCCGGCCGTCTCGCGATCGAAATTCGCCACCATGATGACCGACAGGGCCAGCGTCACCATCGTCGCCACCCAGGCGACGAGGCGCGAATTCTTGTCGATCAGGGCCTGGTCCTCAGGCCGGGCGGTAAAGCGGAACAGCGCGATGACCAGCGCGCCGATGGCCGGGACGAAGGTCAGGATCGAAAGAAAGGCTTCGAACTCGCCAAACATCTATTGGCCTCCCGCGCTGAACTGGACCCAGACCAGAAGACCCAGGACACCGATCAGCATCACGAATGCATAATGGTAGAGATAGCCGGACTGGGTCTTGGCCAGGCGTTTCGCGGCGGCCAGTGTCGTGCCCGCAACCCCGTTCGGGCCGAAACCGTCGATGATCCGCATATCCCCGATTTTCCAGAAAAGATCGCCCAACGCCCGCGAGCCGCGCACGAAGACGAAGTTGTAGAGCTCGTCGAAATACCACTTGTTGTAGAGGAAGGAATGGAGCGGACCGCCGCGTGCGGCGATGCGCGCGCCCATGCCTTCATTGACGACGTAGAACCAGATCGCACCCAGAAAACCGAGCACGGTGGCAATGAAGGGCGAGAGCAGCACCCAGGCCGGCGGGTGGTGTCCGCCGCCATGATCGCCCTCCTCGGCATGCTCCGCCGCTTCGGCATGGCGGTCGGCCGCATGAGTATCGGCGGGAGCCGCGTGGGCATCGGCCGGTTCGGCGTGCGTGTCTGCGGCATGATCGCCGGCCGCACCGTGATCGCCCTCGCCGGCCACGGCAGGACCGTGAGCCCCCGCATGCAAAGCCTCGCCCCAGAAACGGTCGGCCTCATCCCCGATGAAGCTGGACTTGAACAGGCCGCCGGCCAGTACGGCACCGACAGCCAGCACAATCAGCGGGATCGCCATGGAAGCACCCGGATCGTGTGCATGATCGTAGACATCTTTCGGGCCGCGATAATGGCCGTGGAAGGTCATGAAGATCAGCCGCCAGGAGTAGAAGCTGGTCAGAAGCGCCGCGAACACGCCGATCCAGAAGGCCGGAATGCCGAAGAACACGCCTTCGCGGCCCGCCATGAACGCGCCCTCGATGATCGCATCCTTGGAGAAGAAGCCGGCAAAGCCGAGATCCCAGGGCAAAAGGCCCAGCGCCCCGAAGGAGAAGCCGACGCCGGTCAGCGCGACGGTGCCAACGATCATCATCGCCCAGGTAAAGGGCATCATCTTGTAGACGCCACCCATTTTGCGCATGTCCTGCTCGTCGTGCAGGCCGTGGATCACGGCGCCCGACCCCAGGAACAGGAGCGCCTTGAAGAAGGCGTGGGTGAACAGGTGGAACATCGCCGCGCCGTACAGGCCCAGCCCGGCAGCAAAGAACATGTAGCCCAGCTGCGAACAGGTGGAATAGGCGACGACCCGCTTGATGTCGTTCTGCGCCACGCCCACGGTCGCCGCGAACAGCGCGGTAACCGCACCGATTACGGTGACAACCGCGGATGCGCTCGGCGCCGCCTCGTAGATCGGGAAGCAGCGGCAGACCAGGAACACGCCTGCCGTCACCATGGTGGCGGCGTGGATCAGCGCGGAGACCGGCGTGGGCCCTTCCATCGCGTCCGGCAGCCAGACGTGCAGGAAGAACTGCGCCGACTTGCCCATGGCGCCGATGAAGAGAAGGAAGGCGATCAGTTCGATCGCGTTGAATTCCATGCCGAGGAAAGCCAGCGTCGTCCCCGTTTGCGAACCGACCTGCGCGAAGACGTCGTCGAAGGAGACGGTGCCGAACACCAGGAACAGCGCCATGATGCCCAAGGCAAAGCCGAAATCGCCGACCCGGTTGGTCACGAAGGCCTTGATGGCGGCGTCGTTAGCCGACTTCTTCTTGTACCAGAAGCCGATCAGCAGGTAGGAGGCGAGGCCCACACCTTCCCAGCCGAAAAAGAGCTGGAGGAAGTTGTCGGCTGTCACCAGCGCCAGCATGGCGAAGGTGAAGAAGGACAGGTAGGAGAAAAAGCGCGCCCGGTGCGGGTCGTGGGACATATAGCCCCAGGAATAGACGTGCACCAGCGAGGACACCGTGTTCACAACGACCAGCATGACGGCCGACAGGCTGTCCAGCTTGATCGCCCAGGAGACGTCGAAATTGCCGACGCTCATCCAGGTCGCGACATGGATGGTCTGGACATTGCCGCCCACGGTGACATCGAAGAAGACGATCCAGGACAAGACCGCAGCCAGCAGCACCGTACCCGTGGTGACGATCTGCGCGGCGCGGTGGCCGACATAATTGCCGAACAATCCGGCGAAGGCCGAGGCAAGGAGCGGCCCGAAGACGATAATTGGTGCCATGATCCCCTAGCCCTTCATCAGATTGACGCCCTCAACCGAGATATCGCCCCGGTTGCGGAAATAGACGACGAGAATGGCCAGGCCCACGGCGGCTTCGGCCGCGGCCACGGTCAGCACGAACAGGGCGAAGACCTGCCCGGCCAGATCCCCCAGGAAAGACGAGAACGCGACCAGGTTGACGTTGACCGACAACAGGATCAGTTCGATCGACATCAGAAGGATGATGACATTCTTGCGGTTCACGAAGATGCCGAACACGCCGATGGTGAAGAGCACCGCGGCGACGGCGAGATAATGCCCCAGCCCGATCTCCATCATTCTCCAATCCCCTGTCCCGGCTTGATATCCAGCATTTCAACGGCGTCCTTGCGGTCGCGGCCGACCTGGGCTGTCACGCTCTGGCGCTTCACGCCCGGCTTGTGACGCAGGGTCAGCACGATGGCGCCGATCATGGCGACCAGCAGGATGAGGCCCGCGGCCTGGAAGAAATAGACGTACTGATCGTAGATGACCGTACCCAGCGCCTCGATATTGCTCATTCCCTCGGGCATGGCCGCGGCACGCAGCGCTTCGGCCTGAGGCGCAGCCTCCCAGTTCAGACCGATCATCGCCAGCTCGGCCGCCAGAACGATACCGATCAGCCCGCCCAGCGGCAGATAGCTCAAAAAGCCCTGCTTCAGCTCGGCGAAGTCGATGTCCAGCATCATCACGACGAAGAGGAACAGCACCGCGACCGCGCCGACATAGACGACGATCAACAGCATCGCGAGAAATTCAGCGCCCAGAAGGACAAAGAGACCCGCGGCCGAGAAGAAGGCCAGGATCAGGAACAGGACGGACCTCACCGGGTTGCGGGCGACGACGACCATCAAGGCCGACGCGATCGCCACTCCGGAGAAAGCCCAGAAGGCCAGGTTTGCGAGCATGATGCCCTCTTCCGTTTCAAGTCTGTCGGCGCGGCCTAGCGGTACGGCGCGTCGAGTTCCAGGTTTCTGGCAATTTCCCGTTCCCAGCGATCGCCGTTCTCGAGCAGTTTTGCCTTGTCGTAGAAAAGTTCCTCGCGGGTCTCGGTCGCGAACTCGAAGTTCGGACCTTCCACGATCGCATCCACCGGGCATGCCTCCTGGCAGTAGCCGCAATAGATGCATTTGGTCATGTCGATATCGTAGCGCGTGGTGCGCCGCGATCCGTCGGCCCGCGGCTCGGCCTCAATCGTGATCGCCAGCGCCGGGCATATCGCTTCGCACAGCTTGCAGGCGATACAGCGTTCTTCCCCGTTGGCATAGCGGCGAAGGGCGTGTTGGCCGCGAAAGCGCGGGCTGAGCGGCCCCTTCTCGAAGGGGTAGTTCACTGTCGCCTTCTTCTGGAAGAAGTAGCGCATACCCAGAGCAAAGGCGGACCAGAAGTCCATCAGAAGGGCGCCGCGAATGGTCTGTTGCAGTCTGCTCATGACACTTATCCTTGCGGGCCATAGACGACGGCAGCGCCGACGAGGGCGACCGCAGCCAGCGAGGTCGGCAGGAAGATTTTCCACCCCAGGCGCATCAGCTGGTCATAGCGGTAACGCGGCACCAGCGCTTTCACCATCGCGAACATGAAGAAGAAGAAGACAACCTTGGCGGCGAACCAGAAGAAGTGCCAGGCGTGCGAGGCCAGGTAGGGCCAGTCGCCGACAAACCCGTCCGGGAAAGGCGCATGCCAGCCGCCGAAGAAAAGGATCGTCGTCATCGCACACATCAGCACGATGTTGAGATATTCGCCGATCATGAAGAGAAGATACGGCGTCGAGGAGTATTCCACCTGATAGCCGGCGACGAGTTCCGATTCCGCTTCCGGCAGGTCGAAGGGCGGCCGGTTGGTCTCTGCCAGCGCCGAGACAAAGAAGATCACTGCCATCGGGACCATCACCAGGAACATCGGCAGCGGGAAGGCGTGGAAGGCCAAGAGATTCCAGTTCCAGAAACCGCCCGCCTGGATATCGACGATGTCGCTGAGGCGCATCGAGCCGGCAAACAGCAGCACGGTGACGATGATGAAACCGATCGACACTTCGTAGGAGACCATCTGGGCGGCCGAACGCAATGCACCCAGGAAGGGGTATTTGGAATTCGAAGCCCAGCCGCCGATAATGATGCCGTAAACGCCCAGGCTGGACATGGCGAAGAGGTAGAGGATACCGACATTGATATCG
>NZ_JASBRI010000007.1 GCF_030149515.1 Maricaulis sp. | reverse complement strand
GGTTAGGCGCGAACCCTTAGGGCGACAAGAAAGATACGTGCGCGCTAAACCGGTTGCGCCTCGGTCACGCGATAAGTCAGATCGTCGCCATCGGCTTCATGAATGGTCAAATAATCGCCGACGCGCATCGTGTGATCGCCGAGCCGGAAGACCGGCTCGTCCGGCCCCTCATCCTCCTCGTCATAGCGGAAGAACCAGTGACTGCCGCGATGGGAAAGCCAGCCATCGGCCTTGTCGGCCGGGTCCGGCGAAAACCGGTCGACCGTGCATTTCACCTTGTTCTGGCGCCACAGATCGAGATCCAGCTTGCCATTGCCGTCCAGTGGCGCCACGACGACATAGCCTTGCCGGTCGTCGCCGTCCGGAAAACCGGCGTCGGGATTGCGTCCCAGTCTCATCACGACTCGCATCAGGCCCATGGCAATCTCCCGAAAATCCTTGTGGACGTTATCCGACTTCCTTTTGCGCCGCCGGTCAATTGCCGGTCCCGTGCGGCAAAGCGGCACAGAACCGGCCGGACCAGCCTATTCGGGGCGAACCACCGGCAGCTCGATATAGGAGGGATGCCCGGCATCGTGGTGTATCGAATTGTTCGCCACACGCCCCTCGCTCTCATTGTAGTTGGGCCCGCCCGTATTCAGATTGCGCACGAATTTGGGGAAGTTCGACGAGGCCACTTCCACCTGGATGCGGTGACCGGGCTGGAAGACGATGGACGACGTCATCGGCGTGAAGTCCAGCTCGTAGACCTCGCCTTCTTCCATCATCTGCGGATCGTCATAGCCGTTGCGATAGCGCGCACGCAGGATGGTATCGTCGATGATGTAGGCGGTGCCGTCCGGTGCGACATCGACCAGTTTCACCGCGAAGTCCGTATCCGGCGCGTCCGAGGAGACGTGCAGCACGGCATCGATGAAGCCGGACACCTCCATGGGTTCGCTCAGCACCTCGCTAGTATAGACGAGCACGTCATTGCGAACCTGGATCGGGCGCTGGTCGAAGGCGCCGGGCTGGACGATCCCGCCATTGCAGCAATCCCCGCCCCCGATGGTCTGTACCGGCACCATGGGATCGTACACGAATGTGTCCGCCGGCTGCTCGCCCTCCGGCGGCTCGGCGCTCAGCCGGCCATCGCCGTAACGGCTGTTCGCCCCGCCATCGGAATGCAGATAGAGGCGCACGGCCTCGCTGGTCTCCGGCGGCCAGGTCTCGGCGCTGCGCCATTCATTGGCGCCCATGGCGAAATACTGCACATGCGGCATATCCCGGTCCCAGGCATCGCGGTCGTCTTTCAGCCAGCGGTCGAACCAGGCAAAGATCAGGCCGGTCGTGTCAAACGACGTGTCCCCCAAATCGCGTTCGCCCACGACAGTATCCGGCCCGAACCCGAAGAAGTCGCAATGGGTGTTGGGGCCGACCACGGCATACTGGTTCTCGCGCGCCTCCCGGTCGGACGCGTTGGCGCGGACATGGTTGAACAGCGCCATGTTCGGGCCGATCGACACGTCATACCAGGAATTGAACCACAGCGCGGGCACGCCCCAGCCCTCGTCGTCGTGATAGAGCCCGCCCTGGAACCAGCCCGCATCGGCCGGCGTGCGCAAGATGAATTCCTCGAACGTGGCCGGCGGCTCGCCCAGGGAGCTCAGCATTCCGGAAACCGGCAGGTGCTCGATCTGGCTGGCCCAGTCGACCTCCGGCTTGTCGGCGGCAAGATCGTTGTAGCGGGAAATGCGAGTCCGGGTCTCGGCATCGAGGCCCTGCGGGATCTGCGCACGCAACGGATTGTCGACGCCGTAGAGCCAGACGAAGAAGAGATTGCGCGGCACGCCACCGGTATACCAGTTGCCCTGCTCCTGGAACTCGCCGACCCGGCCGATACCGGCACCGGACGCCATGGGCACCATGGCCGCATGAGCGGGATGGTCCTGTGCGGCCAGGGCCAGCTGCCATTCCGCCGAGGACGAGCAGCCCCATGTGCCCACACGGCCATTGGACCAGTCCTGCTCGGCGATCCAGCTCAGCGCATCATACCCGTCAGTGCGCGGATGGCCGAGAATCTCGAACTCGCCTTCGGAAAAATAGCGGCCGCGCTCGTTCTGGATCACGAAGGCATAGCCGCGGCTGACCGATTCCACCGCCATGCGCAGACGGCTGCCGGACAGGGTGTTGAAATTATAGGGCGTACGCCAGAAGATCACCGGCAGATCGCCGTCGGCTCCGCGCGGCCGGTAGACATCTGTCGACAGTCCGACCCCGTCGCGCATGGGCACGAGCAGCTTGGTCTGCGACGTTGAAAGGCGCGCCAGCTCGGCGCGCAGCGCGTCCTGGCTGTAGCGGGCATAGTCCTGTGCCGACGCGGCAGCGCCCAAGCCGGCCAGACAGGCCAGTGCCACGATCATCCTGTGCATGCTTCCCTCCCCGGGTCGGATCTGTGTCGGCCCGAGAGTGTCGGACAGGCCCGCGCGAGGCAAGGCACCGGCCTTTCAGCTCCCTGCTGCCGGTGGAGTGGAGCGGCGTGCACTTCGGTGTTATTTCCGCTGTCCGACGAGGATCTGGAGGTCGAACCGCCCATGCCCGCTGCCGCCCGCAAGAAAGACACCGCTCCGCGCGCCTGGCAGCGCATGATATCGGGACGCCGGCTGGACCTGCTGGATCCCTCGCCCTTCGATGTGGAGATCGAGGATATCGCCCACGGTCTTGCCCGCGTGGCGCGCTGGAACGGCCAGACCCGCGGCGATCACGCCTTTTCCGTGGCCGAACACTCGGTCGTGGTGCTGGACATCCTCGAGGAACTCTATGCCGCGCTGGCGCCGAAATGGCGGCTGGCGGCATTGCTGCACGATGCCTCGGAATACGTCATCGGCGACATGATCAGTCCTTTCAAGGCAGCGCTGGGCGTCAATTATCGCGAATTCGAAGACCGTCTGGAGCGGGCCATCCATTTGCGCTTCGGCCTGCCGCCGAAAATGCCGCAGGACGTCAAGCGCAAGATCAAGCGGGCCGATGTGATCTGCGCCTATTTCGAAGCCACCCAGATTGCCGGGTTCAGCCACGCGGAGTCGGTGAAATTCTTCGGCCGGCCGCCGGCGGGGCTGGAGGTCACGATCGATCCGAAACCGGTCAAACAGGCCCAGATCCACTTCCTGGAGCGCTTCGAGACCGTGCTGAGGGAGGTTGAGGGGCGATGACGACGCTGGCCGGCCAACCTCTTTCCGTCGGCCTGAACGCGGTCATCCTGTCGGTCGACGGCGATACGCCGCAGGTGCTGATCGTGCCCCAGGACGGTGGCGGGGTCGCCCTGCCCTTCGGTCCCTTCGACCCGGCCCAGCACCGCACCTTCGAGATCGGGCTGCGCCGCTGGGTGGCCGAACAGGCGCGCTTCCAGCTGGGCTATGTCGAACAGCTCTACACCTTCGGCGATCGCGGCCGCGAAGCGCCATTGGCGGCGATGACCGGGTCGGGAGACGCCCGCATCATCTCGGTGGGATATCTCGCCCTGACCGCGGATATCGCCACCCCGCCCGAGGGCGGCGGACGCTGGCGGGGCTGGTACGACTTCTTTCCCTGGGAGGACTGGCGCGAGGGCAAGCCCGAGATGATCGAGACCGAAATCGTGCCGCGCCTGTCGGCCTGGGCTGACGAGGCCGGTGTGCCGGGACGGCGCGCCTCGCGTCACGACCGGCTGAAGACGACATTCGGCGTCGGCGGGGCGGGCTGGAACGAGGAACGGGTGCTGGACCGTTTCGAGCTCCTCTACGAGGCAGGCCTGGTCGCCGAGGCCGCCCGCGACGGCCAGACCGACAATCCCTCGCAATGTCCGGCCTTCGGCCTGTCCATGGCCTCCGATCACCGCCGCATCCTGGCCACCGCGATCTCGCGCCTGCGCGGCAAGATCAAGTACCGGCCCGTCGTGTTCGAACTCATGCCCGACCTGTTCACCCTGTCCTCGCTTCAGCAGATGGTCGAGGCCATCGCCGGCTATCGCCTGCACAAGCAGAATTTCCGCCGCGCGCTCGATCGCACGGGATTTGTCGAAGGGACGGGCAAGCTGGAAAACCGGACCGGCGGCCGCCCGGCCGAATTGTTCCGCTATCGCCGCGAAGCCCTGGCCGGCCTGCCCTCCCTGGGCCTGGCCACGCCGAAACTGCGCGAGCTGGGCTGAAGTCACCGCAGCTGCGCCCGTCCGCTGTTTCGCCTCAATTCTTGCTTGCTAGCGCAGTTCGTTGCACTATGAATGCGTTTGTAGCGTGGGCGTTTGTATCGGGGGATAATGTGCGGGGCGTATCGACGGTCGAAGCCGGTCTGACGGTGTTCGTGTGCTTGGCGGCGATTCTCGCCCTGCGTTTCATCGGTCTGCAGCTGTACAGTCTCGGACTGCCCGCTGTCCTCGCACTGCTTCTCGGCCTCTGCCAGCTGCCGCGCGACGAAGCGACGCTGCGCCGAGCCGTGCTGTCGGTCGGAGCGACTTGCGGCTTCGTCTACGCCCTGTTTGCCGTCGGCATCACCTTCTGGGCCGCCCTGGTTCTGGGCCTTCTCCTGGCCGCGCTGGGCACCGGCCTCTGGCTCCTGCACGTGCGCTTGTCCGCGGTTCACCACGTATAGGCCGGCCACCCTTGCACTGTGCTCAAAGTGAGCATATATACGCTGCACAGGTAAAGCTCATTTCGAGCAAAAGGGGTGGCCCCAAAACGAGCCGCCCATTTTCAGACCCCATAAATGCTCACACTGAGCAAAAGGGAGGGGAAAATGGATCGATTGAACTGGGACGGAACGCCTCAAGGCTTTGATCAGGATCGGCCGGAACTGGCGTATACGGACGAGGTCAAGGCGGCGACCGACCATCTCTACGAGAAAGTGAAGGATGTCGTCACCCCGATGGAGTGGCCGGCCAAGGCGCCGCTCATCCACGCCATCAACAAGCTCAAGAAAGAGAAAAACGCGGTCATACTGGCCCACAATTACATGACCGCCGACATCTTCCACTGTGTCGGCGACCTGATGGGCGACAGCCTGGCGCTGGCGCGCATGGCCGCCGACAGCGAAGCCGATATCATCGTCCAGGCCGGCGTCCACTTCATGGCGGAAACCGCGAAGGTTCTGGCCCCGGAAAAGACGGTCCTCATTCCCGACACCCGCGCAGGCTGCTCGCTGGCCTCCTCGATCACCGGCGAGGATGTGCGCCGCATCAAGGCCGCCTATCCGGGCGTTCCGGTGGTGACCTATGTGAACACCTCGGCGGACGTGAAGGCCGAGTGCGATATCTGCTGCACTTCCTCGAACGCCGTGCAGGTGGTCGAAAGCCTCGGCGCAGATACCGTGATCCTGCTGCCGGACGAATACCTGGCCAAGAATGTCGCGGCCCAGACCGATGTGCGCATCCTGACCTGGAAGGGGGCCTGCGAAGTGCACGAGAAATTCACCGCCCGCGACGTCGAGGAGCTGCGCGAGGCGCATCCCGGCGTGGTGATCATCACCCACCCGGAAAGCCCGCTGGACGTGGTCCAGGCCGCCGACTATGCCGGTTCCACCGCCGCCATGGCCGACTATGCCCGCAATTCGGGCGCCCGGAAGGCCGTGCTGCTGACCGAATGCTCGATGAGCGACAATGTCGCCGTCGACGTGCCGGAGGTGCAGTTCATCCGCCCGTGCAATCTGTGCCCGCACATGAAGCGGATCACACTGGAAAACATCTATGACTGCCTGCGCCTGGAACAGCACGAAGTCGTCGTCCCCGACGCGGTGATCGACGGCGCCCGCCGCTCGGTCCAGGCCATGCTGGACCTGCCCAAGCCCGACAGGCCGGCCAGTTTCGATCCGAAAAAGCAGGAAAAGCCTGTCGAGATCGTGTCGGTCTAGGGCGTGCCATGACCCGCCCCGTCCTTGTCATCGGCGCCGGCATTGCGGGCCTGTGGGCCGCACTGAAACTGGCGCCGCGCCGGGTCGTGCTGCTGACCGGATCGCCCCTGGGCGAGGGGGCCGCCTCGGGCTGGGCGCAGGGCGGTGTCGCGGCAGCCCTGGCCGGAGACGACACGCCTTTCCTGCACATGCGCGACACGATCGAGGCCGGGGCCGGCCTGGTCGACGAAAACGCCGCGCGTGCCCTGGCCGAAGGCGCGGCCGCGGAGGTCGAGGCACTCGCGGCCCTGGGCGCTCCCTTCGAGCGATCCGGCGGCACGTGGTCGCTCTCGCGCGAGGCCGCCCACTCGCGCCATCGTGTGGCCCGGGTGAAGGGCGACGGCGCGGGCGCGGCCGTCATGGCCGCGCTGATCGCGGCCGTGCGCGCCGCCGATCACATCGACATCCGGGATGGCTGGAAGGCGGTCGCGCTTGAGGGCGGCGAAACCGGCTGCAGCGGTGCCCGGGCCTGTGCGCCGGACGGTGAAGCCGGCGTCATCGAGGCCGAACACACAATCCTCGCCATGGGCGGAGCCGGCGGCCTGTTCGCACTGACCACCACGCCGGCCGCCGCCCAGGGCCAGGCCATGGCCATGGCGGCGCGTCTGGGCGCAGTGATCCGGGATCCCGAATTCGTGCAGTTTCATCCGACAGCGCTCAAGGCCGGTGTCGATCCGGCACCGCTGTGCACCGAGGCGTTGCGCGGCGACGGCGCCATCCTGGTCGACCGGACCGGGCATCGTTTCATGAAGGCGGTCCATGGCGATGCCGAGCTGGCCCCGCGCGATGTCGTTGCCCGGGCGGTGCACCGCCAGAACGCCTCCGGCAAGGGCGCCTTCCTCGACTGCCGCGCGGCGATCGGCGAGGCATTTGCGGACAGGTTTCCCGCGGTCTTCGCGGCGTGCATGGCCGCCGGCATCGATCCCCGGCGCGATCCCGTTCCCGTCGCCCCGACCGCGCACTATCACATGGGAGGCGTGATGACCGATATCGACGGCCGCACCACTGTGCCCGGCCTCTACGCCATCGGCGAATGCGCCTCGACCGGCCTGCACGGCGCCAACCGCCTGGCCTCCAACTCGCTGGCGGAAGGCCTGGTGAGTGCGGCGCGGGTGGCGAAGATGCTCCCGTCCTCCCCCTTGATGGGGGCGGTGGAGGGGGTGAATCCCGGTGGCACCAAGCCAGCACCCGCCTCGCCTCCGCCCCTTCCGACCCGAAGCTCCGCTTCGGGCCACCTTCCCCATCCAGGGGAAGGATGGGTGCCGCCGCAGCTTCCCCTTCTCGCCCTCACCCGCCTGCGTGAGGCCATGAGCCGGTATTGCGGCGTGGAGCGCACTGCGGCGGGGCTGCTGGCACTGGCCGAACGGATCGACGCGATGCGCGCCGAACACGGAGAGGCCGACGCACTGGTGGCAGCCCGTTTCATCGCCGAGGGCGCGCTGCGCCGCACGGAAAGCCGGGGCGGACATTTCCGCACCGACTGTCCGCAAACCCGTGCTAAGGCGGAGCATACACGCCTGACCCTCGCCGACCTGGTGGCAGCCGAACCCGGCCGCCTGCGCACCCCCGCCGAATAGGACACGCAATGCCCGTCTCCCCCCTGCCCCGCCACATTGTCACCGAGGCGGTCACCCGCGCCTTCGCCGAGGACCAGGGCGGACGCGGCGACATCACCTCGCTGGCCTGCATTCCGGCGAACAGCGAAGAGAAATTCTATTTCAAGGCCCGCGAAGCCGGGGTGATCTGCGGACTGGAACCGGCCGTCGAGGCCGTCTGGCAGATGGACCCGGACGCACTGATCTCCCTGCAGGTGAAGGATGGCGGCACGGTGAAGGCGGGCGAAGTCCTCTTCGGCGTCAACGGCCAGGCCCGCGCCCTCCTGTCGGCGGAACGCATTGCGCTCAACTTCCTCGGCCGGATGAGCGGGATCGCGACGTTCACACGGCGCCATGTCGACGCGGTCGCGGGCACCGGTGCGAAGATCGTGCATACCCGCAAGACCACGCCGGGCCTGCGCGCTTTCGAACTGCAGGCGGTCCAGGCCGGCGGTGGTGCGCTGCATCGCTACGGGCTGGATGACGCCATCCTGATCAAGGACAATCATGTCGCGGTGTGCGGCGGCGTCGCCGCAGCAGTCGCCGCCGCAAAGGCCCATGCCGGCCACATGACGCGTGTCGCGGTGGAGATCGACCGGCTGGACCAGCTGGCCGAAGCCGTCGAGGCCGGGGCGGAAAACGTCCTTCTGGACAATTTCTCGCTGGACGATCTGAAGGCCGCCGTCGCTGAAGCGAAGGGCCGTGTCACCCTCGAAGCCTCCGGCGGGGTCAATCTGGACACGGTCCGCGCCATCGCCGAAACCGGCATCGATGTGATCTCGGTCGGCGCCCTGACGCATTCGGCCCCGAATTTCGATGTGGGCCTGGACGAGGCGTGAGCGTAATCTCGCCGGGTCTACATGTCGGGGGATGATAATCCATGTTCAGTCACATTATGGTCGGGTCCAACGATATCGAACGGTCCAGGCGTTTCTACGATGCCGTGCTCGGAACGCTCGGCGCAGGCGAACCGCTGCGCAATGAAGCCCCCACCGGCCATGTCCGCCTGTTCTACCGCCACGACGGCAATACGTTCTGCATCAGCGAGCCGATCGACGGCGAGGCAGCCACCTGCGCCAATGGCGGCACGATCGGCTTCAAATGCACCTCTCGCGAACAGGTGCAGCAGTTCCACGATGCCGCAATCGAGCATGGCGGCACCTCGATCGAGGAGGCGCCGGGCCTGCGCAATGGCAGTCTGGGACCGATGTATCTGGCCTATGTGCGCGATCCCGACGGCAACAAGCTCTGCGCCATTCACCGGCCGAAGTAAGGCTGGAGAGAAATCCGAAAACCCCCTTTACGCGAAACCTTGCCATGATACACTTCACTTGAAGTGATTACAAAATCGGTATTATGAAAAATATATCCATCCGCATCGACGACGCCGCGCTCGGCAAACTCGACGACCTTGCCAAGACTCAGGACCGTTCGCGCAACTGGGTCGTCAAGGAAGCCCTGCAACAGTATTTCGATCGCCAGGACTGGATCCTGGAAGCCATCGAAGACGGCATTCGCGACGCCGATGCCGGCAATGTCGTGCCGCACGAACAGGTGATGGCGGAAGTCAACGCGATCATTGAAGCCGCTCGCAAGAAATGACGGTCATATGGTCGGATCGCTCCAGGCTCGACATGACGTCAATCATCGCACGGGTCTCAGCCGACAACGTTTCCGCTTCAATCCGGCTGCGCGACTGCATCTTCGGGGCGACCGAAAAACTCGGGGATTATCCAACAATCGGGCGTGAGGGCCGGCGAGCAGGAACGCGCGAACTTGTGGTACCGGGAACGCCCTATCTTGTCGTCTACCAGGCCCTCCGCGACAATGCCCTGATACTTCGCGTCCTCCATGGCGCCCGGGATCGGCCGTAAAACCCGGTCATCTGCTACCCCAATACCACACTCCCGATCTCGCCCTTCGCCCTTATCTCCGCATCGGTGAGGCCGCACAATTCGTGCGGGAAGACAAGCCAGTCATCGGTCTGTTCGACGTGATAATCCGGCTCCAGAGCGGTCATGTTGCGGGCGGGCTTGTAATAGACAGTCGCCACGCGGACATCATCGGGATAATTGCGCCGGCACTTGGCCTTGAGCACGCGCAGGATGGCGTCGATGGACCGGCCGGAATCGAACACATCGTCAACGATCAGGAGACGGTCTTCGGCATTCAGCGTGTCTACGAGATAGCCCTCGCCGAAAACCCGCACCTCCTTCGCCTGCCGGTCGATACCGGTATAGGAGGAGGTGCGCAGGGCGATATGATCGGTCTCCACCCCCCGGTAGTCGAGATACTCCTGGACCGCGATCCCCACGGGCGCACCACCGCGCCAGACACCGACGATATGGCTGGGCCTGAACCCGTCTTCGAACACCTGGCGCGCCAGGCGCATGCTGTCGGCGAGAAGATGGTCGGCGGTGATGTAGCGCTTGGGAATGCTCATGCAGCAAAATCCCCCCGTTTGCGTGTCAGCTCAAGCCCTTGCCCCACGGCGCGGCGCGTCTAGGCTGCCCGCATCCAGTACGGGGGACACGATGCACCGCAAATCGACATATCCGGCAGGCTCGCTGAAAACCCACACGATCGACAGCCGCGCCGTCGCCAACAACATGCTGGGCGATCCCACGCGGCGCCGGATCGACGTCTATGTCCCCGCCGGGCACGACGGCCGCGGCCTGCCGCTGCTGCTCGATATCGTCGGCTTCACCTCGGGCGGCCCCGGGCACACCAATTGGCGCAATTTCGGCGAAAACGTTCCCGAGCGCGCCGACCGGCTGATCCACGAGGGCAGGATGAAGCCCTGCGTGATCGCCTTTCCGGACTGCTTCACCCGGCTGGGCGGCAATCAGTACGTCAATTCGGCGGCCATGGGGAATTGGGACGATTTCCTGCGCGAGGAGGCGGTACCCTTCGTGGAGAGCGAATACGGTTGCGGCGGGGCCGGCCGGCGCGGCCTGTTCGGCAAGAGCTCCGGCGGCTACGGCTCCATCGTGCATGCCCTGTTGTATCCCGACTTCTGGGCCGGGGCAGCCTGCCATTCCGGGGATATGGGGTTCGAGCTGATGTTCGCGACCGATTTCGCCCACACGCTGCGCCGCATCGCCAAGCACGGCGGGACGATCGAGAGCTTTATCGAGGCCTGGGAAGCTGAGAGTCAGAAAAAGGTGGATGGCGACGATCTGCACGCCCTCATGATTCTGGCCATGGCCGCGACCTACGATCCCGATCCCGGCGCCTTTCTGGGAATCCGGCTGCCGGTGACGCGGGACACTTGCGAGATCATCCCCGAACGCTGGGCCGAGTGGATGAAATGGGACCCGCTGACACTCGCCGAAACCCGGGCCGACGGGCTGAAACAGCTCAAGGCACTATTCATCGATTGCGGGGATATCGACCAGTACAATCTGGTCTATGGCGCCCGCCGGATGAACAAGCTGCTGGCGGCAAAGGGAGTCGACCACGTTTACGAGGAATTCCACGGCACCCATTCCTCGATCGATTACCGGATGGACCGTTCGCTGCCGTTGCTGTCTGAACGGCTGAGCCGCTAGGCGCGCCTTCGCCCCTATCCGGGTACCTTGATCGTCTGCGGTTTCCCGCCGCCGGTGAGCGAACGCAGGCTCGCCGTGAGGGACGTCGCCACAAGCGCGATCAGGATGCGCGCGATGATGGTGAAGAAGAGCAGCAGGATCTTGTCGTCGGAGACGGCAAAACGCACGCCCGAACGCCAGCGCCCCGCCAGCGGCAGGTGCGCGATCTGGTCCTCCAGCCAGTCCGCCATGTCGAGCATGGTGTGCAGCACCTGTTCCATGGTCAGGGCGATGAAGGCCAGCATCAGTATGGCCAGGACGAAAGACAGGAAAAGCGTGGCCATCATCGAGGAGATGCGGCTGACGAAGGGCGGTTCCGCGACCCGGATCCTGTCGCCCGCCGTCAATGCGGTGAAACCGGTCCCGGCGATGCCAAGGAGGATGCGGGCAATGACGGTGAAGATCAGCAGCACGATCTTGTCGTCGCTGGCATAGATGCGCACGAGATTGTTGTACTGTTCGGGGATGGGGATGCTGGCCACGCCATCCTCGACAAGATCGGCCCCGTCCTGCACCCAGCCCAGCCATTCCGGCAGGTAGAACCACAGCACTACCAGCATGCCCATCGCCATCAGCATGGACACGAACAGTGTGGCCGAAATCTTCGACAGACGGGCGATCAGCATGACAACTCCCCCTCACCGCAAAGTGCGCGAGCCGGGGAACACTAGCCGCGAAATACGTCAGAGTCGCGGCAACTCGCGCGAAAGGCGAGCGGGGCGGTCCGTACGGACCGCCCCGCCTCACCCGGCGTCAGCTGGCGACGATCTGGACGGTAATGGCGGAGCCGTCCTCGGACCAACCTGTCGTCGACCATGACTCGCCCGCCGAGAGGTCCGGATTCCACGGGCCGCAACTGGTCTGCGGCCCCTCTTCCGTGCTGACCGTGACGCACAACTGCTCGTCATAGCTCCAGCTGCCGGACAGGCCGCGCGAGTCGGAATAGGCGCCGTCCGCATGGAACCAGGCATCGAAACTGTCTTCACCGGCTGTCACCCGGACCGTGTGCCCGACGGCATTATCCATGCCGCCTGCGAGGGCAGGCCCCGATAGTGCGAGCACCGCTGCCCCGGCCAGAACGAAATGTTTCATGGGTTTTCTCCCCGCTTGTTTGGCCATGACGGCCTTGCGCCCCCTCGCGCGAAACCATCCTAGACCATTCTCCTGTCGCGGGAAAAGGCGGAACTAGTCTTCGGCGTCTTCCGGGTTGTCGCGCTGCGGCACTTCGACGATCTGGACCCAGTACTCGCCGATGGAATTGACCACGCGCATCAGCCGGTCCAGCGAGATCGGCTTGACGATATACGAGGAGGCGCCCAGCCCGTAGCTGGACAGGATGTCGTCCTCATCCTTGGACGTCGTCAGGACGATGATCGGGATGTGGCGCAACTCGTTGTCATTCTTGATCTCCTCGAGCGCCTCCCGCCCGTCCTTCAGCGGCATGTTGAGGTCGAGCAGAATGATCCCCGGATAGGGCGCGCCCTCGAGATCGGAATAGGAGCCGCGGCGCTTGAGATAGTCGACCAGTTGCTCGCCATTCTCGAGGAATTCGAGTGGATTGCGCAGGCGCACTTCCTCGCAGGCTTCCTTGAAGAGCAGACGATCATCGGGATCGTCGTCGACCATCAGGATGGTGAAAAGCCGATTGTCATGGCTCATGGTGAAAGCCCCGTCCTTTCTAACCGCCCGCTGCGAGCGGCATGTATGACAGATTCGCCTGTTGTAACGGCAAGATCAAGGTAAAGCAGGCGCCCTGGCCGGATTCTCCGCGTGCGCTGATCGAACCGCCGTGCTGCCGTGCGATCTTGCGGCACGTGGCCAGCCCGACGCCGGCGCCCGGATAGGCGTCGCGTGCATGCAGGCGTTCGAGCAGGCCGAAAATGCGTTCGCTATGACGATTATCGAAGCCGATCCCGTTGTCGGTGATCTCGATCACGATCCGTCCGCCCCCGCTGTCCGTCTCGGTCCGGCCTGAAATACGAATATGCACATTCGCGTCCGGGCGCCGATATTTCAAGGCATTATCGATCAGATTCTCAAAAAGAATCCGCAATTGCGCCCGATCCGCCTCGATCGGGGCGAGGCCGCTCACCTCGATCGTCCCCGGCACCGGGCCGGTGCGCGCCGAAAGGATGTCCGCAACCAGTTCGTCCAGGTCCAGTGGCTCGTATGCAGTGTTGCGGCTATCGATCCGGACGTGAATCTTGAGCGCATCGAGCAGGTCCCGCAGCCGCGTCGCGGCATCCGTCATCCGCTCGAGACAACGCAGCGCATCCGGATCCGGCATCAGCCCCATGCGGTCGCGCAGGCGGTCCCCGAACACCTGGATCTTGCGCAAGGGCTCGTGAAGATCGTGCGTCGTGGCCGACACGAAGACGCGCAGATCCTCGTTCTCCTGCATCAGCACGGCGTTGTCCCGTTCCAGCGCCGCCCGGCGCGTTTCGGCCCGGCGCCGCGCCCGCTCGTGCAGGACCACCAGTCCGGCCAGCCCGGCCATCGCGCCCGCCATGGCCAGCCCCCCCGCAATGCCCACCGGCGCCGCGAGCAGCGCGGCGGCGATCAGCAGGATCAGGCAGGCCCCGGCCATCAGCGGCACGGCCAGCCGTTCAACCCGGCGCAAATATCGTTCGCGATCGCTCATGAACCATATCGCGGCACCGGCGGCGCCGCGCCTTCGTCAGGTCACGCTGCCTTGCCGTACGGGAAGCAGGAGGGTGAAAACCGCACCGGCCTCGGGCTCGCCCCAGGCCGTCAGTTCGCCGGCATGGCGCTCGGCAATCTTGCGGCAGGTGGCCAGGCCCACGCCGGTACCGTCGAACTCGTCACGCCCGTGCAGGCGTTCGAACATGCCGAAGATGCGCTCGGCATGACGCGGCTCGAAACCGACGCCATTGTCGGCCACCGCGATCCGGGCCATGGCCCCGCTCTCGCCGACCTCGACGGAACCCTCGATCGTGATCGAGGGCTGTACACCGGGCCGGCGGAATTTCAGCGAATTGGCGATCAGGTTGAGGAAAAGCTGGTGCATCTGTCCGGGATCGGCCTCGATCGCCGGCAGGTCGCCGACCCGGACCTTGGCGTTTTCGGCGGTGATGCGCGGTTCCAGGTCGGACAAGACATCGGCTATGACCGCCGACAATTCGACCGGCAGGAAGGACGTCGTCTTCGAATTGACGCGGGAATAGCTCAGAAGATCGTCGATCAGGCGCCGCATCCGCGTCGCCGCATCGACCATGCGTTCCAGATAGTGCCGCCCGGTATCGTCCAGCGCATCGTAACACTTGTTGTTCAGCCGCTCGCCGAAGGCCTGGATCTTGCGCAGCGGTTCCTGCAGATCGTGCGAGGCGGCGTAGGCGAATTCCTGCAGCTCCGAGTTCGAGCGCTTGAGCTCCTGGGCGTAACGGCGAAGTGCCAGCTCGTCGCGTTTGCGATTCGTGATGTCGCGGAAGGTGATAACCGCCCCCCTGGTCTTGTCGGCCGGGTCCAGCGGCGAACTGGACGATTCGATCGGAATGGGCTGGCCCGCCTTGGTCCAGAACACGTCGCCATCCACCGATTCACCGGGATTTCCGGGATAGTGGATACCGCACTCCTCGCGCGGGTAGATCGAACCGTCGCGCCGGGAATGGTGCACCGTGGCGTGCATGTCTTTGCCGATCAGCTCGTGCTCCTCATAGCCGAGCATCTGGCAGGCACGCGGATTGATGAAGGTGATGATGCCCTTGCCGTCAATGCCGTAAATCCCCTCCGCCGCTGTCATCAGGATCTGCGACAGGCGCTGATTGGCGGCCGCAGTAGCCAGGGCCCGGCGGCGGGTGATCGTCCTGTGCGCACTGAACAGTACCGCCAGCAGGATGAAGGAGAGCGCCATCGCCACCGCGAAGACCCGCAACACCGCGCGCGCCTGGTTTGCGCCGGCCAGTGCGTCGACCACCTCGATCTCGGTGATCACTCCGATATCGCGCACATTGTCCCAGACCCAGGCGCCCATCACCAGCACGCCGCGCGCATCGCGATAGCCGCGCAGATCGTGCCCGCGCCGCTCCTCGATGACGGAACGGGCAGCCACGGTCAGCGGCCACTCGGCATAGGGCCGGGACGGGATCGCCCCCCGGGTCACGTCCACGCCGGGATCGCGCACCTCGATATGCAGCATGGAGGGGTGCCCGTCGGCGAGCAGGCCGGCTTGGACAAATTCCTCGCTGTAGCGGGTCTCGGTGAGCAGGCGTCCGTTCCGGTCGATGGCATAGGTCTCGCCGGACACGCCGGTACGTCCGACCCGGAAGGTCGCCGAATATTCGGCCAGCGGATCGATCCGCAGGGCGAGATAGCCGATGCGTTCGCCGTTGCGGCGGACTTCGGAGACCGAATACATCAGGATTTCCTCGCCGATCGCCGCCAGCTCGGAGCCCGGCACGGACAGGAGCTGGTCGACAATGTGCGGCCGCGTGAGCAAGGCTCCAGTGTTCGACAGACGTTCGAGATTGACCAGGTCCAGAACGAGGGCCGGCTGGGCCAGTTCGCTGTCGCGCATGGCCGACAGCGTCGTGCCGTTGGGCGAAATGAGCTGATAACCGCGATAGCCGTACTCGGTGAGCCACGGTCCCAGCATCTCGCGAAGCCGTTCCTGCTCGGGCGAAGCCTCGAGGGCAGAACGGACCGGCGTGCGCGCGAGCTCTTCCAGGGCCGTGACGACCGTTTCGTTCTCGGCCCACACGCGGACATCGTTCTCGCGGTCCTGGGCCCAGTCCTCGAAACGCTGGATGGTATTGCGCAGGACGGTCTGCAGGGTGGACAGATTGGTCGAGCGGGCCGAGGCCATCAGCGCGCCTTCGCCAGCCATCACGGCCAGGGCGACGATGATGATACAGGTCACGGCGACAAGCCCCGGCAGGACCTGGCCGATCCAGCCGTCCGCATGCGCCAGACGCTGCAGGGCAGACCGGCTCTCCGGCGCCTCCGCATCCGTCCGGAGATAGGTCTCCTCTTCCGAGTGTGCGGTCATTCGAATCGACCCTGCCGGCTCATGTGATCGCAATCCTAGTCATTTTGTCCGGCTTGTCCCGCCATGTCGCCATATCTGGGGCGAAAAAGAGCCCGCCGCTGTCAGCTCCGGTTCAGCGACCGGCATCTAGTGTCGTCAGCGTGCGCCCCGCGGTGTGCCGGTCCGGTCCGAGGCAATAACCCTCGCTTTGCTCCGGGCCGGGCCGGTACACCGCACCTACCATTCCTCCGAAACCGCCCGTATTTCCAGAAATTCCGCAAGCCGCCTCTGTGTCGCCGGCGTCGCGTCCGCGGGCAGGTCCTGCGGCGCAAACCAGTGCACGGCCTCGATCTCGCCCTCGTGATCGGTTTCGCAGGGACGCCAGTGCCGCACGACGTAGACAAGAATGTGATCGCCGCGAAACCGGCGCTCATTGCTGTAGACGCCGAACAGCCGGGCCGGCCGGGCCAGCGCCACGCCGGCCTCCTCGGCGAGCTCGCGCTGAAGCGCGAAATGGGCCGGCTCGCCGCGCTCCACCCCGCCGCCCGGCAAATGCCAGCCCGCAACATAGGTGTGGCGGACCAGCGCGACCTGGCCCGCCGTGTCCACCACGATGCCGCGAACGCCCAGCGTCATCCCCCGATTCCAGCGCCACCAGGAGTGCATGATCGGCCGTACCGCAGGCTCTATGCAGCGTTTCCAGCTCATGCCGCAGCCGCCTCTGGCCACTGCCGGGCGGGCACGCTATGTACGGGGCTCGAACACGCCAGTTTGGGAAGGTATCTCATGTACGCTCTTGTTGCTCTCGGCGGCGTCGCGCTGCTCTTCGGTCTGCTCAACCTTATCGAATACCGCCGCCTCGACTAGTCCGCGAGACCAGAGGTTCCCGACATGGCTGCTCCGGTTTTCCTCGCCCTGATCCTGGGTGGAATCGTCGTCCTGTTGTTCGGCGGCGACCTTCTGGTCCGGGGTGGTGCGGCCGTTGCCCGTGTCTGGAAACTGCCGCCGCTTCTGGTCGGACTTACGATCATCGCCTTCGGCACATCGGCGCCGGAACTGGTGGTCAGCATCCAGTCGGCCCTGTCCGGCCATCCCGGGCTCGCCCTGGGCAATATCGTGGGCTCGAACACGGCGAATTTCCTGCTGATTCTCGGCCTGCCGGCGATCTTCGGCGCAATCGCCACAACGACACCCGGCGTGCGCCGCAATGCGATTTTCGCCCTCATGGCCGCCCTTATCCTGGTCGGCGTCAGCTGGGACCGCACCATTTCCGCCGTCGAGAGCTGGGCCCTGTTCGCCCTGATCGTCGGCTATGTGACCCTGCTGGGCTTTCTCGCCCGCAACGCCAAGGACGATCCCACACTTGCCGAGCTGACCGACCTGGAACACATGGAAGGCCTGCCCGGCGGGCTGGGCAAGAGCATCGCCGCGGTCATCGTGGGGCTTGTCGCCCTGCCGGTCGGGGCGCAGATGATCGTCGTCGGCGGCACCGAAGCCGCCCGCGCCTTCGATATCGACGAGGCCATTATCGGCCTGACCGCCATCGCCTTCGGCACCTCGCTGCCCGAACTGGCCACCGTGGTGATGGCATCGGTGCGCCGCCAGGCCGAGCTGGCCATTGGCAATGTGCTGGGCTCGAACATTTTCAACGTCTTCGCCGTCGGCGGGGCGACCGGCATCGCTGCCTCGGCCATCGGCGCGGATCTGCCGATTCCCGAAGGCTTCTTCTCGCTCGACCTGTGGGTCATGCTGGGCGCCAGCATCGCCATTGCGGCGATCACCCTGGCCCGGCAGCCGATCAACCGCCTGCTCGGCCTTGTGCTGTTCGGCAGCTATATCAGCTATATCGCCGTCATCGCCCGCTCCGTGACCGCGGCCTGACCGGGGCGGGACACACCCGGCCAAAGTCCCGCAGGACATTTCCCGACCAGGACGCTAAGTTGCGCGACGACACGTCTTTGAGGGGGACAAGATGACTGCTGCACCCAGAACCGACCGCCTGGTCAGCATCGATGCCCTGCGCGGCATCGCCGTGCTGGGCATTTTGATGATGAATGTCCAGGGCTTCGCGATGACGCCCTTTGCCTACGACAATCCAACCATGCAGATGGACCTGACCGGCGCGAACATGACCGTCTGGGCGCTGGCGCACACCTTCTTCCATCTCAAATTCATCACCATTTTCTCCACCCTGTTCGGCGCCGGCATCATCCTGATGGCCGGCGAGGGCGAGGATACCGGCAAGCATTATCCGCGCATGCTCTGGCTGCTGCTGATCGGGGCCATCCACGCCTATCTGCTCTGGTGGGGCGACATCCTGGTCACCTACGCCCTTCTGGGAATGCTCGCTGTGAAGGCCCGGCGCCTGGGATCGGTGTCGCTGGTCGTCTGGGGGATTGTGCTGATTCTGGTCTCGGCGCTGCTGATGGTCGGCGGCATGTATCTCGGCCTCGTTTTCACCACACCCGAATCGGCGGCTCAGCAGGAAGGGATGCTGACCGGCATGATCGAGAACATGACCGCGGCCTACCAGGCCGGGTATCTCGACCGTCTGCCCTGGAATGCCGGCATGGCCGTGGTCGGCCAGCTGGCCGGCATGATCATGCTGGGCGCGCGCACACTCGGCCTGATGTTCATCGGCATGGCGCTGTTCAAGTCGGGCTTCCTGTCGGCCAGCTGGGGCTATGCGCGCTATGCCGTGCTGGCCGCGATCGGCCTGGCCGCCGGCCTGTGGATCTCGCACACCGGTACCGAAACCATGATCGCCGGCGAATTCGATCCGCGTGCCATGGCCGACGGCAATGCCTATGCCTATTTCGGCAGCCTGGTGCTGGCCTTCGGCTATGCCTCGACGATCATGCTCCTGTCCAAGATCGGCCTGTTCTCGCTGGTCATGAAGCTCTTCGCCGCGACCGGCCGCATGGCCTTCACGAATTATCTCACCCAGACCCTGATCATGACCTTCATCTTCGTCGGCACACCGGGCCTCGGCCTGTTCGGTACGGTGGAACGGGTGGACCAGGCCAAGCTGGTCCTGATCGTCTGGGCCGCCCAGCTGATCTGGTCGCCGCTCTGGCTGTCGGTCTTCCGCTTCGGCCCGCTGGAATGGGTCTGGCGTTCGCTGACCTACGGGCAGATGCAGCCCCTGCTGAAAGGGAAGACGGCAGCAGCCTGAACCACAAGGGACGTGTGCCTTGGGCACACGTCCCTCACCCTGCTACGCGCTATTTCTTCCGCCGGAAGCGCGTCAGCCCCACCGCCTCGGCGTCGGGATAGGCCTGTGTCTTGCGCGTCGTCACCTGGGCCGCGGCCACGGCGGCGGGCTCCAGGGCGATGTCCAGAATGGTGCCGCACAGCGTTTCCTGCAGATCGAACTGCCGGTTCTCCAGCGCCTTGATGCCGTTGAGGATGTAGTCGTAATCGACGACGGTGGCGATATCGTCGGAACCGCACCAGGCCTTGGAAACCAGGGTGACGACATCCACCAGGACGCGCTGTTTCACACCGCGCTCATAGTCGTGGATGCCGATTTCGACATCCAGTTTCACGCCTTCCAGCCGGTAGACGAAGACGTCCTCGCCCGTGGCGTTGGCCAAGGCGTTCTCGATGACCTGGTCCAGTCTCACGCGGTGTCGTCCTCCGGCACGCCGGCGGCATACATCACATCGCCATTGCGGGCATCGAGATGCTGGCCGCCATCCACGGTGACGGTCTCCCCCGTCATCGACGGGGTCGCAAGGATGAAACGCACCGTTCGGACGATGTCCTCCGGCGTCGATCCGCCGCGCATCGGGTTCATCCGGTGCGCGCGCTGGAATTCCTCCGCAGACTGACCGCCGGACGGCAAGGTGATCCCCGGCGCGATCGCATTGACCCGCACGCGCGGCGCGAACGCCATGGCCATCGTCGTGGTTGCGCCCAGCAGGGCGTATTTGGCGAGCGTGTAGGAGAAGAAATCCGGATTGAGATTGAAGAGTTTCTGGTCGAGCAGGTTGATGATTGCACCCGAGGCCCGCGCGTTGTGCCGTTCGGCCATGGCCGAGGCCAGGAGGACGGGCGCCATCAGATTGATCCGCAGCGTCCGCTCCAGATCCGCCGCCTGCACCGTCTCGGGCCGGTCCATCTCGAAGATCGAGGCGGAATTGATCAGCGCATCGACGCGGCCCACGCGATCCATGAAATCGCGCACACCGCCGCTGTCTTCCAGATCGAACCGGGCGGTCTCCGCCGAGCCGCCGGCCTCGCGGATCGCGGCTTCGACAGCGCGCGCATCGGTGCCCGATGTGTTGTAGTGCACCACGACATGCCAGCCATCGGCGCCCAGCGCGCTGGCAATTTTGGCACCCAGACGCTTGCCGCCGCCGGTCACGAGGGCGATCTTGTCAGCCATGGCATCCTCAAATCCTCAGTCCGGTCCGATAGATGACGCGTCCGAGCCGCAAGCGCAATCGCTGGCCGGGCCGAAAATCATTGCCGACTATGTCAAACGCCTGCCGGCCAAGCCGGGCGTCTACCGCATGATCGGAGAGGACGGGTCGGTGCTCTATGTCGGCAAGGCGCGGAACCTGAAGAACCGGGTGAGCAATTACGCCGCCGGGCGCGGCCATTCCAACCGCATCGCCCTGATGATCGCGCTGACGCGCTCGATGGAATTCGTGGTCACCCAGACCGAGACCGAGGCGCTGCTGCTCGAGGCCAATCTGATCAAGCGCCTGAAGCCACGCTTCAACATCCTGCTGCGCGACGACAAGAGCTTTCCCTACATCCTGATCCGCAAGGACCATCCCGCCCCGCAACTGCTCAAGCATCGCGGGGCGCGCAAGATCAGGGGCGATTATTTCGGCCCCTTCGCCTCGGTTGGCGCGGTCAACCAGACGCTGAACACGCTGCAGAAGGCCTTTTTGATCCGGACCTGTTCCGACAGCGTCTATGAGGGCCGGTCGCGCCCCTGCATGCTCTACCAGATCAAGCGCTGTGCCGGGCCCTGTGTCGACCTGGTCGAACCGGCCGCCTATGACGAGCTGGTGCGCGAGGCGACGGATTTCCTGCGCGGCCGCTCCAATGCCCTGCGAGAGGAATTGCAGGACCGCATGAACGAGGCCGCGGACGCGATGGATTTCGAGACCGCCGCCCGGCTGCGCGACCGGATCCGGGCGATCGCCGCGGTGACGACCGATCAGGGCATCAATCCGGACGGTGTGGACGAGGCCGATGTCATCGCCATCGCCCAGGATGGGGGCAAGTCCTGTGTCCAGGTCTTTTTCTTCCGGGCCGGGCAGAACTGGGGCAACCAGTCCTTCTTCCCGCGCCATGAAAGCGATGCGGAACCCGCCGATGTGCTGGCGGCCTTCCTGGCGCAATTCTATGACGACAAGCCGGCGCCGGGCCTGATCCTGCTGTCGCACGCGCTCGAGGAGGCGGAACTCATCGGCGAGGCGCTCTCGCTCAAGGCCGAACGGAAAGTGCAGTTGCATACGCCCCGGCGCGGGGAAAAGCGCAAACTGGTCGAGCGCACCGAAACCAATGCCCGCGAGGCGCTGGCCCGCCGCCTGTCGGAAAGCGCCACCCAGACGCAATTGCTCAAGGGTGTGCAACGCGTCTTCGGGCTGGACGACATTCCCCAGCGTATCGAGGTCTACGACAATTCCCACATCCAGGGCACCAACGCGCTGGGCGCGATGATCGTGGCCGGACCCGACGGGTTCGAGAAGAACCACTATCGCCGCTTCAACATGAAGGGTGACGACGCCGCCACGAATGACGACTTCGCGATGATGAAGGCCATGCTGCGGCGGCGTTTCTCGCGCCTGGTGAAGGAGCGCGAGGACGGGGCGCCGGTGCCCGATCTCGTCCTGATCGACGGCGGCAAGGGGCAATTGTCCGCCGTGATGGAGATCGCGGAGGAGCTGGGCATTGCCGGCATCACCATCGCCGCCATCGCCAAGGGGCCCGAGCGCGATGCGGGGCGCGAGGCCTTCTACCTGCCCGGCAGGCCTCCGTTCAAACTGCCCCAGAAGGACCCCGTCCTCTACTACCTCCAGCGCCTGCGCGACGAGGCCCACCGCTTCGCCATCGGCGGGCACAGGGCCAGGCGCAAGAAGCAGATGTCGGACAATCCGCTGGACGATATTCCCGGCATCGGACCGTCGCGCAAAAAGGCGCTATTGGCCCATTTCGGCTCGGCCAAGGCGGTACGCAATGCTGCGCTAGCCGACCTGGAAGCGGTTGACGGGGTATCCAAAGCCATGGCCAAAAGGATCCACGACTGGTTTCAGAGATAGCAAGACCGTGCTCAAGGCCATTCCGAATATTCTAACCGTGTTGCGGATCGTCCTTGCGCTGACGGGCTCCTGGGCACTCTGGCAATCCTATTTCTGGTCGGTCGATTACAATGTGCCACTGTGGCTGGGCGATGCGTCCATAGCCGCGCGAACCCTGGCTGCCTATTCCGTCGCCGCCTTTGTCGTGGCAGCGCTGAGCGACTGGCTGGACGGTTTCCTGGCCCGGCGCTGGTCTGCCCAGTCGGGCTTCGGTGCACTGATGGACCCGATCGCCGACAAGCTGCTCGTCGACGCCTATCTGCTGGTCTATGTGCTGATCCTCGATCTGGGGTCGGACCGGGGCGTTTCGCCCTATATCACCGTTCCGGTCCTTGCGATCGTCCTGCGCGACGTGGCGATCACCCTGGTGCGCATGGTGTCCAACCGGCCCGGTGAGGAGGCCCTGCCCGTCTCCACCTCGGCCAAGCTGAAAACCCTGATCGCCTTTGTCGTGACCGCCCTGCCGCTGGCTGCCTTCCCGCTGGGCCTTGGCGGCGCAGGCTGGCTGCTGGATGCGTGGGTCACGGCGCTGTGGATCACCGCCGCGCTCAGCCTGGCCACGGGGCTGGCCTATCTGCGCCGCAAGCCGCAGGCAAGAACTTGAGCCTTTGCGCGGAGCGCGCCATTCTGCGGCGGTGGAATTCAGGAGACGGCATGGCGGAGCTCGCCGGCGGTGACGCCCATATCCTCGTCGTCGACGATGACGACCGGATCAGGACCCTTCTCAAACGCTATCTGCAGGAACGCGGCTATCGTGTCTCTACGGCGCCCAACGCGGACAAGGCCCTGTCCACACTGAACTCGCTGGCCTTCGACCTTCTCGTCCTCGACGTGATGATGCCCGGCATGAACGGATTCGAACTGACCGAGGCGGTGCGCCGGCAGGGCGATACGCCGATCCTGCTCCTGACCGCCCGCGGCGAGGCCGAGGACCGGATCAAGGGGCTCAGCCTGGGCGCCGACGACTATCTCGCCAAACCCTTCGAGCCGGAAGAACTCATCCTGCGGATCAATGCCATCCTGCGCCGGGCCCGGCCCTCGACGGCCGCCATCCGCCGTGTCGAATTCGGCGACTGGAGTTTCGACGTGGAACGCGAAAGCCTGACGCGGCGCGGCGAGCCCGTGCGCCTGACCGGCGGCGAGGCCGCCCTCCTGGCCGCGCTGGCGGCTTCGGCGGGGCAGACCGTGTCGCGGCTGACCCTGTCGGAACGCACCGGGGGCGGAGAACGGGCCGTCGACGTCCAGGTCACCCGCCTGCGCCGCAAGATCGAAGGCGACCCCAAGGAGCCGCTTCATCTCCAGACGGTGCGCGGGGAAGGCTATCGCCTGGTTGCCGACCCGGTCTTCGAGGACTAGGGGAGACCCATGGCCCTCCTGCGCCGCTATCTGCCCAAGGGCCTGTTCGCCCGGACCCTGCTGATCATCGTCATGCCGGTGGCGCTGATGCAGGTCGCCGTGGCCTGGTCCTTCTTCGAGGAACACTGGGAAACCGTCACCTCGCGCCTGTCCGAAGGCGTGGCCGGCGACATTGCCATGATGACGACCCTGTTCGAGTCCGGCCAGGAAACGCCTGAGAGTTTCGAACGCCACGCCGATATGGCCTACGAGACCATGCGCCTGTCGGTGGATTTCCGTCCCGGCGAAACCCTGCCGACCTCGCGCCGCTCCTCTTTCTTCCGCACCCTGGACCGTACCCTGCGCAGCGCGCTGTCCGCCCAGATCGACAATCCGGTCTGGTTCGATACCACGCGCTATCCCAGCTATGTCGATGTGCGTGTCCAGGTCGATGGCGGGGTGCTGCGCTTCATCGCCCTGCGCGAACGCGTGTTCGCCACTACGGGACATATCTTCCTCCTGTGGATCATCGGCGCGACCTGTCTTCTGACGGCGGTTTCCATCGTCTTCATCCGCAACCAGGTCAAACCCATCCGGCGCCTCGCCGCGGCCGCGGAACAGTTCGGGCGCGGCCAGGACGTGGCGCATTTCCGGCCTGCCGGCGCGACCGAGGTGCGCCAGGCCGCCCACGCCTTCCTGGAAATGCGCGCCCGTATCCGCCGCCATCTCGAACAGCGCACCGCGCTGCTGGCCGGTGTCAGCCACGATCTGCGCACGCCGCTGACCCGGCTGAAACTCCAGCTCGCCCTGATGCCGGAAAGCCCCGAACGCGAGGACGCCAAGCGCGACATTGCGGAAATGGAGGAGATGCTCGACGAGTATCTCGACTTTGCCCGCGGCCAGGCCAGCGAGGAAACCGCGCGCAGCGATCTTGTCGCCCTCGCCCGCGAAACCGTCGAGGACGCCGTGCGCCATGGCGGCCAGGTCGAGCTGGTCGCCGACGGACCGGTCGAGACCGATATCCGGGCAGGCACGGTGAAGCGCTCGCTGGCCAATCTCGTCACCAATGCCCTCACCTTCGGCAAGAAGGCCCGCGTGACCGTGCGCCGCGCCGGCACGCGTATCGAGATCGTGGTCGAGGATGACGGTCCCGGCATTCCCGAGGACAGGTACGAAGAGGCCCTCAAGCCCTTCAACCGCCTGGACGAAAGCCGCAACATGAACCGCAAGGGCGTCGGGCTGGGCCTTGCGATCGCCCGCGACGTCGCCCGCAATCACGGCGGCGACATCCGCCTGGGCAAGAGCGATATGGGCGGTCTGCAGGCGGTGCTGAGCCTGCCGGGTTAGACGCCGGTGGCCCCGCAGGCGCCGATATCCTAGACTGCGCCCGGAGCGAAGGCATGACCGAGAAGACCGTCAAAGCCCGGATCACGGGACGCGTGCAGGGCGTCTCCTATCGCGCCTGGACGCTGGCCGCCGCGAAGACACGCGATCTCGCAGGCTGGGTGCGAAATTGTCCCGATGGCAGTGTGGAGGCCGTCTTCTCCGGCCCCGCGGACAAGGTCGACGCCATGCTGACGGCGTGCTTCCACGGTCCGCCGGCGGCACAGGTCGACAAGGTCGAAACCGGCCCGGCCGGGCGCCCCGAAGCCGGGGACGGTTTCACCATCAGGTCCTGAGCGTCAGCGCGCTAGCGTTCCCGTCCGCCATTGCCCATCTGGCGCGAGCGCCGTTCGGCCGCCGATACGGCGTTGCGGACCAGTTCCGGCAGCCCCACACCGCTGCCCATCAGCGCGTCCAGCGCGGCCTGTGTCGTGCCGCCGGGCGAGGTGACCGCGCGGCGCAATTCCTGTGGCGACTTGTCGGTTCCCGCCAGGAGCGCGCCGGCGCCGATAATGGTTTCGCGGGCCAGCCGCTCGGCCAGCTCGCGCGGAAGGCCTTCGGCCGTGCCGGCCCCGGCCAGCGCTTCGGCGAGCAGGAAGACATAGGCCGGGCCCGACCCCGAGACCGCCGTCACTGCCCCGATCAGACGCTCGTCGCGCAACCATTCCACCGATCCGGCGGTCTTGAACAGTCTTTCCACCGCAGGCTTGAGCGGTTCGGCCGCCGCATTGGCCACGCAGACACTGACGCCGGCTCCGACAGCCGCCGCCGTGTTCGGCATGGCGCGAATGATCGGGCGGTCGCCAAAGGCCAGGGACAGGCGGCTGAGCGTGGTTCCCGCCATGATCGAGACGAGCGCCGTGTCCGGCCGGAGAAGCGGCGAGAGGGATGTCGCGACCTGTTCCAGCGATTGCGGCTTCACCGCCAGAACGACGATATCCACCGTATCGGCCATTTCCAGCGTCAGCGCGTCGGTATGGACGAGACCATGCGTCTCGATCAGGCCCTGGGCCGCCTCGCCCGGGGCCGGGTCCACGACGATCAGATTCTCCGGCGCGACACCGCCGCGCCTGGTGCGCAACCATCCCGCAGCCAAGGCACCGCCCATATGACCGGCGCCGACAAGTGCAATCTTCAAGCTCTTTGCCATGTCGTGTGTCAGGCCTCGCCGGCCGTCTCGAACATCGCGGCGGCCACGGCTTCCTCGACACCTTTACCGCCCCAGACGAGGAAGTGGAATGCCGGATAGAAGCGCTCGCCCGCTTCGCGCGCCGCAACGATCATCGCCGCCGCCTGTGCGGGCGAGACGGCTTCGCCATTGGGCAGCGAGATGGCGTGACGGTAGACAATCGATCCGTCTTCGAACCAGACATCGAAATGACCCAGCCAGAGCTTCTCGTTGAGCCGCGCCACCAGCTCGCAGACATCGCGGAACCGGTTGTTGGGCACTTTGAGGTCGAGACTGGCACAGATGTGCAGGGCTTCGAGCTCGGGCCGCCAGGCGAACCAGATCTGGTGATCGCGCCAGGCACCGGTCGCAGACAGGTGAAGTTCGCCTGTCTCGTCGCGGTCATAGGGGTATTGCTCGGCGATCACCGCCTGCTCGACGGCATCCAGCGGATCGGTCACAGACGGTGCGAATTCATCTGACAGCAGGTCCATGGAGGCATCTCCTTCGTCTGCGCGGCGACTCACACCGTGTCTCGACGGTATGACTGCGCTGCGTCAGGCGCAATAAAAAGCGGCGTGTCAGCGCCGTGTCAGTTGGTGGATTTGGGCGTGCGCGCCTTCGTGGCGGGCTTCCTGGCCCGGCTGGCTGTTTTCGGCTTGGCGGCCTTTTCAAGGGCTTCGATACGCGCCTTCAGCGCTTCGACCTCGTCACGCGAGTCGTCCAGGGCCGCCTTGACCGCATCGAATTCCTCGCGCCCGACCAGGTCCATCTCGGCGATCATGCGGTCGGCGCGGGCCCGGAAGACCGCGCGCGCCTCCTCGCCCATCGCCTGGGCCGCGCCGAAAGCATCGGTCATCAGATCGGCAAAATCGTTCAGAAGCGGGTTGCGCGTTTGCATCGAAGAAAGCCATTAGACATGTTCAACGTCCGCCTATATGCGGCCCATGCGGAAAAAGCGCAATGTGCGCTTCCGTCACATCTGCATGTCCGCCCCGCCACAAGACCGAGTGATCCATGGAATATTGCCCGCCGAGCTTCGATCTGATCGATCCCATCCTGTTCACGATCGGCCCGTTCGACCTGTTCGGCATGGAGCTGCGCTTCGATCTGCGCTGGTATGCCCTGGCCTATATCGCCGGCCTCCTGCTCGGCTGGCGCTACATGATCGCGCTCGCCCGGCGGCCGCAGATCTGGCACCCGGCCGGCAGCAGGAAACCCAAATCGCCCTTCACCGAGCCCCAGGTCGACGATCTGCTTATCTGGGCGACGCTGGGCGTTATCGCCGGCGGGCGGCTGGGATACGTCATCTTCTACATGCCGGAAATGATCTGGACCCGGCCGCAGGATATCGTGCTGGGAATAACCGATGGCGGCATGGCCTTCCATGGCGGGCTGATCGGTGTCTCGCTGGCGCTCGTCTACTACGCCAACCGGAACAAGCTCAGCCTCTGGCATATCGCCGATGCGGCCGCCGTGGTGACACCGATCGGCCTGTTCTTCGGGCGCCTGGCCAATTTCATCAACGGCGAGCTGTGGGGCCGGCCGACCGAACTGCCCTGGGGCATGCGTTTCGCCGGCGATCCGCTGTGCGCCACCCGCCATCCCAGCCAGCTCTACGAAGCCGCGCTGGAAGGCCTCGCCCTGTTTGCCATCGTCAATATCGCAACCTGGAAATTCCGCTCGCTGGAAAGGCCGGGCCTCAATGCCGGCCTCTTCCTGTTGAGCTACGGCCTGTTCCGTGCCCTGCTGGAAACCGTGCGCGAGCCCGATGCCCACATGCCCGAAGCCCTGCGCGGCTATGTCACCATGGGCATGCTCCTGTCGTTGCCGATGATTGCGCTGGGCGGCTGGCTGATCTACCGCACGCTCAAGCAAGACAGCGCGAAGGCCTGACGCCATGATCGCCGATCAGCTGCGTGACCGGATCCGCCAGACGGGTCCGATGTCGATCGCCAATTTCATGACCGAGGCGCTGTTCGATCCCGGGGCCGGCTATTACGCCACCAAGGATCCGATCGGTGCCGGTGCCGATTTCATCACGGCGCCGGAAATCTCGCAGATGTTCGGCGAGCTGATGGGGCTGTGGGCGGCGCAGAGCTGGATGGATATGGGCCGCCCCACCCCGTTTCAACTGGTCGAGCTGGGCCCCGGCCGCGGCACGATGATGGCGGATGCGCTGCGCGCCGGACGTTCAGTGCCGGGCTTTGTCGAGGCGGCCCGCGTCGTGCTGATCGAGGCCAGCGCCGCGCTCAAGGCCGTCCAGGCGCAGACGCTCGGCCCCAGCGGCGCGCAGATCAGCTGGGTCGACCGGCTCGAAGCCGTGCCGTCCGGACCGGCCATCGTGCTGGGCAATGAATTCCTCGACTGCCTGCCGGTGCGCCAGGCCATCCGCCACAAGGGCGACTGGCATGAACGCATGGTGGGGCTGGATGCGGAAGAGGACTTCGTCTTCGTGCTCGGCCCGCCCCTGGGCGTGGATGCCGGTCTGGTTCCCGAGCGGTTGCGCGAGGCACCGGAGGACAGCCTGGTGGAACTTCGCCCGGGCGACCTGCAGGTCGTGGAAACACTCGCCACCCGTTTCCGCGATAATCCCGGCCGCGCACTCTTCATCGACTACGGCCCCGAGCTCAGCGAGACCGGTGACACGCTGCAGGCCGTGCGCGCTCATAAGAAAGTACCGCCACTGGACCAGCCGGGCACGGCCGACCTGACCGCCCGGGTCGATTTCGAAACCCTGCTTGCCGCGGCCCGCGCACGCGATCTCGCCGCCTACGGGCCGGAGGAACAGGGCCGATTCCTTCTGGGACTGGGCCTGGAGGCCCGCGCCGCGGCCCTTTCCCAGGCTGTTCCGGACAAGCGCCAAACCCTCGCGAAACAGGTCTGGCGGCTGACCGATTCGAGCCAGATGGGGACCCTGTTCAAACTCGCATGTCTGGACGCTGCGGGCCTTCCCGCCCCCCCCGGATTCACCGCACGCTGATCATTTCAGCTTCAATCTCCCGGCCCGCTCTGTTAATCAGCCCGCGACTGTGACTTCCGGGGATTTTCAGCCATGAAACTGATGTCGGGAACGTCCAACCGCGCGTTGGCGAAAGCGATAGCCGATTATCTCGATGCACCGCTCACCGCGAGCGAGATCGAACGCTTCGCCGACGGCGAGATTTTCGTGCGCATCGACGAGAATGTGCGCGGCGAGGATGTATTCGTCATCCAGTCGACGTCCTCCCCGGCGAACGATCACCTGATGGAATTGCTGATCTGCATCGACGCGCTGGTCCGGGCGAGCGCGCGGCGGATCACGGCCGTCATTCCCTATTTCGGCTATGCCCGCCAGGACCGGAAGACCGGCGGGCGCACCCCGATCTCGGCAAAGCTGGTGGCCAATCTGATCGCCAAGGCCGGCGCCGACCGCGTGCTCACCGTCGACCTGCACGCCGGCCAGATCCAGGGCTTTTTCGACATCCCCACGGACAATCTCTTCGCCACCAGGGTGATGGAAGACGATATCCGCCGCCGCTACGAGACCGACAATCTGCTGATCGTCTCGCCGGATGTCGGCGGCGTGGTGCGGGCGCGGGCGCTGGCCAAACTCCTCGATGCCGAGATCGCCATCGTCGACAAGCGCCGCCCCAAGGCCGGCGTGGCGGAAGTGATGAACATTATCGGCGAGGTCGAAGGCCGCCGATGCATCCTGTTCGACGATATGTGCGACAGCGGCGGCACGCTGGTGAATGCCGCCGATGCCCTGTTGGACAAGGGCGCGGTGGAAGTCTCCGCCTATGTCACCCATGGCGTCCTCTCCAAGGATGCCCAGGGCCGGGTCGACAAGTCGCGGCTGCAGGAACTGGTGGTCACAGATTCCATTGTCGAGCCGCCGAACTCCACACAAACTGAAAAGGTGCGCCGTCTTTCGGTCGCGCCGCTGCTCGGCGAAGCCATTCGCCGCATCGCCAATGACGAGTCGGTGTCCAAGCTGTTCGACTGAAGTGCAGGCGGAATTCGCTGACTCTTCCCTGCCGTCGCAGTTGCGCAGGGCTTTCGGATCGGTTATAGCCCGCCGCTCGAAATATCACTGTGGCCCGGCCACGACAGATCGCCGCCCGCCGGAGACAAAACGGCAGGAGGCGGCGTTTGCATTTAAGGAACAGGACCGATGAGCTCCAACATCGTTCTCAACGTCGACGTTCGTGAAGGCACCGGCAAGGGCGCGGCGCGCGCTGCCCGCCGTGAAGACCTGGTCCCGGGCGTTCTCTATGGCGGCAAGCAGGGTCCGGTCGCGATCAATCTGCGCGGCAACCAGATCCGCAAGGCACTGCTGACCGGCCAGTTCATCTCCCACATGATGGAGCTCGAGCACGAAGGCAAGCGCCAGAAGGTGATCGCCCGAGACATCCAGTTCCACCCGGTTTCCGACGCCCCGCTGCACGTGGACCTGTTCCGGGTCGACGAGAACACCCGGATCGACGTCGAAGTGAGCGTGCACTTCATCAATGAAGAGAAGTCCCCGGGCCTCAAGCGCGGCGGCGTTCTCAACGTGGTGCGTCACGTCGTCGAACTGAACTGCCCGGCCGGCTCCATTCCGGAGTCGATCGAAGCCGACCTGACCGGCCTGGATATCGGCGATTCCATCCACATCTCCGCGATCCCGCTGCCGAAAGGCGTCGAGCCGACCATCACCGATCGCGATTTCACCGTGGCGACCCTGCAGGGTTCGCGCGCCGTGCTGACGCCGGAGACCGAAGAGGTCGAAGAGGCGCCGGAAACCGAGGTTATCAACCAGAAGAGCGAAGACGACGAGGAATAGTCCTCGACACATCGTCTGGTCCGGACCACACGATCAGCGAAGCCGGCCCGGCTTCGCTGATTTTGTATCCGGGCCTTGAAACGGGAGCGTCGGGCGATGATGATCCTGGCCGGGCTCGGCAATTACGAGCCGAAATACCTGAGAAACCGTCACAATGTCGGCTTCATGGCGATGGATGTGATCGCCCGTGCCTGGAGCGCCGGTCCCTGGCGCAAACGCTTCCAGTCGCTCGCCAGCGAACTGACCGTGGGACCGGACAAGCTGCTGCTCCTCAAGCCGCAGACCTTCTACAACAATTCCGGCCATGCCGTGGGAGAGGCCGCGAACTTCTTCAAGGTGCCGCCGGAGAATGTGGTGGTCTTCCACGACGAGCTCGACCTGGCGCCCGGCAAATTCCGCATGAAGACCGGCGGCGGCGCGGCCGGAAACAACGGGATCAAGTCGATCGCCCAGCAGATCGGTCCGGATTTCCGCCGGGCCCGCATCGGCATCGGCCATCCCGGCGACAAGGGCCGGGTGACCGGCTATGTCCTGTCCGACTTTGCCAAGGCGGAAGAGGGCTGGCTGATCGACCTCCTGGATGCCATCGCCGGCAGTATCGACCTCCTGGCCCGCGGCGAAGTCGACGCCTTCCAGACCCGGGTCACGCACAAGGCGCCGGCGCCCGGCACCACCCGGCCGGACCGTCCGGACTGACAGACCGCTCGCATCGCGTCAGCTCTTTCCCTATAAGGCGCGCTCGAACCAGGAAGGGATATCCAAATGGGATTCAAATGCGGCATCGTCGGGCTTCCCAATGTCGGCAAGTCGACCCTGTTCAACGCGTTGACCCAGACCGCGGCGGCCCAGGCGGCGAATTATCCCTTCTGCACCATCGAGCCGAATGTTGGCGATGTGGCGGTGCCCGAGCCGCGCCTCGGCAAGCTGGCCGAGATCGCGGGCTCGAAAGAGGTGATTCCGGCGCGGATGAACTTCGTCGATATCGCCGGTCTGGTGGCCGGTGCATCCAAGGGCGAAGGCCTGGGCAACCAGTTCCTCGCCAATATCCGCGAGACCGACGCCATCGCCTATGTGCTGCGCTGTTTCGACGATGACGACATCACGCACGTAAACAACAAGATCGATCCGCTGGCCGATCTGGAGACGGTCGAGACCGAGCTGATGCTGGCCGATCTGGAAAGCCTTGAAAAACGCCGCACCAATCTCGAAAAGAAGGCCAAGACCGGCGACAAGGAGGCCAAGGCCAGCCTCGTCCTGATCGACCTGGCCCTGGAACAGCTCAACAATGGCAAACCGGCACGCTTTGCCGACGTTCCCAGGGACGACCGCAAGGCCTGGCGCGGACTTCAGCTCCTGACCACCAAACCCGTCCTCTTCATCGCCAACGTCGACGAGGACTCGGCCGCCACCGGCAATGCCTATTCCGAAATCGTCATGAAACGTGCCGAGGAGGAAGGTGCCCAGGCCGTGGTGATCTCCGCCAAGATCGAGAGCGAGCTGGCGCTGCTGGAAAACGAGGAGCGCGCCGAATACCTGGAAACCCTGGGCCTGGAAGAGGCCGGTCTCGATAGGCTCATTCACACTGGCTACAAGCTGCTGGGCCTGCAAACCTATTTCACGGCCGGTCAGAAGGAGGCCCGGGCCTGGACGATCCGCGAGGGCTGGACTGCCCCGCAGGCTGCCGGTGTCATCCATGGCGATTTCGAAAAGGGCTTCATCCGCGCCGAGACCATAGCCTTCGACGACTATGTCGCCTGCGGCGGCGAAAGCGGCGCCAAGGAAGCCGGCAAGATGCGGGCCGAAGGCAAGGAGTATGTCGTTCGCGATGGCGACGTGATGCTGTTCCGCTTTAACGTGTAGTTATTTTCAGCACACGCTATAATGGCGTTTATGACGGACGCCCCGCAACCCCGCTTTCGCCGCTTGACCCGACGCGTCGGTGACTATCTCGGAGATGTGTTGAAATGGACCGCACAGATGACGATTTCGGCCGGCGTGCTCAGCCCGCTCCTCGTTGAGGGGGATGCCCGATTCACGTTGCTGGGAGCCTTCGTCGCCGCATTGACCATCGCGGGATTGGGCGCGTTTGTGATATACACATCCGAGGAGTGTGACGAAGATGCTTGAAGACTGGCGCATAATGATCGTTTTGCCCGTCCTGGCATTCCTGTGGGGATCGGCCCTCATCGGTATCGGGCTCATTGTGTCGCATTTCGAACGGCGGCGGCGCGAGGCAGAATAGGGCCGTCAACAGCCAGACCGAGTCCCGTCCCATGTCTGCCAGCGATCAGGTGCGCGTCACCGAAGCCCGCGAAACCGCCCGCCGCGAAGCGGCAGAGATGGGCATTGCCCCCGAAACCATTTCCGATCTGGTCGATACCTTCTACGGCCATGTGCGCGCCGACGACCAGCTCGGCCCGATCTTCGCCAAGGCGATCGGCGATGACTGGGATCCGCACCTGGCGACGATGAAACGCTTCTGGTCGGCCATCGTCTTTCATGACGGCGGCTATTCCGGACGCCCCATGCCGGCACACATGAAACTCAAACCCGACCTCACGCCCGGGCATTTTTCGCGCTGGCTCGGCCTGTTCGAACAGGCCCTCGACGAGATCGGCGCATCGCAGGACGCCAGGACGGCGTTTCTCGACCGCGCAAACCGCATCGCGGACAGTTTCCAGATGCACCTCTTCTATTCGCCATACGAATAATGCCGGCCGGGCATGCGCGGCTTGGACTTGCACTTTGTGCGATCAGGTCTCATGTGAGGGTCTGGCGCGGTTCTGCGCCAATCCCCGGAGACCGTCATGACCGCTTCCCAACGCCCGGCGGGCGAAACCCTCCCGCTACCGCTGACAGAACTTGTCGCGCTGCTGGTGGCGATGACCGCCGTCGTGGCGTTGGCGATCGACATGATGCTGCCCGCGCTGGATGACATCGCCGGCGATCTGGGAGTCGTCGAGGCGAACGACCAGCAATTCGTCATCACCTCCTATCTGGCCGGTTTCGGTGCGGCCCAGCTGATCTACGGCCCCCTCTCCGACCGGTACGGACGCAAGCTCGTGATCCAGTGCGCGCTCGCCTTCTTTCTGCTGACCAGCCTGATCTGCACGCTGTCACCTTCCTACGACCTGCTTCTGATCGCCCGTTTCTTCCAGGGTGCCGCCGCGGCCGCCTGCCGCGTGATCGCGGTGGCCATCGCGCGCGACGTGTCGTCCGGACGGCGGATGGCCGAGATCATGTCCATGGTGATGACCGCCTTCATGGCGGTCCCCGTGCTGGCGCCGTCGATCGGCCAGATCATTCTGTCCTTTGCACCCTGGCGCTGGGTCTTCGCCTTCCTGATGGTGTTCGGCGCCGGGCTGATGGTGTGGCTGCATGTGCGCCTGCCGGAGACCCTGCACCCGGAATTCCGCGTGCCATTGAAGCTGAAATCCACCCTGTCGGCCTTCATGGAGACCACGCGCCACCGGCTGATGATGGGCTATACTCTGGCCGCCATGCCGTTTTTTGGCGGACTGTACGGGTTCCTCGGCACGTCCCAGCAGGTCTTCGTCGACCATTACGGCCTGTCCGACAACGCCTTTCCCGTCGCCTTTGCCGTGATCGCCGGCGGGATAGGCCTGACGAGCTATGCCAATTCCCGCCTGGTGATGCGGATCGGGCAGCGGCGGCTGTCGCATGGTGCGCTGGTTGCCTTCACACTCATCAGCGCAGTGCATGCCGCAATCCTCATGGCCGGGGTCGACAATCTCTACATCTTCCTGGTCCTGCTGGCGGCTGCGATGGCCTTCCTGGGTCTCATCGCCGCGAACTTCTCGGCTTTGGCCATGGAACCGGTCGGCCATATCGCCGGCACGGCCTCGGCGGCCTACGGATTCATGACCGGCGTGGTCGGCGCCCTCATCGGTTCGGTCATCGGCCAGATGTACAATGGTACCGCCGTCCCGCTCATTGCCGCCCAGGCTGTGCTGGCGGCCCTGGCGCTCGTCCTGGTCTTCGTGACAGAACGCGGCAAGCTGTTCGCGGTCGTCGAGGACTGGGAGGACTAGCCGCAGCGGGCCGCGCCGTCCATTCTGCCGGCAACAAGGGAGGACGGACTTGAGTTTCCAGAGCATTCGCTACGCGGTCGAGGACCACGTCGCCACGATCACGCTGAACCGGCCGCACCGGCTGAACGCCTTCACCCTGGACATGGGCGAGGAGATCATCGCCGCCTTCGATGCGGCCGATGCCGACGACGAGGTCCGGGCGATCATTGTCACCGGCGAACCGCCGGCTTTCTGTGCCGGCGCCGACCTGTCCACGGGAGCCGACACGTTCAATCGCGTCGCCGACGAGACCCAGAGCGGCGCGTTCGACGACAATGATCCGAAATGGCGCGACAAGGGCGGGCGGGTCAATCTGCGCATCTGGGAGAGTGCCAAACCGGTGATCGGCGCCATCAACGGCGCGGCGGTGGGGATCGGCGGCACGATGATCCTGCCGATGGATATCCGCCTGGCCTCGATGGAGGCCAAGTTCGCCTACCCCTTCGCCAAGCGGGGTATCGTCTGGGACGGATGCGCCAGCTGGTTCCTGCCGCGCGTGGTGGGGATTTCGACGGCGATGGACTGGGGCCTGACCGGCCGCACCTTCACTGCCGCGGAAGCCTTCGAGAGCGGCCTTGTGGCCCGCGTCGTGCCGGCCGGGGACCTGTTGCCCGAAGCGCGCGAACGCGCCCGGCTGATCGCCGAGAAATGCGCCCCGGTCTCGGTCTCCCTGATGCGCCGCATGGCCTGGCGCATGCTGGGCGCCAGTCATCCGATGGAGGCCCATCGCGTGGAGACGAAAGGTATCCTGCACGCCGGCATGGGAGCCGATGCGAAGGAAGGCGTCATGTCCTTCCTGGAAAAGCGCGATGCCGACTTCCCGCTTCGCGTTTCGCAGGACATGCCGCCCTGGTACCCGTTCTGGGACGCATCCGAGGATCAGTATTGAGATCGCCCAAACCGTGCTAGCCTGCCGCGATTAACGCGGGGGTTGCCATGACGAGACACGTGCTGCTTATCCATGGCTGGAGCGCCGAGGATGATTCGATGCGTGCCGTCGGCGAACTGCTGGCCGCCAATGACTATCAAACACGGGATCTGTTCCTGGGCGGATACCCCTCGATGGACGATGTGGTGCGGATCGAGGATGCGGCCCGGCGCATGCGCACGGTGATCCTGGACATGCAGGCCGATGGCCGCCTGCCCGACCGTTTCCACCTGATCGTACATTCAACCGGCGCGCTGGTCGCCCGGCGCTGGCTGGCGGACAATCATCCGGAAGGCGGCGGACCGGTGGCCAATTTCCTGATGCTCGCGCCCGCCAATTTCGGCTCGCCGCTGGCCGCCTTCGGCCGATCCATGCTGGCGCGGATCGTCAAGGGCTGGAAGCGCGGCTTCCAGACGGGCACCGAATTCCTGCACGGGCTGGAACTGGGTTCGCAATTCCAGGAAGATCTGGCCCTGTGCGACCGGCTTAGTACGGACGGGTCGACCGGCAGCCCCTTTTCCGAAGACGGAACCCGTCCTTTCGTCATCGTCGGCGCCACACCGATCATGGGCACCCAGATCACCGGCGAGCGCGCCTGGGACGGCACGGTGCGCATCGCCAGTGCCAATATCGATCCGCGCGGCGTGACCGTGGATTTCACGCAGGGCACGATCACCAAACCGAAATTCACGCCCTGGACCCGGCGGGGCCCCGGGGAAACCCCCTTCGCCGTCATCCCGGACCGTACCCATCTGAGCATTCTGCGCCCCGATGCCGGCAATAGCGGCTCGCAGGATCCGGAAACCGCCGGACGCCTGAAGGAAATGATCCTGGCGGCGCTCGCCGTCGAGACACCGGACGATTACCGGGCCCTGGCGAAGGACTGGCAGGCGATCTGCGGAGAAACCCGCAAACTGGCCCAGGACGGACCCGATGCCGATGCGCTGCGCGAACGGATTTTCGGCAGCGCGCACGCCGACCGGCAACGCTTCAACGAATTCTACCAGGTCGTGGCCGATGTCCGTGACGATACGGGCCTTCCGGTCGACGACTTCGAGCTCTGGCTGACAGCGCCGAAGCGGGGCGAGACGGTCTTCCGTGGCGGCGAGGACGTCTCGCCGATCGAGATCGATGCGCGGCTGAACCTGATCCAGGACGATCACGCCAATACACGCCACAGGCACCGCCGCGTGCTGCATGTCGACAGGCGTGCCCTGATGTGGCGCGACGGCTTCTTCCGCGGGGCCCTGTCGGAGGAGTATGAGGAGACGCTGGCTGCGGGCATCACGGCATCGGCGCCGGGCAGCCGTATTGCCTATTTCAGCCGCGACAGCGACCAGGCCAGCGCCCTGATCCAGCTGCGGGCGCTCAATCCGGAAGCGGGCGATGAAAGTGACCGGTTTCTTCGGCGCTACACCACGCATTTCCTGCGCGTGATCGTACCGCGTGTGGCGGATGACGATGTGTTTACCGTCAGACCGCTGGGCTAGAGCAGCGTTCCCTCGGCGATTTTCACCGCATCGCCACCGAGCATGAGCTCGCTCAGGCGGCCGTTTTCCAGGCGCAGACGCAGACGGATCAGGCTGGGCCGGCCCATTTCCACGCCCTGGTAGAGCGCCACCGAATGCTCGCCATCGCCCGCACCAGCCTGTTCCGCGATCAGGCCGGAGAACGCCGCCGCCGCCCCGCCGGTGGCCGGGTCTTCGTCGATGCCCAGGTGAGGCGCAAACATGCGGCAGCGCCAGTCGGTCGTGTGCTCTGTCGCGCTGGCCTTGGCCACGGCGTAGACGCCGACCGGGTCCGCCCCGCCGAACACCTCGCCGAGAACCGCCCGGTCCAGCGCGATCCGTTCCAGCACGCCCGCATCGCGCAAGGGGATCATGGCGAAGGGTACGCCGGCCGACCAGATCCCGCCATTGAGCGGCGCGTCCATCAAGTCGCCGGGTTTCAGCCCCAGCGCCTCGGCAATGCCGTCGAAATCGGGCAGGTCGCCTGCCTGTTCCGGCAGGCGCGGAGCGAAGAAGCGGGCCGAACCGTGCCGCGGGCCGTTGATACGCCCGTCGGCGGTAATGTCGCCAATGGTTTCCTCGAACACAAAGCGGCGCACTTCGCCCTCGCCCGCCCCGCTGTCCATTGCCAGGGCGACGGTCGCGCCGATTGTCGGATGACCGGCAAAGGGCAGTTCGCTCACGGGTGTGAAGATGCGCAGGCCGTAGTCGGCGTCCCGGCCTTTCGGCTCGGTGACGAAGACCGTCTCCGAGAGGTTGAATTCGCCGGCGATGGTCTGCATGGCGATGTCGTCGAGATCATCGGCGCCGAACACCACGGCGAGCGGATTGCCGGCATAGGCCGTGGCGGTGAAGACATCGAATATGGCGTAGCGAAGCGGCATGGGCGAACTCACGTCTTGAGGCGATAGCCGGTGCGGAACATCCACCAGACGATGATCAGGCAGAGCAGGAAGAAGCCCAGCACGGCCAGCAGGCTGATCCCGACATCGACGTCGGATACGCCGTAGAAGCTCCAGCGGAAACCGGAGATCAGATAGACGACCGGATTGAACAGGGTCACCGTCTGCCAGAAGGGCGGCAGGACGGAGATGGAATAAAAGCTCCCGCCCAGGAAGGTCAGCGGCGTCACGATCAGCATCGGCACGACGGAGAGCTGTTCGAAATTGTCGGCCCAGATGCCGATGATGAAACCGAACAGGGAGAAGGTCAGCGAGGTGAGCACCAGAAAGGCCAGCATGGCCAGCGGATGCTGAACCTCCAGCGGCACGAAGAAAGCCGCCGTGGCCAGGACAAGCGCGCCCAGGATCAGCGATTTCGTCGCTGCCGCGCCGACATAGCCGATCACGATTTCGAAGGCCGATATCGGCGCGGAGAGGATCTCGTAGACCGTGCCATTGAACTTGGGAAAATAGATCCCGATCGATCCGTTGGAGACGCTCTGCATCAGGATCATCATCATGACCAGTCCGGGCACGATGAAGGCGCCGTAACCCACACCGTCGATCTCCTCGATGCGCGAACCGATGGCCGCGCCGAAGACGACGAAATAGAGCGAGGTCGAGATGACCGGCGCCAGCACCGACTGCATCAGCGTGCGGCCGGTACGCGCCATTTCGGCGTGGTAGATGGAAGCGACGGCCCGCATATTCATGACTGGCTCCCCACCAGATCGACGAAGATCTCTTCCAGCGAACTCTGCCGCGTCTCCAGATCCCGCACCGACAGGCCGGCCCGGTTGAGATTGGCCAGCAGCGTTGTGATGCCGGTCCGGTCGGCATGCGTGTCGTAGTCGAAATGCAGCTCGGTGCCGCCGGCGGAGAGTTCCAGCCCGTTCACACCCAGCTCGGCCGGCAGTGCCGCCAGCGGTTCGGAGAGATAGAGAATGAGCTGTTTGCGGCCCATCTTGTTCATCAGGGTTCCGGTTTCCTCGACCACCACGATCTCGCCCCTGGAGATCACGCCCACCCGATCGGCCATCTGCTCGGCCTCCTCGATATAGTGGGTGGTGAGAATGATGGTGACGCCGTGCTCGCGCAGCCTTCCGATCACCTGCCACATCGACTGGCGCAGCTCGACGTCGACCCCGGCCGTGGGCTCGTCGAGGAAGAGGATTTCCGGTTCATGGGCGAGGGCCTTTGCGATCATCACCCGCCGTTTCATGCCACCCGACAGGGTCCGGATCTGCTCGTCCTTCTTGTCCCACAGGGACAGGTCCCGAAGCACTTGTTCGATATAGGCGGGATCGGGCGGTTTGCCGAACAGGCCCCGCGAAAAGGAAACCGAAGACCAGACGGTAGTGAACATGTCGATCGACATTTCCTGGGGCACCAGACCGATGCGCGACCGGGTCGCCCGGAAATCCCGGATGATGTCGTGCCCGTCGACGGTGACCGTCCCGGCCGTCGGCGTGACAAGGCCGCAGACGACGCCGATCAGTGTCGTCTTGCCGGCGCCATTGGGACCGAGGAGCGCGAATATCTCGCCCTCGCCGATGTCCAGATCGACCGATTTGAGGGCCTCGAAGCCGCCGGCATAGGTTTTCGAGAGTCCCTTGATGGAAATGATTGAAGACATGCAGAAATCTGCCTTCCGGGAGATGGGGGGCCAAGAATGGCCCGAATGCGCTTAATTGGGTAGGCGCCGGATCGTTTCAACCCCGGATGGCGGGATTTCCCGTCAGTCTTCCACCTGTTCTTCCACATCCTCGTCGGTGAGCCCGCCATCGACGCGCCAGCCATAACCATCGCCCTGGGCCAGCGTGTCGGCGAGCCAGGGCAGAAGACCCAGCAGCTTGTCCTCCAGCGTATAGGGCGGATTGACGACGACCACGCCGGCGCCGGCCAGCTTGCCCTCGCTCGCCAGGTCACGCACCCAGAGGTCGGCACGCAGGATCTTCTCCGGCTCCAGCCCCTTTTCCGCGATCAGCCATTCGGCGAGCCCGTTGTCAAAACGGTCGGCGGCCCAGAGGTTTTTCAGCGAGCGCCAGAAGATATAGGTCCCCGTCGGCCACTGCCCGAACGCGCCGGTGACAGCCTCGGCCATATGGGCCAGCTCGTCGCGGTCCTCGAACGGCGGATCGATCAGCACCAGGCCGCGCTTTTCCTTCGGCGGAATCAGGCTTTTCAATGCCTTGTAGCCATCGCGCCGCTCCACCTTCACCCGCTTGTCGCGGGCGTAGCGGGCATCCAGCGTCTTGGCGTCGGCCTCGTGCAATTCGCACAGATGGATGCGGTCGTCGCCCCGCAGCAGGCGCGCAGCGATCTCCGGCGAACCGGGATAGTGCTGCATGCCGTCGGGATTGATACCCCTGACCACGCCGAGGTACGGCGCGAGGGCCCCGGACGCGGCCTCGGGCATGGCGGCATCCAGCAGGCGGCCGATCCCGTCCTTCCATTCCGGCGACCGCTCAGCCTCGCTGGAGGCGAGGTCGTAGCCGCCGATTCCGGCATGGGTGTCGATATAGCGGAAGGGTTTCGGCTTGGCCTTGAGATGGTCCAGACACAGCGCGAGAACGCAGTGCTTGAGGACATCGGCAAAGTTTCCGGCGTGATAGGCGTGGCGGTAATTCATGGCGACCGCCTTATCCCATTCCGGCGGCGTTCCCAAGCGGGTTGAGCGCACACGCCCCCTTTCCCGCACCGCGCCCGCCCCCTAGTCTTTCGCCAAACATCCATTCGGGGAGCAAGCCATGATCCGCATGATCGCGGCCGCCATCATTGCGGCCACACTGACACTTCCGGCCTCGGGCCAGGAGGAGAGCGAGGCGCCGGAGCCACGCATCTTCGAGAGCCGCGGCCAGGTGACCGTGGACGGTGAGCGCATCCGCTACACTGCCATCGCCGGGGAAACCTTCCTGCGCGACGAGGACGGCGATCCAACCGCCTCCATCTTTTCCACAACCTATATCGCCGACGGTACCGACGATCCGCGCAACCGCCCGGTTGCCTTCGTGTTCAACGGCGGACCGGGGTCGGCCAGCCTGTGGCTGCACATGGGCGTGTTCGGACCCCAGCGCATCGCCCTGCCCAATGCTGCCGACGACGGTGCGGCGCCCTACGACATGGTCGAGAATGTCCATTCCATCCTGGACGTCGCCGACCTGGTCTTCGTCGACCCTGTGGGCACCGGCTGGAGCCGGGCGCTGGGCGAGAGCGGCGGCGACGATTTCTGGGGGGTCAACGAAGACGCCGAGAGCCTGGCCCAGTTCATCCGCATCTGGCTGACGGAGAACCGGCGCTGGAATTCCCCGAAATATCTCCTGGGCGAAAGCTATGGCACGCTGCGCATCGGCGCGCTGCTGAACCAGCTGGAGGGCGGTTACACGGATGTGGCGATCAACGGCGTTGCCCTGATCTCCACCGTGCTGGACTTTCGCTATGACGACACGTCCGAGGGCAATGATGTCGGCTATGTCGGCCTGATGCCCGGCTTTGCCGCAACCGCCTGGTATCACGGCAAGGTCGACCGTTCGGCCTGGAACAATGATATCGAGGCCTTCCTCGACGAGGCGCGCACCTTCGCCATCGAGGAATACATGCCGGCGCTGATGCATGGCGTCACCCTGGACGCCCAGCGCCAGGCCCGTATCATCGGTGAACTGTCGCGCTTTACCGGCCTGTCCGAGGACTTCCTGCGCCGGGCGAACATGCGGGTCTCGCTGCGCCGTTTCCAGCGCGAACTGCGCCGCGACGAAGGCCTGTCAGTGGGCCGTCTGGACAGCCGGTTCACCGGCGTCGAGGTGGACGGCGTCGGCGAGTCCCCGGAAACCGATCCCAGCTTCTACGGCATCGACGGCAGCTATACCGCATCCATGCTGGACTATTTCACCCGCACGCTGGGCGTGGACATCACCGAATACTATTCCACAATCGGCGGCGTGCGCGGCTGGAACTGGGATGCCGGGCGTACGGGCAACAACAACTACATCAATGTTGCGCCCTGGATCGCCCGGGCAATGCGCCAGAACTCCGATCTCGAAGTGCTCGTGGCCCAGGGCTATTACGACCTGGCGACGCCCTTCTTCGCGGCCGAGCTGATGTTCAACCAGCCGGGTTTCCCGCAGGACCGGGTCACCTTCACCTACTACGAAGCGGGCCACATGATGTATATCCACGAGCCGTCGCTGGTGACGTTCACGCAGGATGTCCGCGCGCTGATCGCAAACTAGCGCGCCCGCCGCGTCAGATCGCAGATCGCGGCCAGGCCCGTCAGCACGATGAAAGTCGCCGTCGCCATGTATCCGGCGGCGGCGGCGCTCTCGGGCGGCGGCAGGGTATGGTTGGCGTATTCGGCCAGGACCAGGAGAGCGAGGAACGCCCAGGGCCAGATCCGGCCGGTCGCGTTCTTCGCCTCGGTGACGCGCAGATAGAGGAACAGGCCGGCCACCAGAACCGCCATCTCGGCGGTCAACGCCAGCGGGTAATTGTTCCACAGGCCCAGCCCCACTTCCGGCCCGCCGGGCCAGAGCGGCAGGTCGGGCACGTGGACGATCAGGTCGAGCAGCCAGTGGGAGAATACGGCGGCAGCGATCACCACGCCGCCCAGGCGTTTCTGCGACCGCGCCCAGATCGCATAGACCAGCCCCGCCCCCACGGACCAGACCAGCGCGCCCGGCAGGGAATGGGTGAGCGGCATGTCGTAGAGATCGAGCGGATTGGCCTCGGTGAAGCCCGGCACGATGCGGACATGCTCGATCCCGTTGGCGACGAAAATGCCCCAGGCCACATCGACCAGCTGGACGGCGAAGAACAGCGTCCAAAGCGGCACGCTTTTGGCGACCGCCTTGCCGGCAAGGGCCGGACCGTAGTGACCGACGAACATGGCGCCCCTCCCCGGGTTGCGGCCGTTACTCGCCCTCGTACTGTACCAGCGAGGACACGGGCACGCCCAAATCCTCGATCCGCTTTGCCCCGCCGAGATCCGGCAGGTCGATAACGAAAGCAGCCCCGACAACGGTGGCGCCCGCACGCTGCAGAAGTTTGATCGAAGCCTCTGCCGTGCCGCCGGTGGCGATCAGGTCGTCGACGAGCAGGACCCGGTCGCCCTCCGAAATCGCATCGACATGGATCTCGATGGCGTCCTGGCCGTATTCCAGCTCGTATTCCTCGATAAGGGTGCGGTGCGGCAGTTTCCCGCGCTTGCGCACAGGGGTGAAACCGACCGAAAGCTGGTGCGCCACCGCACCGCCCAGGATGAAGCCTCGCGCCTCGGTGCCGGCCACACGGTCGATCTTCGCGCCGGCCCAGGGCTGGACCATGCGATCGACGGCGACACGAAAAGCCCGTGCATCGCCGATCAGCGTCGTGACGTCGCGGAACATGATGCCCGGCTTGGGATAGTCCGGAATGGTGCGGATCGCGGCTTTCAGGTCCATCGGCTCGATTTCCGTTCGCGGTCAGGTCGTCTTGTCGGCGGGACTGGGAAGGCCTTCCTGCAACGCCGCCCCCAGCCAGTCGCGATAGTCTTTATCGTTCAGCAGCGTATCGCAATAGGCCTGGGCTTCGGCATGCAGGGGTATGTCATAGGCATGGAAACGGGCGGCGACCGGTGTGTAGAAGGCGTCCGCAATGCTCCACTGCCCGAACAGCCAGGGGCCGTCGACGCTGCGAACGTCGTTCCACAGGGCCTGGACGGCCGCGATGTCGGCGCGCGTTTCGTCATTGAGTGCGATGGCTTGCGGGACGCGGCCCAGATCCATCGGGCAATGCTCGCGCAAGGCCGTGAAACCGGAATGCATCCGCGCCGCCACCGCCCGGGCCAGCGCGCGCCGCGCTTCGTGTGCCGGCCACAATTCGGGCACGCTCTCGGCCGCCCATTCGGCGATCGCCAGCGAGTCCCAGAATACGGTATTGCGGACCTGCAGCGCCGGCACGCTGCAGCCCGGCGATATGGCGGCAACAGCCTGACGTGTGTCCGGTGTGTACAGCGGGATCAGGTTTTCCTCGAACGCAATGCCGGCCTTGCGCAAAACCAGCCAGGCACGCAGCGACCAGCTGGAGAACCGCTTGTTGCCGATATGCAGAACCGGCCGGTCCACGCTACATCTCCCGAAGTTCGCGAGCCCGGGCCCGGGTCAGCATGATACGGCAGTCCAGGCCGATCTCCTCGCGCGACTCCTCGGAAATGAACATCAGTGCCCCGCGCCGGTCGCATTCCGCATCGCGATAGGCGAACCAGGCCGTCTGTGCAGCCTCGAAATACGCTTCGGCACCGAACCGGCCACCGGAGTCCGCATCCGACAGGCGCGCTTCCTCCAGGGCAGCGGATGCGGCCCGGTCGAGCCCCGCCTCTGCCGTCTCCAGCAGGTCGCGCAAACAATTGCGGCGCGCCCGCCAGTCCGTGAGATGCTCGGCGCATTCCACGGCGGGCCGCGGCGGTTCGAATTGCGGCGGTTGCAGGCCTGCCAGCAGAAGGCTGGCCAGTATCGATGGCGGCATGTCACTCCCCTCGTCCACGCAGGCGCAGTTATGGACGAGTGCCGGGAGCGGGAAAAGGACTCTTCGCCGTCAAAACCCGTGTCCTAGAGAAGGCGGGCCGCGATACACCGCAGTTTCTCCACCGTGACCGGATCGCGCGCGCCTGGTGCGTTGATCAGGGCAGTATCCAGCACGGTCTCGGTGCCGTCGGGCGCCGGCGTGCGCTCATGCTCCGACAGCCGGTGCGCCAGCCGCTCCAGCAAGGCCTTGGCCTTGACCGTATTGTCCCGCATCACGCGCAGGACGGACGGCACGTCGACACTCTCCTCGCCATCGTGCCAGCAGTCGTAATCGGTCACCATGGCGATCGAGGCATAGGGCAGCTCCGCCTCGCGGGCGAGCCGGGCCTCGGGCATGTTTGTCATGCCGATCACGTCCATGCCCCAGTGGCGGTAGAGCTCGCTTTCGGCGCGGGTGGAAAATTGCGGCCCCTCGATCGCGAGGTAGGTTCCGCCGCGCTGAACCGGAATGCCTTCCGCCTCGCCCGCATCGCCGATCAGCCCCGCCAGCCGCGCACAGACCGGCCTGGCCATGGGCACATGGGCAACACAACCCTCGCCGAAGAAAGAGCGTTCACGCCCGACCGTCCGGTCGACATACTGATCGACGATGACGAACTGGCCCGGCGCCAGGTGTTCGCGCAGGGAACCGCAGGCGGAGACGGACACGATATCCGTGCAGCCCGCCATCTTCAGTGCAGCAATATTGGCACGAAAGGGAATGGCGGACGGCGGCAGGCGATGGCCCGCTCCGTGGCGCGGCAGGAAGACCAGGTCGACACCGTTGAGCGTCCCGTGCGTCAGCGGTGCCGACGGCGCGCCCCAGGGCGTGTCCACGGCCTCGCTGCAGACATTCTCCAGCCCGTCGAGCGCATAGAGGCCCGATCCGCCGACAATGCCGAGTTTCCAATGCGTCATGATTCCAGCTCCCGGCCTCTCCGGCCCAGGCTGCGGACGAAACAAAAGGGCCGCGAACGTTTCCGCCCGCGGCCCTTCGAAACCACAGCCAAGCCGTCGGCTCTAGTGCTTCACATTCTTCCAGACCTGGCGATAGGCCAGATAGACCAGAATGGCGAAGATGAAGAGATAGATCAGCACCATCACGCCCATCTGCTTGCGCGCTTCCATGTGCGGATCGCCGGCCCAGGTCAGGAAGGTGACCACATCCTCGGCCATCTGTTCCACCGTCGCCTCGGTACCGTCGTCATAGGTGACGATGCCCTCGACGAGCGGGGGGGCCATGGCGATGGCGCCACCCTCGAAATACTCGTTGTAGTACTGGCCGGGCGCCAGGTGGCTGTCCTCCGGCGGATCGGTGTAACCGGTCAGCAGCGAGTAGAGGTAGTCCGCGCCGCCGGAACGCGCCTTGACGATCAGGGTCAGATCCGGCGGATAGGCGCCGCCATTGGACGCGCGGGCCTGTTGCTCGTTGTCGAACGGCGCCGGCCACGCATCGGACGGCAAACCGTCGCGCATGAACATGTCGCCGTCATCATTCGGGCCGTCCTCGATCTGATAGCCGGCCGCGATCTGCATCACCACCGGATTGTCGTTCGGATTGGGATATTCCTCCGACTCGAACGGACCGCCGCGCTGACCCAGATTGCGGAAGCGCAGGAGGTCCATCGAATGACACGACGCACAGACTTCCTGGAAAACCTGGAAACCGCGCTGAACGGCCTGACGGTCAAACGTGCCGAACGGGCCCTCATGGTGCCATTCATGATCTTTCGGCGCGTGCGCATCGCCTTCAAGTGCTGAGGCGGCTGCGGTGAGACCGGCAGCTGCCAGGGCAGCGGCGAAAATACGGGTCATCATCATGATCTCGTCGCTCCCTTTAGGACTTGGCTTCGCCGAGGACAGAGGCCTCGATCGAGGCGGGCCGTTCCTTCGGTTTTTCGATAATGCCCAGCACCGGCAGGATCACCAGGAAGTAGGCGAAGTAGTAGGCCGTCAGGAACTGTGCCAGGTGCACGAACTTGATGGCGCCGACAAAGGGATCGTCCGGATTCTTCGCACCGCACCAGCCCAGGCCCAGCGCGGCGATCACGAAGAAGATGAAGAACCAGCGCGTCAGCGGCCGGTAGCGCATCGAGCGCACCTTCGACGTGTCCAGCCAGGGCAGGACGAAGAGGATGGCAATGGCGCCGAACATGGCCAGCACACCGCCCAGCTTGGCGTCGATCGGGCCGATGTCGAAGGTCACCGCCCGCAGGATCGCGTAGAAGGGCAGGAAATACCATTCGGGCACGATGTGCGCCGGCGTCGAGAGCGGGTTGGCCTCGATATAGTTGTCGGCATGGCCCAGAACGTTCGGCATGTAGAAGACGAAGACCGCAAAGACCATCAGATAGACGATGATCGCGAAACCGTCCTTCACCGTGTAGTAGGGGTGGAAGGGCAGTGCGTCCTTCTTCGGATCCTTGATTTCAAGCCCCGCCGGATTGCCATTGCCCGGCACGTGCAGCGCCCAGATGTGCAGGCCGACAACGCCGGCGATCACGAAGGGCAGCAGATAGTGCAGAGAGAAGAAGCGGTTGAGCGTGGCCTGGCCGACCGAGAAGCCGCCCCACAGCCACTCCCGGATGGCATCGCCCACGAAGGGCAGCGCGCCGATCAGATTGGTGATCACCATGGCGCCCCAATAGGACATCTGGCCCCAGGGCAGGACATAGCCCATGAAGGCGGTCGCCATCATCAGCAGGTAGATCACGACGCCGAGAATCCACAGCACTTCGCGGGGCGCCTTGTAGGAGCCGTAATAGAGACCGCGGAACATGTGCAGGTAGACAGCGACAAAGAAAAAGCTCGCCCCGTTGGCGTGCATGGACTGGAGCAGCCAGCCGAACGGCACGTCACGGACGATGCGCTGGACGCTGTCGAACGCCATGTCCTCGTGCGCCACATAGTGCATGGCCAGCACGATGCCGGTGACGATCTGGATTACCAGGAAGACGGCCAGGATGCCGCCGAACGTCCACCAGTAGTTCAGGTTACGCGGCGTCGGGAAATCGACGAAACTGTCCCAGCCCAGGCGGATGATCGGGAGACGCGAGTCGAGCCATTTCTCGACGCCGGTCTTCGGCTCGTAGGTCGAATGTCCGCTCATGCCACAGCCCCCGCAGAGTCAGCCACTTCCCAGCCCGCTTCCGCCGCTTCTTCCGGCGACAGGCCGATTTTCACCGTCGTGTCGGTCTCGAAATAATAGTCCGGAACCGGAAGGTTTTCCGGCGCCGGGCCGCGGCGGATGCGCGCGGACGTGTCGTAGTGCGACCCGTGGCACGGGCAGTACCAGCCGTCATAATCGCCGGTATTGGCGCCCAGGCCCAGCGGCACGCAGCCCAGATGGGTACAATTGCCCTTCACGATCAGGAATTCCGGCCGCAGGACGCGGTTGGCGTCGAAACCGGGCGCGCCGGCAGGCAGGTTGTCGTTGCGGGCATCCTGATCCGGCAGGACGCGCAGCTCGACGGCGCGCGCCTCGGCGATTTCGTCTTCGGTACGGTGCCGGATGAAGACCGGACCGCCCCGCCACATCACGGTGATTTCGGACCCTTGCGGGATCACCGACACATCGACGCGGATGGAACCCAGCGCCAGCGTGTCCGCTGCGGGGTTCATCTGGTCGATAAACGGCCAGGCCACGAGACCGCCACCGACAGCGGCCGCGCCGCCAGCAGCGATATAGATGAAGTCGCGGCGGGTCGGTTCTTCACCGTGGCCGCCGGGCGCGCCGTTCTCTTCCGTCACGAGCCGACCTCTTCTCTTATCCAATAAGGGCCACACCGAAGGCGGGCCCAGCCCCAGAAAACATGCGTCAAACTTGACGACCCCGCCGCAGCGGGGTTTGACGCGGTATAAACTACTCCCGGACGCACTGACCAGTAGGCGGCGCAATGCCGCATGCACATGGACAGGTCCGAACTGTGCGCGGCTTAAAATGCGGATCGTATTTTTTCAACCAGATATTCCGCAAAACCTCGGCGCTTCGATGCGCGTGGCGGCCTGTTTCGGCGCCGGTCTCGACATTGTCGAACCCTGCGCCTTTCCCCTTACGGACAAGAAAATCCGCAAGGCCGCCATGGATTATGGCGCAGCTATCCAGCCCGTCCGCCACGCATCCTGGCACACTTACAGGCAAAGTGCAGAAGGCGCTTCGGGCCGTCTGGTCCTGTTCACCACCCGCGCTGCAACAGACCTGTGGGAATTTTCGTTCCAGCCAGGCGACCGCCTGCTTTTCGGCCGCGAAAGCGCCGGCGTCCCGGACGATGTGCACGACGCGGCGGATTGTCGCGTGCGGATTCCGATTCGCGCGGGAATGCGCTCGCTGAACGTGACGGTGAGCGCGGGGATCGCCCTGGCCGAGGCGTCGCGGCAACTGCGCGCGACCACGTCCGATTGAGGGCGGGACGGAGTACACGCCAATCCCGGTATGCCCGACACGCTGCACCGCCCTAGCGTGCCGCCTGCGCCGGGGGGCGCCACGAGGGAGTAGACACATGTTTTGGACAGGCATTGTCGCCGGCGGACTGGCCCTGACCGGTTTTGCCCAGGCTGATTCCGGCAACGGCCCCTATATCAACGGCGATTTCGACCAGGTGACGCCGCAAGGCCATCCCGCCTACTGGTATGCCGAAGCCGATCCGGCCGCCGCCACCATCCTTGTCGACCGCTCCGGTGCGGATCCGGCCCTGCTGCTGGGGGCAGCGGGCGATACGCCCGCCGTGCTGTACACGCCCCTGTCGCTGGGCGCGCGATGCGTCGCCAGCATTTCCGCCTCGGCGGCGCTGCTGTCGCGGGATGACGGGCTCACGGTCTCACTGTTCTTTCTCGAACCCGGCCAGGCGCCCGGCATGGGGGATGCCGGGGCCGGCCAGGGCCGCATTTCGGTCAGCCAGAATGCAGGCGGGGACTGCCTGCCTCCCAATCTACTCGTCGGCCTGTTGGCAAGCGGTGAGGGTCAGGCGCGGGTCGACGACATCCGGATCGTCGCCGACGGCGAGGCATATGCCACCGCGCCGCCTCCGCGCATGCAGGCACGGGCGAGCGATATCGCCTGGATCGACCGGAATGCCCTGTCCGTTTCCACCCTGGAGCCCGACGCACCGCTGGACGATCTGGCGCCCCTTCGCGACGCGCTGGGCGCTGCCGGAATTGTCGGCCTGGGCGAGAATTCCCATGGCGCCCGGGCGCTGTTCCGCCTGAAGCATCGCCTGTTGCGTCTTCTGGTCGAAGATGAAGGCTTCACGGCGCTTGCCGTCGAAATGCCCGCCGCCGGCGCGGATACCGTGAATGCCTATATCCATGGCGAGAGCGACGACGACCGTGCAGCACTGCTTGCGCTGGGCTATCCCAGCTGGCAAAGCGCGGAGATGTGGGCCGTCATCGAGTGGCTGCGGTCCCATAATGCCCATGCCGAAACCCGGGTGCGGGTCTACGGGCTGGACCTGGCCGATCGCGGCGGGCTGAGCGTCGACGCCAGCATGGCGGCCGAGGCCGGCCGCATCGCAGGGGAACACGAAAGCGGTATCGTCATCTGGGCCGACAACACGCATGTCACCAGGGCCGAGGGTGCGATGGGACACGCGCTGGCACAGACTTTCGGCGCCGAGTACATCGCCGTGGGCCTGACCTTCGGTTCGGGCCACTATTCCGCCTACGGGCCCGAACAGCGCTACGCCGCCCACCCTGCCTATCCGGGCACGCACGAAGCCGTGCTGGACCGGGCGGCGGTTCCGGCCTTCTTCCTCGACATCACGGACCTTCCCGGCGGACATGTCCTGGGAGGGACCCTGGGCTTTCGCTATCTGGGATCCCGTCCGCAGGAACTCACGCAATTCTATCCTCACCGGCTGGCGGAGCATTTCGACCTGATTGGCTATGTCGAGGAGACGGACAGCACGCAATACCTGTTCGAACACGATTTCTAGCCGTGTGCGGAAACGGCGGGGCTGTCAGTCCCCCCGAGACCTGGCCGCGAAATACAGCAGCAGGGCCGTGCCGAATTCGATGGCGAAGTTTATGTAACCGGCGGTGCCATCATAGAAAGGATTTGCGCTGAGCGTCAGGAAGACGACGAGGTGCGGCACCATGGCCAGCACCACCCACAGCCAGGCGCGGGCACGTCCCGTCCAGCAGGCCCACACCGCCGCGGCCAGAAACAGGGTCCACAGCCAGACCGAAAAGCGAGCCCAGACCGGCACGAATTCCAGCGTGCCCGCGGTGTCCAGTGAACCCAGATGCGTGGGAGCCAGCCCGGTCCAGGCCCAGATCAGCAGACCCGACCAGAACGCCGAATAGAGCGCGATCAGGACCGTCAGCCCGCGCAGGGCCCAGCCATAAGGGGTTGTGCTGTTTCCTGGTCTCATGATTTCGCCGCCGTCCGGACCGCTATCTCCTGTCGCTGGAACATAGCTCCCGGGTCCGGCAATTCAAATTGCGGGAATCCGGCGGCCTGCGCTTGCAGGTACGCGGCGGTGCCGATTAAACAAGCGCCATGACCGCATCCTCCAAAACCGCCACCGCCGGTTCCGACCTGCAATGCCAGTCCGCCCAGGCCTGGTTTGAAGACCTGCGCGACAAGATCTGCGCCGAATTCGAACGCCTTGAGGACGAAGCCCCGGCGGGGCTATATGCCGGCGATCCCGCCCGCTTCACCCTGGAGGACTGGACGCGTGGTGACGGCTCCAGGGATGAAGGCGGCGGCACGATGGGGCTGATGAAGGGCCGGCTGTTCGAGAAGGTCGGTGTCCACGTCTCCGCCGTAAAGGGCGAATTCTCGGAGATTTTCCGCCAGCAGATCCCCGGCGCCAGGGAAGACCCGCGCTTCTTCGCCACCGGCATCTCCCTCATCGCACACATGTGGAACCCGCATGTTCCGGCTGTGCACATGAATACCCGTTTCATCACCACGACCCGGTGGTGGTTCGGCGGCGGCATGGACCTGACCCCGGTGCTGGACGCTGCGCGTACCCAGGAACACCCCGACGCGAAGGACTTCCACGCCGCCTGCAAGGCCGTGTGCGACGAACACGGCGAGGACTTCCATGCCCGGTTCAAGAAGTGGTGCGACGAGTATTTCTACCTGCCCCACCGCAACGAGCCGCGCGGCATTGGCGGGATATTCTACGACCGTCACAATACCGGCGACTGGGATGCCGACTTTGCCTTCACCCGCGATGTCGGCCTGGCCTTCCTCGATATCTATCCCCGGCTCGTCCGCCGCCGCATGGGCGAAGCCTGGACACAGGAGGAGCGCGAGGAACAGCTGGTGCGCCGCGGCCGCTATGCCGAATTCAACCTGCTCTACGACCGCGGCACGAAATTCGGCCTGGAGACCGGCGGAAACGTGAAGTCGATCCTGTCATCCATGCCGCCCAAGGCGACGTGGCCCTAGACAGGGCGGCAGATCAGCTGCAAACCGACGATCGGATTGGTCTGGCCACGTGGCTCCTGGCGAAAGTGAGCACGCAGTCCGGTGGCTCGTGTGCTCTCCGGGCACTCGGCCCGATCCCCCCAGCGTCCACGGTTTCCCCGGCAATTGGGCTGCAACTCGGATACCACCCCGCCGAAATTGCCCCCGTCGTGATAAAGGCGCAGTCCTTTCAGGCGACCGCTGCGACGGTTGAAACACGCTTCCATTCCGACAATCCGCGCACCTTCCGGCACAACGACTTCCCAGTATTGAGACGTATTGATGCGATTGGAGCATTCCGCATCGATTATGGCGCGGTCACGGCTCGACTGTCCGGTCCAGGCCGCAAGGATGACCATACAGGGACGGTCGCCCAGCTCGCCGAACCGCACGACACGCATGCCGTGTTCTATCTCGTGCGTGACATCGCCTGCCGCTCCGGAAATTTCCGACAATGAAGCCTGGGAGACCGGTGCGAGCGGGCGTTCAATCGATCTCCGGATCTGTCCGAAGGCCTCACTTGCGAGCAAACAGGCAGCCATCGCGGCCAAAAGACCTGCGCGAACAAGCTCCGACAGCGCAGGGTGTCTCATCGGACTCTCCCCTCTGCGGCGGCCCCGCGCTCCTGGATCGGTCCGGATTGCGCAAAGGGGCGAGCGGCAAGCCTACCTCCCGAGCCGGTTCGAGCCAACAAAAAACCCCGGCACGGTGGCCGGGGTGCTCAATGTCTGCGAAGCGGGTGAAGATCAATGCGCCTTCAACCGCGCGATCAGCTCGTCCTTGGTCGGCTCGAAGCGCTCGGCGATCCAGTGCGCCTTCAGCTCGTCGAGCGCGTCGCCCAGCATCGGGCCGGGCTCGTAGCCCAGGAGGATGAGATCGCCGCCCGTAACCGGGAATTCCGGCTCTTCCCATTCGCGGGCGAACCTGGCCAGCAGCGTCCAGTCGCGCGGTGGCGGGGCCACTTCGCCGGCCGCCTGCAGGCGGACCTGGTCCTCGAAGGCGCGGGCGCCGAGTTTCATCAATGCGCGTTCGGCGGCCGCGAGGTCGGAAAATGCCTCGGTAACGTCTTCGCGGGCCGACGGGTCGACGGCGCCCTGGAGGCGGCGCGCTTCGGCGTTCGACATTTTCAGCTTGGCTGCCATGGTCCTGATCCTTTCCGGTCCGCCATCGGCGAGCGCCGCAAATCTCAGCATCGAATCGGGCGCTAATCCGTATTGTACATCTTGCGCAACAATACCGCCCATGACTCTTAAGGATCCGTTCACTCCGAGGATCAAATCCAGTATTCCGCTCTCGGACATCCGGGTAACGGCGCCCATCGGATTCGGTGCCGCCAGCAGTTTCTTCAGCTCCATCCAGACCCGTTCCGCGGATAATTTATGCAGGCCGTCCCTGAGCTTGACGGCCGCGGCATGGGCCACCGGATCCGACTCGCCACGGCCGTACCAGGCCTCGAAGCGGAACAGGCGCAGGATGCGCAGATAATCCTCCTCGATACGTTTCTCGGCATCCCCGACGAAGACGAAGCGCCGGTTTTCCACGTCTTTCAGACCGCCCGTCGGGTCGTAGATCCTGCCCTCGGCATCGGCATAGAGCGCATTCAGGCGGAAATCGCGCCGCTGCGCATCTTCGGCCCAGTCCTGCGTGAAACGCACCACGGCACGGCGGCCGTCGGTGGCGACGTCCCTGCGCAGCGAGGTCACTTCGAACGGCTTGCCCCGGCAGACGACGGTGATCGTGCCGTGCGCCTTGCCGGTGGGAACGGGTTTGAGCCCGGCCGCCCGGGCTGCGGCGATGGTCTCGTCCGGCCTCAATTGCGTGGCAATATCGACGTCCCCCACCGGCTCACCGAGCAGCGCATTGCGAACACATCCGCCGACAAAGCGGCTGCCACCGGGCCGGGCCGCGTCCAGCGCGGCCATGACAAGACGCGTCTCCGGCGCACGCATCCAGGTGTGCCGGGCCGGATCGAGACGCGGAGGTGTCATTGCGGGTCGTCGTCCTCTTCACCCGCATCGGCCGGCTCATCGCGTTCGGAAGGGGGCACGAAATGCCCGGGTACGATTTCCCCGTCGACCATTCGCGGGGGGACATATTGATCGCCCTCATGTCCGCCGCGCATGGCGTCCAACACGACGAGCACGATCATCATGGCAATCGCCAGCGCCGCACCGGCCAGGCCCAGCCTGAGTGCCGGCGTGGCGGTCAGCTTGACATCGGCCTGGGTCTGCCAGCGCCAGATGAAGAACAGCGCAAAGGGCAGCAGGAAGGAGGCAATTTCGATCAGTGTGATCCGGATCATGATCTAACCATATAGCCTGTCGTGCAGGGATTTCAGCATGCCCGCCGTCGCCCCCCAGATATAGCGCCCTTCCCACGGCATGGCGTAGAAATGCCGTGTATGGCCCTGCCAGGCCCGCGAATGGCGCCGGTGATTGGCCGGGTCCATCAGAAAGTCGAAAGGCGTTTCGAACACGTCCGCAACCTCGCCCGGGTCGGGCCGCAGGACATAGCCGGGCCGCAGCACGCCGACGAAGGGCGTGACATGAAAACCGGTGACGGTGAGATAGCCGTCGAACCGGCCGATCAGCTCGACATGCTCCGGCGCTATGCCAACCTCCTCCTCCAGTTCGCGCACGGCGGCCTGGGCCGGGGTTTCCCCGGCAGGATCGACACGGCCGCCGGGAAAGGCGATCTGGCCGGCGTGCCTGGGCAGGTGCGCGGCCCGCTCGGTAAGCAGGAGGCGCGGCGGCCCGTCATGCACGATCAGCGGGGCCAGCACGGCCGCCTCGCGCGGCGGGGTCACGCGGTCGGGCAGGCCGCCATTGAGATCGCCATCGCTGCGCACCGGCGCGGCGGCGGGAGCATCAACGGGGTCGAGACGGTCACGCAGCCGGCCGATCAGCGCCTCAGCCGGGTCCATGACCATCTCCCAGCGGGAAGAATTCGCCCCCGCTCCAGACCCCCATCACACCATCGTTTTCCACGGCAAGTTCCGCGAGTTCGTAGAAGACCGGGCGCGCGAGCAGCGCATCCAGACGGCCACGCACCCGCACCAGCGGTGTCGGTTCACCGGTTTCGGGATCGATCCGGACACTCAGCGGATGCCCGGGCCCGGCCTCGGCCAGATCGCCCACATTGGTGGTGAATATCAGCGACTGCTCGCGCCCCTCGCCCACGGCGTCGACGCGTATGGCGACAAAGGGCGCAACCTCCACCTCGATGCCGATCTTCTCGACCGGCGTCACGAGATAATGAATGCCGTCATCATCTTTCCGCAAGATCGTGGAAAACAGCCTTACAAGACGGTCACGTGTAATGCGCGTGCCTTCATGCCACCAAGTCCCGTCGCGTTTGATGACGAGGTCCATCTCGCCGCAATACTCGGGATTCCACTTGTCGACCGGCGGCAGCCCCCCGCCCGCCTTTCGGGCGGCATCGAGGAGCGACTGCATCGGATCGCTTGTGGTGGTCGTGGAGGGCATGGACACCTTTCATGTGCAACGCCATGCTCGCCGTGAGCATTATGGCCTATAGATCATGTCTGTATCGCAAAGGAATGTAGGACGATGAGCGAGACGAATGAACCCGGTGCAGAACTGATTGCAGAAGCCGATGCCGCGACCGAACGCCTCAAGGCCGTCAAGGACAGTATCGGACGGGTGATCTACGGGCTCGAGGACGAGGTCGAGCTTTGCCTCGCTGCGGTCCTGTCCGGCGGCCACACCCTGCTGGTCGGCGCGCCCGGTCTCGCCAAGACCCGCCTTGTACAGACCATCGCCGTGGCTACGGGCCTGGATACCAAGCGCGTCCAGTTCACGCCGGACCTGATGCCCGCCGATATTCTCGGCTCGGAAATCCTCGAGGAGAGCGATGACGGCAAGCGGCATTTCCGTTTCCTGCCCGGGCCGGTCTTCTGCCGCCTGCTGATGGCCGACGAGATCAACCGGGCCAGTCCGCGCACCCAGGCCGCCCTGCTGCAGGCCATGCAGGAGGGCCATGTCACGGTCGCCGGCGAACGCCACGACCTGCCCAGACCCTTCCACGTCCTGGCCACCCAGAACCCGATCGAACAGGAAGGCACCTATCCGCTTCCGGAAGCCCAGCTCGACCGCTTCCTTCTGCGCGTCGACGTGCCGTATCCCAAGCGCGAGGCCGAACGGGCCGTCTTGCTGGCAACGACCGGCGCGGAAGAGGCCGAGGCGATTGCAGTCCTCAATCCGGACGAGGTGATGAAGCTGCAGGCCCTCGTCCGCCGTCTGCCCGTCGGCGAGCGCGTGCTGGAAGCGATCCTGGACCTTCTGCGTCTCGCCCGGCCGGACGAATCCGATGTCGATGCCGTACGCGACGGGGTCTCCTGGGGACCGGGCCCGCGCGCCGGTCAGGCGCTGATGCTGGCCTGCCGCGCCCGCGCCCTCCTGCGCGGCCGCCTGGCACCGTCCACCGAAGATGTGGCCGCACTGGCCGAGCCGGTGCTGAAACATCGCATGGCCCTGTCCTTCGCCGCCCGGGCGGACGGGCATACGCTGGAAGGCCTGATCAAGACGCTCGCGGACCGGGCCGCCTGATCCATGGTCCAGGGTGCGGATCGCCAGACCGAAGCCCGGGTCGTCGCTCTCAGGCATGAGGGCGAGGATGCCGCGGCGCGCCTGCCGGCTCTCCTGGCCGAGGCCGATCGCATTGCCGCGACGGTAGCCCAGGGCGTGCACGGCCGGCGGCGTTCCGGCATCGGCGAGACCTTCTGGCAATACCGCCACCACCGCCCGGAAGACGGCCGCGCCGCCGTCGACTGGCGCAAATCCGCCAAGTCCGACCAGCTCTTCGTGCGCCAGAACGAATGGGAGGCGGCCAATACGGTCTCGCTGTGGCGGGATGGGTCGGCATCCATGCAATTCGCCTCCGGCCGCAATCTCGCCAGCAAGGCCGATCGCGCGGCCGTCTGCCTGATTGCCGTGGCCGCGCTTTTGACCCAGGGCGGGGAACGTGTCTCCGTCCTTGGCGAAAGCGCCATTGCCCGCACCGGCGCGCTGGGCCTGGAACGGGTCTCCCGCCGGCTGATCCTGGGGCCGGGTGCCCACACCGCCGTCGAAGCGCCGCACATCGCGCGGTTCAGCCGCATCGTGCTCGCCAGCGACTTCCTCGATCCGCCCGAGACCTGGTCGGCGCGCCTGTCGCGCTTTGCCACCCGGGAGGCCGGCGGTGTCCTGCTGCGCATCGTCGATCCGGCCGAAGACGATTTTCCCTATGCCGGACGGACCCGCTTCGAGGCACCCGGCAGCGGTGAGACCCTGCTGTTCGGCCGTGCCGAGGAAGCCCGCAACGCCTATCGTGAGCGCTGGGCCGAGCACGGCGAAAGACTGGACGTGCTGGCCCGCCAGTTCGGCTGGACGCTGATCACCCACCGCACGGACCGGCCGGCCACCAGCGCCGTGCTATCCTTGTTTAAAACCCTGGCACGAGACGTCTGACACGCATGTTCGCCCTGGGCCCCCTTTCCTTCGCCGCGCCGTGGGCGCTGGCCGGCCTTCTCGCTCTTCCGGCGCTTTGGTTTCTGCTGCGGGCGACGCCGCCTGCCCCCAAGCGCGCCGTCTTTCCCCCACTGCGCCTGCTGCTCGGCGCGCCCGACGACAGCGAGACCCCCCAGCATGCGCCCTGGTGGCTGATCCTGTTCCGCCTTCTGATCGCCGCACTCGTGATCGTCGCCCTGGCCCGCCCGGTCTGGACGCCGCACGCCGCCGAGGAAGAGACCCGTCCGGTCCTGGTCGTGATGGACAATGGCTGGGCCAGCGCCTCGGCCTGGGACGCGATGCGCCGCGAAGCCGAGCGTCAGATCTCCGATGCCGACCGCGACGGCCGCCCGGTTGCCGTCACCACAACCGCGCCAACCGGCAACACCCTGCCTCCGCTGCGCCTGGCGGATGCCGATGCGGCACGCCGGGCGCTCGACATGATCGCGCCCCAGCCCTGGTCCGCCGACCGCGCCGGTGCTGCCGAGCGCATCGCTGCGGCAAGCGCCGCCGGCGAACTGGACGGTCCCCTGGCGATAAGCTGGTTGAGTGACGGGCTCGACTCCCGCGATGCCGGGGAACTCGCCCGCACCCTGTCCGATCTGGGCACGCTGCGTGTTTTCGAACCCGATGGCGGCCGGGCCGCCCTGGCACTCGCGCCGCCCCAGACCGCGCCCGATGGCATTGCCATCGAAGTGCGCCGGGCCGCAAACGAGTTCCCGCGCACTGCCGGTGTCACGGCGCTGGGCGCCGATGGCCGGGCCCTGGCCCGCCGCGACGTGCAGTTCGAGGCCGGCTCCGGCATCGCCGGCGCCACGATTTCCCTGCCCCTGGACCTGCGCAACCGGATCGCCAGCATCCGTATCGACGGAACCGCTTCGGCCGGGGCCGTGCGCCTGCTGGGCGATACCTGGCAACGGCCGCGCGTCGGACTCATCGAATTGACCGGTCGCGAGGGCCAGCCGCTGCTCTCGGACCTGCACTACATCCAGAGCTCCCTTGCTCCCCGCGCCGAACTGGTTCGCGGTACGCTGGACACATTGCTGGACGCAGACCCGGCCATTCTGGTGATGACTGACGAGGCGCGCAGCGACGACCAACGCATCGCCGATTTCGTCAATAATGGCGGCGTCCTGATCCGTTTTGCGGGGCCTCGCCTGGCAGCCCGCGGCGATGCCTTTTTGCCGGTCGACCTGCGCCAGGGCGGCCGCTTGTTCGGTGGCGCGTTGAACTGGGAAGAACCCCAGCCGCTGGCCGATTTCCCCGCCAGCTCGCCCTTCGCCGGCCTGCCGGTGGACACAAGCGCGACCGTCGACCGCCAGGTCCTGGCCCAGCCGGGCTCGGCCACGCCCGACAAGGTCTGGGCCCGTCTCGAGGATGGCACGCCCCTGGTCACCGCCGAGCGCCGTGCGCGCGGCTGGATCGTCCTGTTCCACGTCACCGCCAGCCCGGAATGGTCCGACCTGCCGCTGACCGGGCTCTTTCCGCGCATGCTGCAGCGCCTGATGGGGCTGGCCCAGGGCGGATCCGCGGCATCGCCGGCCACGGGCGCCTGGGTTCTCGACCGGGCGCTGGACGCCGCAGGCCAGCTGGCCGGCGCCCCGGCTTCGGCCCGCCCGATCCCGGCCGATACCTTTGACACGGCCCGGCCGGGCCCGTCCTCCCCGCCCGGCCTCTACCGCCTGGGGCCGGCCTCCGCCGCGCTGAATGTCGTGGCCGCCGATACCCGCATGGATGCGCTGCCGCGCGACCTGCACGGCGCCATCTTTGCCGGCCTGGACGGTCCGCGTCCGCTGCATTTCACGGCGGGCCTGCTGGCAGCGGCCCTTGTCCTGCTGGCGCTCGATGTGGCGATCGCACTGGCCCTGGCCGGCCGTCTGGGCTTTGTCCGCCTGGGCGGAGCCGCGGCAGCCACTGCCCTGGCCCTCGCTCTCATGCCGGGAGCGCCGGACGCCATGGCCCAGGACGATGACGACAGTTTCGCCATGGAGGCCGCGCTGCAACTGCGCTTTGCCTATGTGCGCACCGGCAACGCCAATACCGACCGGCGCAGCGAAACGGGATTGAGCGGCCTGAGCCGCGAGATCACCCGGCGCAGCGCCATGGAACCGGCCGGGCCGATGGCGATCGATATCGACACCGATCCGCTGATCTTCTTCCCCCTGATCTACTGGCCCGTTTCCACCGATGCCCCGCCGCTGGCGCCGGAGACGGCCGAGCGTGTCAGTGCCTATCTGCAATCGGGCGGGCTGATCGTATTCGACACCCAGGACGCCGACGTCGCCATGCTGCGCGCCGGGGCCCCGCATCCCGGCCTCGTGGCCGTGCTGGAAAGCATCGACGTTCCGCCCCTGGCCCAGATCCCGCCGGATCATGTCCTGACGCGGTCCTTCTACCTGTTGCAGGAGTTTCCGGGCCGCTTTTCCGGAAGCCCTGTCTGGGTGGAAGCCAATCCGGACGGCGCCTCGCGGGACGGCACGTCCGGTGTGATCATCGGTGCGCATGACTGGGCCGCCGCCTGGTCGCAGGGAGCAGGCGGAGAAGCCCTGGCCCCGGTCGAGGGTGGCGAGCGCCAGCGCGAGATGGCCGTACGGTTCGGCGTGAATATTGCCATGTATGCCCTTACGGGGAACTACAAGGCGGATCAGGTCCACGTACCCGACATTCTCGAGAGGCTGGGCCAATGAACGCCACAGTGACCGCCCTCGATTTCGCCCCCCTCCTGCCCTGGCCCGCTATCGCCGGTCTGGCGGGTCTGGCCCTGCTGGCAACACTGGCCGGCGCCGCGCAGCGTCTCTCCGGCTGGATCTGGCGCGGCCTGGTCGTCCTGGGGATCGCCCTGGTGCTGGCCAATCCCTCCCTGGTGGAGGAAGAACGCGATCCGCTGCCCGATGTCGCCGTTCTGGTGACCGATACATCGTCCTCGATGGAGATCGGCGGACGCACCGAAGCCGCCGCGGCGCTGAGCCAGGCGCTGCGCCGCGAGGCGGAGACAGACCCGCTGCTGGATCTCATCGAGGTAGAGGCGGGGGAAAGCGCGGACGGCAGCATGCTGTTCGACGGCGTCAATGCCGCGCTTGCGAGCGCGCCGCCGGACCGGATTGCGGGTGTCGTCCTGGTCTCGGACGGCCAGGTTCACGACGCGCCGGGCGAGCCTTCCGCCCTCAATGTGGACGCACCGATCCATCACGTCATGCCGGGCGACATATCCGCCGGCGACCGCCGACTGGTGATCGAGGAAGCCCCGCGCTACGGCATCGTCGGCAATACGGTCCAGTTCACCATTCGCGTCGAGGACGATGCGATCCAGGGGACCGCCGCCGTTTCGTTCCGCTTCGAAGGCGGCGATCCCCAGACCCACCGTATCCCGATCGGCCGCTCGACCCGGGTCGAAGTGCCCGTCGAGCGCCGCGGGCCCAACGTGATCGAGGCCGAGGTGGCGCCAGGTCCGGCAGAATTGTCGTTGATCAACAATCGCGCGGCTGTCTCGGTGAACGGCGTGCGCGACCGCTTGCGCGTACTGCTGGTCACCGGCGAACCGCACAATGGCGCGCGGGCCTGGCGGGATCTCCTGAAGTCCGACCCGTCGGTCGATCTGGTGCATTTCACCATCCTGCGTCCGCCGGACCGGCGCGACGCCACCCCGGTCGATGAACTCGCACTGATCGGATTTCCGGTGCAGGAACTCTTCGTGGAACGCCTGTCGGAATTCGACCTGGTGATCTTCGACCGCTATCGCCGGCGCAATATCATGCCGCCGCTCTACTACGACTATATCGCACGGTATGTGGACAATGGCGGCGCGCTTCTGGTCACGGCCGGACCACCCTTCGCCGGACCGCCGAGCCTCTATCGCACGCCGCTGGCAGCGGTCCTGCCGGTACGTCCGACGGGCTATATCACCGATGGCGGTTTCACGCCGGAGACGACCGAGACCGGGATGCGCCATCCCGTCACCGCGGGACTCGACGGCGGCGGCGAAACACCGCAATGGGGCCGCTGGCTGCGCCACATTCACGGCACAGCGCTGGGCGGCGACACGCTGCTGGAAACGCCCGACGGCCACCCGCTCCTCGTTCTGCAGCGCTCGGGAGAGGGCCGCGCCGCCATCGTGATGAGTGACCAGACCTGGCTGTGGGCACGCGGTTTCGAGGGCGGCGGGCCCTATGCGGAGATGTTCCGCCGCGTCGCCCACTGGCTGATGCGCGAACCGGAGCTGGACGAGGAACGCCTCACCGCCTACGCCACCGAGGGCGAACTGCATGTTGATCGCGTCACCCTGGCCGACGAGGCCCCGCCGCTCCGGGTCACCTGGCCGGACGGGCGCGAGGATGTCGTCAGCATGGACGAGATCGGGACCGGCCGCTTCGCCGCCCGGATGGCGGCAGAAGGCTCCGGACTTGTGCGCCTGCGTTCGGGGGACCTGACAACCGTTGCCGCCCTGGGGCCGATCAATCCTGCCGAATATGCCGACCTGCGCCCCACCGCAGATATCCTCGATCCCATCGTCGACGCCACCGGCGGCGGCCACTACGCCATCGGCGACGGGCCGGATGCCAGCCTGCCGGCCCTGCGCCGCACCCGCGCCGAAGCCGACCAGTCCGGCCGCACCTGGCTCGGCCTCAAGCGCAATGACCGCTACATCGTCCGCGCCTCGACGCGGACACCGCTGCTGCCGGGCCTGCCGGCGGTTCTGTTGCTGCTGAGCCTGCTCGGCCTGGGCTGGTGGCGCGAGGGGCGTTGACGGAGCGCGATCAGCCCGCCTTCACCTTGCGGAAACCCGCCAGGTGCGAAGAGGGGGCCACTGGTTGACCGGAGACATCCCATGCGCACAGTCCGTGCCCTGATCCTCGCCCTCCTTCTCGCCCCGTTGCTGCAGGGCTGCCTGGCTGTCGGCGCCGCCGCGCTGGCGACCGACGTTGCCATCGGCACGGTGGGAACGGCTGTCGGTGCAGCCGGAGCCGTCGGCGGTGCCGCTGTCGATGTCGTCACGCCCGGCAAGGACGACGACGAAGACGAGGACTGATCCCGCCCGGGAGCGCCCTCGCCGCCTTACATGCCTTTCATTTCTCTGTCACACGCCTATCTGCTAGATTGCGCGCGAGGGACAAGACGTTGTTGAAAGGAGGCGCACGATGAGGCGCACCATCACAGCCCTGTTCGCCATGGCCGCCCTGGCTGCCCCGACCCTGGCCGACGACCCCGTCGCGATCGGCGAAATCGGGTTCGGCCAGGCGCTTCTGGACAAGGCGGAAGAGTATGGCCAGCGCGAACTCGACTATCTGGCGCGGGAAATGCGCGAGGATCTCGAGCGCGAACTTGCCGGCATGCTCGGCGAGAACGGGCTGACCCTGCAGGTTACCATTCTCGACGCCACGCCGAACCGCCCGACCATGCAGCAGATGGGCGCGCACGGCCTGCACCATTCCTCGATCAGCATCGGCGGTGCCAGCCTGGAAGCCGAACTCGTCGATGCCGGGGGAAACACGCTGGAAACATTCAGCTATTCCTGGCGGTCCTACGACATCCGCAATGTTGTCGGCTATAGCCGCTGGACCGACGCGCGGCGAGCCATGAACCGGTTCGCTTCAGATGTCGGCGAAAGCCTGGCGGAGCGCAACGCGACCGCTTCATAGCCGGTCAGCATTGTCGAATGCGTTCGAAACGGGGCGTGCCGGACCGGCGTGCCCCGTTGTCTTGTCGCGCTGCACAACAAGCTTCGCTCCGGCGCGGGACCGGATCGTGCTAGGCTCTTCCGCATGGGGGGACCTGGAACGAGGAGAGCGCGATGCGTACTCTGGCGTGTGTCCTAGTCAGCCTGTCCCTGGCAACCCCGGTCCTTGCGCAGGACCGGTTCCAAGCCAACATTTCCGCTCCGGCCACAGGCTCCATCGAGATCGGCCATATCGGCTTTTCCGACACCCTGCGCAGCAAGGCCGACTTCCTGGGCCAGGACGAGCTGACACGGCTTGCCGGCTATCTTCGGGAGGATCTGGAGAATGCCCTGATCGGTTCCAGCTGGCACGGCATCTCCGCGCAGGAGACCGTGTTGACGGTGACCATTGTCGACGTCGTGCCCAACCGGCCGACGCTGTCGCAGATCCAGCAGATGGACACGGCCCATTACAACGAACACGTGGCCGGCGGAGCGGATGTCGATGCGGCGCTCGTGAACGATACCGGCGACACGATCGCCCGCTTCAGCTTCAGCTGGCACAATCCGGACACCGAAGGCGGTGACGGATATGGCGTATGGACCGACACACGGACCGCCTTCGCGCGCTTCGCGGTTCAGCTGGCCGAAAGCCTGGGCGAGGCACCGATGCCGCGGGGGTCGGACAGCTAACGCTCAGGGCGCGCCGATCCATTTGTGGGTTTGCAGGCTGAGCGACCATTGCGGATGCGCCAGGCAGTATTCGAAGGCGGCCCGGGCATTTTCCATCATCCGGTCGCCGTCCATGGGCTGCAGGGAAAAACGCTTGAACTTCCAGCCGGTATAGTTCTGCGGATCTAGTCCGGCCTGGGGAAAGACGAGTTTCAGCTCGTCGCCTGAGCGCTGTACCACGGTAGCCGTGCCCTTGGGGCTGACGGTGATCCAGTCGATCCCCTCCGGCGCGGCAATCGTCCCATTGGTCTCGACCGCAATCTCGAACCCGGCTTGGTGCAGGGCATCGATCAGGCTGGCGTCCAGTTGCAGCAAGGGCTCGCCACCCGTGCAGACGACCAGCGGCCGTCCGGCCCGGACATCGGGCCAGAAACCGCGCACATGCCCGGCCAGGGCTTCCGGTGTCTTGAAACGGCCGCCACCAGGCCCGTCCATGCCGACAAAATCGGTGTCGCAGAAATCGCAGACGGCCTTGGCCCGGTCCTGTTCGCGCCCGCTCCACAGATTGCAGCCGGCAAAGCGCAGAAAGACCGCCGGGCGCCCGGCCTGGGCACCCTCGCCCTGGACCGTCAGGAAGGTCTCTTTCACCGAATAGCTCATGCCGGTACCGATGCACGCCAGGCGGCCCAGCCCTTCGCCCTGAGTTCGCAGGCCGGACAAGTGCCGCAACCATAGCCCCAATCGTGCAACTCGCCGCGCTCCCCGAGATAGCAGGTATGCGACGTCGTGCGCACGATCTCGACCAGTTCATCGCCGCCCAGCCGGTGCGCCAGCGCCCAGGTCTCGCCCTTGTCCAGATACATCAGCGGCGTCTCGACGGTCACGCCGGTATCCAGCCCCAGGCTCAGCGCCTGCTGCATTGCGTCAATCGTCGCGCGGCGGCAGTCGGGATAGCCCGAATAGTCGGTCTCGCACATCCCGCCCACCAGGACGCCATGTCCGCGCCGGTAGGCCAGGGCCGAGGCCACCGTGAGAAACACCAGATTGCGCCCGGGCACAAAGGTCGAGGGCAGGCCCGACGCGTCCATCTCGATCGCCCGCTCCGCCGTAAGCGCGCTTTCGGCAATGGCTCCGTAGCCGGACAGGTCAACCACGAAATCCTCGCCAAGCCGCTCCCCGCCCGGCCGCGCCGCCAGCGCTTCGCGCACATCCAGGCGGGCCTGCATCTCGACACGATGGCGCTGGCCATAGTCGAAACCCACCGTCTCGACACGCGCATGGCGCTCCAGCGCCCAGGCGAGACAGGTGGCGGAGTCCTGACCGCCGGAAAACAGGACCAGCGCGGAGGTGGAAGGAGATTGGGTCGTCATGTCAGGCTTATATAATGAAGCCGACAGGGATGACCATCATGAGCTATAGCTGGACCTACACGACATGGCCGGATCCGGACACAGCCGAAGCCGCCGCGGAGCGCCTGCTCGAGGAACGCCTGTGCGCCTGTGCCAACATCATCCGTGGCATGAACAGCGTCTATCGCTGGCAAGGCAAGGTTGAAACGGCCCTGGAAACGGTCATGATCTTGAAAACACAGGGCGATATCGCACCCACCCTGTGCGCCCGCATTGTGGAACTTCATCCTTATGACGAACCCTGCGTCTTGAATCTGCCCGTCGACCCGGGTGGCAGCGCGGCCGGTTTCCTTGCCTGGATCGATTCCGAGACCGGTGGAAAAGCATGACACTTCAATGAAGTTTTGGTGAAACCCTTCAGGCGTTTAACCCTTGGAAAGCGTATTCGGACAGGGTCCGCTCGTCCTTAGAATGAGGGGTATTGAGGGGATGAGTCGTCTGGTTCGCGATGTCTTGATGGAAGCGCCGGTTGTACGACCGGATGCGACCGGCGAATACGTTTACGATCTTCTGTCCGACGATGAGGACCTGCTGGTTCTCGCAGTGGTTGAAAACAACCGTCCTGTCGGCCTGGTGTCCCGCGACCGCTTTTTTCTGAAAATGGCCAACCGGCACGGCCGCGCCCTGTTTGGCCGGCGCCCGGTCACCTTCCTGATGAGCAAGACGCCTCTGATTGTCGAGGCGTCGACTCCGGTCACCGATCTGAACGCCCTGATCGTCCGCGATTGCCCGTCCGCACTGATGGAGGGCTTCATTGTCACGCGCGACGGCGAATATGCCGGTGTCGGCACGGCGCTGGAACTCTTCCGCCTGATGTCGCGCGAGAGCGCCGAACGGACCCACAAGCTCTCCGCCCTGGTAGAACAGCTCGGACGGGCCCGCATCGAGGCGCTCGCCGCATCCAAGGCGAAATCAGAGTTCCTGGCCACGATGAGCCATGAGATCCGCACTCCGCTGAACGGCGTTCTGGGCGTGACACAATTGCTGATGGCGTCCGAACTCAACGAAAATCAGGCCGACTATGTGCGCGTGATCGACGACAGCGGCAAGATCCTGCTGCGCCTGCTCAACGACATTCTTGACCTGTCCAGGATCGAGGCGGGCAAGATGGATCTCGACATACAGACTTTCGACCCGCACCGCATGGCGGCCGACACGAGGACGCTGTGGATGGCGCGCGCATCGGAGAAGCAGCTCGGCTTCTCGATCGATGTCCGGGCGCCCGGGGATGCAGAATATGAAGGCGATCCGGTTCGCCTGAAGCAGATCCTGTTCAACCTTGTCGGCAATGCGATCAAGTTTACCGACACCGGCTCGGTCGACGTGGAAATGAGCTTTCACGCCATCGGCCGCCGCCGCACTGTCATGCGGGTAGAGGTGAGCGACACGGGCTGCGGCATCCCGGACGACGCCAAGACCCGCCTGTTCGGTGCCTTTACCCAGGCCGACGCGGAAACCACACGCCTGCACGGCGGTTCCGGCCTGGGCCTGACGATCTGCAAGCGCCTGGTGGAACTCATGGGCGGCACGATCGGCTTCAGGAGCACCGAGGGTGAAGGCTCGACATTCTGGTTCGAAACGCCCCTGCGCCGCGTCATCTCCGGAAACACCCCGAAGGCGGCACCGGAGGTCCCGACACCGTCGGCCATTGCCGGCCCTGTCCGGGTGCTGGTGGCCGAGGACAATACGGTCAATCAGGCCGTGGCTGAGGGCTTCCTGAAATTGCGCGGCCTGCAGGCGGATTTTGTGGAGAACGGCAAGATGGCCATCGAAGCGGTTCAGGCAAACGCCTACGACCTGATCCTGATGGACATGGAGATGCCGGTCATGGACGGTCTCCAGGCTACAGCCGAAATCCGCAAACTGCCGGAGCCGCGATGCCGGGTACCGATCGTGGCCCTGACGGCCAATGCCGTAATCGGGACGGCCGAGCGCTGCCGGACCGCCGGCATGAACGGCTATGTCTCCAAACCGATCGACCAGACCGCCCTGAACGAGGCGATCGACGCCTGTCTGTTGGATGCAGCCACCGACGCCAGCGCCGCTGCGTGATTCGAAACGCCGGTCCCGAACCCCGCTAGAGATCCGGCTCGCTATCCTTGAACACTTCGTGGGCGGCCTCGTCATAGCCGCGGCGGCGCGAGATGATCAGGATCGCCGCAAGGCCACCACCGACCACGACGCTCAACACCGTGCCCAGGCCCAGCGCGAGCCATCCATGCACACTCATATGCACTTCGGGCAGGCTGGCAAAGCCGAAGCCGAGAAAGGCGATACACGCCAGGACTGATGCCGCTGCGACGGCAAAGAGCGACAGGCTTGTTCTTGTCATGAGATCTCGCTTGGCTGCCTGCCGGCACGCATCGCCGACAGTGGGACCTATATGGCGATGACCGGAATGTCTGTCACCGTGACGCCGTGGCGGGGGCGGATATGTCGCAGGCGCCAGGGAAGGCGGCCGCCCATCCGGGCGAAGACAGGGCCCGGAGGACACGGTGATTGGTTTGCGAAACGCGAGGCCCCGAAGGCGAAGTTTGGTGGCGAGGGAGAGACTTGAACTCTCGACCTCACGATTATGAGTCGTGCGCTCTAACCAGCTGAGCTACCTCGCCACACATGGGCTCTCCCGCTTGGGAGAGGGACGCCATATACGCGGAGCGCCCGCGACTGGCAAGCCGCGGGCGCTCCCCGATTTCAGTCGCCGGTATATTATGCGGCGCGCACTTCCGTGAGGAATTGCTCGACCGCCGTTTTCAGCGAGTCGGACTGGCGCGACACGGCCAGGGAGGCTTCCAGCACCTCGCCCGCGCTCTCGCCGGTTTCCGAGGTCGCCTGGTCGACTTCCTGGATGTTGGAGAACACGTCGCGCGTGCCGTCGGCAGCTTCCTGGGCCGAGCGGGTGATCTCGCCGGCAGCCGCACGCTGCTCCTCCATCGCCGCGGCGATGGCGGTGGCGATCTCGCTCATCTCGTGGATCGTGCCGCCGATGGAGGACATCGCCTCGACGGCCTTGGCCGTCGCCGACTGAATGCCGGAGATGTGCTCGGAGATGTTCTGCGTCGCGGCACCCGTCTGGCTGGCCAGCGCCTTGACCTCGGAGGCCACGACGGCAAAGCCCTTGCCGGCCTCGCCCGCACGCGCCGCCTCGATGGTGGCGTTCAGGGCCAGGAGATTGGTCTGTTCGGCGATATCGTTGATGAGGCTGACGATATTGTCGATCGACTTGGCCGCGTCGTCCAGCCGCTGCACATCGCCATTGGTCTGTTCGACCTGGTCAACGGCCGTACCGGCGATCTCGGTCGAGCGGGCGATCTGCTGGGAGATCTCGCCGATCGAGGACACCATTTCCTCGGCGGCGGCAGCCACTGTCTGCACGTTCTGAGACGCGCCCTCGGAAGCCTGGGCCACCGCGGCGGACTTGCCGGTCGTGGCGGCTGCCGTCGAGCTCATGGCGCGGGCCGCGGTTTCCATGCGGGTGGCAGCCTCGCCAACCTGGCCGAGCGCGTCCGAGGAGGCTTGCTCGAAGGCCTGGATCAGGCTTTCGATGGCCGCGGAGCGCTTCTCCTTCATGCGGCGTTCCGCTTCGGTCTCTTCTTCCAGGCGGGCCCGTTCCTTGGCGTTCTGGCGGAACACGTCGACCGAGCGGGCCATGTCGCCGATCTCGTCCTTGCCGGGCGTGAAGCCCAGATTGACGTCATTGTCACCCTCGGCCAGTGCCCGCATGGTGTGCGCCATGGCGCTCAGGCGCTTGAGCAGCATGTTGTTGACGTAGAACCAGCCGATCGCGGCCGCGATCACCAGGCCGACCGCGGCAATGGCGATCAGCAGCACGCGGCCGGCCGTGACGGCACCATTGGCGGCACCGGTCGCTTCGTCAACGCGTGTGTCGACCTGTTGCTTGAAGGCGTCCACATTGGCCAGCAGGGTTTCCGCCGACAGGCGGGCTTCCTCGGCCACCGCTTCGGCAGCAGCCACCGCCGCGAGTTCGGACTTGCGAAGTTCGAAGACGCCGGTGTCACCCTCGCCATAGGCGATCAGGCTGTCGGCCTGGCCGCGCATCACGTCGGACACGATGGGCCCCAGAATCGCCAGGTTCACATCCAGCTCGCCGACTGCCTCGTCCCAGCGGTCATAGACCGCGTCCACATCGGGATTGGTCGCGGCAATGTCGACCTCGGTGTACTGGATCATCATCTGGTTGGCCGCCAGGAGGGCGCGCAACAGGCTTTCGATGTCCGCGTCGGAACTGGCGTCGAGTGCGTTTTCCACGCTGGCCGCAAATTCCGCGCGCGCCGAGCGGGCATCGCCGGTAACGGCATAGCGCTGGTCGCGGATCTGCAGACGGCGGTCGACAACCTCGTTCATGCTGACGACGAGTTCGGACAGATCGGCCACCGAGCTCGCCAGAGCTTGCGTCTCTTCGGTGCCGGACAGGCCGCGCAAGGTCTCGAGTTCGCTGACCAGCGAATCACGGAATTCGACCACACGATCGTAATTGTCCTGGCGGGCCTGAACCGTCGGTGACAGAGCGAAGCCGGCCAGCGCCTCGGACAGCGCCTGACTGTCCTCGCTGAGCGAATCGACAGCCTGAGTTTCCGGGATCGCCTGTTCGGCGATCTGCTGGACCGCGTTGTTGGCAGAGTTGAAGCCGGTCACACCCACGATCGCAGCGATCAGCGTCATGGCCGAAGTCAAGGCGAATGCAGCGAGCAGGCGGACCCGGATGCTTGTGGTCTTGTCGAGGACCTTGGCGAGCACAGAATTCATTTGGCGGCCCCTTAGGGTTAATGGCCTTGATGGTAAAAAACACGGCGACGCTACCGCGCCGCCGTAAATGAATTCTTATTGTTGTGAACGCGTATCGGTTCTTTTGCCGAATGGCGTTTAGTCTCTGAGGCTTAGCCGCCAGCGAGATTGAAGTCGAAACGCTGCTGCATGCCTTCGGTCGCGGCCGCCGCCGGAGCGTAGGACCAGCCTTCGATCGCTCGCAGGACGGCGCGGTCGAACACGCCTTCCGGATCGGCTTCGACAACCGTCGCATTTTCGATGCTGCCTTCGGCATTCACGGTGTATTCCACCACCGCATAGCCTTCGATACCGCGGCGCTCGGCGCCACGCGGATACTCCGGCGCTTCAACCTCGGTACGTTCGCGGTCCTGGGCCAGAGCCGGAGCCGCGCTGAAAGCCATGGCGGACATTGCCGCCGCCAGGATCATGGTTCCCGTCTTGTTCATCGACTTACCCTTCATCCAATAGTCCAAGGCGCTGCCCGGGATATTCCCCGTGTTCAAACGCCGCTCGATTTCCTTCAGGTCCGCAGCGACCCGACGAGAGGGAGAATGACCGATAGCGGTTGCCAAACGCTTAAGTGCGATTCGTTTTTCTGCGTTCGGGTGGAAAAATATTATTGAACATTTTCAATATGTTAGACGATTCAAACTTGAAGAAATGGTTACCTGTGCCAAAACGCGACAGATCGGGCCCGGATTCATCCTTAATATCGCCCTAACGCGATAGAAATAATTCGAGACAATCAGCATCCCTCGGCCAAGAGTATCCATTCATGCCCTCTACGGATCGCCGCATCGCCCCCGCTACGCTCAACGCGTTCGCTGCCAGCCTCCTGGCCGCAGCCGGCGCTCGAGACGCCGATTCGGCGATCGTGGCGAATCACCTGGTCGAGGCCAATCTGAAGGGCCATGACAGTCACGGTGCCGGTCTCCTGCCCGCCTATATTCACCATGTCCGGCGCAATCTGGTCGACCCGTCTGGCCAGGACCGCACCCTGCGCGAGACCGCCATTCTGCTGCAGGTCGACGCCGGAGGGGGCTGGGGAGCTCCGGCCGGCTTCCGCCTGATCGACCGCGCGGGCGAAAAGGCGAAGGCCGAGGGTCTGGCCGCCGCAACCATCGGCAATGTCCACCATCTCGGCCGGGTCGGCGCCTATGGCGAGCGCGCGGCGGAGGCGGGCCTTGTCTCCCTGCATTTCGTCAACGTCACCGATCATGCTCCCCTGGTAGCGCCCTATCGCGGCTCGGACGCCCGTTTCGGCACCAATCCGGTCTGTATCGCCTTCCCCGGAACCGCGAAACGGCCCGCCTTCGTGCACGATATGGCAACCAGCCGGATTGCCCTGGGCAAGGTCCGGGTCGCCGCGAACAAGGGTGTGCCCGTGCCCGCCGGCAGTCTGATCGATGCGGCCGGTCTGCCGACAACGGACCCGTCCGGCATGGCGGGCTTCGATATCCAGGGTGCCCTGACCCCGGTGGGCCGGCACAAGGGCTACGGCCTCGCCTTCGCCTGCGAACTCCTGGCCGGCGTGCTCTCCGGCACCGGCACGATCCAGCCCGGCAACCGGCGGCGCGGCGGGTTGCAGAACAGCATGCTCTCGATCCTGGTCGACCCGCAGGCTTTCGGCGACCGGGACTGGATGGAGGCCGAGATCGAAGCCATGGCCGACTATGCCCTGGCCTCGCCCCCGATGGACTGGGACAGCCCCGTCCTCTATCCGGGCGACCCCGAACGCGCCAGTGCCGGCAAGCGCCGGCGCGAGGGCATTCCGATGGACGAGACGACGATCGACCAGCTCAACAAGGCGGCCGAAACGGCGGGATGCGTGGCGCGGCTTTAGCCCGGATCCAGTGCTGTCAGGCCGAACGTCTCCAGCACGCTATCGCCGATCCGCTTGGGCCGGCGCGTGCCGCGGTCGATGCGGCACCATTCCGTGGTGGCCCGGGCGGAATAGCGCCTGGCGCCGGGCTTGCGGATATCGACATGGCGGTCGAAGCGCGGCCCGTGAACCCGGCCCAGCCAGGTACGGATCTCGGCCGTTTCTCCGGGCAGGATGGGATCGCGGTATTCGATCGTGTGCTTCAGCGCCACCCAGATGTCCGACGCGATCATCTCCGGCGGCGCGACGCGGTGCCAGTGGGTGATGGCGATGTCCTGTACCCAGCGCAGATAGACGACATTGTTGACATGACCCAGCTCGTCGATATCGCCGGCACCGGGCACGACGCGGCGCACAAGGGCGGTCTCGAAGGACACACAGCCCAGCCCTTCGCCGTCCACCGCCTGCTCGGGCCCGATCACACCGGCCAGCCGGATCGCCTCGTCGTCCATCGCTCGCTCCTTCGCACTTGCACAAAGGATATACGCGCGTACGCGCGCGAGGGAAGGGCATGGAGGGTATCGGTTTTTGTTGGCGCTTTTCGTCCTCCCCCTTGATGGGGGAGCGGCACCGCAGCTTTGCTGCGGTGGAGAGGGTGGGGGCGAGGTGTTTCACGGGATGAGCACCGGGATTCACCCCTTCCGACCCGGCGCTGCGCGCCGGCCCACCTTCCCCATCAAGGGGAAGGATGAACCAAGACTCACTTCGGTGCAGAAATGTGGATCGGGTGCCCCAGCGCCGTCAGCGCGGATTCCGCAAAGCCCTCGGTCAGCGTGGGGTGCACATGGATCGTGCCGGCGATGTCCTCCAGGCGCGCACCCATCTCGACCGCCAGGGCGAACTCGCCCGACAGTTCGGAGACATGCGTGCCCACGGCGTGGATGCCCAGGATGACATGATCGTCCTTGCGCGCAGTAACGCGGACGAAACCGCCGTCCGTGCCGGCGTCCATGGACAGATAGCGCCCCGAGGCGGCCAGCGGGAACTTGCCCGTGATCACCTCTTCGCCCCTCTCCTTCGCCTCGTCCGGCGTCAGGCCGACGCCGACGACTTCCGGTTCGGTGAAACAGACGGCAGCAATGGACACCGGATCGTGCACACGGCGATGGCCGGCGATGATCTCGGCCACCATTTCGCCCTGGGCCGTGGCCTTGTGGGCCAGGAGCGGCTCGCCGACCACATCGCCGATGGCATAAACGCCTCGCATGCCGGTGCGGCACTGATCGTCGACCCGGATGAATTTCCCGTCCATGTCGAGGCCCATGTTTTCCAGGCCCCAGCCCTCCAGGCAGGCCTTGCGGCCGACGGCGACGAGGATCTTGTCGGCCTCGATCGATTGGCTCTCGCCCTTGGCGTCCTCATATTCGAGAACCGCCTTGCCGCCCTTTTTCTCTTTCACGCCCTTGGCCTTGCAGGACAGGTGCACATCCACCTTGTGCTTCTTCAGCCACATCGTGATCGGGCGGGTGATCTCCTTGTCATAGAGCGGAAGGATGCGGTCCAGCGCCTCGATGAAGGTGACCTCGGTACCCAGCTTGCGATAGGCGATGCCCAGTTCCAGCCCGATATAGCCGGCCCCGACGACGACCAGCTTGTCCGGCCGTTCGGTGAGCTCGAGCGCCTGGGTCGAACCGATCACCGACTTGCCGAAGGGCATGAAGGGCAGTTCCACTTCCACCGATCCCGTCGCCAGGATCACATTCTCCGCCGTGATCTCGACCTGTTCGCCATCCTCCCGGGTCACCACACAGGTCTTGGCATTGGAGAATTCAGCCCAGCCGGCGATGTGCTCGGCGCCGGCGGCCTTGATCAGCTGGGCCACGCCGCCGGTCAGCTTGGAGACGATGCCGTCCTTCCAGCCCACCAGCTTGCCCATGTCCAGCTTGGGCGCCTCGGAAAGCGAGATGCCGAAACGGTCACCCTTGGCGGCCTCGGACATGTGCTCGAATTCGGTCGCCGCGTGGATCATCGCCTTGGAGGGGATGCAGCCGCGATTGAGGCAGGTGCCGCCCAGACCGTGCTTGTCGACAATGATCGTGTCGAGGCCCAGCTGGCCGGCGCGGATCGCGGCCGGATAGCCGCCCGGGCCGCCCCCGACGACGAGGACTTGGCAAGACCGTGTCTGCATCACAGGCGCTCCTTGGAAGATAAAGGCTCGAAAACGCGTTTTCCGGGGACGGATTTAGCGGTTCGCAACGATGAGGGAAAGAGGCGGACTGAACTCCCCGCCGGGCGCCCGCAAGCCGTGTGGCAAGAATCGGAATGCGCTCCCCTCCCACTCCGGTCAGCATTCAGGCCTGCCGCAAGGAGAGCCCCATGACACACATCGCTCCACAAACCCTGACCGCCGAACTCGATGCGAAGGGCTGGAGCCGGATCCCGGCTTTCCTGTCCGGCGATGCCTGCCGCGACCTTGCCGGCCTCTACAGCGCCAATCCCCGATTTCGAAGCCGGGTAATCATGGCCCGGCACGGCTTCGGTAGCGGCGAATACAAGTATTTTGCCTATCCCTTGCCCGTGCAGGTCCAGACCCTGCGCGAAACGCTCTACCCCTCGCTCGCGCCGATTGCCAATGCCTGGCACGAACGGCTGGGCATCGCGCGGCGCTTTCCCGCCAGCCACAAGGCCTTTCTCGCCGAATGTGCAACGGCGGGGCAATCGCGCCCCACCCCGCTCCTGCTGCGTTACGGGCCGGGCGACTACAACTGCCTGCACCAGGATCTTTATGGCGAACAGGTTTTCCCGCTGCAGGCCGCCATCCTGCTGTCACGTCCCGGGGGCGATTTCGAGGGCGGCGAGTTTGTCCTGACCGAACAGCGCCCCCGTCGTCAGTCGCGCGCCCATGTGGTTCCGCTCGAACGGGGCGATGCGGTGATTTTCGCGGTCAATACGCGTCCCGTCGACGGCGCACGGGGCAGTTATCGCGTCACCATGCGGCACGGGGTCAGCGAAGTGAGGCGTGGCGAACGCCTCACCCTGGGTGTGATTTTCCACGACGCGCTGTGATCGGGATGTTTGATGATGGGTTTTCCGCGGATTGACCGTTGAATAACTCAGACAATTAAGGCATGACACGGATCTCAGCGGAAACGAGGACGTGTCATGATTACCGGGAAACATCTCGTCGCGGGCGACTGGATTGACAGCGCTGTAAAATTCTCTTCTGCGCCGGCTCACGGACCGTCGTACGACTTTGCCGCCGGCACGCCGGAACTGGTCGATCGCGCCTGCCGGGCCGCGGAAGACGCTTTCTGGAGCTATGGCTATTCCTCACGCGAGGAGCGTGCCAAATTCCTGGAAACGATCGCCGATGAGATCGACAGGCGGGGCGCGGCCATCACCGAGATCGGCACCCAGGAGACCGGCTTGCCGGAGGCCCGCCTCAATGGCGAGCGCGGCCGGACTGTCGGACAACTTCGCCTTTTCGCCGACCATATCCGCAAGGGCGATTATCTCGACCGCCGTCACGACCAGGCCCTGCCGGACCGCGAGCCCCTGCCCCGTCCGGACCTGAAAATGGTACAGCGGCCGATCGGTCCGGTGGCCGTGTTCGGCGCGTCCAACTTTCCGCTCGCCTTTTCCACCGCCGGCGGTGACACCGCCGCAGCGCTGGCGGCGGGCTGTCCGGTTGTCGTGAAGGGCCATTCCGCCCATCCCGGCACGGGCGATATCGTTGCCCAGGCCATCGAAGCTGCGATCAAGGCCTGTGGCGTGCATCCCGGTGTGTTCAGCCAGATCCAGGGCGGCGACCGCGCTGTCGGCCAGGCCGTGGTTCAACATCCGCTGATCAAGGCCGTGGGTTTCACCGGTTCGCTCGCCGGCGGACGCGCACTCTACGATCTCTGCGCCGCGCGCCCGGAGCCCATCCCCTTCTTCGGCGAGCTGGGCTCGGTCAACCCGATGTTCCTTCTGCCCGCCGCCACAAAGGCGCGGGGCGCGGAAATCGGCACGGGCTGGGCCGGATCGCTGACCATGGGCGCGGGCCAGTTCTGTACCAATCCGGGCATCGCCGTGGTGATCGAGGGCGATGCGGCCAAGACCTTTGTCGAGGCCGCCGCCACCGCGCTCAAGGAGATCGGGCCGCAGACCATGCTCACCGACGGCATCGCCGGGGCGTATTGCAAGGGTTTCGAGACCTTCCGCAAGCAGGCCGGCGTGACCGAGGTCGTTGCTTCAACGCCGGAAGGCCGCACCGCCACGCCGCATCTCTACACGGTCCCGGCCAAGGACTGGCTGGGCAATGAAGCCCTGAGCGAGGAAGTCTTCGGCCCCCTGGGCCTCGTCGTGACCGTGGCCGACGACGCGGAAATGCTCGACGTGGCGCGGGCCCTTCAGGGCCAGCTGACGGCCACCCTCCACCTGGACGGCGGCGATACCGCGCTGGGCCGGAAGCTGATGCCGGTGCTGGAACGCAAGGCCGGCCGCGTTCTTGTCAACGGCTTCCCGACCGGTGTGGAAGTCTGCGATTCCATGGTGCATGGCGGCCCCTACCCGGCCTCCACGAATTTCGGGGCCACATCGGTGGGCACCCTGTCCATCCGCCGCTTCCTCAGGCCCGTCTGCTACCAGAACATGCCCGACGCGCTGCTGCCGGGGGACTGGGGATAGACGCAACGCCGCGACCGGCGGGCGCTGCGCGCCGTCCGGGAGAAGTGTGTGGATGAGGCGCACGCGGATAGCGCTAAGCCGATCTCCCCCTCCCACCACAGACATTTTTTCCCGGAAGCGCGACCGCGCTATCCGGGATCGACGATCGCCGGTGCCGAGCGGTCCGCTCGCTCCGTGGATCCCGGCTCGGCGCTGCGCGCCGTCCGGGAAAAGTGTGTGGTGAATGGCCCTTATCCCGCCGGCCCGGCCGGCATGGCGGGCTGCAAAGCCCGATGACAGGCGGCCGGGCGGGCTGTTCTGGAAAAACTTGTCCCCGCCGGGTGTGGGCCGCCTAGAGTCGTCGGCGGTTCCCCGGGACGGGAGGCGTTGAGCTCCGTCACTTGGCGCCCGGGGGGCGTGCGGAGCGCGCTCGCGCCTGCAGGGTGACGCCTGCAGGGTGACGCCTGCAGGCTCCGGCGCGGCTACGGGGCGGTCCGGCGGCATGTTTGACCATCCAGACCGTTTTACCGTCCCGTCTGGTAACCGAGGCGAGAGCCGAGGGGAAATCTCCGCGTGCGGGATGTCACGGGATGTCACGCTTTAAAATCAAACCGGTTTACCGGCACCCGCCGGCATCCCGCACCCCTCCCATCGCTCCAGCGCAAACGCGCGTGGAGGGTTTGGCTGTGCCTCAAATTCCCGGCGCACGTCCGGGGAAAGAGGAGAGCAATGGTGCAGCGCGGCAGACGGTGCGATTACATGAACAGTGTCGCCGGGTTTTCCAGAAGACCTTTCACGCGCTGGATCAGCATGGCGGCGTCATAGCCGTCCACGATGCGATGGTCGAAGCAGCTGGACAGGTTCATCAGCTTGCGGGGAACGACCTGACCGCCGGCATTGTAGCGCGGCAGGGTCTGCATCTTGTTGACGCCGATGATGGCGGTTTCCGGCGCGTTCAGGATGGGCGTGGTCACCAGTCCGCCGACGGCCCCCAGCGAGGTGATGGTGATGGTCGAACCGGTCAGTTCGTCCTTGCTGGCCTTGCCCTCTTTCGCAGCCTTGCCGAGCCGGCCGAGCTCGGCAGCGATCTGCCAGATATCCAGGCTCTCGGCATGCTTGATCACCGGCACCATGAGCCCGTTCGGCGTGGCCGCAGCGATGCCGCAATGCACGGCGTCATACTTGGTCAGAACCATGGCCTCGCCATCGAAATGGGCATTGGCCTGGGGCGTTTCCGGCAGGGCTTTCGTCAGTGCCAGAACCAGGAAGGGGATGAGGGTCAGCTTGGGCTGGTCGTCCGCCTTGGTCGCGTTGAGGTGCTGGCGCAGATCTTCCAGCGCCGTCACGTCGATCTCCTCGACATAGGCGATGTCCGGAACGGTGCGCTGGACGTGGGACATGTTCTCGGAGATGCGCCGGCGCAGGCCGATCACCTTCTCCTCGGTCACACCGGTGCGCGGTGCACGAACGGCTGCCCCCGCGCCGCCGGCCCTGGCCGCCAGGCGGCCGCCGGACTTGATGAAATCATCCAGGTCTTCGTGCGTGATGCGACCGGCCGGACCGGTGCCGGGCACGGCACCCAGATCGATATCCGCCTCCAGGGCCCGCTTGCGCACCGCCGGACTGGCCAGCGGCCGCTCGCCCGCAGGGCGGGCCGCAACGCTGGGCGCCTGGGCGGCCGGTGCCGGTTCGGCCGGCTTTTCCGGCTCGGACCCGGGCTTGTCCTTGGGTGCATCGGCCTTGCCTTCAGCCGGGGATTCGTCCTCGGCGGGAGGCGCTCCCTCGGTGGCGATGAACATGATCTCGGTGCCCACGGCGATCACATCGCCCGGCTCGCCGACCAGCCTGGTGACCGTGCCATTGACGGCACAGGGGATCTCCACCGTCGCCTTGTCGGTCATCACATCCAGCACGTGCTGGTCCTCGGAGACGGTGTCGCCTTCCTTGACGTGCCATTCGACGATCTCGGCCTCGACGATACCTTCGCCGACATCGGGCATCTTGTAGCGGTATTCGCTCATCGCTTAAGCCTCCAGCACGGCGTGCATCGCATTGATGAAACGTTCCGGACCCGGGAAATATGACCATTCATGCGCATGCGGATAAGGCGTATCCCAACCCGTCACGCGCTGTATCGGGGCCTCGAGGGCATAGAAGCATTCTTCCTGCAACTGGGCGGCCAGCTCGGCGGCAAAGCCGGAAGTGCGCGGCGCTTCCTGGGCGACGATGCAGCGGCCGGACTTGTTGACCGAGCGCGCGATCGTCTCGATGTCGTAGGGCACCAGTGTTTTCAGATCGATCACCTCGGCATCGACCCCGGCCCTTTCGGCCGCGGCCTGAGCCACCAGGACCAGCGTGCCATAGGCGACGATGGTGACGTCCTTGCCTTCGCGAACCACTTCGGCCTTGCCGATGGGCACGGTGAAATGGCCCTCCGGCACCTCGCCCTTGGGGTGCTTGCCCCAGGAGGCCAGCGCTCCGCCGGAATGGCCCTCGAACGGGCCGTTATAAAGACGCTTCGGCTCGAAGAAGATCACCGGATCCGGACTTTCGATGGCAGAGATCAAAAGACCCTTGGCGTCGTAGGGATTGGACGGCATCACCACCTGCACGCCGGGGATCTGCGTGAAGAAGGCCTCCGGGCTCATCGAATGGGTCTGGCCGCCGCGAATACCCCCGCCGCAGGGCGTGCGGATGGTGACCGGGACAGTGAACTGGCCGGCCGTGCGGTAGCGGATGCGGGACAGCTCGGACACGATCTGGTCGAGACCGGGGAAGATGTAGTCGGCGAACTGGATCTCCGCGACCGGCTTCAGCCCCTTGGCCGCCATGCCGATGGCCATGGCCACGATTGCCGCCTCGTTGATCGGCGCATCGAAGGAACGGTCCAGGCCGTACTTCTTCTGCAGGTTCGCCGTGACCCGGAACACACCACCGAAATAGCCGGCATCCTCACCGAAGCTGACAACGTCGGGATCGCGATCCATCGTCACGTCCAGGGCCGAGTTGAGGGCCTGGATCATGTTCATCTTGGCCATGTCCTAAACCCCCAGATCCTGGCGCTGGCGGCGCAGGCGCCAGTCCTGTTCGGCGTAAACATCCTCGAAGATCGACTCGACCGGCGACAGGGGGCCGTCATGCAGCGTGCCGTAGCGTTCGGCCTCCTTGTACGACGCGATCACCAGCTCATTGAGCTCTTTTTCCAGGGCGGCGTGACGGTCCTCATCCCATTCACCCAGGCCAATGAGATGGTTTTTCAGGCGTGCGATCGGATCGCCCAGCGGCCATTTCTCGTTTTCGCCCTTGGGACGGTAGCCGGAGGGGTCGTCCGAAGTGGAGTGCGCATCGGCGCGGTAGGTGAAGGTCTCGATCACCGTCGCGCCATGGCCCTTGCGGGCCCGCTCTGCGGCCCATTGCGTGGCCGCATAGACGGCCAGAAAATCATTGCCGTCGACCCGCAGCGAGGCGAGGCCGTACCCCAGCCCCTTGGCCGCAAAGGTCGGCGCCTCGCCGCTGGCAATGCCGTGGAAGGTGGAAATGGCCCACTGATTGTTGACGACATTGAGGATGACCGGCGCCTTGTAGGTAGAGGCCAGGACCAGTGCGCCATGAAAATCGCCCTCGGCCGTCGATCCCTCGCCGATCCAGCTTGCGGCGATCTGGCCGTCGCCCTTGTAGCGGCAGCCCAGCGCGTAGCCGACCGCCTGCGGGAATTGCGTCGCCAGATTACCGGAGATGGAGAAGAAGTTCCCCTCGGCCCAGGTGTAGTGCACCGGCAGCTGTCGGCCCTTGAGATTGTCGCGGCTGTTGGAGATGCAGTGGCACATCATGTCGACAATGTCGCGGCCCCGGGCGAACAGGATGCCCTGCTGGCGATAGGACGGAAACACCATCTCGTCCTTGCCCAGCCCCATCGCACCGGCGACGGCAACCGCCTCCTCGCCCGTCGACTTCATGTAGAAGCTCATCTTGCCCTGGCGTTGCAGTTTGAGCATCCGGTCGTCATAGACCCGCGTGAGCACCATGTGACGCAGCCCTTCGCGCAGGACGTCCGGCTGCAGCTTGGGATCCCATTCGCCCACCGCCTGGTGATTGTGGTCCAGAACACCGATCAGGCCGAGCGCGAGATCGCGCGTCTCCATGCCGGGAACGGACGTGTCCGGGCGCTTCGCCTCGCCGGCGGGCTGCAGCTCGAAATGGGAGAAGTCAGGCGTGTCGCCGGGCCGCACATGCGGCGCCGGGACATGAAAGCGGGGTGCGTCTTGGGCCATGGGCTCTCATTTTATCTGACGGGGCGAACCCCAAAAAGCGCGGCCGGTTATATGCCATGCGGGCGCGAAGGGCGTCTAACGCGGAAGCGCGTGTCTTGTCCACCATTGGAATGCGGTGCCATTTCGGGGTTCGCAAGTGCGAAAGCTTGGATTAATTTCGCAGAAAATTCTGATTTGAGGCAATAATGACGGCTACACTGGACACGATCGACGTACGTATACTGGAAGCTCTGCAAGAAGATGCCGGCCGCTCGGTGGCCGATATCGCCGAGATCGTCGGTCTGACGCCCTCGCCCTGCTGGCGCCGCATCCGGCGCCTGGAGACCGAGGGCATCATCAAGCGCCGCTCGGTCCAGCTCGACCGCCGCTCCATCGGCCTGATGTTCACCGCCTATCTGGAAGTGAAAATACAGCCGGCGCGCAAGGCCAATTACGAGAAGTTCGAGAGCGCCATCCAGAGTTTCGAGGAAGTCGTGGAAGCCTGCACCATGACGGGTCCCTACGACTATCTTCTCAAGGTCGTCGCACCGGACATCGATGCGTATAACGACTTCATGCAGGACAAGATGATCCCGCTGGACGTGGTCGGGGATTTCCGCACTTCGGTGCAGATCCGCAACGTCAAGGAAGGCCGTGGCCTGCCGCTGAACCATGTCGACGGCTAGCGCGGCCGGTGCCGCTCATAGAGCGTGCGGTAGGCAGCGGCGACATCATCTTCCAACCCGTCAGGCAAAGGCCGGTCCGGCAGGTAGAGTTTGACCGCGCCGAGCGGAAACCCGACCAGGCCGAGACTGGCCGCATCCGGGGAAAGCCCCTCCCGCTCGGCGAAGGCCTCCAGGGCCGAGAGCACGCGGTCATTGGCACGGTCCAGCGCCGCCGCAACATCCTTGGGCACATCCGGCGTTATCAGCTCGCTGCGCCGGCAGCAGACCAGGATCAGGGCCCGGTCCGGCTCGTCCCGGCAAAAGCGCGGCGTGGCAAGCGCGGCTTCCAGGCCGGGCCAGTCGCCCTGCGTTTCCAGCGCCTCCAGGAAACGTTGGTGAAAGGCAGTGAGCGCGTCCAACCAGGCCCGCGCCAGCAGCCCGTCGCGCGATCCGAAGCGATGATAGAGCGACCCCACGGACACGCCAGTCTCCGTCACGATAGATTGCAGCCGCACATCCCCCTGGCGCATCAGGGCCCGGCCGACGGCGGCATAAATTGTCGCATCCTGGAAGCTTGACTTGCGGCCCATTTTGGAATTCATTTTCTAAAATAACAATTCTAATATTTTAGGAGAACAACGCCGTGATGACGAGCCTTTTTGCAGCCGCGGCCGTGCTGGGTCTGGTGACCTTTGCCATACATATCTTTGCGGGCGGCCCGGTTGTCGCCCGGCCCCTGCTGGCCGACACGCACCTGCCCGCAGCCTCGAAGTGGCTGAATTACTATTGCTGGCATATCACCACCGTGCTGCTGGTCTTCATCGCGGCCGGCTTCGCCGCCGCGGCGGTCCGACCGGACGCCTGGGTGCTTGCAATCTTTCTGACCGTGCTTTGCCTGGCCCTCTCGGTTTTGAGTGCAGGGATTGCCCTGCGTGGCGGCTTGGCGCCTTTGCGTCTGCCGTCGACCTCGCTTTTCGCGCTCACCGGATGCCTTGGACTGGCCGGAATTATCGCGGGATAAGATCATGCTTCATCTGGCTGCCCTGCTCACCATCCTCATCGGTCTGCATCATTCCCTCAGAGGAGAACGGTCGCTCATCCGCCCGCTACTCGCCATGGAGGGCCTGCCATCCATTCTCGGCGATGTTCGGCAGACCAGACGCACGCTGCGCGTCGCCTGGCACATCACAACCGCTGCCTGGTTCACGATGGCAGCCAGTATGCTCTGGTATGGCACGACCGGTACGGACGGAGCGGCCCCCTTCCTCATTCCTACCGCCATCCTGTTCGGTGTGAGCGGCGTGCTGGCGCTTGTTCTGAGCCGCGGGCGGCATCCATCCTGGATGTTTTTCCTGCCCATCGGCGCGCTGACAGGTTATGCCGCTCTCGCCTAGCAGGAGGATTGGATATGAGTTGGGATATCGCCTACCTGGCCCTCAATGCGCTCGTCCTGCCAGCGTGGGTTTTACTGATCGTCCTGCCGCGATCCGGCCTCACGCGGCAGCTCGTGCATTCCATGCTCTATCCGCTCGTCATCGGCGGCATCTATCTGGTCTCGCTCGGCGCCGCGATGGCCTTCGGTGTCAGCGATCCCGATGCCGGCATGTCTTCGCTGAGTGCGGTGATGAGCCTGTTTGATCATCCCAACGGCATCATCACCGGCTGGTCCCACTACCTGGCATTCGATCTCTTTGTCGGCGCCTGGATCGCAAGGGATGCGGCGCGCCGGGGCATCGGACATCTCGTGACTGTACCGGCCTTGCTCCTGAGCTTCAGTTTCGGGCCGTTGGGGCTGATGACCTATGCGCTGACAGGGCTGATTGTGCGCAAGCCGGTTTGGCGCCTGGAGCAATAGCTTTCACCGCGTCGTTTCATCCCGAACGGATGGCCCGCGAAGGTCGGCAAAAAGCGCGTCGCGGCACGGCTTCGGTCAAAAAAGGGCGGTGCCATCGGCACCGCCCTCATTCTTTTCCTTCTGCAGCAGAACCTACTGCATCCGCTCCACGGCCACGGCCGTCGCCTCGCCGCCGCCGATGCAGAGCGAAGCCACACCCCGGGTCAGCCCCTTGTTCTCCAGCGCGGATAGCAGGGTGACCATGATGCGGGCGCCGGAGGCGCCGATCGGGTGGCCCAGGGCGCAGGCACCGCCATTGACGTTGATGATGTCGTGGGAAATGCCCAGCTCCTTCATCGCGATCATAGGCACGACGGCAAAGGCCTCGTTGATCTCCCACAGATCCACATCCTCGATCTGCCAGCCGGCCCGCTCGACGACCTTGCGCATGGCCGGAACCGGCGCGGTGGTGAAATAGGCCGGCTCGTGGGCATGGGCCGCCGTTGCCAGGATCCTGGCGATCGGCTTCAGGCCGCGGCGCTCGGCTTCCGAAAGACGCATCATGACGAGAGCCGCCGCGCCATCGGAAATGGCCGAGGCATTGGCCGCCGTCACCGTGCCGTCCTTGGAAAAGGCCGGGCGCAGGGACGGGATTTTTTCCGGCATCGCCTTGCGCGGCAATTCGTCGGTATCGACCGTCACATCACCCTTGCGGGTCTTGATGGTCACCGGCGTGATCTCGCGCTTGAAGCCACCATCCTTCGTGGCCTGCTGGGCGCGGGACAGGGTTTCCAGCGCATAGGCATCCTGCTGCTCGCGGGTGAACTGGTGCTCCTCAGCGATCATGTCGGCAAACACGCCCATCGGCTTGAACTCGTAGGCGTCTTCCAGACCATCCTGGGCCATGTGATCCTTGATCGTGTCATGGCCATATTTGAAGCCACCGCGGTGATTGGGCAGCATGTGCGGTGCGTTGGTCATCGACTCCATGCCGCCGGCGATGATGATTTCCGCATCGCCCGAGGCGATCGCCGCGCGGCCCATGATGGCCGCCTGCATGCCGGAGCCACACATCTTGTTCAGCGTCGTGGCCTCGACCGATTTCGGCAGCCCCGCCTTGATCGCCGCCTGGCGGCCCGGCGCCTGGCCCTGGCCGGCCATCAGCACATTGCCCATCAGGATCTGGTCGACATCGTCGCCGGCAATACCCGCCTCCTCCATCGCCGCCTTGACGGCGATCGCACCGAGTTCGTTGGCCGAGAGCGGCGCCAGTTCGCCCAGCAGGCCGCCCATCGGGGTGCGGGCCATGCCGACGATGACGATGGGATCGTCGCTAGCACTCATGTCGTGTCTCCTCAGGGGTTGTTTGTCTCGATAGTCTGGCGCGCATGATCGAATTATGTCGCACAGCGTCAAGTTTTTTCGCAGATGCAATACGGGCTGCACGGACATGGCCCGACACGCACGAATGGCGGCAAACCTTTCTTATATTTGCCATTCTCCTTCTCGCGGCGACCCTTGTAAGCAAAGTTGAATACACATTCAACTTTTCTGCACCCGGCGGGCGGACCGGTCTGTTAGCGATAGCAGCAGTGGCTATCGTCGTGCCGGCCCTCGGCGAGGAGATGGTGTTTCGCGTCCTGCTCGCAGGCCGCAGAGGCTGGTGGCGCGGCACTGTCGCCCTGGCGGCCTTCGTGCTGTGGCACCCGGCGCAGGTCTGGCTGGGCCTGCCGATGGCGCAGGATGTGTTTCTGAACCCGGGCTTTCTGGTGATCGTCGCGGCGCTCGGACTGGGCTGCACGGTGGCCTACCGGACCAGCGGCTCGATCTGGCCGCCCGTCGCTATTCATTGGGCAATGGTGGTCGTGTGGAAGGGCACAATCGCGCCGGTCTAGCCGATCAGCCGCACCCCGCCCGATCCGCCCTTCCCGCTCGTACTGGCAATCCAGCCACCGCCCAGGACGCGATCCTCGTCGTCCGGCGAATAGAATACGCAGGCCTGACCGGGTGCCACGCCCTCCTCGCCCGCGGCCAGGACGACGCCCACCGCGTCGCCCTCAACGGACAGCGCAGCGGGCACCGGCGGACGGGTCGAGCGAACCTTCACGCGCACGGGGGCACCATCCGACAGGGCGTCATCGCCCAGCCAGTTGATGTCCTTGAGACCGATCCGGTCCACTTCCAGCGCTTCGCGCGGGCCGACGATCACCTGCGCCTTCTCGGCATCCAGACGCACCACATAGAGCGGCTCGCCCAGGGCGATGTTCAGCCCGCGGCGCTGGCCGACCGTGTAGCGGATCACCCCGTCATGCGTACCCAGAACCCGTCCGTCGACATGCACGATCTCACCCGGACGCGAAGCACCGGGCCGGATTTTTTCGACAATGTCGACATAGCGGCCCTGCGGCACGAAGCAGATGTCCTGACTGTCGGGCTTGTCGGCCACGATGAGGCCAAAGGCCTCGGCCAGCTGGCGCGTCTGGTCCTTGTTCAGATGCCCCAGCGGAAAGCGCAGAAAGTCCAGCTGTTCGTGTGTGGTGGCGAACAGGAAATAGGACTGGTCCTTGCCGGCATCCGCCGCGCGGCGCAGCTCCGGTCCGTTCGGGCCCGCCACGCGCTGGATGTAATGCCCCGTCGCCATGCAGGCCGCGCCCAGCTGGCGCGCCGTGTCCAGCAGGTCGGCGAACTTGACCGTCTGATTGCAGCGCACGCAGGGAATGGGCGTGTAGCCGGCCAGATAGGTGTCGGCGAACTCCTCGATCACCGCTTCACGGAAACGGCTTTCATAGTCGAGCACATAGTGCGGGAAGCCGCAGGCTTCCGCGACACGTTTGGCATCGTAGATATCCTGGCCGGCACAGCAGGCACCCTTTTTCTGGATCGCCGCGCCATGGTCGTAGAGCTGCAGCGTGACGCCGACCACGTCATAGCCGGCACGGTGCAGCGCCGCGGCGGTCACCGAACTGTCCACACCGCCGGACATCGCCACGACAACCCGGTGGCCGGACGGATCCCCGCCCAGCCCCAGCGGATCGTCCGCCAGGGAAAATTCGGAAAGGAGTTTATCGGCGTACGCCAGGGCGTCGCCGGATACAAGCGTCGTCATCTATCTCGCCTCCAACGGGGTCAAGGCCCGGAGCAAACGGTTATGGGGCGCGCTCTTTACCTCAGAAACGGCAGCAGGGAAACCTGGTTCAGCGTGGAAAAGGTCATCGCCGAGACATCGACGGCGGTCTGGGCCTGCTGGAACCGGGTTGCGGCTTCAGCCATGTCGACATCCTCGATATCGGCGATCATCTGGGCCAGGAAGTCCTGGCGATCGGCGTGATTGTTCTTCAGCGTCTCCACTTCCGCCTGCTTCGCACCATTCTGGCCGACCTTCACGAAGACATTGTCCAGTGCCGTGATGACATTCTGGATCTCGCCGGTCAGGAAGGCATCCTGGGCCGCGGTCAGCGGTGACTGGAAAGGACCGTTCGCGCCGGCGTTGAAATCGGCAATCCGCTTGAAGGCCGCCATCACCTCGCCGCCCACATCTTCGGCCAGCATGCCGACTTCGACCGTATAATTCTGATCGAGCTGAACCACCGGCTTGCGGTCATTGTTCTCGAACGCCTCGGCGGCCGTGCCCATGGGAATCAGATCGGACAGGTCGGAAATCGTGATCGGCGGCGCATCCGAACGCGTTCCACCGAACAGGTAGGACCCGGCATGCTTCATGTTCAGCGAATTGGTGACTTCATAGAAGGCTTGGCGGGCCTGGTGCATGATGTAGTCGCCCTCTTTCGAAGTCACCGCCATGCGCAGGTCGGACACCGCTTCGGAAATCTGTTCCAGGGCGATATTCTGGGCTTCGAGCCGGGCCTCGGTACGCACCGCCGCTTCTTCATAGCTCTTGGCGCGCTCCTGCGCGGCACGCGAGGCCGACAGGCTTTCGGCCTGGTAGCCGACCCCTTTGAGATCGGTTGCCATCTTGCCCGTCGTCAGCTGTTGCTGGGCGTCGAACATCTGCTTCTGCGCCCGCATCAGGTCCATCAGTGCCGACTGGTTGGCGGCGTAGGTCGAGATCCGCGTCATCAGTCTGTATCCTCCTAGATGATGCCCATCAGGGTATCGGTCATTTCCTTGGCCGCCTGCAGCATGCGCGCCGAAGCGTTGTAGGATTGCTGGAACATCGTCATGGACGCGAGCTCCTCGTCCAGATTGACGCCTTCCACATCGGCGCGTTTCTGGGCTGCCGTCTGGCGCAGCACAACGGCGGATTCAGCTTCGCTGCCAGCCTTTGCCGCCCGCGAACCGATCGTTCCTGCCAGGCGCGCCGCATAATCGCCCAGGCTGGCGCTGGTCTGGCTGAGCGTGCCCGCCGCGTCGAAATTGCGCGAGGAATGCAGGGCAGCCTGAAGCGCGGATCCGCCCCGGTTGTCGCCCGACGTAATGACTGTGTCGCCCACCGCTGTGGCGCCGGAAATATCCAGCTGCGCAAGCGCCAGGCGGGACGAGTCCGACCGGATTGCCGGATCGACCCGGAATGCTTCGGCCCGCGCCGCACGCGCCTCCAAGCCCAGTCCGAACATTTGCGAGAAGGCAATGCCGGAGGCCGGGCGCGCCGTATCGTCGCCGGTCAGCTTGAGATCGAAACTCTCATAGCCGGCATTGGCCGTGTAGCTCAGCTCGCCATTGCCATCGAGCGTGAAGGTCGCATAGCGGCCCAGACCGGTGGCCGGATCGTTGAGGGCCGTCACCACATCGTTGAAGGTCTCGCCGGCGACCATGGGAATGTCGACCGAACCGACCGTATTGCCGTCCGTCCCCATGATTTCGAAATTCAGCTCCGTGCCGCCAGTAAAACCGTGCGCCTCGGCCCCGGTCAGACCGGTTTCGAAGAAGCCGGGCCGTACTGACCGGACGATGTCGTTCAGGCCGAAGAAGTGGGCAAAGCCCCGGCCGCCGCGATCACTGGGGTTGGCATTGTCCTGCAGAGTGGCGATGCCGTTGGCGGCCGCATCGGCGGAAACCGTCAACTGCCCGTTGGCAAAACTGGCAGAACCGACACCGGCCAGAGCCGTGTCGATGGCAGTGGTCAGGCTGTCGACCGTCGCACCGGTCGGCGCGGCGGCGCCGCCGTCCACCGACAAGGTGCCCGCGTCGAAGTCGATATCGACTCGGCGAACCAGAAGACCCGAACTGTCCGTCACGGCCAAAGTCGTGGCGCCAGAGAAATTGTGCAGGTCTGCGCCTTCCAGACCGGTATTGCGGCCGGACAGTGTTTGCGGTGCCGGATAGCTGGTCGAATTGTTGTGCGCCGCATTGAGCGCGTCGGCCGCGCCGGCCGCCAGCTCGGCGAGTTCCTCACCCAGCGCGGGCAGGTCCTTGTCGCGCAGATCGAGCAGTCCGCGCAATTCGCCGGACTGGATATGGCTGTCCAGCTGCTGCGGCGCACCACCATTGGGCGGCTGCACGAAGATGTTGCCATAGTCGACCCCGTAAGCACCCGTACCGGCCGGCTTGTAGGTGATTTCCGCCGGATAATTGTCCAGCAGCAGGACGCCGTCCGTGGTGCGCACCACGATACGGCCGTCGCTCTGGTGGTCGGCCCGAACGTCCATGTATTTCGACAACTCGTCCATCAGTTCGGACTGGCGGTTCTCGGCACCGGACGAATCACCACCGGAGGAGGACAGGTTCTGGACGCTGGAGTTCAGCTCGTAGAGCTCGTTGATAATCTCGTTGGCGCGCTGGATCGTGGCATTGATTTTCGCGTCGGCTTCCAGGCGCTGGTTGCGCACTTCGGTCGACAGCCGCCCGGTCTCGTCGAAGAAGGATTGCAGGTCGGCCGCTGCCGACAGGCGCGACACCGACAGGGTCGGGTCCACGCTCGCCTGGGCGATGGACGAGAAGGCCTTGTTCATCCGCGAGAACAGCGACCCCGCATCGTCCAGACTGCCAAATTGCGATTGCAGCCTGTCAAGCGTGCTGGCCCGGATTTCGGCCTTCCCGGCCTCGCTGATCGAGCGCAGTGAGGATGCCTGCAGATGCCGGTCGACGATGCGATTGATGCCGAGCACCTCGACACCCATCGCCACACCGCCGACATTGCGCGACTGGAAGCTGGCCTGGGTGCGGGCATAGCCGGGCGTGTTGACGTTGGCGACATTATTCGAGGCAGCGCGCAGACCCGCCTGGCTGGCAGCCAAGCCCGACAACGCGTTTCCGAGGACACCACTCAGCGACATGTTTCGCTCCTTGCGCCACGCGCGAAATCAACGACGGACCGGTCGAATCTGCCGCAAGCCCGGCAAGCCTTGCCGGGTGCGATATCACCCAACCCGCATTGCCTTGCTGCGCTGATCGATCCGTAATTCTTTGCCATCATTGAGCTTTTCACGCGCCTTCAAAACCTGTGGCCGATCGGACGCCGATCTGGCCTGCCCTCGACGTCGCAAGGCGCGGGCCAGTTCTGCGGTCGGAATAGCAGCAGGCGTGCGGCTCGCATGCGCGCAGGCTCACGCGCGGTCTTAAAAGCCCGCCTTCGAGCGTTTCGCAAAGACGCCGCGCCGCCCGGCAGCTTCCGCCCACCACCGGGAAAGTTTCGCCGGGCAAAGCCATCCACCAACAGATATTACCGCCAAATTAATCCGTATTTTCAATATATTATCTAAATTTTGGAATGGCACGGCCTTTGCGACCGGTTGAGCAGTCAAGGCGCGAATGTGCGCCGGTCAAAGCGAGTTGAAACGGCGATGCAAGCGGGTTTGCCCAGTGACATCCTTCTTTCCGGACACGGTTCCGGCGCTGATCGTGCGCGTCCGGAGACTGGTTCGAGCGCCGGGCGCAATGACGGCCTATCCCGGCCGGACGAAACCTTTTCCGGCCTGCTTCGTGAAGCCTCCGGCCGGGACGGCAACAACGCCGGTCGCCCCGCGGCGGCGAAGGCCCGGCCGGCCGATGACACTCCGGCACCCGACGGCACTGAAGCCGCCATCATTCCCGCCGCAACGGCCGCAAAACCGGCCGGCGCCGATGCGCCCGCCTCAGCGGTAGTCAATTCCGGCAAGGTACAGGCAGCCAGCACGGCTGGACAGAAGTCCCCCCAAACGGGTTCGGCATCAGCGATGCCCGCTCCCATGCAGCAGGCTGCCGCCGGCGCCGCCCCCGCTCAGGCTCAAACCACACCGGCTCAGGTCGCGTCCGCCTCTGCACAGGCCCAGCCGGCGCAGACCGCGCAGGGATCCGTCCCGGCGCAAGCCTCCACGGCCCAGAAGGCGCCCGGCTCCGCGACGGCTGCACCCACGCTGACCCGGCCGGCAGCCGACTCGAATACGGATACTGTGCAATCCGCCGGAACCCCGGCGAATTCGGGTATGGCCAAGACGGATTCCGGCAGCGCCAAGGCTTCAGAGGCCGGCACGCCCAGCGCAGCTATCCAGGCCACGGTGTCGCCGGCGGCTACGTCCGGAACGGCAAACAAGGCTCAGCCAACCTCCCGGGCCGGGGCGGCACCGAACACCGGCAATGCCAAGCCCGATCGGCCGGCCATAGCAACCGGCCAGGCCGCTTTAGCGAACCCCGGGGCAACCGCACAGCCTGGCACGCCGCAACAGGCCGGCGCGCCGCTGCCCGCCGAAAGCACGACGCCCGCCCCCTTGCGCGAGACCGCCCAGCCGCGAGCCATCCTGCAACCGCGTCAGGGTGGAAGTTCCGGCGCGAAGACCACGTCCTCTGCGACCGGCTCAGCTATAACATCCGCCGCCGCCAATGCCGCCAAGCCGGATTTGCAGGTCCAGTCCGCGCAGCCGTCGGACGCACGGCCCGACCCGTCTGTCATGCCGCCTCGTGAGCAATTGTTCGCGATGCCCCAGGCCGGCCAGCCCGGCTCCGCCGGTCTTGCGATGACGCAGGACGCCGTCCAGTCGGCCCAGGCCGCAACGGACGCCGACCTTGCCACGCAGACCGAGGCGGACCTGCAGCTTACCCGCACCACGGAAATACGCGCGGGGATGGAACGGGGCACTGCCAATCTGCCGCGCTTCGCCGCGCATGGCGCCCAGCAGCTTGCCGGGCAGATCACCCGCCAGTTCAACAACGGCAACCGCGTCTTCGACATCCGGCTCGATCCGGCCGAGCTCGGCAAGGTCGACGTGCGCCTCGAACTGCGCGCCGACAACAGGGTCCATGCGGTTCTAACCGCGGAACGGCCGGAAACGCTGGCCGAGCTGCAACGCGCGGCCCGCGACCTGGAGCGTGCGCTCAACGAAGCCGGCCTCGATCTCGCCGAGGAAGGGCTGACCTTCCAGATGAATGAGGATGGGCAGGCTGCCTCCGACGATGATGGCCGCGGCCAGTCCCTGCCTCTCTTCATGGAGGGCGACGTGACCGTTGCCGATGGCGGCACAGATGTTCGCATGGCCCCGCAATCCACCTACGGCTTCCTGCTGGCACGGCGCGAAGGCGTCGACATGCGGGTCTAGGAGTACACAGGCATGACCGATATCAGCGCGCTCGCACAAAGCGGATCGGCTTCGAGCCCCGGGCTCGCGAATTCACAGACGAGCCTGGCCGACAATTTCGAAATGTTCCTCACCCTGCTCACCGAGCAGATGAAGAACCAGGATCCGCTGAACCCGCTGGATTCGACCCAGTTCGTGAACCAGCTGGTCGATTTCTCGAGCGTGGAACAGCAAATCGCCCAGAACCAGAATCTGGAAAGCCTGCTCCTGCTGCAGTCGGCCGCCGCCCAGGCCAATTCGGTCAGCTATATCGGCCGTGTCGCCACCGCCGAGACGCCCGATGCAGTCCTCTCTGAAGGCCAAGCGGAATGGGACTACACCCTGCCCGGCGATGCCCAGAATGTCACACTGCTGGTCAAGGACGGCGAGCGCATCGTCGCCCGGGCCAACGGCGAAGCGACGACCGGAACCCATACCTTCACCTGGGACGGCACCAGTGAATCCGGGTCCAAGCTGGATGATGGTGTCTACACCCTGGAGGTCATCGCAGAAGACGCAGACGGCGAAGCCGTCCAGGCCACCATCCAGGCTGCCGCACGCGTGACGGGCGTCGACATGTCCGGAAATGAAGTCATGGTCCAGATGGGCCCGATCAGCGTTCCGCTGTCCTCCGTCCTGTCGGTTCGCGAAGCGAACACGACGCAGCCCCAGCCCGACCCCGAAGAGACCACAAGCTGAACAGCAGGCCCGCCGGCCTGACCGGTACGCCAGAAGGCGGACCACGAACCAAACCAGCAGAAAGCTCCAAACAAGACCCAAGAACGCAAGGAGCATGCATTATGAGCATCAATTCCGCGCTTTTGGCCGGCGCTTCCGGCCTGATCTCGAACTCGAGCGCGCTGGCCGCGATCTCGGACAACATCGCCAACGTCAACACGGTCGGCTACAAGCGCGCCAACTCGGTGTTCACGCCGCTCTATGACGCCGGCGGCAGCTCCAGCGACCGCTATTCCGCTGCCGGGGTGCGGTCGGTAGCCCGTCTCGCCATCGGCGAAAGCGGCCTGCTCACGCCGGGTGCATCCAAGACGGATCTGGCGATCTCCGGACGCGGCTTCTTCGTCGTGCGCGACCAGCCCCAGGCCGGGGCCAACGACCCCGTATCCTTCACGCGCGCCGGCCGTTTCTCGGCCGACGACGAAGGCTATCTGCGCAACGATGCCGGCATGTACCTGTCCGGCTGGCCCGTGGCCGCTGACGGATCCGTCGTTCAGAACCCGTCCGATCTGAATACGCTGGAGACCATCAACTTGTCGTCGATCGGCGGCGCGGCCCAGGCGACGACATCGATGGCGATCAACGCCAACCTGCAGCAGACCCAAACCGTATCGGCCGACGAAGCGACATATGATCCGACCGTTACGGCCAACAACATGGCCTCGGGCAACGTCACGCCGGATTTCCAGCGCTCGGTTCCCTTCTATGACAGTGTCGGCGGCGTGCGCACGCTCACCATCTCACTGCTCAAGAGCGCCACGCCGAACCAGTGGCATGCCGAAATCCACATGGTTCCGGCAGGCGACATCTCGACCGGGGCAGGCCTGGTCGACGGCCAGATGGCCACCGGCACGGTCGCCTTCGATGCACAAGGCCGTCTCGATACCGGCAACACGACACTACCGACGACACTGGACTTCCTGTCTTCGACCAATGTCGCCCCACTGGCGGCGAATGAATTCCAGTGGGCCACGGCGACAGGTATCGATGCGCAATCGATCGAGCTTGACTTCGGATCGCCCAACGCCCCTGGCGGTTTCACCCAGTACGACAGCCCGTCCACACTGCTGTCGACGAATGTGAACGGTTCGGCCTTTGGCAATTTCGCCAGCGTGGACGTCGACGAGGAAGGCTATGTCTTTGCCAAGTTCACCAATGGCATCGTCCGCAAGATCTACCAGGTCCCGGTAGCAACCTTCGTCAACCCGGACGGCCTGGAAGCCCAGTCGGGCGGTACATTCAACGTGACCCCGGAATCGGGCGCCTACACGCTCAGCCCGCCGGGTCTCGGCTCGGCCGGCAACATCGCCTCTTCGACCCTGGAAAGCTCAAATGTGGACCTGGCAACGGAGTTCACCAGCCTTATCACCACCCAGCGCGCCTATTCGGCATCGTCAAAGATCATCACGACCGCCGACGAGATGCTGGATGAAGCCATCCGGATGAAGCGCTAACCACCACCCACGCTTTGTCGGTCCTGTGGGCTCTGCCTCATTGAGGCGGAGCCCATTCTTTATGACCACATCCTCACCGGCACCGTGACATTTCTAGGCCAATTTTAGCCGAACGCTTAAACGTAAATTTACCCAGCGGTTTAGGGTGATGTTAAAAGCCCTCCCGTATGTTTCCCCTACAAACAAAAACAACGGGGACACGGACATGCAGCCGCGCCTTAAAAAAGAAAATTACGTCATTGGACCGGATGGTAGCCCTCTTACCCTTGCCGACCTGCCCAATCCGAGCACCCAGCGCTGGGTGGTTCGGCGCAAGGCCGAGGTTGTCGCTGCGGTGCGCGGCGGACTGTTGTCCCTTGAGGAAGCCTGTGCACGCTACTCACTGACCGTGGAGGAATTCCTCGGCTGGCAGCGCTCGATCGACAAGCACGGTCTTGCCGGTCTGCGCACCACGCGACTGCAGCAATACCGCTAGTTCCCCCCTAGACCACCCCCTGCGAGCGGCGCCCCGCCCCCAAGGCCGCCGCTGGCCATCTGACGCACACCATCGAAATTCTGTGTCCCGCTGGGTCTGGCCGAGCGGGATGCATTTCGTATGCGGCCGCATTAAATCCTTCTTTACGACACAGGTAGGAAAATTCTGCCCAGTGCTTCGCCGATGAAGCGCGGACAAACAGGCAGGATTCCTCGTGAACGCGTTACTCGAACAGTTCAAGGCCTTCGGCGCCGGTCGTCTCACAGCCATTTTCGGTCTCGCCGTCGGCGTGGCGGCCGCGCTTGTCTATTTCTCCAGCGCAGTCGGCGGTGGCAGCCAGGCGCTCCTGTATTCCGGGCTCGACCCGGCCGAAGCGGCATCCACTTCGCAACTGCTCGACCAGGCCAACATCGCCTACGAGATCCGCGACGGCGGCACGGCCATCTATGTCGACCGCAACCAGGTCGACGAGGCCCGCGTGCGCGTCGCCTCCTCGGGTCCGCTATCCGGGGCCTCGGTCGGTTATGAAATCTTCGATCGCCAGGACAGTTTCGGCCAGACCTCTTTCGTGCAGAACATCAACGCCAAGCGCGCCCTGGAAGGCGAGCTGGCCCGCACCATTGAGTCCCTGGCGTTCGTCAACAGTGCTCGCGTCCATCTGAATCTGCCGGAACGCCGGCTGTTCACCCGTGACCAGCAAGACCCGACAGCTGCTGTCACGGTGGCGACCAGCCAGCGCGTCAACGCCGAACAGGTCCGGGTGATTCGCAATATCGTCGCCTCCGGCGCCGGTCTGGAGCCGGGCCATGTCTCCCTGGCCGATGATCGCGGCCGCCAGCTTGCCGGCACGATGGACGCGGAGACCGCCGGCGCGGCCTTCATGGACCAGCGCCGCACCGACGTGGAAAGCGAACTTCGCCAGGACATTCTCGATATCGTCGAAGGCGTGGTCGGCGCCGGCGCCGCGCGCGTCCAGGTCACCGCAGAACTGAACCGCCAGAGTGTCACCCAGAGCTCGGAAACCTACGATCCGGAAGGCTCGGTCCTGCTGTCTCGCGACCGCTCCGAGGAATTGTCCAGCGACCAGGACGGCCGCAACAATCGCGTGTCCGCCTCGGAGAACCTGCCGGACGCCGAAGGTGAGGGCAATGCGGGCCCCTCCAACCGGTCCAGCCGCGAAGTCTCCAACGAGACAGTGAATTATGCCCTGTCCTCGACCACCCGTACCGAGGTGATCGAGGCGGGCGCCATCGATCGTCTCTCTGTCGCGGTCGCCGTGGACGGCATTGTCGAGGTCCAGGAAGACGGCACCACCGTGTGGCGCGAGCGCCCGCAGGCCCAGATCGACCAGATCGAAGCCCTTGTGCGCTCGGCCATGGGATATGCCGAAGACCGCGGCGACAGCCTGACCGTTCGCCAGATCGAATTCGCCCGCACCAACCCCCTGCTGGGCACGCCCGCGAGCAGCGGCTTCTCCTTTTCCAAGAACGACATCATGCGGGTCGCGGAAATTGCGGTCCTGTTCGTGACAGCGCTCCTGATTATCTTCCTGGTCGCACGTCCGCTGGTGAAGGGCGCAAGCGGCACGGCTATGCCGCAAGGTCTGGCCCTGGCCGGCGCCGGCGCCAACGCCGGGGCCGTCGGCAACACGCCTCCACCGGCAGCCCTGCCGAGCCAGGGTGACCCCCAGGCGGCCTTGCCCGCAGGAGACTTCGGCGACTCCATCGACATCGAAAAGATCGATGGCCAGGTGAAGGCGTCATCGCTGAAAAAGGTCGCCAACATCGTCGACTCCCATCCCGAGGAATCCGTCTCGATCCTCCGTTCCTGGCTGCATGAAGGGTAGTGTCCGGCATGGCTGAGAAGCGCGCCATTGAAGATCCGTCCAGGCTCTCGGGCCCCGAAAAGGCCGCTGTGATGCTGCTCGCGCTCGGCGATGAGGGCGAGATGATCTGGCAACACCTGGACGAGGAGGAGATCCGTGAGGTCTCCCAGGCCATGTCGAATCTCGGCACGGTCACCTCGACCGCGGTGGAAAAACTGATTGTCGATTTCGTCGGCCAGATGTCGTCGACCGGCTCGCTGATGGGGTCGTTCGAGGCCACCCAGCGCCTGCTCACTTCCTTCCTGCCCGGGGAGAAGGTCGAGGCGATCATGGAGGAGCTGCGCGGACCCGCCGGCCGGACCATGTGGGACAAGCTGGGTAATGTGAACGAGGTGGTTCTGGCGAACTATCTCAAGAACGAATACCCCCAGACCGTCGCCGTGGTGCTGTCGAAGGTGAAGTCGGAACACGCCTCCCGCGTCCTCGCCGCCCTGCCCGAGGACTTCGCCCTGGAAGTCGTGACCCGGATGCTGCGCATGGAACCGGTTCAGCGCGAGATTCTCGACCGGATCGAGGAAACGCTGCGCACTGAATTCATGTCCAACCTGGCGCGCACCTCCAAGCATGACAGCCACGAGATGATGGCGTCGATCTTCAACAATTTCGACCGCCAGACCGAAAACCGCTTCCTGGCGGCGCTGGAAGAGCGCAATCGGGAAAGCGCAGAGAAGATCCGCTCGCTGATGTTTGTCTTCGAGGATCTGTCGAAACTAGATCCGGGCGGCATCCAGACGCTGATGCGCGCCATCGACAAGGAGCAGATGGCCCTGGCGCTGAAGGGCGCCTCGGACAGCCTGCGCGACCTGTTCTTCTCCAACATGTCCGAACGCGCCGCGAAGATCATGCGCGAGGACATGAATGCCATGGGCCCCGTCCGCCTGAAGGATGTCGATCAGGCCCAGCAGGCCATCGTGTCGACGGCAAAGGACCTGGCGGCGAAGGGCGAAATCATGCTCGCCGACGGCGGCGCCGACGACGAACTGATCTACTAACGGGTGGGCGAACACATGAATCCGATCAAATTCGATTTCGATACCGAGTTCGACCACAACGGCGAAATCCTGCGCGAGGGAGAGAGCTACAAGCGCTTTTTCACCCAGGAGGATGTCGAGGCCGCGCGCATGTGGGGCGTCGAGGAAGGCCGCGAAATGGAAGAAGGCCGCTGCGCCGACAGTCTGCAGGCCATCGCCTCCCAGATGCAGCTGATCCTCGCCCGGCTTGCCAATGAGTCCGAAGCTCTGCGCCATGAGGCCGCCGGCCTGGCCGTCGCGGCCGCGCGCAAGATCGCCGGCGAGGCACTGAATGCCTATCCGCTGGAAACGATCGACGCCCTGGCACGCGAAGCCGTGCAGGATTTGCGTTCCGAGCCGCGCTTGTCGGTGCGCTGCGCGCCTGACCTCGTGGAAGCGCTGTCCGAACGGCTGGAGACAACCGCACGAGACGCCGGTTTCGACGGAGCCATCATGGTGCGCGGAGAGGACGGCATGCGCGGTGCTGATGTGCGCCTGGAATGGGGCGCTGGCGCGGTCCAGCGCAGCGCCGAGGAAATCGATCAACGCCTTAACGACGTGGTGGCACGCTGGCTGGCAACCGCCCCGGAAGAGAATGACGGCACGGACAGCGCTCCCGGCAATGCAGCCGGCGCATCCGCCGCATAAAGGAGGCCATTATGGCTGACGAAAACAATTTTGACCTGCCGGATCTGGGCGGCGAAGCCGAACAGCAAGTGCCGGCGACCCAGGCCCCGAAGGCCGAGAGCATGCTGGAAGAAGAAGAAAAGAACGCCGCTGACCTGGCGCCGGTTTTCGATGTTCCGGTCAACATCTCGGCGGTGCTGGGCAAGGCCCATATCGACGTCAATTCGCTATTGAAGCTGAACGCCGGATCAGTGGTCGAACTGGACCGCAAGATCGGCGAGGCGATCGACATCTACGTCAACAACAGGCTGGTGGCCCGCGGCGAGGTTGTCGTCGTGGAAGATCGGCTGGGCGTGACGATGACGGAAATCATCAAGGACGGGGACTCGGCCTAACGGCCGTATGAGGACGGAGCGATCACCATGCGTATTCTGATAGTCGGCAGCCTGGGCGGACAACTTCATACCGCCACCAAGATCGCCCTCGAACGAGGTGCGAAAGTGTCCCAGGTGGACACCATCGAACAAGCCACGTCCCATCTGCGGGCCGGGCGCGGCGCCGACCTGCTGATGGTCGACCTGTCGCTGGACGTGCAGGCACTGATCGCCGCCAACGAGGCCGAGCGCATCAGCGTTCCGGTCGTGGCCTGCGGGGTGAATGTCCGTCCGGAAGCGGCCGCCGCCGCCATCCGCGCCGGAGCCAAGGAGTTCATTCCGATGCCTCCGGATGCGGACCTGATCGCTGCCGTCCTGGAAGCGATTGCCGACGACGAACGCCCGATGATCGCCCGCGACCCGTCCATGCAGGCCGTCATCGAACTCGCCGACCGTATTGCCGCCTCCGATGCCTCCGTCCTGATCACCGGCGAAAGCGGCTCTGGCAAGGAAGTCATGGCGCGCTACGTCCATTCCAAGTCCAAGCGCGCCGCGGCCCCCTTCGTGTCCGTCAACTGTGCCGCGATCCCGGAAAACCTGCTGGAATCTGAACTCTTCGGCCACGAGAAGGGCGCCTTCACAGGCGCCATCGCCCGCCGCGTCGGCAAGTTCGAGGAAGCCGATGGCGGTACGCTGCTGCTGGACGAAATCTCGGAGATGGACGTGCGCCTCCAGGCCAAGCTTCTGCGGGCCATCCAGGAACGCGAGATCGACCGTGTCGGCGGCACCAAGCCGGTCAAGGTGAATATCCGTATCCTGGCTACCTCCAACCGTGACCTGCGCAGGGCCGTAGCCGATGGCACCTTCCGCGAAGACCTGCTCTTCCGCCTGAATGTGGTGAACCTCGCGCTGCCGCCGCTGCGCGAGCGCCCGGCGGATATCGTCGCCCTGTCCGAGCATTTCGTGAAGAAATACTCCGCTGCCAACGCCATCGACGCGCGCCCGATCTCCGAGGCCGCCAAGACCCAGCTGCTGGCGCGCGAATGGACCGGCAATGTGCGCGAACTGGAAAATGCCATGCACCGCGCCGTGCTGCTGGCTTCGGGCCGGGAGATCACGCCGGACGCGATCCGCATGCCCGACGGCTCGGCCTTCACCGGTTCGGGCAACAATGTCGCCCGCCAGGCCGCCGATGCCGCGCAGACGGTTCAGACCGACATGATCGGCCGCACGGTGGCGGAAGTAGAACAGGACCTGATCCTGAACACGCTGGACCATTGCCTGGGCAACAGGACGCATGCCGCAAACATTCTCGGCATCTCCATCCGTACCCTGCGCAACAAGCTGAAACTCTATTCCGACCAGGGCGTGGACATTCCCTCGCCCAACCAAGCCGTTACCGGCGCCTCCGTAGCCTGACTGGACTAGATCGTGGTCGACACCGCAGCTTCCGAAACCGCCGCCTCCAACGCGAGCGGATTTGACTACCGCGCCTTCCTGAACCGGGTGATGCGCGGCGATGTCGCGCTGGCCGTGGGCATTCTCGCCATTCTGGTGATGCTGCTCCTGCCGATGCCGAAAATGTTGCTGGACTTCTCGCTGGCGACATCGGTGTCGATCTCGGTGCTGGTCCTGATGACCGCGCTCTTCATCAAGAAGCCGCTGGAATTCTCGGCTTTTCCGGCCGTCCTGCTGATCACGACCCTGCTCAGACTGGGTCTCAATATCGCATCCACGCGTTTGATCCTTTCCCAGGGGCATGAGGGCACGAACGCCGCCGGCGAGGTCATCGAGGCCTTCGGCGCCTTCGTCATGCAGGGCAATGTCGTCATCGGCATCATCGTGTTCTCGATCCTGGTTATCGTGAACTTTGTCGTCATCACCAAGGGTTCCGGCCGGATCGCGGAAGTCGCCGCACGCTTCACCCTGGACGCCATGCCCGGCAAGCAGATGGCGATCGACGCCGACCTGTCGGCGGGCCTGATCACGGAGGACGAGGCTCGCAAGCGCCGGAAGGAACTGGAAGGCGAAAGCAATTTCTTCGGCGCCATGGACGGTGCCTCGAAATTCGTGCGCGGCGACGCCATGGCCGGCCTGATGATCACTGCGATCAACCTGATCGGCGGCATCATCATCGGCGTAGTGCAGTCGGACATGTCGTTCGGCGACGCCGCCAGCGCCTATTCCACCCTGACCATTGGCGACGGCCTGGTTTCCCAGATCCCCGCCCTGATCATCTCCGTCGCCGCCGGCCTGCTGGTCTCCAAGGCCGGTGTGGACGGCGAAGCCGACAAGGCGGTGTTCGGACAACTGACCGCCAATCCGCAGGGGCTGGGCCTGGTGTCCGGTGTCGCCCTGATGGTCGGCATCCTCCCCGGTATGCCCTTCCTGCCCTTCGCCCTGATGGCAGCGGGATCCGGAGCGCTGGCATGGATGAACCGGGATATCGTCGAACGAAAGGCGCAGGAAGCAGCCGATGCCGAAGCCGCCGCCGAAGCGGAGGCTGCAGAAGGGCAGGCCGGTGGAGAAACTCCGATCGAGGATTCGCTCGCCATCGACGAGCTGAAGATCGAGCTGGGCTATGGTCTCCTGCCCCTAATCAACGATGTCGACGGCCGCAAGCTGACCGACCAGATCAAGGCACTGCGCCGTTCGCTGGCCGAGGAAATGGGCTTCGTCACCCCGGCCGTGCGCATCATCGACAACATGACCTTGGGCAATAGTGAATACGCCATCCGCATCAAGGAACTCGAGGCCGGACGGGGCGAGTTGAGACTGCACAAGCTTCTGGTAATGGATCCGGCCGGCCTGCAGATCGACATGCCGGGCGATCATGTCAAGGAACCGACTTTCGGCTTGCCGGCGACCTGGATTGAGGAAGGCATGCGCGAGGAAGCGTCCTTCCGCGGCTATACGATCGTCGAACCGGCCGCGGTGTTGGTCACCCACCTGACCGAACTCCTGCGCGAGAACATGGCGGACCTGCTGTCCTACGCCGAGGTCGAGAAGCTGATCGACAAGCTCTCCAAGGAACACAAGAAACTGGTCGACGATATTGCGCCTGCCCAGATCAGCCGGGCCGGCATCCAGCGAGTGCTGCAGTCGCTGATCCGGGAACGCGTCTCGATCCGCGATCTGCCGACCATTCTGGAAGGCATCGCCGAGGCATCGGCCACGACCCAGCATCTCGACGCCATTGTCGAACATGTGCGCACCCGCCTCGCGCGCCAGATCTGCCACGCCAACAAGGCGCATGACGGCGTACTGCCGGTGCTCGCGATGGGGCCGCAATGGGAGCAGGCGTTCATGGAGGCGCTCATCGGCGAAGGCGAACGCCGGCAGCTCGCGCTCGCCCCGTCGAAACTGCACGATTTCGTTGCCGCGATTAGAAACTCTTTTGAAACCGCATCAACTCAGGGTCATGTTCCGGTACTGCTGACGAGCCCGATGATTCGTCCGTATGTCCGTTCGCTGGTGGAACGTTTCCGCCCGCAAACAGTGGTGATGTCGCAGAACGAGATTCACCCCAGCGCCCGACTGAAGACCATGGGCCATGTCGGCTGAACGGCTGCATGATTGCCCCCTTGGTGACCTGAGCCATGCATCTTAGAACCTTCGCAGCCCAATCCCTGACCCAGGCCATGGCCGATGTGCGCCGTGAGATGGGGCCGGAAGCAGTGATCATCGCCACCTCCGACGGTCCGAACGGGGGCGTGCAGGTGCGGGCCGCTGTGGAGGCCGCCTATGTCCGCGAACCGGCCGAACCGGTTCGCCAACGCGCCGAACGTCTCAATGAGGAGGCCGAGGTCGAACGCGGACTGCGCGAGGATAGCGATCTCGACCGGGTGATCCGGGCGCTGGGCTTTCATCGCACACCGGGCGGGGCAGCCCAGGCCCTGATACGGGCCGCGCACGATCTCGCCGATGGCCACGCCGTGGCCCGCCTCGCCCATGCCATCGAGTGCCGCTATACATTCCAGCCGCTGCCCGCAGTCCCGGAACACGCCGTGCTGTTTGCCGGAACGCCGGGGGTCGGCAAGACCTCGGCCCTCGCCAAGACCGCCGCCCGCGCCATCACCGCGGGAGCAACACCGACCCTGATTTCCTGCGACGGTGAGCGCGCGGGAGCGGACGACCGCCTGGCAGCCCTCGCCAAACGCATGGGCGCCGGTTTCAAGACGGTCGACGATCCGCGTGAAATGATGGATGCCGTCGCCGAGCTGGAAGGTCCGGCCCTGATCGACGCCCCTGCGGTAAACCCGTTCGAGCTCGACGATCTGGACATGACGCTCGCCTTCGCCGACTCGGCCCGGGCCGAGATCGTCTATGTATTCGATGCCGGACTGACACCGGAAGACGCCGAGGACGCCGCCTCGCTGTTTGCTTCCATCGGCGCCAGCCGGGCCGTTCCGGTCAAGCTGGACTGTGCCCGCCGTCTCGGTGCCATTCTCGGCGTCGGCGAAACCGGCCTGGCCTTCGCCCAGATTTCCTCCACCCCCTTCATCGGCGGCGGACTCGCTCCGGCAACGCCCTTGCGGCTTGCCCGCGTGCTGATCGAAGATCGTGAAACCCCGTTCGACGAGGCGGACTGATGAAACTCGCTTCCGCACCGCAAGACCGTTCCGCCGGCCGGATCCTGGCCGTAGCCTCGGGCAAGGGCGGGGTCGGCAAGACCGCAGCTGCCATCGGCATGGCCCACGCCTTCTCCTCCATGGGCGAACGCGTCCTGCTGATGGATGGCGATCTGGGCATGGCCAATATCGACGTCCAGCTGGGCCTGCAGCCCGCCTCGGACATCTCCACCGTGCTGAACGGACGGATCGGTCTGGCTGACGCCGTCTGCCCGGCCCTGGGCGGCGCGGCCGAAAAAGGCGGGTTCGACGTCATTTCGGGCCGGTCCGGTTCCGGCGCGCTGGCCAATCTCCACGGCCCCGGCCTCACCAAACTCGCCACCGGAGTGGCAGCCCTGGCATTGTCCTACGACCGCGCCATCCTGGATCTCGCCGCCGGCGCTGACCGGGCCACCGTCCGGCTGGCACTGACCGCCGATGATGTGGTGATCGTTCTCAACGACGAGCCCACCTCGCTGACCGACGCCTACGCTTTCGTGAAGACGCTGCGCCTGCACGACGACGGCGCTTCGCCTCTCGTGGTGATCAACAATGCGCCGGACATGCGCACGGCCCGCGACGCTTTCAGTGCCTTCCGCAAGACGTGCGAGGCCTTCCTGTCCTTCACGCCCACGCTGGCCGGCATCATCCGCCGCGATCACAACGTGCCGGCGGCGATCCGGAACCAGACCTGTGTTTCGGTCCGCGCCCCTGCCTGCGATGCGGCCAAGGATCTCCAAGCCCTCGCCGGGTCACTCGCGCGCGGCAAAGAAGCAGCGTAAACTCCCCTCGGGACGTTTGTGTGAAGGGGAGCGTTTGGGGCATGTACGATACTATGGGCGACCGGCTCGCATCCGGTTTCACACCCTTTGACTGGTGGCTGATCATTGTGCTTTCGCTGGTCGCCGCCCTGATCATGCGCAAATGGCCCCAATGGCCGGCCGCCGCGGCCATCGCCTTTTTCGTCGACGCCGCCGCTCCCTTCTTCTACCGCTGGGCCACCGGTATTCCGCCGGACTTCGCCTTCGACTTCGCCATCTCCCGCCTCGACGAACGCGGCGGTATCGTCGTGCTCCTGCGGCTGTCGATCTATATGATCGCCATTGGCGCCATCTATTGGGCCAAACGACGCTATGGACGTGGCTGAACACGGTTTCTGACCGCCAACTGCCCCGTAATCATGCCGGACAGGTGCGCCCGCCTTTCCGGTCGGTCTCCGCATGCGCCTCGCATTATTCATATCGCCAATGAACGATATTCCCCTCATCGATTGGCGATGCCGGCCGGCATTCCCCAATTGTGCCGCGATCCGTCATCTGCGTCGGCACAAGGAGGGACCCGACATGATCAAGGCGAGCGAAGGCTAGCCGCCTGCGGTCCGGACAGGACCGCTCCTCAAATCGACTGAATTCCGGCGCGTCCATCTCCGGCGCGCGCACATCTCCACGCCGGGCGTCCGTCCGGCGTTGGCACAGTATTGCCTGAAAGGACCCGAAATGGGCGCAATCAGAAACCGCACGGACGCGTTCGCCACCGCGCTCGCCGACGTCATGATCCGCTGGCGGTGGGGGGTGATCCTTCTCACCCTTCTCGCCACGTTCGGTTTTGCCACGGGCATGCCGAACCTGTCGTTCGACACCAATTACCGGGCCTTCTTTTCCAGCGAGAACCCCGACCTGACGGCCTTTGAGAATTTCCAGGCGACCTATACCAAGAACGACAATTTCCTGATCGTCGTGCGGCCCGCCAACGGCAATGTCTTCACGCAGGAAACCCTTGCCGCCGTGGAAGAGATCACCGAAGCCGGCTGGCAGGTCCCCTACGCGATCCGGGTCGATTCCATCACCAACTTCCAGCACACTTGGGCGGAAGGCGACAATCTGATTGTCGAGGATCTGATCCGCGACCCGCGCAGCATGAGCGCATCGCAGATTTCCCGGCGTAGCGCCGTCGCCCTCAACGAACCGCTGCTTCGCAATCAGCTTGTCACGCCCGAGGGCGACGCAACCGCCGTCAATATCGTCCTGCAATACCCCGAAGAAAGTGCCATGGAAGTGCCCGAAGCGGTCGCCGTGGTCCGGGCACTACGCGATCGGATCGAGGCCGATTATCCCGACGTCGATGTCGTGCTGTCCGGCATTTCCATGATGAACAACGCTTTCATGGAATCCGGCATGGGCGACATGGCGACCCTGATCCCGCTGATGTATGGCGTGCTCCTGGTAATCATGATGATCGCCATCCGCTCGATCAGCGGAACTCTGGCGACCTTGTTCCTGATCCTGTTCTCGTCGATCGTCGCGATGGGATCGGCAGGTTTCATGGCGATCGGCCTGACCCCGGTCTCCGCCTCCGCGCCGACCATCGTCCTGACCCTGGCCATTGCCGACTCGATCCACATCCTGATGTCGATGCGCCAACGCATGCGCGACGGCCTGCCCAAGCGAGAAGCGATCGTCGATGCGGTGCGGATCAACTTCCTCGCCGTCTCCATCACCTCGGTGACCACGATTATCGGATTCATGGCGCTGAACCTGTCGGACTCGCCGCCCTTCGGCCATCTCGGCACGATGACGGCGATCGGTATTGCCGCCGCGTGGCTGTTGTCGATCACCTTCCTGCCGGCCATCGTCTCGCTGCTGCCGATGAAGGCGGCGCCGCGTACTGGTAACGGCAAGGACGCCACTGCCCGCATGGGCCAGCTGGCCGATTTCGTCACCCGCCGCAGCCGTACGGTGCTGATCCTGTCGGCCGCCGGTTCGGCGGCACTGATCGCGCTGATCCCGACAATCGAGCTCAACGATCAGTGGGTGAATTATTTCGACGAAAGCCTGGAAGTGCGCCGGGACAATGACATCGCGCTGGAGCATTTCGGTCTCTATCCGGTCGAATTCTCCGTGCCGGCCAACGGCGCCGGTGGCGTGTCCGATCCGGAATACCTGCGGAATCTGGACGCGTTCGCGCAATGGGCACGCCAGCAGGAGAACGTCACCCACGTCTACGCCATCACCGACATCATGCGGCGGCTCAACCGCAACATGCATGAGGACAACCCGGCCTATTACCGCATCCCTGACGATCGCAGCCTGGCCGCTCAGTATCTACTACTCTACGAGCTCTCCCTGCCCTACGGGCTGGATCTCAACGACCGCATCAATATCGACAAGTCCGCCACCCGCCTCACCGTGACGCTGGACAATGTCACCACCGAGGAAACCAAGGCCTTCCTCGACGACGCGGAAGCCTGGCTGGTCGCGAACACGCCGGACTACATGCACACCTCGGCGACGGGGGCGCAGGTGATGTTCGCCTTTATCGCCGAACGCAATGTCAACTCCATGATATCCGGCAATATCCTGGCGGTGATCGCAATCGGCCTGGTTATGATCCTGGCGCTGCGCTCTTTCCGCCTGGGCTTGCTCAGCCTGGTGCCCAACACATTGCCGATCCTCACCACATTCGGCACCTGGGCGCTTCTGGTCGGCACGGTCGGTTTCTCGGTTGCGGCCGTGGGTGCGGTGTCGCTCGGCATCGTCGTCGACGATACGGTCCACTTCCTGACCAAGTACCGGCGCGCCCGCGTGGAACGGGGCGCTTCGACTGCCGAAGCCATCCGCTACGCCTTCGAGACTGTGGGCATGGCGGTGGCGATCAACACGATCATCCTTGCAGCCGGCTTCGCCGTGCTGGCCATGTCGACCTTCAAACTCAATGCGGACATGGGACTTCTGACCGCCCTGGCGATCGTCTTCGCCCTGGTGCTCGACTTCCTGCTCCTGCCGGCCCTGCTGGTGGAACTGTCCAAGCTCACCTCCCCGAAAACCCAATCCGGAGAACGCTCCAATGAAGACCGCGACTATCAACCCGTGGCGTAAGCCCCTTCTCGCCCTGGCGGCGATTGCCGCCCTGGCGGCGCCCGCCCTGTCCCAGGACATGGCACTACCCGACTGGGTCGACAACGACAGCGAGCGGCGCGGCTATGAAATTGCCATGCGCTCGGACAATTCCGACAATGGCTTCGCCGACAGCCGCGTGGAGGCCACAATGGTCCTGCGCAACGCCGCCGGCCAGGAAACATCGCGCGAGCTGAGCTTCCAGACGCTGGAGCGGGCGGACAATACGGTCGGCGACAAGTCGATCGTGGTGTTCAATACGCCGGCGGACGTGGAAGGCACGGCCCTGCTCTCCCATGCCCGCATCCTGGAACCGGACGATCAATGGCTCTACCTGCCGGCCCTGGCGCGCGTCCGCCGGATTTCCTCGGCCAACAAGTCCGGCCCCTTCGTGGGGTCCGAATTTGCCTTCGAGGATTTCACCGCCGTGGAGCTCAACAAGTATGAGCACAACTATCTCGACACGGCCCAGATCTCGGTGGGTGGCGAGACCCTGACCGTGGATGTCGTCGAGCGCTTTCCGCGCTACGGGAATTCCGGCTATTCGCGCCAGGTCTCCTATATCGACCAGGAGGTCTACCAAATCCGCCGCATCGAGTTCTTCGACCGCCGCGGCGATCTCCTCAAAACGCTCGATCTGGCCGACTACCGCGAATACGGGGACGGCATCTGGCGCTCGCACGCGCTGACGATGACCAATCACCAAACCGGCAAGTCCACCGAGCTGAACTACGGCGAATTCGAATTCGGTGTTGGCCTGAGCGACAACGATTTCGTGCGCGGCGTTCTGGAGCGCCAGTACTAGGCCGTCACAAGCCCCCCAGCGGTCCCCGCCGGCGCATTGCGCCGGCACCCCAGCGGGATCGCGCCTGGCCGCCGCGGCTGCACGTCTCCCTGTCGGTGCAACCGCGGCGGATTTCCCGATGCGAGACCAACATGAATTCCACACTACGCTTGCTCAGATCCCTGGCCATGCCTCTCCTCATCCTGGCCGCTGTCCTGTTCGGCGCCACGGCGGCCCATGCCCGGGGGGAGTGGGATACTGGCGGCTCAGCCGGCACAGAAGCGCGGGTATTCGCTGAGGCCCCGGCCTGGCCCGGCCAGGAGGACGGCGCCCAGTTTTCCATCATCCTCGAGGGCGACTTCCGCTGGCGCAGCGAGGACCGGCGGCACCACGTCGTGCTGGTACCCTGGGCGCGGATCGACAGTCTTGACGGCGAACGCACCCACGCCGACCTGCGAGAAGGTTTCTACCGCTATATCGGCGATGGCTTCACCGTCGAGACGGGGGTTATCAAGGTGTTCTGGGGCGTCGCTGAATCGCGCCACCTCGTCGATATCGTCAACCAGACCGATCTGGTCGAAGACAGCGACGGCGAGGACAAGCTGGGCCAGCCCGCCTTGCGCGTGACGCACCAGACCGGCTGGGGCCGGCTGGAAGGTTACATCCTGCCCGGCTTTCGCGAACGCACCTTCCCGGGCCTGGATGGCCGGCTGCGCGGTCCGCTTCCCGTCGATACCGATGCCCCCGTCTACGAACACGCTGACGAGGAACGTCATGTCGACATTGCCGCGCGCTGGAGCCATTTCCTCGGTGACTGGGATGTCGGCCTTGCCGCCTTCCACGGCACCAGCCGGGCGCCCGCCTTCCGCCGCACACCGGACGGGCAGGCCCTGCAGCCCTACTACGCCATCATCTCCCAGCTCTCAGCCGATGTGCAGCTGACCCGCGGCGCCTGGCTGTGGAAGGGGGAAGCGCTGGTTCGCGAAGGCCAGGGCCACACGTTCGGCGCCTTCACCGGCGGGCTGGAATACACGTTCTACGGTATCACCCGTTCCGGCGCGGATTTCGGCGTTCTGATCGAGTATCATCATGACGGCCGCGACAGCGACCCGGCCATCGCCCCGCCAACCACATTCAACAATGACGTCTTCCTGGGCGGACGTTTCGCCATGAACGATTTCAACGACACATCCTTACTCGGCGGCGCCATCGTCGATACGGAAAACGGCTCAATCGCAGGCCTGATAGAAGCGGAACGCCGGTTCGGTTCCCATATCTTCCTTGAAGTCGAGGGGCGGTTCACGCTCGATGTCGACCCTCAGGACGGGCTTTTTGCCGTCAGGCGGGACGATGCGCTGACCCTTCGGCTGACCCGTCACTTCTAGTGGCGGACAATGTTGAGCGGCGCACAAGGATGGCCATCATGACGCTGAAACACGTCGACCTGAACCTGCTGGTGACCTTCGAGGCGCTCTGGCACGAACGCAATGTGACCCGCGCCGCGCGGCGGCTCAACGTGTCCCAGCCGACCGTCTCGAACGCGCTCTCCCGGTTGAGATCCGCCTTCGGCGACCAGCTCTTCATGCGTTCCCCGCGCGGGATCGAACCGACCGAGCGCTGCAGCGAGATCATCAAGGATGTGCGCGAAGCCCTGCGCCATATCGAACAGGCGCTGGATTCCGGCCCCGCCTTCGATTCGCGCCTGTGCCGGCGCGAGTTCCGGATCGCATGCGCCGACTATTTCGACCTTTTCGTCCTGCCCGAACTGATGGCGCACATGGCCGAGGAAGCGCCCCTGATCGACCTGCGCCTGCGCGGGGCCGATCTGGACGAGGGGCTGGACATGCTCGACGCCGGCGAGATCGATTTTCTGCTGCACAAGGATGCCCCCGTGGCCAAACGTTTCGGGGTCAGTCAGGTGTTCGACGAGCAACATGTCTTCGTGGCGCGTATCGGCCACCCGACAGTAAAGGGCCTGCCCGATATCGAACGCTTCGCCGCCCTGAGCCATATCAACTTTTCACAGCGCGGAGACTCCGAATCCTTGGTCGACGAGGTCCTCGGCCGCCACGGTTACCGCCGCCGGGTCGCCGTAACGACCCAGCATATGAATACGGTTGCCCACCTGGTGAAGACGACGAATCTGGTCGCCAGCGTGCCGAGCCGGCTGGGTGCCAAAATGGCGGCAGAAGGCGGCATTGCCGTCTATGCGATGCCCTTCGAAATCCCCTGCGTGCCGATCACGCTGTACTGGAACCGGCGTTTCGAGCTCGACGGTGCGATGCGCTGGATGCGCGACGCCATCGTCCATCACTGCCGCGCACTCGACCCCGTTCCCGTACCGATACGGGCAGGCGTCGCCCCGGCCGTCGCAGCGAAATAGGCTGCACCCGAGATAACGAGCGGAGCCTTGTCCCCGCCCGCGCATTCACCCGGCCTTCCAGGCGCTTCTACTCGATCACCGTGATCTGGCTATCCAGATAGGTCTCAGCTTCGGCGAAAGCCTCCTCAACGGTGGCCATGCCGAACAGAACCCGCTGGCCGGCTTCCAGGACCGGACCGTAGAGTAGCGTGCCTTCGGCGTCGTCCTCGATGTGGAAACGCCCGGTATTGGCCTCCAGCCAGTCGAAACGTTCGCGCACCAGCGCCCAGTATTCATGGGTCGCTTCCCAATAGTCATGTGCGGCCTGGTCATTGGAGAGGTCGCTATTGCGATAGGTATTGATACCGATCTCGCGCACGAGCTCACGCACGGAACCGTCTTCCTCCACAACGATCTTGGAATTGTCCTGCTCGTGGGTCCAACCCCAGGGCGTAATGGTGTGGCGGTTCACCGCGGCGATCGCATCATAGTCGTCGCGGGTCGTGTCGTCGCGGCGTGGCAGCGGACGCCAGGAGACCGGCGGTTCCCAGGTGGAAATGCCCTCGGCATCGTGCTCCCATTGCGCCACGGCGGCGTAACGCGGACTGTCGTCGACCTGATAGACAGTCTGGGACCAGGCGCCGGCCGCATCGGCGGCAGGAACTTCCTCGACCGTCCAGTCGTCATGGCCCTGGAAGGCCAGAACAGCATCCGGCTCGTAGCGCCAGTCCTGGCGCCAGTGCTTGACGATGAAGGGATTGTCCGCCTCGCCGACAATCAGCAGATGCTGCAGCATGATGAAATCGCCAGTGTCTTCGACAACGATCACGACTTCACGGGCGGGTGTGAACTTGGGCTCCGCGAGTTCGTAACCCTCGGCAATCGGCACAGTCTCGCGGAAGTCGAACGTCACCGCGTACTCACCCTGCATGGCGAGAATGGCCTGGCGGTCCTGTTCGAACAATGCCTGCGAGCGTTCCTGAACCGATGCGGCAGGCGCTTCGGCCACAGGCGCTGTTTGACTGGTCGTGGCGCAGCCGGCCAGGGCCAGCGCTGCAGCGGCGAAATAGGCGATTTTCATGGGACCCTCATCCTCCGGGCAATACCCCCTGGGAATTTCCTGTGCTTCTTAGGAAGAATTCTCACTTGCATTCGCAAAACGCAAGAGGCAGAAGACAGGAAAATTGAAAGTCATTCGCACTCGCAGGAAACAGCCCAATGAAATCCGTGTTGCTGAGCGGCGCCGCCGCCCTTGCCCTCGCCACTCCCGCCTTCGCCCAGGAAATCTCCGGCGACGATGGCGTCGACATCATCGTCGTCGAGACCACCAAGACCGGCCTGGACGCTTTCGTCTATCCGGGCATGACCGCGACCGTCGACGAAGAGGCGCTGGACCTGCTCCGTCCTGTCGATCTGGACGATCTCCTGCGCACCGTACCGGGTGTGGAAGTCTCCGGCGGCCCCCGCCACACCGGCCAGACCCTCTCGCTGCGCGGCCAAGGCCGTGAGAACACGACACTCCTGCTCGATGGGGCCCGCCAGAACTACAATTCCGGACATGACGGCGTGTTCTTCGTCGACCCGGCCCTGTTGATCGGTGTGGAGGCCGTGCGCGGTCCGGCTTCCTCACTCTATGGCTCCGGCGCCTCCGGCGGCGTCATCGCCTTCCGCACGGCCAATGCACACGACCTGCTCGACGCTGGCGAGACCTGGGGGTACAGCCTGGGCGCCGGCTATCGTTCGGTCGACGAAGAAACCCGCGCCTCGGCCAGCGCCTACGGCCGCCACGGCACGCTTGATATGCTCGGCTCGATCGCCCGCCGCAACAGCGGCGATATTGCGCTGGCCTCCGGCGCGGATCTTCCGGCCGACGACGAGAGCCTCTCCGGTCTGTTCAAGATCGGCAACGATTTCGCCGAGGGTATCCGTGCCGAGCTGAGCTGGCAGACCTTCGACGGTGAAGCCGTCGAACCGAACAACGCCCAGGGGGTCGGCGCCGTCGGCTCACTCAATGCACTGGCCCGGAAGGATATCGGTGCGGACAATCTGACCTTGAACGCCAGGATCGCTCCCCCGTCGGTCGACTGGCTGGACCTGGATCTGACTGCCTACCGCAATGAAACCGGTGTCGACGAGCTGGAACTGGTTTCCGGCCGCCGGTTGCGGCGCGATCTGGAGACCTTCGGCGTCCGCGGCGACCAGCGCTTCGCATTCGATCTGGGCGCCTACCGGACCGCCCTGACCGTAGGCGGCGAATACTATGAGGACAGCCAGGACGGTTTCGACAGCAACGATCCGAACGGCACGCGAGGCGGGGCACCGGATGCCGACAGTGAATTCCTGGCGGGCTGGGCCCAGCTGGAAATCGACGGCCCCGCCCCCTTTGGCCTGCCCGGGCGCGTCATCGTCCTGCCCGGCATACGCTACGACGAATTCGAGACATCGACACCGACCACATCCGCAGTGACCAATGACGCGACGTCGCAGCGCCTGGGCGTGACCTATGCGCCGATCGACACGTTCAACATCTTCGTCAGCTGGGGCGAGGCCTTCCGTGCGCCGTCGATCAACGAACTGTATCTGGACGGCACCCATTTCTCGCTGCCGCACATCATCCTCGGCCCGCCGGTCTTCATCTCCAACGAATTCATTGCCAATCCGGACCTGCTGCCGGAGGAGACCGAGACCCTGGAAATCGGTTTCGGCGTAGACCTGGCCGACCGGGTCGGCGCTGACCGGCTGGACCTGCGCGCGTCCTGGTACGAGACCGACGCGGAAAACCTGATCGACCTTTTCGTTGACTTTGCCTTCGATCCGACCTGTTTCGCACCGCCCTTCTTCTCGCCCTGCTCGGCCGGGACCACACAGAGCCGCAATGTCGGGGCGGCCGAGCTGACAGGCTACGAGGTTCAGGCCAGTTTCGCGGAAGGTGCCTTCGCGATGGACGCCTCGCTGACCGGTATAGATGGAGAGGATGTCGCGACGGGCGCGCCGCTGGGCACGCTTGCGCCGACACGCCTCTTCATCGACGGCCGCTGGACACTGGACAGGCACCGGCTGATCCTGGGCGGACGCATCCAGGCTGCGGACGCCTACGACGCGCCGGTGGACCCCGCCCAACACCGCGCCGGCTATGTGGTGACGGATATCTACGCCAGCTGGCAGCCCTTTGCCGAGCACGGCCTGAGCCTCAATGCGGGCATCGAGAACGTGCTGGATCACGATTACGATCGCGTGTTCGCAGATGTCAGCGAACCGGGCCGGTCCGTCCGGTTCGATGTGAGCTGGTCGCAATCGTTCTAGGGGGCATCTGGCCCTGACGTCTCCGGGGTTTCGGCCCCGGCGAACCTCGTAGGTGGGAAACTACGTACACTCAGGTCCCGGACCGGTGGTCCGGGACCTTCTTTCTTGCAGCCCGTTCAGTTCGGCCGGCGGTGCCGGATCTGGGCGATCTCGTCGAGCTCGTCCTGCTCGGCCGCGCGCACGGCCTGTTCGATCCGTGCCAAGCGCCGCTCTTCGAGCAGTTCGTATTTCTTCAATTCCTGGAAGGCTTCCGACAGGCGGGCGCGCAAGGCATCGGCCTGCACTTCCACCTCGTCGAGCGAGGCGCGGATGTTTTCCTTCCGCTTGATCACGGCCTGCGCATAGGAGCCGTAGGCCAGATAGCCTTCCTTGGACTCCGTCGCAGCCGCCTGTTCCTCGGGCACCGACGCTTCGAGCCGCTCGATCTGGTCGATCAGCGACTGGCGGGACCGGTCCAGTTCCGCCATTTGCTTCTGGAGTTCCTCCACCTTGAACCGGGCCAGCCGGATCAAGGGTTCGTGCGAGCGAGTCATGAGCGCTCTCCTTCACCACCACCCAAAATCTCGGACAGCATCGCGAAGGTCGCCGGAATGTCCGCCGCCTCGTCTTTTTGCTGTCCCAGAAACGCTTCCAACGGTTCGTTGAGAGCGATTGCCCGGTCCACATCCGGGTTCGATCCGTGGGTGTAGGCACCCAGGCGGATCAATTCTTCCATGTCGGCATAGGCCGATAACAGCTTGCGTGCCTCGGCCACGAGCGGCCGGTGCGGCGCGTCGTAGACCTCTGGCGCAGTCCGGCTGACGGACTTCAGCACGTCGATCGCGGGATAGCGGCCGCGTTCGGCAATCGCGCGGCTCATCACCACATGGCCGTCAAGAATGCCGCGCACGGCATCGGCGATGGGCTCGTTGTGATCGTCGCCATCGACCAGCACGGTGAACAGGCCTGTGATCGACCCCTGCTTGCCACCGTCATGACGCTCCGGGCCGGGTCCGGCCCGTTCCAGCAGCCGCGGCAGTTCGGCGAAAACAGAAGGCGTGTAGCCACGCGTCGTCGGCGGCTCGCCGGCGGCCAGACCAATCTCGCGCTGGGCCAGGGCGAAACGGGTGACGCTGTCCATCAGGCACAGAACGTCCTTGCCCTGGTCCCGGAAATATTCGGCGGTCGTCAGGGTCAGGTGCGCGGCCTGGCGGCGCGCCAGGGCGGGCGCATCGGAGGTCTCGGTGATCACAACGGATCGCTTGCGGCCTTCCGGACCGAGCACATCCTCAACGAATTCGCGGGCCTCGCGACCCCGCTCGCCGATCAGGCCGATCACAATGACGTCGGCGTCGCAGGCTCGCGCCAGCATCGACATCAGGACCGATTTGCCAACGCCTGAACCGGCGAAAATACCCAGGCGCTGGCCACGCCGCATGGGCACAAAGGAATTGAGAACACGAACGCCCAGGTCGAGACGCTCGCCCAGGCGCGCCCGTCCGTGGGCGCCCGGCGGATTTCCCTTGAGCGGATAGGGGCTGGCGCCCTCGCTCAGGGGACCGTGATTGTCCAGCGGCCGTCCGAAACCGTCCAGGACGCGCCCCAGCCACGAGACCGAGGGCCGGACGCGGGCGGCGTCAGGTTGCAGGCGGACACGGGCACCGGGGCGCACGCCCTCCAACGGCCCGAAGGGCATCATCAGGGCAGTTTCGCCGCGAAAGCCCACAATCTCGCATTCGGCAGTGCCCTGCCCTGTCTCGATCAAGGCATGCGCGCCCAGGCAGAGACCGGCCTTCGGCCCCTCAGCCTCGACGAGCAGGCCGTTGAGCGCAGTGATGCGGCCTTCCAGCACGCGATCGTCCAGGCGCTCAATGCGATCGATCAGGGTCTGCATCATTAGGGGCTGTCCGCCTCTTCAGCGTGCCGCACATCTGCCAGCACACACTCACCATACACCCGAGCCGGTTGCCTTGGTGTAAACACCCGGCATTTTTTGCACGCTGGCGACGCGGTGATTTCCGTAAGGGTCCGGAACCGATTCCCGATTCGTGTCCTGCGAGTGCAAAATTCAGATGTGGAAAAGAATTTTCGCGACCGCGGCTTCGCCGGCGGCCTGATTTTCGTTGATTCAGCGCGCTTTGGGCACGTCTGGCAGGCTATACTTTATGCGTGTTATATTTGATCAATCCACAGAGTTTTTCGGACGTTCGGGTATTTCCGCACGCACTAACCCCTGAATGGTCAACACGATTTTCAATTCAAGCGTGTTGCGAAGAATCGGCGAGATTGACGATTCCAAAACGAGGTCAAGCCGCAGTTAACTTTCGTTAAGGGTTTCCGCCTAGCGTCCAAATAAGGTTAATCACGAGGTGAGGCCGGACGGCACTGATTCGTCCGGTAAGCGAAAACCGGAGGCGAACCAATGCGGGTTCTTCTTATTGAGGACGATCGGGCGACGGCCCAGTCCATCGAACTCATGCTGAAGTCGGACGGCTTCAACATCTACACAACCGATCTGGGCGAAGAAGGCGTGGATCTGGGCAAGCTGTATGATTACGACATCATCCTGCTCGACCTGAACCTGCCGGACATGCCGGGCTTCGACGTCCTCAAGACGCTGCGCATGTCGAAGATCGACACGCCGATCCTGATCCTGACCGGCAATGCCGACATCGACAACAAGGTGCGCGGCCTGGGCTGTGGCGCCGACGACTATATGACCAAGCCCTTCCACAAGGACGAGATGATCGCGCGCATCCACGCCATCGTCCGCCGCTCCAAGGGCCATTCCCAGTCGATCATCCGCACCGGTTCGATCGCCGTGAATCTCGACGCCAAGACGGTCGAGGTCGAAGGCCAGCGCGTGCACCTGACCGGCAAGGAATACCAGATGCTCGAGCTGCTCTCCCTGCGCAAGGGCACGACACTCACCAAGGAAATGTTCCTCAACCACCTCTATGGCGGCATGGACGAGCCGGAGCTGAAGATCATCGACGTCTTCATCTGCAAGCTCCGCAAGAAGCTCGCGGCCGCCACACAGGGGGAACACCACATCGAGACGGTCTGGGGACGTGGCTATGTGCTACGCGACCCGGTGGAAGAGAAAGCCGCGTCCTGATCCGGCCTCACATCTCGACCTGAGAAAACCCGGGCCTTGGCCCGGGTTTTTTCGTGCGCCGCCCCCTGCGGACACAGAAAAACCCCCCGCCGCTGGCAGGGGGTTTTCATGGTCTGGCTGCGAAATGAGCGATCAGGCCGCCTGCGACTTCGCGACACCGGACCGGCCATAAAGCCCCCGCCGGCCTTCCACCGGCGCATAATCCTGCGACAGGCCGACGACGGTCTCCGCAGCTCCCATCACGAGATACCCGTCGGTCGCCGTCTGCGCCGCCAGGCGTGTCAGCACGCGCTTCTTGGTGTCCGCGTCGAAATAGATCAGCACATTGCGGCAGAAGATGACGTCAAACGTGCCCATCCCGTTGAAATTGTCGAGCAGGTTCTGCTTCTGAAACGTCACCATCGAACGCAGGTTCGACTTCACCCGCCACTGGTCGCCATTCTGGTCGAAATGCTGCACCAGGCGCTGGATCGGAAGGCCGCGCTGCACTTCGAATTGCGAGTAGACACCGGCCTTGGCTTTTTCCAGGACACGCGGCGCCATGTCGGTGGCAATGATCTCGAAGCGCAGATTGCCCAGGCGCGCGCGCTCCTCGTCCAGGATCATGGCCAGGGAATAGGGTTCCTGACCGGACGAACAGGCCGCACACCAGATGCGGATCGTGCCACTATTGCCGCGGGCGCGCGACAGCACGGGCAGGATTTCCTGCTTGAACAGGTCGAATGGCGTACTATCGCGAAAGAAGAAGGTCTCGTGCGTGGCCAGTGCCTCGGTGATCGCCCACAGAAGCCGGTCGGCGCTCTCGCGACGGGCCGCCGCGATCAGGCCCTCGATCGAGGGGAAGCCTTCCGCCCGGGCCAGAGGGGCCAGACGGCTCTCCAGCAGGTAACCCTTGTCGGTCGACAGAACGAGACCGGAGCGCTTGTACGCTTCGGCGGCCACATATTGGATGTCCTCGGTCTTGATCATGCTCACATTCCGTTTTTCGCGCACTGGACGATGCCGGCGCCGATCTTGGCCAGGGGCAGTATTTCATCCGCCAGGCCCGCTTCGGCGACCGCGCCGGGCATGCCCCAGACGACGCTCGTTGCCTCGTCCTGGGCGAGGATGGTGCCACCGGCATTGCGCAGGAACCTTGCACCCTCGCGGCCATCATGGCCCATACCCGTCAGGATGACGCCGAGCGCCTTGCCGCCAGTCGCCTCGCTGACAGACTGGAACAGCGGGTCGACGGCAGGGCGGCAGAAATTTACGGGAGGTGTCTGGTCGAGCACCGCGTAAAATCCCGCCGCATCCTTGCGCACCGTGAGATGAAAATCCCCCGGCGCGATATAGATCGCACCACCGCCCAGGCGTTCGCCATCCTCGGCCTCCTTGCAACGAAGCGAACAGGCTTTGGAGAGATGTTCCGCCAGGATCTTGGTGAACAGCGCCGGCATATGCTGGGCAATCACGATCGGCGCACGCAGATCCGTCGGGAAGGCCGCAACGACGTCGCGCAGAGCCTGAGGGCCTCCCGTCGACGAGCCAACAGCGATAATCTCGGGCCGGCAGATATGCTTTTGCGTTACGCCGCGCGATGCCGGAGGCTGGGCGACCGGCGCGTGCGCCTTCCTGGCCGGGGCCGGCGGGGCGGCCGGCGGCACGGAAGTGCGGGCAACAGGTGCCGGCGGGGCCGGCACATCCTCGGCTGTAGGAACTGGCGGGATCGGCCGCGGCGCGAGTGCCTTCAGCTTGGTCAGCAGATCGCGCCGAAACTCCTCGGCGCCCGCCAGGCGGCCGGCCTGGGGTTTGGGCGCATAGTCGGCAGCCCCCATCGACAAGGCCCGGATCGTCACTTCACCGCCACGGCGGGTCAGTGTCGACGCCATCACGACCTTCGCACCCGGCACCGTCTTCAACAGAAGCGGTAGCGCGGCGAGGCCGTCCATCTTGGGCATTTCCACGTCAAGCACGATCAGGTCGGGCTTGTATTCCTCGGCCTTTTTCAGGCCCTGTTCGCCGTCGACAGCGGCTCCGACCAGGGTGAGATCCGGATCTTCGTCGACCCAGCGTGTCATCAGACCGCGCGCCACGGCGCTGTCGTCGATAACGAGAACTTTGGCGATAGAGCTTGCGGGAGCGCCGCTTTTGGCGAGTTCCGGCATGGGAAACTCCCTTAAGAGGCGCGCAGCAATCCGGTCTGCTGGAACTTCGATTCGATAATGTCACCGTCGAACGGTTTCATGACGTATTCGTCGGCACCGGCGCGAAGCGCTTCGGTGATGTGCGCCATGTCGTTCTCGGTCGTGCAGAACACCACCACCGGCTTGTCGCCGCCTTCTTCGCGGCGCAGCGCCTTGACGAAGTCGAGCCCGTTCATCACCGGCATGTTCCAGTCCAGCAGAACCGCGTCAGGCATCTGCTTGCGGCACGCCTCCAGGGCTTCGGACCCGTCCGCCGCCTCAACACAGTTGAAGTCGAGCTCTTCGAGAATTTTTCGTGCGACCTTCCGGATCACCCGGGAGTCGTCCACGACGAGACAGGTTTTCATACCTTTCACCCCTAGCTTAAGCCGCTTCGTTCTTGCGGGCCGCCGTTCCAATGACGGCTGACACATCGAGCACGGCGAGCAGTTCCTTTTCCAGCCGGTGCACACCCTTGACCATGGACCGCCAGCGGGCGTCGACATGGGCGGGAACCGGTTCCAGCTCCGCCCTCGGACGACGAAGCACCTCGCCGACACTGTCCACGATAAGTCCGAATATTTCGTTCCCGCGCTCGACGCCTAGCGCCATGCCCGTCTCGGTCTTCTCACGCGGAGTGAGACCGAGGCGGCGGCGCGCGTCGATGGCCGTAACGATACGGCCGCGCAGGTTCAAAAGCCCGGCGACCTCGTCGGGGGCCAGAGGCACATGCGTGACCGATTGCGGCGCAAAGACCTCGCGGATCTGGTCGACCGGAGCCCCGAAGAGCTGATCACCGATGCGCACCGACACATACTCGTTCATCGCTTCGGCGCTGAGTTCGGAACTGTCGCTGTGGTGATGCGTGGTCATGCCACTTTCTCCTCATGGGAAAACTGGTCGAGGGCGGCAATCAGCGCGCCGCGGTCGGAGCGGGGCAGTACTGCCGTCAGACCGTCGGCCGGCGTATCGTCCGGCCAGTCTGTAACACCGAGCGCCGGAAGATCGGGCCAGAAGCCTTCCTTACGGATCCGGTCGATGCCGCCGGGGTCGCCGACCAGCGCATCGAAGGTCTCGCCAGCTTCAGCAATCACCTTCACCTCATGCAATCCGCCAGCCGGAGTCACGTCATAGCCCGCAGCCGCCAGCAGCGGTGCGATCATGCGGCGCGCAAACGCGTCGGCGTCGACCAGCAGCACCTTGCGGCGGCGCGAGGTCGAGCGGCGCTGAATGTCGCCAGCGCGCGACTGGTCGAGATACCAGGCGATATCGACGACGTCGGTCGCCTTGCCCTTGATGATGGCGGAGCCAATAACGCCCTGCTTGTCCGAAGACATCTGCAGATCGACACGCTCTTCCACCACATCGACGATCTGGTCGACCGCGAGGCCGATGGCGGTATGGTTTTCGGCGAAGACCAGAACCGGCTGGCGCTGGCCTTCCACACTGCGGATTTCCGAGCTCAGCGGTACGATCGGCATCAGGCGGCCACGATACTGCACAACCTGGCGACCATTCGTCGTTTCGATCGTCGCCGGATCGAACTCCTCCAGACGTGTGACCAGGGCGAGCGGGACCGCCTTGGGTTCCTCGCCGCCGGCTCGCACGAGGAGCAGGCGCTGCGTCTGCTGATCCAGTTCGGTCACGGTGGCGCTCGACAGATCGTAGGCAGCATCTTCTTCCAGTGCCGAGACGATCTCTCCGGCCAGGCCGTTCGGATCGAGAATCATGATCACCGAACCGTCGCCCAGAATGGTGGCTCCGGAGTAGGCCGATACATTGCGCAGGGATTCCGAGAGCGGCTTCACCACGATTTCCTCGGTATCGAGGACATTGTCCACGACAAGGCCGACATTGCGGCCGCCGGCATCGAGCACCACCACGAAGGCAGCTTCGTCTTCGCCTCCGCCATAGGCTTCTCCAACGCCGAGCACGTCATGCAGGTCGACGATCGGCATCAGCCGGTCGCGAAGGCGCATGACGCGGGCACCGTGGAGTTTCTCCACCGTATGCTCCGATCCGGCACCGACGCGGACCAGTTCGCGGACGGCGAGTTGGGGAATGGCGAAGCGCTGTTCGTCACAGCCCACGATCAGGGCCGAAACGATGGCGAGCGTAAGCGGAATCTTGATCGAGAAATGCGAACCCCGGCCTGTCGTCGAGGATACGTCGATGACGCCGCCGATTTGCTCGATATTGGTGCGCACCACGTCCATGCCGACGCCGCGGCCTGACAGATTGGTCACCTTGGCAGCCGTCGAGAACCCGGCGGAGAAGATGAAACGGTGGATCTGCGCATCCGTCATCCGCTCCAGCTCTTCGTGCGTGGTCAGGCCCTTCTCCAGAGCCTTTTCGCCGATGCGCCGGGTGTCGAGACCTTTGCCGTCATCGGCAATGGAAATGATGATGTGACCGCCTTCATGATAGGCGGCAAGCTTGATTGTGCCCTTTTCCGGCTTGCCCGCCTTGGCCCGCTCGGCCGGCGTCTCCAGACCGTGGTCGGCGGAGTTGCGCACCATGTGCGTGAGCGGGTCCTTGATCAATTCGAGGACCTGGCGGTCGAGTTCGGTGTCCTGGCCCTCCATGACCAGTTCGATCTTTTTGCCAAGATCGGTGGACACATCGCGAACGATCCGCGGCAGCTTGCGCCAGGCATCGCCGATCGGCTGCATTCGCGTCTTCATGACGCCGTCCTGCAATTCGCCGGTCACGGCGGACAGGCGCTGCAGCGGGCCTTTCAGCTCGTCATCTTCCATCCCGCGGATGGTCTGCATCAGCTGGTTCCGCGTCAGAACGAGTTCCGACACAGTGGTCATCAGGCCTTCGAGCACATCCACGGTAACACGAACAGTCTGCTGAACGCGCGGTCCGCCTTCGCCAGCGCCGGCATCTTCACTACCCTTGAGCTGGGCCACGGCCGTCTGCAGGGCCTCTTCCTTGCTCATGTCGGCCGTGATCAGGCTTTCCTTGCCGGCATTGGGGTCATTGGCCGGATCGACCTCGGCACTCATGAAGGCGGCTTCGAGCTCGGCAGCGGATACCTCGCCAGGGCGCAGCTCGCGGCCCAGTTCCGGATCGAAATCGCCAGCGCCGAGATGCTCGACCTCGGCAGCCGCGGGCGTTTCCTGGGCGGCAGGGTCACTATCCGCATCGACATCGGCGTTCTGGAAAGCCGCTTCAAGATCGGCAAGCGAAACCTCGCCCGGGCGCAGTTCGCGGCCGAGATCATTGTCCCAGTTTTCCGGAGTAGCCGCCTCCGCCTCGTCGGCCGTATCTTCCAGCCTGCCCATCGCCGCATCTTCCAGGCGCGCGATCAGTTCGGCGTCTTCGCCGGCCGGTTCCTGTCCTGTCGCTTCAAGCGCTTCAAGCAGCACCTTGATCTGGTCGATCGCCTGAAGCACGAGCGTGACCATCGGCGGGCTGACGGTCAGTTCGCCATCGCGGAATTTTCCCAGCAGGGTCTCGCCGGCGTGCGCGACGGCTTCGAGGCGCGGCAATCCGAGAAAGCCGCACGTACCTTTGACGGTGTGCAGGAGGCGGAAAATGTTATCGAGAATGGCCCGGTCGTCGGGATTGTTCTCGAAGCGCACCAGCTCCGTGTCGATGACATCCAGGCTCTCGGCCGTTTCCGTCAAAAACTCGCTGATGAGATCATCCATGGCATGCCCCGTACGGTCTTGATTCCACCGCACCGTGACAGGCCTTGGTTAACGGACTGTTGGCCGCACCACGGGGTCTTGGAATACGATATGACCGGGAACAGGCATCATCCGATCATGCCTTCCGGCGGCTTTACGAGGGCCTGAAATTCGACGCGCTCCCCGTCGGCATGCGCGCTCACACGCCCTCCGGCACCCCGGGCAATGAGGGCCGTATAATAGGGCTGGATGGAGCGGCCGTCGAAACCGTGTTCCGGCGCCTGGCCCTCCAGAGCCAGGGCGGTACCCTGTTCCAGCCGGGCCCGCGGCCCCTCGGTGACCACACGCAGCCGCGCTCCTCCGGCCGAACTGGTCGCCTCGACCGTCACCGTGCCACCACGCGGCGCCGCATCGACCCCCAGCGTACACAGATTGAGCAGAAGGCGGGCCGCCGCCTTTTCCAGGCCCGCCGCCTCGACCTTCCAGACTATTTCGGGCTTGTAGGCCTGATACATGTTTTTCGTCAGCCGATGCAGTTCGCGTGTGTCGAGCACGCCCGGTGCCGAGCCGCCCGCACCGAAGGCGAGCCGCGAAAACTCCAGCTTTGCCTGGGACTGGCGTGCGCTTTCGCGGACCAGGCCCATGGCATCCTCATGCATCTCAACCGACTCGTCGTCGTCCAGAACGCTGAGCGCTGCCCCCAGCGCAGACACGGGGCTGACAAGGTCGTGACACAGCCGGGCGCAGAGCAGGGCTGCCAGCTGTTCGGCGGTGAGTTCGGAAGGAAATTCATCAAGCATGGTGTTATGGATACACGATTCTTTTCGTGTCTCGCGCGTTTTCGCAGCACGCGATTTGTCCCACGCGCGGAAAGGACTTGGCAACCGGATCGGTCCAAGACATGATTCGGCCCCGGTTGGAGGGGGCACTCAAACCGCGCGGTCTGGACATGATCCGGGCCGGACGGTGCGAGTTTTGCTAGACATACCGTGTGAACCACGTGTCATTCAACGCTGACCGGAGTATGGACACCGACATGTCCGGATTTGACGTATCCCGCGCCGATGCCCATCGCACCCGCGGCCTAGTGGCCGTGGCCAGCCTGAGCCTGTCCGCTCTGCTCCTGATCGCCCTGATGACGGGCCGTGAGCCGCAGAGCGATGCCGCCACCATCGAAACAGCCGGCGTGCTCGACGCGCCGCTCATCGATACCGATCTCTTGTCCGTGGAGATGGGCAGTGTCGCACACCGGGACATCGCGGCCGCGCCGCCCGGCATGACACCGGTCACGGCCCTGGACCCGGTCGCCCTCAACGACGCTGCCTTCACCGACTGCACGCGCTGCACGACCACGATCCAGGTCGAACGCGAAGTGCCCCGCGGAGGAACGCTCGCCGGCCTTCTGGACGATGCCGGTATCGACCGGGTCGAGGCCGCGCGCGCCGTCTCCGCACTGAATACCGTCTACGACCTTCGCTATCTGCGGGCCGGCGAACGCATCCGGCTTTATGTCGAACCGCTTCCGGACAACGGTGAAGCCGAGGCGGATGTGCGGCTGAACGGCCTGTCCTTCCGTCCCGACGTGGAGCGTTCGATCACGGTGGCGCGGACCTGGAACGACGAATACCGCGCCCGCGAGACAATCGCCCAGTTCGACCGGGAAATGGTGCGCGCGACAGGCGACATCACCACATCGCTCTATGTCGATGCCCTCAATGCCGGCGCCACCGACCGTGTGGTCGTGGAACTGGCGGGAGTGCTGGCCTACGCCATCGACTTCCAGCGCTCGATCCAGCCGGGCGATGAATTCGACATCGTCTTCGAGCGTTTTGTCGATGAGGAGGGCGAGACCGCCCGGACCGGCGACATCCTCTACGCACGTTATGAAGGCCGCGGCGAACCGAAGGAATTTTTCCGCTTCGAAACGCCGGACGGCATTATCGGCTATTACAGCGCCGACGGCGCCAGCGCCCAACGGCTGCTCATGCTGACACCGATCAACGGCGCGCGCCTGTCTTCGCATTTCTCGCGCGCCCGCCGTCATCCTATCCTGGGCTATACACGCCGCCACAACGGCACCGACTTCGCCGCTCCGCGCGGTACGCCGGTTTTTGCAGCCGGCAATGGCGTCGTGGAACGGGCCAACCGTTATGGCAGTTTTGGCAATTACGTCCGCATTCGCCACGCCAACGGCTATCAGACTGCCTATGCGCACCTGAACGGTTTCGCCCGCGGCATCCGGGCCGGATCGCGCGTGTCCCAGGGCCAGGTGATCGCCTATGTCGGCACGACCGGCCGGTCGACGGGACCGCACCTGCATTATGAAGTCCATCACAATGGCACGCCGGTGAACCCGATGACGCTGGATCTGCCGACGGGCCGCCAGCTGAATGCCGACGAAATTCCGCTCTTCGAGGCCGAACGGGACCGCATCCTGGCGATCCGCGACGCCGCCCGGCCGGCCGCAGACACGGACCAGCCCATGATGGCCGACGCCGGAAACGGGGCGCAATAGGCCCGAATTGATTCAACAATTGTTGAAATAAGCATGGGGCTGCGCTAGCTCTTGGCGCCTGACGCGAGGCGCTCCATGCTCAATATTCTTGTACTGTGTACCGGCAATTCCGCCCGATCCATATTGGGCGAAGTCCTGTTTACCGATCTGGGCAAGGGCCGCCTGCGCGGCTTTTCCGCCGGTTCCCGGCCCAAGGGCCAGCCGCACCCGGTTGCGCTGAAAACGCTCAGGGCGCACGGTCACGACACAACCGGTCTGCGTTCGAAAAGCTGGGACGAGTTTGCAGCCGACGGGGTGCCGGTGATCGACGCCGTCATCACCGTCTGCGACAACGCCGCCGCCGAAGCGTGCCCGGTCTGGCCCGGCGCTCCGGTCAAGGCCCATTGGGGCCTGCCGGACCCGGCCTATATCGAAGACCCCGCCGAGTGCCGCGCCGCGTTCGAAGCGACCTATGAGGCGCTCAGGCGGCGCATCAGCGCCCTGCTCGATGCGCTCGACGGCGACGACCGGGCCGCGCTGGACCGGGCATTGCGGCACGCCGTGCCGGACTTGCCTGCCGATTGACCGCTTACACAGCCCGGGCTACACGGCATGAAGGCACGGGAGATGCCTGCCGCTCGCGGGCGCAAGCCTTGGTGAAATCTCCCCGACACATCCAGATGCCCCATGACCTTTCCCATGCGGCGCGATGGCAGTGCGAGCCCCATCCGATACCCGCATGCGATACGGCATGAGGACGATATGACGAACCCCACTCCCCTTCCCGGGCTCGATGCATTGAAAGCTCAGGCAAAACGCCTGCGCAGATCACTCGAGGCGGAAGGCAATTTCATCGCTCACTCGGAAGCACTGGAACTGGTCGCGCACCAATACGGCTATCGCGACTGGAACACGCTGCACGCCGCCTGCGGCAATCGCCCCGCAAACCCGCTGGCCCTGGATGCGCACGTGTCCGGACGCTATCTCGGACAAGCCTTTACCGGCAGGATCATCGGACTGGCACGGCTCGGCGACGGAACACACTATCGCGTAACGCTCGACCTCGACGAAGCGGTCGATGTGGTGACATTCGGGAGCTTTTCCGCCTGGCGCAAGCGCATCAACGCAATGGTCGATCGCAACGGAATTTCGGCGGCCCGCACGTCAAACGGCCGACCGCATCTCACCATCGCCGTCTAGACCGGGCGGGGGCGCTCCAGACGGAGCCCCCCCCCGCCCTTTCGCTCAGTTCACTACCGCATGCAGCGGTGCACGCTGGCCGATGGCGACGCCGTTGACCGTCAGCACGCCGGCCTCGGTCGAGACCTGGATCGTGTCGCCGTCCTTGATCCCGCCTTCCAGCAGCAGCCTGGCCAACGGGTCCTGCAGCTCCTTCTGGATAACGCGCTTGAGCGGACGGGCGCCGTAGGCCGGATCGTACCCCTTGGCCGCCAGCCATTCGCGGGCCGTGCCGTCCAGTTCGACCGTCATGCGGCGGTCTTCCAGCAGCCTGGCCAGCCGCTGGATCTGGATGTCCACGATGGCACCCATATGCTCCTGCGCCAGCTTGCGGAACAGGATGATCTCGTCGACCCGATTGAGGAATTCGGGACGGAAATGCCCGCGCACGGCATTCATCACCTGGTCGCGTGCCTCTTCCGCGTCGGAGACCTGCTGCAGGAATTCGGCACCCAGGTTTGACGTCATGATGATGATCGTGTTGCGGAAATCCACCGTGCGTCCCTGGCCGTCCGTCAAACGGCCGTCGTCGAGCACCTGCAGCAGCACGTTGAACACATCTGGATGCGCCTTCTCGATCTCGTCCAGCAGCACGACCTGGTAGGGCCGCCGGCGCACGGCTTCAGTGAGGGCGCCGCCCTCCTCGTACCCGACATAGCCCGGCGGCGCGCCGATCATGCGGGCGACGGAGTGTTTCTCCATGTATTCCGACATGTCCATGCGCGTGACCGCCCCCTCATCGTCGAACAGGAATTCGGCGAGCGCCTTGGTCAGCTCGGTCTTGCCGACGCCGGTAGGGCCGAGGAAAAGGAAGGAACCGATCGGGCGCGCTGGATCCTTCAGGCCGGCCCGCGCGCGGCGCACGGCATCCGATACGGCGTTGAGCGCAGCTTCCTGGCCAACGACGCGATTGTGCAGCGCATCTTCCATGCGCAAGAGCTTGTCGCGCTCGCCTTCGAGCATCTTGTCGACGGGCACACCGGTCCAGCGCGAGACGACATGGGCGATCTGCTCGTCGTCGACGACTTCCTGCACCATCTGTCCGTCGGCGCCATCGCCTTCGGCTTCTGCCTCGGCCAGCTTGCGCTCGAGTTCCGGCAGGCGGCCATATTTGATCTCGGAGGCCCTGGCGAGATCGCCGCGGCGCTCCGCATCGACCAGCTCGTTGCGGGCGCGATCCAGCTCTTCCTTCAGCGTCGTCGCCGAGGCCAGCTTTTCCTTCTCCGCGCGCCAGGCGGCCGTCAGTTCAGCGGACCGGCCTTCAAGCTCGGCCAGTTCCTTGTTCAACCCCGTGAGACGCTCCTTCGATGCGTCGTCGTTTTCCTTCTTCAGCGCCTCGGCCTCGATCTTCAGCTGGATCACCCGGCGATCGATCTCGTCAAGCTCCTCCGGCTTCGAATCGACCTGCATGCGCAGACGCGAGGCGGCCTCGTCCATCAGGTCGATGGCCTTGTCCGGCAGGAAACGGTCGGTGATGTAGCGATTGGACAGCGAGGCCGCCGCCACGATAGCGCTGTCGGCGATGCGCACACCATGGTGCACCTCGTATTTTTCCTTCAACCCCCGCAGGATGGAGACCGTGTCCTCGACGCTCGGCTCGTCGACGAAGACCGGCTGGAAGCGCCGTGCCAGGGCTGCGTCCTTTTCGACATGCTTGCGGTATTCGTTCAGCGTGGTCGCACCGACACAGTGCAGCTCGCCGCGCGCCAGGGCCGGTTTGAGCAGGTTGGACGCATCCATCGCCCCGTCCGTCTTGCCGGCGCCAACGAGGGTGTGCATCTCGTCAATGAAGAGGATGATCTGACCGTCCGCCGAGGTCACCTCGTTGAGCACGGCCTTCAGGCGCTCCTCGAACTCGCCGCGATACTTCGCTCCGGCAATCAGCGCACCCATATCCAGCGCCAGCAGGCGCTTGTCCTTGAGGCTCTCCGGCACATCGCCATTGACGATGCGCAGGGCCAAGCCCTCCGCGATCGCGGTCTTGCCGACACCGGGTTCGCCGATGAGGACCGGATTATTCTTGGTCCGGCGTGAGAGTACCTGGATGGTGCGGCGTATTTCCTCGTCGCGTCCGATCACCGGATCCAGCTTGCCCCCGCGCGCCACTTCGGTGAGGTCGCGGGCATACTTCTTCAGCGCCTCGTAGCTGTCCTCGGCCGACTGGCTGTCGGCGGTCCGGCCCTGACGCAGATCGTTGATCGCGGTATTCAGCGCCTGCGGCGTCACGCCCGCTGCCTTCAGCACGTCATGCGCCTTGTTGCCCGGTGTCAGGGTAATCGCCTGCAGCAGCCGTTCGGCGGTGACATACTGGTCGCCCGCCTTCTTTCCGGCCTCCTCGGCCGCCCCGAACAGTTTGGCGGTTTCAGGCGCCAGATAGAGCTTGCCCTGACCGCCCTCGACCTTGGGCAGGCCGGCGAGCGCCTGGTCGGTCCCGTCCTGGACCTGGCGTACGCGCCCGCCGGCGGCCTCGACGAGATTGGCAGCCAGCCCGGCCTCGTCGTCGAGCAGGGCCTTGAGAACATGTTCGGGGGTAAATTGCTGGTGGTTCGACTTCAGCGCCAGGCCTTGCGCAGCCTGGACGATGGACCGGGCCCGGTCCGTGTAGTTTTCAAAATCCATGTCGATCTCCCGATTGAGGCGAGATAGGGTGCGCCGCACCGCCTTGTTCAAGCACGGTGCGTTCGCGTTTCGACTGGCATGTAGGTGTGGCGTGCATGTCACACAAGTGTTTCAGTCGCGACATTTGGCCCCTCCAGACCGGTTCGACTCAGCCCGCATGCCCCAGCTTACCGCGATCGCCCGCTTTCCCGTAAAAGGTCTCGGCCCTGACTGGCTGACCGAAGTTGACCTTGAAGCGGGCCATACTCTTCCAGACGATCGCGCCTTCGCCATTGAGCACGGTCAAAGTCCGTTCGATCCGGCCCATCCGGCGCATGTGAAGAAAAAGCATTTCCTGATGCTGGCCGGACAGGCAGGGCTGGCCCGGCTGAGCTGCCGCTACTGCACGCTGGACCGGCGGTTCACCGTATCGCTCGACGGTCGCGAGACGAGCGTGATCCTCGACGACGCAGCAACCCATCCGCCGCTATTCGACCTGCTGAACGACCTGCTGGGCGAGGACATTCGCGGCGGTCTGCGCATCGTCCACGCGCCCGGTCAGGCGATGACCGACATACCCGAGCCGCACATTTCGCTGATCAATGCCGCCTCGGTTCGCGACCTGTCGGAAACGGCGGGTAAGCCGCTCGACCCGGTCCGCTTTCGCGGCAATGTGCTGATCGACGGCCTGGAGCCCTGGGCCGAATTCGGTTGGACCGGCCAGGATATCCGAATCGGCGAAGTTCGCCTGCGGGTCGAACGGCGCATCGGCCGCTGCGCCGCCACCAGCGTCAACCTGGCCACCGGCACACGCGATATCGACGTGCCGAAAATCCTGTTTGAACACTATGGCCACACCGATTGCGGCCTATATCTCGACGTAAAGTCCAGCGGCCGGATCGCCCTGGGCGATCCGGTGGAGCCGATCGGCTGACTAGGCCGCTTCGCTGGTGGAATCGTCGCCACCACCTGTACGGTCGCCATCATCCGAGCCGGAACCGGCGTTTTCCAGCGCGGCTTCCGCAGCAGCCTTGTCGGCTGCGATCTCGGCCTTGGTGCGGCGCGGCCGGCGGGTCCGGCGGCGCGGCGCATCGTCCTCGCTATCGCCCGAGCTGTCGGACTTGTCCTCGCCATTGGCCGAGGATGCTTCACCTTCCGGCGTCACCACACCCAGCGGATCGTCCTGACCGGACTGCTGCTGCGGTTGCTGGCGCTGACGGCCCCGGCCCCGGCGATTGCGGGATTGCCCGCTATTGCCCGGGGACTGGTTGTCGTCGGAGGACTGATCGTAATCCTCGTCATCGCCGGATGCTTCGGCATTGTCGCTGTCATCCTGGTTCGGATCGCGCTTGGGCTGATTGGCCTGGATGATGCGGAAATAGTGTTCGGCGTGCTGGTAGAGGTTTTCGGCGCGCACCCGGTCCCCTGCCGACGACGCATCGCGCGCCAGCTGCAGATACTTGTCGTAAATCTGGGAGGCATTGCCGCGGATCTTCACTTCCGGGCCATTGCTCTCATAGCTGCGGTTTGCCGGGTTTCCGGACTTACGTCCTCGACCGCGTTGACGCTTCATATCGCCTATCCCTGGTTAACAGCGATGCTATTCAAACTATCTGGCTTTGCTGTGCATTTGCAGGTGCAAGCCTGTGCGCCTTCAATCACGTTGATCGTCGAATTGGCCGGATAAAGGCAGGTGGCTCATCCGGCCGCGCGAGACCCCCGTACTGGCGCGATCCACCTGCCGTGGGATCGACCCTAGACCGCCAAAGCGCGCATTCCAAGCCCTTTTAACTGTTGCATCCGATAACCACACGGTCATGGCCCGCCAGGTCCGGGACAACAGCGATCTCCGCCAGACCCGCCAACCGTGCAAGCGCCGATACCGTCGCGCCCTGGTCGTAGCCGATCTCCAGCGCGAAAAGCCCACCGGGTCTGAGGATTCGCCGCATGTCGCCCAAGATCGCACGATAAGCGTCCAGCCCGTCCCCGCCGCCATCCAGGGCGATGCCCGGTTCGTGGTCGCGCACTTCCGGGTCCAGTCCGGCCAGCACACTGGAAACGATGTAGGGCGGGTTGGACACCACGATATCGAAGGCCGCACCGGCCAGCCCTTCGCTCCAACGCCCTCGCAGGAAGCGGGCACGATTCGCCAGACGGCAACGCATCGCGTTGTCCCGCGCCACGGCGAGTGCCGCTTCGGACAGCTCGACGCCCAGCCCGCTCCAGCCGAGTCGCTCGCTGAGCAAGGCCAGCAGTATCGCACCGGATCCGGTGCCCAGATCGAGGAGGACGGCCTCGTCCGTTTCGCAACGCGCCAGCACGGCCTCCACCAGGATTTCGGTGTCGGCCCGCGGGGTCAGCACATCGGACGTCACCTTGAGATCGAGAGTCCAGAAGGGTTGCGAACCCAGAACCTGGCTGAGAGGCTTGCGCTGAAGGCGCAGCCAGGACAGATCAGCCAGATGCGCGATGCGCTGCCAGGAGACCAGGGCCGGATCGGCAAGGGCCTGCGCCAGCGTATCGGGCGCAAGAACACGAGCCAGCAGATGGCGCGTCTCCGCCTCGGCCTCGCCGATGCCGGCCTCGGCCAAGCGCCGCACGAGGTCGCGGCGGATATCCGCAAGACCGAGCCCCTGCCAGGCTTCGCGAAGGGGTTTGCTGTCCGCAGCATCGAATTCGGCCCGGGCTTCGCTCACCAGCTTGTCGAAAGGTCCGGACATGACCGGCTCAGGCGTCTTCCAGCGCCGCCAGGCGGGCCGCCTGATCTTCCGCAATCAGGGCCGATATCACTTCGTCCAGCCCGTCTCCGGCAACAATGTCCTCCAGCTTGTAGAGGGTGAGATTGATGCGGTGATCGGACACGCGGCCCTGGGGATAATTATAGGTGCGGATGCGCTCGGACCGGTCGCCGGATCCGATCTGCCCCTTGCGTTCCGCCGCGCGTTCAGCGGCGGCAGCCTCGCGCTGCATGTCGTAGAGCTTGGCCTTCAGCAACTCGGCGGCCCGAGCCCGGTTCTGGTGCTGGGACTTTTCCTGGCAGACCACGACCAGCCCGGTAGGAATATGGGTCATGCGGACCGCGCTGTCGGTCTTGTTGACGTGCTGCCCGCCCGCACCAGAAGCGCGCATCGTATCGACGCGGACCTCGTTCATGTCGAGATCGATATCGACATCCTCCGGCTGCGGCATGATGGCAACCGTGGCCGCCGAGGTGTGAATCCGCCCCTGGCTTTCCGTCGCCGGCACGCGCTGGACCCGGTGTACGCCGCTTTCGAATTTCAGCCGTCCGAACACGCCGTTGCCCGACACGGCGGCGATGACTTCCTTGAAGCCGCCATGTTCGCCCTCGGACGCCGAGACCAGTTCCCAGCTCCAGCCCTGCAGCTGGGCATAGCGCTGATACATGCCGTAGAGATCGCCGGCGAACAGGGCGGCCTCGTCGCCGCCCGTGCCGGCGCGGATCTCGATCAGGGCATTGGCGCTGTCGTCACGATCCTTCGGCAGCAGCAGCAATGACATTTCATGCTCGAGATCGGGCAGGCGTTCCTTGAGCTGGTAGTATTCGTCGCGTGCCATGTCCGCCATTTCGGCGTCGCCGCTTTCCATCATCTCGGCCAGGTCCTCAAGTTCCTGGCGCGCAGCCTTGAGCTCGTTCGCCTTCTCGGCCACGGGCTTGAGCTCGGCATGCTCCTTCGAGAGTTTGACAATTTCATCGGGATCGGCCGCGGCCCCCAGGCGGGCTTCCACCTGGTCGAACCGGTCGATCACCTGGGCGAGTCGGGCTTCGGGTGCGTGCATGGGGCTAGTGTTTAGGGGCTGTGAGAGCGAGGGAAAAGATGATTTTGCTGTGGCGGCGGATCGCCCGCCTTCGCCGGGACGCACGGTCTCCCGACCGTGGGAGGGTTCCGATCGGGGACCCGAGCCCCCGGATGGCGCTACGCGCTTCCCGGTAAAGGTGCTTGATCCGCTAGAACAAGGCGATCCCGTTCCGCACTGTCATCGCGATCAGCACCAGGCTCCCCGCGACGAAGACCAGGAAGCGCACCGGAACAAAGTTCCACAGGGCCTGGATGAGCGAATGCAGGATGCGCAGGCCTACATAGGCCCAGGCCAGCATGATGTTCAGCTCGTCGGCCACCCCGACCAGATGGGAATAGATCGCCAGCGCATAGAAGATCACCGGCTGTTCGTGCAGATGGTTGTAATTGTGCCCGATGCGGCGGATCTCGATGGGCAATGAGTTCAGCTCGGCCGGGTCCTGAATTTTTCCGGCATCGATTCCGGCCTTCTGCATGGCCGGAATGCGCGTGGCATACATCCACAGCCACATCACCAGCGTCCAGGCGACAAGTGCCAGCACCGGCGTCATCATGGATTGGAACATGGTCTCTCCCCGAGTTTTGACGGGAGATTAGAGGGCGTTGCGGCAATGGGCGAGGATTTCCTCTGCACGGCATGTCAGGAAGACAAGCGCAAAAACCCCAATCTGGCCACCAATCCTGCGAAATCCGGCCCCGGCCTGTCCCTAGCCTCTTGATGCGGCGCAGCAGCCGTGCGTTAGTGGGAGAAAATTCGAGCATGCCGGATCAAGCAATGGAATTTCACCGCACAAAGCGCCTGCCGCCCTATGTTTTCGAAGAAGTCAATCGCCTGAAGGCGCAATTGCGGGCCGACGGCGCCGACATCATCGATTTCGGCATGGGCAATCCCGATCTGCCAACACCGCCGCACATCCTGGACAAGCTCAAGGACACCGCCGACAAGGCGCGCACCAATGGTTATTCCGCCTCACGCGGGATTGCCGGACTGCGCAAGGCCCAGGCGCGCTACTACAAGCGCCGTTTCGATGTTGATCTGGATCCGGACTCCGAAGTCATCGTTACGCTGGGTTCGAAGGAGGGTTTTGCCAATCTCGCTCAGGCGATCACGGCGCCGGGCGATGTGGTGCTGGCGCCATCGCCCTCCTACCCCATCCATACCTTCGGCTTCCTCATAGCCGGGGGCACCATCCGGCATGTGCACGCCCCCTCGCCGGAAGACTATCTCCGCGGGCTCGAGCATGCAGCGAGGCATTCGGTCCCGAGCCCGATCGCCGTCGTGGTCTGTTTCCCCTCCAACCCCACGGCACAGACTGCCTCGCTGGACTTCTACAAGGATGTGGTGAAATTCGCGCAGAAGCACGATCTCTTCATCCTGTCCGACCTGGCCTATGCCGAGATCTATTTCGGCGACGAACCCTGCCCGTCCATGCTGCAGGTGGCCGGCGCGAAGGAGCGGACGATCGAGTTCACGTCGATGTCCAAGACCTATTCCATGGCCGGTTTCCGCGTCGGTTTCGCCGCGGGATCGGAGCGCCTCGTCAGCGCCCTGGCCCGGGTAAAATCCTATCTCGACTATGGCGCCTACACGCCGGTCCAGGTTGCCGCCTGTGCCGCGCTGGACGGGCCGCAGGACTGCGTCGAGGAAACCCGGCGCATTTACAGGCACCGGCGCGACGTTCTGGTGGAAAGCTTCGGCCGGGTCGGCTGGATCATCCCGGCGCCCGAGGCCTCGATGTTCGCCTGGGCCCCGCTACCGCAAGGGTGTGAGGAGATGGGATCGCTGGAATTTTCCATCCAGCTGATGAAGGAGGCCGGCGTCGCCGTCGCCCCCGGCATCGGCTTCGGCGAGCATGGCGAGGGCTATGTCCGCCTGGCACTGGTGGAAAACGAACAGCGCATCCGCCAGGCCGCACGCGGCGTCGGCGAATTTCTGAAGACGCGGCGGCCGGCGATCAGGGCCATCTAGCCAAGGGGCGCGCACCCTCGGTACGCGCCCCGGCAAATTCGGCATCAAATCTAGAAATAGTGACGAATGGTCGTCGCGTGGGGCCATCTGCCGCTCGCGCGGGCCCGCATCCGCCGGCGCCGCATGCGCTGCTGCATGAAGTCGCGCGCCTCATCCAGCGGGGCGAGGTCCTTGGCTTGGCCAGCCTTGAGATCCTCGCGGTGGGCGACGAAGTCGGCATAGGCTTCCAGCTCTGCCGTCAGGCTCGCGGCCACAAGATCGATCATGATTGCATCGTCGACATAACCAAGAACCGGCGTCGCGTCGGGGATCAAATCATCCGGATCGGCGAAGTAGGCCAGGGCGTCGAGTACGTTCTTGCGGTCCTCGCCTTCCAGCTTCCATTCCTTGTCTTCCAGCATCGCTAGCATCGGGCCAAGCTGGTCGAGCCGCTGCTTGACGAACACTGGCGGGTTGGAGGCGCGGGCCTTGTCCAGCATGTCGGAAACACCGGACAGGATCCGGCTCTCATCCGCCGCACCCAGGGACTCGCGTGCCTTGTCGAGGCGATCCCGGAAGAAGTCGAGATCGGCATCGGACAGATCGAACTCAACCTTGAGGGTCGGGGAAGAAGACGTGGTCATGACGGATAAGGCACCTTTCGTTCGCCGTTGATGGATTGCGACTGTCTCCCACGTAGCCCGGCAAGACAATAGCGGGAACGGTATGCGGCGCATCCCCCGGGACAGACGCCCGTCCCGTCCTGGAAACCATGCCTTAACCCTGTCGCCAGTTAGCGCTGCCGTTCCGGCCGACCGCGCGATAGTCTGCGTGTCATGAACGTTGCCTTCAACACCGCAGTGACCGGCATGATCGCCGCCCAGTCCCAGGCCAGCGCCGCCGGGTCCCAGATGGTGGCCAATGCCGTCCGGGGCCAGGACATCATCCAGGCTGCGGTGGCGGTGAAACGGGCCGAGGCAACGCACGCAGCAGCCGCCGCCGTCGCACGAACGGCCGCGGACATGACGGATACCCTGCTCGACATCACTGCCTGAGCAGGCCCTTCTCGGTCGGTGGATGGCCGGTGGGCGTCATCCCCCAGTCGATGTCTCCATTGGCGTGTTGCCGGCGTGGGGGATGACGATCCGGCCGTGCGCACCTCTCGCATTATCGAGCAAAACCGCCTAACTCTGGCGCATGGCTAACTCAATCTCCGTCGATATCGTTGCCGATCTCGTCTGCCCCTGGTGCTGGCTCGGCAAGCGCAACTGGGATGCGGCCGTCGCCAGCGTGCCCGAGGTGCGAGTGGAAACGCTCTGGCGCCCTTACCAGCTCGATCCGGCCCTGCCGCGCGAGGGCAAGCCCTATCGCGACTACATGAAGGCGAAATTCTCCGGCGGGAATTCCGCGCACTGGAAACAGATGCGCGACTATCTGGAACAGGCCGCACCGGCGGCAGGAATCGAATTCCGCTTCGACGACATACCGGTCCGCCCCAACACGCTGAACGCCCACCGCGTGATGCGATGGGCTGAAGGTCAGGGCCTCGCCGCACCCGTCGCCGAGGGCCTGTTCGAGGCGTTCTTCCGGGACAGCCGTGATATCGGCGATCCGGCCGTACTGGCAGAAATCGCCGCCGGAGCAGGACTGGACGGCGCGATCATTGCCGGCCTCCTCGCCACCGACCGGGACGAAAAGGCGGTCTGGGAAGAAGAGATGTTCTATCGCAAGCTCGGCGTCTCGGGCGTACCGACCTATATCTTCAACGGCCGTTTCGCTGTGTCCGGAGCACAGGAACCGGCCGTGCTGGCCGATGCGATCCGCCAGGCGGTCAACGAACCGGCCGAGACGGAATGAGAAAGGGGACATTATGACGGGACTGGAAGCGGTCGCACTCTACGCCGCACTCAACATGGCGCTGGTCCTGGGCCTGGCCGCAAATGTGTCGCGCCACCGCCGGCGCGCCAAGATCAGCCTGGGCAATGGCACCGACCGTAAGCTGGAACAGGCCTGCCGCGCCCACGGCAATGGCGTGGAATACGTGCCGCTGGCACTGATCGCCCTCTATTTGGTGGCCGCCTCGGGGTATTCCACACTGTGGATCCATGCCCTCGGCCTGGCCCTGACCACCGGTCGGATTGTCTACAGCTATGGCCTCCTGACCAGTCCCGGCCCCAGCATCGGCCGCGTGACCGGCACCGGCCTGACATGGCTGATGCTGCTGGCAAGCCTACTGCTGCTGATCGGCGCAGCGATCACCTGACCCGTTGCCCGCAGGGCGCGCCGGACGCTATAGCCATGCCATGACCCAAGCCCAATCCGCCCCCGACGCCGCCCGCCTGCAGGAAATCGCCGCGGACCTGATCGACCGCGCCCGCAAGGCCGGTGCCGATCATGCCGAAGCCTCGGTCGCCGAGTCGCGCCACACCGAACTCTCCGTCCGCGACGGCAAGCTGGAAGATATCGAGCGCTCGGAAGGCCTGGACGCCGGCGTGCGCGTCTTCGTCGGCCAACGCCAGGCCGGAGTCGCGTTCTCCGACCTGTCCGAACAGGGCCGCCAGTTCACCATCGAGCGCGCCATCACCATGGCGAAGGCCGCGCCGGAAGACCCCTATGCCGCGCTGGCCGATTCCGACCGTCTGTGCACGGACCCCCCTGCGATGAGCCTGTTCGAGCCCGTGGAATGGACGCCGGACGAGCTGGAAGTGCGCGCCATCGCGGTCGAGAAGGCCGCCCGCGCCATCGAGGGGGTGACGATGACCGACACCGCCTTTGCCAGCTACGGCCAGGGGGCCGCGGCCTATGCCACGACAACCGGCTTCAATTCCGGCTGGCGCAAGAGCCAGTTCGGCTATGGCGCCAGTGTGATCGCCGGCCAGAACGGCGTCATGGAGCGCGACTACGCCGCCACCAGTGCCCGCCGGATCGCGGACCTCAAATCGACCGAAGAGATCGGCGCCGAGGCCGGGGAGCGTACGGCCCGCCGGGTCGGTCCGAAAAAGCTGAAATCCGGCGTCATGCCTGTTGTCTTCGATCGCCGCGTCGCCACCGCCTTTCTCAGCGCCTTCTGCGGCGCGGTCTCCGGGCCTGCGGTGGCCCGCGGCGTCTCCTTCCTGCGTGACAAGATGGGCGAGCAGATCTTCGCCGGCGGCATCAATATCGTCGACGACCCCCATCGCGACTGGGGCCATGCCTCCTGCCCCTTCGATGGCGAAGGCACCGTCAACCGCCGTGCCAACATCATCGATGACGGCCGCCTGACCACCTGGTTCCTTAATTCCTCGGCCGCCCGCCAGCTGCAGCTGGAACCAACCGGCCATGCCCGCCGCAATATGGGCGGACCGCCCGGGGCAGGTCCGACCAATCTTCACCTTGAAGCCGGGTCGCAAAGCCGCGACGATCTCATCAGGGGCGCCGGCGAAGGCCTCCTGGTCACGGAAATGTTCGGCCCGTCCCTCAATGCCAATACCGGCGACTGGTCGGTGGGCGTTTCGGGCTACCGCATTGCAGGCGGCGAAATCGACCATCCGGTCAGCGAAATTACCGTCGCCGGCAATCTGATCGATATTTTTGCAAGACTTGTCCCGGCAAGCGATCTGGAGTTTAGAGGCGCCGTTAACGCTCCCAGCCTATGCGTTGACACGATTTCCGTCGGCGGGCTCTAGCCCGCTCCGGCCCCATTCGAAGAGCGAGACCATGAGCGACACCCAGATCAACAACCAACTTCTCCACCTCGTCATCGGCGGCGAACTGGTCTGCGTCGACCCCACAAACTGCGAGTTCAAGGACCTCAAGGCGGTCGACTTCGTCGGCGCCTTCGGCAGCTATGAGGACGCGCGCAAGGCCTGGAAGGAAGCGGCCCAGCGCACGGTCGACAATGCCCACATGCGCTATTTCATCATCCACGCGCACAAGCTGCTCGATCCGGCTTCGGACCAGAAATAGGCTCAGCCCCCTGACCGGTACCGCGCCCTCCTCGTCGACCTTCAGCCTCGGCCACCGGCTGTGGCTCGACTGGCTGTCCCGACACGGCGGGCTGGTAGCCGTCGCCATACTGCTGTCGGCGATCACGGCGGGTGCGGCCGCGTCCTATGTCGGCGTGGTCGGGCGGACCTTTGACCAGCTCGGCGCCGGGATCGAGGACTTTGTGTGGTTCGCCCCGCTGGCAATCGTCGGCCTGGCCCTCCTGCGTGCCCTCAGCCTCTATTTGCAGACGGTCCAGACCAACCGGCTCGCCCTGACGGTGATGCAGGACCTGCAGAACGCCCTATTCGCCAAACTGGTGCGGTCCGACTTCACCCGCCTGCAGAGCGAACCCGTCGGCTCGCTGGTTTCGCGCTTCACCAATGACATTACCCTGCTGCGCGAAACGCTGATCCGGCTGACCAACAATCTCTTGCGCGATGTCCTGCAGGTGATCGGTACCATCGGCTGGATGCTGTGGCTGGACTGGATGCTGACCCTGCTGGTTCTGGTGGTCTATCCCGTTGCCGCCTGGCCGGTGATCCGCATCGGCCAGCGCCTGCGCAAGACCTCCAACCTAGCCCAGTCGCAGATGGGCGAGGTAACCAGCCAGCTGGAGGAGAGCTTCTCCGGCACACGCATGATCAAGACCTACGGGCTGGAGGACCTGGAAACCGGGCGGGCCGGGCGCGCCTTTTTTGACCGGTTCCGCTTCCTCTTCCGCATTGCCGAGAACAAGGCACGTGTCGACCCGATCCTGGAAGCCGTGGGCGGTATTTCCCTGGCCGTTCTGATCACGGTGGCAGGCCTGCGCCTGATGGCGGGCGAAAGTTCGATCGGCGATCTGATGGGCGTGCTCACCGGCGTCGCGCTCATCGCCCCGCCGATCCGGGCGATCGGCACGCTGAACGCTGTCGTGCAGGAAGGTTTCGCCGTTCTGGAACGGGTGTTTGCCGTCCTCGACGAACCCGAACGGATAACCAGCGCCATCGACGCACCGGCGCTCGACGTGAAAGAAGGCCGGATCGAGTTTGACAGCGTGGGTTTTGCCTATCCCGACGGCACGCACGCCCTTGAGGGCATCTCGCTGAATGCGGAACCGGGCCGGACCGTCGCCCTCGTCGGCCCGTCGGGCTCGGGAAAATCGACCATCCTCAACCTCCTGCCGCGCCTCTATGATCCGCAGTCGGGCGAAGTCCGCATCGACGGCACCGATATTCGCGCCGTCTCCATCCCCTCCCTGCGCAAGACCATGGCCCTGGTCAGCCAGGACGTCACGCTGTTCGACGACACGGTGAAGGCCAATATCGGCTTTGGCGATCTCGATGCCGAAGAGGACGCAATCATCGCTGCAGCGAAGGCCGCCGATGCCCACGATTTCATCATGAACCTGCCCGGTGGCTATGATGCGCCTGTAGGCCCGCGCGGCGGCAATCTCTCCGGCGGCCAGCGCCAGCGCCTCTCCATTGCCCGCGCTATCCTCAAGGATGCCCCCATCCTGCTCCTAGACGAAGCTACCTCGGCGCTGGATACCGAATCCGAACGCCGTGTCCAGGCCGCGCTCGAACGCCTGTCGAAGGGCCGCACCTGCCTGGTGATCGCCCACCGCCTGTCCACCGTGCGCAATGCCGACTGGATCTATGTGCTCGACGAGGGCCGTATCCGCGAGGAAGGGCGCCACGAGGATCTGGTCGAAGCGGACGGACTCTATGCGCGCCTGTGCCGGATGCAGTTCGGATCGGACGCGTAGGACGGGGCCCGGCCACGACGAACCTCGCAAAAGCCCGATTGACCGCTATTCCGCCGCAGTCTCGCGCTTGTCCGCAGCATCCGCCGGCAGGGTAACGGTGAAGATCGAGCCCGCGCCCGGGGCGCTTTCCACCCCGATATCTCCGCCCATCAGCTCGGCCAGCTTCTTGGCGATGGCAAGCCCCAGACCGGTGCCACCCACCTTGCGGGCCATGGCGGATTCTCCCTGGCTGAACGGCATGAAGGCGCGGGCTATCAGCTCGCTGTCCATGCCGATTCCGGTATCGCCGACCTCGAAGACAAGATCGTGATGACCATCCGCCTTCTGGTGCACCAGGCAGCGAACGCGGATGTCGCCACGATCGGTGAATTTCACGGCGTTGGAGAGGAGATTGGACAGGATCTGGCGCAAACGGTCGGGATCGCCGGTCGCCGTCATCTCGGCGCAGGGGTCGATCTCGAGGTGCAGGTTCAGTCCCTTTTCCATCGCCTTCATGCGATAGGGCCCTGCGACCGCCCGCAAGACTTCGGCGGGATTGTATTCGCCAGGCTCGATCTCGAACCGGCCGGACTCGATGTTGGCCAGATCGAGAATGTCGTTGAGAATCCCCAGCAGCGCGTTGCCCGACGCTTCGATCAGATTGACCATTTCGCGCTGGGACGGCTCCAGGTCGGTGCTGGCCAGCAGGCTGGACATGCCCAGAACACCGTTCATCGGCGTACGGATTTCATGGCTCATCGTAGCCAGGAATTTCGACTTCGCCCGGCTTGCTTCTGTGGCCTGCTGGCGCGCCTCCACAAGATCGTGGATATCGGTCATCGCGCCGACCATTCGCGTGGCATCGCCTTCGGGCGTGCGCACGGCCTCGCCACGAATACGGAACCAGCGATGCTGGCCGCCGACAACTTTCAGCCGGATCGACAGGTCGAAGGTCCGCCCCGATTTCAGATGCGCGGCCAGTGCCGAGCTGAAGCGGGGTCGGTCGTCGACATGGATCAGGGCCAGGAAATGGTCGGAGGGGGCCGTGTATTCACGCGGCTGATAGCCCAGCAGTTCACGGCCGCGGGGCGAAATGTAGATCTGGTCGGTATCCAGGCACCAGTCCAGGATTCCGTCCGACGTTCCCTTGATGGCCAGTGCGGCCCGGTCACCGGTTTCCTGCGCCAGCATGACGCCGGTCAGACGTCGCCGATAGTGATTGAAAACGCTCAGCAGGTCATCGCCCAGATCGATGGCACGCTTGAAGGTAGCGGCCACGATGCCGACAGTCTGGGCGCCGTTGAACAGAGGCAGGCCGACATAGGCCTGGGTACCGGCTTCCGACAGGATGAAATCCTTCGGAAAATGCGCCGCGACATTGTCCTCGTAGACCGTGGCGCCCGCCTCCATTGTTTCCGCACAGGGCGTGCCGGCAAGACCGTAGCAATAATTGTCCGCAACATCGCCGTTGGAGGCCACAGCCAGCGTGCGCATGCGCGTATTGGTGGCGTCGATCCGCGCCACGAAAACGCTATCGGCAGCGAAGATCTCCGCCACATTCCTGACGAAAGCCTGGAGAAAAGCCGGCCCACATTCCCGCGACAGGAGAAAATTCAAACGGGTCAGCCGTTCTTGAGTCAGATCTGCGCGAATGGCCAGGTCCGGCATATTTCCCCTCCAGCACTCGACCGGCCTGTCCGGTCGCGAAACGTGGTTAACGAGAGGTAATTTGCCTTATTCCTGTGGATAGAGTCGTCATATCTGATGATTCCGCGGGTTATAAAGAATCAGCCCGCGCTATTCCCGGCGAAGCACGCGCTCGGTCAGGACGTTACCCCACCAGCTTGACATGAAACCCGACTGCACCCGGTTGCGGTCGTAGACATTCTCGATCCAGTCCATGAATCCAATCGGATTCGATTCGGTGTAGGCGCGGTAGGTTTCGAAGAAATAGTCAAGCACGCCGGTCTTGCCGGCCTTCACGTGAAGATATTTCAGGGACAGGTGCCGGATAGCCTCATCATAGGGCAGGCCCAGCCGGGTGAGGCAGAACAGAACCGATATCAGCCCGGCCCGGTCGGCTCCGGACTTGCAGTGGATAAGGGCGGGATACTCGATCTCGTCGAAAATCCGTACGGCCCGCTGGATACGGTCGACATAGGGCGCCTCGCGCGATCCGAACGGCATGTCGATCATGACCAGGCCCAGGCGCTCGCAGGCCTCTTTTTCAAGATCGTAATAGCAAACACCCGGCTGGGTGCCGCGGATGTTGAGAATGGTCCTGAAGCCCCGGCCAGCCAGTTCTTCCAGCCTCTGCGGCGAGGGCTGGTTGGCGCGCCACATGCCGCCACCGACCTCGTGCATATTGTGGAATCGCTGCCGCAGGATGCCGTGGTCCTTCCACAGATAGTCCTTCCAGGCGCGTTCGCGGTCTTGCGGGTCACTGAGGTCGTAGGGCATCGGCTCGCTTTCCGGTTCGCTGGGCATTTAGGCCCATGAGGCGGGCAAGGCAACCGCGCCCCATGCTTGACCTTTTGCGTCATGAAGGCGAGCTAGTGACCACCATGCTGAAACGCCTGCTTTCCCTGCCTTGGGCCCAGGAAGTCGTCGGCTTCCTCGTCCTTCTCTATGTCGAAGGAGTCCGCCGCTCCATTCGCTGGGAAGTCCGCAATGGCGGGCATGTCGAAAAGGTCTGGGCCGAGAAGGGCGCCATTATCGGCTGCGTCTGGCACGGCCGCGTCCTGATGGCACTGCAGGGCTGGAACCGGCAATACGACCGCATGGTGGCCCTGGCCTCGCGATCACGCGAGGGCGAGATCGGATCGCGCTTTGCCCGCTGGTACAAGGTGGGCGTGGTGCGCGGGTCCTCGCGCAATCCCGACAAGCCCGGCCACACCAAGGGCGGCGAGGCCGCCTACCGGGCCATGGTCAATCATCTCAGGGCCGGCGGCTGCGGCGCAGTCACACCGGACGGACCGCGCGGACCGCGCATGCGGGCCGGGTTCGGCGCGGTCCGCATGGCGCGCGACACGGGTGTACCAATCCTGCCCTTCACCTGGTCGGCCCGGCGCAAGACCGTGTTGAGGCGCGCCTGGGACAAGCATTGCCTGCCGCACTTCTTCACCCGCGGCGTGATTATCTGGGGCGATCCGATCCACGTACCGGCAGATGCTTCGCCCGAACAACTCGAGGCGGCACGGCTGCAGCTGGAGACCGTACTCAACGATATCACCCGCGAGGCTGACGAAGCGGTCCGCGGCCCCGTGATCGAACCGGATGAACGCCTGCGTCCGGGCACGGCCAAGACGCCGGGAGCGCCGGCGTGAGCCTTCCGCCTGCCCTGATCTGGTATCGCGGCATGACCCGTCTGGCCGCACCGTTCCTGCCGGCCGTGCTGGACCGCCGCGCCCGGCACGGCAAGGAGGATCCGGCGCGGCGCCACGAACGGCTGGGCCGGCCCCGGCAGCCCCGCCCCGATGGCCGCCTGGTCTGGCTGCACGGTGCGAGCGTGGGCGAAAGCCTGGTACTGGCCACGCTGGTCGACGCCCTGACCGAGCGCCACCCCGATCTGGGCTTTCTGGTCACCACGGGCACGACGACGTCCGCCAGCCTTCTGTCCGAACGCCTGCCCGCACAGGGAATGCACCAGTATGTGCCGGTCGACACGCCGGGCGCGGTGTGCCGGTTTCTCGAGCATTGGCAGCCGGACCTCGCCATTTTCGCCGAATCCGAACTCTGGCCCAATCTCGTTGTCGAGACTGCGCGGCGCGATATACCGATGGCGCTGGTCAATGCGCGCATGAACGATGCCTCGATCCGCAATTGGCGGCGGCGGCCGGATACCGCGCGCTACCTGCTGGGCCGTTTCGGCTGGATCGGCGCAGCAGATACGCGCACCCGCGACGGGCTGGAAGATCTTACCGGCCTGCCCATTGCCCTCGCCGGCAATCTGAAACTGGAGGCCCGGCCGCCCGCGGCCGACCCGGTGGAGTTCGATCGGCTCGAGCCTCTCCTGGCCGGACGGCCTGTCTGGCTGGCGGCCTCGACCCATGCCGGCGAGGAAGAAATCGTGCTGGACGCGCACAAGGCCGTGCTGGCTCGACAGCCCGATGCCCTCCTGATCCTCGCCCCGCGCCATCCCGACCGCGCCGACGCAATCGCCCGCCTCGCCGCCGACAGGGGATTGAGCACGGTACGGCGCTCCCAGGCGGCCGATCCGGACGACCGGACACAGGTCTGGCTGGCCGACACGCTGGGCGAAATGCCGCTCTGGTTTGCGCTTGCACCGGTATCACTGATCGCCGGCAGTCTCATTCCCGGCATCGGCGGGCACAATCCGGTCGAGGCGAGCCAGGCCGGATCCGCCGTGATCACCGGCCCCTTTGTGCCCAGTTTCGACGAGCTCTATGCCACCTACCGCAAGCGCGGAGCCCTCCTCGACGCCGCCGACGCAAGCGCGCTCGCTGCGGCGGTCCGGACGGTCTGGGACGGACAAGGCCCGCCCGCAGGCGCCGCCCGCACCGCCCTCGCCGAAGCCTCGGGCGGGGCGCTGGCGACCACGCTGGCAGCACTGGAGAGCCTTCTGGCAAGGCGGGAGGTCATAGCATGAGAGAGCCGGCCTTCTGGCGCACCGATGGCGGGCGTGGGTCCGGCGCCCTTGCCCGTGCCCTGTTGTCTCCGCTCGGCACGCTCTATGCCTGGGCTGTGGCACGGCGCATCCGCAAGACCGCCCCGGCCAATGTCGGGATCCCGGTAATCTGCGTCGGCAATCTGACCGTGGGCGGGACCGGCAAGACACCTGTTTCATGCGCATTGTTGTCGCGTCTTAAGGCCATGGGATACCGCCCGGCAGCCCTGTCGCGCGGGTATGGCGGCACTGTTTCGGGACCATTGCGGGCCGATCCTGAAGCGCACGCCGCGCGCGAGATCGGCGACGAACCCCTCCTCCTGGCCCGTGCTGCCCCCGCCTGGATCAGCCGTGACCGCCCCGCCGGGGCCAGGGCCATCGCCGGCTCCGGCGCAAATGTCATCGTGATGGATGACGGCCATCAGAACCCGACGTTGAAAAAGCATTGCTCGATCATCGTTGTAGACGGGGCCGCCGGCTGGGGGCCCGGCACCATCTTCCCGGCCGGCCCGCTGCGCGAGCCGGTCAAATCCGGCCTGGCACGCGCCGATGCGGTTGTGGTCATGATGCCCGGCAGGGACACTGTTCCGGACTATCGCGGCCTCGGCCTTGCCGAGCTGGAAATTCCTGTTTTCCACGCCTGGCTGGAACCCGCCGCACCGCCGCCGGATGGACCGCTGGTGGCCTTTGCCGGGATCGGGCGGCCGCAGAAATTCTTCGACGCTCTCGCCGCCGCCGGCGGACAACTCGCTGAAATTGCGAACTTTCCCGATCATCACTCCTACACAGCGAAGGACCTTGCGCGACTGGACGACCTGGCCGCCGCGCACAATGCATCCCTGATCACGACCGAGAAGGACTGGGTCCGCCTGGATGTACAGTCCCGCACCCGCATTGCCGCCTGGCCGGTCGAGGCGCGCTTTGCCAACCCGGCGGCTCTGGACGGTCTGTTGCGCGATGTGATGGACGCCGCGAACCATGGTCGCTAAATCCCCGTCATGATCGAAGCCCAGCGCAGAGCCTCCCTTCTGACCCGGATTGGCTGGCGGTTCGAGGCCGTCGCCTGGGACGCCTATGCGGCCTGGTATCGCGCCAAGGGGATCGACAAGGCCTCAGACGCGGCCGGCGAGCTGATGCGTCTGATCGGCCCGCTGACCCCGACCCAGCGCATTGCGCGCATCAATATGCAGCGCTGCTTTCCCGAAGCGGAGAAGCCCGAGATCGACCGCCTCCTGGGCGTCATGTGGGAAAGCTTCGGCCGCCTGGCCGGCGAGATGCCGCATCTCGGCGTCTTCGCGGGCCCCGAGTTCGACGAACGTGTGGAATTCATCGGCCGGGAACGCCTGGAAGCCGCCCGCGACAGGGGCCAGCCCCTGGTCATCATTTCCATGCACCAGTCCAACTGGGAAATCGCCGCAGCCGCGATCAGCCAGACGGGCCTGCCCTGCCACATCACCTACCGCCCGGCGAACAACGCCCTGATCGACCAGCGCATTTCCGACATGCGTGTGGGTTATGGCGTGAAAACGCTGACAGCCAAGGGCGGCGAAGGCGCGAAACTGCTGATGCAGGCGCTGAAGCAGGGCGAGTCGATCGCCCTGATGAACGATCAGAAGATGAATGACGGGGTGGAAGCGCCCTTCTTCGGGCATCCCGCCATGACAGCTCCGGGCCCTACTCGCCTGGCCATGCGCCATGGCTGCCCGCTGCAGCCCCTGTCGGTGCGGCGCATTGGCGGCGCGCGCTTTCGCGTCGAGGCCCACGAACCCATCGAGATTTCAGACAATCCGGACAGATCCGCCGCCATCGTGGATACCGTGGCGAAGATCAACCAGTGGGTGGAAGGCGAGATTCGCAAGGCACCGGAACAATGGTTCTGGGTGCACCGGCGCTGGGCCAAGGACGTCTATCGGGTGGCGACCGGCTAGGGCTATTCCAGACCGTTCAGGTCCAGATCCAAGAGGGATTGCGGATCGACGTAGAACCCGTTCCGCAGCTTCACACGCCAGTCCAGATGCGAACCCGTCGCCCGGCCGCCGGCGCCCATCTGGCCGATCAGCTGGCCCTGTTCGACGATATCGCCGTCTTCCACCGACACACCGGACAGGTGAAGGAAGGCCGAGACCAGGCCCTGACCGTGATCAATGAAGATCAGTCCGCCTTCGTAATACATGTCCGGCTCGGCCAGCGTCACCAGGCCGCCCGCGGGCGCATAGATCGGCGTACCTTCCTGGTTGGCCCAGTCCAGACCCCAATGGGGATTACCTTCATGGCCGTTGTTATAGACCCGCGCCGAACCGTAGACGCCGGTCGTGATGCCCTCGGCCGGTGCGATGAAACCGTCAAGGAAACCCTGCCCGTCCCAGACCGAATTGAAGGCGTCCTGTTTTTGCGCGTATTCGCGCTGGCGCCGCGGCAGGGTGGAGGGGTCGGGCGTCACGGTCGCCTGCGGCACACCATCGACATGCTGGAGATCGTATTCGCGCTGGGCGATGGAAACCGTTTCGACGATCTGGCCGGTGCCGTCGCCGGCATCGCTGTAATCGATCCGCAGGGCCAGGCTCTCGGGCGCCTGACGCGGAATGCCCAGCGTGACGAAGCCGCCGGCATCGGCCCTAGCGGAGACCTCGCCCAGCGTCACGCGCGTTCCCGGCTGGAAACGACAGACCAGCAGGCTGCCTTCGCGCCATTGGCCACGACACCGGTCCTGCGGCGCCGCACCGACCCGCACATTGTCGCCGCGGTTCTGCGCGATCAGTTCGCCAATCGGGTCGGCAGACCCGCCGGCGGATTGCAGAGCGATAGTCAGAAGCAGGGCAATCATTGACCGGGCTCCCCGTGCAGCTCCAGCCAGCGCTGCTTGGCGACCAATGCGTCACGATAGGCTTCCTGCTCGTCGACATTCCAGTAGCGCAACTGTTCCAGTGCAATCTTCTCACCCGTCACGGCACAGCGCACATAGGCCCCGGCCTCGAGGATGATGAAATCGCTGTCGCCATACTCGAGGATGGCTTCGCCCTGGAATTCTTTGTCAAAGGTGAAATCACTCATGAGGCCGCTCTAGCATGCTCGCCGCAAAAGGGGGAGTAGCACGGTGATCAAAACAGGGTGCCCTGGCCTTCCGGACGCGGCCGGGTGGGCGGCTTTGCCTTGGGCTTGGCCGAGCCCGGTTTCGCCGCCGGCGGGGATGACAGTGGTCCCTTTTCGCCGTCCACAATCGCCGATCGCCGCGTATCGGCAAACTCCAGCTCGACCCTGGACCCGCTATCCAGTGCCTTGCCCGAACGCACCACCATGCCGGCCTCGTCGCGGACCAGGACAAATCCCCGGCTGAGCACGGATTCATGGCTGACCGATTTCAGCCGCGCGACCCAGTTTTCGAACCCGCGTCTTTCCTGGCGCAACACACGCCGGATCGCCGGCGTAAGCCGCTCGCGCAGCCCGGCCACGCGCTCGCCGCGCTGACGAATATCCCGGCTCAGGGCAGCCGGCTTGAGCCCGGCCTGGAGAACCAGGAGTTTCGAACGCTTCTCGGCCGCATTGTTGAGCAGCGCGGGATCGAGCTTGTCCGCGATCATGTCGAATCGCTGACGCTTGAGCTCAAGCAACGACGCCGGGCGCGGCAGGGCCCGCGCGGCCCCGCGCAATTCCGACCGGCGCCGGTCGATATGGCGCGACAGGCCGGAGACCAGGCGCGCTGCCAACGCGTCGACATCGCCCTTCAGTTCGGCGCGAACCGGCACCGCCATTTCCGCGGCGCCCGTCGGGGTGGGTGCGCGGCGGTCGGCGGCAAAATCGATCAGCGTTGTATCCGTCTCGTGGCCAACGGCGGAGATGACAGGAATGTCACTCTCCGCGACAGCACGCACAACGATTTCCTCGTTGAAACTCCACAAGTCCTCGATCGAACCGCCGCCGCGCGCCACGATCAGGACATCGGGACGCACCACCGGTCCGCTGGCGGTAAAGGCGTTGAAGCCGCGTATCGCGGTGGCGATCTGCTCGGCCGCCTTTTCGCCCTGCACCAGGACCGGCCAGAGAATGACATGGCGCGGGAAACGGTCCTGCAGCCGGTGCAGGATATCGCGGATCACGGCCCCGGTCGGTGAGGTCACCACACCGATCGTGCGCGGCAGGAAGGGGATGGGCTTCTTGCGCTCGGGGTCGAACAAGCCCTCCGCGGCGAGCATCTTCTTGCGCTCTTCCAGCAACGCCATCAACGCCCCGGCCCCGGCGGGTTCCATCGTGTCGACAATCAGCTGGTATTGCGAGCGGCCCGGATAGGTCGACAGACGCCCTTCGATAACGACTTCCAGGCCTTCTTCCGGTTTGAAGCGGAACCGCGCCGCCGTGCCCTTCCAGGCGATGGACGCAATGACAGCCTTGTCGTCCTTGATGTCGAAATAGACGTGACCCGACTTGGCCACGACCACGCGACCCAGCTCGCCACGCACACGGACATGGCCGAAAGCATCCTCGATGGTGCGCTTGAGCGAACCGGCGAGTTCGGAAACGGAGAATTCGTGAAGGTTTCCGGAGGGCTGACTCATGACTTCTCTGGTAGGATGGATCCGGCCGCACCGCAACGGCCCCACGGACTCGCGAACGAAGCGGGTTTGGGCTAGGCAGGGCCGAAAGGCTGCAAGAGGGTGACATGAAGGTTCTCGTTGTCGGATCGGGCGGGCGCGAACACGCGCTGGTGTGGAAGATCGCGCAGAGCCCGCTGCTGACCGCGCTGCATGCGGCGCCGGGCAGTGCGGCGATGGCCGAACACGCGACCTGTCACGATGTGGCCGTGTCCGATCTGGACGGGCTGGTCGAGCTCGCAAAGGCCGAATCGGTCGATCTGGTTGTGGTCGGCCCCGAGAATCCGCTGTGCGACGGTCTGGCCGACCGGCTACATCAGGCCGGCATTGCCACCTTCGGCCCGTCCAGGCTGGCCGCACGCCTGGAAACCTCGAAGGCATTCGCCAAGGATTTCTATGCCCGCCACAATGTGCCGAGCGCCCGCTACGGCACGTTCTCCGACGCGGCCGAAGCGAAGGCATTTCTCGACCAGTTCGAGCCGCCCTATGTGCTCAAGGCCGACGGGCTGGCCGCGGGCAAGGGTGTCGTCATCGTCGAGGACCGCGCGGACGCCGAAGCCGAGATCGATGCCTTCCTGTCGGGCAAGTTCGGCGATGCGTCCAAGACGCTCGTCATCGAGGAGTTCATGGCCGGCGAGGAAGTCTCCGTTTTCGCCCTGTGCGACGGCGAGCACGTGCTCTTTTGCGGCGCGGCGCAGGATCACAAGCGGGTAGGCGAAGGCGATACCGGTCCCAATACCGGCGGCATGGGCGCCTATTCTCCGGCCCCGGTTGCAACGCAAGCGCTGATCGATACGGCCATGAAGACCATTATCGAACCAGTGGCAAACGGGCTAGCCGCCGAAGGCCATCCCTTCCGGGGCGTGTTGTTCGCCGGCCTGATGGTTACCTCCGAGGGCCCCAAAGTGGTCGAATTCAATATCCGGTTCGGCGATCCGGAATGCCAGGTCCTGGTAATGCGGATCGCGAACGACTTCCTGCCCTATCTCAATGCGGCTGCTACCGGCGGCCTTGCCGAGATGGCGCCGATCGACTGGTCGCCCGAGCCGGCGATCACCGTCGTAATGGCAACCAGGGGCTATCCGGAGTCATACGAGAAGGGCTCGGTCATCAGGGGCGTTGCGGAAGCCAACCGCATGGAAGGCGTGCATGTTTTCGAGGCCGGCACGGCGCGCAACGCTGACGGTGAGCGTATCGCGGCCGGCGGACGCGTACTCAATGTCACGGCATCGGGCGAAAGCCTTCACTACGCCGTCGACCGGGCCTATGCCGCCATCGACCAGATCGACTGGCCCGACGGCTTCTGCCGCCGGGACATCGCATGGCGGGCGCTCAAGCGGCATTAGGCCATCGCCGCATACGTCATTTGACTTCCCGGTATGCATCTCCATCCTCTGCGCAGCACAATTCGTGGGGAGACGATCATGCTGAAATCCGCCCTCGCCGCGCTGGCCCTCAGCGCCACTGCCGGCTTCGCCATCGCGCAGGACGCCGAAGAGGCGCCGCTCACGGTAATTCATGCCGGCTGGCTCCTGGCCGTACCGGGTGAAGACCCTCTGGCAGACCAGTCCATCCTTATCCGGGGCGAACGCATCGAGGCAATCGAAGCCGGTTTCGTCAGCCCTGAAGGCGCCGAAATCGTCGATCTAAGCGACGGCTATGTCATGCCCGGCTTCATCGACAGCCATGTCCATCTGCAGTCCGAACTCGGCCCGGGCCGGCGTTTCAATGCCTTTACCCATTCCGCCTCCGATCTCGCCTTCGACGGCGCGGTAAACGCGCGCACAACACTACTTGCCGGCTTCACGACCGTGCAGGATGTTGGCGGCAATTTCGAAGCCAGCCTGGCACTACGCGACGCGATCAATGACGGCGACATTCCCGGACCGCGCCTGCGCATCGCGGGATCGTCCGTCACGCCCACCGGCGGGCATGGCGACGTGAACGGCTTCAATCTCGATGTGCTGCACATGTTCTCCAGCGAAACCTCGTGCGACGGTCCGGCAGCATGCCGCGAGGCCGTACGCTCCCTGGTTCGCGGCGGGGCCGACGTGATCAAGATCACCGCCACGGGCGGCGTTCTGTCCGACACCGCAGCCGGTGTCGAACGGCAGTTCTTCGACGACGAGTTGGCCTCCATCGTCGAAGCGGCACACATGATGGGCCGCCGCGTGACGGCGCACGCCCACGGGGCGACCGGCATCAATGCATTCCTGGAAGCGGGTGGCGATTCCATCGAGCACGGCACCTATCTCGACCGCGAGTCGATCCGGCTCATGCGGCGCAACAATGCCTATCTCGTGCCCACCGTGCTGGCCGGGGTGACGGTCGCCGAACTGGCCGAGACAGCCGATTTCATGACCGACAACCAGCGCGCCAAGTCGCGTGCCGTCGGGCCGCTGATGCTGGACATGGCCCGCCGCGCCCATGAAGGCGGGGTCACCATCGCCTTCGGCACCGACAGCGGCGTCTCCCGGCATGGCGACAATGCCCGCGAATTCGAACTCTATGTCGAAGCGGGCATGACGCCCATGGAAGCGATCGTCACCGCGACCATCAACGCCTCGCACCATGTGCAGATGGAAGCCGATATCGGCACGATCGAGGCCGGCAAGTTCGCCGATATCGTCGCCGTGGACGGCAATCCGCTGGAGAGCATTTCCGAACTGCGCGATATCGATTTCGTCATGAAGGGCGGCGAGGTCTATCTGAGCGAATGAGCGAGATTGACGACCAATTCTCCGGCACCAAGCGGGTCACCGATGCCCTGGCCTTCGACGAAGGCGCGCTGACGGCCTGGATGGCCGAACATGTGGACGGCTTCGAGGGTCCGCTGACCGTTTCCCAGTTCAAGGGCGGCCAGTCCAACCCGACCTACAAGCTGGACACGCCCGGACACGCCTATGTGCTGCGCCGCAAGCCTCCCGGCAAGCTGCTGCCCTCCGCCCATGCCGTCGACCGTGAATTCGAGGTCATGAGCAAGCTGGGGGCCGCCGGCTTCCCGGCGCCCAAGATGCACGGGCTATGCATGGACCGCGACGTGATCGGCACGGAGTTCTATGTCATGGATTTCGTCACCGGCCGCATCTTCTGGGATCCGCTCCTGCCCGATCTGGACAAGACCGACCGCGGAGCCATCTACGATGCCGCCAACGCCACGCTGGCGCAGCTGCACGGGATCGACCACGAAGCCGCGGGCCTGGGCGAATACGGCAAGCCGGGAAATTACTTCCAGCGCCAGATCGGACGCTGGTCGAAACAGTATCGTGCTGCGGAAACCTCGACCGTCGAAGCGATGGACCGGCTGATCGACTGGCTGCCCCGGGCCGCGCCGGAGCAGGAACGCACCAGTGTGGTGCACGGCGACTACCGGCTGGACAACATGATCTTCCATCCCACCGAGCCCCGCGTCATTGCGGTTCTCGACTGGGAACTTTCGACCCTGGGCGACCCCCTGGCCGATTTCACCTATCAGCTGATGGGCTGGGTCATGCCGCCGGAGGTGCGCAACGGCTTTCTGGGTATCGACATTGCCGCAATGGGGATTCCCACGATCGGGGAATACACCGAAGCCTATTGCCGGCGCACCGGGCGGGACGGCATTCCCGAACTGGATTTCTACTTCGCCTACAACATCTTCCGGCTGAGTTCGATCATCCAGGGCGTCTATGCCCGCTCGCTTCAGGGCAATGCCTCGAACGAACGGGCCAGGGAGATGGGCAAGGCCGTGGAGCCGCTCGCCCAGGCAGCCTGGGGCTTTGCGCAGAAGGCTGGAGCCTAACCGCCGATATGGCCCAGCCAGGGTGCCATCAGCGCCAGCCCCACGACCAGTTCGAAGCCCACAGATAGCAGATTATAGCCGGTCCGAGTCTGGTGCCGGCGATGGTCCAGCAGCATCGAGACCGAACGGCCGATGGCCATGCCCAGCCAGGCCGCTCCGGCCGCGAATCCTGTGGCGATCACACTGGCCATGCCGGCCTGTTCGCGCATGGCGATGGCCAACAGCACGGCGGCGTGTAGCAGCAGAAGTCCGCCGCCATAGGATGCCCGGAATTCCGCCCATCCTCCCGGCCTGTCGGCGTCCGCCCGCAAACGCACAACCCGCGAACCCCAAGCCGGAAAGATCAGGCTGCCAAGCCCCAGCGCCGCACCGAGGGCGGCCGCTAAACCACTGAAGATTACCGCAACGGGCATGAAATTCCCCTGTACTGTCCCGGACAGGAAACAGGTGAATCCGGAGCCAGACAAGCATGCTCGCGATCCTTCTTGCCGCCACCTTCATCACCGCCTTCATCTCGGGCGTGTTCGGCATGGCGGGCGGGCTGATACTGATGGGCGTCCTCGCGCTTCTCCTGCCGGTCTCTGCCGCCATGGTTGTACACGGGGCGGTGCAGAGCGTGTCCAATGGATGGCGCGCGATCCTGCACATCAGGTGGATCGACTGGCGTATCCTGGGCATCTATCTGTTCGGCTCGGCCAGCGCGGCGGCGATTCTCGCCGTCGCCACCTTCCAGCTTTCCAAACCCTGGCTCTTCGTCATTCTCGGCCTGGTGCCCGCCGTCATCTGGCTACCCAGGCGCCGGGTGCATTTCGATGCGGCCAGGCCGCTGCACGCCGTGACCTGCGGTTTCACCGTGACCGGTCTGAACACCGTCGCCGGCGTTTCCGGCCCGCTGCTCGACGTCTTCTTCGCGGATACCGAGCGCGACCGCCGCTGCATCGTGGCGACCAAGGCAGCAACGCAGGTCGTCTCCCATTTCGTCAAGATCGGCTACTACGTCATGCCGGCCATCGCCGCAGGCACCCTGCCTCAGGCACACTGGCTGCTGATCGCGGCACCGCTGGCCATTCTGGGCACCACGCTGGGCGCCCGCTTCCTGGCGATAATGAGCGATGTGCAATTCCGCCAGTGGACGAAGTGGATCGTCTCGGCAATCGGCGCGGCTTATGTGATCCGGGGACTGGTCCTGCTGGCAGGAGGAAGTGCATGAAGATCGAACCGGCGGTACTGGAAAACGCCATTGTCCGCCTGGAACCCCTCACCGAATCACATCGCGAAGAGTTGCGCCCCCTCGCTCAGGAGCCCGAACTCTGGGCTCTGACCTCGCTGCGCGGCGATGGCGAACATTTCGATACCTGGTTCGATCTGATGCTGGACGGGCAGGCCGATGGCGGTCAGGTCTCCCATCTGGTGCGGGCTCAAACGGACGGCCGGGCAGCCGGGCATTCCGCCTACCTCGCCATCACGCCGGCCCACAAACGCCTTGAGATCGGCTGGACATGGTACGGCCCCATGGCCCGCGGCACGAAAGTCAATCCGGCCTGCAAACGCCTCCTGCTCGGCCGCGTCTTCGATTGCGGCGCCGAACGTGTCGAACTGAAGACGCACCACCGCAACCTGCGCTCACAGAATGCCATGCAGAAAATGGGCGCGACCCGGGAAGGCAGGCTGCGCCGGCATCTTCTGTGCTGGACCGGGGAATGGCGCGATACGGTGTGGTTTTCGGTGCTCAGGGAAGAATGGCCGCGAGTCCGCGACGGGCTGGATGCCCGTCTGTCCGGCTAGCTATTGCAGGCGGACAGTGCGCCGACGATACGGCCGGCGCGGATTTCCAGCTCGACTTGGCCGGGTCCGGCTGTAGCGGCGCCGAAAACCAGGAGATCGGCCGGCGCGCCCGGCATCAGGACCGTTTCGCGCGGCGAGGGCGCAGCGCTGCGGTTGGAGGTGCGGATGAAGATCGCCGCGGCCTGCCGCGCGGGACGCGGCCGCACGACGGCACCGGGACGCTGGAACACCGTCACGACCTGCCGGGTTTCCAGCAGCAGGCCTTCGCCGATCGCGGAAATACGGCCATTCTCGATGAAGATGTCCTGATCGTCCCAGCGGCCCGACGCGTCCATGATGGTCACATCCTGCAGCAGCAGCGGCGCCGGCTGGCACACGACGTTGCCGGCCACGTTCGCGGCGTGGGCCGCGCCGGCGGCAGCGAGCACCACGAAGGCCGCTGAAATGGAATTGATCAGGGTACGCAGCATCTCGCGCTCCGGTAAGCCGCGACCCTATTCGACCGCATACCGATTCAACGCAAGACAAGGTTTTATGACAGTTTCGGCAATACGCAATTTACCGAATAATATCGTTACTTGACCGGCAATGTCCGGACAAATCCTAGGCTCTGCGCCGCCCACTCCGAAAGGGAATCGTCATCAAGATCGGCCGGGCCGTCGACCGTGACCCAACCCGTCATCACCCGTCCGGTCAAATCCATCGGCCGGGCGCCCGGTTTCGCCAGCGCCGCCTCGTACGCGTCCGGTCCGACGCGCACATGCAGCTCGTCCCTGGATGTGCCATAGCTCATATGGCCGTTCACCAGGAAGGCGATACCGCCGAACATGCGCTTGCGCACCGGATCGGCCCCCTGCGCCCGCAATGCCGCCTCCAGCCGGTCCGCCAGATCGGGATCAAATGCCATCGCCCTTCGCCTTTCGCCGTGAGCGGAAGAAACCGCGGAGAAGGTCCGCACTCTTCTCCGCCATGATCCCCGAAACCACATCCGGGCGCCAGTGACAGGTGGGCTGATCGAAATATCGCGGCCCATGGGCGACGGCCCCGCCCTTCTCGTCATGCGCGCCATAGACCAGCCGGCCGATTCGGGCGTGGCTGATGGCGCCGGCGCACATGGCGCAGGGTTCCAGCGTGACGAAGAGTTCCAGCCCGGTCAGACGATAATTTCCGCGCCTTTCCGCCGCTTGCCGCAAGGCCAGGATTTCGGCATGGGCGGTCGGATCGTTCGCCAGGATCGGCCGGTTATGGGCTTCGGCCAGGATTTCGTCCGTTGCCGGATCGACCAAAAGCGCGCCGACCGGCGCTTCGCCGGCTTCGGCGGCCGCTTGCGCCAGTTCTAGCGCTCTGGCCATAAAACGTGTATCGCGCGGGTCCGTCATCTCCAGCGGGTTAGTGCCGCCGTCAGAAAGGGTCAAGCGTGACCGAAACATCCGACACGTCCGAGCGCATCGCCAAATATCTCGCCCGGGCCGGAGTGGCCTCGCGCCGCGAAGTCGAACGGATGATAGAGGCCGGCCGTATCAGCGTGAACGGCAAACGCCTGGACACGCCGGCCGTCAAGGTTTCGCCGGCCGACCGGATCGAGGTCGATGGCAAGCCGGTCGAACCGCCAGCCGCCACCCGCCTGTGGCGCTATCACAAGCCGACCGGCCTGGTGACGACCCATGCCGACCCGGAGGGCCGGGAAACCGTGTTCGACGCGATCCCCGGGGATATCGGCCGGGTCATCTCCATCGGCCGGCTGGACCTCACCTCCGAAGGCCTGCTTCTCCTGACCAATGACGGCGCCCTGGCGCGCGCCCTGGAACTGCCTTCGACCGGCTGGACCCGCCGCTATCGCGCCCGCGCCTTCGGCACGATCGACGAGGCAGCGGTGGCCAGGCTGCGCGCCGGCGTGACCGTGGACGGCCTCAAATACGGGCCGATGGACGTCGAGATCGAACGCGAGACCGGATCGAATATCTGGCTCAATATCGGCATCAGGGAAGGCAAGAACCGCGAGGTCCGCAAGGCCCTCGACAGCGTCGGCCTGAAGGTCAACCGGCTGATCCGCACGGCCTATGGCCCTTTCCAGCTGGGCGATCTGCCGCGCGGCGAGATCAAGGCCGTGCCCGGCCGGGTATTGCGCGACCAATGCGGACACCTGGTGGAGATGGCGGCGACCACCGGCGAGGCCGTGGCCAAGAACCGGCCCGCCCGCAAGCCGGCCCGCCGCAAGATGGGCGGGGCCGGTCAACCCGGCCTGCCCAAACAGGGCGGAGAGGACGGCGCCAAGCCGCTCAAGCGTGCCCGCGGCCGGCCGTCGGCCCGCCATTCCGGACCCGATGCGGCCCCGCGCCCGCCCCGCAAGCCGCGAGGCCGGAGCTAGGCCATGCGCATCGTCGGCGGGAGATACCGCAATCGCCCCATTGTCGCACCGAAGGGCCGTTCGACGCGTCCGACGTCCGACCGGGCACGGGAAAACCTGTTCAACGTGCTCGAACACGCCGGCTGGGCACCCGCCATCGACGGCGCCCGCGTGATCGACCTGTATGCGGGATCGGGCGCGCTGGGCCTGGAGGCGATGTCGCGCGGCGCAGGCTTCTGCCTGTTCGTGGAAATGGCGGCCGAGGCGCGCGGAGCCATCCGGAACAATATCGACACGCTGCAGCTTTTCGGCGTCACCCGCCTGCACCGCCGCGACGCCACAGCATTGGGGGAAAAGCCGTCCAATCTGGGCGCTCCCTTCAACCTCGTCTTCCTCGACCCGCCCTATGGCCACGGCCTGGGCGAGAAAACGCTGGCCCGGCTGATCGAGGGCGGCTGGGTGAGCGAACATGCCGGCGCCGTGCTGGAAGTCGGCGCCGACGAGGACCCGGTCACACCCGGCTGGGAGCGGCAGGCGGTGAAGGAATACGGCGCGGCGAAGGTGCTGTTTCTGACGCGGGGCTGAGGCCAGGGTCACACGCCTTCCCGTCTCTGACAGGACCTTTTCGCTTCCGTTCTGTTTGCCCCGGCCCTGTGCCGGGGTCCGGGGGAATGACGCCTTCCTTGTCCAAACGCGCCCGGTCCCTCGCTTGCGCGGGCGCGGCGCATTTTACCGCCGCCCGAACAGCCGCTCGATATCGCTGAGCTTCAGCTCCACATAAGTCGGCCGGCCGTGATTGCACTGGCCGGAATGGGGCGTGGCCTCCATTTCGCGCAGCAGGGCGTTCATCTCCTCGCCGGTGAGACGGCGGCCGGAGCGGACCGAACCGTGACACGCCATGGTGCCGACCACGTCCTCCAGCTTTTCCTTCAGTGACAGCGCCTGGTCCGTTTCGGCCAGGTCGTCGGCGAGATCGCGGATCAGGCCCTGCACATCGAGCTTTCTCAGGAGGGCTGGCGTTTCGCGCACGGCGATGGCGCCTTGCCCGAAGGGCTCGATCACAAGGCCCAGCTCCTCCAGCTCGTCCGTCCGGTCGAGCAGGCGCCTGGCCTCTGCTTCGTCGAGATCGACGATTTCCGGCACCAGCAATTGCTGCCGCTGCACGCCGGTCTCCGCGATCATCGTCTTCATGCGCTCATAAACAAGACGTTCGTGCGCGGCATGCTGGTCGACAATGACGATACCGTCAGCGGTCTGGGCGACGACATAGGTCTCGTGCACCTGCGCCCGGGCCACGCCCAGAGGCCAGTCGGGCCGAGATGCAGGCGCATCGGCAGGTCCTTCCGAAAACCCTGCGGGCACGGATGTCCGTTCCTCGTCCAGCCGCGCGGACATACCGGGGTCGAAGACGCGGCCCTGAACCGCTTCCTCCGGTCCGGCGGGGCGGCCCCAGCCGGCGACGTGATGGGCTGCGGACCGGTAGGGCTGTGCCGGCGCTGCATATCCTTCCGGCCGGGCCCGGCCCAGGGCGAAGCCGGCCACCGTGGTGGACGCCCGGTGTCCGGCGCCCGCCAGGGCATGGCGCAGCGATCCGACAATCAGGCCACGCACAAGAGCGGAATCGCGGAAGCGCACCTCGGCCTTGGCCGGATGCACATTGACGTCAACCAGATGGGTGGGCAGGTCGACATTCAGGGCCACGACCGGATGGCGGTCGCGGGCCAGGAAGTCCTGGTACGCGCCGCGCACCGCCCCGCCCAGGAGCTTGTCGCGTACCGGCCGGCCGTTGACGAAAAGGTATTGGTGCTGGGCCGAGCCGCGCGAAAAGGTCGGCAGGCTGGCAAAGCCCGAGACGCGGACACCGTCGCGTTCCTGGTCGACTTCCAGCGCATTGTCGCCGAAATCGGCGCCCAGCATGGCCGACATGCGGGCCTTGCGGGCGTCGGCTCCCTCGCCCCGCTCGGCCGCGACAGACAAACGCTTGCGGCCATCGAGCGTGAGGAAGAAGCCGACATCCGGGCGCGACATCGCCAGACGTTTGACAACATCGGAGATCGCCTGGTTTTCGGCCCGCTCGCTCTTGAGGAATTTCAGCCGAGCCGGCGTCGCGTAGAAGAGATCGCGCACTTCGATACGGGTACCGCCGCGTCCCAGCGGCGCCGCCGGCGCCGTACCGTGGGTCTGCCCCCCCTCGACCGAAATGGTAAAGGCATCGCCCTCGCCCCTGGCCTGGCTGGAGATCGACAGGCGGGCGATCGAGCCGATCGAAGGCAGGGCTTCGCCGCGAAACCCCATGGTGGCGATGTTGAGCAGGTCGTCCTGCCCGTCCGCGCCGACAGGCAGTTTCGACGTGGCGTGCCGTTCGACCGCCAGGGCAAGCTCCGCCTCGCTCATGCCCTTGCCGTCATCCTCGACAACAAGACGCACCAGCCCGCCGCCCTCGGCGGAAATGTCGATCCGGCGCGCACCGGCATCGAGGGCATTTTCGGCAAGCTCCTTCACCACGGACGCCGGCCGTTCGACCACTTCGCCGGCGGCGATGCGGTTGACGGTTTCCGGCGGCAGCCGGCGGATGGCGGGTTGGGTGGCGGTCAACGACATGGGGCCAGCCTTCCGGCTGGCCCCGAGTCGGTCAAGTCTGCAGGGATGCGCGGCAGTTAAAGACCGGGCAGTTTCGGCAGCAGGCGCCGGTCGCGTTCGATCTCGACTTCGCCGCCGCCGGTCGCACCGAGAATGCGTTCCTGGCGCTCGGCTTCCGCTTCCGGATCGAGCGGCGTGGCATCGGGCGGCGGATTGTAGGACCCGTCGCGCCAGAACAGGATCTGGTCGGCAAAGCCGCGCGATTTACGCACCACGCCGGCAGTTTCGCCGTCGATGATGGAGCGGATGAAGGGATCGGCTCCGCCGCCGCCGGCCCGGGCGACAAGCAGGGCTTCCGCATCCGAACCCTCGAAGCCCGAAGAGGCCCCCAGCAGGGCGGCCCGCGCCTGCTGATCGGGATAGATTTCGTCCGGACGCGCCTCGCCCGGACGCGGCGGGCGCAGATTGTATTCCGGGGGCACGGTCAACGGGGCGATCGTCACCGTGCGGAATTCGTCCGGCGTGACCCGGTTGCCGCCCAGGGCCTGGGAGACGCCGGAACATCCGGACAGGGCGATCGAGGCCGTGGCAGCGGCCAGAAGAGCAGTACGCAAACGCATCTCGACGAAGCTCCGTAGATTGTTGCGCCCAGTTTTAGCGAAGAGTGGCGTTCATCTCCACCCTGCTTACCACCCTTTAACGATCGGCAGCAGGTTTCCGGTCGTTAACAAGCAGGTCGAGAATGATCGCGGCCACGCCCAGATTGATCCCGACATCGGCAATATTGAAGACATAGGGGAAGTAGACATCGGAAAAATTGAGGAAATCGACCACGGCGCCGTAAAGGACGCGGTCGATGGCATTGCCGATCGCGCCTCCGATGATGAAGCCGAAGGCCACGGCCTGCAGCCGCCGGGCAGCCTTGAGCGGTCCGTAGGACAGCAGCCCCGCGATCAGAGCGCCGGCGACCAGTAGCGAAAAGGCGACGAGGACAAAACGCCCCAGCGGCCCGTCGGCCCCGAACAGGCCGAAACTGACGCCCTTGTTCCACACCATGGTGAGATCGAAGACCGGAGAGACCTCGATATGGCCGCAGGTATTGGCCAGGCCGATCCGCTCCTCGCCCGAGGCACGCTGGAATTCCAGACAGCCTTCGGGCGAGAAATTGAGCTTGTCGAGCACGAGCCACTTGCTCACCTGGTCGAGCAGGATGATCGCGCCGGCCAGGGGCAGCCCGATACGGGGCGCCGGCGACGTCGCCAGACGGCGCCGGATGTCACCCCACGGATCAGCCATGCCGGGCATCCCAATACGCCACGGCGTCGGCATCGCGCGGGGTCACGTCGGGATAGCGCGGATCCGCCCCGATCTCGGTGGAATACTTCCAGGATCGGGCGCATTTGGCGCCCTCGGCGCGGCCCGGCACGACCGCCACATCGGCAACATCGTCCAGCCGGAAGGCCTCACCGCCGGCCGCGCCGTCGATCAGATAGGCCTGGCTGGTGATGGTGATCTCGGCCAGGAAGTCGTCCACCCCGTCCGGAGCCTCCGCTGTCATGGCCGCGCGGAAGACCGGATCGGTCACATGCACGCGCGGCGCGGCTTCCAGCGAGGAACCGATGCGCTTTTCGCGACGCTCCACTTCCAGCGCCCCGTTCACCACGCGGCGCAAACGGCGGATGGTGCGCCAGTTCTCGGCCAGGCCCCCGTTGTGCCAGTCGGACGGCGTTTTCGGGAAGGTTCGCAGATGCACGCTGTCGTCCCCGGACGGGAAGCGGGACAGCCAGACCTCTTCCATGGTGAAGGGCATGATCGGCGCCAGCCAGGCAGTCAGCCGCATGAACACTTCATGCATCACTGTCCGCGCAGCGCGGCGGCGGTCCGAATCCGGCCGGTCGCAATAGAGGCTGTCCTTGCGGACATCGAGGTAGAATGCCGACAGGTCGACGACACAGAAATTGAACAGGGCCGCATAGACCTTCTTGAAGTCGAAGGCCTCGTAGCCGGCCTTCACAACACCGTCGAGCTCGTGCAGGCGGTGCAGTACCCAGCGTTCCAGCGAGGGCATGCGCTCGAGCGGCAGGTGTTCCACCGTCTCGTCATAGCCGTGCAGCGCGCCCAGCAGGTAGCGCATCGTGTTGCGCATCTTGCGATAGGCATCGACCGAGGTCTGCAGGATTTCCTCGGAAATTCTCAGATCGTCGGTGAAGTCCTGGGCGGCGGCCCACAGGCGCAGGATCTCGATCCCGTATTTCTTCGCGATCTCGTTGGGCGCCAGCGTATTGCCCAGAGATTTCGACATTTTCCGGCCTTCGCCGTCCATGACGAAACCATGGGTGAGTACATTGTCGTAGGGCGCCCGGCCGCGCGTGCCACAGCCTTCCAGCAGCGAGGACTGGAACCAGCCGCGATGCTGGTCGGAGCCTTCCAGATAAAGATCGGCCGGCCATTTCTGGTCCGCCCGCGGCTCCAGCGCGAAGGCGTGGGTGCAGCCACTGTCGAACCACACATCGAGAATGTCGGTGACCTTCTCGTAATCGTCCGCATTGTATTCTGCGCCCAGGAAGTCCTCGGCCGGACGCTCGAACCAGGCGTCGGCCCCCTCCTCGCGCACCGCCCTGACGATGCGGTGATTGACCCTGGGATCGTCGAGCACCCGCGTCGTGCCCTTTTCCACGAACAGGGTCAGCGGCACGCCCCAGGCGCGCTGGCGCGAAACCAGCCAGTCCGGCCGCTGTTCGACCATGGAGCGGATCCGGTTCTCAGCCGCCTTCGGCGTCCAGCCCGTCTCGGCAATGGCCTTGAGCGCCTTTTCGCGCAGCGTGCCGCCGGACTTCATGGGCCGGTCGATGGCCACGAACCATTGCGGCGTGTTGCGGAAGATGACCGGCGCTTTCGAGCGCCAGGAGTGTGGATAGGAGTGTTCCAGGCGGCCGCGGGCCAGCAGCTGTCCGAGTTCGACCAGCTTGTCCATCACCGCCTTGTTGGCCGGTCCGTCCTGGCCCTGCTTTTTCCCGTCCAGACGGATGATGTGCAGCCCGGCGAACAACGGGATATGATCGTAATAGGCCCCGTCCGCCCCGACGACATGCGGCACCGCCTCGTGCTTGTCGTGCCATTCGGGAAACGCCATCCAGGCCGCATAGTCCTCCGCGCCATGGCTGGGCGCGGTGTGCACGAAACCGGTGCCGGCCTCGTCCGTAACGTGATCGCCCGGCAGCAGCGGAACCGGATAGCTCCAATACTTGTCGGCCTCGGCCAGCGGGTGCGAGCAGACAAAGCCGGACGGGTCCACCGTTTCCAGGCGTTCCCAATTGACGATTTTCGCGGCCCTCGCGGTTTCCTCCCACAGCGCGTCGGCAATGATCAGCGTGTCGCCGGGCGCAGCCCAGGGCTGGAAACCTTCGGCGTCGACGCCCGTGACCTTGTAGAGGCCGTAGACGATCTCGGGCGAATAGCAGATCGCGCGATTGCCCGGGATGGTCCAGGGCGTGGTGGTCCAGATGATCACGCTGGCACCGATGCAGGATTTCGGCACGGCCGTGCCGTCCTTGCGCACGCCGCGCAGCGGGAATTTCACATGGATCGTGTTGGAGGTCTTGTCGTGATACTCGACCTCCGCCTCGGCGAGGGCGGTCTGCTCGACCGGCGACCACATCACCGGTGCCGAGCCGCAATAGACCAGACCTTCCTCGACGAATTTGAGGAATTCCTCGACGATCATCGCCTCGGCGTCGAAGGACATGGTCAGATAGGGATCGTCCCACTCGCCGGAGACGCCCAGGCGCTGGAATTCCCCGGACTGCACGCCGATCCATTCGGACGCGTAGTTGCGGCACTCGGTGCGGAATTCCTTTTTCGGGATATCGTCCTTGTGACGACCCCTGGCGCGGAAATTCTGCTCGACCTTCCATTCGATCGGCAGGCCGTGACAATCCCATCCCGGACGGTAGGGGGCGTCATAGCCGGCCATCTGGCGCGAACGCACGACGAAATCCTTGAGGATCTTGTTCATCCCCGTTCCGATATGGATGTGCCCGTTGGCATAGGGCGGTCCGTCGTGCAGCACCCAGCGCTCGCGCCCTTGCGACTGCTTGCGCAGCCGCCTGTAGAGATCCAGCCTGGCCCAGCGCTCGAGCCATTCCGGCTCCTTCTTGGGCAGGCCGGCGCGCATCGGGAAATCAGTCGTCGGCAGGAAAAGTGTGTCTTTGTAGTCGCGAGCGGCAGCGTTGGCGCCGGTCTCGGCAGGCGTATCCGTCATCGGATCGGGTCCTTGCGGTCTGGGTCGTCAAATAGGTTCAAGGCAGGACATCTCCCGGCACCGCCTGGTTCACCCCTGGCGGCCCGGGCCGGTAATTCGTCCCGTGATGAACGCGGACAGGCATGCCGCGCGGCGTATGAAGACGTGAATGCGGACCATGAAACCGCGTGTAACAGAGCCTGTCAGGCCGGTCCAGATAGACCGGTCAGCAGCCGGCGCGCCTGATCGGCATCGGCGGCGATCTGCGCCTTGAGCGCGTCGAGCCCGCCGAATTTGCGTTCCGGCCGCAGGAATTCGTGGAATTCCACCTCCAGGACGCTGTCGTACAGCGAGCCTTCGAAATCGAACAGATGGACTTCCAGCAATTCCGTCTCGCCATCCACGGTGGGCCGTTTTCCGATATTGGCCACGCCCGGCCAAGCCGGCCCTTCCCCCTCGATGCGCGCACTCACCGCATAAACGCCATAGGCCGGACGCACAAAATCGCCCAGGGCAAGATTGGCGGTCGGAAAACCGATTGTCCGGCCGCGCCGGTCGCCCCGCCGGACGACGCCCTCGACGGCCCAGCGTGTGCCGAGCAGTTCGGCCGCCGCGGCCATGTCGCCGTCATGGATCGCCTTGCGGATACGTGTGGAGGACACCTTGTCGGCCCCGTTGCCGTGCAATTCGGCAAAACCGGTGCGGATGCCGTGCGCGGCACACAGCCGTTCAAGATCGCCGGTCGCGCCGGCCCGGCCGGCACCGAAGCGGAAGTCGGCGCCCGTGACGACGCCCTTGATACCCAGTCCGTCATGGAGAACTTCGTCCACGAATTGCTGCGGCGTCATCTTTGCCATCCCGGCCGTGAACGGCAGAACATGCAGACGCTCCACGCCGAGATCGGCCAGCGTCCTGTTGCGGCGGCCCGTACTCATCAGGCGGAATGCAGGGGCGTCGGGCGCGAAGAAGCGCCGCGGGTGCGGATCGAACAGGGCCACGCCGAGCGGCGCATCCCGTTCCGACGCCAGCCGTGCGGCCAGGGCGATGACGTGCCGGTGCCCGTGGTGGACGCCGTCGAAATTGCCGAGCGCTACGACCGATCCTCGCCCCTCGTCCGGTATATCGCTATAGCCGTGGAAAACGCGCATCGCCGGATCAGTCGTCGGTCTTGCGGCGGCGCTTGCGGACCATCACTTCGGCCTCCGCCTGCATGGTCACCTTGCCATTGGCCTCGCATACGCAATCCATCACCGCCTTGCGCGCCTTGAGGTCGACCGACTTGACGGTCACCGTCGTCTTCACCTCGTCGCCGATGCGTGTCGGCAGGAAGAAGCGCATGTTCAGGCCGAGGAAGATCGCTCCGGGCCCGGGCAGCTGGTTGCCGAGCACGCCGGAGATGAATGAGGCCACAAGCGCGCCATGGGCAATTCGTCCGCGAAATGGCGTGGCCCGGGCGAATTCCTCGTCCATATGCACGGGATTATAGTCCCCGGACACTTTAGCGAACAGGTCGAGATCCTCTTCGGTAACGACTCTAACCGCTTCAGCCGATTGGCCAATTTCCATTTCTTCAAGAGCGATACCGCGCACTTCCGCCATAAGCGACTCCCTCGTTGCAACCGCTTTAACCGATTTTTATCCGCGAATGTCTAGGGTCCTCGCTGAAGACGGCGAAACAAGCCGTCCTTGTGTAAACGCGCCGAGTGGATGGAGACTACGCATGGCTGTCGAAATGACTATGCCGATCCTGGTTGTGGACGACTACAAAACCATGATCCGTATCATTCGCAACCTGCTCAAGCAGATTGGCTTCGAGAATGTGGACGAAGCGGCTGACGGGCAGGAAGCCTACGAAAAGATGCAAAAGAACAAGTACGGTCTGGTCATTTCCGACTGGAACATGGAACCGATGACCGGCTACGAGCTCCTGCAAAAGGTCCGCGCCGACGAGTCGATGAAGGCAACACCCTTCATCATGGTGACGGCGGAGTCCAAAACCGAAAACGTGGTCGCGGCGAAGCGCGCCGGTGTAAACAACTACATCGTGAAGCCCTTCAACGCCGGTACGCTCAAGTCGAAGATGACGGCAGTCCTGGGCGACTTCTAGGTCCCATGGCTGTTCGGTTATCTGATTGAGTCTTCAAAGGAAGGAGGGCCCCATGCCCGCCGCCAATGTTGCCGCGCAAGTCCGCACCTCGCTGGCGTCGCTGAAAGCCAGCGACCTGCAGGACGCGCAGATCATGGAAGTTCTGAAGCTGGCCCACCAGCTGACGGATACGATGAAGCTGTTCTTCAGCTCGCTCGACCAGTCGATCTGCCAGGAATTCAACTATATCGCGGACTACATCTCCCGAACCCGGGACGAAATTGCCGCTCTGCGGCCCAACGACATCAAGACGGAGCGCATCCCGTCTGCCGGTGTCGAGCTGGAAGCCGTCGTCGGAGATACCGAGAAGGCGACCGAGACCATCATGAGCGAGGCGGAAGCGGTGCTCTGCGAAGAAGCCACGGACTATGACGAGTACCGGGCCAACGTGGAAGCGCGCATGATGACCATCATCGAAGCCTGCTCCTTCCAGGATCTCGCCGGTCAGCGCGTCTCCAAGGTCGTCAACTCGCTGCGTCACGTGGAAAGCCGTGTCGCCCGGTTTGCCGAAGTGATGGGCGTACGCGAAGACGAAAGCTTCGAGACCGAGGCAGAAAAGGCGGAGCGCGAACGCGCCCGGAAGAACCTGCTCAACGGTCCGGCGATCGGCGGTCCCGAAACCAGCCAGGATGCCATTGACGCCATGTTCTCCGAAGATGGCGGGGCGGCCGATCTCGACCAGTCCTCGATCGACAATCTGTTCGACTAGAATCCACGCATTCGCGCTTTCGCTGAAAGCGCGTCTACCAGACGAGTTTCGGCGCCATCCATCGCGCCGGAACTCCATACCCCTCCAAGGCGCGGGCGACAGCTTCTTCATCGAAGCTGTCGCTTTTCATGCCGGCGCCCACAATACCGTCGAGAATGAATAGCGCGTCGATGCCGACACGCGCAGCGCCGGCCAGATCGGTCTCCGGCCCGTCACCGATGGCCAGCGTCCGGCCGGGATCCGCCGGCCGCCCCAGATCCTGCAGCGCAGCCGCAGCAAGCTCGTAGATCGGCTTGTGCGGCTTGCCGGCAACAATGCTTGTCCCGCCCATGTCCCGGTACAGCCGTGCGATCGCGCCGGCGCAGTAGATCAGCCGGTCGCCGGCCTGCACCACGATATCCGGATTGGCACACACCAGATCGAGCCCGCGCGCCAGCGCTGTCTCCAGGGTCTGCGCATAATCCTCGGGTTTGCCGTTCCAGTAGTCGTCGGGACCGGTACAGGAGATGAAGTCGGCGTACTCCACGCCGGTGAAGGTCAGCTCCAGACCGTCATAGAGGCCGGTATCGTGATCCGGCCCGATTTTCAGCGCCCGCCCCGGTGTTCTGGCGGCCAGTTCGGCGTGAATGGCATCGCCGGAGGTGACCATCGTGTCGGCCGCATCGGCCGGCAGCCCCATCTGCAACAGCATGCTGGCCAGGCTGGAGCTGCGCCGGGGCGAGTTCGAGACCAGGCAGACCGCTCCGCCGGACCGGCGGAAGGCGCGCAGCGCCTCGACCGCTTCGGGCAACAATGCCTTGCCATCGCGGATGACGCCCCAGACGTCGCAGTACAAGGTATCGTAGAATTCGCGGAGTGCGCCGAGGCGTGCGGGCTGGTTCATGCCGCGCTTGAAGCAGGGCGGCCCGCTCGCGTCAATCGTGCTGCGGCGTTCAGCCCGCCAGGCGGGCAGAGGGCTGATGGGCCGCCTCGTCCAGCACGTCGTCGCGCACGGGGCGCGGCTCACCGAACAGATGCCCCTCGCCATAGGCCACATCCAGCTCAAGCACTTCGACCACCGTGGATTCCTGCTCGATCCTGTCGACGATCAGTTCTATGCCGTGGCGCGCGAACAGGCCCGCGAGATCTTCCGTCGCGATGGACCCCGCCTCATAGCCGGCAATGGGCTCGTAATCGGCGATCGCATCCAGCAGGCGCTGCCCGCCGATCTTCGCGAAGCGCACGCCGGCACGCTCCATCGCGTCGAGATCGAGATCGACATGCTGAATCTGATCGACCGAGAAGCGGAAACCGAAATCGGCCATCCGCGCCATGTTGCGGGCGGCGACGGCATCGCGTTCCTCAAAGGCCCGCTGGGAAATCTCGAAGATCAGCGAACCGGAGAGATCCTTGTTCTGGCGGACAAAGTCCAGGAATTCCGGGAAGAAGTCCTCGTCGGCCAGGGAGTTCAGCGAGATATTGCAGAAGATGCCGACCTTGCGGTCCTGGCCGGTCAGCCGGCGTACGATCTGGACACAGCGGAACAGCAGCAGATTGTCGACCTCGGTCATGATGCCGGCTTCCTCGGCCGCCTGGATGAAGGCGGACGGAGCGAGCACGCGCCCGGTGGCGTCGCGCAGCCGGGTATAGCCTTCGTAGAAGGCAACGCGGCGTTGCGGAAGGGTGACGATGGGCTGAAGATAGAGATCCACGCGATTGGCCTGCAGCGCATCGCGCACGGTCTCGATATCGATGCTTGACCCCGATGACGTGCCCGCCGCCGGACGGACACCGGTCTCGATCGGTCCGCCAACCCGGCGGATCAGATCTTCGAGCACCTTGACCTCATGCACCAGCGCATTGTCGCGCTCGACGGCCTCGGCGCGCAATTCGTCGGTAATCTCGTCAAGCCGTTTCTGCGCCGCCTCGAACTCTTCCGCCAGGGCGAGATTGGAGGCCTTGAGATTGTGGATCTCGTTTTCCAGCGCCCGCCGCTCCTGTGCCCGGGAGGCCGCGGAATGCGCCATGCCGGCAACGATGAAGACAATCGCCCCCATCATCCAGGCCATCAGCGGCGGCATCAGACCCAGACGCTCAAAGCCGATCGCCGCCACAGTGGCGATGGCGATGTAGGTCATCAGGATGAGAATATCGAGCGCGCGGGGCATTGAGGGCCTTCAAAACAGCGAATCGTCACGTGTGCTTGAAGGTTAAGCTGTGTCGCAGCCGGTTGTCGTTTGGTTAACGAAGGTAAACCCTGCAAGCTGTCTTTCTATCTAACATGTTGATCTTCAATGATATGCATAAATTAAAGCGGCCCGCACGAGGCGAGCCGCTCCAGGAATAAAGTGTTGAAATCGCCGCCCTACGACGTCGTGTGCGGGCGGATCAGGATTTCCACCCGGCGGTTTTGCTGACGGCCGGACGGTGTGTCGTTGGAGGCGATCGGTGCCCGTTCGCCCATGCCCGCCACGTAGAAGCGGTCACGCATCACGCCCTGGGCGATAAGATAATTGCTGACCGAGACCGCCCGCTGTTCCGACAGGCGCTGATTGTAGTCGGCAGCACCGGTCGAGTCGGCATGACCGACCACGTCGACATAGGTCGCGGGATAGCGGTTCAGAACCACGGCGACGTCGTTGAGGATGCCGTAGAACTGGCCCTGGATATCCGAGGAGTTGGTGGCGAAGGTGACATCGCCCGGCATGATCAGGCGCAGGTCATTGCCTTCGCGGCGCACGCCCACGCCGGTATCGCTCAGCGCCTCGCGCATGGCCGCTTCCTGGCGGTCCATGTAGTTGCCGATGGCGCCACCGGCCAAGGCGCCGATGCCTGCGCCGATCAGAGCATTGGTGCGGCCTTCCTCGCTGTCATTGGTGTTGGTGAGATAGCCCAGGGCGGCGCCGGCTGCGGCGCCCAGAAGCACGCCGCGACCGGTGTAGTTGGGCCTGGTCTCACCCGTGTAGGGATCCGTGGTCGTGCAAGCGGTAACCGCCAGCGCGGCCAAGGATGTGACGACTGCAGTGCGGAGTTTCATGGGTCTACCTTCTCAGCTACGCAACTAGGAGGATCATAGCCCGAAATGTGACAGGCATTGCAACGCCGATTAGCGATCCCAACATGAACGGCAAATGAGTACGCCGTGAACGGCCCGCCCTGTCCCGCACTGCAAAAAATTGGCACCGGCTGCTCTTGACGCCAATCCCCCCACCCCCTATCTGCCCGCTGTTAGCAGTCGGCTGGGGTGAGTGCTAACGATCCCCGGTCCTGCAGAAGAACCACAGTCCTCTTGTTGGAGATAGACCAAGATGACCTTTCGTCCTCTGCACGATCGCGTGCTGGTAAAGCGCGTCGAAGAAGAGTCCAAGACCAAGGGCGGGATCATCATCCCGGACACGGCCAAGGAAAAGCCGCAGGAAGGCGAGATCGTCGCCGTCGGAGGCGGTGCGATCAAAGACGACGGTACGGTACGCCCGCTCGACGTGAAGGCCGGCGACCGCATTCTGTTCGGCAAGTGGTCGGGCACCGAAGTCACCCTGAACGGCGATGAACTCCTCATCATGAAGGAGTCCGACATTCTCGGCGTCATGGAAAAGGTCGCCGAGCCGGCCTAAGCGCCGCGCCGCCCGATCTGTAGCAAACATCAAAACCACAGGAAGCAACGCACATGGCTGCTAAAGACGTACATTTCGGCACCGACGCGCGCGAGCGCATGCTGCGCGGCGTCGACACCCTCGCCAACGCCGTCAAGGTCACGCTGGGCCCGAAAGGCCGCAACGTGGTCATCGAGAAATCCTTCGGCGCGCCGCGCACCACGAAGGACGGCGTCTCCGTCGCGAAGGAAATCGAACTCGCCGACAAGTTCGAGAACATGGGCGCGCAGATGCTGCGCGAAGTCGCCTCCAAGACGAACGACGTGGCCGGCGACGGCACCACGACGGCGACGGTCCTGGCCCATTCCATCATCCGCGAAGGCATGAAGTCGGTCGCGGCCGGCATGAACCCGATGGACCTCAAGCGCGGCATCGACAAGGCCGTCTCCGTGGTCGTCGAGGACATCAAGGCCATCTCCACCCCGATCAAGGGTTCCGAGGAAGTCGCCCAGGTCGGCACCATCTCCGCCAATGGCGAGAAGGAAATCGGCGAGATGATCGCCAAGGCGATGGACAAGGTCGGCAATGAAGGCGTGATCACGGTCGAGGAAGCCAAGTCGCTCGAGACCGAGCTGGATGTCGTCGAAGGCATGCAGTTCGACCGCGGCTATCTCTCGCCCTACTTCATCACCGACGCCGACAAGATGCAGGCCGAGCTGGAAGAGCCCTACATCCTGCTCTTCGAGAAGAAGCTGACCTCGCTTCAGCCGATGCTGCCGATCCTGGAATCGGTTGTGCAGTCGGGCCGTCCGCTGCTGATCATCGCGGAAGACGTGGAAGGCGAAGCGCTGGCCACTCTCGTGGTCAACAAGCTGCGCGGCGGCCTGAAGATCGCCGCCGTCAAGGCTCCGGGCTTCGGCGACCGCCGCAAGGCCATGCTGGAAGACATCGCCATCCTGACCGGCGGCCAGGTGATCTCCGAAGACCTCGGCATCAAGCTGGAAACGGTGACGCCGGACATGCTGGGTTCGGCCAAGCGCGTCAACATCACCAAGGACGACACGACGATTGTCGACGGCGTTGGCGCCAAGGCCGACATCGAGGCTCGCGTCGGTCAGATCCGCAAGCAGATCGACGACACCACCTCGGACTATGATCGCGAGAAGCTGCAGGAACGCCTGGCCAAGCTGGCCGGCGGTGTGGCCGTGATCAAGGTCGGCGGTGCCACCGAAGTCGAAGTGAAGGAGAAGAAGGACCGCGTCGACGACGCCCTCAATGCCACCCGCGCTGCGGTGGAAGAAGGCATCGTTCCGGGCGGCGGTGTCGCCCTCCTGAAGGCCTCGGCCAAGCTGGCCGGCCTGGAAGGCGACAATCCCGACCAGACCCAGGGCATCGCCATCGTGGCGCGCGCCCTGCAGGCCCCGATCCGTCAGATCGCCACGAATTCCGGCGTCGAAGGCTCGATCGTGGTCGGCAAGGTCATGGAGAATGCCTCCGCGACCTTCGGCTTCAACGCCCAGACCGAAGAATACGGCGACATGCTGACCTTCGGCGTGATCGATCCGGCCAAGGTCGTGCGCACGGCCCTGCAGGATGCTGCCTCCATCGCTTCGCTCTTCATCACCACGGAAGCTGCCGTGGCCGAAGCGCCGAAGGAAGAAGGCGCGGCTCCGGCCATGCCCGACATGGGCGGCATGGGCGGCATGATGTAAGTCACGCCGTTCAAGCGAACGACACAGGAAGGGCCGCCCCTGCCGGGCGGCCCTTTTCTTTTGCCCTTGCCTCGACGGGCCACGCCTGCACTATGCTGCGTCAAACCGATCAAGGGGATAGGGATGACACATTTCATGAAATTTCTGGCCGCAACGTCGCTGATAGCCGTGGCGGCCTGCCAGCCCGCCGGCGACACGCCGGAAGCAAGTTCGCCGGAGCCGGCGGCCGCGATCGCGCAATACGATGCCGCCACCTTCCACCAGACTACCAGTTTCGGCATGGCATCCTCGGCCGGTCATGCCTGGTCGGCGGATGACAGCCGCATCCTCATCTCCTCCGACGAGACGGGCGTGTTCAATGCCTATGCCGTCGACCCCGGCACCGGCGAACGCAGCGCGCTGACGAATTCCGAAACGAATGCCACCTTCGCGATCAGCTGGTTTCCGGAAGACGACCGTGTCCTCGTCACGGCGGACCAGGGCGGCAACGAGCTCAACCATATCTATGTGCGCGAACTCGACGGCCGCCTTGCCGATCTGACGCCGGGCGATAATGTCAAAGCCCAGTTTATCGGCTGGTCGCCGGATGGCACGGACATCTGGATCGCCACCAATGAACGCGACCAGGCCGCGTTCGATATCTACGAGTACGACACCCTGTCCTACGAGAGCGGCTATGTGTTCGAGAATACCGACGCCCTGCAGATCGGCGATGTCAGCCCGGACGGCCGCTGGCTGGCGCTGGTGCGCAACCGCACCTCGGCCGACAGCGACATTCTGCTGGTCGATCTAGCCGCCGAGGACCCCGCACCGCAGCTGATCACCGAGCATGAAGGCAATATCGCCTACGGCGTATACACCTTCACCCCCGACAGCCGCTCCCTGGTCTATGCCACCGACGAACATGGCGAGTTCAACCAGGCCTGGACCTATGATCTGGCGTCGGGCGAACGTGCGCCCCTGATCGAGGCGGACTGGGACGTCTCCTTCGTCACCTATTCGCCTTCCGGCCGCTACCGCGTCTCCGGCATCAACGCCGACGCCCGCACCGAGGTTTCCATCGTCGACACCGAAACCGGCGGCGCCGTGGACCTGCCCGAACTTCCGGCCGGCGAGCTTGGTTCGGTGCGTTTTTCGCGCGACGAGAGCCGCATCGCCTTCATGATCGACAGCTCCACATCGCCCTCCAACCTCCACGTCGTCGACCTGGCGAGCCAGGATCACGCCCAGCTGACCAATGCCCTCAATCCGGCGATCTCGGAAGCGGAAATGGTCGAGGCCGAGGTCGTGCGTTTTGAAAGCTTCGACGGGCTGGAAATTCCCGGCATTCTCTACCGGCCGCACGGCGCCAGCGCCGACAATCCCGTGCCGGCCCTGGTCTGGGTGCATGGCGGTCCGGGCGGGCAGAGCCGGATCGGCTATTCGGCCACGATCCAGCACCTGGTCAATCACGGCTATGCGGTCTACGCCGCCAACAATCGCGGCTCGTCAGGCTACGGCAAGACCTTCTTCCACATGGACGACCGCCGGCATGGCGAGGAAGACCTGCGCGACATCGTCGCGGCGGGCGACTGGCTGCGCGAGCAGGACTGGGTGCGCGACGACCAGGTCGGTGTCATCGGCGGGTCCTATGGCGGCTACATGACCGCCGCAGCCCTCACCTTCCATCCGGATGCCTTCGATGTCGGCATCAACATTTTCGGTGTCACCAACTGGGTGCGCACGCTGCAGTCCATCCCGCCCTGGTGGGAGAGCTTCCGCGAGGCGCTGTACGACGAGATGGGCGATCCGGCCACGGATGCCGAACGCCACCGGGCCATTTCGCCCCTCTTCCATGCGGAAAACATCACCAAGCCGCTGCTGGTGATCCAGGGCGCCAACGATCCGCGCGTGCTGCAGGTGGAAAGCGACGAACTGGTTGCGGCCGTCGAGGCCAATGGCGTTCCGGTGGAATACGTCCTCTTCCCCGACGAGGGCCATGGCTTCCGCCGCCGCGAGAACCGCATCACTGCCTCCGAAGCCTATGTGGCGTTCCTGGACGAGTATCTGAAGGGAGAAGAGGCGGCAGAGTAGGATGTGAGCGGGCGGCTTCGCCGCCGCCCCTCACCTTTTATCCCCCTCCCCGGCCGGTGAGACTATGGCCCGGAGGGCCGGACGAGGCGTGCGCGGCGGAGCCGCGCCAGGAAGATCCCTACCCCGCCCGCGCCCTCAACACCTCCAGACGCGCCACCGACGCATCGATCCGCGCCTCGTCGAAACGGCCCGCCGCGATGGCCTCGCCGACCCAGCCGGCGACACGCTGGGGCAGCTCCGGATCGGGAGCCGCGGAATTCGACATCATGATGATGTCATTGCCCGCCTCGATCGAGCGCAGCACCGCCTCGCGCTGGTCGTAATTCTGGCGGATCGCCGCCATGTCGAGATCGTCGGTCATCACCGCACCGGCAAAGCCCAGCCGCTCGCGCAGAAGCCCCTCCAGGACGGGCCGGGAGAAGGTGACGGGCGCGCCCGAGGGATCCACCGCACGCAACGTCAGATGCCCGCCCATGATGAGATGGGCCCGGCCGCGGTCGATCAGTTGCCGGAACGGGTCCAGCTCCGCCTCACTCCAGGTCTGGGAAATGTCGACGAACCCGTCATGACTGTCGCCGCGGGAACGTCCATGCCCGGGGAAATGCTTGATTGCACACACGGCCCCGGCTGCCTCGAATGCCTCGATGAAGGCGCCGGCATAATCGGCGATAGTCGTGCCATCGGTACCGTAAGCCCGGCCATGCCGGCCGATCACCGCATTGTCCGGATCGTGAACATCGGCAACCGGAGCGAGATTCATGTTGAACCCGGCAGCGCGGAATTCCTCCGCGCCCAGCCGGTAGAGATCGCCGGCACTCTGCGGCGAGCGGGCCTCGGCCACCTGCATGGCGCGCGGGATATGGGTATAGCCCAGATCTCGGGAGAGACGCTGGACCAGACCGCCCTCCTGGTCGATCGCCATCCACGCCGTCGGGTCGATCTCGCCGAAGCGCCGCGCCGAGCTTTCCGCCCCTTCGCGGGAACGCACATTGTGGCGCAGGAAGAGCACTCCGCCGATGCGGCGATTGTCCAGATGTCCCGCGATGATGTCGGCGCCTTCGCTATCCGCATCCCGGCCGATGAAACCCAGAAGCAGCATCTGGCCCACTTTCTCGGCCAGCGGGCGGGCAGCCGCTTCGGCCAGGACGGACGGGCACAGACCCGCCGCAAGGCCTGCCGCGCTCCATTTCAGAACGGTACGCCGATCAGGTCCCAAAACGCTCGTCTCCTGCAATATCCTCGCCCGCGACCGACCATGCAAAGCGGGGCCGCCGCTGACAAGACCGTATCGTGTGCGAAGATGTCCAAATCGTCATTCTGCAGCAAAGCTCCGGTGCCCTTCGCAATGTCAGGTTCAGCGATGCCGCGATTGCTCACGATTGCGGCCCCTGAACTATGATCCTTGCGCGGCGGCCGGAATTTCCGGCACGCCGCGCCTTTTTCTTTTAAATTGCAACCGGTGTGTGACGAAATGTTCAGACGGTCGCACGGCCGCCGTAAGGCGCTGTGTCCGAGTGTGCCGCGGGGTAAGGAAAGCGAGGGATATCCAATGAAACGCATTCTTCTGGCCGGCGCGGCCATTGCGACACTTTCGGCCGCAGCCTGGGCTGTCGATGGCGGCAAGCAGGAAACGCGCGTCCGCGTGAACTCCGATCACCATGTCGTTCTCGGCGGAGACGGGCCAATCGTCGAACTGCGAGGCGCCAATGGCGAACGCACGCTGCACATGGAGCGCGACGGCAACGAGACCGTGATTACCGTCGACGGGCAGACTATCGAGATACGCGACGGCGAAGTCCGGGTAGACGGCCAGGTGGTCGAAGCCGGTCGTGGCCATGTCGTGATCGTCGATGGCGGCGATGTCCGTGTCGTGGGCGCGGGATCGGAGGTCGAGTTCGACCGCGCCTTTGCCCTCCACATGGCCGAACGGGCCGAACACATGGCACGCCTGCACGAGCATCTGGACAATGAGTTCGTGTTCGACGGCGACGGCGATTTTGTCTTCGAGTTCGACATCGATGGCCTGCAAGCCGACATGCTCGCCTCCTTTGAGGAAACGTTCTCGGAGCTCGAGGACGGCGACTACCGTGGCCGCGACTGGGACGAGCTGAGCGAGGAAGAGCGCGAGGAGGTCCGCGAAGCCCTGCGCGAAGCCCGCGACGAAATGCGAGAGACCATGGCCGAGGTTCGCGAGGAAATGCGCGAAATGGAGCGCGAAATGGAAGGCGAGCGCCGGCGCATCCGCGTCGAACTGCGCAATGCCGCCCGCGAAATGGAACGCGCCGAACGCGAGGTGGAGCGGGCTGCGCGCGAACACCGCCGGGTGGAGATCATCCGCCGCCTGCACGGCGACGAAGCCGACGGTGACAGGGCCATAACCTGGCACCGCCGCAATGACGGCGAAGGCATCGCCGAACGCCGCGACGTGCGCATCGAGGAAGACGATGACGGCCGCCGCCGCGTCTGGATCGATGGCGAGGAACAGACCGGCGACGATCTCACCCGCTGGCTGAACCGGCTCGAGACCGACCGCCTGGCCGGTGCCTCAGGTGATGACGCCCCCCGCCGGCACCGCCGGGTCGAACGGCTGGAACTGGACGGAGACAATGGCCACCGGGTGATCGAGCTGGATGGCGGACGCCGGGTGGTTATTCTTGAACGCAGCGGCGATGAGGACGGCGAGAACTAGCCACTGCCAAGGATGCGGGACAGGGGACGGGCCGGTTCACCGGCCCGTTTTCCATCCGAAACCGTAAAAAAAGAGGCTGGCGAAACGCCAGCCCCAGATAACGGTTGGTCGATAAAGGGCGTCTCCTCCCCGAAACGCCAAAGGACAGGACGGTCAGGCCCGTGTCCTGTCTCTACGTTTACGTAGCGCTTCCGTTGCGTCAACCCCATAATTCCGCCGACCAAGGATAACTCGCGCCATATCTTCGTCTTTTGATATTACCGGTTTCGCGCTGAAATCCTTGCCACGGCATCGATCCAGGCGTCCCGGGACACTGTCTCCTGGGCCGGTTGTTCCTCTCTCCACTGACGATTGTCAGTGATGTCGGCCGCCAGGCGGGCGCCCAGTTTGAGGTCCTTGACGGTAACCCGTCCCTGCTCGCGTTCGTCCGAGCCGACGATCACCGCCGCCACAGCGCCGCGCCGGTCGGCATATTTCATCTGCTTGCCCATATTGCCCGATCCGACAAAGGCCTCGGCCCGGAAACCGGCCGCCCGCAGATCGGCGGCCATGGCGAGATAATCCGCCGAGCGGTCCTTTTCCGCCGCAACCACGACGACCAGGGACTTGTCTTCCGCCTCGCCGGTCAGTCCCAGCGCCGACAGCGCCGCCGCAAACCGGCTGACACCGAAGGAAAACCCGGTCGCCGGCACGGCCTGGCCGGTAAAGCGCGCGACGAGATCGTCATAGCGGCCGCCACCGCCGACCGAGCCGAACCGGATCGGCTGGCCGTCCTCATAGGTCGCCTGGGCAAGGAGCTCGGCCTCGAAAACGGGTCCGGTGTAATATCCCAGTCCGCGAACGACAGACGGGTCGAACAGGGCGCGGTCTTCGCCAACACCGATATTCGACAGGACCGCTGCGATTTCGGCCAGCGCTGCCAGGCCGGCCTTGCCGGTTTCCGACGCACCGACGAGCGGCTCCAGGCGGGCGATGACATCCTCGCGGCTGCCGCCGGTGGCACCGAGGAAGGCCAGCACGGTATCGATCCCGGCTGCATCCAGCCGCGCCCCCTCTGTGAAGTCGCCCGACTCGTCCTTGCGTCCCTCGCCCAGGAGCGCGGCCACGCCGTCACGTCCCAGACGGTCGAGCTTGTCCGCCGCGCGCAATACACGCATGCGCCGCTCCGGCTCCGCCGCACCGATACTCTCCAGAACACCATCCAGGACGCGCCGGTCATTCACCCGCACGACATAGTCGCCATCCTTCAGCCCGACCGAGCGCATCACTTCGGCCGCCAGGGCGATCATTTCGGCATCGGCGGCGGCGCTGGCGGCGCCCACCGTGTCGGCATCGCACTGCACGAACTGGCGGAACCGCCCCGGTCCGGGCTTTTCATTGCGCCAGACATCGCCGGCCTGATAGCGCCGATAGGGCTTGTTGAGTTCCTGGAAATTCTCCGCCACGAAGCGCGCCAGCGGGGCAGTGTGATCATAGCGCAGGGAGAGCCATTGGCCGTCATCATCCTCCAGCGCGAACACGCCTTCGTTCGGCCGTTCCTCGTCGGGCAGGAACTTGCCCAGGGCATCGGCATATTCGAACGCCGGCGTCATCAGCGGCTCGAAACCCCATTCGTCATAGACCTTGCTGGCGCGCTCGATCAGATGCCGCTCGACCCGCAGGGTGGTGCCTGTACGGTCTTCAAAGCCGCGCGGACGGCGCGCCTTGGGTCGGAAGGGCTTCTTGCTCATCAGGTCTCTCCGGCGAAGGTCCGGGCCATATCCAGGGCCCGTCCGGCAGGGTGAAAGCGCTGTTTTCCATGACCGGCGGGGCTCTGTGAACCCGGGATAGCAGGCCTGGCCCCGGAATTGCGTCCTCTTCACGGGAAATCAAGGGCTTACCGTCAGTATGGCCCGAAAGGACACGGGAAATGGCCATCATGATCCGCACCCTCGCCGCCAGCCTGGCCCTCGCCATCGGACTTAGCACCGCCGCCAGCGCCGGCCCGGGCAGCGATTTTGCCGAATTTGCCCAGAGACTTGGCGCGCAAGCGACGGCCCGCTCGCAGGCCGCGGCGCAGCGTCCGGCCGCACCGGCACAGCCGCTGGACATCGAAGACCCGTTCGCGTTCGAACTGGAACAGTTTGCCGTCGAAGCCCTGTTGATGAGCCGCCGCATCGACGAGGCCGGCGGGCCCGTCGACCTGCGCTGCATCTTCCGCGGCATGTCCGAGGACGCCGGCAGCCGGATGGATGCGCTGAACAGTGCCGAAACGGCTGCGGAGCAGGCGCATGTCTATGCCGGCCTGGCCGATCTGATGCGCGATGCCGCCGAAATCGCTCCGGCTGTGGACAGCGATACGGACCTGGCCGGCACCGGCATCCAGGCCAGCTGCCCCATCGCACGACCCTAGCGTCGCGTCGCCCGGTCGAGCGCGTCGATCAGCCCGTCCTTCGTGAGTACGGTTGGCAGGACGCGCGCCGATCCCCCACCCGGCGGATAGAGCAGATAGAGCGGCACGCCGGCCTGGCCATGCTCGTAGATCAGCTGGGCAATGGTCTCGTTGCGATTGGTCCAGTCAGCGCGCAGCTGGGCGACACCGAACCGGGCGAAAGCATCCTGCACCTCCCGATCGTTGAGCACCCGGATCTTGTTGACCTGGCAGGTCACGCACCAGGCCGCGGTCACATCCACGAAGACGGCGCGCCCCTCCGCCTGGAGCTGGGCGACGCGGTCACGCGACCAGGCCTCCTCCTCGGCCGCGGCGGATTGGGTGCCGATCGCGGCGGGCAGCCGGGCGACCCAGACCGTGCTGGCAGTCATGCAGGCCAGGGCAACCACGGCAACCGCCTTCCAGACGAGGTTTTCGCGGCCCAGCGCCCAGACAGCGAAGGCCAGCGAGACAATCGCTATGCCGACCAGGAGGACGCCCGCCGGACCCGACTGGATCGACAGGACCCAGATCAGCCACAGGGCCGACGCGAACATCGGGAAGGCAAGAAACTGCCGGAAGGTCACCATCCAGGCTCCAGGCCTGGGCAGGAGGCGCAGGAGAGCGGGAAAGAAGCTGAACAGCACGAAGGGCGCCGCCAGGCCCATGCCCAGCGCAGCTGCCACGAGGACCACCACGATCGCGGGCTGGGTCAGCGCCAGTCCCAGTGCTCCGGCGGCCAGCGGCCCGACACACGGTGCGGCCACGACAACCGCCAGCACGCCGGTGAAGAAGGCGCCGCGCCAGCCCGGCGTGTCGGCCAGACCCGCGCCCACGCCCATCAGGCGGGAGCCGAATTCGAACGCACCCAGCAGATTGAGCCCGATGGCGAAAAGCAGGACGGACAGGATCGCCACCACCACCGGCACCTGCAGCTGAAATCCCCAGCCGACCGGCAGGCCGAACTCGCGCAACCCGACCAGAATCGCCGCAAGACCGATGAAACTGGCCAGAACGCCAACCAGGAAACTCAGGCCCTGCAGGCGTATCTGTGCGGCATCATCATGGGCGACCTGGACGAATTTCAGAACCTTGATCGACAGGATGGGGAAGACACACGGCATCAGGTTGAGGATCAGCCCGCCGCCCAGTGCCAGAATGAAGAGCCAGGCCAGATTGGCCGGTGCCGCTTCGGGCGCCGTGGCTGCACCGAGATCGACACTTCGGGTCAGCGGCTCCGGGTCCACCTCGGCCGTGCGCCGCTCCCAGCGCCCACCGGTATTGACCTCGTAGGCGATCACGCCGGCACGGGCATGGTCGACCTTGTTGTCCGCGGCGTAGCCCGCTTCGGTGACCAGCACGACATGATCCGCCTCGCGCTGGACCTGCTGGGGCGCAGCGTGACGGATCAGACCGGCGCTGAACGGATAGAATTGCAGATTGCGCCACTCGTCCCCCGCGCCGGTGAGCACACCGCCGGAAAGGTCGAGCACGACACGGCCGGATACCAGCCCCAGCTGTGCCGACAGGGCCTCGTCCGGCTGTGGCACGGCCGCAAGGGCGGTGCGGATGTGCCAGTAGCCGTCCTCGTCGCGGACCGCACTGTCACCCACCGGCAGGGTGAGTTCCAGCATACGCTCTTCAGGGATGCAGATATCTTCGCAGACCAGCCAGGTCGCGTCGGCCCGCAGGCTCAGACTATCTCCGGCAAAGCCTTCCGCCAGGCGGACCGGCATGGGCAAGGTGACCTCACCGCGATAGCCGTAATCCATGATATCGTCGGTCAGCGGCAGATTGATCGGAGCCGGCCAGGCGATCTCGCCGATCTCGACACCGGCCGGCACCGTCCAGTCGATCTCGATGGGCAGGCCGTTGTCGCCCGGATTGCGCCAGTAGGTGTGCCAGCCTTCGGGCATGATCTGGTGTACACCGATATGGAAGGTCTCACCGCGTCCGGCCTGCTCGACATCGGCCACCAGCTGCGCCTCGACGATCGGCTCGCCGCTCGCCCAGCCGGGCTGTTGGCCCATGGCCGGCGCGGCCAGGGCCAGAAGGCTCAGGCAGGACAGGATCAGACGCATGGGCGAACCTCGCAAGGGCAGGAGAAAACGTGTCGATACGCCGATATAGGCGAAAATAGCGCCGCGTCGAACCGGCCTCCCGCAAAGGTGATGTCATAAACGCGAGCGGCCGCACCCTCCGGGCGCGGCCGCTGTCAATCTTGTCGAACCGGAGGACCGGTTCAGACCTGGGCCTGTTCCTGCGGAGCGGCGCGCAGGGAGGTGCGGCGCAGGATACGGTCCCAGCGCTGCAGCGAGATCAGGTGCGCCGTGATGGCAACCAGATCGCCGCTGTCGTGCAGCTCTTTCAGCTTGTCGGCCGGCAGGGCCGCAAACTTCTCGTTCGCAACGCCCCAGTATTCCGCAACGGTCACCGGCGTGTCGGGATCCTGCGGATTGGCCACCTTGATGTCCTTCTTCTCCAGCAGGTCAAGCGCGATCAGGCGCTCCACAAAGGCCTCTGTCGTGCGTGCATCGTTCTCAAACGCCGACACGAAATCGATGGCCTGCTGGGTGTACTCGGTCGGTTCGCCATTCTCGTTGAAGAAGGGGCGTTCCGGGTTTTCGGCCACGACGAAATCAGCCGCCATGTCGACGCAGACAGTGGACGGCTGGTCACCGGCACCGGTCGCGCTGACGAAGGGATAGCGGCGCACATAGGCCGGGATGTAGTGCTCGTGATCGAACTGGCCGTTCTCGTCGACGAAGAGATTGGTGCCCTGGCGCAGGCCCATCACCAGAACCGGCATCTTCTTTTCACCCAGGAAGACGATCGGATAGCTGCCGCACGCGAAGGCAAATTCCGGGCTGATGGCCGGTACGAAATGCCAGTCCTTCAGGAAGGAAAACGGATTGGGAACCGTCTTCACACCGTAATTCTTGTGCTTCTGACGGTTCAGCGGCTCCACATTCTTGTACAGCGGAACGGAACCGGTAAGGCGCGGCTCGGTGGCGGCGTCGACCATGGCAAAACCCCTTTAAGTCCTTTGGGCGCTAGATAGCGGATATGCCCGGATGCGGCAACGCAGCCGCGCAGGCCAGCTTGGCCGGTTAAAAGCAAAAAGAATGCCGGACCCCGGAGGAGGTCCGGCAGGTCTCTGCAATCGCCGGTGAAATTCTAGAAACGGCGGCCGAAGCCGACACCGGCAATCACGGGATCGATCTGCACATCGGCGGCGATGGCACCATCGATCAGGACGCCGGTATCGATATCGATGTATTTGATATCGAGATTGAGGAACCAGTCACTCTGGAGCGCAAAGTCGACACCGGCCTGCGCAGCGAGGCCGAAACCGCCGTCATACTCGATCATGCTCAGGGCCGATCCGCCGGGCAGGTCCTCGTTGAAGAAGTGGGTATAATTCACACCCGCACCGAGATAGGGGCGCACATCACCGCCGGGATTGAAATGATATTGCAGTGTCAGTGTCGGCGGCAGCAGTGTGACGTCGCCCAGGTCGATATCGCCGGCGGCCGTATCCACGGCTATCACATCGTGCGGCGTGACCCCGAGGATGAGCTCGAACGCCCACCGGTCCTGCATGAAATAGGTGATGTCCAGCTCGGGCACGATGGAGGTGTCGATATCGACATCGCCGCCGATCGGCGTGATCGCCGCCTCCTCGTTCGGGATGACGTTGAGCGCCCGCAGGCGTACCAGCCAATCGCCCTGTTCCGCCGTTGCCGGTGCCGCGAGAACAAGGGCCGCGGCTGCCGCGCCCAGAAGATACCGTTTCATGGATCCGTCCTTTCGTCCCTAAAAAACATAAGGACTTTCTGGACTCATCCGGACAGAGCCTGAACCGCGCGTTTCGCCGCGCGTCCGCCGGCCGCGCGGCAGGCTGACGCACGCCCGGGAGTGCTAGAAGTCAAGCACCAGGGCGGCACGGAAGTTCCGGCCGGGCAGCGGCACCTGGTCCTTGAGGACGGAGGTGTGCACCCGCGCCTCTTCATCGGTCAGATTGCGGCCCTCCAGGAGGACCCGCATGCCACGATCGGCGAAGGGTTCGACCGACCAGCGCGCATTGACCAGGACATAGCCCTGCGTTTTCAGCTCCTCGGCCGCGGTCTCGTCCTGCACGTCGGCCCATTCCGCCTCGAGGTGCAATTCGTGACGCTCAGTGCTGGCGGTCACGCCCGTGGTGAAGGAGAGCGGGGGCAGCCGGGGCAGATTGCCGCCATCGTCAAGTTCCCCATCGACATATTCGCCGGTCACCTCACCCGTCAGGTCCCAGCCGCCGAAGCGGCCGAGCGGGCCTTCCAGACGGCCCTCGAAGCCGGACAGCGTCGCATCCTCCTGGCGGTACTGGAAGACGGGAAGCTCGTCCTCCTCCTCGCCGGTCGGGAATGCGGCGATGAAGCCGTCATATTCGGCTCGGAACACCGCACCTTCGAGCGACCAGCCGCCGATCGTGGTGCGCGCCGTCAGTTCGGCCGAAACGGCCGACTCGACACCCAGCGCCGCATCGCCACGTTCGAAGGAACGCGTCGCCACGTGCGGACCGTCGGCGAAGAGTTCGACATCGGTCGGTGCGCGCTCGGAGGAAGAGACAGTCAGCGCCAGGAACGTATCCCGTACCGGACGCAGGAAGACCGAGGCCGACAGGCTCTGAGTATCGAAATCGCGGCTTTGGGTTGCCGTGTCGATCTCGCGGTTCTCCAGTCGCAGCCCGCCTTCAAGGCCCCAATTCCCGGCATCCCAGCGTTCGACCAGGAAGACACCCCAGTCCGAGGTTTCGGACGCCGGCACGAAGGCTTCCTCGCCGGTCGCAGCAAAGTCGCGGTTGAAGGCCTGCAGACCGGCCGCGCCTTCCCACGTGCCGCCCCACAGGTCGACGGGCGCGTGGCGGGCCTCAATGCGACCCTCCCAGCCGTCATTGTTGAAGACGGTGCCGATCTCGTCACCTTCAAGTTCGACATGTTTGTAATTGCCGACGCCCAGGGAAAAGCGGATGCGTTCGATGTGCTCGCCCAGATCGCGCCATTCGCCGCGCAGGTCATAGCGGGTCTGTTCCAGGTTGATGCGGACCGATTCACCATGGCCGTGACCGTCTTCCTCCTCGTGATCATGATCCTCGTCATGATCCTCATCGTGGTCCTCGTCATGATCTTCGTCGTGGTCTTCGTCGCCATGGGCGTGGGCGTGACCGCCGGGAATTCCATAAAGTGCGGTCGAGCGCTTGACGCCGAAACCGATGAACCCGTTGTCGCCCACCCAGGAAACGCCGCCCGAGATCATGTCGAAGGTCAGGCCGGAATTCTCGACCGTGCCGAAGGAGTGTTCCTCCTCTTCGTGATCGTGTTCGTCCTCATGATCCTCGTCATGATCTTCGTCGTGATCCTCGTCCTCGTGAGCATGCTCCGCTTCCTCGAACAGGCGGAACAGGTCCGACTCGGCATAGCCGGGAATGTCATAATCCTCGGCGGTGCGGGTCAGGCCCTCGATATTGAACACCAGGTCGCCGGCATTGAAACGCACGCGGCCGGCTGCTGTCTCGCCCTCATCGACGGATGTCATGGAAGCATAGAAGCGGCCCTCGAAACCGTCTTCGGCACGTTCCTCGGGGATACGGCCGTCGATCACATTCACCACGCCGCCAATGGCACCGCCGCCATAGGCGATCGCGGCCGGTCCGCGCAGGATTTCCACCTGTTGCGCCTCCAGCGCCTCGGACGCCACGGCATGGTCGGGGGAATTCGTCGAAGCGTCGATCAGGCCGACGCCGTTGACCAGGACACGCACCCGGTCGGAACCGAGGCCGCGGATCACCGGACGACTGGCGGCGGGACCGAAATAGCTCGTCGACACACCGGGCTCGTGGGCGATCGTGTCGGCCAGGGACCCAGCCAGATTGTCCTCGATATGACGCCGGTCTACGACTTCGACCGCTCCGGCAATCTCGTCGGCCGCAATCCCCAAAGGCTGAGAGGTGACACGGATGACATCAATCTCTCCGGACGGCGTTTCGCCCTCCTGGGCATGAAGGCTGGCCGGAGCTGCTAGTGTCAGGACGACCAGGGCAGTGGTCGAATAAAGGACGGAACGCATGGCTTCCCCGCTATGTAATAACAACACGTTTCATCGGGGTGATATTATAACGTCCCGCCTGCGGCAATCCCGAAGGGTGTGAAAACCGCAAATCTGCGATTAAATATCGGACAGATGACACATGATTCCCTCACCCGGGCCCTTGAGGCCGCCGAAGCGCATTGCCAGGCACGCGGCGAGAAGCTGACGCCTGTTCGCAAGCGTGTGCTCGAACTCGTCCTGACGGCCGACGGACCCGTCAAGGCCTACGACCTGCTGGAGGCCTTGAAGCCCGGGCCGGGTTCAGCCAAACCGCCCACCGTCTATCGCGCCCTCGATTTCCTGATGGGGGCCGGCCTGGTACACAAGGTCGAAGCGCTGAACGCCTTTGTCGGCTGTACCCATGCCCACGACGATGGCGGTGCCGAACTCTTCATCTGTTCCGATTGCGGCACCGTGGAAGAACGCCATGGCGCGCCCGATCCGGTCCACACACCGGACGGTTTCGTCATCGAGCGTTCAGTAGTGGAGCATTTCGGCCATTGCGCCAATTGCAGCAGGCACTGAGCTTCAAGCCGACGGAGACAGCGTGCGATGATCGAGTTGTGGCGCGGAGCGGTAAACGCCTGGGAGTGCGACGAGCTGGGCCACATGAATGTGCGCTTCTATCTCGCCAAGGTGTCCGAGGCGATCGCCAATCTCGCCGAAGAGGCCGGACTGAATCCTGTACAGCGGACCGATGCATCGGCAACGCTCATTCCGCGCGACATCCATATCCGCTTCCTGGCCGAAGCCCATCCGGGTGCCCCCATCTTCATCGAGGGCGGCTTTACCGCCCACGACAACACTACGGCCACGGCTATTCTGGTCATGCGCCATTCCGGCGGGAGGCAGCCCGCTGCCAGCTTTCGCGTCACACTCGGTCATGCGTCCCCGCAAAACGCCAAAGACTTTGCCTGGCCCGAGCGTTTTGCCGCACGGGCCGATGCGCTGATGGCGCAAGTGCCCGATTTTGCGGCGCCGCGGGGCCTGGCATTGACGGACGCACCCACGCCGGCCCGCCTGACCCGGGCCGACGCGCTGGGCCTGGAGACGATCGGACGCGGACGCTTCGGGCCCGCCGAGATGGACCCCTTTGGCTGGCTGCGCGCGGAATTCCTGCTCGGACGCATTTCCGATAGCGTAACCAATTTCGCCTCGGCCTTCCCCGAAGAATGGGCCATGCATGAAAGCGGTGGCAGCGGCAATGTCGGCTCGGCGCTTCTGGAATGCCGCATCCGGCCCTGCCGCTGGCCACAGACGGGTGACGGTTTTGTGGTCCGCTCGGGTTTGAAATCGGCCGGAACCAGGGTGCGCAACATCGTCCACTGGGTTCTCGAGCCCGCCACCGGACTGCCCTGGTGGACGATGGAGGGCGTGGCGGCGCCGATGGACCTGGATGCCCGCAAACTCCTTTCTGTTTCCGACGACGTCACCGCCCGGCTGGAAACGGCTTGCATCGACGGCCTTTGCGCCTGACCGCCACCGCCCCTCCCCCCGGGGCCAGAATCGCACCAGTTTCAGACTTATGGCTCGCGCACGTGCCGTCGACCGGCGGCTCTTTCTCCTGCTTGAAATTGCGGCCCGGCGTCTCGACCGGGAAGCCGATGCCCGTTTGCGCGCCACAGCCGGCGTGACCACGGCCCAGGCCGCCGTCCTGTTCCTGCTGGCCCGGCGCGGAGAACGGCGCATGGGCGATATCGGCGAAACCCTGTCGCTCAACCCGCCCGCGGTTACCGGCCTGGTAAACCGGATGGAAGCGCTGGGCCTTGTGGTGAAGACCGCGTCGAAGACCGACCGGCGCTCGGCGCTTGTTTCGCTGACCGAAAAGGGCCGGGCCATGGGCGATGCGGCCGACCATATCCTGCGCGACCTCAATACCGAGCTCGAAGCGCGGCTCGGCGAGGATGACAGCGATATGCTGCACCGTGTCCTGACCCGGCTGGCGACGGAGCGCTGACCGCTTCATTGACGTTTACGTCAACTGAAATTGGGTTTCCGGCCGGCCGGTTTCGGTCTAGCATACTCCAAAATCGAAAGTGGGAGGCTCGCGTGAGCGAACTGGTTCTGGTCGATACCGCGGAGCGCATCCGCACGATTTCCTTCAATCGCCCCGACAAGAAGAACGCCCTCACCCGGGCCATGTACACGGCGGCGGCACAGGCCATCGAGGATGGCGAAAGGAACGGGGACGTCCGCGCCTTCATACTTACCGGCACGAGCGGTGTCTTTACCGCCGGCAACGATATCGTCGACTTCATGGAACGGCCTCCGGCCATGGGATCCGACGAGACGCCCCCCGTTGGCCGGTTCATGAACGCCCTCCTGCATGCGAAAAAGCCCGTTGTGGCGGCCGTCGACGGGCTGGCCATCGGTATTGGCGTAACCCTGCTGATGCATTGCGACCTAGTCTATTGCTCCGATCGCGCCAGCTTCAAGACACCCTTCGTCGATCTGGCACTGGCACCGGAATACGGATCGTCGCAGACCATGACCCGCGCCTTCGGCCACCAGATCGCTGCCGAGCTTCTGATGCTGGGGGCCAGCTGGGATGCCTGGCGCGCCGAACAGACCGGACTGGTCACGCGCACGACCACGCCCGAAGCGCTGATGGACACTGCCCGCACCGCGGCAGCCGCACTCGCTGCCAAACCGCCCGCCGCCCTGGCCAAGGCCAAGGAATTGATGCGCATGGCGCCGGAACCGGTCGAAGACCGTGTCGCCCGCGAAGGCAGGCTTTTCTCCGAGCTGCTGCAATCGCCGGAATTCGCCGAGGCGGCTGCGGCTTTCATGGAACGCCGCGCACCGGATTTCGACAAGCTGACCACGGGCTGAGCGGCCGGGCGGGCACAGGGGACGATTTGATGATCAAGCGCTTCTTGCTGGGTGCCAGCGCGCTGGTTTTGGCGGGCGGCCTTCTCGCCCTCAACCTCTCGCCGCTGGGCCGGACCTATTTGCCTTCGGGTACCGGGATCGTCGCCAAACAGGTCTGTTCCCTGACCTTCGTTTCGGGACTGGACAGCGACTTCGCCAAGTCGATCTATCTCGATCCCCTGCTGGGCGGCGCCGGCGGCGGCATCATGATGGACATCGACGAGGAAGCCCGCGAAGTCCGCGCCAGCGTGCTGGGCCTGTTCTGGCGCCAGCATGCCGTTTATCGGGACGGGCTGGGCTGTACGCTGGTGCACGACGGGAACGGTTTTGACGCCACCCTGTCCGCGCCGCAGGCGCAGGATTTCATCCCCCTGGAGCTCGACACACAGCACCGCGACACGCATTTCGACGCCGCGGCCCTCAATGCAGCCCTCGACGCTGCCTTCGGCGATCCGGAGACCGATCCCCGCAACACGCTGGCCGTCGCGGTGCTGCATCGGGGCCGCCTGGTAGCCGAACGCTATGTGCCGGGCGCGAACCGCGAGACGCGCTTTCACGGCTGGTCGATGACCAAAAGCGCGATGACCACCCTGGCCGGGCGCCTGCAGCACGAAGGCATGACCGATATCGAGGCCGAAGGTGCGGTCCCTGCGCTCGCGGCGGTCGATGACGCCTATCGCGATGTCACGATCGAACATCTTCTGCGCATGGCCGGCGGTTTTGCGATTGCAGAAACGAATACCGGTTTCGATCCCAACTCGCGCATGCTGTTCACCCAGACCGACATGGCGCAATTCGCGGCGACCCGCGAACGCCTGTATGCGCCGGGTGCCCACTGGCAATACATGAGCGGCAATACGGTGATGGCAACGCACGCCTTGCAGCAGCAGCTCGGATCGACCCTGCCCGAGCAGGTCCGCAATCTGCGGGCTATGCTGTTCGAACCCCTGAACATCCATTCCGCCGTCCTGGAAGCCGATGAGAGCGGAACCTTCCAGGGTTCGTCCTACATGTATGCGACAGCCCATGACTGGGCGCGCCTGGCCCAGCTCTACGCCGACGATGGCGTCGCCCATGCGCAAAGGCTCCTGCCCGAGGACTGGCTCGACATCGTCACGGCGCCGACAGAGGGATCCAATGGTCAGTACGGCATGGGTTTCTGGCTGCCCGAGGAACATGAGGATGTGCCCGGGGGGACATTCATGATGAGCGGCTTCCAGTCGCAATGGGCCTTCATCATGCCGGAGCAGGACCTGGTCGTGGTGCGTTTCGGCGCCACCAACGGCACCTCCTCGCGCAGCTATGCCCTGGCTAGCGCCGTGGCCGCCGCGCTTGCGCCGCAGGACATGCCGGACGGCAACTAGGCCGCGACCACCAATGGCGGCGATTCCGCCAGCGGACCCGCTGCCAGACTCTCGCGAAGCACGAAACGCACCTTTTCGGCGGAGACCCGGCCGCCGGCGAGGTCGCGCAGCAGGTCCGGACCGGCTCTGTCGTGGCGGCGCCTGGCTATAGCCCAGGTGGAGTATTCCCGCCGCAACAGCGGCAAAAACTCGAGCACCTGCAGCCGTTCGATGCGCGCATCGCCGGTAATCCGCGCGCGAAATTCGTTGAGCGTCTCGCGGTCGCCTTCGAGCACTTCCAGAAAATGCCCGCTCTCCCAGAGCAGCGCACCGGTCATGCATCCGTCGACCGAAGCCTTCATGAGACGGGACAGCATGATGCCGAGATCGCCGTTCAGCGCCCCCCGGCCCAGCTCGACATTGGAGCGGGCCACCAGAACCATTCGATGCAGCATGGGAAAACGCCTTCAAACCTCTTGGGACCGCCCTTTAACGCGGAAGCGCCAAAAGAGTTTCAACCCGGTCGCGACAATTTGAATCACAGTCGCGTCAAGCGCCGACAAACCGCCGTCAAAACGGACATCCGCCTGCTTGCGCGGCGTATAGCGCGCTGGACTTTTGCCGCGGGAATTGCAGTTTCGATGCAGCTGACTTGCGGAGCCGGTCTATGGCCTACAAATCCCTGCGCGAATTTCTCGACCAGCTGGAAGCTGAAGGCGATCTGGTTCGCATTTCCCACCCCGTCTCGACCGACCGGGAAATGACCGAAATTCATCGCCGCACCCTGCATGCGGGCGGACCGGCCCTCCTGTTCGAGAATGTCGTCAACGAAAAGGGCGAAAAAAGCGCAATGCCGTGCCTTGTGAACCTGTTCGGCACGGTGAAACGCGTTGCCCAGGCGGTCACGCTGGGCGGCGAGGCGCGCACGACGGGCGAGGAATTGCGCGAGGTCGGCGAACTGCTCGCCTTCCTGCGCCAGCCCGAACCCCCGCGCGGCGTGAAGGACGCGCTGGAGATGCTGCCGCTGGCAAAGACCGTAATGTCCATGCGGCCCAAAAACGTCTCGAAGGCACCCTGCCAGGAGGTAGTGCTGACCGGTGAGGATATCGATCTCGACCGCCTGCCCATCCAGACCTGCTGGCCTGGCGAACCGGCACCGCTAATCACCTGGCCGCTGGTCGTCACCAAAGGGCCGGGCAAGGATCGCACGGACGATTTCAATCTCGGCATCTACCGCATGCAGAAGCTGGGCAAGACCCGCACCCTTATGCGCTGGCTGAAGCATCGTGGCGGCGCTCAGCATTATCAGCGCTGGAAAAAGGAACGCCCCGAGCCATTGCCCGCCGCGGCCGTTCTGGGCGCCGATCCGGGGACCATCCTGGCCGCCGTGACCCCGGTGCCGGACACGCTTTCCGAATACCAGTTCGCCGGACTCCTGCGCGGCAAGAAGGCCGAGTTGATCGACTGCAAGACCGTGCCGCTGAAAGTGCCGGCCGAGGCCGAGATCGTGCTGGAAGGCCACGTCCTGCTGGACGAGTACGGCCCGGAAGGGCCCTATGGCGATCACACAGGCTACTACAATTCCGTCGAGCACTTTCCGGTCTTCGAGATTTCCGCCATCACCATGCGGAAAGACCCGATCTATCTGACCACCTATACCGGCCGGCCGCCGGACGAGCCGTCGGTGCTGGGCGAGGCCCTCAACGAGGTCTTCATACCGCTGATCCAGCAACAGTTCCCGGAGATCACCGATTTCTGGCTGCCGCCGGAGGGCTGTTCCTACCGCATCGCCGTGATCTCGATGAAGAAGGCCTATGCCGGCCATGCCAAGCGGGTGATGATGGGGGCGTGGTCCTATCTGAGACAATTCATGTACACGAAATGGATCATCGTCGTGGACGAGGACGTCAATACGCGCGACTGGAAGGATGTGATGTGGGCGGTTTCCACGCGCATGGATCCGGCGCGCGACATCGTCACAATAGAAAACACACCCATCGACTATCTCGACTTTGCCTCTCCGGTCTCCGGCCTCGGCTCGAAGATCGGCCTGGATGCCACCAACAAGATGGACGGCGAGACAGACCGGGAATGGGGTGAAAAGCTTGACATGGATGACGAGACAAAGGCGCGGATCGACGCGATCTGGGCTCAGCTGGCAATCGGCTGAGCGTCGCCAAAATCTCGTCACATCGCCTTCCCAGCGTCCCGCGCGGACGCAAGACAATGGGAGGTCCCATCATGCATCGCACGATGATCCTGGCCACATCACTGGCCCTGACGGCCCCGGCCCTGGCGCAACAGTCGGAGGGCACGCCGCCGGAACCGGAGATGACCAATCCGGACATCGATATCGCCGCGCCGGAGCCCGAACCTATCGCCCCGCAACCCCTGCCCGAACCCGGCATGCCCCAACCCGACATGGGCGAGCCCCAATTCACCCTGGGCCCGCAGGCGCCCGCGACATCGAACGAAGACTGCGAAAACCGGGTCGGAACCCGCGAACCGCGGGCCGATGACAGCGCCGCGGTGGCACTGCGCGGTCACTGCCCGGATCACTCGCTGGGCGAGACCGGCGATGTACCGCCGGAGCGATGATCCGCCTGGCGCTGGCATCGCCCCTAGGTCTGCCCCGTCTTGATGCGCACATCGGCGTCCGGTGCCTCGTAGGCGTCGAACCCGTCGAGCAGTTTGTCGACCGTATCGGCCACAAACAGGGCGCCACGATGTCCGGGTGCGAGGAAGCCCTGGCCGGTCATCTTGTCGAGGAAGGCGACGAGTTCGTCGTAATAGCCCTCGACGTTCAAAAGGCCGACCGGATGCCGGTGCTGTCCGAGCTGGGCCCAGGTCCAGACCTCGAACAATTCCTCCATCGTGCCGATGCCGCCCGGCAGGGCGATGAAGCCCTCCGACAATTCCACCATCTTTGCCTTGCGGGCGTGCATGGAGCGGACCACGTGCAGCTGGGTGAGCTCCATGTGGGCGATTTCCTTTAGGGCGAGGAATTCGGGAATCACGCCGTGCACCTCCCCGCCGGCGGCGAGCGCGGCATCGGCCATTTCGCCCATCAGCCCGACCTGGCCGCCACCATAGACCAGCCGCACGCCACGCCCGGCCAGGGTCTCGCCGACAGCACGCGCCGCTGCGACAAAGGCCGGATCCTGTCCGGAGTTTGAACCGCAATAGACACAAACGGATTTCATGGCCAACCTGTTCGACCGAAGGATGGGGGCGGAGCAATCGATGAAATGGTTTCCTGTCTTAGTCGCAGCCTGCCTGGGCGGCAATCTTCACGCCCATGCGCAGCCTGACGAACACGCCGTTCCCACCGAGATGTGCCGCGGCTATTTCATGGTTCCTCTCACGCTTTCAGCGGATGACGGCCGGCCGGAAGAGCGGACCTTGTGGTTCCTGCACGACACCGGCGCCACGACAACCTATGTCGACCCGGACAGTCTGGAGCGCGTGGCAGGTCATCGGATCGACAGTACGCGCGTGCGCATCCGTAACGCCACGGCCGGGCCGGTCACCTATCACAGCCTGCGTGCGCGTGTGACCGACCTGGACCACTTGTCGCGTTCCCTGGGACGGGAAATCGACGGCGTCCTGGCCTATGATGCCTTCGGAGACCGTTTGCTGATACTCGATTATGAGAGTGAACAGATCCGGATTCGCGACGGCCGGTTGCCGCCCCCCGACGGGCAGACCATCTTCGACGCGGACGGGCCGGACAAGCGCCCCTGGCTGCAGATGCATTTTCCCGGCCGCACGCGACGTATGCTGATCGACAGCGGCGCGGCGCAGACCGTGCTCGCGATCAACGATATCGACCGCTATCCGACCGTCGAAGCCCCCCGGGCCGTCGGCGCGGCCATGCGTTTTCGCACCGTGGAGCCGCGCTCCGGCGCGCGCCTCGACGGGCAGGTCCGAATGGGACCTCACCGGCTGGAAAGACCGACCCTGCAATCCACGCCCGGCAGCGAGCTGATCGGCGGACGGATAATGCGCTATTTCACCTGGACCTTCGATCCGGTCCAGGACCGCGTCCAGATCGTGCGCAACGATCTGCCGGCCGCGATCGCATTCGATCCGATCTACGGCCACGGCATGATCCTGGCCCCCAACGATATTGGCTTGCGGGTTGCCGGTGTTCTGGCAGGCGCGCCGGCCGAACGGGCGGGAATTCAGGTCGGGGATGTGGTGACCCATTTCAACGGCGAACCGCTGATATCCCGCGATTGCGATGCGAATCCCGGCGCCGACCTGCTCGTTACGCTGCTGCGCGCCGGCGACAGGATCGACGTCCTGATCGATGTGGAGACGCTGGTCGACTAGCCGGCCATACCTTCGATGACCGACCGTTTGACCGCCGGTGTCCAGCCCACCGTCACCTTATCACCGAACTCCACAATCGGGCGCTTGATCAGGGTCGGATGCGCGATCAGGAGACCGGCCGGATCCTCCTCGGCGATGGACCGGTCTTCGCCGGACAGGTTGCGCCAAGTCGTGGACCGCGTGTTGATCAACGCCTGAGGCCCTACAGCATCGATCCAGGCGGGGACTTTCCGAACGCGGTCGGCATCTTCCCGGATATCGACGAAGCGATGTACCACGCCGGCATCAACCATGTCTTTCAGTGCCTTGCGGCAAGTGTCGCAATTTTTCAGTCCGTAAACTGTCAGAGCCATTTTCCGGTCGACCTTCTCGCAATTGGAGCAGTGGGGTCAGGGGCTCGCCTGATAATTGCAAACTAGCACCGCAACCGGGATTGGCCAGTATCCGCGCACAGCCCGGAATAGGTTTATTCTGCGGCCGTCGCCTGCTCGCGCTCAGCCTTCATCTGCGCTGCCCGCGTTTCGACCATTTCGACGATGTGATCGATCATCTCCTCATTGGAGACATTGTGGTCGGGCCGGCCGGCGACATACATCTTGCCGCGTCCCGCGCCCCCGCCGGTGAAACCCAGATCGGTCATCAGCGCTTCGCCCGGCCCGTTGACCACGCAGCCGATGATGGACAGCGATATTGGCTCGGAAATGTGCGCCAGGCGCTGTTCCAGCTTCTCCACGGTGCGGATGACATCGAACCCCTGCCGCGCACAGGACGGGCAGGCAATGATGTTGACCCCGCGGGTCCGCAGGCCCAGGGATTTGAGGATGTCGAAGCCGACCTTCACCTCCTCTTCCGGCTCGGCGGAGAGGGAGACCCGGATCGTGTCGCCGATCCCGGCCCAGAGCAGCGAACCGATACCGATCGACGACTTCACGGTCCCCGTGCGCAGCCCTCCCGCCTCGGTAACGCCAAGGTGCAGCGGGGCATCGGTCGCCTCGGCCAGGGCCATGTAGGCAGCAACGGTCAGGAAGGCATCGGACGCCTTCACCGAAATCTTGTAATTGCGGAAATCCAGCTCTTCCAGGATACGCGCATGCTCCAGCGCGCTCTCGACCATCGCTTCGGGACAGGGCTCGCCGTATTTTTCCAGCAGGTGGCGCTCCAGCGAACCCGCATTGACGCCGATCCGGATCGCGCAATCATTATCACGCGCGGCCTGTACGACATCCTTCACCCGGTCCATCGAGCCAATATTGCCCGGATTGATACGAAGGCAGGCGGCGCCGGCCTCGGCCGCCTCGATGCCGCGCTTGTAGTGGAAATGGATATCGGCGATCAGCGGCACTGTGGCGGCCCGGGCGATCTGCCTGAAGGCCGCCGTCGACTCCTCATCGGGACAGGAGACACGGATCAGGTCGGCCCCGGCCTCTTCGCAGCGCCGGATCTGGGCGATCGTCGCCGCGGCGTCGGCCGTCGGCGTATTGGTCATGGTCTGGACGCTGATCGGCGCATCGCCGCCCACTTCCAGGCCGCCGACACGCACGGTGCGTGTCGCGCGCCGTTCAATCATGCGCCAGGGGCGAACGCTGCGAGGATCCTTGTCGGTTTGCGACATGCCGTCACTCCGTTCGCGGCCGGTACTGCCGCGTCAGCCCGGATATAACGTCTAACAGCCGCTGTTGCGACCGGGGTGCGACAGTTTATTGCGGCTGGACGTTTTCGCCGGTCCCGGTCTCGACCCGGGCCATCACGGGAAGATTCTCGACCGGCACGCCGGCCGCCCCCAGCAGGCCGACGGCCTGACCGTTGCGCTCGAGCTGGATCGCGCCGGCATTGGCGGCGGACACGGTCAGACCCGCTTCCAGCGCATGATAGGTCTCGCCCGCACCCAGTTCGCGGGAAAACAGGATACGGCCCGATGCGTCGCGAACCTCGATCCATGTCGGCGTCATGGCGCGCATCACCACCGCGGACGACATGGTCGCAGTCTCCCCGAGAGGCAGGCCCGACCAGATGTCCTCGATGGTGGGCGCTTCGGCCGCCACGTCAAAATCGGCCCGGGCCCAGTCCGGCGCGGCGTCCGGCGGCGAAGGCGGATTTCCCAACCCGCCGATCGGGCTGGCGTTCTCGGAATACCACCAGGCGACGGCGGCGACAGCGGCGAGAATGAGGACCGCCCCAAACACGCCGCGGGGCAGTTTGATCGGGTCGCGCGTCTTGGCCGCGGCAGAAGGCTGGGCCCGGCCGGTCTCGGTGTCGACCTCGCGTTTGAACTGTTCGACAACGCCGGACGGTTCCAGCGACAGGAAGCTGGCATAGGTGCGCAGATAACCGACAGCATAGGCCCGCGCCGGCAGACCGCGCGGGTCCATGTTTTCAAGGGCTTCAAGATAATCGACGCGGATCCGGGTGCGTTCGGCGGCCTGCTTGAGCGACAGGTTCATCTTCGACCGTGCATCGCGCAGCCGGTCGCCGGCCGTCAATTGCACATACCCGATGCTGTCGTCAGCATAGACAGCATCAACCGGAACAAAGTCCGCACCCGACGCTTGACCCATCATAGCCATCTACCGCTCTCTCCCCGGAGCGATCGTCACCCAAGAACGCAATTAAGGGTAACTTTGCCCTAACCCCGCCCTATAAGATCAAATCCCTCGACCGTTTTCAACAGCCTCGCGAGGCAATCCGGCGTCTTCCCCTGCCTCGAGGAGAAGCGGACGCAGACTGTCTGCGGGGCTCTGAAGCCGGCTCGCAAGCCAGGTGCCAAGTTTTTCGACATCGAGACCGGAGACGAGTTTCTTGATGGGACCGATGTTCGGCGCGGCCATGGAAAGACTTCGGTAACCAAGGCCTATCAGGACTGCAGCCTCCAGCGGCTTGGAGGCAATTTCGCCGCATACGGACACCGGCGTGTCATGCTCGGCGCAGATATCACGCACCCGTTTGAGAAGGTCGAGGGCGGCCGGGCTCAGCACATCGTACCGATCCGAGACACGCGAATTCTGCCGGTCGGCCGCGAAAAAATACTGCATCAGGTCATTGGCACCGACGGCGACGAAATCGACAGCGTCAATCGCATGCTCCAGCGCCCAGGCCATGCCCGGCGTCTCCAGCATGATGCCGACCTTCACATCCGACGGCATGACATAGCCGGCCCGTTCGGCATGGCGCAGCTCGCGGTCCAGCATGTCGCGCGCGGCCCGCACTTCCCAGGGCGCCGAGATCATCGGGAACATGACTTTCAAGGGCCGTCCGCCCGCCGCCAGGATCAGGGCGCGCAGCTGGTAGCGCAGCAGGCCGGGACGGTCGAGTCCCATGCGGATCGCCCGCCAGCCAAGCGCCGGATTGGGTTCCTTGGTCGAGGGCGCAAAGGGCGCAACCTTGTCGCCCCCCAGATCGAGCGTGCGGAATACGACCGGCCGCTCGCCCGCCGCATCCAGCACCGACTTGTAGACCGCCGACTGGGCCGACAGGCGCGGCAGGGTCTCGGCGACCATGAACTGGAATTCGGTGCGGAAAAGGCCGACTCCATCGGCACCGGTCTCGTCCAGCGCCATCAACTCGATCAGCAGACCGGCATTCATGTGCAGGCCGATCCTCACACCATCCGCCGAGACCGCCGGCCCCCGCAGTTCTGCGTAGGACAAGCGGCGCTCGGAAAGGGTCTGGATACGGGCATCGTAGGTCTCGGCAACATCCAGCTGCGGCCGGATGTGCAGCACACCGAACTCGCCGTCCAGGATGACCGGATCGCCGTCTTCGGCCTGGTCCAGCGCGCCTTCAAGACGGCCGACGAGCGGAATACCGAGCGCCTTGGCGACGATCGCAGCGTGTGACTGGGCCGAGCCTTCTTCCAGCGCGATGCCCTTGAGCTTCTCGCGATCGAATTCCAGCAGTTCGGCCGGGCCGATATTGCGGGCGATAATGATCGCATTGTCGGGCAGCTCGGCCGACGACTTGGCACCGCCATTGAGATGGCGCAGCAGGCGGTTGGCGAGGTCTTCCAGATCGTGCAGGCGCTCGCGGAAGGTCGGATCCGCCGCCTTCATCAGCCGCGCCCGGTTCTCGTTCCGCACGCGTTCGACCGCCGCCTCGGCGGTCAGGCCGCGCCGCACCGCCTCGCGCAGCCGCTCCAGCCAGCCGCGGTCATGGGCGAACATCCGGTAGGCCTGCAGCACGTCACGTGTCGGCCCGCCGAACGGGATGCGGCCACTGTCCAGCATCTCGTCGATCTGGAT
>NZ_JASBRI010000002.1 GCF_030149515.1 Maricaulis sp. | reverse complement strand
TTGGCCCCCGTCGCCTCCCGTTCAAGGGGATGCTGCAATCACGGCCGCGTGTGCGACCTTCGGGCGCTTGGCAGGACACGGCCAAAGCCGTATCTGTCGGCGCGAACAGACAACAGGCCGAACCATGCCCGATCAAGATCTCCTGTCCCGCTTCCCGCCGGTCTCGATGACCCTGCTGGAAACCGACAAGGCACGCTTTGCCCGCGAACTGTGCCGCAGCTTCCGGGAATACGGTTTCGCCGCCATTTCCGACCACGGCCTGGACGAGGCCCTGATCGCCGGCGCCTATGCCAAGGCGGCCGAATTCTTCGCCCTGCCCGAAGCCACCAAGATGAAATACTTCGTCGAGGGCGGTGGCGGTGCACGCGGCTATACGCCCTTCGGCAAGGAAATCGCCAAGGACGCCAAGCATGTCGACCTGAAGGAATTCTGGCATGTCGGCCGCGACCTGCCCGCCGGTCACCCCTACGAAGCCGACATGGCGCCGAACCTGGTCCCCGGCGAAGTCGCCGGCTGGCAGGAGACCGTGCACGGCCTCTACGCCGCCTTCGACGCGATGGGCGTGAAAGTGCTGCGCGCCATCGCGCTCGATCTGGGCCTGGAAGAAACCTTCTTCGACGACACGGTGAAGGACGGCAATTCGGTGATGCGCCTGCTTCACTACCCGCCCGTCACCGGCGATCCGGGCGGGTCCATCCGCGCGGAAGCCCATGGCGACATCAACACGATCACCCTGCTGCTGGGCGCAGAAGAGCCTGGCCTGCAGGTGAAGACGCGTTCGGGCGAATGGGTCGACATGAACCCGCCGCCGGGCTGCCTGGTAGTGAATATGGGCGACATGCTGGCTCGTTCGACCAATGACATCCTGCCCTCGACCCAGCACCGCGTGATCAATCCGGCCGGTGCGCGTACGGAATTCTCGCGCTATTCCCTGCCCTTCTTCCTGCACTACCGGCCGGACTACATGATCGAGACCCTGCCCGGCTGTGCCGGACCGGACAATCCGGACAAATATCCCGAACCGATCCGCGCCAACGACTATCTCAACCAGCGCCTGCGCGAAATCGGCCTTCTGAAATAGGACGTTTCTAGTCTGCCGCCTCGAGCGGCGGCCCCAGAAGTTCTGCCTCGATGCTCACCGTCACCCGGTCGGCCACGCCGAACGAGGAGCCTTCGGCCGGGATGCCGTAGACAAGGCCGAAAGCGGAACGGTCGAACGCGGCTGTGGCGGAAAACCCGATCCGGGCCTGCGGGTCGTAGGGCACCATGCCGGCATAGCCGCCATTATAGGTTACATCGAGTGTCAGCGGCTGCTCGATGCCCATCAGCGAAAGCGTGCCGGCTACCTGCGCCGTGTTCTCGCCGGTCAGCGTCACATCGCTCGATACGAAGCGGATGACGGGATGGTTCTCGACATCGAGCCATTGCGCACCGGTCAGTTCGGCATCGAAATCCACATCGTCGAGCGGATAATGGGTTTCCAGCGAAGCCGGGTCGATCTCGGCCGTCACGAACATCGTCTCCGGCGCCTGCGGATCGAACGCCATCTCGACGTCAAATCGCGTGAAGCGGACCGGGTAGCGCGAGAATCCCATATGGTCGACATGGACGATAAGGCTGCCATGGGTCGCGTCTAGTCGGTAGGCACCGGCCGGTGGCGGATCCATCGGCGGCGGTGCGATATCCTGAGCCAGGACAGGCGCCGTCATCAGGGCGGCGGCGCCGAACGCGATGAGATGCGACTTCATGATCAGTGTACCCCTTCATGGGTTTCGGCGAGTGCCAGCGCCAATTGTTCCAGCTGCCAGGCGACGCCCTCACGGCGCGGACCGGCATTGTCGAGACCGTCAAGGAAGGCGTCCTGCTCGACATAGGTCAGCATGGTACCGTCGCCGTCTGCCTCGAACGTGACCGTCGCCAGCGAGACCGAGATCGGTGTGTCGTCCATCGTCATGCGATAGGCCAGGATGATGCGCACGCCCACTTCGATGTCGTGGATCACGGCGTCATAGGTAAAACGTCCGCCGTCCGGCGCCCGGCCAGAGGCGCTCTCCAGACCGCCGACGCGAAAGTCGAGGGCGTGTTCGATGTCGGTAAAACCTTCAGTCTCGGCAAACCAGCGGCGTTTGGCGGCCGGCTCCGCCCAGGCGGCAAAGACTGTGCGCGGCGGAAACTCATAGCGCCGGCTGAGTGTGAACGTGTCGTGATCGACGCGGCGATCGGTCATGCAATGTCTCCCCTGAAGGGTTTGGTGTCGGGCTTCTCCACCCACACGCCCAGATACGAGGCCAGAGCGGCGAGCAGGGTTTTCCAGCCCTCGCGCGTTGTTTCTTCGTAGGCCGCCCATTGTTCGGGCAACTCCTGGACCAGCGTGATCCGGCAGCCCGTCTTTTCCGGCAGAATGGTGACGGTCACCCGCCCGCCGTCAGCCGGATCAAGATCGGCGCTTTCACCTGCAATGAAGCGGAAGATGAGCCGATGCGGCCGATCGATCTCGATATACTCGCCGATATGATAGGTATCGCCACCTTCGCGACGGTCGACGATCACAAAGCGTCCGCCAGGCCGGGCATCGATGTCACAGCGCACGACGGTTGAGTCGGACAGGGTAAACAGCCAGTGGCGGGCATGCTCCGGATCCAGCCAGGCGGCAAAGACATCATCCGGGTCGGCTTCCAGATGGCGTTCTGCGGTCACGGTGAGTTGGTCTGTCATGGGATGGTCTCCCGCGTCAGGTGTAAAACAAGATTTTCCAGCAAGGCGCCCCATCCTTCGCGATAGCCGGCGAAGATGTCCGAACCCGTCTCCGCCGCGATCTGCAGCGTCAGCCGCATGCGGGCGCCGGCCCCGTCCGGGTCGATCTCGACCGTTGCCAGCGCGGAGGACAGGTTGCGACCTGCAAGGCTGACGGTCTCGGACATCACGATGCGACGATCCGGCACGATATCCTGATAGTAAACCACCGCCTCGTAGGCGCTGGCGTCGCCATCGGCCCAGCAGCGGCTGATGTCGCAGCCGCCGACCCGGAAATCATCCGCGTCATAGACGAGATGAAGGTGGTCTGCCGGCTTCTGCCACTGTGTCCGCCCGTCCACATCCTTCCAGGCCGTGAATATCTGCGCCGGCGTAGCGTCATAGCGCCGCTCCAGCGTGAAGCGTTCATGGGTGATCCGGCTGGTCATCTGGAATCTGCCTTCATCGCCGTCACGGTCTCGACGAGCTGTTCGATCACGGTGCCCCATCCATCATGGAAGCCCATGGCTTCATGGCGTTCGCGAGACGCCCTGTCCGGGTGCAACACCGTGGCGATGTAATGCGTTCCCGCACCGTCCGGCCTGAATTCGATCCCGGCGGTCATGTGAATACCGCCGCAATGCTCGGCATCGCCGGCCGGCCGGTAGCCCGGCAGCAGCGCGCTGGTCCAGGCAATCCAGGCTTTCGGTTCGACCGCGACGAAGATACCCGCATTGTCGAAGCGCTCGCCTTCGGGCGATTGCATCACGGTGCGGAACATGCCGCCCGGACGCAGGTCCATCTCGACCTCCGGCGCCGTCCAGGGGCGCGGCACCCACCATTGTTTGAGGCGTTCCGGGTCGGTCCAGGCCGACCAGACCAGATCGACGGGCGCATCGATACGGCGATCGATGGCCAGATCGGTTTCGGGGTTGAAGCGGGCCCAGTCACGTTTGCGGGTCATCGGGGGTTTCCTTTGCAGCCATGTCCCTGAGGTAGGCGTCGAGCCGGTCGAGCCGGGTCTCCCACAGCGCTTTCTGCTTCGACAGCCAGTCCTGTGCCTCGCTCAGACGCGCGGTTTCCAGCCGGCAGGTCCTCACCCGTCCGGTCTTCTGCGTGCGGATCAGCCCGCCCGTCTCCAGCACTTTGAGGTGCTGCATCAGGGACGGCAGAGCCATTTCGAAAGGTTCGGCAAGCTCGGACACCGAGGCCGGCCCCTCGATAAGACGGGCGATAACAGCCCGGCGTGTCGGGTCCGCCAGGGCGTGAAAGGTAGAATCGAGATGCGTCTGACAGTTAGGCATGTGCCTAGGCTTTCAGCGCCAAGCCGCGCCGTCAACCGAAAACTTATATGTTCGCCTAACTTTTATCCAACCTACTGATCTAAAACAAAAACAGCATACGACTTCGCGCTTGCGATATTACTCGGCTCGATAATTTCCATAGTTTCAATTGATTATCTTTCGCAGGCGCGCAGGCATAATCTGAAACCAGCGGCAAGACGCGACGGATCTGACCGGTTTTGCGCCGGCGGCGAGCCATTTCGGACTGACCCGGCCCGCCGCCACTCAGCAAACTGAAGGACGCGGACCCTTAGTCCGCGTCCTCTTTTTGTTGCGCCGGCCCCGGCGTGACCGTGCGCACACCCCACCCCTCCTCCCCCGATGGATACTGCCTGCCCATTCGACTGCCAGGGAGGACGTCATGGCCACGCTCGAATGCCGGCTGATCAATGCCTCGATCGCCTGTTATGCGATCAGGAACGGGGCGCTCGATCCCGCCAATCCCAATCTCGCAAAGCTCGGCCTGAAGCCGGGCACTCAGCCGACCGTCTTTGTGAACGGGCCGGAACACATCAATGCCGGCTTTGTCGCGGAAACGGCGGATGACTGGGTTGTGCTCGCGCTGCGCGGTACGCTGCCGCCTTTCAAGGGCAATCTGTGGGCGTGGATCCGAGACTGGCTGCAGGATTTCGAGGCCGGCCCGACCGACTGGACGATTGGCGGACGCATCTTCGGTCGCGTGGAGACCGGCTTTGCCACCGGCATGCTCAGCATCTGGCCCATGGCCAAGGCCGCAATCGACGCCATCGATCTGACCGGCAAGCGCGGCATTCTCGTTACCGGCCACTCCAAGGGCGCCGCGATGACCTTCCTCGCGACCTCGCTGATCAAGTCCGAACACCCGCACATGCTGGTGCAGAATTGCTGCTTCGCCGCCCCGCTGACCTGCGATGCGACTGTCCAGAGCAATTATGATGCATTGGGCCTGCGCCCCTTCACCGTGCGCTACCAGAACGAGTACGACATCGTGCCCTTCCTGCCCTGGTGGCCGGCCCTGACACTGGCCGCCAGCGCCGAGCGGCGCGAGCGTGGCGAAGCGGTGCAGATGGCGCCGGAAGCCTGGCCGGAGCCCGGCAATAGTGCGTCGGACAATCTCTACAAGCCGGTCGGCATCCTTCGCTATATCGGTCCCGATTGTCTGATCGAGTATGGCACGAAGGCCGAGAATGATGCCTGGGCCGCGCTCTGGCAGGCGATCGATGCGGGCAACTTCCGCGAGATCGCGGAGGCGCACTCTGCGTCCGGCCGCTATTGCACCTGCATCTGCTGAGGCGGATCAGGTGTCGGACGGTCCAGGCATTTCCTTCACGTGCACATCCATCTGCGGGAAGGGGAATTCGATGCCATTCTCGTGGAAGCTCTTCCAGATCGCCATGTAGACGTCGCTGCGGACATTGGAGAGCCCGTTCTGCGGGTCGGAGATCCAGAAGCGCAGGTCGAAATTGACCGAGCTGTCGCCGAACTCCATCAGATTGCAGACCGGCGTCTTGTCCGGCACGACCCGGTCAACGGTCTGGGCGGCGGCGATGGCAAGCTGCTGCACCTTCTCCATGTCCACAGTCCCGTAGGACACGCCGAAGGGGGCGTGCTGGCGCACCACCCGGTCGGATTTGGACCAGTTGATCACGCCATTGGCGATGAAGTGCTCGTTCGGGATGAGGTGTTCGGTGCCGTCGCGCGTGCGCATCGAGACGTAGCGCGACTGCATGCCGGTGACCCAGCCGAAGGTACCATCCACCTCCAGTGCATCGCCCGGCTTGATGGACTTGTCGGCCAGGAGGGTGAATCCGGCCGCGAAATTCGCCACGGTTTTCTGCAGACCCAGACCGACACCGATACCGACGGCGCCGGAAAAGATCGCAAGCGTGGCCAGGTTGAAGCCGGTCAGCTGCAATGCGATCAGCAGCGCCACGACCGGCAGGACGAAACCGAGCACCTTGGCGATGAGGGCACGCAGGGCCGGCGAGATCTCGTCAGCACGTTCCAGCTGGGCATTGATCGCCCGTCCCGCGAACGAGGCGGCCCAGAACAGGACGCCGAAATAGATCAGGGTGCGCAGGATATCGAACAGGGACAGATCGACCGGTTCGCCGGCCTCGGTCTCGCCCAGAGGAATGGCCAGGGCCTGCAACTGATTGACAACATCGTCCAGCAGGCCGAATACGTCCAGCGCCGCTACCGGCCAGGCGATGTAGAACGCCACTTTCGACCAGAAGCGAGAGCGGATGATCAGCGTCACCGCCCGGATCACCAGCCAGGCTGTCATCAGGCTCATCGCCGCATCGACCAGGTGGATCGGCCTGTCCAGCGATCCCAGGATGATGCGGATAACAGCCAGCACGGCCAGCAGCGCCAAGGGCGTTGCCAGGGCGATGGCCGCCGACAGGAGGCGGCGCGCCAGCCCCGTCTTGATCCGCTCCCTGGTCAGCGCTTCCACGACATGGCGCAGGCGCGGCCCGAAGATCAGCGCGGGAATGATCGCCACGGCCACCAGGCCGATCTGCAGGGCGATATTGATGTCCGTGACGGTCGCCTGCAGCCAAGCCAGAAAATCCCGCGCCTGCCCCTGCAGCACTTCCACCGGCAGAAGCTCGTCGAGCGCTGAATCGTCCTGGGGCGTGGTCATGAAAGCTCCGGCTAACGCGGCGGGATCAGAGGGTTAGCACGATATGCGCGGCCGGGGCCAGACAGGTCGGACAAGACGCTGCGGGAACAAGCCCCCTTTCCCGGGGGGAAGGTGCCCGAAGGGCGGATGAGGGGGAAATCCCCTACTGGATCACTCGGCGCTATTGGCGGGGTTTTCTGGATGCACCGCCCAATGCAGGGCTTTCACAATAACCTCGATCGCCGCATCGGTATTCGCGAGGATCGCATGATTCCAGAAGCGCAGGACCTGATATTCCCGGAATTCGAGAAAATCGGCACGCGCCCTGTCCGCTTCCTCTTGTTCGCTGTGCTGGCCGCCGTCAGCCTCGACAACGAGGCGGGCCTCACGCGATACAAAGTCCACGATGCAAGGCCCGATCGGAATTTGACGGCAGAATTTGACCCCCTCCACGCCGCCATTGCGAAGACGTGACCACAGACGCGCTTCGGCCGGCGTCTGCCTTTTCCGCATGGATCGCGCGAGATGCAGGTTCTTGTGCCGGGCCCGGCCCGCCAAAGGCGGGGTCTCCCGCCTTTCCCTTGATGCCCCTCCCCAGGGAGAGGGAGGTTTGAACAAGACGAGACCTAACCGCCAGGCGGTCAAGAGGGTGTGACCGGCCTCACTCCCCTACCCCAGCAGCTTCTTCCGGAGAATCTCGTTCACCGCCTGCGGGTTGGCCTTGCCCTGCATGGCCTTCATCACCTGGCCGACGAACCAGCCCATGGCCTTGGGCTTTTCCTTCACCGAGGCGGCCTGGTCGGGATTGTCGGCGATGAGCTGGTCGATGACGGCTTCGATGGCGCCGGTATCGGTGACCTGTCTGAGGCCGCGCTCCTCGACGATCTTCGCCGGATCGCCGCCTTCGGCCCAGAGGATCTCGAACACATCCTTGGCGATCTTGCCGGATATCGTCTTGTCCTCGATCAGGGCCACCAGCCTGCCCAGCTGGGCCGCCGTGACCGGACAATCCGCGATGGTCAGGCCTTCCTTGTTGATACGTCCATAGAGCTCGTTATTGACCCAATTGGAGGCCAGTTTGGCATCGTGCCCCTCGGCCACTTCCTCGAAATAGGCGGCGCGGTCCTTGTCGGCCGCCAGCACCGAGGCGTCGTATTCGGACAGGCCCAGTTGCGCGACAAAGCGCTGGCGCTTCTCGTCCGGCAGTTCCGGCAGGTTGACGCGGATCTGGTCGATCCAGTCCTGCTGCAATTCCAGCGGCAGGAGGTCGGGATCGGGGAAGTAGCGGTAGTCGTGCGCCTCTTCCTTGGAGCGCATCGACCGGGTCACGCCGGTATTGGCGTCAAACAGGCGGGTCTCCTGGTCAACCTTGCCGCCCTCCTCGATGAGATCGATCTGGCGCTGGGCCTCGTATTCGATGGCCTGGCGGATGAAGCGCAGGGAGTTGACATTCTTGATCTCGCAGCGCGTGCCCAGATGCTTGAAATCGCCGGTCTCCCGGAATTTGTCGTAGGCGCCCGGCTTGCACACCGACACGTTCACATCGGCCCGCAGCTGGCCCTTCTCCATGTCGCCGCCGCACGTGCCCAGATAGCGCAATATGGTGCGCAGCTTGGAGACATAGGCCGAGGCCTCGTCGGGCGAGCGGATGTCCGGCTTGGAGACGATCTCCATCAGCGCCACGCCGGAGCGGTTGAGATCGACATAGGTCGAATTCGGATCGAGGTCGTGGATCGACTTGCCGGCATCCTGTTCCAGGTGCAGCCGCTCGATACGCACGGTGAAGCGCGAACCGTCATCGCGCTCGCACTCGATAGCGCCCTCGCCGACGATGGGGAACTGGAATTGCGAGATCTGATAGCCCTGCGGCAGATCGGGATAGAAATAATTCTTCCGGTCGAAGCGCGACCAGGTGTTGATCTTGGCATTGAGGCCCAGACCGGTCTTCACGGCCTGTTCGACAACATGTTCATTGATCACCGGCAACATGCCCGGCATCGCCGCATCGACCAGTGAGACCTGGGTGTTCGGCGCCGCGCCGAAGGCCGTCGCCGCCCCGGAAAACAGTTTCGCCTTCGAAACCACCTGGGCGTGAATCTCCAGCCCCATCACGACTTCCCAATCGCCGGTCGCACCCGGCAGGCGGTAGGTATGTTCGGTCATCTTGCGCCCTTGCCTCGCAGATACTCGCCGATGGCGTCCATGACGCCATCGAAATTGTCGTTCACCTCGTGGTTCCACACACGGTGGACCGCAAATCCCTGCCCTGCCAGCCATCGGTCGCGTTCCAAATCGCGCCGCTTGTGACCGTCGAGCGTATGTTGTCCGCCATCGACCTCGATGACCAGCTTCGGATCGAAGCAGGCAAAATCGACGATGTAATGCCCCAGCGGCACCTGCCGCCTGAATCTATACCCTTGGCGCTTCAGGGCCCGAAGCGCGCTCCACATCTTCACTTCCTGCGGCGTCATCCGCTTTCGCAGAGCACGCGCGAGCCTGACCGGCCGGCCCGTCATGGCTGTCTCCATCCAACCGGTGCAGCCTGCCTCTGGGGCGGCGCTCCAGGCCGTGACGGCCGTTACAGCCATCCTTCCCCTTGATGGGGAAGGGGGACCGCGCCGAAGGCGTGGTGGACGGGGTGGGGGCGAGGTGTCTGCGACGACGCAGCAAACCTGCCAGCACCGGGATTCACCCCTTCCGACCCGAGGCTTCGCCTCGGCCCACCTTCCCCATCAAGGGGAAGGAGGGTGTGTCCCCGCCTCCTCATCCTCGTCATCGTCCCATTTCGGCCGCTCGTCCTCCGGCGTGTTCATCGCCGCGACCAGGACCCGGCCGGCCATTTTCACCGTCACGCTGAACAAGAGGAAGCCGACGCCCGGCGTGACCAGCAGCACGGTCCACAGATTGCGCGGTTCCAGCGGGGCGATACCCCGAAACACCACGACACCCGCCAGCACCAGCAGCGCGCCGACCAGGAAGGCCGGGCGGGCGAGCTTCATGGCGGGGTGGAGCGGCTTGCTCATGCCTTCCTCCGCGGCACCAGGGCGCTCCAGCCGACGACCACGCCGAATGCGCACAGCGCCAGCCCGATACCGAACGCGACGATGGTCCAGGGATTGGGCCATTCGCCCGCCGCTATCATGGTAGTGAAACTCAGGGCACTGCCGCCCACCAGCGGTACGCCGAAGATGAGACACATCAGCGCAATGACCAGGACAATCGCGCGATTGATCCAGTCGTTCGCCGTGCTGTAGGGCTTCTCCGGCCGGTCGCTCATCCGCCTACCACCACTTCTCCGGCTTGTGCGTGAAACCGGCGCTGTCCTCCAGCGCCGCGCCGACCTTGAACATGGTCTCCTCGTCCAGGGCGCGGGTGATCACCTGCAGGCCCAGCGGCAGGCCGGACTTGTCGAGGCCCGCAGGCACGGACATGGCCGGCACGCCGGCCAGGTTGGCCGTCACCGTGAAGACGTCGTTCAGATACATCGCGATCGGATCGTCCGATTTCGCTCCCAGCGCAAAGGCCGCCGACGGAGCCGACGGCGTCAGGATGGCGTCGACCTTGCCGAAAGCGTCGTGGAAGTCCTGCAGGATGCGCGTGCGCACTTTCTGGGCACGCAGATAATAGGCATCGTAATAGCCGGCCGAAAGCACATAGGTGCCGATCATGATGCGGCGCTGCACTTCATGGCCGAAACCGGCCCCGCGCGTCTTCTCGTAGGTGTCGTTGAGATCGGAGCCCTCGACACGGTTGCCGTAGCGCATGCCGTCATAGCGGGCCAGATTGGACGAGGCTTCCGCCGGAGCGACGATGTAATAGGCCGGCAGGGCGTATTTCGTGTGCGGCAGGGAGATGTCGACGATCTCGCAACCGGCAGCCTTGAGCCAGTCGATGCCCTGCTGCCAGGCGCGGTCGATTTCCTCGGGCATGCCGTCGACGCGGTATTCCCTGGGCACGCCGATCTTCAGCCCCTTCACCGACCCGCCGCAGGCCGCCACAAAGTCCGGCACCGCATTGGGCAGGGAGGTGGAATCCTTGGGATCGTGTCCGGACATCGCCTGCAGCAGGATTGCACTGTCCTTCACCGTCTTGGCAAAGGGACCGGGATGATCGAGCGAGGAGGCAAAGGCCACGACGCCCCAGCGCGAGGTGCGGCCATAGGTGCCCTTCACCCCGACCGTGCCGGTAAACGCCGCCGGCTGGCGGATCGATCCGCCCGTGTCCGTGCCCGTCGCGCCGAAGCACAGATCGGCGGCCACCGCCGTCGCGGAACCGCCGGAGGACCCGCCCGGTGTCAGGCTTTCATTGCTGTCCTTGGCGCGCCACGGATTGACCACGGGACCGGTATTCGCCGTCTCGTTCGAAGAGCCCATGGCGAACTCGTCCATCGAGGTCTTGGCCACGAAGACCGCGCCCTCGCTCCACAATTTGGAGGTGACAGTTGACTCGTAGGTCGGCTTGAAGCCCTTGAGGATGTTCGACGAGGCTGAGGTATCGATCCCCTCTACCGCGAACAGGTCCTTGATCGCCAGCGGCACGCCTTCCAGCAGCCCGCCCTCGCCCTTGGCGATACGGTCGTCCGCGGCCCTGGCCATCGCCATGCTGCGCGCTTCGTCGAAGGCGGTGAACGCATTCAGCTTGGGCTGGGCCGCCCGGCAGGCCGCAAAGGCCTCCTGCGCCAGTTCGGTGGCCGAAACCTCCCTGGCCTTCAGCTTTGTGGACACTTCGTCGAGGGAGAGTTTGAGAAGATCGCTCATGAGCCCCTACTCCACCGATTTCGGCACGACGAAGAAGCCCTCGTCGGACCGGGGAGCGTTGGCGAGTACCTGGTCGCGGATGCCGCCATCGGTGATCTCGTCCTTGCGCATCGGCAGCGGGAAGGCGACCGGTGTTGTCATGGCCTGCACGCCGTCGACATCGACCTCGTTCAGCTGTTCGATCCAGTTCAGGATTCCATTGAGCTCGCCGACCAGCGCCTCGACCCGGTCCTCGGGTTCGGCCAGTCGGGCGAGACGCGCAATGCGGCGCACATCGTCGGCGGTGACGGACATGGGAAAATCACTCCGGATATTCGAAGCCGCTTGAGTAGCAACCGCCCTTCGCGGGTGCAAGAAAGCTTGACGGCTGCACGTGCACGGCGCATCTCGCCGCCATGCCCATTGTCGCCCTCGAAGACCTGCCGGACGGCCCGCTGATCGCTCTCGATCCGGGTACAAAGACCATCGGTGTCGCCGCCTGCGGCGCCTCGCGCGGGCTGGCGACACCGGTCGAGACGATCAGGCGCACCAAATTCACCGCCGATGCCGAGCGCATCTTCCATCTCATGGACGAACGCGAGGCTGCCGGCCTGATCATGGGCCTGCCGGTGAATATGGATGGCAGCGAGGGGCCACGCGCCCAGTCCGCGAAGGCCATGGCCCGCAACCTGTTGCGCCTGCGCGATATTCCCCTTGTCTTCCAGGACGAGCGCCTGTCCACCTTCGAGGCCGAGGAAAAGCTGATTTCCGCCGGCGTGCGCCGCGACAAGCGCCGCGAGATCATCGACGCCCATGCCGCAGCGAATATCCTGCAGAGCGCGCTGGACCGGCTGGCGCAAACCGGTGGGTGAGGCCAGGCTCAAACCATCCTTCCCCCCGATGGGGAAGGATGACCACGGTCCCGAAGCACAATAATTAAGGGTCGCCATGCAATCACCCATCGTCACCGCCCTCGTCCCCGTCTTCGGCGTCATTTTCATCGGCTGGCTGTTGCGCCGGTCCAATCTCCTGCCCGATGACAGCTGGGGACCGATATCGCGCCTGGCCTATCTGGGGCTGTCGCCGGCGCTCTTGTTCTCATCGATCAGCCATGCCGATCTGAGCGATATCCAGCTGGGCACCTTCATCGCGGCGGCCATGCTGGGCTTTTTGGCCATGGCGGGCCTCACCCTGGCCCTGAAACCCTTCCTGACGATCCCCAATCCCACCTTCACCAGCCTGTTCCAGGCGACCTGCCGCTGGAACGGGCTGCTGATCCTGGCCCTGGGCATCGCCCTGTTCGGGGATGAGGGCGAGATCCTCGTCGCCCTGGTCATGGTGGCCTCGATCCCGCTGGTGAACATGGAGTGTGTTGCCGTGCTGGCGGTGTGGGGCGACGGGGCCAGGCCGCAATGGAATTCCATTCTCTACCGCATCGCCACCAATCCGTTGATCCTGGGCTCGGCCGCCGGCGGCATCGTCAATCTGGGCAATATCCCGCTGCCCGTGATGGTGACGGGCACGATCGATCTGATGGGCCAGGCGGCCCTGCCGCTGATCCTCCTGGCCGTCGGCGCCGGGCTCAACTTCACCGCCATGAAGGCGCGTCCGCGCCTTCTGGCCCTGTCGGTCTTTCTCAAGCTGATGATCGCGCCGCTGGTCTTCTACGGCATCGGCCGGGCGCTGGGCATCGAAGGCGTGCCTCTGACCGTGCTCCTGCTCACCGGCGCCAGCCCTGGCGCCGCCTCGGCCTATGTGCTGGCCAAGCAGATGGGCGGCGACGCGCCCTATTCCGCCGGGGACATCACGGCGTCAGCGCTCTTCTGCTTCGTGACCATCCCGTTCTGGCTCTGGCTGCTGGGCTAGGGGATTTTCATCCTTCCCCTCGATGGGGAAGGTGTCCGGCAAAGCCGGACGGAAGGGGTGGGGGCGAGGTGGCGGCGACCCTGCCAGCATCGGGATTCACCCCCTCCACCGCCGCTGCGCGTCGGTCCCCCTCCCCCATCAAGGGGGAGGATGGCGATCTAATCCCCCAGACAATACCGCTCGCCCTCGTCCGCCAGGCCGAACCCGGCCTCGAACACCTGCTCCCGCTCCGGTGCGTCGGGGAAGCGGACCGGGTTGGTGTGGTTGAAATGGATGAAGCGGATCTTGGCCTTCTCTTCGGCCGGCAGGTCCGCAAAGCGGTCCATGGAATGGGTGATGAAGGGGTGGGGAAATCCCGACATGTCGCGGCCGGGGATTTCGCCGTTGGCAAAGAAGGTGGCGTCCAGATAGGCGACATCCACCGAGGCGATCATCTCCTCGATGCGCGCCGGTTCACCCGCAGGCCACGTTTCCCACTCCTCCCAGCTGTCGATGTCGGGCAGGAAGAGCGCGGTGCGGTCCGGCCCCTCGATGCGAAAGCCGACGACTTCGGTGTATTCCTGCCGATGGGGCACTTCGAACGGTGTCACGGTGAGCGCGCCGACCGTGGCAGGTTCGCCCGCCTCGATGCCCTCCAGCACGATGTTCTGATAGCGCACCAGCTGGTCCCAGGGGCCGTTGGAGAAGAGAAATGCCCCCATGGAAGGCATCACATGCACCGGCACTTCGCGTGCGCCCATGCTCTCGAAGCCCAGGAAGATCAGCCCGGCATAGTGACCGACATGCCCGTGGGTGAGGAATATCCCGTCCAGCCCCGGCGCCGTGTCGACCGGGTAGAACTCGTCCAGCCGCTGCAACTGCTCGCGCATGTCCGGTGTGGCCTCGAACAGATAGCGCTCCTCGCGGCTGCGGTCGACGACGGCGATCGAGGTGGCCAGCCGTCTCAGGGAGGGATCGGCCCAGGCCGGATCGTCCGGATTGCCCATTTGCGGTGCACCGCCGTCCTGGGCCACACCGAGTACGACAAGTTCGACCGTACAGCGGGGCTCGGCCTCCGGCTGGGCCAGCGCTGTTGTCGGAACAAGGAAAAGCGCCAGCGCGCCGCAGAGAGTTTTCATGGACGAAACGAGAGGCGATGCGGACGGACGGGTCAAGCCCCGTCAGTCGATACCCGCCACCCGGCTGCGCCGGGCCATCTGCAGCACGTCGCGCCAGTGTCCCGCCAGCGGCCCGTGCGGCATCTTGCCCAGCCCCTCCAGCACACCCAGCCGCTTGAAACCGTATCGCTCGTGCAAGGCGATCGACGCCGTATTCTCCGGGAAAATGCCGGCCTGCAGCATCCAGATGCCCTGCGCCTCGGACGCCTCGACGATGCCCGCCAGCAAGGCCCGGCCCACACCGCGCCCGCGCGCCGATTCGGCGACATAGACCGACATCTCGCCGACACCGCCATAGACGCAGCGCGAGGAGACCGAACTGAGCGCCGCCCAGCCGAGGATCTCGCCGTCATCCACCGCCACGAGCCTGGGCTCGGCCAGCTTGCCGGCGTCGAACTCCGGCCAGGACGGGGTCGTGCTTTCGAAGGTCGCGTGGCCTGTCGCGATGCCCTCGCCGTAGATGCGCAGCACGGCGTCCGCATCGCCCGGCGCCATCGGTCTGATTTCGATCATGATGCCCTCCCTGATGGACAGGGTTATCTGTGTGAGCCGGCAAGGGTGCGCAAGAGCAGGCGATCGAAAAATCCTGTCGGCTTGCCCCGTGTCGCGACTGCCCCTATACCGCCGCAGACATCTTTCCGGGGCCTGACGATACGGGAGGCGGGATGACCCGCGCCGCATTTTCCTACGATTTCCCCCACCGCCACCTCGTCTCGGTGGCCGATCTCAATCCCGTTGATATCCGCATCATTTTCGAACGCGCCGCACACTGGCTGGCGGTGAACCGCACACCGGACAAGTCGTCCGGCGTGCTCCAGGGCCTGACCGTGCTGAACCTCTTTTTCGAGGCTTCCACGCGCACGCAAGGCTCGTTCGAGATGGCCGGCAAACGGCTGGGTGCCGACGTGGTGAACTTCGCCATGGCCAGTTCCTCGGCGTCAAAGGGGGAGAGTCTGTCGGATACAGCGCGGACCCTGGCGGCAATGCGGCCCGACATCATGGTGGTGCGCCATTCCGCCACCGGCGCGCCTAAATTTCTCGCCGACCGGACCGGTCTTGCAGTCGTCAATGCCGGAGACGGCATGCACGAACATCCCACCCAGGCTCTGCTGGACAGTTTCACCCTCGCCCAGCACTGGGGCGAGGTTGGCGGCAAACGCATCCTGATCGTCGGCGACATCCTGCATTCGCGGGTCGCCCGTTCGAATATCGGCCTCCTGAATATTCTCGGTGCGGAAATCCGCCTTTGCGCCCCGCCCACACTCCTGCCGCCGGACGTCGACCAGTGGGGCTGCGATGTCTTCCACGATCTCGACGACGCGCTGACCGGGTGCGACGCGGTCATGGCGCTGCGCCAGCAGAAGGAGCGCATGTCCGGCGGCTTCGTGCCCTCGGGGCGGGAATTCTTCCACCTTTTCGGCCTTACCCATGAACGCCTGGAGGCCTGCTCGCCCGATGTGCTCGTGATGCATCCCGGGCCGATGAACCGGGGCACGGAAATCCATACCAAGCTGGCCGACGATCCGGAGCGGAGCGTGATTCTGGAACAGGTCGAGAGCGGGGTTGCCGTGCGCATGGCGGTGCTGGAACTGATCGGCGGCGTGATCCGCAAGGAGGCCGGGGCATGACCACGACCAGCCTGGCCATCATCAATGCTCGCCTCGTCGATCCGGCCTCCGGCCACGACGCGCCCGGCGGCGTGCTTGTCGAAGACGGTGTGATTGCCCAGACCGGCAGCGAGATCGATATCGACGCTGCCGACGAGGTGATCGATGCCCGGGGCCGTATTCTCGCCCCGGCCCTGATCGATCTGCGCGCAGCCAAGGAACCGGCCCTGACACCGGACGGGGAAACGCTGGACACGCTGGTCGCGGGCGCGGCGGCGGGCGGGATCGGAACGCTGGTGCTGGCACCGAATGACCGCTCGCCGCTGGACAAGGCCGACGGATTTGCCGGCATGACCCGCGGTCTGGGCCAGCACGGCGTGCGCCTGCTGTCCGCCTGCGGCGCCACAACGGGGCTGGTCGGAAACCAAATGGCCGAGATCGGCCTGATGGTGCGCGGCGGGGCCGTCTATGCCGGAAACGGCGACAGGCCCGTCGCCGACACCCGCACAATGCGGCGGCTGCTGGCCGATACCAGCCAGTTCGACGTCTGGCTGTCGGTGCGGCCCGCCGATGCGGCCCTGTGCGACGGCACGGTGGCGCTGGAGAGCGACTGGTCGGCCCGCATGGGCCTGCCGGCCGAACCCGCCGTCTCCGAACGCATCGCCATCGAACGCGATGCGGCGCTGGCGGAACTCACCGGCGGACGCCTGATGATCGACCGCCTCTCGACCGAAGCCGGGCTCGACGCCCTGCGCCGCGCCCGCGGCCGCGATCTGGAAATCGCAGCGACAGTGGCGGTTGCCCACCTTACGCTGAACGAGGTCGATGCGGGCGGGCTGGACAGTGCGTTCCGCATGGATCCACCGCTGCGCTCTGAAGCCGACCGGCTCGCTCTGGTCCGGGCCGTCGCCGATGGCGAGATCGACGCGGTCGTTTCCGATCACCGTCCCACACCCTATGACGACAAGGGCGAACCCTTTGCCCTGGCGATTGCCGGGACGATGGGCGTGGAAACCCTGCTGGGCGCCATGCTCGGCCTGGTGCATGAGGGCGATCTGGAGCTGGCTGAGGCGCTGCGCCCCCTCACTTGCGGCCCGGCTGACCTGCTGGGCCTGCCGCAGGGCCGCATTGCGGCCGGCGCCCCGGCCGATCTGATCCTGGTCGACGGCGACATGCCCTGGGTGTGCAAGCCGGAAGCCTTCCACTCCGCGCGCGGCAATACGGCCTGGGCCGGACGGCGTTTCCAGGGGCGGGTCTTGCAAACTTTCGTCCGCGGAGTCACGATACACAACCACAAGACGTAGATCGGTCATGCAACCCCTATACCTCGCAATCGCGGCCCTCGGCGGCTATCTCTTCGGCTCAATCCCGTTCGGACTGGTGCTGACACGTCTGGCCGGGCTGGGCGATATCCGCGCGATCGGTTCGGGCAATATCGGTGCGACCAATGTACTGCGCACCGGGCGCAAGGACCTCGCCGCCGCCACGCTGCTTCTCGATGCCGGCAAGGCGGGCATTGCCGCGGCGGTCTTCGGATTCGCCTTCGACACCACTGCAGGGCTCGTCGCCGGCGGCGCCGCCTTCATCGGGCACTGCTTTCCGGTCTGGCTGAAATTCAAGGGCGGCAAGGGCGTGGCCACCTTTGTGGGAACCATGCTGGTGGTCTATTGGCCGGTGGGGCTGATTGTCATCGGGACGTGGCTGGTCATGGCCGCCATTTTCCGCATTTCGTCGCTGTCCGCACTGGCCGCTGCCCTGGCCGCACCGATGGCCGCCTGGCTGCTCGGCCGACCGGACGCCGCCATCATGGCAGCCTGTCTCACCGGGCTGATCTACTGGCTGCACCGGGCCAATATCGCACGTCTCATCAAGGGCGAGGAGCCACGTATCGGCGGCAAGAAGGCGGCCGGGCCCGCCGATGACGGCACCGGGTGAGCGAAGGCGGACCCAGCCACACCGAAAGGGTGATGTGGCTGCGCCTGGCGCGCACAAACGGGCTTGGCCCGGTCAATTTCGCCCGCCTCATCGCACGCTACAAAACTGCAGAAGCCGCACTCGACGCCCTCCCCGGCCGTGCCCGCAAGGCCGGAAAGCCGCCGCCCGGCATCCCGGCGCGTGAAGCCATCGAGGCCGAGCTGGACGCGGTCGAAACCTTCGGCGCCCGCCTGATAATCCCGCCCGATCCGGACTTCCCGGCGCTTCTGGCCGCCATCCCCGCGGCCCCGCCGGCCCTCGTGACCATGGGCAATCCGGCCCTCGCCGACAGGCCTTGCTGTGCCATGGTCGGCGCGCGCAACGCTTCCGTTGCCGGGCTGCGCTTTGCCCGCGAACTGGCACACGGGCTGGGTCGCGAGGGCGTGACGGTGGTGTCGGGCCTGGCTCGCGGCATCGACGGGGCGGCCCATGCCGGTGCACTGGAAACCGGAACCGTGGCCGTCCTGGCCGGCGGGATCGATCACATCTATCCGCGCGAACACGCCGGTCTGCACGATGCCATAGCGGAACAGGGCCTGCTGGTCTCGGAAACGCCCCTGGGCCGGGTGCCCACGGCGCGGGACTTCCCGCGGCGCAACCGGCTGATCTCCGGGCTTTCCCAGGCCACGCTGGTGGTCGAGGCCGCCCTGCGCTCGGGCTCGCTGATCACCGCCCGTTTTGCCGCCGAACAGGGCCGTGACGTGATGGCCGTACCCGGTTCCCCGCTGGACCCGCGCGCGAAAGGGTCGAATCAGCTGCTGCGTGACGGCGCCCATCTGATCGAAAGTGTCGAGGACGTGCTCGCCGTCCTCGCCGCGGCCCAGACCCTGCCGGCCCCGCCCGGACTGGCCGACAGCGGCGCGGCCAGCGAGCCCGACTGGTCCTGGCTTGACGCGACTGACGACACGGCACCTGCGGCGGCGCCTGAGCATGATATGCCGGAGGCCGCGGACCCGGCCGACCGGGTGCGCGCCCTGCTCTCGCCGGCCCCGGTCTCGCCGGACGAGCTGGCACGCCAGGCCCGCCTGCCGGTCGGCACCGTCCAGGCCGTGCTGATAGAGCTGGAATTCGACGGATCGCTGGCCCGGCTGCCGGGCGGGCTGGTGCAGCGGACCTGACCGGGGTCAGCGCGCCTCGTCCTCGTTTTCGATCAGCAGGCCCTCGAGCTCGACCATCAGGGCGGCCACTTCGGCCAGGGCCGCCGAGCGCGACAGTCGTGCCTGATAGCATTGCTCGCTCAGGGCCCGCATATCGAGCGCGATGCGGTCGGCGTCCTCACCGTGCGGATAGATCGGCACCTTGGTATAGCCGAACAGATCGCCTTTTGGCTTGCGCCTGCCCATCCCGCTCTCCCTCCGATTGACGCTACGATACAACCTCAGGATATAGCACAACCTGTGATGGCGGTCACATCTCCCCGAGATGATCGAGCAATACATCGCGGGCTTCCTGGACCTGGCGAGCCAGAGCCGCCGACCCTTCGCCGGTATCGGGATGAATCTTCTTCATCAACTGCCGGTGCGCCCGGCGAATCGTATCCGCATCGGCGTCCGCATCCACGCCGAGGATCTCGCGCGCTTCGGCTAGGCTCATGCGGCCCGGCTGCGCCGGCGCCGGTCCCTGCGACCCGCCTTGCCCGCGCTGGGGTTTGCGGGCCGCGTGGCCCAGCATGCCCAGGCCGAACAGGCCGATCGGCGCCCCCAGCGCCACCGCGCCGCGCAGGCTGATCACCACGCCGGCGATCAGCGCCCCGCTGCCCAGGATCATCCGCACCAGCCGCGCCGCATCCTCGGTCTTCTTGCGCGAGAACCACCAGGCCGTGCCCAGGCAGGCGGCAAGCAGGAGGGATCCGAAGACAAAGGCAATCATGATCTAGAACGGAATGGTCTGCCCTTCGAGACCGGGCAGTTTGAGCACGATCAGCAGGTCGCGCAATTCCTGGCGCGCCGCCACGTGACTCATGGTGAAGGTCACGGTCGACCCGTCTTCGGTGAGATCCAGCAGGGTCAGCCCCAGCGGGAAAAGTTCGCGATAGATGACACGTTCGGCAAAGCCCGGCGCCAGGCGGAAACCGATGCGCTGGGACAGCATTTTCAGTCCCTCGCCCACACGGCGCTTGTTGCGGGCGTCCAGCATGGAAATGCGGTTGCGCATCACGACCCAGTCAATCGAGCGCTTCTGCAGCGCCGCCTTGCGCTTGCGGCACTCCCAGACCATCTCGCTGTACAGGCTGGGCTTGCCGACCTGAAAACTTTCCGGATCGATCTCGGCCAGGAGGTCGAAATCGATGAAGCTGTCATTCACCGGCGTGATGATGGTGTCCGCACTGGAATGGGCCAGACGGGAATAGAGCGTGTCGGCGCCCGGCGCATCGATGACGATGAAGTCGCAGCGCGTTTTCAGATCGCTCAGGGCCTCGGAAAAGCGTTCGGTTTCCTCTTCTTCGGCCAGGTCGAGATCCCGGTGAGTGGACGGCGCAAGGGCGATTTCGTCCGGCCGCGGCAGACCGAGCCCATGCTTGTCACACCAGGCCACGCGATTGCCGAGATAGCGCCCGAAAGTGCGCTGGCGCAGGTCCAGATCCATCGCGCCGACCGACTTGCCCATCCGCATCAGGGCGACAGCAAGATGCATGGCGACGGTCGATTTCCCGGCCCCGCCCTTTTCATTGCCCACGACAATGACATGCGCTTCGCGAATGCCCTCGCGCACACGCCCGAGGGGGCGCGAGGGCAGACGGAAGCCGGTGTGTTTCGTCATGACAACCCAATCCCTTTCGCGGCCCCCTCCCGGCCGCGAATGTGTGGCTCAGCGATCCGTCAGCGGCCGGCCGGTGAAATCGACGGCACGGCAATACCGGCCCGCTGCCTCCAGTTCGCGGCAGAGCGCCCGGGCACCGTCCGCGCTGTCCAGCGGCCCCGCCTTGAGCCGCAGAAAATCGCCCTGGTCCGGGATATGGGCGAGTTCGAGACGCGCGTCCAGATCGGCCAGCATTGAATGCGCGGCGCGCAATTCCGCCCAGCCGCGGCGTGCCATGTCCTCGCGCCGGTAGGAAGCCAGGTGCACGGCGTGCATCAGGCTCCGGGCTCCGCTCATCTCAAGGATGGCCATTTCGGCAGCCGGAGCAGGCCTGTCGCCCGCAGGCGACGGAGCCACGGGAAATTCCACGGGCTCGCCGGCCTCCCCATTGGCGCTGGCGCCGACCAGGGCCGCCGCCAGGGCCCGCAACTCCGGATAGACCCCCTCCAGTGTCTCGGGCTGGAAACGCGCGAGGTGCGCCAGTTCACGCGCCGTCGCATCGGCCAGCCGGGCCGGCCCCGTCGATGCGACCTGCGCCTCGATCGCGGCCGGATCGCTGATAGCGGGGTCGCTTGTGGTCATGCATCCGGCAAGACCCAGGGCGAAAAGAAAAACAGGCAGGATTTTCATGGCGCTGTGTATAGAACGAGTCGGACTGCTTGCTTCAATCATCGCTTATTATTATCCCCCAAGCGGTCAGTGCTCCGGACCCGCCATGCTGAACCTTCAAATACCTCACGCCACCACCGTTTCCGCCCTGCGCGCCCGCATCCGTTCGTGGCGCGAGGACCGGTTACGCATCGGCTTCGTACCCACGATGGGCGCGCTTCATGACGGCCATATCTCCCTGGTCCGCCTCGCCAAGACGCATTGCGATCGTGTGGTGGCCAGCATTTTTGTCAATCCCAGGCAATTCGCACCCGGCGAGGATCTCGACGCCTATCCGCGTACCGTCGTCGAGGACGCGGAAAAACTGGCCACAGCAAAGTGCGACCTCATCTACCTGCCGGCAAACGGGATCATGTATCCGGAGGGGTATTCGGCGACCGTCTCGCTCGGGGGGGCTGCAGAGGGGCTGGAAAGCGAGGCCCGGCCTCACTTTTTCGACGGGGTGGCGACTGTGGTTGCCAAACTCTTCAACCAGGTCCGCCCCGACATGGCCTTCTTCGGCGAAAAGGACTATCAGCAGCTCATGGTGATCCGGCAGCTGGTCCGGGATCTCGACTTCCCCATCGATATCGTCGGCGGAGAAACCGTACGCGAAGCGGACGGCCTGGCCATGTCCTCGCGCAATGTCTATCTCTCGCCGGACGATCGCGCACGCGCAGCCCGGCTGAACGCCATTCTGAATTCTTTCGCCGCGGCGCTGACGGCGGGCACGCCCCGGGCCGACGCTCAGGCCGACGCCCTGAAAGCCGCGCAGGACGCGTTCGACGCCGTGGACTATATCGAGGCCCGGTGTGCGGCGACCCTCGCCCCGCTCGACGAGGGGCCGATCGACCGCAATGCGCGCGTACTCGGTGCCGTCCGGCTGGGACGTACGCGGCTCATCGACAATATAGCGGTGAAACGGCCTTCCTGACGCCCGATTTCCGGCTAAGCTTGCGAACCGACAAGCCCGTGGAACCGTTCATGTTCGCCCGCACCCTTCTGACCGCTCTTGCCAGTTTCACCCTCCTGCTGCCGGCCGCCGCCGCGCAATCACCGTCCGTCGAACGGGCCGCGATCGTCGCCACCTATCCGCACGACCCCGATGCCTTCACCCAGGGCCTCTTCATCCATGGCGGCCTGCTCTATGAGAGCACCGGGCAGATCGGCCGGTCCAGTCTGCGGCGCGTCGAGCTGGACACGGGCGACGTTCAGCAGCAGGCCGATATCGAACCGCCCTATTTCGGCGAAGGATCGGTTCGGTTCGGCGACCGTATCTTCATGCTCAGCTGGGTCTCGGAAACGGGTTTCATCTTCGATGCCGACACATTCGAGCGGATCGGCACTTTCAGCTATCCCGGCGAAGGCTGGGGCCTGACCCATGACGGCTCCCGTCTTGTCCTGTCCGACGGCAGCGCGCGCCTGCGCTATCTCGACCCCGACACGCTGGAGCAAACCGGCACGCTGGACGTGACGCTGAACGGGCGGCCGGTACGCCGCCTCAATGAGCTGGAATGGGTGGACGGGGAAATCTGGGCCAATGTCTGGCAGTCTACGATGATCGTTCGCATCGACCCCGGGACCGGCTCCGTCACCGGCCTGATCGATCTGGAAGACATTGTTCCGGACAATCTTGAGGGCAGCCGCGACGCCGTTGCCAACGGAATTGCCTGGGATGCGGCAACAGGCCGGATCTATGTGACCGGCAAACTCTGGCCGGTTCTGCATGAAATACGGATTTCAACCGAAGTCAGGTAGCAAACGTCCCGGCGGCATGCCACACAGTCCCGAGCGCCCGGAAGAGAACCTATGCGAGCCCGTAACCAACCAGACCTGACCGGCTTCAAGTTCCTGTTCTGGGCAGCCATCGGCCTTCTCGTCGCCTTGGATATCTATCTGAGTGTCTGGGTCTTCTGGATCATCAAAATCGTTGTGAACCCGAGCCCGCTGCAGGCATTCGGCATCGACGTCTACAACGCCGTCACCTCGCTCAATGCGCTGGACTATGCCCTTTTCACCTCCATGGCCGTCTGGATGTACGTGACGTTGGGTCTGATACTATTGCGCTCTCGCCTGAGCCTCTACACGCATGCCGCTGCGATCGTTTCCCATGTTACGCTGTGGCTGCGCCTGCTCGGCAATCCCTATTATTCGGGCGATTTGGGTGTCCTCATCCTGCCTATGGAATTCCTGATTCTGACCTTGCTGGTGCTTCTCCTGCGCGCCGGACGCCTGCGCTGACGCGCTACCAGGCACCGATTTCCATCAATTTGGCCCGCAGATCTTCGGGCAGGCCTTCGCCGCCCTCGCCCGGCCCCGCCAGATCGCGCGGCGCATCTTCCGGCTTCAGATAGCGCCAGCCCTGAAAGGGCCGCCGCGGTGTCGGTGCGGTGCGGATGACGTCCGGCGCCATGACGATGGCGCAGCGCTTGATCCCGTCGTCGCCCTCAAGCGTTTCCAGCGCCACGATCTCCGAGCGGCACTGGATCGAGCCGGCGATCACCCAGTAGAGCGAACCGCCATTTTCCACCTCTTCGCGACGGGCCGGCGTCATGCGGGTGACATGCACCATGACCGGCGGCTCTCCGGCAGCCTGTCGCGCCGCGATTTCACGCGCCCGGTGGGCCTCGAGCTGTTCCACCGAAGAGACGCCGACACAGAGTTTCACAAGGTTCATGGCCATGACCGAGAGTTAGGCCGACTCCACGGCGCGGTCAAAATCACGCAAACCGGGTTTGCAGCGGTGCTGCGCGCGCCCTACGCTCCCTGGCGGGGATTCGGGGATAATCTTCATGTCGCGTTCGACGTCCCGCACCGCGGTTTCGGCCGCCTATGCGACCGCTTGTGTTCTATTATTGGTTCAGACCGCCTGGGTGGCGTTCTGGCTGCTGGCGATTCCGGTGGTATGGGCCGGCTGGTGGGACGGGCATGTTGCCGGACTGGACGGGCGCAATATCGTCGCCCACATGCGGCTCTACCTGCTGCCGGTGGCCTTCATCTACCTGGCCAGCATTCCGGCCGCGCTGGTCTGCTTGTTGCGCGGCCGGAAAACGGCCTTGTGGATCTACCTGTTCTCGGTCAGCCTGCACGCGGCAATCTGGTTCAACCTGCTGACCAATCCCTACTACGATGGCCGGTTGTCGGGGATCGTACTGGCCCTCGAGACCGCGATCGCTTTCCTGCTCTACCTGCTGGTCCTCTGGCGCCGGCTGCACTAGCGGGCGCTGTCGCCGAGATATTCGATTTCCGAGAATTCCAGCTCGACACGTTCCTCGAAACTCTGGAAGGCTGCGCTGCCGGACACGGTCTGCGTCATGCGCGTCAGCACGGGCGCCGGCAGGCCGTCGAGTTCGGAATACTCCTGCTCCATTTCGAACGCATGGACCCGGACCGCAAAATGCGGCTTGAAGCTTTCCGGCGCCCAGAGACGGAAACGCCGCACGCCGGCCGGTTCGCCGCCGACAGTCACCTCGCCGCACAAATGCTCGGCAAAGGCCGCCTCTTCCTCGTCTTCGGGATCGAACTGCGGCCGGAATGTATAGGTCAGGTCCGCCCCGCCCCCCCCCCCGCCGGACAGTTCCAGCGTACCAGGCTGGAACGCCACATCGCCGGCGCTGAAGAAAAGGCCGCCATCCTCGCCCTCGTCATCGCCTTCATCGACGATATCCTCCCAGATTTCGCGCTGGGCATCGGACATTCCCGCCTCGTCGGGCGCGATGAGGGTCCAGCGCTCCTCCACGGGCCGGCTGCCATCGAAATGAGCGACGACACTGCCCTCCGCCCCCGTGAAGGTCAGCAGGAAGCGCCAGTGCGCATCGTCTCCCTCGGGCACGGCGCGCTCCAGCGCGGAAGCGAGTTCGGTCGGCACGGCACCCTGGGACCAGGCAGGCACGCCGCCCAAAGCCAGGCACAGCGCAGGCAAGACGAGCTTGTTCATGGTTCTCTCCGAATACAGGTCCCTCACTCCGGCCGATACCACCTGCCGGGCGCCCTGTGTCTTAAATCATGGACAGATTGCCTGCGCTTCGTGCCGGACGCGGCTATGCCACTTGCCGGTCCACAAACCCCTCGGGTGCTGCAGGATCGATGTCGAAGGTCCGCTCGCTCTTGGGCATGGGCCGCTGGCGTTCACCGAGCAGTTTGATTTTAACTTTCACCATTGCCGTCAGCAGACGTTTGCCCAGGGCTCCGAAGCCCTCGGTCGACGTCGAGCGGGGCTGATATCCGAAGCTGCGCCGCATCACGCCATTGGCGTAAAGGACGGCATTCTGCAGCCGCGACTGCGGCGTGGATATCTCGAACGGCACGGAGACGTTGATGCCCGACTGGTTCTCGATCCGGTGCGGTCCGTGCAGCGGCCAGTTGGCGGCCATGCCGGGATGCAGGTCCACGGTGAAGGCGTCGGCGTCCCAGGCCGGATCGAATGCGACATCCTCGGTCTTGTCCTTGTGCAGCACGCCCTCGACGTCATCCGTGTTCAGATACGGCAGGCGCGGCGGATAGGTTCGGAAGCGCTTCACCCCGCGCATGTGCCAGAGCATCGTCTCCGACACGTCCGAATGCAGGAAGACCTGGGCCGTGGGAGAGGAGATGAGGATGCCCGCCTCGGCCAGCAGCGGCTTGAAACCGGGGTCGGCCCTTTTCATGTCGTCCAGCATCTTTTCGAAAATCGGCCGGTATTCCGGGTCGAGATCCATGGCGTGACGCAAATTGATCCACAGCTTGCCCTTGCGCACGGCTTCGAGTAGCTCCAGGCCAGACAGAGATCCGGGATCGCCGGCGCGCCAGCTTTCATGGTCGGTGGCATCGTCGCCCATTGTACAGAAATCGATCAGATCGCGGGGGTGCCGCTCGATCAGCGCGGCCAGCGCCATATCCGAAAAAGCGTGATGTTCGTGATAGTTATGCCGAATAACGACGGGTTCGCGGCGAAACTTGCGCCGCGCCTCATCGGACCATTTGCTCGTGAATCGATCCAGATAAGTGTCACGCATTGAACCGGCTCCCTTGGTTTCCCCCCGGGAGGAGCAAGGAAAATGCCAGTTTCGCGTGACGGGCGTATGGTTTGCCGAGCGGCGCGCGAAAGGCGGCTCGGCTAGGCCGCAGCCTCCTCCTCGGCCAGGCTCACCAGCACATCGCCCTCGGCCACCTGACCATCGGCCTTCACGGTGACCTCGGCGATCACGCCGTCGCGCGGAGCGCCAAGGGCGTGTTCCATCTTCATCGCCTCGAGCACGACCAGCGCCTGCCCCTTCGCGACGGTGTCGCCCGGCTTCACATGCACAGCCAGAACCTTGCCGGGCATAGGAGCCTTGACCACGCCGCCCGCCTCGGCCGCATCCGCGAGCGCATCAGGGTGCGGATCGGCGAACGCGGTCATCCGGCCGTGACAGGCGACCAGCATGCCCGCATCGACACGCTCGCAGACCGCGAGCCAGCGCTTGCCGTCGACCCGCGCGAGGAAGCGGAAACCCAGATCCGTCTCCTCGACATCGAGATCCGTCAGCACGCTCTCCTGGCCAGCCGCCCGGACAGTCACTTCCCCGCCCCGGACCGACAGCACGGCCTCGACGGGCTCGTCACCCACTTCGAATCGGCAGGACAGGTGCGGATCGCCGTTCAGGCGCCAGCCATCGGCCGCGTCGAACGGGTCGAGAGCCGCACCGAGCAGGGGCCGCAGATCCAGCGCGGCCAGTGTGGCGAACGCCGCATCCGCCGGGCGGACGGCCGGGGGGATCAGCGTGTCGATATGGGTTTCGATGAAACCGGTGGAGAGTTTGGCCTCCAGAAAATCCGGATGCAGGGCCGCACGGCGCAGGAAACCCGCATTGGTCTTCACCGGCCAGACAACCAGATCGTCGATCATGGCCGCCAGGTCATGCGCCGCCTCGCGCCGGGTCGGGGCATGGGCGATCAGCTTGGCGATCATCGGATCGTAGAAAAGCGAGACCTCGCCCCCTTCCTCCACACCCGTATCGACGCGCTTGCCCCCCCCGGTGCGCGGCAGGTCGAGCCGATCGAGCGGTCCCGTCGAAGGCAGGAAACCGCCGGCCGGATCTTCCGCATAGAGCCGGGCTTCCAAGGCGTGGCCATGGGCGCGGATCGTATCCTGTTCCGGCACCGATCCTCCGGCGGCCACCTTGAGCTGGAGCTCGACAAGATCGAGCCCGGTGATCATCTCGGTGACCGGATGTTCGACCTGGAGACGGGTATTCATCTCCATGAAGAAAAACCCGTCCTCACGCAGGGGACCGGACCCGTCAACAATGAATTCCACCGTGCCCGCACCGACGTAGTTCACGGCCTTGGCGGCGTTGATTGCGGCCGAACACATGGCCTGGCGGACTGCCGGTGTCATGCCCGGCGCCGGGGCTTCCTCGATCACCTTCTGATGCCGCCGCTGGAGCGAGCAGTCGCGCTCATACATGTGCACGACCCGGCCACGGTTGTCGCCGAAGATCTGGACCTCGATATGACGCGGATTGGTGATGAATTTTTCGATCAGCACCCGGTCGTCGCCGAAACTCTTGGCCGCCTCGCGCTTGCAGCTGTCCAGCGCGGCGGCGAAATCGGCTGCCCTCTCGACCTTGCGCATGCCCTTGCCGCCCCCGCCGGCGACGGCCTTGATCAGCACCGGAAAGCCGATGGTTTCCGCGGCATCGGCCAGCAGTTCGGGATCCTGGTTCTCACCGTGATAGCCCGGCGTGACCGGCACGCCGGCCTCTTCCATCAGCGCCTTGGCCTGATCCTTCAGCCCCATCGCCCGGATCGCGCCGGGCGGCGGGCCGACGAATACGATTTCGTTTTTCGCACAGGCCTCGGCGAAGTCGGCATTCTCGGACAGGAAGCCATAGCCGGGATGGATGGCATCGGCGCCGGTCTGTTTCGCGGCCGCAATGATCTTGTCCGCCAGCAAATAGCTCTCCGACGCCGGCGGCGGACCGAGCAGTACGGCCTCATCGGCTTCGCGCACATGCGGCGCATCGGCGTCGGCCTCGGAATAGACGGCGACACAGCGAATACCCATGCGATGGGCGGTTTTCATGATGCGGCGGGCAATCTCGCCGCGATTGGCGATGAGGAGCGTCTTGATCATGGAGGTCTAGGACTCGCTCTGTGGATCTTTGTGACGGTATTGCACAGCGGCCACCAGGACGAAACTGATGATCATCAGGAGGTACCAGGACCCCAGCTTGGACAGCGAGACCATGTGCCAGGCCAGCTCCTGACCCGGATAGGACCAGGCGCGGGCGAATGTGCCGATATTCTCTGCGAACCAGATGAACAATGCGACCAGTACGAAACCGATCACCAGCGGCATGGGCCGGTGCGCCCGGTCGGGCCGGAACCAGACCACGCAGCGGCCATAGATGAGAACGGTCGCAGCGAACAGGGCATGGCGGAAATCGAACCAGAAATGATGCAGAAAGAAATTTACATAAGCCGCTGTTCCCAAAAGATATTGCACCCATAGAGGCGGAAAGCGGTCGAAGCGGAATTCGAAGATCCGCCAGACCCGGGCCAGATAGGATCCGACCGCGGCATACATGAAGCCGGAAAAGAGCGGCACGCCGGCAATCCGCAGCAGGCTGTCCTCGGGATAGACCCAGCTGCCTGCATAGGTCTTGAACACTTCCATCGCCGTGCCCACAACGTGGAAGACTGCGATCACCTTCGCCTCCTCCCAGGTCTCAAGCCGTGTCGCAACCAGCGCGATCTGGATCGCCAGGGCCGCCAGCGTGAGAAAATCATAGCGCGCCAGGACGGCACCCCCCGGATACCAGAGGAATGTGCCCAGAAGCAGCGCCAGCATGAGCCCGCCAAACAGGCACGCCCAGGCCTGTTTGATGCCGAAGGCGAGGAATTCAAAGGCGCCCAGCGTCCAGGGCCCGCGTACGAACCAGGCCCTGAGCGCCTCGCGCCGGACATGGAGCCAATTGCGGGGATTGGACAGACCGGTCAGCGCAGGGCCCGCCTATTCCGCCCAGTTCGGCATGCGCCGCTCGAGAAAGGCAGCCAGGCCTTCCTGGCCTTCTTCCGACGACCGGCGCCGGGCAATGGCTTTGGCAGTGTGGACGGCCAGGCCGTGATCGATCTCCCGGCCGAACACGTCCTCGACCAGCTGTTTGGCATCGTGAACGGCCCCCGGTGCGGCGGAAAAGGCGAGCTTGGCCAGATGCTCCTCCATCTGGGTCATCTCCTCCATGTTCTCCACCGCGTATTGTGCAAGACCGATCTTTTCGGCGAAGGACCCGTCGAAACCCTCGCCGGAGGCGAACAGGGCACGCGCCCATTTCGGGCCGATGGCACGAACCACGAACGGCGAAATCGTTGCCGGAGTGAGGCCCAGGCGCACCTCGGAGAAGCGGATGCTGGCGTCCTTCATCACCACACCGACATCGCAGGCCGCCAGCAGGCCGGCGCCGCCGCCCATCGCCGCGCCGTGAACCAGCGCCACGGTGAGCTGAGGCAGTTCGTAGAGGCGGCGCAGCATGGTCGCCAGCGCCATGGCGTCCTCTTCATTGTCGAGTTCGGTATAGTGGGCTGCGGCCTTCATCCAGTCGAGATCGGCGCCCGCCGAAAAGCTCTTGCCGGCCCCCCGCAGGAAAACGATACGCACACCGTCCTCATTGGCACGCAACGTCTCGAACATATCCGACAGGGACGCGATCACCTCGGCATTGAAGGCATTGTGCTTGTCGGGGCGGTTGAGTGTGATCACCGCCACACCGGCCGGGCTGACATCGAGCAGGACGGGCGCGTCGGACATGGGAATCTCCGTTATTCTCTGCGGGGTTCATTCTGTCTCTGGCTTACCGCCACAACACGCCATCAACAATGAAAAAGGGCCGCCGGCAAAGCCGGCGGCCTCTCATCCTTGCCCGAATTTCAGCGGATCAGTCGCCGCGGAAGACCAGACCCTTCAGGATCGACAGCACGGTGATCGCGATCAGATAGCCGATCGCCATCGCGCCGAGATAAAGCAGGTAGTCCGTCTGCGTGAATTGCTGGATGAAGGCGTTGAAATCGAAACCGTCCGCACCGCCGCCGCGCACCATCGGCATGACGGTATCGACGATGACGTGGATGATCACACCCACCACGGTGAAAATCAGAATGGCACCGAATTCACGCATCAGAAGGGCCAGCACCAGGGCAATCACGCCCAGCTGGATACCCAGCGGCATCCAGTCCACCACAGCGCCGTCTCCGGCGTGCGCCAGCAGCCCCGGCATGAAAAAGTCAATAACGGGCTGAAGATAACCCATGATTTGATCGAGAAATTCCATTGCGCGGTCCCCTTCCGCCACTGAACTCGGCCCCAGCTTACCCCAAGACGGAGCCGTATCGTTAACGATCTGTCGAAATGCCGCCCTTGGAAAGCAGGTTCTCCTGTCAGGCGAATTTCGTTAACTTTTTACCACAACCCGTTTGATCGCGAAAAGAATTCCGACCACGATCAGATAACCCACGAACAACACCCCGACATAGCGCCAGAAATGAGGTTCCAGGAGCGGGGGAAGGTGAAAGCCGCCGGATTCGGCAATGACCGGCGCCAGCGTTTCCAGCACCACATGCGCCAGCACGGCGCCCCCCGCGATCAGGGGCAGGCGCGCCCAGGCCGTCATCGTCAACGCGGCCACGACGGCCACCAGAAGTCCGAGCACGGCGTTGACTTCGGCAAAGCCCTCCCGGGCGAAACTCAACACCTGTTCAAGCATGGATACAAACGCCCCCTCACCCGCAAACATCCGGGTTCACACGGCGGATATTAACAAACTTTAACACTTTGTCACGCGATTTATCGAACGGTGTTCTCGCGCAACGCTTTGAGTTTTTGGAAATATTAAGCCCGCTACATCCGGAACACGCCGAACCGCGTCTTCTCGATCGGGGCGTTCAGCGCCGCTGACAGGGACAGGCCCAGCACACGGCGCGTGTCGGCCGGTGCGATAATTCCGTCATCCCACATCCGGGCGGTGGAGAAATAGGGGTGGCCTTCCTTCTCATAGCCCTCGCGGATGGGCTGTTTGAAGGCCGCCTCTTCCTCGGCCGGCCAGTCCTCGCCACGCGCTTCCATGGCGTCGCGCTTGACCGTGGCCAGCACCGATGCCGCCTGTTCGCCGCCCATCACCGAGATGCGCGCATTGGGCCACATGAAGAGGAAACGCGGGGAATAGGCGCGCCCGCACATGCCGTAATTGCCCGCTCCGTAGGAACCGCCGATGATGACGGTGAATTTCGGGCCCTTGAAGGTCGACACCGCCGTGACCAGTTTGGCGCCGTCCTTGGCGATACCGCCGGCCTCGTATTTCGAGCCCACCATGAATCCGGTGATGTTCTGCAGGAAGACCAGCGGGATGCCGCGCTGGGCGCACAGCTCGATGAAGTGGGCGCCCTTCTGGGCACTTTCGGAAAACAGGATGCCGTTATTCGCGATAATGCCGACCGGCATGCCGTAGAGCCGGGCGAAACCGGTCACCAGTGTCTCGCCGTAGAGCTTCTTGAACTCGTCGAATTCCGACCCGTCCACGATGCGGGCGATCACCTCGCGCACGTCATAGGGCGCGCGCGTATCGGTGGGGATGATGCCGCCGAGTTCGTCCGGGTCGTATTTCGGCTCACGCGGTTCGCGCACGTCCAGACCGATCTGCTTGCCCGAATTCAGCGTGCCGACGATGCGGCGCGCCGTGTGCAGGGCATGCTCGTCATTGGCGGCGTAATGGTCGGCCACACCGGAGACCCGGGCGTGGACATCGGCACCGCCCAGATCCTCGGCGGAAATCTCCTCGCCCGTCGCGGCCTTCACCAGGGGCGGCCCGCCCAGGAAGATCGTGCCCTGCTTGCGCACGATCACCGTCTCGTCGGACATGGCCGGTACATAGGCGCCGCCCGCCGTGCACGAGCCCATCACGACGGCGATCTGGGGAATGCCCTCGGCGGACATGTTCGCCTGGTTGAAGAAGATGCGGCCGAAATGATCGCGGTCGGGAAAGACCTCGGCCTGGTGCGGCAGGTTGGCCCCGCCGCTATCGACCAGATAGACGCAGGGCAGGCGGTTCTGCATCGCGATTTCCTGGGCGCGCAGATGTTTCTTCACCGTCATCGGATAGTAGGCGCCGCCCTTGATCGTGGGATCGTTGCACACGACCATCACTTCGCGGCCCGACACACGCCCGATACCGGCGATCATGCCGGCGCCGTGCACATTGCCCTCATACATGCCGTTGGCCGCCAGCGCGCCGATCTCCAGGAATGGCGAACCCGGATCGAGCAGGCGCTCCACCCGGTCGCGCGGCAGGAGTTTGCCGCGAGAGACATGACGATCGCGCGAACGTTCCGATCCCCCACGCGCCGCTTCGGCCGTCTTCGCGCGCAGATCGGCAATGAGGGCGTCCATGGCCGCAGCATTCTCGCGGAATGCGTCGGATTGCGGGTTGATGGCGGAAACGATCTGGGTCATGGGGTGCGGCCTGAATTGGTCAATCAACGGCGCTGCTTAACCCGCCCGGCCCCTGTTGCGCAATTGCCGCTTCATGCGGTTTGCGCCCTGGCGCCCGTTAAAAAAACGCATGAAGCGATGGAACCTGTCGATAACCTGCACGTTTAACGCGCAGACCGCCTTGGAACCGACACACTTCTCACGTAGGTTTTTAACCGGCCGGCAGTATGGATGAGTTATGACAGGGACGCCGGCTTAACCAGTGATTCAGCTCTCCCGAACAGGCTGATGGGGATAGCGAGCCGGATTCGCTAGACTGGCGTTCCGGATCGTTCATGGGAGGTGACGATGCGCAAGCAGCTTCTTGTTTCGATTGCGTTTATCGCAATGTCGAGCCCCCTTTCGCATGCCCAGACATCGGCCGATTCGCAAGCCTGGCTGAACGCTCCGGTTGGCGCCGAGGCCGGCGGAACGATTCGCTGGCGCCTGACGCCGGAGACCGCCTCGCCCACCCCCGTCATCCTGACAGAATCGGCATCGGACGACCGCGAGATATCGGCCATCGCCAGCCAGATCGATTTCTACCCCTTCGGGCAGGACTTCTTCCTGTCTGCCGGTACCGTCACCCCGCGTGACCCGGCCCGCTATCCGATGTGGAACCGCCAGGACGGCCAGCCGGCCTGGGCGGCCTTCCCGCACGCCGGACTCACCGAGGACACCGATCGCAGCCGCATCGACACACTCACCCGTTATTTCGGGGCCGGCGTCACGGTCCGCTCCATCGAGAATTGGAGCCTGACGGTGGAAGGCGGTGCCTATTTCCAGGACAATAGCGAGGACCAGCTCGTCCTGTTCGACCCGGAGACAGGCGAACGCATGCGCCTGCTGGAAGATCTCGACGATATGAGCGCCGAAGCGGTCGGAGAGACACAGTCGCGCTCGGTGCGCCCGGTGGGCCACCTGGTCCTGCGCCGCCGTTTCTGACCGCACGCGCCGCACGGCGCGTCCCTCTTCATATACCTGCGCCGCGCCCCTAGAGTGCCCTCCGATACCAGCCTTCGGCGAGCGGCATGCCCCTCAACCTGTCCTTCCTGCCTTTTCTCAACCGGATCGAGAAATCCGTGCTCGACGCCGTCGAACACGAGGTCGAATGGTTCTGCCTGCCCGCAGGCAAGCTCCTGTTTCGCGAAGGCGACAATGCGGACGCCTTCTATCTCGTGCGATCCGGCGCCCTGGCAGCCTTCCGTGCCGGCGCGCTGGGCCGGCCCGATCTGCTGGGCTATATTCGCGCCGGCGAACCGGTGGGCGAAATGTCCCTGCTGGACGAAACGCCTCATTCGGCCAGCGTCTATGCCTTGCGCGATTCGGAACTGGTGCGCCTGCCCAAGGCCAGTTTCGAACGGCTGACCTCGAAACATGCCGGGCTGATGCGCGAATTGTCGCGCATGATGCTGGCCCGCCTGCGCGGGCATGGCCGCTCGGCCGGTTCGGAACCGCGCGTCTTTGCCCTGATCTCCACCTCTCCCACCATCGATCTGGACTATCGGGCCAAGGAACTCAGGGCCGCGCTGGAAGGCATGGGAAGCAGTTGCGCCATTGCCGATGAAAGCTGTGCCGACTGGTCCGGACAACAGCTCGACCGGCTGGAACAGGCGCACGATATCGTGCTCCTGACCGCCCGCTTCTCCGATCCGGCCTGGGCGCGGCGCGCCATGGGCCGGGCGGACCGCTTGTGGCTGTTCGCTCGGGCCGATGCGCGCCCCTCCTCCCCGCTCCTGCCCGACGATCCCTCGCCCGCCATGCGGCTGAAACTGCTCGATGTCGTGCTGCTGCATCCGGGCGGGGTCGAGGCTGCCTCGCGGCCGCAGGACTGGGCCGATGCGTCGGACGCAGCACGCGTTTTCCACTGGCGCCAGAAGGAACACCGCGCCGATACCGCCCGGCTCGCCCGCACCCTGGCCGGCAAGTCGGTCGGACTCGTCGTCTCCGGCGGCGGCGCCCGCGCCTACGCCCATCTCGGCGCGATCCGGGCCCTGCGCGAGGCCGGCATGCCGTTCGATTTCGTGGGCGGCGCATCGATGGGTGCCATCGTCGCAGCCGGAATTGCCCTGGACTGGGATGATGACGAGCTGGAATGGCGGATCCGCAAGGCCTTCGTAGACAGCAATCCGCTGGACGACTGGACCCTGCCCGTCATTTCCATGACCAAGGGCGAAAAGGTCGACATGAGGCTCAAGGAGCATTTCGGCGACGTCGAGATCGCCGAAATGGCGCGTCCCTTCTTCTGCCTCTCCTCCAATCTCGCCTCCGGCCGGCCGCACGTGCACCGTTCGGGGCGCCTGCGCGATGCGCTGCGAGCCTCGATCGCGATTCCCGGCCTCTTGCCGCCGGTCGTCGTACACGGGCAGATCCTGGTCGACGGTGCGGTCTTCACCAATTTCCCGGCCCGGGAAATGCGCTCCTTCCATCGCGGCGCCGTCGTCGGCGTCGACGTCACCCGGGCCCAGGGCCTCAATCCGGACGATTTCATCGATCCGCCAAATTTCTTCGGCTGGGTGCGCAAGCATGGCTTCAAATCGCCGCCGCCCATCGCCTCGCTGCTGATGCGCGCGGCCACGGTCGGCGTGGCCGACCATCGCGATATCGGCCGTGAAGCCGCCGATCTTCTCATCCTGCCCGACACGCCGGTCGACATCCGTGAATGGGAGCGTTTCGACGAAACCGTCGAGGCCGGTTACGAAGCCGCCCAGAGCATGCTGGCCGGGATCGACGACGCCACAAGGGCAATGCTGGGCCTGCCGCCAGATACGCCCTAGTTCGCACTTTCTTCCCGTTGCCAGCGCTGCAGCACGAGCGTGCGTTCGGCCGTTTCCAGCATCAGGCACACCGCAGCCTCGACATCGGCCGGCGAGCCGCCGGCATTGAGCGACGCGCGGAAGGCGCAATCCGCATCGCGCAAGACGATCCAGGCCCGTTGCGCATCGCGCAAAGCCGTGACGGCAACGTCCGGCAGACCGCCCTGCAGCGCCGCATAGGCCGCATCGAGCCGCGCATCCCAGACGGCACGCTCCTCGTCGTAGCACCGTATCATGCCGGAAGTGGTCTCACCGCCTTCGGACAGCGTCATGCAGGCCCGCGCATATTCGCCGATACAGGCATGGCGCGCATCGATCGCGTCATGGCGATGCAAACACATGGCCAGTGTATCGCCGGCCGACAGGCGCGGCATCTGGCCCTGGCCGCCACCGGCGGGCGCGGACGCACAGGCCGGAGCGGCAGCGAGGCCGGCCGCGAACAGCAATGCCAACACGGTTTTCGTCACCGCACACTCTCCCGTCTTCCGGGCTCGACGCTAGCAAGCGGCGTTCGGCCCGTCATCCCTTTTGCAGATGGGTCTACCGGTATTCCGGATTGGGATGATCGAAGCGCTCGCCGGCGTCCCAGTCGCGGCGCGAATTGCCCTGGGCGGGCAGGCCTCCGGCACGCTTCAGCAGCGCCGCCATATGCATCAGGTTCCAGCTCATGAAGGTCGTGTTGCGCTGGGTGAAATCATTCTGCGGCCCCCCCGATCCCGCGTCGAGATAGGACGGTCCCGGCCCTGCCTCGCCGATCCAGCCGGCATCCGCCTGGGGCGGAATGGTGTAGCCGACATGCTGGAGTGCATAGAGCACGCTCATGGCAACATGTTTGATCCCGTCCTCGTTGCCGGTGACCAGACAGCCGCCCACCTTGCCGTAATAGCCGTACTGTCCCTTCTCGTTCATGTCCCCGGACTGGGCATAGAGACGCTCGATCAGCATGCGGGCGACCGAGCTCTCCTCGCCCAGCCAGATCGGTGTGCCCACCACGAGAATGTCGGCCGCTTTCACGCGCTGCCAGATTTCCGGCCAGTCGTCGCGATCCCAGCCATGCTCCCTCATGTCCGGATATACGCCCGGCGCGATACGGTGATCGACCAGGCGGATGGTCTCGGCCGCGACACCCTGTTTTTCCATGACCGCCTGCGAGACCTTCATCAGGCCTTCGGTGTTGGAGACGTCGGGCGACTTCTTCAGTGTGCAGTTGATGAAGGTGGCTTTGAGATCGGAATAGTCGGTCATGAAGAAGCTCCAGGTAGCGAGATATGCCTGGAGCCTAGCACGTCATTGCAACCTGTTCCGGGAGCTGACGTTGCCTCACTCAAGCTGGTCTTCCGTCTCCGGATCAAAGATCCGCACCAGATCCCCATAGACGCCGGCCCAGTCGCCGAAGGGCCAGACATGGCCGTTGATCATCATGGAGATAGCCATGCGCTTTTCCGGCACCACGACCAGCCAGGACATCGCCCCTTTCGAGACGCCGCCATGATGCACATAGACCAGATCGTCCCCGACGCCGCGCACGCCTTCATTGCGGCGCCATCCCAACGCATAGCTTTGCTCGTTCACCGATCCGTCGGCGAGGGTTTGCGGCGTCCAGAACATCTCCCGCGTTTGCGGGCTGATGAAGCCGTCCTCCAGCCAGGCCGCGCCCATCCGCGCGAGATCTTCCGGCCGTGCCATGAACCCGCCGCCGGCGAGTTTGGAGCTCAGATCGACCGCCCGCCAGCGCTGCACCGTGCCGCGCGGGGAGACGTGATAGAATTCCGCGCGCTCCGGCGTTTCCGCATCGGGCCGCGGCGTGTCGATCCCCAGTGGCCCTCGCACCCATTCGTCCACGAGATCCGGATAGGGCGCACCGCCGACCGTCTGCAGCACTGCCGCCAGCAACTGGATGTCGTAGGAAGAATAGTGGAAATCCGTGCCCGGCTCGAATAACAGATCCGATCCGTCGAACAGGTCCAGCGTCTCGGTCGCATCGCCATAATGGCGCTGCAGGCGCATGCTCGACCACAAGCCGCCCAGATCCCGGTTTTCCTCGTAACCGACAATACCCGCGGTGTGCGAGGCCAGCTGGCGCAGCGTGATATCCGCCCAGTCCGGATTGGGCAGATCGTCGAGATAGGCAGACACCGGCGCGTCGGGATCGACCAGGCCCGCATCGACCATCCGCGCGAACAGTGTGGCGGTCACGGCCTTCGACGTGGAGCCGATGCGGAACAGGGTTTGGGGACCGGCCGCGCGGCCGGCATCGACGTCCGCATAGCCCAATGCACCCGACCAGGCGATCTCGCCATCGACCGCCACCGCAACAGACAGGGCAGGCATACCGATCGTGGCGAGATGATCCTCGAGCACTGCCTGCGCCGCGCCGGCCCTGTCTTCCTGACCGGGCGCCACGCGGCCTTCGCTGAAGGGTCGGTCTCCGGGGAGCGCGATCTCGGGTTCCGACCTTAGAAAGGGGAAGCCCTCGGAAAGATAGCCGCGCTGGGACACCACGAGGGTGACCAGTCCCGCCAGGACAACAAGCCCGGCCAACAGTGCGTAGCCGCGCCAACCCATACGTGTCATGGAATTCCCCGTTACCGTCCATGAGAACGATAACAGATGCGTGGAGCGGGGCCAGTCCTGCCGGGACAATCCGGCCCGGATTTATCCTACGCTGTCTCGCCGAACAATTCCCGGCCGATCAGCCAGCGGCGGATTTCCGAGGTGCCCGCGCCGATTTCGTAGAGCTTTGCATCGCGCAGCAGACGGCCGGTCGGGTATTCGTTGATATAGCCGTTCCCGCCCAGGAGCTGGATCGCATCCAGCGCCATCTGGGTGGCATTCTCGGCGGCGTAGAGGATGGCGCCGGCGGCATCCTTGCGCGTGGTCTGGCCGCGGTCGCAGGCCTGGGCCACGGCATAGACATAGGCGCGCGTGGCGTTCATGCGCACATACATGTCGGCCAGCTTGCCCTGGACCAGCTGGAATTCGCCGATCGAGCGGCCGAACTGCTTGCGCTCGCGAATATAGGGCATCACCACATCCATGCAGGCCTGCATGATGCCGACGGGACCGGAGGCCAGAACCGCACGCTCATAGTCCAGGCCGGACATGAGCACTTCCACGCCGCCGTTGAGCGGGCCCATGATATTCTCTTCGGGCACCTCGCAGTCCTCGAAGACCAGCTCGCCGGTTTCCGAACCGCGCATGCCCAGCTTGTCGAGCTTCTGGGCGACGGAGAAGCCCTTGAAATCGCGCTCGATGAGGAAGGCCGTGATCCCGCGGGAGCCCGCATCCGCATCGGTCTTGGCATAGACCACCAGCGTATCCGCAGCCGGCGCATTGGTGATCCACATCTTCGAACCGTTGAGCACGTAGCGGTCGCCGCGCTTTTCCGCTTTCAGACGCATGGACACGACATCGGAGCCGGCGCCCGGTTCGGACATGGCCAGCGCGCCGACATGCTCGCCCGAGACAAGCTTGGGCAGATAGCGCGCCTTCTGCTCCGCATTACCCCAGCGCCGCAGCTGGTTGACGCAGAGATTGGAATGGGCGCCATAGCTCAGCCCCACCGATGCCGAAGCACGGGAGATCTCTTCCATCGCCACGACATGCTCGAGATAGCCCAGTCCGGACCCGCCCTGCTCTTCCTCGACAGTTATGCCGAGCAGGCCAAGATCGCCCATCTTCTGCCAGAGATCGGCAGGGAAGACATCGCTCTCGTCGATCGCGGCCGCGCGCGGCGCGATCTCGTCGGAGGCAAAGGACTGGACGGTATCGCGGATCATGTCCGCGGTATCGCCGAGGTGGAAATCCAGCGTGGGGTATTGGTTCGAAATCATGACGCGCGATGTATCACGCGCGCCGGACCGGTCAAGACAGACCGGTGAAATGCTTGAAATACTTTACCAGCCTTTGGCTTGATCGGGGCGGTTTCGTTTCAACCTTTCCACGATGGCCGAGATCATCGGCCACGCAGACGCCACCATGAGGAATACACCACCGATGGTTGCCCAGGCATCCATGGTCAGCGTCCGCTCGGCCAGCATCCGCCCCCAATCGCCATAGGTGACGGCAAAACCGTATCCCGCAACGACACACCCGGCGATGAAGATCGACAGGAAACCCCAAATCCCGTCATCCGGCTTGGCGGCCGGCTTCTTTTGTTCCGCATGCATGTCCGTCGCGAGGTCCCGGGGCGAAAACTCCTCATCGCCGGTCAGCGGATCCTCCCCCGGCATCAGCGGGTCGCCTTCCACGACATCGGGCCGGGTAGCGCTTTCGGCCTGGACAGGACCGCCCTCCACTTCACCCACCGCACCCGCACTTTCAGCCGGTGTCTCGGCGGGATGAGGCGGCGGCGTGCCGTCCCCAGCAACGGCCACCGCGCGCTCGACGATATCAGCCACAGCGTCTTCCTGTGCGTCGCCCTCCCGCATGTCGCCGGCCTGGGCGTCAGCATCCTGCACGCCGCTGTCCTGAACATCGGCGGAGATAGCGGATGTTTCAGCCTCGCCGGCAGCGTCCGGCTCACCGAGAACGTCGGATACAGGCACGCTTTGGGCGGGGTCCGCGCCCGCCCGGAACCGGCCTGCGAGAACCGAGGTGAAGGCATAGCCCAGCCCCACACCCTCCGGCAGGTCGAGCGCATATTTCTCGCGCGCTTCCGCTTCCGCAACGGGCGCTGCCCCGGCGCGGCCGGGGCCGGCTTCTCCGGCCACCTGCTCCGCTTCGGGAATTCGGGTCAGGGCAAAGCCCAGCTCCGTCCCTGCCGGCAGGCTGAAATCGGCCAGTGGCGCGGGGGCTTCAGGTTCGGCCGCTGCCGTGTCCGGTTCAGCCGGTTCCTCGGCCTCGATCTCCTGGGCCATGCGCGCCATGACCTGTGCCTCGGCACTCTTGCCCGCCGATTCGTCCGCATCGGCGCGTGAGGCCTCGGCCTGGACCGGTTCGCCGGCTTCCTCATCGACAGGCTCGGCGGCCGCCTCTGCTTCGGGCATAGCTTCAGCGGATCGGAATTTGCCCTCGATCGGTTCGTCGCTCAGATCGGAAACCACGGTCTCCATCGGCGCCATGACGTCCTCGGCCGCAAGATGCTCGCGCTCCTCCAGCGGCATGGCCTCGACAGTGGCCAGGATGCGCGCGATCTCGGCCTCGGCTTCGCGACGGCTGGTGATGGCCCGGTCCGGCATGGGTGGCGGAGGCGGCGCATAGTCCTGTACGGGCCCGGCGTCGCGGCCGCCGGCAATCGCGCCTTCCAGCACGCGCTCCTCGCTGGGATGTTCGACCTTGATGACCAGTTCGACGGGTTGCGACCGCACTTTCGCAGGCGCCTGTGCCGCCAGGAACATGGCGCTTTCGGCTTCGCGGCGGGGATTGCTGCCATCGCCATGGGAGGCCAGCGCCTCGCCGGCTGCATCCATTCGCCCCTCGAACAGATAGCGCGCCACATCCGAACCCCGGAAGGCGTCCAGGCCGATATCGTGGACGAAGGAAATCAGGGCATCGCGCTGGCCGCGCGCCAATTGGACCGACGTCATCTCGTCGATCGCCTGCTCGGCCCGCATCACGTCATAAATCAGAAGCAGCGAGGCTTCTTCCTCGCTGACCTTGATGCCGCGGCGTGCCGCTGCCCGGTGGCCATAGCCGACCACCCAGCGCCCGTCGGGGCCACGTTCGGCTGTGTCCCGGAAGGGCTCGAAGCGTTGGATCAGCTCGCGGGCGGCCGGAGAGGATTTCAGTCGCGGTTTCATCGTGTTCCGTTTCGGGACGTCGCACAGGCAGTTGACAGACGTCCCTGCAAGCGCGGCGCCGCCGCGTCAGCTGGCATCGTCGAGGAAGACATCGGTTGAATCCAGGGCGGTGAACGGAGCGAAGAAGCCACCGCCCGATCCGCCGCCGACCAGGAATATACCGTCTTCCAGAACCGCCGCATCCGCACCGGTACGCGGCGCGGGCAGGTCCGGCTCGGACAGCCATTCCCCTTCGCCCGGTTGCCAGGACAGGTGGGTCTGCAATGTCGTGCGCCCGTCAGCCGCCAGACCACCGAACAGGTGGATGCGGCCATTGTGGACCGCCGCCGCCACGCCGGAGCGGGCATCGGGCAGGTCGGGCCCTCGTGTCCATTCGCCGGATTCCGGGTCGAACACATCGTGTTGCGCGCTCGCACCCGCAGCGCCCGTCCCGCCGATCACATGGATCTGCCCGTCGAGGACGACCGCTGCCGCGCCCCGGCGCGTCACACCGGCGGGAGCCTCCAGCGTCGACCAGGACCGGGTCTCGTGATCGAACACAAAAACCGAGCCGTCATCGCGCAGCCCGCCGATCGCGTAGAGCCGGCCATTCACGGGAACCAGCGTGAAATCCGCCTTGGGCGCCGGCATGGCCGCTTCGCTTTGCCAGATATTGCCCTCCTGGGACCAGGACCACATCGCCGCACTGGGACCGACACTGCCGGTCTCGTCCGGCGCGTAACCGCCCGCGGCATAGATGCGGCCGGCAATCCCGGCCATGCCGAACTGTTCCAGACCGCGTGGAAGCGGCGTTTCGGGAAACCAACGGTCATAAGCCGGGTCGTAACTCTCGAACTCGCTGCGCGGTGTGGTGAGACCGGAGCCGCCGGCTGCGAAAATGCGGCCCTCATGCACCGTCACGGACAGACCGGCCCGCGGCGCATCAAGCCGCGCCGCTCGGTCCCAGCGCCCCTCTGCCAGTGCCGCATCGGCCGGCAACAGGCATATGGCCACAATACAGATCAGAAAACGCACACCTATCACCCCGAAAACTCGTTGATGCCCTTGCCCGGCGCCATATCATCACAACAGAACCAGCGTCGCCAGTCCCAGGAAGGCCAGGAAGCCTACCACATCGGTCACGGTGGTTACGAATACCGAGGACGCCACAGCGGGGTCGGCGCCCGCGCGAACCAGCCCGAGCGGGATCAGGATTCCCGACAGGCCGGCACATGCCAGGTTCAATACCATGGCCAGGGCGATCACCGCAGCCAGCTCCCAGTCCTGGAACCACACAACGGTCACCAGCCCCATGACCACGGCAAAGATAAGGCCGTTGACGGCGCCTGTGGCCAGTTCGCGCCAGACCACGCGCATGGCGTTGGCCGCCGTCAGATCACGCTCGGCGATAGAACGCACGGCCACGGCGAGGGATTGTGTGCCGGCATTGCCGCCCATCGAGGCCACGATCGGCATCAGCACCGCCAGGGCAACCACCTGGGCAATGGCACCCTCGAACAGCGCGATCACGCCGGACGCGAGCACTGCCGTGGCCAGATTGACCAGCAGCCAGGGCGCCCGCGAACGCACGGACCGGTAGACATTGTCGGCCAGGCCGGCCTCGTTAACCCCGGCCAGGGCCAGGAGGTCTTCCTTGTTCTCGTCCTGGATAACATGGACGATGTCATCCAGGGTCAGCATGCCGGTCAGCCGGCCCGCGCTGTCGACCACCGGGGCCGAGACGAGGTGGTATTTCTGGAACAGGTAGGCCACTTCCTCCTGGTCGGTCTCCGGGTCGACCAGAATGCGCGGAGTCTCCATGAGTTCGCGCAGCGGCACGTCCCGCTTGGCGCTCAACAGCCGGCAGACCGGTATCTCGCCAACCGGACGGAACCCGGTATCGATGACGAACAGATCGTGAAACTTGTCAGGCAATTCCTCGTCCGTGGCGCGCATATGGTCCAGCGCATGCCCTACGGTCCAGAATTCCGGCGCAGCCACGAATTCGCGCTGCATGAGACGGCCGGCCGTCTCATCCTCGAAGGCGAGGCTCTGTTCGACCGCCTCGCGGTCGATTTCGGAAATCTCCGCCAGCACGGCGGCCCGAATGTCCTCGTCGAGCTCCTCGACGACCTCGGTGGCATCGTCTGAGTCTAGTTCCTGGATCGCCGCCGCAAGATGCGAGGGATCCAGATAGGCCATGACGACTTCGCGCGCATCCGGCTCGAGCTCGGCCAGCACATCACCGGTGAAGATATCGGGCGTGATCGTGGCCAGGACTTCCTGCTGGCCGGCCGACAATTGCTCCAGCACATCGGCGATATCGGCTTCGTGCAGGGGGGCGAGCATGCGCCGGATAAGGTCTGCGTCCTGATCGGCGATCGCCTGGCGCAGATTGCTGACGAATTCCGGGTCGGTATCGGCACGCGCCGGGGAATCGGCGAGGAGGTCGTCTTCGAATGCGGCTTCGCTCATCCTTCCCTCCTCGCTCTGTCGCCAATGGCCGTCACACTAGGGCCCGCCGCGCGCAAAATCGAGAGAGGCATCACCCGCAAATACGACAATTTGCAGACGTTTCGGAGACCGACTGGCGTCTATTCCAGCACGCGCCGCGGATGCATGCCGTCGACATAGCCCATGAAGGGCGGATGGATGGAATAGCCGATCAGTTCGCGGGCGCGCTCGGGCAGGTTCGCCGCGGCCTTCCGCGGCACAGCGGCCAGCATCGTCTCCAGCGGCCGGGCCCAGCCGGGACAGTATTGCGGCGTCACGATCAGGCGCGGCCTTTCTGACCGGTTTGCCCCGCCGCGATGCCACAGCGTGCCCTTGGCCACCATGAAGGATCCCGCCGGCATGACGGCCTTGATCGCCTGAGGATGCACGCCGGGATCATCGCCCGTATCGCGGATCTCCCGGTCGGTGAAATTGCGGGCCTCCAGCGAGCCCTGTTCCGGAGCGCCCGCCCAGATGTGGCTGCCCGGAATGATCTCCGTGGCACCATTGTCCTCCGTCGTGTCGTCGATCGACCAGAATGCGCTGACCCCGCAGGACGGCCGCGGCCGCGGCAATTGGATATGGGCGTCGTCATGGTGCCAGGGCTGAACCGTCTCGCCCGGCTGGAGATTGATCGCCAGACAGGCCGACAGGAGGCAGGACGGTCCCAGATCGGCCTCGGCAAAGGCCAGCGCCAGGGGGTGGGTCACGAGTTCGGCGAAAACCGGCGATTTGGCCAGCAGCGCATAGACCCGGTTCGACCGCAGCCCCTCGAAATCGTTCCGGCCGGCCAGGTTCTGTTCCAGCCAGGGCGCCAGCGCCGACCGCAGGGCATCGATGTGTGCGCCATCCAGAACCCGTTCGAAAATCACATATCCGTCCCGGTCATAGGCGGTCAGGCAATCCTCGGCAGAGCGCCCGTTCAGATATGGCTGCATCGCTGCCAGCAACGCGGCGTCCGCTGCAGCGCTCCGCACCGGCGCATCCGGGCCCGTATCCACCATCATCCGTCTCCGTTTCCGCTCCACGCCTGTTGCGCGCCTTCCGTGACACTAAGCAATTCCAGGCGCGAACGCCCCTCTGCAGGCCGAGGCCCGAGACAGGCCCGCGCCTCTTGATCACACCCGGCCTCCGACCCCGCGCTCGCAGGCGCCGCTGCCCGCTCTGGAGGCCGCCCGGGCCGGACGTTCTCCGGCTTCGGCCAGCTTTCGGCTCCGGGCCGCCCCGCACGCACAGGATCGAACACGGCATCGGCTCGATCCGGACTTGAATTGAATTCAATTCAATCTACGATACGAGTCAAGTGAAAGGTGACTGCCATGCCCGGATCCACCCCGGCCACATCGTCTGCCTCCTCATCGTCTGCCTCCTCGCCCGGATCCGTTGCCGGACACCCGCGCAGCAAGGCCGCCGATCGTTTGCTGGACGCCACCCGCGACGCCTTGCTCGAAGGCGAGGGCGAGGTCGAGATGAGCGACCTGGCCCGACGGGCCGGTGTCTCGGTGGGGTTGGCCTATCACTATTTCCGCAACAAGGCCGGGCTGCTGGCAGCCGTCATCGGGGCCTTCTATGACCGCTATGACGCGGTCGCCAACCAGCGCTATGACGGCGCCGTCGACTGGTCGACCCGCGAGCGGGCCCGGCTGGAGGCCACGATTGACTTTCTTTATGCCGACCCGATGGCTCCACTCGTCCTGGGCCGGATGAGCCGCACTGCCGAAGTCGCCGAAGCCGAACAGGCCCGCTTCCTGTCGATGCTGGACCTGTCCCGCCGCAATATCGAGGATGGCCAGAAGCGCGGTTTCATCCCCGCCTCGATCGATGCCGGCATCGCCAGTGCCGCCATTGCCGGTGCCTGCCGGATGAGCTTCATCCAGGCCATGCGCGCGCGCCAGCGCCCCGATGCCGGCCAGCTTGCCGACCAGCTCTGGCGCATGATTGCTGGCGCCCTGCGCCTGTCAGCCTGATGCGGGCGCGGAAGAACCGGCCGCTCCGGGTTCCGCCAGCGCCAGGAACTCGCCCAGCAGCGCATCCGACGAGGCACTGACCAGGCTGCCTGCCTCTATCAGACCATCGCGTTCGCCGGCGAGCGACGCCACCAAACCGCCGGCCTCGCGCACGCAGGGTATGATCGCGGCGGCATCCCAGGGCGCCATGATCGCATCGACCGCCAGATCGATGCGCCCGGCGCACAGCAGGGCATGCTGGCCGCAATCGCCGAGAAAGCGAAGCTTGCGCGAGCGTTGCGCCAGCCGGCCGATCGAATAGGCGGCATGGCCGGCATGAGGGTGGACCTCGCTGGCGTGCAGGCCGGCCGACGACACAAAGGCATCGGCCAGGCGAACGCCCGGCGCTGTCCTCAGGCGCTGTGCCTCGGCCGCATCATCCGCCTTCCGCCAGCATCCCAGCCCTTCGGCCGCATAGACCACCTCCCGCTGAGCCGGCAGGGCGATCACGCCGAGTACCGGCTGCCCCCGCCGCGTCAGCGCCACCAGCGTGCCGAACAGGGGCATTCCGAGCGCGAAATAGGTTGTTCCGTCGATCGGGTCGACAATCCAGCAATCCTCCGATGTGCCCGCATGGCGGCCGGTTTCCTCGCCGAGAAAGCCGGCCGACGGATGGGCCTTCGCGATGGCCTCGCGCATAACGGTTTCAGCACGCTTATCGGCCTCGGTCACCTCGCTGCCATCCGCCTTGAACGCGACGGCGCCCCGGCGGAAACGGGGCATGATCTCGCGCTCCGCCAGCACCGCGAGATGGCGGGCAAAATCCAGCAGGTCGGGCAAGTCGGAAACCGGCATGGTCAGGCACTCCCAATGGCAATGGCCGGAGACTAACCACGGGCCGGCCGCGCGCGCCTGCACAGATTGCGTATGCCCGTCATGCCATGACGGATATTGACCCGGCGCGGTTCGGGCGGCGCGGGCAGGTGTGCTATTTCCACCGGGAGAATGGTGCGGTCGAGAAGACTCGAACTTCCACGGGTTTTACCCCACAGCGACCTCAACGCTGCGCGTCTACCAATTCCGCCACGACCGCACGTCATGGAGGCGCGGGAGATAGCAACAACGCCGCGCCTTGTGAAGAGTATTCTGTAGCGCTTTATGCAGCAGCGAAAAATTCGTTGGCGTCCGCCGGACCGGTGATCGATACGGCAATCCTGTCGCCCTGGATGATCACGTCGCCACGCGCGATGGGGTGGTTGTTGGCGAGAATCCACACCTGGTCGTCCTCACCCGAGTCGAGCGGGATGACCGCGCCGCGGCCCATGCGCAGGAATTGCTGAATCGGCATCTTGGACCGACCCAGAAGGACCGATATTTCGACATCGACAGATCCGACCTGACTCACGGAAAGCTCCCAGGGACTTGCGGTTCGTGGATTCGAACCTGATGTTCGTCCGGTACGGTTTCCGCAGCGTTAAGAAAACAAGATATGGCATTACCGCCGGTCGATTGGGCCGTTTCCCGGGACTTTGTCCCCTACCCCGCCGCCGTGGACTTCATGGAGGCCCGAGCCGCCGCGATCGCCGACGGGCGGGAGGGCGAACTGGTCTGGCTGCTCGAACACGAACCGCTCTACACCGCCGGCACCAGCGCCAGGCGCGAGGACCTGCTGATGCCGGACCGGTTTCCCGTCCACGAAACGGGCCGCGGCGGCGAATACACCTATCACGGGCCTGGCCAGCGCGTGGCCTATGTCATGCTGGACCTGACCCGGCGCGGCCGCGATGTGCGCCGCTTCATCCAGGACCTGGAGCGCTGGCTGATCGCTTCGGCGGCGCAATTCGGTGTCACGGCGGGGCCGCGCGACGGCCGGGTCGGGGTCTGGGTGGATCGCGGAGAAGGCCGGGAAGACAAGATCGCCGCTATCGGCGTGCGCCTGCGCCGGTGGGTCTCCTTCCACGGCATCGCTTTCAATGTCGATCCCGACCTGACGCATTTCGGCGGCATCACGCCCTGCGGCATCTCCGATCCGCGCTATGGTGTGACCAGCCTGGCCGATCTGGGCCATGCGGCCACCATGGCCGATTTCGACGCGGCGCTGCACCTGGCCTTCACCGAGGTGTTCGGCGAAGCCAGGCGGACGGCACCGCCGGATCTGGGCGCAGTGGCCCAAACCGGATCTAGGCGCCCGGCCTCGCCATGCGTGCGAACCAGATCGCAAACACGGCAATCACCAGCCAGAAACCGATGAAGGAGCCGGGCCCGGTCGCGCTCATCAATTGCTGCAGCAGTTCGGGATCATTCTGCATGGCACGCTGGAATTCCTGCTGGAAACCCGGATCGTTCAGCGCCTCGGCCAGGGCCTGCTGGTCATCCGTGTCGACTCCGTTTTCGGCGGCAAATTCGGTCATCGCGGAATAGGCGCCGGGAATCATCGCGAAAAAGGCCCCTATCCCCTTCGCCACGATTGCCAGTCCCAGCGGGAGAAAGGCGATGCCGATACCACGTCCGGCATGCCGGCGGCGATTGGCATGCAGGGAAAACACGAAGAACCAGATCGCCAGCATGCCCACCCATCTGGGCACCGGCCCCAGCCCGTACTGGATGCGCAGGAAATCGAGAAAGGCGAGGATGGCAATCCCGGCCAGGTACGCCGTGATCGAGGCCCGGTAGACGGGCAGGAAAAGTACGAGCGGGTTCATCATTTCCCCCTGGAACCAACACATGAAAACGGGGCCGCACTCTTGCGGCCCCGCAGCCCTCGATCAAGTGGAAACCGGTGCTAGACCGCTTTCGGCTTGAGGCGGAACATGTAGAAACCCAGCGCACCGTTGACGATGACGGTCGACAGGATCTGCATGACGATCCGGTTGGCGCCGTAGGCCTGCTGCATGGAGGTCATGTCCATTGTCATCGACACGCCGAAGACCGGCGCGAGGATCATGTTGATCACGATCGACAGCACGATGGCGACAGCAATCGCCGCGAGCGTCATCCAGCCCGACTGGCCCGCATCGTGAAACCGCTTCGAAAAGATGCAGACCCAGGCGAAGATCGAGACCAGTCCCACCAGCAGGCCGATCAGGCCGAACAGCATGCCCAGTCCGGGCAGCAGGGCGAGAATCTGGAACAGGATGTTGACGGCCACGATGGCCACCAGCCCCTGCGCAAACTCCATGGGCCCCAGCTTGCCGCTGGCCCCGAACAGGATCCGCGTGGCATCCTTTGGATTGATGATGAAATCGTTGAGCGCCATGTGCCGCCTCCCCTTCAAGATTTGAGGAGCTTAACGCGACTCGCGCGTATCGGCACGCCAAAATTCGCGTCTAAGGCGATCCCGGCCTAATCGTCGGTTGAAGCCGTCGCCTCGATAGTGCGGACCGGCGCCGGGCCGTAGGCATTGGCGCCGGCCTGTCCCTGCGCCAGACCGGCCCAGAGCGTGTAGACCAGCCAGACCAGGTTGGAGAGCCCCATCATCAGGGCAAACCCGCTGCCGGCAGTCACCATCGCCCAGGGATTGAAATCGTCGCCCGACAGAACGGCCGAAATGATTGCGCCGCCGATCATCATGCCGCCGATGATGGAGATCAGCAGTGTCAGCCCCCAGGGAATGACATGGATCCAGGCCGACTTGCCGGCATCGTGCAGGCGCTTGCCGTAGACGCAGACGCCGACATAGATAAGGAACAGCCAGAGCAGACCGCCCAGCACCGGGACCAGGCCGGACAGGACATTGCCGGCGATCAGCAGAAGGACACCGATCCAGAACTCCCGCGGCGCGATGCGGCCATTGGGATTGAGCAGAACGTATTGCAGATCCATCGGTGTCCCCTTCCGGCCTATTCGAACTCGATCATCAACTCGTCGGCCGCGACCGACGCCCCCGGCGCCACCCGGATCGCCTTGATCGTCCCGTCGGTTTCGGCACGCAGCACGTTTTCCATCTTCATCGCCTCCACCACGATCAGCGGCTCACCGGTCTTCACGTCCTGACCCTCTTCCACATCGATGGCCACGACAAGGCCCGGCATGGGCGAAACGACAAGTTTTGCCAGATCCGGCTTTTCCTTTTCCGGCAGGCGTACATGCAATTCCGCCGAGCGCGGCGTGCAAACCAGGCCCACCGCCTTGAAACCGCGATGACGCAGGAGATAGCCTTCGGTCCGGTCGGCGAATTCCAGCGCCACAGGCTCGCCATTGATCGCCGCCTCGAACAGATGCCGTCCCGGCCGCCAACCGGTCGTCACGGTCAGCTTTTCCGACACCAGGGAGGGGGCCCACACCGTGGCGCCCCCCTCGCCCGTCATCTCGATCTCGACCGGAATGTGGCGCTTGTCGAGGAAGACCACCCATTCACGCGTGGTCACCTGCTCTTCCGGACGCAGCCGGCCTTCCGTCCGGCCGGCCCGCCGGGTCAGGGTCTCATGCACGAAGGCGGCGGCACAGGTCATGGCAACGAGCTGGTTCTCGCGCGGGGCTGTGCCATGGAAACCCTCGGGAAAATGCTCACCGATATAGCCGGTATGGATGCGCCCGGCGCGGAAGTCCTGCTCGTCCAGCACGGCAGAGAGGAAGGGCGCGTTCGACTGCAGCCCTTCCACATGCAGCCGGTCGAGAGCCGCCGCCAGCGTGTCGATGGCGATCTCGCGGGTTTTGCCATAGCCGATCACCTTGGCGATCATCGGATCGTAGAAAAGCGAGATCTCGTCGCCCTCACGCACCCCGGCATCGATGCGCAGCACGCCCTCGCCCAGCTTGCCCTCGGCGGGTTCGACAAAGCGTTTCAGCCGCCCGATCGAAGGCAGGAAGCCGCGATAGGGGTCTTCCGCATAAAGCCTCGCCTCGACCGCCCAGCCGTCGATCTTCACATCCCGCTGGGCGATATCCAGCTCTTCCCCGGCGGCGACCCGGATCATCTGCTCGACCAGGTCGAGCCCGGTCGTCAGCTCGGTGACGGGATGTTCCACCTGCAGGCGGGTGTTCATTTCCAGGAAATAGAAATTCTTGTCCTTGTCGACGATGAACTCGACCGTGCCGGCGCTGTCATAGTCGACCGCCGCGGCCAGGGCGACGGCCTGCTCGCCCATCGCCTTGCGGGTCCTGGCGTCCAGAAAGGGCGACGGCGCCTCCTCCAGGACTTTCTGGTTGCGGCGCTGTATCGAACATTCGCGCTCATTGAGATGGATGACATTGCCGTGCTTGTCGCCCAGCACCTGGATCTCGATATGGCGCGGTTCCTCGATGAATTTCTCGATGAGGATGCGATCGTCGCCGAAGGAGGACCTGGCCTCGTTGCGCGCCGCCTTGAACCCGTCCTTCACTTCCGCATCGGTGCGCGCGATCCGCATGCCCTTGCCGCCGCCACCTGCCGAGGCCTTGAGCATGACCGGATAGCCGATCGCCTTGGCCGCCGCGAGTGCCGTGTCGGCATCGGTAATCTCGCCGTCGGCGCCGGGAATCGTCGACACGCCGGACTTGGCGGCCAGCTGTTTGGACCGGATCTTGTCGCCCATCGCGTCGATGGCATTCACATTCGGGCCGATCCAGGCGACGCCGATCGCGTCCAGAGCCTTGGGAAAGGCCGCGTTTTCCGACAGGAAGCCGAAACCGGGATGCACGGCGTCGGCGCCGGTTACCTTGATCGCTTCGAGAATCCTTTCCAGCACGAGATAGCTCTCGCCCGGTGCGGGCGGGCCGATGAAGACCGCCTCGTCCGCCATCTCGACCGCCAGGCTGTCCGCATCCGCCTCGGAATAGACGACCACCGTGGCAATCCCCAAGCGCTTGCAGGTCTTGATGACGCGAACTGCGATCTCGCCACGATTGGCGATCAGGATCTTCTTGAACATAAAGGCCCCAGTGACAAAGGCGGGCGGACGCCCCGGATGCCCAAGGGTTTAGCGTGGCCCGCCCGCCCCCGGCAAGCGCGGCAGCTGAGATCACTCCTCCTCGCCCAGGCGCACGAACCAGGCCCGTTCCAGCGTGCGCAGCTTGCCCAGAACATAGACCAGGAAGGCGGTGGACCAGCCGATCATCAGGAAACCGATCAGCGCCTCCACCGCCACCAGTATGCGCCAGTGGCTGTCCAGCACGATGTCGCCCATGCCCAGCGTGGTGAAGGTGGACAGAGAGAAATAGACCGCGGTCTCGAACGAGGCGATCTCGCCCAAGGCGAGGAAGGCCAGCGCAAAGACGAACACTTCCAGCGCATGGATCAGGAAAACGCCCAGCACGATGGCCAGGATGAAGAGCGCGAGCTCGATCCGGTGTCCCGGCGAATCGACCCGGCTGCGATGCTTGCCGGTCAGCGCCATCAGGCCCAGCAGCCCCGTCATGTGGATGGCCGTCGTGATCACCACCATCACGGCGGACAGCAAAAAGGCCTGCAGCATGGGACACCTCCCCTCGGCCGCACTCTTGCCCCGCCCCGTACGGAATTCAATCGGCGCGGACCATCCCCGGGCGCCCCGCGCTTGGAGTGAACACTGTTTTCTGGCACAGTCCCGCCGCAGGGAGAAGCGCATGCCGACAAGTATTCCGGGTAACGACAAGGCGCTGTCCGACTGTCTCGGCCGGGCCGAATTGCGCGCATTGTCGAAAACGACAAACTGGCAGGGTGCGCTGATGCTGGGCGGCGATATCCTCCTGCTCGCGACGGCCTTCGCGCTGGCCGTCGCCTGGCCCAACCCGCTCACCATCGTGCTGGCGATCCTGCTGATCGCGGGACGCCAGCTGTCCTTCGCCATCGTCATGCACGATTGTGCCCACAACGCCCTCTTCCGCACCCGATGGCTCAACACCATCGCCGGCAACTGGATCGGCGGAGCGGCGGTGGACGTGCCGCTGCAGCTCTATCGCGACTATCATCTCGATCATCACAGGCATGCCGGCACCGGGAAGGATCCCGACCAGGTCCTGGTGAAGAACTATCCGGTTACAAGGGACAGTCTGCGCCGCAAATTCGTTCGCGACCTGACCGGCCGGACGGGGATCAGGGAAGTTCTGGCTGCCTGGCGCGCGCCCGACTGGAAGGCCAAGGCGCCGCACCTTGTCCTCCACGCCGTCCTGATCGCCGCTCTCGCCCTGGCCGGCGGCCTTTGGGCCTATGCGCTGTGGTGGGTCGCGCGCATCTTCGTCTATCCGGCCATCATGCGGCTGCGCAATATCGGCGAACACGGCGTCGCCCCGGACCGCTACGACCCGGAACCGCGCCTGAACACCCACACCACCGTCGCCCGCTGGTTCGAACGCCTCCTTGTCGCGCCCAACCATGTCAACTACCACCTCGAACACCACATGTTCGCGGCGGTACCGCCCTACAACCTGCCGAAACTGCACCGGCTTCTGGCACAACGCGGCTATTACGAGGGCTATACCTGCATCAGCCACGGCTATCGGGAAATGCTGGGGAAGGCCGTGCGGGCGGGGTAGCCCGGCCCTTCCACCCGTCCTGCGACAAACCAAACACACAGGGACCTACTCACCTTCGATCGAGCGACGAGGCCGAGCGCAGGTAGACCCCGGCTCTCCAGCCCGCTTTCGCAGGGTTTCGCAGGGTGAAGCCTGCACCCGCGCATGCGGGTGGCCGGGAAAAGTGGAGAAAGGAAAGAAAAAGAACACTTCTCCCTGACGCCGTTCCCGGCCCTGGCGGATCCGGCACCTCTTCATCGTTTCAGGACCATCGCCGCCGATGAGACCGCTCCCCCTCAACCGGGTCCCGGCACAAGGCCGGGGAAAACACGAGTATTTGCAGGGAAAGAAGGCGTTGGAAAACTCGAGCCCCCAGCTCGCACCCCGCCTTAAACCCCATGCCAGCCAGCGGGACCCTTGAGGCGGGATCTCGGCAAGCGATTTAAGGACTTATGTTGGCCGCTGGCCAATTTTGGGGGAGGAGCGGTGGAAACAATCGCAACCAACGAAAACCGGGCTGAAAGAGTGAAGGCGCGCAAAGCCCTAAAGGATGAGCTTCGCGCGACCTCTAAATAACCCAAAACCCCTAAAGCGGAATATTGTCGTGCTTCTTCCACGGGTTTTCACACCTCTTGTTCCGCAGCGTGCGTAGCGCGGCGATCAGGCGTTTGCGGGTGTTGTGGGGCATGATGACATCGTCGATATAGCCGCGGCCGGCGGCCACGAAGGGATTGGCGAAGCGGTCCTCGTATTCGGCCGCGTGGGCGGCCATTTTCTCTTCGTCGCCCAGGTCCTTGCGGTGGATGATTTCCGCGGCGCCCTTGGCGCCCATCACGGCGATCTCGGCGGTCGGCCAGGCATAGTTCACATCGCCGCGCAGATGTTTCGAACTCATCACGTCATAGGCGCCGCCATAGGCCTTGCGCGTGATGACGGTGAGCTTGGGCACCGTCGCCTCGGCATAGGCGAAGAGGAGTTTGGCGCCGTGCTTGATGAGGCCGCCATATTCCTGCTTGGTACCCGGCAGGAAACCCGGCACGTCGACGAAGGTGACGATCGGGATGTTGAAAGCGTCGCAGAAGCGCACGAAGCGGCCGGCCTTGCGGGACGCGTCTATGTCCAGGACGCCCGCCAGGCTCATCGGCTGGTTGGCGACAAAGCCCACAGGCGCACCGTCCAGGCGGCCGAAACCGGTGACGATATTGGATCCGAAATCCGGCGCGATCTCGAAGAAATCGCCCTCGTCGGCGACCTTCTCGATCAGTTCCTTGATGTCGTAGGGCTTGTTGGGATTGGACGGAACCAGCGTATCGAGGCTTTTCTCCTGCCGGTCCGGATCGTCGAAAGTCGGGCGTTTCGGCGGGGTCTCGCGGTTGGAGAGCGGCAGGAAGTCCACCAGGCGGCGGATCTGCACGATCGCCTCGAGATCGTTCTCGAACGCGCCGTCAGCCACGCCGGACTTTTTCGCATGCACCGAGGCCCCGCCGAGCTCTTCATGGGTGACGGTTTCGTTGGTCACCGTCTTCACCACGTCGGGGCCGGTGACATACATGTAGGATGTGTCCTTCACCATGAAGATGAAATCGGTGATGGCCGGGGAATAGACGTCGCCGCCGGCGCACGGACCCATGATCATCGAGATCTGCGGCACCACACCCGAGGCCAGCGTGTTCTGCAGGAAAATGTCGGCATAGCCGGCCAGCGAGGCGACACCTTCCTGGATGCGCGCCCCGCCGGCATCGAAAATGCCGATCACCGGCGCCCCGTTCTGGATGGCCGCCTTCTGGATCTTGACGATCTTCTGGGCATGGGTTTCCGAGAGCGAGCCTCCGAAAACGGTGAAATCCTTGGAGAAGACGTAGACGAGACGGCCGTTGACCGTGCCATGGCCGGTGACCACGCCATCGCCGGGTATTTTCCTGTCCGCCATGCCGAAATCATTGCAGCGGTGTTCGACGAACATGTCCCATTCCTCGAACGATCCGGCATCCAGCAGGAGCTCGATCCGCTCGCGTGCGGTGAGCTTGCCCTTTGCGTGCTGTGCCTCGATGCGCTGTTCCCCGCCTCCCATGCGCGCCGCGGCGCGCTGGGCGTCCAGTCGTTCGATCACGTCTTTCATGAACTGGGATCCTTCCCCGGATGATTTCATGTTCGTCCGCTCGATAGCAGACGCCGCTCACCAAGGGCAATCAAGCGGGTGCGTGCAACGCGGCGCACGGCTTGCATCGCGCAACCTCACGAACCAGCAGGGGGCACTCCATGCCAGCACCGGTCTACAGCGCGGACATGCTCAGAGCCGATACGCTTTCGGCCCGGCAGCGTGCGGCCTGGACCGGCATGCGCAATGAGAATTTCGCCCTGGCTTCGCCTTATTTCGCCCTCGGCTTCACCGATATCCTGGCCGCTGCACGCAGCGATACCCACGTCCTGGCAGTGTCCCGGAACGGCACGCCGGCCGGGTTTCTGCCGCTGCACCTGTCACGGTCCGGCGTCGCCCGTCCGGTCGGCGGGCCGCTGGGCGATCACCACGGGCTGATCACCGGCGATCCTGATCTCGATCTCGAATCGGTCCTGCCGAAGGCCGGCTTCGGCGTGCTTGCCTTCCACGGTGCCCTGGCCGACCAGACGGCCTTCGCCCGTCATTGCGACGGACCGCCGACTCTCTCATGGGTATCCGATCTCTGTCATGGCTATGACCGTTTCATCGCCGACTGCACCGAGGCCGATGCCAAGGCCATGCGCAATATCCGCGCCCGCCAGCGCAAGCTGGACAAGCTGGACGCAACGGTCACGATCCGTATCGACGATCGGCGCCGCGAAGCACTGGACGCACTGATCGCCGCCAAACGCGGACAATACCGGCGCACCCACGCCCTCGACACCTTCCAGGCCTCCTGGGCCCGCCGGGTGGTCGACGACCTGTTCGAGTGCCGGGACCAGGAACTCGCCGGCGTTCTGTCCACGCTCGAAATCGACGGCCAGCTGGCCGCGGCACATTTCGGCATGCGTTCGCGGGACGTGCTGCACTACTGGTTCCCTGTCTTCTGGCCGGACTTCGCCCATCTCGGCCCCGGCCTGACGCTCTATCTGGAGATCGCCCGCCAGCTGTCGGCAGACGGTATCACCGCAATCCACCTCGGGCCGGGCGAATACGACTTCAAGAAGCGCCTCTCCAATGCCGCCTTCGGCGTCGTCTCGGGACAGATCCGCCGGCCGACACTGGTCGGTCGATTGGCCGCGGCGGGTAATGGAATAGACCGCCTCGCCCTGCAACTTCCGCTGGGCCGCTTCGCCAGCTGGCCGGGCCGCGCGATCCGCCGGATCGACAAATGGGCCGCCGTTCACGCATTCTGAGGGAGGATGCCGCACATGCTGTTTTCACCGGATGGAACCGTCGATTCGCCGCTTCAGGCCGTCGCCTTCATATGTCTGTGTGCCCTCGGCCTAGCCATCGCGATCAGAAGTCTGATGCGCGGGGCGCAAAGGCTCGGCACCGCCGGCCTCGTCGGCCAGTTCGCCACCGCCGATCTGCTGCTCATCGCCGCGCTCGCACTCCTGGTCCCTCTCAACCTGATCCATCATGCCCATATGCCGATAACCGGCGTCTTCCGGCCCGATGTCGGCGATGGCGGACTGGTGGAAAACCTGACCGTCACGCTCATGCTTTTCCCGGTAATACTGGTCGCAAGCCGCCTGGGCAGTCACCGGCGCAGTATGGCATTCGGTCCAGTCAGCCTCGTGCTGATGTGCATTTTGCTGGTGCTCGCCTTTGGCGAGGAAGTCAGCTGGGGGCAACACTGGTTCGGCTTTACCCCGCCTGAAGCGGTCGCAAGGACCAACCTCCAGGAGGAGTTCAATCTGCACAACTACATCACGCCATCGACGATGGAACTGGCCTATTTCCTCGCCGGCGTGGTGCTCATGATCGGCGCCGCGCGGCTGGGATCGCTGGTCGAGGCGAGCGACGGCGATACCGTCCTGCTGCCGCTGCGGGCCCTGCTTGTTCTTACCGCGGCGCTCATGGGGCATCACATTTTTCAGGAACTGGCCGAACTGGCCCTGATGGTCACAGCCTTCCTGGTCTGGAAACGGCTCGATGATGGCCGGCTCAGGTTTCGTTCCCGACCGTTGCGCATGCTCGCTGCACGCTAGCACGCTTCAGCAGTATCGCTGACGTTACGTCGGCGCCGGATGAGTGTGCGGTCCCGCTCTTGCGACCACAGAACCGGATTCTGCGTTTTCCGGTCACCCACGCCGTCCGGCGTTCCAGGCCAGCGCCTCGGCTTCGGTGCGAGCAATCCAGTCACTCTTGGCATCCTGGTAGTCCCGTCCATTCCTGCCCTGTCCGGCCGTCAGGTCGGCCTTGAGATCGGAGTACACACGCGCAATTCCGGGATGGGCGCGCAGATAGTCGCGAAAGGCGAGATGGCGGGCGATTTCGGGCACACCGTCCCGGAAGACGTGCACATGATGTGTACGGACACCGGCGGCGTTCGACTTGCGAAAATACCGGCGGCCGGCGATCCCGTACTCGCCTTTCGCTTCGTAGCCGAGGGCGCACAGCGCACCGGTGAGGCGATCGACTGCGCCGAGATCGCTTGCCGCGACCAGGATGTCGATGACCGGTTTGGCCAGGATGCCGGGAATTGACGTCGAGCCGACATGCTCGACCCGGACAGCGATCGCCCCAAATGCATCCTGCAGCGCCTCGGCCTCCTGTGCGAATGCACCGGCCCAGGCCGGGTCGTGCGGCACGACGACAGCAGTCATGATCTGCCCCGATACGACGGCTTACTGGAAGGGATTCAGCTTCTTCAGGAAATACTGCAGGCCGCCGCGGTTTTCCTTGCGATCGAGCTCTTCCTGGGATGTGAGGAAGGTCGTCTGCACGACATAGCGTTCGCCCTCGAAAGGCAGATGGCCGTGCCAGGAATGGTCGTCGCGCAGGAATGCGAAGACATAGCCGGCCAGGGGCGGCACCTCTTCGGTGAAGTCCTCGAAATCCGTCGGCCCGTTGAGCACGCGGATACAACCGGCTCCCGAACCGTCCCATTCGGCGTTCAAATAGGTCAGCATGGTCAGGATCTTGGACTTCGAATCATTGTGGATCGGACCATCGGAGAGCTGGGACAGACGTCGCACCGTGATCATGCGCGGCTTTTCGGTGAAATCGACACCGAACTTGTCGGTGAGGACCTGCGCCAGCTCCGCCGACATCAGATCGTCCATCAGCCGTTTGAATTCGCCCGCCGCCTCCAGTTTGGAGAGCGGCAGATAGCCGGGCTTGTTGATGACCGGATAATCGCGGCGCACATCTGCCGCTTCATTCGCTGTCACGGCGCCTTCGGCGACGAAATAGTTGTAGGGCTCGGTACGCAACTCGGCCGCCCGCAGCACGTCGAAATCCAGCATACCGCCGGGGCCCGTCCTGCCGGCGGATCTGGGTTCGCTCGCAACGCTGTCGGCCATGACATTCAACTCCGGAAATCGCTGTCAAACTAACTCAGTGCGCCATTCCATCAAGCCGCCTGCACCGCGTCCAATGCGCGCAGCATCCGCTCCACGGCGACAAGTTCGCGCTTGAGGAGCGCCATGCGTTCGGCCGCTTCCGCGTCCTCGCCCCACTGGCTGGCCTGATAGGCTTCATCGACGCTGGAAAGCGCAAAGGCTTCACCGCCGTCGATCTCGCCGTCCAGGAGTGCCAGCCCCAGGATCGCCGACCCGCAGATTGCCGCGGCATGGGCCAGGGCGGTCAGGCGCCAGATATCCTGTCCGGCGGCCTTCGCCATTACCCGCTGCAGGGCGACCGGATCCTGGTTGACGGGCAGCACGCCTGTCGCCGCAACGAAATGCGCATCCAGCGCCCTTTCCGCCCACGCCAGCATCGGATCCCAGGCCGCCGCCTGCGCGGCCACCAGGTCTGCAGGTTCCGGCGCGCGGAAACACAACAGATCGGTGGACGCGTATTTGGTGACCTCGGCCACGGTCTCCTCGTGTGCTCCGGCCATCCGGTCCAGCGCGACAAAGCACAGCCGGGTAACAGGCATGGCCGGCGCGTCGATACGCTCGCCCTGCTCAGCCCATTCCCCCGCAATCAGCTGAGCCAGGCCTTCGACGGGCACCGCCAGGGTGTTCTTGCCCGGTGTCCTAACGGCGCGCCCGTCCAGAAGCACAGCCCAGCCCGTCTCAGCGCGTTCGACGGTCACGGTCTTGTAGAAGCGCTTCGGGCGGACATCCTCGGGCCTGGGCAGACGAACGCCCGGCTTGGTCTCGTATTTCTCGTTCATGCCGCGCTCTCTTCCACAGCCGCCCCGAATGCGTCCAGCGCGGCGTTCAGCGCGGTGAAGTCATGGTGCACGGCATGCGCACCGCCGTCGCGGATCTCGTCTTCGGTGTGAAAGCCCCAGCTTACACCCAGCGCATGCACTCCCGCGCTGCGACCCATTTCCATGTCGAACCGCGTATCGCCGATCATTACCGCCTGGTGCGCATCGGTCCCGGTCTCCCTCAGCGCATCCAGAACCATGCGCGGATGCGGCTTGCCCGGACCGCCGTCAACAGTCTGGAACGTGTCGAAATAGCGATGCAGATCGTGATGTTCGAACACAATGTCCAGGCCGCGCCGGGCCTTGCCCGTCGCCACACCCATCAGCCAGCCCTCGTCTGCCAGCCGCTGTACGGTATCCAGTGCGCCCTCATAGAGCGGCTCCTCGAATCCGGGCTCGGCCCGCTGTTCCACAAACGCCTCCTTGTAGAAGGTCGCCAGATGAGGAATGCGTTCGGCCGGATAATCGGGCGGCGCCAGCCGCATGATCGCCTCGGTGAGTTCCAGGCCGACAATGGTGCGCGTGCGATCGTATTCGATCGGCGGCAGCCCGGCGCGGAAGAACGCCTGCTCCATCGCCCGCTGAATCACCTTCCGGCTGTCCACCAGCGTTCCGTCGATATCCCAGATGGCGAGTTTCAACGGTGCGGACATGGCGGACTCCCTTGCGGCAACAGCCGCTCGATAGGCGCCCCTTGCCGGCTTGGCAAGCCGGGCCCGCGTCATGCTAGCTATGCATCACCGCGAGAGGAGACCCGACACCATGACCCATCCTGGCGACCTCACCGACGCCCAGCGCACCGAACTGGACGCCGCCGCCTTCCGGCGCCTGGTGGCGCATCTCGACGCGCACAAGGAGGTTCAGAATATCGACCTCATGCTGCTCGCCGATTTCTGCCGCAACTGCCTGGGCGACTGGTGGCGAGAGGCTGCGATGGAACGGGGCGTCGAGATATCCAGGGATGATGCCAGAGCACGCGTCTACGGCATGTCACCGGCCGAGTGGAAAGCGAAATACCAGGCCGGGACCAGCCCGGAGAAATTGGCGGCTTTCAAGGCGAAACAGGCAGCAAAGGGCAAAGCCTAGGCCAGATCTTCCTCGATCGTCGACTCGTCGATCTCGCGTTCATCGAAACCCAGCGTGTCGTAGATTTTCCGGAGCGGCTTGGGCAGGCCCGCCGTAATGACCATCGGGGGCCCTTTCTCGCGGGGGATCTCCAGCCGGCGCGCATGCAGGCACAGGCGCCGGTCGAGATCCTCGGGCGCAGGGCGGTCGCAGGTGTACTTTCTGTCGCCCAGGATCGCCGTCCCCATGGCGGCAAGATGCACGCGCAACTGGTGCGTCCGGCCCGTCACCGGGCGCAGCGCCACCCAACTGGCCTTCTGGCCTGCCTCGGCAACGACGACATAACGGGTCAGTGCATGGCTGGCCCCTTCCTCGCCGTGGGCGGCGCCGACCATGGTCTCGCGTTCGGAATCCGCACCCGCTCCGGCGGCCTTCTTCAGGAAACCCTTGATCTCGCCCAGCTTGGGCTTGGGCACGCCGATGGCGATCGCCCAATAGGTCTTCTTCGTCTTGTGCGACTGAAAGGCCCTGGCCAGCCGGGCGGTGGCCTTGGGGCCCTTGCCGACGATAAGGACTCCGGATGTATCCTTGTCGAGCCGGTGGACCAGGCGTGGCCGGTCGAGCCCGCTGCCGAAGGCATCAAGCAGTCCGTCGAGATGACGCGTTGTCTTCGATCCGCCCTGAACGGCGAGACCTGCCGGCTTGTTGAAGGCAATCAGCTCGTCATCCTCGTAGATGACGAGGGATTTCACGTAGGCGATGTCCTCCGGCGAGAGGCGCGGCCGGTCTGGCTTTTCGCCGGGTTCCGGCAGTGGCGGAACCCGTATTTCCTGGCCGGCAGAGACCCGGCTGTCCCCCTTCACCCGGCCACCATCAACGCGAATCTGCCCCTTCCGGCAAAGCTTCTGCACCATCACCGCCGAGACATGCGGAAATCGCCGCTTGAACCAGCGGTCGAGGCGGGAGCCGTCTTCGGACGGCGCCACTTTCAGGGTCTGAACGCCACTCATGC
>NZ_JASBRI010000025.1 GCF_030149515.1 Maricaulis sp. | reverse complement strand
GAAACCCTGTTTGGTGGCAACAAGTCAGAATAGCCGGCTTCACACCCGACACGAAAAAGGCCTGGAACCGATCGGTTCCAGGCCTTTTTCGTGTCGGGTGTGAAGCCGGCTATTCTGACTTGTTGCCACCAAACAGGGTTTCCAAATCGATCTCGGCCTCCTGGACCGGTTTGTCTTCGGCCTGATGCAGGTCTTCCTGGGCCTTGAGCGTGTCGGTCAGCAGCTCCGGATTTTCTTCCTCGAGCTTGCGGCGACGCGAGGACGCTTTCTTGACCTGCTCGTCCAGGTCAATCTGGGTGCAAAGACCCAGCGACACCGGATCGGTCGGCTTGATGTTGGACGAGTTCCAGTGGCTGCGCTCGCGCACGGCCTGGATCGTCGTCTTGGTGGTGCCGATCAGCTTGGAGATCTGGGCATCGGCCAGTTCCGGGTGATTGCGGACGAGCCAGGCGATCGCGTCCGGACGATTCTGGCGACGCGAAAGCGGCGTATAGCGCGGCCCCCGACGCTTGGCCGGCTGGTGGAGCTCGGAATATTTCGGCTTCACGACGGTCATCCGATAGGTGTCGGTATTTTCGGCTTTCTCGATCTCTTCGCGAGTCAGCTGACCGTTGGAAATCGGATCGGCGCCGCGCACACCGACAGCCACATCGCCGTCCGCGATCCCCTTCACCTCAAGCGGATGAAGGCCGCAGAAGCCCGCGATCTGGTCGAAAGTCAGCGAAGTATTGTCGACGAGCCAGACAGCCGTGGCTTTCGGCATCAGGATCTCGGTCATGAATTCCCTCTCTCCTCGGAGAAACAAAAAAAGCCCGACACGGCGGCCGGGCTTGGGCGTCCGACGCTGAGTGGCGGGATCCCCCGGTCACAAAGCGATTTGTGGCATTTATATCGCGTTTGGATGCGATAGGAAAGCGGCGGCCCCGCTATTTGTCAGCATGCCAGCAGGATTTTTCCGGCGTGCTGCCCGCCGTCCAGGCGCGCGTGAGCGGACCGCGCATCGGCCAGAGCGAAACGACTGTCGATCACCGGATGCAGCTTGCCGGCGGCGATCCAGGGCCAGACGGTTGTGAGCACTTCGCGCGCAAGCCGCGCCTTCTCGTCATCCGGCCGCGCCCGCAGTGTGGAACCCGTCAATACGATCCGCTTGAGCATGACCCGCATCAGATCGACCTCGACCCGGCTGCCCTTCAGAAAGGCGATGGATACAAGGCGCGCACCCGCATTGGCACAATTGATGTTCTTCTGGACATAATCGCCGCCGACCATGTCGAGCACGACGTCAGCCCCGCCCGCCTCCTTCACGGCGGCCTCGAAATCGGTGTCGCGGTAATTGATGGCGATGTCCGCGCCCAGTGTCTCGCACAGGGCAACCTTCTGCGGCGTGCCCGCCGTGGCGATGACACGCGCACCGTGCGCCTTGGCCATCTGGATCGCGGTGGTCCCGATCCCGCTCGTCCCGCCATGAATCAGCAGTGTTTCATCAGGCGACAATGCACCGGTTTCGAACACGTTCGCCCACACGGTGAAAACCGTCTCGGGCAGGCCGGCAGCATCCGCCAGATCGACACCCTCCGGCGCCGGCAGGACCGACCCGGCCGGGGCGATCACATGCTCGGAATAGCCGCCACCCGCGACCAGAGCGATGACGTCATCGCCCTCCGCCAGCCCGTCGACGCCCGGCCCCAGCGCGGCAATATGGCCGGACACTTCCAGGCCCAGGCCTTCCGGTGCCCCCGGCGGAGCCGGATAGAAGCCCAGCCGCTCGATCTGGTCGGGCCGGTTGACCCCGCAAGCCACATTCCGGATCAGAACCTCACCTGGCCCGGGCACAGGCATGGGACGTTCGACCAGGTCGAGCACGTCCGGACCGCCGGGCTCGCGGGCTATCACAATGCGGTTTTGCGCCTTGGAGGCCATGGGAAAAGTCGCCTTTTCGCGCTAGGTTGCTGAAAACATGAAGATGGAGAAGTCCATGTTTCACGATGACGCCGACGCCGCAAGCGCCAAGCCCAAGGATGCCATCATTCCCGGCGAGGATCTCAGCGCGCTGTCGCTGGAAGATCTTGCCGAACGCCGCGCCCTGCTGGAAGCCGAACTGCGCCGTATCGACGCCATGACCGAAAAAAAACAAGCCGGACGATCTGCCGCCGACGCAGTGTTTAAGTTTTGATCAAGGGTTTCGCGCAATCTGGCCCGCGTATTGCTTCGATTCGCCCGAACCCGATGGCTGACCGACAACTGGACGCGTGATGACCGATAATTCGCCGACCCTCTTCCCTGCCGGAGGCGCCCCCGCCGCCCGGGCCCAGGATTTTGCCAATTCGGAAATGTTCCAGAAGCTGTTCCGGGAAGGAATGGATCTGGTCGAGGAAACGGCGAACTATCTGGACGGTCCCGGACGCGACGATTCCAAATCTCTGGACCGGGCCGGCGCCCTGTCCTACGCGTCGGAAAGCATGAAGCTGACCACGCGGCTGATGCAGGCGGCATCCTGGTTGCTGGCGCAACGCGCCGTGTCCGAGGGCGAGATGAGCGCCGAGGATGCCACCGACGGCAAATATCGCCTCTCGGCGGATCGTCCCACTGACGGATTGTGGCCGGACGGCGAAAACCCGCCACCGGTCCTGCTGGACCTGGTCAGCCGCTCCCGGTCGCTCTACAGCCGCCTCAAACGTATCGACGACAATCTCTATGTCGACGGTCTCGTGGAATCCGACACCAATCCGGTCGCCGACCAGATGGCCATGCTGCGCGGTGCCTTCGGCGAGCGCTAGCAGCCAGCCCGTCCGGGAATGACATGGCGCACGCTCGGGCCGGAGCGTGCGCCTTTTTCTTGCCGCCCCACCCCGATTGCCCCGTCCCTGTGATCGGATAGTCTGAACGGATCGCCCAAGAACACCGGCCGGGGGGCTTCATGACCAGACTGCTCATCACCACACTTTCCGCCATCCTGTCAGCTTGCAGCACGGGCCCGGACTTGCAGGCGCAGACCGGTGAATCGCCGTTCGATGCACGGCGGGCGGACTGGCGGGCCGGCGCGGTCACCTATCAGATCTTCGTTGACCGTTTCGCCCCCTCCAACGATATCGACTCCAAGCGTCATCTCTACGCGCCACCCCGCACGCTGGAAGCCTGGTCGGAGCAGCCTGCCCAGGGCGAGCCTGTGCCGGGCGAGATCGTCTGGAGCCACGAACTCGCCTTCTGGGGGGGCGATCTGGACAGTGTGCGGCGCCAGGCCGGCTATCTCGATGCACTGGGGGTCGATGTCGTCTATCTCAACCCGATCCATCTCGCCCCGACCAACCACAAATATGATGCCATCGACCTCACCGAGATATCGCCGGAATACGGTACCCGTGCGGATCTGCGCGCCCTGGCCGACACGCTGCATGCCAACCGCATGCGGCTCGTTCTCGATGGCGTCTTCAATCATGTCGGCGTGCGCTCGCACTGGTTTGTCGACGCGCAATCCTCGCCCGACAGCCCCTATCGCGACTGGTTCCATTTCGGCGAAGACTATCAAAACGGCTATGTCGGCTGGTGGGGTGTCGCCAATCTACCCCAGCTCAACTGGAATAATACGGACGTCAGCGCCCGCATCGCGACCGCGCCGGATTCCGTTGTACGGCAATGGTTTCGCGACGGGATAGACGGCTGGCGGCTCGACGTCGCGACCGAGCTGGGTTTCGATCATCTCGCAACCATCTCGGCCGCCGTTCATGAGACCCGGCCCGGCGCGCTCGTTATCGGCGAAGTCTGGTCCTACCCGCAGGGCTGGACGGGATCGCTGGACGCGGTGATGAATTTTCCATTGCGCGAAATGATGTTCGCTCATGTGGAAGGACGCGTCGGCGGCGCCGAATTGGGCGAGGCGGTCGAGACGATGATTGCCGATGCCGGACTGGATCCGTTGCTGCGATCGTGGATCCTGCTCGACAATCACGACACGCCGCGGCTGCGTACGCTCTATCCCGACCCGGCCGACCGGGCCTATCTGCAGGCCCTGCAATTCGCGCTGCCCGGTGCGCCCCTGATCTACTACGGCGTCGAGGCCGGCATGACCGGCGGTCACGATCCGGGCAGCCGCGGTCCCATGGACTGGGAGAATGCGAGGCCGGACAATCCGGAATTTGCCCGGCTTCGCGCCTTGATAGAGATTCGCGAAAGCGCGCCCGCCCTGCGGATCGGCGATTTCGTCCCGCTGGCCACGCGCGACCTGCTGGCCTTCCTGCGCACGACAGACCGTTCGGCTGAGACCGTGCTGGTGGTCGCCAATAATCGCGAAAGCGCCGTTACCGAAACGCTTTTGATCCGCGATGGCCGGTTGATGAATGGCGACGTGTTCGAGGACGCCATGAGCGGCGAGACCTTCAACACGCAATCCTCAACCATCGAGGTTACCGTGCCGGCGCGCAGCGTGCGCATCCTGGCACCGCGCCGGTGGCCCGACCACACGGGACGCACGGGGCATTCACCCTATCGCCATGTCCCGTAAAAAAGGGCGCGAACCCGGCGGTTCGCGCCCGTCTTGTTGCGGAACAGGAAAAGAGCCCTACACGAAGCCCTTGAACTTGTCCTTGAAGCGCGAAACGCGGCCGCCACGGTCCATCAGCTGCTGATTGCCGCCGGTCCAGGCCGGGTGCGAGGTCGGATCGATGTCCAGGGTCAGCGTGTCGCCTTCCTTGCCCCAGGTCGACTTGGTCTGAAACTCGGTCCCGTTCGTCATCTTCACGTTGATCAGATGGTAGTCGGGATGGATATCCTTTTTCATCGGTCCGGCTTTCTTGTCATCCGCCGCGCCACACCGATCCACAGCCGGGCACGCAGCTCATGTAAACTCAGGAGCGCGGGTCTATACAGGAAGCTCGGAGCCGGAGCAACCATTGCGATGAGTCGCAGATCCTGGCGTCCGCCACTTGCGCCGGAAGGGCAATCAGACAACCGTAGCACCCGACATCCCCACTCGGAGAAGACCTTGAAAAGGTTCACGGCCAGCCTCGTACCCATAGCGCTTGTCACCTCCCCGCTCCTGGCACAGGAGCCGGAAGCCTGGACCGCGACGCAAGACGGGACACCGATACGTTTCGGCACCACCCACCAGATTACATCGGCCGTCCTTGACGAAGAGCGCACCGTCAATGTGTGGCTGCCGCCGGGGCACGAGACGGCCGAGGAGGCCTATACCGTGCTCTATCTCATCGATGGCGGAGTTGAGCAGGACTTCCCTCATATCGCCGGCCTCGCCCAGCTCGGCGTTATTTCATGGCAGTACGCCCCCTTGATCGTGGTCGGCATCGAAACCGGCGACCGCCTGCACGAGCTCACACCGGAGCCCGCCGACCCGCGTTACAGTGCCCAGTTCGAGACAGCCGGCGGCGCAGCCGAGTTTCGCGCCTATATCGCGAACGACGTCATCCCCTTCATCGAGGCTTCCTATCGCGTGGGCGGACGCCGCGCCGTGATCGGGGAAAGCCTGGCCGGACTGTTCATCGTCGATACCCTGCTCGAACAGCCGGACCTGTTTGACGACTACATCTCGGTCTCGCCCAGCCTGTGGTGGGACGATCAGGCCGTCGCCGAACGGGCCGTCGAACGACTTGGCGCCGCCGACTATTCGGACACACGCGTCTATCTGACCATGGGCGATGAGGGCGGAACAATGCAGGCCGGGCTCGATACACTTCTTGCGGCGCTCGACGCGGTCGAGGACGCGCCGGACTACCGCTATGTCGACCGCCGCGAGACCGAGACACACTCGACAATCTATCACGGCGCCGCGCTCGACGCCCTGCGCTGGCTTTATTCCCGCCCGCCATATGACTATGGCGAAATCCCCTGGTATCTGATCGAGGGCGGCCATCCGGACGACGGGCCGGATGGCGGGAGCGAGTAGCGGTCCGCGAACGAAAAGGCCGCCGCTGGCGCGAGGAAAACCGTGCCGCCATCGAGGCGCACAATCGCCGCATCGAGCGGGAGGGCGCCATGTGCCATCGAACCCGTGATTTCCGCTCACCGCGATCAGCGCGCGTACTCGAAAATCCTCGCGAACTTGTGCGGCACATCCTTCGCTGATCGCCGGAAATTCAGTCGGTTCGTCGAGTCGACCGGACGCCGGCACCAGAACCGTCGCCGAGACAATATTTCCTCCTAGCGAGACGTCAGCTTCAGCTCGATCCGCCGGTTCCGCGCATTGGCCTCTTCCGACCGACCCTCGGCAATCGGATGATGCTCGCCAAAGCCCGCCGCAACCAGGCGCTGGGAGGGCACGCCCAGCTCCTCGAACCAGTTGACCACAGAGATCGCGCGGGCCGCTGAGAGGTGCCAGTTGGAGGGATAGGTGGTTCGGATGGGCACGGGGTCGGTATGACCGTCGATGCGGATCACCCACTCCAGATCAGAGGGGATTTCATCGGTCAGCTGGATGATCGCCGCCGCAATGGGCCGCAGACTCTCCCGGCCTTCGCTCGACAGCGCGGCCGAGCCGGACGGGAACAGCACATCGGTCTCGAAAACGAAACGATCGCCGACAATGCGTACGCCGGTCCTGTTTCCCAGGATCTCGCGCAGCCTGCCGAAGAAGTCGGACCGGTAGACGGCCAGTTCCGCCGCGCGCTCGGCCAGAGCGGCATTGAGGCGTTCGCCCAGATTGATGACCTGCGCCTCGGCCTCTTCCGCTCGGCGCTCGGCCGCATCCAGGGCCTCGTTCAAGGTCGCCAGCTGGTCGCGCAGCACCTGCATCTGCTGGTTCAACAGCGCCAGGGCGCGGCGGCTGTCTTCGGACATCTCTTCCGCCGCCGCCAGATCGGCCTCCAGACTCTCTGCCTGGCTGGTCGCCATCGCCAGGGCACCTTCCAGCGCATCACGTTCCTGCTCCAGCCCGGAAATGCGCAGTTCCAGCCGGGCATTCTCGTCGCGGGCGATGTTGAGCTCGTTCGCCAGCTCGGCCAGCTGCGCATTGAGATCGGCCAGCTGATCGTCGCGGCTGGTCAGCGCTCGTGACAGGGCGAACTGTCCCGCCACAAAGATCGACAGCAGAAAGACAATGACCAGCAGCAATGTAGCCAGGGCATCGACAAAGCCCGGCCAGTGATCGCCGCTGTCGGCCTCCTGGAAACGCGCAAACCGGGGCGAGGCCATGGCTTACTCCCCTCCCCGCTCCCGCGATTTCAGGGCGCGGATCAGGACCCGGATCTCGTCGCGCAGGGCGCGGGCTGCCTCTTCGTTGGAAGCACGGCTGTCGTCGGCAAAGCGCTGCAGCGTGGTATCCAGCTGGCGCGTGTGGCGTTCCAGCGTATGCGCCAGCTTGTCCAGCGTTTCCGCCGTCTGCTCAAGGAGCGCACCGACATAGGCCGAAGACACCTCGCCATCGCCCGAAGTCGACGGGGCGGCCGCAGCCAGGCGCGAGATGGAGGAGAGCCATTCCTCAATCTCGTTGTAGAACCGGTTCTGGGCGCGGCTGGCCTGAAGGTCGAGAAACCCGATCACCAATGAACCGGCCAGGCCGAACAGCGAGGACGCAAAGGCTGTTCCCATGCCCTGGATCGGCTCCTCGATGGCCGACATCAGCCGCATCACATCGGCCTCGCCTCCGGTGGAGCTTTCGGTCACGGCCCGCACCGCCTCGCCAACATCGGAGACCACCTGCAACAGGCCCCAGAACGTGCCCAGCAGGCCCAGGAAGATCAGAAGACGCCCGAAATAGCGCGTGAAGGCGCCGGCCTCGGACATCCGCGCCCCGACGGAATCGAGTACGGTACGCACAGAGCCCGCGGACAGGGACATGCGGCCATCGGTCTGCCCGATCATCGACGCCATGGGTGCGATGAGGGCCGGTGGCTTGGGCAGGCTGGCCGGATCTTCCGCCGACCGGAACCTCACCAGCCAGCGCGCGGCAGGTCCGATCCCCAGTGCCTGGGCAAAGGTGTAGAGCACACCGATGACCAGAACCGCGAGAATCAGGCCGTTGATCGCCGGATTGGCCCGGAACGCCTCTTCGAGCGGCCCGATCAGCCAGACACCCAGCGCGATCACGACAGCCACGAAGACCGCCATCCAGACGATATAGCGCCAGGGCCCTGTGAAGCGCACTACGGGCGCGCCGCGCATATCCCCATTCCGGTCAAGAACTGGCATGCCTTCCCCTTGTCTCCGCCAAGACCCCTTCCTTACCCCGGATTGGGACATTTTGGAGGCGAGGTCAAAGCCTCTCTCCCGAGCAGCGCCCCCGACCTCGGGACCCATAATTGCCGAACCGGAAACAATAAGCTTCCCGACTGCCCTCTTATATCCGCCCAGGGAAATCGGCATCTGCAATGCCAGTCACGGCCCCAGGGCGCCCCACGAAGGAGACGGACATGACCGACACCCCAGCCCCGCACATTCTCCGCATCGATGCCAGCATGCGCCGCACCGGTTCGCACTCGCGCCGGCTGACCGATCGCGTTATCGAGCGGCTGCGCGAACATCATCCCGGTGCACAGGTGACTGTCAGGGACCTCGCCGAGGAAACGCCCTCGTTTGTCGACGAAACATGGATCGGCGCCAATTTCACCGACCCGTCCGAACGCAGCGAGGACCAGCGGAATGCGCTCGCCCGGTCCGACGCCCTGGTGGCGGAATTGAAGTCTGCGGACATGATCGTTATCGGCATGCCGATCTACAATTTCTCGGTCCCGGCCGCGCTGAAGGCCTGGGTCGACATGATCGCCCGCGCCCGGGAGACGTTCGTCTACACCGAAACCGGACCGAAGGGCCTGCTGGACGGCAAGCGCGTCATCCTCGTGGCCGCCTCGGGCGGCACCGAAGTGGGCAGCGCGATCGACTTCGCGACCGGCTACATGAAGCATGTTCTGGGCTTTGTCGGCATTACCGATGTCGACGTGGTCGATGCAGGCCAGCTGATGTTCGGTGAAGCCGAGCGGGTCGACGCCGCCCAGGGCCAGATCGACAGTCTCGCAGCCTAGCCATTTCGGCGATGGCGCTACGCGTTTGGCATCAAGTTGCGCGATGTCAAACGCGCTACCTCGCCGCCGCGTTCAGACGCTGGCCCAGTTCGCCCAGCATGGCTTCATTGCCCGCAGCGATGTGACCGGTGGCGAGAATGTCGGCACCGCCATCGATCTCCGCGACGAACCCGCCCGCTTCGCGTACCAGTACGATGCCGGCAGCGATGTCCCAGGGCTTCAGATTGCGTTCCCAGAAGCCGTCGAACCGTCCGGCAGCGACCCAGGCGAGGTCGAGCGCGGCCGAACCCATGCGGCGAATGCCGGCGCAATGCGGCATCACCTGGTGCAGTTCCTTGAGGAATTGCGCGTGCCCCTTCTTGCCGATGAAGGGCATGCCGGTGGCCATCACGGCCTCGTCGAGATGCTTGCGGCCGGCCACGCGCAGGCGCCGGTCCGACAGCCAGGCGCCGCGGCCCTTTTCGGCGTGGAACATTTCGTCGGTGGCGGGATTGTAGATCACCCCGGCAACCAGCTCCCCCTCGCGCTCCAGTGCGATCGAGACCGCAAAATGCGGCATGCCGTGCAGGAAGTTCAGCGTCCCGTCCAGCGGGTCGACGATCCAGCGGTGGGACTTGTCTGTGCCCTCGACGATCCCGCGCTCTTCCATCAGAAAGCCGTAACCCGGCCGGGCCTGGGTCAGGCGGTCGTAGATGATGTCCTCGGCCTTCTTGTCCGCGACCGAGACAAAATCTGCCGGCCCCTTGCGTGAGACCTGCAGGTGTTCGACGTCGCGGAAGTCGCGATTGAGCGAGCGGCCGGCCTTGGTGGCCACTTCCGTCATCACGGTGAGGAGCGGGGAGAGGGAACCCATCGCGGCTTAGTCCGCCCGGCGGACGTAGGAACCGTCCTCGGTCGCCACGATGATCTTCTCGCCCATGCCCACGAAAGGCGGCACCGAGCTGCGCACCCCGTTGGACAGGATGGCCGGCTTGTACGAGTTGGCCGCCGTCTGTCCCTTCACCACCGGCTCGGTCTCGGCGACTTCCAGGGTGACATGCTGTGGCAGGGAAATGCCGATCGGCCGCTCTTCGTGGAATTCTACGACGACGGTCATGCCTTCCTGCAGATATGCTGCCCGGTCCTCGCCGACGAAATCCTTGGCAAGTTCGATCTGCTCATAGGTCTCGGCATCCATGAAGGTCAGCATCTCGCCGCTGTCGAACAGGAAGGTGTGATCCTTCTGTTCCAGGCGCACCCGCTCGACCTTGTCGGCGGCGCGGAAGCGTTCGTTCAGCTTGCGGCCGTCCAGAAGATTCTTCAGCTCGACCTGGGCAAACGCGCCGCCCTTTCCCGGCTTGACGTGCTCGGTCTTGACCGCGACCCAGAGCGTGTCCTGATGCATCAGCACATTGCCGGGTTTGATTTCATTGCCGTTGATTTTCATGCGTCCACCTGTCGGCCGCTGAGGCCCGATTATCCGTTGGCGACCCGTTCGGCCGCGAAGTGGCGCTCTCCTATCAGCGGGGACGGAGTACGGCAAGCGGCGTGCGGCAATCGGCTCAGCCGGCCTCAGCCTGTTCGCGCATGCGGGCCTGCACGTCCAATGGCAGAACCCGCTCGAGGGCCGCTTGCAACCGGTCGCGGTCGCGATTGTGAACGGGTGCGCCGAGAGGGTCCGTCGCCGCCGCCACGGCCCAGCGATAGGCCGCTTCCAGGTCCTGGTTCACGCCTTCGCCCTGGGCCAGCACGAAGGCGTAGAGATACTGGCTCTCGGCATCGCCGCCGCGCGCACCGCGGGAAAACCAGTGGGCGGCCTCGGCAAGGTTCCGCTCGCCGCCACGGCCCTGGTACAGCATCAGCCCGTACTGGCCCTGGGCCGGGGCGTAATCGCTCTCGGCCGCAATGCGCAGCCAGCGCCGGGCCTCGCCATCCTCCTGTTCGCCGCCCTCGCCATCCGCCCACATCATGCCGGCCTGGAAGGCCGCTTCAGCCAGGCCGGCTTCTGCGGCGCGTCCGTACCAGACACGGGCGCCGGCCGCATCGCGCTCCCCGCCGGCCCCGTCGTCGAGCATCTGGGCGAGCTGGTACATGCCTTCGGCCGATCCCTGCTGTGCGGCGCGCTCGGCCCAGCGGCGCGCCGACACAGCTTCCTGGGGAATGCCGGACTGTTTCAGCTCGAGAGCAAAGGCGATCATGCCGTTGATATGCCCGGCCCGGGCTGCCCGCTCGAACCAGATGCGCGGAGAACCCAGCTCCAGGCTCTCATCGCCCAGACGGGCCAACAGGCCAAGCTGATAGAGAGCAACGGGATGGTCCTGCCGGGCCGCCCGGTGAAACCAATCAGACGCGGCAGCCATGTCGCGCGGGCCGCCACGGCCATCCCGCGCCATGATCCCGGCCAGGGCCGCTGCGTCGGACAGGCCGGCCACAGCGGCCGTCCCGGCATAGCGCCGGGCGGGAACCCAGTCGCCTCCCATATAGGCCACCTGGGCGCGATACCAGGCCTCCTCACCCGGCGACAGACCGGCCGGAATGCTGACATCCTCCGCCTCGAGCCCGGAGCGGGCTGCGTTCTGCACCTCTTCGGGCAGCAGGATGAGTTCCTCGGGGAAGGCGACGGCATCGTCCTGGGACAATGCGGGGGCCGAAACGACAAGGGCGGCAATAAGGGCAATGCGCAGCATGGCAGTCTTTCAGCGCCGGCAACCGGTCAGCGTCAAGTGACAAGACGTTTATCCGGGGCGGGGGCCTGCTATTCCCGGCACAGCCGGTCGAAGGCCTGCACCGCGGCGGCGGGACCTTCCGGATGGTTCCAGACCCCACCGGACACGGCCAGGAAATCGGCACCGGCCTCGATCAGCGGCTTCGCGTTGTCAACCGTGATGCCGCCGATCGCCACGCAGGGCAGTTCGAACAATTCACTCCACCAGGTCAGGATGTCCGGCTCGGCTCGGCTGGGCGGCACCTTGGTCAGCGTGGGAAAGAACGCGCCGAAGGCGACATAGTCCGCCCCTGCCTCGCCTGCCACCATGGCGAGATGGCGGCTGTCATGGCAGGTCACACCGACCGTTCGATCCCTGCCCATCAGCGCCCGCGCCGCTTTCACGGTCCCGTCGGTCTGACCGATATGGACACCGTCACAACCGAGCTCCGCAGCCAGTTCCGGATCGTCGTTCATGATCGCCGCCACGCCGGCGCGCTGGGCGGTCTCGATCAGCGGCCGGGCCAGACGGCGCGTCTCCGCCCGGCCGCAATCCTTGAGACGGATCTGCAATGCGGCTACGTCGCCGCCGCCAAGCGCCTCGGCCAGGCGGTCCTGGAAGGTCTCGTCGATGCTGGAGGGGGTGATCAGGTAGAGCCGGGTCGTCATGGCGCGCCTTGTGGCAGCTGTCCGCCGGTCTGACAACGGTTTTTGCCGGCGCAGGCCCGTCGTTCATCCCCGCTTCATTTCCAAAGATGGAAAGTGACATCCATCGTGCGCCATGCAAGCTTTCGCGCGCCATTATCGATGAGGGGACCTCCATGACCATCAAAACCATTCTCGCCGCCACGGTTGCGGCTGCCGCCTTCGCGGGCGTCTCCGCGGCCCAGGACTGGTCGCAGAACCCGACCTTCGGCCAGACCACCCTGTCCGCCGGCTTTGCACCCGACCCGTACTCCGTCTCCATCACGGCTGGCGGAGATATCGACGCCAGCTCGGCGCTGGGCGGGGCCTGCCGCGGCATGATCGCCAACGCGCCGGACTATCGCCTGCACTACAATGCCGGCAGCCTGCCGCTCTATATCGGTGCCCGCTCCAATGCCGACACGACCATCGTCGTCAACGCGCCGGACGGCTCCTGGTATTGCAATGACGACACCAACGGCCTGAACCCGCAGGTATCCTGGGGCACCCCTCAATCCGGCCAGTACGATATCTGGGTCGGCACCTACGGTTCGGGCAGCGGTCTGGCCCAGTCGACCCTGACGATCTCGGAACTCGGCCACTAGACGCTTTATTCCGTAACGGAGAGCGGGCCCGTCGCGGCCCGCTTTCTTGTCTGTACAAGAGCGCGGCATGAAGGCGCGCCGGGACACTGAATTGCAGGCCGGTCCCAGTGAATTGCAGGCCGGTCCCAGTTCGCTTCTATTCGCGGCCCAATTCACCTATCGTGAGTTGTCGTCAACTGGGCGACGTTCATCCCGGGGGATTTTTTCAGATGAAAACCGTATTGATCGCCGCGATCACGTCGATCGCCGCTACCGGTGTGTCGATCGCGCAGGACTGGAGCCAGAGCCCGAATTTCGGCTCGGCATCGCTGAGTGCCGGCTTCGCACCGGACCCGTACAATGTTGACATTGTCGCTGGCGGCTCCGTCGACGCAAGCAATGTCGGCTGCGCAGGCATGATCGCCAATGCGCCGGACTACCGACTGCACTGGTCCGGAGGTCAGATCACGATCGGCGCCACATCCGGTTCAGACACGACCCTTGTCGTCAACGCTCCAGACGGCAACTGGTACTGCTCCGACGATGCCAACGGGTTTGATCCGGAACTCGTCCTCAACGGCTCCGGCCAGTACGACATCTGGGTCGGCACCTATGGCGGCGGCACAGCCAATGCCCGTCTCTACTTCACCGAATTCTAGCCAGGACCTGACGGTCAGCAGAAGCGGGGCCCCGCCGGGCCCCGCTTTTTTTGCCTTGCCGAGTACTGGAAACCGCTACGCCGTTTCCTTCTCCATCGCCGCATCCCACTCGCCCATGGCGGCGAGCCCGTTCATGCGGGCGCGGTGGTTGAAGGCGGCCTGGCCGGCAACGACATTTTCCGCCTTGCCGCCCCAGGCCTGCAGCGGAGCGGCCTGCAGGGCGCGGCCATAGGAGAAGGTCAGCGGCCAGGGCAGGTCGTAGCTGGCATTCATGGCATTGAGGTGCGCCGTGGCTTCCTCGTCGCTCTGGCCCCCGGAGAGGAAGGCAATGCCCGGCACGGCCGCCGGCACGCAATTGGCCAGGCATTGCACCGTCATGTCGGCGACTTCCTCGACACCCGCCCGGTCGGCGGCTTCGGTGCCCGAGATCACCATGTTCGGCTTGAGGATGGTGCCTTCCAGCACCACGCCCTGGTCGAAGAGTTCGCGATAGAGCGTCTTCAGGGCGAACTCGGTCACCTCGTAGCAGCGCTCGATCGAGTGATCGCCATCCATGATGACTTCCGGCTCGACGATCGGGACGATGCTGGCTTCCTGGCACAGCGCGGCATAGCGGGCCAGGGCGTGCATGTTGGTATTGATGCAGTATTGGGACGGAATGCTTTCATCATCCTTGGCGCCGATATTGATCACGGCGCGCCATTTGGCAAAGCGGGCGCCCAGCTCGTAATAGTCGGCAAGGCGGTCTCGCAGGCCGTCCAGCCCCTCGGTGATTTTCTCGCCCTCGGCGCCGGCGAGGTTTTTTGCCCCGGTATCGACCTTGATGCCCGGGATCGCTCCGGCATTCTGGATCAGCTTGACCAGCGAGGTATCGTCCCTGGCACTCTGGCGGATGGTTTCGTCGTAGAGGATAACGCCGGAGACATGCTCCGACATCGCCGTTTCGGTGCGGAACAGCATTTCGCGCCAGTCGCGGCGGTTGTCCGGCGTGTTGTCCAGACCGATCGAGGCAAAGCGCTTGCCGATCGTGCCGGTCGACTCGTCGGCGGCGAGAATGCCCTTGCCGGGCGCCACCATGGCGCAGGCGGTTTCATTGAGTTGATCGAGATCCATCACGTCTACCCCAGCTGATAAGCGTCTTGTCCGGACCCCAGGGTCCGCGTCCATGTGTCTGCCGCCCCGTTCTAATACGGCGCGGCGCTATTGCCCACAGGGCTGCAGCCAACCGGAAAGTCCAACTCCCGGCCCGCTCAATGTTATCGTTACCAACACTGTGACGGCAAGGCAATCGGCCCTGTCCTCAAGCCGCCACGCCCCGCGCCTGTTTCAGCACGCCGACACCCGGCAACGCCTTGCCCTCCATCCATTCCAGAAAGGCGCCGCCGGCCGTCGAGATGAAGGAGAAGTCGTTCGAAACACCTGCCTGGTTGAGCGCGGCCACCGTATCGCCGCCGCCGGCCACCGCGACCAGCCCGCGCTCCTTGACGGCGCGCGCGGCCTGCTGGGCCGCAGCAACGGTCGCGGTCTCGAAGGGCGGCGTCTCGAACGCGCCCAGGGGACCGTTCCAGATCAGCGTCTTGGCGTCTTCCATCGCCATAGCCAGGGCGACGACCGTGGCGGGGCCGCAATCGAGGATCATCTCGTCTTCGGCCACGTCGGTCACGGCGGTGAGGCGCGTTTCAGGATTGGGCCGGAACTCCTTCGCCACCACCACGTCGCTCGGCAGCATCAGCTTGCAGCCCGTCTCCTCGGCGGTGGCGATGATGGCGCGGGCGGTGTCAACCAGGTCCTTCTCGCACAGACTCTTTCCGACCTTGACGCCCTGGGCGTTCAGCAGCGTATTGGCCATGCCTCCGCCGACGAAGAGAATGTCGACCTTCTTCACCAGATTGTTCAGAAGGTCGAGCTTGGTGGAAACCTTTGCCCCGCCGACCAGGGCAATGACCGGACGCTGCGGCGCTTCGAGCGCGGCGACGAGATGGTCGATCTCGCGCTGCATGGCGAGACCCGCATAGGACGGCAGCAGCTGGGCCACTCCCTCGGTAGACGTGTGCGCGCGGTGCGCCGCAGAGAAGGCATCATTGACATATAGGTCGGCAAGATCGGCGAGCTGGCGGGCCAAGGCCGGGTCGTTGGCCTCTTCGCCGGGATGGAAGCGCGTATTTTCCAGCAGCAGCACATCGCCATCGGCCATATCGGCCGCCGCCGCCATAGCCTCCTCACCCACCGTTTCCATGCAGAAATCCACGGGCACGCCCAGCAGGTCGGCGAGCGGCTGGGCCACCGGCTCCAGCGACATCTCCGGCACGTGCTGGCCCTTGGGGCGGCCGAAATGGGCGATCAGGATCACCCGCGCTCCCTTGCCGGTGAGCAGTTCGATGGTCGGTATGGCCGAGACCAGACGCGTCGCGTCGCTCACCTTCCCGTCTTTCATCGGTACGTTGAAATCGACGCGTACCAGGACCCGCTTGCCAGCAACGTCCACATCCTGGATCCGGCGGATCTCTCTCATGTCCCTGCCCTCGTCACGCTATACGCGCTCTAGATGAATTTCCCCATCGCCACCGCCGTATCGATCATGCGGCAGGCGAAACCCCATTCATTGTCGTACCAGGTCATCACCCGGGCCAGACGCTCGTCGACCACCTTGATCTTGTCGACGGCCACGACCGAGGAGCGGCTGTCGTGATTGTAGTCGACGGAGACAAGCGGGATGCTGTCATAACCCAGCACACCCTTCATCGGACCGTCGGCCGCCGCCTTGACCGCCTCGGCCAGTTCGGCCTCGCTCGTGGCGCGCGACGGGGTGAAGACCAGATCGATCAGCGACACGTTGGGGGTCGGCACGCGGACCGCGGCACCGTCCAGCTTGCCCGCCAGTTCCGGCAGCACCAGGCCCACCGCCTTGGCCGCGCCGGTCGAGGTCGGGATCATCGACATCGCCGCCGCACGGGCCCGGTGCAGATCCTTGTGGTTCCGGTCGAGTGTGGGCTGGTCGCCGGTATAGGCATGGATCGTGGTCACGTGGCCGCGCTCGATCCCTACCGCGTCATTGAGCACCTTGGCCACCGGGGCGAGACCGTTCGTGGTGCAGGACGCGTTGGAGACCACCAGGTCGTCGGCCGAGAGCGCGTCGTGATTGACGCCGTAGACGATGGTCTTGTCGGCATTCTTGGCCGGAGCCGAACACAACACTTTCTTCGCACCGGAGCTTTCGATGTGCGCCATCGACGCTTCCCTGGAATTGAACTTGCCGGTGCATTCCAGGACGATATCGATACCCAGATCCTTCCAGGGCAGCTGGCCGGGATCGCGGCTGGAGACCTTCTGGATCTTGCCGAAACCGGCATCGATCCAGTCATCGCCGACCTTGATCTCGCCGGGATAGCGGCCGTGCACGCTGTCATAGGTCAGAAGGTGGGCATTGGTCTCCGGCGTCGAGCTGTCATTGATCGCGACGATTTCGATCTCGTCCCAGCGCTTGTTTTCCAGAACGGCGCGCAGTGCCAGGCGGCCGATACGGCCGAAACCGGTGATCGCAACGCGAAGAGCCATGCTTTCCATCTCCATGTGCACGAGGGCCGGACCCGTCGGTATCCGGCCGAAGTTGGCGCGGATTTAGCGGCCTTTGGCGGCCCCGTCCACCGATCGGGTGCGGCAAATCGGCCGAAGATGGAAATTTTTCATTTTTCGTTGCAGGCGAGCCATTCGTTCGACACGCGATCCAGAAGCGCCAAATAATTCTTCAATTCTAGCCATGTGTAAGAATTTTTGTTCGTGGTAGCGTTACCGGCCGAACGGCCCCTGTTTGCAAATGCGAAATCGCGGTGCGGCCATGCCCGGTTTCCCCTTGCGCAGCACGCGGCGCAGGCGGGGACTTGAAATGCTTCGCCCCCCCTGCGAGAACCGTCGGCGATTGATCAACACGTCAAGGGCAGGCGTACACATGAAAGTTATCGTACTCGGCGGCGACGGATTTTGCGGATGGCCGACGGCCCTCCACCTCTCCAATCTCGGCCACGATGTCGTCATCGTCGACAACCTGTCCCGGCGCAAGATCGACGTGGAGCTGGAAGTCGACAGTCTGACGCCGATCCGTCCGATGTCGGAGCGCTTGGCCGCCTGGAAGGAAGTGTCCGGCCGCGACATTCGCTTCGTGAACATGAATGTCGGCAAGGACTATCAGGAACTCGTCGACCTGATCGAAGCGGAAAAACCCGACTCCATCGTCCATTTCGCCGAACAACGCGCCGCGCCCTATTCGATGAAGTCGGCCCGCCACAAGCGCTATACGGTCGACAACAATCTCAATGCCACCAACGACGTGCTGGCCGCCATCGTGGAGAGCGGACGCGACATTCACCTGGTCCATCTGGGCACGATGGGCGTCTATGGCTACGGCACGGCCGGGATGAAGATCCCCGAGGGCTATCTCAAGGTGAAGGTGGAGACCGAGGACGGGCTGAAGGACCAGGAAATTCTCTATCCGGCCAATCCGGGCTCGATCTATCACATGACCAAAACCCAGGATCAGCTCTTCTTCCACTTCTACAACAAGAACGACAAGGTGAAGATCACCGATCTTCACCAGGGCATTGTCTGGGGCACCCAGACCGAAGAGACCAAGCGCGACGAGCGCCTGATCAACCGGTTCGACTACGACGGCGATTACGGTACGGTGCTGAACCGTTTCCTGATGCAGGCCGCCGTGGGCTACCCCATGACCGTGCACGGCACGGGTGGGCAGACCCGCGCCTTCATCCACATCCAGGACACGGTGCGCTGTATCCAGCTGGCCATCGAGAACCCGCCGCAATCGGGCGACAAGGTGCGCATTCTCAACCAGATGACCGAGACGCACCGCGTGCGCGATCTGGCCAAGATGATCGCCGATCTCGCCGGGGCGGAAATGCAGCTTGTCCCCAATCCGCGCAACGAGGCTGACGAGAACGACCTGCACGTGGAAAACGACACCTTCCTGCAGATGGGCCTGAAACCCACCACCCTGGCCGGGGGCCTGATGGAAGAGGTCACCGAGATCGCGCGCAAATACGCGGATCGCTGCGACAAGTCGAAAATCCCCTGCGTCTCCTACTGGGGCAAGACGCGCGAGAAAGCCGCGGCCAAGACCGTGGAGACATCGGCCGCGGAATAGGCGCGGTCCGGCTCGCGGCGATCAGGTCGCGACGAAAGCCTTCTCGACGACGAAATCCGACGGCGCGGCGTTGGAGCCTTCCTCGAAACCGCGATCGAGACAGATCTGCTTCGTGTCCTTCAACAGGCCTTCCGACCCGCAGATCATCACGCGGTCCACGGCCGGGTCCAGCGGCGGCACGCCGAGACGCTCGAAAAGCTCACCGTTTTCGATCAGCTCGGTGACGCGGCCCTTCACGGGTCCGTCCTCGCGCGTGACCGAAGCGAAATGGACCAGCTTTTCCTGTGCCATCTCGCCGATCAGCTCGTCGGACTTCACGGCCTCGACCAGCTCATTGCCATAGACCAGTTCCGCCGCCTCGCGGCAGGTATGGGTGAGGATGACCTGGTCGAACTTCTCATAGGTTTCCGGATCGCGGATCAGGCTGGCAAACGGCGCGATGCCTGTGCCGGTGGAGATCATGTAGAGCCGCTTGCCGGGTTTTAGCGCATCGAGCACCAGCGTGCCGGTCGGCTTTTTGCCCAGTAGCACCTGGTCGCCCGGCTGGATGTGCTGGAGACGCGAGGTGAGCGGTCCGTCGGCGACCTTGATCGAGTAGAAGTCCAGCGCCTCGTCCCAGAACGGGCTGGCCACGGAATAGGCACGCAGAAGCGGTTTGCCGTCTTCCTTGGGAAGGCCGATCATGACGAATTCACCCGAGCGGAAGCGGAACGCATCCGGCCGCGTGATCCGGAAATAGAACAGGCGGTCGGTATAGTGCTTGACCTCCAGCACGGTCTCGATCGTATAGGGCCCCGGCTTGGCAGAGATCGCGTTGGTCACGCGGGCCGTCGATGTCAGCGTCATGTCGTTCATGCGTCTTTATCCCGTAGACTGCGGCATCAAGCCGTCACGCGCGGCGCTTCGCTATCGGCCCAGGGCGGAACAGGCAAGCCCCGGCTGGACAGGAAGTCCGGATTGAACAGTTTGCCGGCATACCGGGATCCGGCATCGCACAGCATGGTTACGATCGTCTTGCCCGGCCCTGTCTCGCGCGCCAGCCGCATCGCGCCCGCGATGTTGATCCCGGCCGATCCGCCCAGCGACAGACCCTCAGTCTTCACAAGATCGAACAGGATCGGCAGCATTTCCGCATCCTCGATGCGGTAGGCGTGGTCAATGGCAAGACCTTCCAGATTGCCGGTGATGCGATTGACCCCGATGCCTTCGGTGATCGAGGACCCCTCGCCCTTCAGCTCGCCGGTCGTGTAGTAGCTGTGCAGCGCCGCGCCGGCCGGATCGGCAACGCCGATCACGACGTCGGGGTTTTTCGCCCGCAAGGCCGCGGCAACGCCCGCCAGCGTACCACCGGAACCGACCGCGCAGATGAAGGCGTCGACCCGGCCGCCGGTCTGTTCCCAGATTTCCGGCCCGGTGGTCAGTTCGTGGGCGCGCCTGTTGGCGAGATTGTCGAACTGGTTGGCCCAGACAGCGCCGGCGGGTTCGCTCTCGTTCAGGGCCTCCGCCAGGCGGCGGGAATAGTGGACAAAGTGGTTGGGGCTCGAAAACGGCGCCGCATCGACCTCGATCAGCCGGGCGCCGTGAGAGCGGACCACCTGCTTCTTTTCTTCCGACTGGGTGCGCGGCATCACGATGATGACATCATAGCCCAGCGCGCCACCCACAAGGGCGAGGCCGATACCGGTATTGCCGGCGGTTCCCTCGACGATGGTCCCGCCGGGTTTCAACGCGCCGGATCTTTCCGCTTCGCGCACGATGTTCAGCGCGGCCCGGTCCTTTACGGAACCGCCGGGATTGAGGAATTCGGCCTTGCCAAGGATCTCGCAGCCGGTGGCCGCAGACGGGCCGTCCAGCCGGATCAGCGGCGTATTGCCGATCAGGTCGAGCACGTGAGACACGAACGTGTGTCCTTTCAGTCTGTTCGGCGGCAATCCGCCCCGTCCTATTCGGCAGCGATGCGGGACGGAGTGTGAATGCCGCATTCGGTCTTGTTGCGTCCTGCCCAGCGGCCGGAGCGCACATCGCCGTCATCCTGTACCGGCGCCGTGCACGGCCAGCAGCCGATCGATGCATATCCCATATCGCTCAAGGGATGGCGCGGCAAATCGAAGCGCTGGAAATAGGCGTTCACTTTTTCCGCATCCCAGCTGGCCAGCGGATTGACCCGGATGCGTCCATTGATCCGTTCCACCACCGGCAGGGCGAGCCGTTCGCCGCCATGAAAGCGCTTGCGGCCGGTGATCAGTGCGTCGTACTCGCCGATCACCTTGTCCAGCGGACGCACCTTGCGCAGGGCGCAGCAGGCATCGGGGTCACGCTGCCAGAGCCGGTCATCGCCATCCTCGGCGGCGGCCTCGCCGGCATCCGGGCGCAGCATGCGGATATTGGTCAGGCCGAGCGTTTCGGTCAGGGCCCTTTGATATTGTTCGGTCTGGGCAAATAGGCGGCCGGTATCCAGGAAGATGACCGGCGTATCCGGTGCGATGCGGGCGATCATGTGCAGCCCAACAGCGGCTTCCGCACCGAAGGAGGACAGGACGGCAATCCGGCCGGCCCATTCATTGCGGATCGCATCGCGCAGGATGTCGGCCGCATCGGCGCCGCGATACCGTGCATTGAGCGCGGCGAGATCGTCGCCCGGCCGGGCCTGCCGATGCCGGAAGATCGGCGTCACCTTGTCCTGGGCGGGCTGGTAGGCATGCGAGAACCGGGCACGGGCCTTGGCCCAGTCCGCCGCCAGGTCGGTCCGTTCCGGGGCGACGTCGTCGAAACCCACCCGATGCAGATACCGGGCCTGGTCCGGGATCAGATCGCCGACGGCGCGCAGCCGGCCGGTGAAGCCGGCGCGTTCGCGCAATTGCGTTGCCAGCGTGAAACCGCGCCCGTCCTTGAAACTGGAAAAGCGGATATCGACCTGAACGGCATCGCGAACCTGTTCGGCTGCGTCGCGCCAGTCGGACTCGCCGGGGATTTCGACGACATGTCCGCCGCCGGCCTCGATCTGGTTCTGCGCGGTCTCGCGGGCCAGGGGTTTTCGTTCAAGCTGCAACATAGATCGACTCCTTGAACGCCTCGTCCCCCACACGCCGCAGCGTGTCGATGAAACGCTCGTTCTCGTCCCTGATTTCCAGGTAGGTTCTGAGCAGCCGCACAATGGCCGCGGGCACGTCGTCGCCCGCCAGACCCTTGCCGACGATATTGCCGATGGCCGCATCCGTGCCGAAGGCTCCGCCCAGCGTGATCTGGTAGAATTCCTCGCCGCGCTTGTCGACGCCCAGGACACCGATATGGGCGACGTGGTGATGGCCGCAGGCATTGATGCAACCATCTATCTTGATGGTCACATCGCCGACATCGCCAGCCAGGCCCTCCGCCTCGATCAGGCTCGAGATCGCCTGGGCGATCGGGATCGAACGGGCGTTGGCCAGGCTGCAATAGTCCAGCCCCGGACACGCAACGATATCGGTTGCCAGGCCTGCATTCGCGGTGGCCAGGCCGGCCGCGGCCAGGGCGTCGAACACCGCTTCCAGATCGGCGTTGCGCACGTGTGGCAGGACCAGATTCTGGTCCGGCGTGGCGCGGACTTCGTCGAACCCGTAGCGCTCGGCGATGCCGGCCACGGCATCGAGCTGGTCGGCGGTGATATCGCCCGGCGCACCGCCGACAGGTTTCAGCGAGATCACCACGGAGGACAGGCCAGCCACCTTGTGGTCGCGCCGGTTGCGGCGCAGCCATTGGGCGAAATCGGCCCGGCCCGTGGCCGGAATGGCCGTGGCCTCGGCAATCGGCGGGGCATCGAAGAAGGCGCGGATACGGGCGATCTCGGCGGCGGGCAGTTTCAGTTCGCCCTCGCGGATATGTGCCCACTCCTCTTCGGTCTGGCGGCCGAATTCTCCGGCCCCCAGTGCCTCGACCAGGATCTTGATCCGGGCCTTGTAGAGATTGTCGCGCCGGCCGTGCTGATTGTAGACGCGCAGGATCGCGGTCAGATAGGAGAGGAGGTCTTCCGGCGCCAGAAAGTCGCGGATCTTCCGCCCCAGGCGCGGCGTGCGGCCCTGGCCGCCCCCGACCCAGACCTCGAAGCCGGTCTCGCCCGCCGCGTTCCTGACGATCTGCAGGCCGATATCATGCACGCGGATGCCCGCACGGTCTTCCCCGGCACCGTTGACGGCGATCTTGAACTTGCGCGGCAGGAAGGTGAACTCCGGGTGGAAGGTCGACCATTGCCGGATGATTTCCGCCCAGGGGCGCCCGTCCTCGATCTCGTCGGCCGCGGCACCGGCGAAGGGGTCGGCCGTGACATTGCGGATGCAATTCCCCGAGGTCTGTATGGCATGCATCTCGACCTTGGCGAGATCTTCGAGAATATCGGGAATGTCGACCAGTTTCGGCCAGTTGTACTGAATGTTCGTACGCGTCGTGAAATGGCCGTAGCCCTTGTCATAGGTCCGCGCGATATGGCCAAGCGTACGGACCTGGGGACCGTTCAGCGTGCCATAGGGAATGGCCACACGCAGCATGTAGGCGTGCAGCTGCAGATAGACGCCATTCATCAGGCGCAGCGGCTTGAACTGGTCTTCCGTCAGGCGCCCGTCGAGCCGGCGCTCCACCTGGTCGCGAAACTCGTCGATCCGTTCACGGACAAGGCTGTGATCGTATGTGTCGTACTTGTACATTACGCAGCCCGATGGGTGGAACCGGTCGTCGGACCGGTCAGACGAATGGTCTCGCGGCGCCATTTCTGGCCGCCGGGGCGGTCGTCCTCGACCTCGATCAGATAGGGGCCGACCGCAACGCCGAATTCGCCCTCCGCTTCGGCCAGGCGGGCATCGGCCTCCTCGCTGTCCAGGCGTTCGGCCTCGGCCAGGTCGGTGGACCACTGGCCTTCGACGGTGCGGTAGATCACACGGCCGTCGGTCAGGCGGTTGGCGGTGATCGCTTTCATGCGAATTGCTCCAGTGTTTTCGGGGCCGCCTGCGAGGCGGCGGCCGCGGCGGTTTCGCCCACGATCATGATGGTGGGACCGGCAATGCCTTCGCGCTCGACGAGGGCGGCAAGCCCGCCCAGCGTGCCGAAAACGCGGCGTTCGGTATCCAGTGTGCCGTTCTCGATCAGCGCTACAGGCGTCGACGGTGACCGGCCGGCCTCGGTCATCTTGCGCTGGATCTCCGGTGCGGCACCCACGCCCATGTAGAAGACGGTGGTCGAATTGGGTGCGGACAGGGCGCGATAATCGGCATCGGGCCCGCCCTGTTTCACAACGCCGGACGCAAAGGTGACCGACTGGGCATGGTCGCGATGGGTCAACGGAATGCCGGCAGACGCCGCGCAGGCCACCGCAGCGGTGATGCCGGGCGTGACCTCGACGGCAAGGCCGGCAGCGCGCACCACATCCATCTCCTCGCCGCCCCGGCCGAAAACAAAGGGATCTCCGCCCTTGATGCGAACAACGCGCTGGCCCTTGCGGGCTTCGCGGACGAGAATCTCGCCGATGGTATCCTGGGGCACCGGATGATGGCCCTTTGTCTTGCCGACATCGATCCGCAACGCATCGCGGCGGGACAGATTCAGCACACCCTCGGAAACCAGGCGGTCATGGACGATGACATCGGCCTCGCGCAGAAGGCGCGCCGCCTTGAGGGTCAGAAGGTCGGGGTCGCCGGGGCCGGCCCCGACGAGATGGACGATACCGGCCGCTTCGCCACGCTCGCCATTGAGTTCGCGCAACATTTCGCGGCGGGCGCCGGACTTGTCGCCGGCGAGGGCGAGATCGCGGGCCTTGCCCCGCAGGGCGCGTTCCCAGAAGGCGCGGCGGTCGCCGAACCGTCCCAGCACCGCTTTGACAGTGCCGCGCAGCTCGCGCGCCAGATCGGCGAGAAGGCCGATGCGCGCAGGAAGAAGCTGTTCGATGGCCGCCCGGATATCGACAGAGAGGACCGGCGCCGCACCGCCGGAGGCAATCGACACGACAATGCCGTCACGATCGACGATCGCCGGGGTCTGGAAATCCGAAGACGCCGGGCTGTCGACGATATTGACCGGTATGCCCAGGCGGCGCGCCATGCGCGCCAGGGCTTCCGCCGGAACACCGTCCGAGCCGGCTATGAAAAGCAGGGCCGCGCCACGAAGGTCCCGCCGTGTCGGCATACGGCGTTCAATCTTCGCATACTGGGCAATATCCGAAGGGACAGGACCGTCTGTCTTGCCGGTGAACCACAGCAACCGGGCTGGGGAAGTCGCAAAGAGGCGCGCCTTCGGCTCGGCCATCGGGCCTGACCCGACAACGATCACCGTACGTCCATCTAGGGGAATGGAGGCGGGAAAGACACGCATCATTACTCATCCGATCCTGCGCCCTCGTGGCGCGACACGTGCAATATTTCTATTCGATACAGCGAGTTCAAACGACGATTATTGGCTTTTGAAATTAGAAAAACTAAACTCACGCCATGGCCCGTTCCTCCCGCCTTCCCCCGCTCAACGCCCTGCGCGCCTTCGAGGCTGCCGCGCGGCTGGAAAGCTTCGCACGCGCCGCCGACGAGCTTGCAGTGACGCCGGGGGCGATTTCCCAGCAGATCCGCTCCCTGGAAGACCATGTCGGCACGCCGCTTTTCGTACGCGAGGGGCGCGGGCTGACCCTGACCGGAGCGGGGCGCGCGGCCGCGAATGTCACCTCGGAGGCCTTCGAGACGCTGGAGCGGGCGGTGTCGCTGATGCGTCAGCCGGTGCAGCGCCGGGCGCTCACAGTATCGGTGGCCCCGTCCTTCGCCGGTAAATGGCTGGCGCCGCGCCTGCACCGGTTTCAGGACGACCATCCCGGCGTGGAAGTCTGGATCGCAGCCACGTCGGAACGTGTCGATCTGGGCGCCGGCGCCGCCGATCTGGCGATCCGCTATGGCCCCGGCGGCGACATGACGCTGAACGAGGAACGCCTCCTGCCGGAGGAGGTCCTGCCGGTCTGTTCCCCCGACCTTCTGCGCGATGGCGTACCGTTGACCACACCGCGGGATCTGGCCGGACACACACTGCTGCACGACGCTTCGCCGGAAAGCGAAGTCGACGGGGCTGATTGGTCGGCCTGGCTGAAGGCGCGCAATATCCGCGGCGTGGCCGTGGCCGGCGGGGTGAGGTTCAACCAGTCCGCCCTGGTGATCGATGCCGCCGTGGCCGGGCGCGGCGTAGCCCTGGCCAAGCGGGCACTGGCCCAGAACGACCTGGCCTCCGGCCGCCTGGTCGCGCTGTTCGCCGATGGCACCTCGCCGGTGCGCTCGGCCTATCACATCGTGACAGCGCGCAACCGGCCACTCTCGCCGGATGCGGAAGGGTTCATCGCCTGGCTTCGCGCCGAAGCCCGGATGCACGAGCATTCGGTGGACGAACTTTAGAAACCGGTCCCCTTCTGGCCACCCGGCCGGGACGCGCATCCGCAAACCCGCCCGATTTCTGTGGCTTGCCGCAACAAGCTTGCGCTAGACTGGCGTTGCTGCCGGGGAGGGCCGCATGCGCCGATTGATCCTGACGGGTGTTCTGGGCGTCCTGCTGATTGCCGGCGTTGTATTCTGGCCGCGGGCCGATGACTGGCTGGCCATGAACACCTATGACGGCGAGACCTATCGCGTCCTGTTCGTGCGCCCCGGACGGGGCGAGGCGCCGGAGACGCGCGGTTGCGACGCCGTCTGGGCCTATGGCGCCCAGGGACACCGCGTCTACGCCGTCGTGCTCGGCGAAGACGGGGCTTACCGGCCCACGATCTGCGATCCCGTTGCCGAGGAACAGTCGGCCCCGATGAACGTGGCGGTCTATGATTCCTACGCCGGTTTTCACGCCGACGGGCGCATCGTCACCGCATCGCGGTTCGGCGACACGATCGACCTTGTGATCCTCGATCCCGACGGTTCGCCGGACCGCCTGACCGACGACACGTTCCGCAACAGCGATCCCGACTGGTCGCCGGACGGCCGCACCATCCTGTTCCGGTCGAACCGGAGCGGATCGTCGGACCTGTGGACGCTGGACCTGGAGACCGGCGGAATGACCCGGCTCACCGACGATCCGGACAATGACAGTCATCGCGGCTATGGCGGCGAAGGCCCGGGCCGGTTTTCGCCCAACGGGCGCATGATCGTCTGGAACTGCACGGGCGGCGAGGACCGGTCGAACGTGTGCGTCATGAATGCGAACGGCTCCAATCCGCGCCGGCTCACCCCCGGCACCCGCAGAGATGAGGGCCTTTATCCCGCCTGGCACCCGTCGGGCACGCGGATCGTTTTCGGAATGAGCGACGGCGAGACCTATACGCTCTACGAAATCGGCGTGGACGGGTCGGCGCCGGTGCGAATCCCCGACCAAGGCGAAACGAGCAATCTCGGCGGCGTCTGGGTCCGTGGATAGCCCACGCCATGCGACTCACTCTCAACCGCAAACATTCTCGTTCACATCCGGTCGCTTAAGGGGGAATTCGCTTGACCCGCGCTCGGTTCAGCATGCGAGAATAATACCAATAAGAGTGCGGCCCGCAGATGGCCGAACGCGCAACAAGGTACGGGCCGGAAGGCCCGGGGTGAGGAGCATGAAGCCGACCGATACGCGCGATCCCGACTATTTTCACAAGGTCGTGGATTGCCAATGGGCGTGTCCGGCACACACGCCGGTGCCTGAGTATATCCGTCTGATAGCCCAGGGAAAATTCACCGAAGCCTATCTCGTCAACCGGCGGTCCAACGTGTTTCCCGGCATTCTCGGCCGGGTCTGCGACCGCCCGTGCGAGCCGGCCTGCCGGCGCGGCCGCGTCGAGGAGGAGCCGTTGGCGATCTGCCGGCTGAAACGCGTCGCCGCGGATCACCGCGACGAGGTGAAACATCTCCTGCCGCAAAAGCCCGAGCGCACGAATGGCAAGAAGGTCGCCCTGATCGGGGCAGGTCCGGCTTCGCTGACCGTGGCGAACGATCTCGCGCCACTGGGCTATGAATGTACCATTTTCGAGGCGCACCACCGGCCCGGCGGGCTGATGATCTCGAACATCCCCGCCTTCCGCCTGCCGGAAGAAGTGCTGGACGAGGAGATCGACTACATTCTCGACATGGGCGTCGAGCTGAAGCTGAACCATCGCGTGGAAAGCCTGCGCGCCCTGATGGATCACGGCTATGACGCGGTCTTCGTGGGCTCCGGTGCGCCCAAGGGCAAGGACCTGCACATCGAGGGCCGCGAGGAGGCAGCGGACAATATCCATATCGGCATCGACTGGCTGGAAAGCGTCGCCTTCGAACACACCGACAAGATCGGCAAGCGTGTGCTGATCATCGGCGTGGGCAATACGGCGATGGATTGCTGCCGCACCTCGCTGCGCCTGGGCGCCGGGGACGTGAAGGTGATGGCGCGCAAGCCGCGGCAATTCTTCAAGGCCTCCCCGTGGGAGCTGGAGGATGCCGAGGACGAGAATGTCGAGATTGTCGTCAATCATTCCCCCAAACGCTTCGTTGTCGAGAACGGCAGGCTGACGGGCATGGAATTCGAGCTTATGGAATACGATCTCGACGACCGGGGCCGGATCACGGAAACACGGACCGTCGGGACGAAGATCATCCCCTGTGACGACGTCATCCTGGCCATCGGCCAGGAAAACGCCTTTCCCTGGATCGAGCGCGATATCGGCATCGAGTTCGACAAATGGGGCGTTCCGGTGGTCGACGAGACCACGCACGCCTCGACCCTGCCCGGCGTGTTTTTCGGCGGCGACAGCGCTTTCGGTCCGAAGAACATCATCTGGGCGGTCGAACACGGCCACCAGGCGGCAATCTCTATCCACAAACACTGCCAGGGCGAGACTATCGAGGAACGCATGCCGCGCGGGCTGAATCTACAATCGGCCAAGATGGGCGTGAATGAGTGGATGTATTCCCACGCGTATGAAGGGGCACACCGCCGCGACATGCCGCTGGTGGAGCTCAAGGAACGCCTGTCCAATCGCAAGATGGAAGTGGAGCTGGGCTTCGATGCCGAACGCATCGCCACCGAGGTGCAGCGCTGTCTCAATTGCGATGTCCAGACCGTGTTCGATGCTCCCCTGTGCAAGGAATGCGATGCCTGTCTGGACATCTGTCCCGTCGACTGCCTGGCCATCGTGCCCGACGGCGACGAGGACGCGTTGCGCCAGAGCCTCCGGGTTCCCGCGAACAATACCGAACAGGCGCTTTACGTCTCCGCGCCGCTCAAGGATACCGGCCGCGTGATGGTCAAGGACGAGAATCTCTGCCTGCATTGCGGGCTGTGCGCCGAACGCTGCCCCACCGCCGCGTGGGACATGCAGGATGCGGACATCTTCATTCCGCATGTCGAGAATGAAGCCGGAAAGGTGGCGGCGGAATGAAGGATATCGTCGACGCGACGAGCGAAGTCCGTGTGAACGACTTCGTTATCAAGATCGCCAATGTGAACGGCACCGGCTCGGCCTCGGCCAACGGCCTCCTGATGAAAGCGATCTTCCGCATGGGCGTGCCCGTGGTGGGCAAGAACCTGTTCCCGTCCAACATCCAGGGTCTGCCGACCTGGTACGAGATCCGCATCACCAAGGACAGCTATTTCGCCCGCTCCGGCACGGCGGAACTCGTCGTGGCGATGAATGCGGAAACCTACAAGCAGGACCTCGCCGAGGTCTCGCCGGGCGGTTTCCTGCTGTACGACAGCACCTGGCCGCGCCCCGACCTGCACGGCCGTACCGATATCACCGCCATCGGCGTACCTCTGGCGCGGATGTGCAACGAGCATTTCGACAATGCCCGCACCCGGGTGCTGATGAAGAACATGGCCTATGTCGGCGCGGTGGCCGGACTGACCGGGATCGATGTCGAAGTCATCCGCGCCATGGTCACCGAGATGTTCGGCACCAAGGCGCACCTGATCGACGCCAACATGAAGGCGATCGAGCTGGGCCTGCACTATGTCCGCGAAAACTATCCCGACCCGCTGCCGCTCAAGGTCGAGGCCATGGACGCCACGGCCGGCCATATCATGATCGACGGCAATACGGCGGCGGCGCTGGGCTGTCTCTACGCCGGGGCCACTTTCGGCGCCTGGTATCCGATCACGCCCTCGACCTCGCTGATGGACGCATTCAAGTCGTTCTGCGAGAAATACCGGGTCGACAAGGATACGGGCGAAAAGCGCTTCTGCATCGTCCAGGGTGAGGACGAGCTGGCCTCGATCGGCATGGCCATCGGCGCCGGCTGGAACGGGGCGCGGGCCTTCACGCCGACATCGGGGCCGGGCATTTCCCTGATGAGTGAATTCATCGGCTTTGCCTATTATGGCGAAGTGCCGGTAGTGATTTTCGACGTACAGCGCGCAGGCCCGTCTACCGGGCTGCCCACGCGCACCCAGCAGTGCGACCTCACCCTGGCGGCCTATGCCAGTCATGGCGACACCAAGCATATCCTCGTCTTTCCCGCCAATCCGAAGGAATGCTTCGAGATGGCCGTGCAGAGTTTCGATCTGGCCGAACGTTTCCAGACGCCGGTCTTCTTCATGACCGATCTGGATATCGGCATGAATGACTGGATGGTGCCCGAATTTGGCTGGGACGACAGTTATGCGCCGGATCGCGGCAAAGTCCTGTCGAAGGACGATCTCGAGAAGATCGGGAAATTCTACCGCTACGAGGACCGCGACGGCGATGCGATCCCCTATCGCACCCTGCCGGGCGTGCATCCCAAGGGCGCCTATTTCACCCGCGGTTCCGGTCACAACTGGAAGGGCGGCTATACCGAGGACTCGGCCGAGTACAAGGAAGTGCTCGACCGGCTGACCCGCAAGTGGAAAAGCGCCGCCAAAGCCCTACCGGCACCGGTTGTCATGCGTTGCGATCAGCCCGCGCGGCGGGCCATTGTCTCGGTGGGCGGCTGCGACGGCGCGGTGCGCGAGGCGATGGACCGGCTCGCCGAGGATGGCATCCATCTCAACTATATGCGGGTGCGCGGCTTCCCGTTCAGCGAAGAGGTCGACGCCTTCATCGCCGAACATGACGAAGTTTTCGTCGTCGAACAGAATCGCGACGCCCAATTGCGCACACTGCTGGTCAACGAGACTTCGGCCGACAAGACCAGGCTGATCCCCGTGCTCGATTACGCCGGCATGTCCGCCAATCCGAAATTCGTGATCGAGGGCGTCAAGGCGCGTCTCGAAGCCCTGGGAGACGCCGCATGACCTCCATGCCGAAACCCTTCATCGACAAGCACCTGCCCAGAAACAAGCTGGGCCTGTCGGTACGCAACTACGAAGGCGTGATGTCGACCCTGTGCGCGGGCTGCGGCCACGACTCGGTCACGGCGGCGCTGGTGCAGGCCTTCTGGGAGCTGGATCTGGCGCCGGAGAGTGCGGCCAAGGTGTCGGGCATCGGCTGTTCGTCCAAGACCACGGCCTATTTCATGGGCCAGTCGCACGGCATCAATTGCGTGCACGGCCGCATGCCCTCGGTCGCCACCGGCGCCAATGCCGTCAACGGCCAGCTCCACTATATCGGGATTTCCGGCGACGGCGACTCGCTGTCCATCGGCTTCGGCCAGTTTGCCCACGCCATCCGCCGCAATCTCAACATGCTCTACATCATCGAGAATAACGGCGTTTACGGCCTGACGAAGGGTCAGTTCTCGGCCTCGGCGGATTATGGATCGAAGTCGAAAAAGGGCGTGCCCAACGAACAGACGCCGATCGACCCCTGCATCCAGGCGCTCACCCTGGGCGCGGGTTTCGTGGCGCGCGCCTTCTCCGGCGACAAGTCGCAACTCGTACCGCTGATCAAGGCCGGGCTGATGCACAAGGGCTTTGCCCTGATCGACGTGATCTCGCCCTGCGTGACCTTCAACGACCATGCCGGCTCTACCAAGAGCTATGCCCATACCTACAAGTATTATCACCCGCTGGTGCACACGGATTTCGTCGCCCATGCCGATGAGATCACCGGCGAATATGCCGAGGATGGCGAAATGCGCGTCACGCTGCACGATGGCGGCGAGCTGCGCCTGCGCAAGACGGATGACAATTATGATCCGCGCGACAGGGCCCAGGCGATCGAAACGTTGATGACGGGCGAGAGCAATGGCGAGATCCGTACGGGCCTGCTGTATCTCAACGAGGACCTGCCGGACATGCATGCGGCCAACAAATTGCCCGAAACTCCGCTCAACGCCCTGCCCTTCGATGCGCTCTGTCCCGGCACTGGCGCACTTGCCAGCCTGCAGAAACGCTATCGATAGGCCGGTACGCTAGCGCGCCATCGCCGCGATCAGCCGGTCCAGGAAAACGCAGCACCGGTCCAGCTGGCCGATGGCGACGAATTCGTCGGGCTGGTGGGCCTGGTTGATCGAACCGGGGCCGCACACAACGACCGACAGTCCCGCCTGCTGGAACTGGCCGGCCTCCGTGCCATAGCTGACCACGCGGGTGGAATTGTCGCCCGTCAATTGCCGCGCCAGGCGCTCGGCGGCACCATCCTCTTCCGGAGCGAAGGCAGGAACGTCGGAGCGGACCTCGATCTCGATCGAGGCCTCCGGCGCACTTTCGCGCATCTTCGCCTCGATGACGGCAGCCCGTTCGCGCAAGCCCGCCTCGATCGCCCGGACATCGTCCCAGGGGCAGGGCCGCATCAGCGAGGCGAATTCCGCCTCCAGCGCGAGAATGTTCAGTGCGGTTCCGCCCTGCATCTGGCCGATGGTCAGCGTGCCATGAGGCGGGTTGAACGGGCTGTCGGCGGGGGCCGCAGCCACCATCGTGGCCGCTTCGTCGACGAGATACTGCATCAGTGGCACGGCATGGGTCACGGCGCAGGCGCCATCCCTGACCAGCGAGGAATGCGCTTCCCGGCCACGCAGTTTCACGGTCAGGGAGAACAGGCCCTTGTGGGCGGTGACGACGGTCATGCCGGTCGGCTCGCCGACGATCACAATGGCCGGTTTCACCGGACCCGCCATGATCGTGTCGATCATCGCGGGCGCGCCCAGACAGCCCACTTCCTCGTCATAGGAAAGCGCAATATGGACCGGCTTTTTCAGTTCGGTGGCGGCGATCTGCGGAGCCAGCGCCAGGATACAGGCGGAAAAGCCTTTCATGTCGCAAGTGCCGCGTCCGTAAAGACGGCCATCCTTCTCGGTCAGCGACCAGGGATCGGTGGACCAGGGCTGGCCGTCGACGGGCACCACATCGGTATGCCCCGACAGCACCACACCCCCGTCCACGGCCGGTCCGAAACGCGCATGCAGATTGGCTTTCGTGCCGTCGGCATTGGGGATGCGTTCGCATACCGCGCCAAGTTCCATCAGCCGGTGCTCGACGAAGTCGATCAGCGGCAGGTTGGAGTTTCGCGACGTGGTGTCGAAGGCGACGAGATCGCGCAGGGCATCGATGGCGGCGCCGAGCCGGGGAGACGTCGAGGACATGATTCAATTCCGATTTATATTGTGTCCAAGGTGTTAGCCGGTTTCTTACGGCAAACACAATCATGAGTCCGCGCGCCCGCGGGGTTGCGGCAGATTGCTCCGGTTCCAACGGGGCAAACGGGCTCATGATCCAGCGTTTTCTGCGATACCTCCCAGCGTTCGGCCGGGCCCGGAACGGCAATGTGGCGATGATCTTCGCCCTCTTGCTGGTGCCGGTCACCGTATTGTCCGGCGGCGCCGTCGACCTGAACCAGGCGATGAATGCCCGCACCCGCCTGTCGCGCGCGCTCGACGCGGCGGCCCTGGCTGTGGGCGTGCATACATCGATCGGTCAGGAAGACGCCGAAGAGATGGCGCTGGACTTTGTCATGGCCAATTATCCCCGGCGCGAGATCGGCACAATCCAGAACCTCACGGTCGATCTCGATGACGTCAACGACCGCGTCACGGTGCGCGCGGAAGCCCGTATCGAGACCAGGTTTCTCGGTTTGATCGGCATCGACAACCTGACCGTTCACTGGGAAAGCGAGGTTCAGCGGGCACGGCGCGGCCTGGAACTGGCCATGGTGCTGGACAATACCGGCTCGATGTCGGGGTCGAAGATATCCAGCCTGCGCTCGGCCGGACTTCTGCTGACCGATATCCTGTTCGAGGGTGCCGATCCGGACCGGCTGCGGATCGGCCTGGTGCCCTTCTCCTCGACAGTCAATGTGGGCGACCGGTACGAACGGGCCTGGTGGCTCGACCCGGATGGCCTGTCACCCGTGCACAGCGAGAATTTCGATCCCCCGGCCAATCGCTGGGACATTTACGGCACGATCCGCAATCGCGACTGGCTGGGCTGTGTCGAGGCTCGCCCCATCCCGCACGATATCGAGGATACGCTGCCCGATCCGAACCATCCCGAAACGCTCTTCGTGCCCTATTTCGCGCCGGATGAATCCGATCGCGGCTATTATGCCAACGACTATCTCGACGACGGGATGGGCGGCTATGACGAACGTGCGCGCATGCGCAATACGCCGAAATACACCAATGCATGGATATCCGGGGCCGGTCCGGGCTGGGGCTGCAGCGCCCGGCCGATCACGCCGCTGACCAACAACCGCGCTACGATCGACGAGGCGATCGGGGACATGATCGCGAGCGGCACGACCAATATTCCGATCGGTATCGGCTGGGGCGTGCGTGTGCTCTCCCCGCAGGAGCCTTTCGCCGGCGGCACGGCCTTCGGGGACGAGGAGACCATCAAGGCGATGGTGGTGCTTACCGACGGCGAGAATGTGATGCGGGGCCGCGGCAACGAGAATTATTCCGACTATTCCGGATATGCCTATTCACGGGACGGCCGCCTGGGTGTGGTCTCGTCCAGCTCGCACACCCTGGCCAACGAACTCGACGCACGCACCGCCGCCGCCTGCGAATACGCGAAAGGCCTGGGCATCCGCGTCTACACCATCACCTTCCAGGTTTCCTCGACCTCGACGCGCGACATGATGCGCGACTGCGCCAGCAATCCCTATCTCTACTTCGACTCCCCCTCCGAAGAGGCCTTGCGCAGCGCCTTCGAGATGATTGCGGGCGATCTCACCAATCTGCGCCTCTCGCGCTAGCGCCGGCGGATGCCCGGCAACGAATTCAGCTTCGCCTGTAACCTTTCCGCCCCTCTCACCGAACTGGTCCGGTAGGGCTGCCGCCGCAAAGAACGGCCGCGCCAGGAAACCGGCGGTGGAGCATGCAGGGCACGAAGATCGTTGGTGAAGACCGGCAAGGCGGCCGTGATGCATGGAACCGCTATTGGAAAACGGGGGCGGCCGAGGCGCCCGATCAGGCCCTCCGGAACCGGTCCATCATTGGACAGCTGGAACGTCACTGGGACGGTATCCTGGCACACCATTCCGCATCCGGCATGCCAGGCCCGATGCTCGAACTTGCTTGCGGGACCGGTTCTGTCATCCGCCTTGCCCGTCGCCGGCTGGCCGCCGGCACGGACAGCGGACCAGACGTGTTCGGGGTCGACTTTTCGGATGCGGCCGCCCGGCATACCGGCTGCGGACTTGTCGGAGATGTGGCAAGACTCCCGTTCGCGTCCGGCCGTTTCGCCCTGGTGGTGAGTCAATTCGGATTGGAGTATGCGGGCCGCTCAGCGTTTTGCGAAGCGGCCCGGGTCCTTGCCGGCAGCGGCAGCTTTCACGCCGTGATACATCGCCGCAACAGCGGAATCTGGCAGGAGAACCGGTCCAGCCTCGACCTGCTTGACACCGTGGCGGACACCCAGCTTCTGCAAAAGTGCGAACGCGTGCTGGAAACCGGATACCAGCTGGACCGGGGGGCTGCGGCGCAAGCCGGTTTCGACACGCACTATATGACATTTCGGGCAGCGGCGGACGTAGCCGACCAGGCACGCAGGCGCGCCCCGCCCTCCCCGGCAAAGGCCTATCTGGACATGCTTGTGCCGGACCTTTCGGACTTTGTGCAGCGGCGGCAGCGCTTCGATCCCCGCCAGCTTCGCGACTGGCTTGCAGCGCAGGCCCGGACCCTCGACGTCTACGCCTTTCGGATGCGCTCGATGCTCGACGCTGCGATGGCGGAGGACGACATCAAACTGGCGGTCGGCGATCTTGCCGCGGGACGTCATGCAGTGTGCGAGATTGGATCCTTGTCCCTGTCCGGTCAGGACCGGCAGGATGCCTGGACCGTACTTGTCCGTCCTGCCTGAACACGGATCCCGGCCCCGCCACCCTGAAGCATGGCATTAACCGTTTGAATACCTTGCACCATAACGCCGCCTTAATTCCGAACCGCTAGCATTTTAGGGATTTTGACGGGATCCCGCTCATGGCCATGTCACGGCTGTTTCAAACCCTGGCCCGCTTCCTCGGCAACCGCCGGGGCAATGTGGCCATGATTTTCGCCCTGTCCCTGCTTCCGGTCACGCTGTTGTCCGGCGGGGCTGTGGATCTGAGCCAGGCGATGAATGCACGCTCGCGCCTGGCCCAGGCACTTGATGCAGCCGCGCTGGCTGTCGGCGTGAACACCAGCCTGTCGAACGACGACGCCCTGGACATCGCCAATGATTTCATTGCCGCCAATTATCCCGGCCGGGAGCTGGGGACGGTCACCAATGTCACGGTCTCGATCGACGACGAGAGCGACACGGTCACGGTGCGCGGCGAGGCGCGCGTGCGCACGACCATGCTGGGCCTCGCCGGCATCGACTACATCACCGTACACTGGGAAAGCGAAGTGCAGCGCGCGCGTCAGCGGCTGGAACTCGTCATGGTGCTCGACAATACCGGATCCATGGGCGGATCGAAGATTCGCTCGCTGCGCAGCAGCGCCGAACTTCTCACCGAAATCCTGTTCGAGGCCGCCGACGAGACCGGCGATGTCCGGATCGGCCTCGTCCCCTTTGCGGCCACGGTGAATGTCGGCACGCAGCACGAGCGCGTCTGGTGGCTCGATCCCGACGCACTGTCCCCGCAGCACGCCGAGTGGGCGGGCGGAACCGTCGAGGTCGAGACCTGCACGGGCCGGGGCCGCGGCCGCGGCCGGGGTGGCCGCCGCTGCGAGACCGAGGAAATCCGGGTCAATCACTGGGACTTGTTCGACCAGGTCCGCAATGCGGCCTGGCAGGGCTGCGTGGAAGCACGCCTTCCGCCTTACGATATCGACGACACCCCGCCGTCGGTCGGCAATCCGGCCACGCTGTTCGTACCCTATTTCTCGCCCGACGAACCCGATATCGGCGGATATTCAAACGACTACCTGTCCGACGGTATCGGCGGCGGCGTGACCGAGCGGCTGCGCAACCTTCTCAAGTATGACGGCGCCTGGACCTCCGAATACCGGACCAACCGGTCCTGCACGACCACGCCCGTCACCCCGCTCACCACGAACCGGCGCCAGATCGAGAACGCCATCTCCGACATGGACGCCAGCGGTACGACGAATATTCCCAACGGGATCGGCTGGGGCGTGCGCGTGATCTCCCCGGGCGAACCCTTCACCGAGGGCGTGTCCTATGCCGATGACGAGGTGATCAAGGCCATGGTCATCCTCACCGACGGCGACAATGTCATGTCCGGGCGGAACACCGACCTGATGTCCGACTACGAGGCGTATGGCTATGCCGTGGACGGCCGGCTGGGCGTGCGCTCGTCCAGCAGGCGCGTCCTGTCCCGGGCCCTCGACGACCGCACCGAAGCGGCCTGCGACTATGCCAAGTCTCTGGGCATCCGGGTCTACACGATCACCTTCCAGGTCTCCTCGTCCTCGACGCGCGACCTGATGCGAAACTGCGCCTCGCACTCCAGCCTCTATTTCGACTCCCCCTCGGACGAGGCCCTGGAAGACGCGTTCGAAATGATCGCCGGCGACCTGACCGGTCTGCGCCTGTCACGCTAGGGTCCGCCATCCCCGTCTCCCCGGAAGAGACGGGGATTGGCCGCCGGAGAATGCGCGTTACCCGTCGCCGTCGCTGTCTTCGTCCTCATGGCCGGGCAGGTCGATCAGCTCCAGCTGGAAGACCAGGGCCTGGTTGGGGCCGATCGGGCCGGTGCCGCGTTCGCCATATCCCAGGGCCGGCGGGATGTACAGCTCCCAGGTTTCGCCCACGCGCATCAGCGGCAATGCCTCGACCCAGCCGCGGATAAGGCGGTCGGACGGGAAGGTCGCCGGTTCGCCGCGGGCATAGGACGAATCGAACTCGTCGCCGTGCGGGAACAGGCCGCGATAATGCACCGTGACCAGATCGCCGCGCTCGGGCGAGGGACCGTCCTCGACGGCATCGCGAATGCGGAAAACGAGACCGTTTTCCAGTTCGAACACGCAGCGTCCGGTGCGCACGGTTTCCAGATAGGCTTCGGCCGCAGCGGCATTCGCCTCGGCATCGCCCGCCTCTTCCGGCGCATCGGCGAGCGGGATTTCGGCACTCTCGGGCGTGTCGCAGGCCCGCGCCCGCGCCAGGGCCTCCTCGTCATTCGCCGGCGGCGGCGCCGAACAGGCGGACAGTGCCAGCACGCTTGCCGCGGTGGCCAGGATCGAACGTTGCATGAAACTCTCCTTGGACATCATTCGCCGCTCTGCGGCAGGATCGTGACGCGCCAGCTGCGCCCGGGCTGGAGATAGGTTTCCGCCAGGGCGACAAGCTCGTCGCGGGTGATGCTCTCATAATCCTCGCTCAAGGCGCGGATCCGGTCGAGACGCTCGGGATGGGTAACGGACTGGGACAGCCAGCCGAGCCAGGCACCGTTGTTCTCGAAGGCATTCTCGATCTGCTCGAGAAGCGGACGCCGGGCCCGCAACAGCTCGTCTTCCGAGATCGCGCCGGCGGCCAGGTCCGCCGCGAGCTCGTCGATCGCGGCATAGGTGGCATCGACATCGTCCACGCGCACATCGGCCCCGACATAGAGATAGCCATAACCCGGATAGACGTCCGACGCCGTATCGTTGTTGAAGGCGGAATAGGTGAACCCCTCTGCTTCGCGCAGGCGTTCGGTGAGCTTCAGATCGAACACGGCGCGCAGCAATGCCAGGGCCCGCGTGCGGCGCCGGTCGCTGTCGTCGAAAGTCGGCCAGTAGACATTCGCCATCGCCTGGTCGTCCGGACCGTTGTGGCGCAGCACGACAGGCTCGTCCACCGGGTCGGGAAAGCGCACGGTGCGGGCCTCGTCATAGTCCGGCCAGTCGGCCGCGCGCTCCGGCAGCGCCCCCAGCGTGGGCGCCAGCGCGGCGACAAGTTCGTCCTCGGTGACATCCCCGACCACGGTCACCTCGACCGGCGCACGCTCCAGCGCCGGCGTCAGGAAGGTGCGGATCGCATCCATGTCGACGGCCGCCACATGTTCCGGGGCGGGCAGACCGTAGCGCGGATCGCCCGAGCGGATCATCCGCGACACCTCGGCCTGCAACACGCCGGAAGGCGAGGCATGAAGATTGCGGCGGATTTCCGGGATCACCGCGCGGAATTGTTCCAGCCCTTCCTGGCGCCAGCCGGGGTCGGTGAGATAGGCGGCGAGAAGATCGAACTGGGTGCGCAGGTCCGACGGGGTCGTGGAGGCCTGGAAGGAGAAGCTGTCATCGCCCACACTGAAGCCGTAACCTACGTTGCGTCCGGCCAGAACGCGGTTCATTTCGTCCTCGCTGTGCGCGCCGAGCCCCGCAGAGGTGAAGACCGAACCCGCCACGATATCGACCCCGTCCAGGGCCCGCGGCTCGAGTTCCCCGCGGCCGAAATCGACGCGGACACGAATCGAACGGTCCTCGAAATCGGTCCGCTTGAAGGTTACATCGACGCCGTTTGCAAAGTGCAGGCGCACCAGGCCGAGATCGCCGATTTCCTCGCGTGCGGAGACGGCGCCGGCCGGACCGAAATCGCCGTAGGCGAAGTCGGTTGCACCACCGGCAGCAGGCGGCTCGACCGGCTGGGACGCGCTGGTCTCCCAGACGTCGCGGATGGTCGATTCCGCATCTTCCAGCGGGATCGGCGAGGCCAGGAAGAGCAAGGGCTCCACCCCCTCCCATTGGGCCCGGAAGGCCGCGTTCACGCCCTCGACCGTGACGTCGCCGACCGTTTCCTCGAACCGCTGCAGCATCGAGGCGGGTGAGGTCAGCACCTGGTCCTGGCGCCAGTTCTGCCAGATCTGGTCGGCCAGGCTGGAACTGCTGCGCGTGCCGGCCTGGTCTGCCGCATCGCGCAGGCCAGTGCGCATATTGGCAATCTGTTCGGCGAGCTCGGCCTCGGTAAATCCGTGTTCCAGGGCCCGCCGCAATTCCTGTTCGACCGCGCCGATCGCGTCCTGCCACCGGTCGGGCCGGGCCACGGCGAGCACGGTGGCCCGGTCGGCAACGCCGAAATCGGAGGTATGATTGGCCGACGCCTGGATCAGCGGCGAGGTGCCCGAACTGGTCAGGGTCGCAAAGCGGCGCGACAGGATGCGGTCGCCCAGACTGGCGAGATTGTTCTCGAAACGGGTCTGCGCCGTATCCAGCACGTCCCGGTGCGGACGTACGGCGTCGACCGTGAAGATGGTGTAGATTTCCGGGTCATGGAAATAGCCGACCGAGAGCGGCCGGTCGGGACTCACCGTGCCGACCTCCGGATCGCCGCGCGGGTCCTCTATCCCGGTCCAGCCGGAAAACCGGTCGCGGATCTTTGCCTCGATCACGTCCGGATCGATATCGCCCGCCACCACGATCAGGCCGCGGTCGGGCACATAGTAGTTCTCGTAGTAATCCACGAAGCGCTCGCGCCCTGCCGTCTCGATCACCTCGACGGTACCGATGGCATCCCGGTCGGCGACATTGGTGTGCGGCAGGCGGAATCGCCAGAGCGCATCGTTCCAGCGCCGGATCGGCGTATTGCGGAAACGTTCCTCGGACAGGATGACGCCGCGTTCGCGATCGATCGCCTCGTCATCCATCAGAAGTTCACTGGCCGTCTGCCGCATCAGGAAAAGCGCGGTATCCACCGTCTCCTCGTCAACCTCGGGGATATCCAGCTGATAGCCGACGGTTTCATAGCCCGTGAAGGCGTTGGTATCGGGGCCGAATTGCAGGCCGTGCCGCTCCAGTAGCGGCACCATTTCGCCCTCGGGAACCTCGGTCGATCCGTTGAACGCCATGTGTTCGATAAAATGAGCCAGACCGCGCTGATCGTCCGCCTCGGCCAGCGATCCGGCGTTGAATACCATGCGCACCGACGCAACGTTGGGCGGCGTCTGGTTGACCCGGATGGCATAGCGCAGACCGTTGTCCAGTTCGCCGTAGCGAATGTCCGGATCAGCTGGCAGATCGGACACTTCATGCACAAATGCGTAGTCGGCCGGAGCCGGCGCTTCCGGCGCCGGCTGGCAGGCGACAAGACCTGCCAGGCAGACCCCGGTCAGAACCCGTTTGAACATGTCGGTTACGCGCACTGAGGGCATCGGCCTCTCCCCTTCGGTCTCCCGGCCGAACCTAGCGGGGCACAGCCGCAAGTCGAGTGAAATAGCGCAAGGACCTGCAGATCACTGCGCGGCTTCGTCAACGGGATCGTGTTCGGCCACCCAATGGCCCGGCGCCACCTCGATCAGTTGCGGGCGGTACTGTTCGGCGTCGGGATCGTCGATCAGTTTCGACTTCATGAAGCGCAGCTGGGCACGCGTATCCATCGGAGAGGGCAGTTCCCCATCCAGCTTGATGCGGACCTTGGCCTTCTCCACCGCCGGATCGGGCACGGGCACCGCCGAAATCAGCGCCCGGGTATAGGGATGGCGCGCATCCTCATAGATCTGGTCGCGGTCGGCCATCTCCACAACACGGCCGAGATAGAGGACCATCACCCGGTGCGAGATCTCGCGCACGACCGAGAGATCGTGCGAGATGAAGATCATCGAGAGGTCGAGTTCCTGCTGGAGCTTGATCAGAAGCTCCACGATCTGGGCCTGGATGGACACGTCAAGGGCCGAGACGGCTTCGTCGCAGATCACCAGTTTGGGATTGAGGATCATCGCGCGGGCAATGCCGACACGCTGGTTCTGCCCGCCGGACAATTCGTGCGGATAGCGGTTGATCATGTTCGGATCGAGCCCGACCCGTTTCATCATCTCGCGAACCGCCTCGGTCCGCGCCTTCTTCTTCATCGACTTGCGGAAAGTCAGCATCGGCTCCTCGATCGAGGCGCCGATCGTCATGCGCGGATTGAGCGAGGCCAGCGGATCCTGGAAGACGATCTGCAGGTCCTCGCGCGCCTTGCGCAGATCATTCGCCTTGAGACCCAGAAGGTCCCGGCCAATCCAGGACACTGTGCCGTCCGTCGCCGGCACCAGACGCAGGACCGCGCGCGCCAGGGTCGACTTGCCGCAGCCGGATTCACCCACCACGCCCAGCGTTTCGCCCGGGCGCAGGTCGAAGCTGACCCCGTCCACGGCACGCAGGGTCTTGTATTGCGGCTGAAAACCACCGGAGACGCGGATCGGGAACTGGACTTTCACATCCTCCACGGCCAACAGCGGTTCGGCCGTTTCGGCGTCGGGGACCGGTTTCAGTGGCGTATGGCCAGGCCGGTCAGGGCGATCGAGACGCGGCATGGCATCCAGCAGCATGCGGGTATACTTGTCCCTGGGCGCCGAGAAGATCTCCTCGATCGGCCCGCCCTCGACATAGACACCATCCTTCATCACCTGGGCGCGATCGGCCATCCGGGCGACAACGCCCATGTCATGGGTGATCAGCGCCAGCGCCGCACCGGTTTCCCTTTTCAGCTCGTCCATGATGTCCAGCACTTCGGCCTGGACGGTCACGTCGAGCGCGGTCGTCGGCTCGTCGCAGATCAGGAGATCGGGCTCGCACAGCATGGACATTGCGATCATCACGCGCTGGCGCATGCCGCCGGAAAGCTCGTGGGGATACTGTTTCAGACGCCGCGCCGCCTCCGGGATGCGGACCCGGTCCAGCCATTCCACGGCACGCCGTTCGGCAGCCTGCCCCTTGAGTCCCATATGGATTTCCAGGACTTCCTGCATCTGCCCGCCGATGCGCATGTGCGGCGTCAGCGAGGTCAGCGGATCCTGGAATATCATCGTCATCTTGCGGCCGCGCACGCTGTTGAGCTTTTTCGGCGGCAGGCCGAGAATTTCCTGGCCGCGATAGCGGATCGAACCGTCGGCGCGGCCGTTCGATGCCAGAAGGCCCATGGCTGCGAGAAAGGTCTGACTCTTGCCGGACCCCGATTCGCCGACGACGGCCAGGCATTCGCCGGCCCGGATTTCCAGGGATACGCCCTTGACCGCATTGACGGTTCCGTCAGGTGTACCGAAACTCACCGTCAGGTCCGAGACCTGCAATATCGGTGCGGAATCATCCTGAACGCCAGCGGTCTTCTTCAAATCACTACTCCTCCAGCAAGAGCGGGGATGGCGAGCATATCGACGGATTTCGCCTTGACCAGCCTCGACATCATTCACGGTCGAGACAATCCCTCGAAGACCCTTGCGCCGGATGCCCGGGCGTGCGCGCCTGCCTGCGGAAACCGGCGGGATGTAATGGACAGGCGAGAAAACTTTCCCTTTCGGCTGCGCTTGTTGCAAGATGACGCCAGTACGGATTGGGACCGCACACGCATGGAATTGCATACCCGCCGGACAGTTTTCCGGGTCACCGCATGACGGGGCGTTCGAAAGAAGTCCTGCGTGCGCTCTACCAGAGCGCACCAATGGCGGTCATCGTGCTCGATCCCGAGCTTCGCGTCCGCTCGTTCAACCCGGCGGCAACCCGTCTCTTTGGGCAGAACGCCGCCGGGCTCGCCGGCCGGAGCGGACAGAGCCTGTTCGCCAATGCGCGCGATTTCGACGCGTTGTCCGGCTCCCGCTTCGGCCTTCGCCCCGATCGCCCGGAAACACAGTTCGTCGGCCGCTACCGCACCCTGGGCGGCCGCATCTTCGACGGCGAGACCGTTGCGGTTTTTGTGGATGACCCGACCGGCGCCGCCGCGGACATCATGCTGGTCGTCCGCGACGTATCCGGCGAATTGTCGCTGAAAGCCAAGCTGGAAGCGAGCGACATCCAGCTGCGCGCAGCCCTCGCCTCGGCCAATGAGGGGGCGTTCTCGCTCAACCTGGTCACCGGACTCGGTTCGACCCGCGGCTTCATCAACGACTTTCTCGGCATCGCCTCGACCGATGCCACGATCAGCCTCGAGCGCTGGCTCGACACGGTCGATCCGAACATGCGCGACAAGGTTGCCGCGGCCATTGACGCCCTGCGGGACCGGCCGACCGCCTCGCTCGACGTGACCTACAGGGCGCGCCGGGCCGACGGCGAATGGCGCTGGCTTCACATGCGTGGCCGCGTCACCGAGTTCACGCGCGAAGGGCCGCCTCTCCGCATCTCGGGCGTCGTCGCCGACATCTCGGAACGTCAGGCGCTGGAGGACAAGCTCGCAGACCGCGAACGCCAGCTGGCCAATGCCATCGAGGCGGGTTCGTGCGGTGTCTGGGAATTGCGGCCCGACACAATGCGCGTCACGCCGATCGGGCCGATTCGCGCCATGCTGGGCCTGCCCGACGAGCCTGAGGAGATCGACGGCCAGGTCTTGCTCGACCGGACCCATCCCGACCAGCGCGACGAGGTCGCCCGGCAGATCGAGGCGGTTGCCGCCGGCCAGACCGACACGATGGACACCGAGTACCGGCTTCTGGATGCACGCACCGACAGCTGGATCTGGCTGCGATCCCGCGGCCGGCTGATGCCGTCGGAGGATGGCCGGATGATCGCCGCAGGCATCATCACCGACATCTCCGAGCGCAAGCAGCTGGAGCAGCAGGTCGCCATCAGCCAGGACCTTCTGCAGGAAGCGTATGAATCCGCAAACACGGGCGCCTGGAGTTTCGACCTGGTGCGCAACCGCGTACGCCTCTCCGGTTTCGTGGTCCGGCTTCTGGGCCTTGGCGGGAACGAGGCCGATCTGTCCTTCGATGCCTGGCTGGACCGCGCGCCGCCCGGTGATACCGACCGCGTCCACCAGGTTCTAGATGCCGTCAAGTCGGCTACCCGGGACACCGACCCTGCAGTGATCAACGGCCTGTTCGGCGATTTCCCGATGATCGCGAAGGACGGCAGCGAGGTCTGGCTTCGAACCCAGGGCCGCGTTGTGGACTGGACCCCCGACGGGCATCCCGCACGCCTGACGGGCATGATCAGCGACATCACCGAAGAACACCGCCTGGAGACGGCCTTGCGCCGTAGCGAATCCCGCCTTCGCGATGCCCTGAAGGCAGCGAACGAGGGTGCGTGGCGGCTGGACCTGCACAGCCAGGTCGCCGAAATCACAGCGGTCATCGCGGAAATGATGGGCTTGCCCTCACGCGATGCGCGGATCAGCTATAATGACTGGCTCGAACGGGTTCATCCGGACGATCTTCACATCTGCACCGCTTGCTATGAGACGCTGGTTTCCGGCGAGAGCGACCATGTCGACTATGTCGTGCGGTACAGGTCGGAATTGCAGGACTGGATTCACATCCACAACCGGGGCCGGATCAGCCAGCGGGACGATCAGGGCCGGCCGGTCATCGCGACCGGCTTCATCACCGACATCTCCGAGCGCGTACGCACGGAGGCGGCACTGCAGGCGCGCGACCAGCAGCTCTCGGAAGCCGTCGAAGCGGCCTCGATCGGAACATGGCGGCGCAGCTACAAGGACGACACGGTCACCTTCCGGGGTTCCCTGGTGCCGGAACTCTTCGCTGCCGGCACCGAGATCACCCTGCCGATGAGCGACTGGTACGCGCGTGTCCATCCCGACGACCGGGACAATCTGAAAGGCATCGCGTCGCGCGCCATTGCCGGCGAACTAAAGACGGCGGACTACGAGTACCGGCTGAAGAACCACAAGGGCGAATGGGTCTGGTACCGCAATATCGGATCGGTCGTCGAATGTGACCGGGACGGCCGGCCGGTCGTGTCCAGCGGTGTGATCTGGAACATCGATTCCGCACGCCGTGCCGACCGGGAACATGACGAGAAGCGGGAACGTTTCGAACGCATCTACCGCGCCACGCCCGCCATGATGCATACCATCGATCCGGACGGCTACATTGTCGAAGTCTCGGACTACTGGCTAACCTATCTCGGCTATGAGCGGGACGAGGTCGTGGGCCGGAAATCGATCGATTTCCTCGATGCTGAATCCCGCAGGCGCGCCGTCGAGATATCCCTGCCCTACCTGTTCAAATACGGCACCAATACCAATGTGCCCTACCGGTTCCTGCGCAAGGACGGGAGCGGGATCGATGTTCTCCTGTCCTCCTTTCTGGAGCGCGACAGGGACGGCCGGCCCCTGCGCAGCTATGCCGTGATGACCGATGTGACCCAGTTGCGCGAGGCGAACGAGATGCTCGAACGCTCCAACCGGGAGCTCGATCGCTTCGCCACCGTCGCTTCGCACGACCTGCAGGAGCCGCTGCGCAAGATCGCGGCCTTCGCCGGCCTTTTGCAACGGCGCTATACCGACACCTTCGACGAGGACGGGACCCGGCATCTGGAATTCCTGGTCGACGCGGCGCATCGCATGCAGAGGCTGATCGACGATCTCCTGGCCTATTCCCGGCTCGCCAGCCAGCCCATCGACCGCAAGCCGGTCGATGTGTCCGAGGCCCTGGGACAGGCCGTCGAACAACTGGAAACCGCCATCGCAGAAAGCGGCGCGATCATACGCCCGGGAACACTCCCGACCGTCGAGGCCGACAGGACGCTCCTGATCCAGATTCTGCAGAACCTGGTCAGCAACGCCGTCAAATACCGCGCCGAAGACAAGGCTCCGGAGATCGGCATCGCCGCCGAACGCCGCGACGGCCTGTGGGTCTTCGCGGTCAGCGACAACGGGATCGGACTGGACGAGAAATTCTCCGAAAAGATTTTCGCACCTTTCCAGCGGCTTCATTCACGCGAAGCCTACAGGGGAACCGGGATCGGACTGGCGATCGTGCGGCAGGCCGTCGAACGTCATGGCGGGGCCGTCTGGGTGGAAAGCCAGCCGGGCGAGGGCGCGACCTTCTTCTTTTCGCTGCCTGCCGCCGGCCGCGAGACGGAAATTCCGCCGGACGTGAGCGAACACGCCGCCAAATAGCCGGGCTATTCGAACCGCAGCGCCTCGATCGGATCCAGGCGGGAGGCACGGTGGGCCGGATAGAGGCCGAAGAATATCCCGACCAGGCCCGACGCCCCGATGGCGATGGCAACGATCACCGGATCGATAACGATTTCCAGCTGGCCGACCTCGGCATAGACAAGCGTTCCCGCCACGCCGGCCACCAGGCCGGCCAGACCGCCGACCAGGCACAGAACGATGCTTTCGATCAGGAACTGGTTGCGGATGTCGCGCCGGCGCGCACCGACGGCCAGGCGCAGGCCGATCTCGCGCGTACGCTCGGTCACCGAGACCAGCATGATGTTCATGATGCCGATTCCGCCAACCAGCAGGACAATGCCGGCCCCCACGGCCAGCAGCAGGCCCAGCTGGCTTTCGGTCTCGTTGCGGGCGCGTATGAATTCGGCCAGCGAACCGACGACGAAATCATCCTCGGCGCCGGGCGGAATATCGCGGCGGATGCGCAGCAAATTCTCGATGTCCGCGATGACGCGGCCGGTGGATTCGCCCGGTGCGATATCGGCATAGACGGTCTGCACCGCGTCGCGCTGGGTGACGCTGATACCGGCCCCGAAACGCTGCCGGATCGTATTCAGCGGTGCGAAGATCACATCATCCTGGTCCTGGCCCCAGGACGTCTCGCCCTTGCGTTCCAGCGTGCCGATCACTTCGAACGGATGTCCGGCAATGCGGATTGCCTGCCCCAGCGGATCGGCGCCATCGAACAATTCCTCGACAATCGACTGGCCCACCAGGGCATAGCGCCGGCCGGACTGTTCCTCGGCTCCGGAAAACGCACGCCCGTCTGCAACCGTCCAGCCGCGCGCGGCGAAATAGTCCGGATTGACACCCTGGATGCGGGTCGACCAGTTGACGCCGCCGAACACCACGGTCGACATCGTGGACACCTCGCCCGACACGCCGGCCAGGCCCGCGATCTCGTTGCGGATAGCCCCGACATCGCCGTCGGTCAGCGGATCGGCCGTGCCCGCCCCGCCGCGGCGGCCGCCGAACATGGACGAACCCGGACGGATGATCAGCAGGTTGGCCCCGAAACTGGCGATCTGTTCCTCGACGGCCTGCTTGGTGCCCTCGCTGATCGACACCAGGACGATGACCGAGGCAACGCCGATGATCACGCCCAGCATGGCCAGCGCGCTGCGCAGGGCGTTGACGCGCAGGGCCACCAGGGCCACGCGCAGCGAGGCGAGACTGTTCATGGCCTGTCCTCCACGATCCGGCCGTCCCGGAAGACCAGCTGACGCCGCGCATGATCGGCGACCTCCTGCTCGTGCGTGACCAGGATGATCGTGATCCCTTCCCGGTTGAGCCGGTCGAAGATCGCCATGATGTCTTCGGAGGTCTGGCTGTCCAGTGCCCCGGTCGGCTCGTCGGCGAGCAGGATTTTCGGATCGTTGACCAGGGCGCGGGCGATGGCGACGCGCTGCTGCTGGCCGCCGGACAGCTGGGACGGGTGATGACCGGTGCGGTCGGCCAGGCCGACCTGTTCCAGCCGCGCCAGCGCCCGCCGACGGCGTTCGGCAGGGACGATACCGGAATAGAGCAGCGGCAGGGCCGCATTCTCCACCGCCGGGGTGCGGGCCAGGAGGTTGAACTGCTGGAAGACGAAACCGATGGTGCGGTTGCGGAACTCGGCCAGCCGGTCGGGGTCGAGGGCGGACAGGTTCTCGCCCGCCACGCGCAGCGAGCCTTCGCTCGGCCGGTCGAGCGCACCGAGAAGATTCATGAAAGTCGACTTGCCGGACCCCGACGCGCCGGTCACGGCGATGTACTCGCCTGCCCCGATATCCGCACTGACCCCGTCCAGCGCGCGCACGACCTGGTCGCCCATCACATAGGTCCTCACCAGATCGCGGCATTCGATCATGACGCTCATTCGCGCACCTCGCGCGCACGGGTCACGACAGCGTCACCGGCCGCCAGATCGCCGCCCGCGACTTCGGTCGTCTGGCTGTCTGAAATGCCCAGGCGCACGCGGCGCTCGGCCAGCCGGCCATCGGTCTCCTCGACCCAGATGGTCGCCATGCGGGTCTCGCGCATTTCGCGCTGCAGCTCACGGTAGCGCACCCGTTGTTCGGCATCGAGCACGGTTTCCATTTCGCGCGCGATCTCGGCCTGCAGTGCGGCCCGGTCGATATCGCCGCCGGACTGGCTGGCGGCTCGCGCGCGGCCCATGACCGACATAAAGATGCCGCGCACCTGTTCCTGCTGGCGCTCGGTCAGGTCCAGTTCCGCGGCCATGCGGGCCATGGGACCGCCCGCCCCGCCGCCCTGGCCACCACCCGGACCGCGCCGCGCACCGTCATCGGCCGCATCGAGAGGGCGTGTGCGCCCGTCGAGCGCCGGCGACGGGCGAAAACGAAGGGCACCATTAGGCACGGTGAGCACACCGGTGCGCTCGCCGGTGACGATATCCATGTTGGCTGTCATGCCCGGCAGCAGGCGCTGACCCGGATTGGCGGCCGAAACCACCACGGTATAGGTCACCACATTATTCAGGGTTTCCGGTGCGAGGCGGATCTGCTCCACGACGCCGGTGAGTTCCGTGTCGGGATGGGCATCGACTGTGAAACGCACGGTCTGGCCGCGCGCGATCTGGCCGATATCGGCCTCGTCGACCTGGGCGTCGATCTGCACCTGGCCGAGGTCCTGGGCAATGGTGAACAGGACCGGTGCCGACAGGCTGGCGGCCACGGTCTGGCCGACATCCACCGCGCGGTCGACCACGACGCCGCTGATCGGCGCGCGGATCGTGGTGCGCTCCAGATCGATGCGCGCGCCCTCCAGCGTCGCCTCGCGCTGGGCCAGAACGGCCTGCGCATTGGTGATCTGGGCCCGCGCCACGGCGACATCGGCCTCGGCGGCCTCGAGCGCCGTCTGGGCCGTGTCCAGGGCGGACTGGGCCACCGTGCCGCGTTCGCGCAGCGCCGCCATGCGTTCGTGTTCGCGCCGGGCCTCGCGCAATGCCGCCTGGGCGCGAACCAGCGAGGCGCGCTGGAGTTCGAGGCTGGCGGCCGCCGTCGCCCGCGACGCCTCGGCCTCGCGCACCCGTGTTTCATAGGTCTGGGGGTCGAGGCGTGCGATCACCTGGCCGGCCTCGACGATATCATTGTAGTCGGCGAGCAATTCGGCGATCTGGCCGGACAGCTGGGAGCCGACCTCCACGGTCACCAATGCCCGTACCGCGCCGGACGCCGCGACGATGCGGCGCACATCGCCGATCGCCGCGGCATCGGTCTCGATAACGACCTCGCCGGCGGCAGCGTTGCCGCGGCCCAGGAGCCACCATCCCGCTGCGCCCACAGCCACAACCGCGAGCACAACGACCCACCAACGCTTCAGTTCATGCATGCCAAACCCCTTCAGCGGACCCTTCGCGATCCCTGGTTTCAGGGAATTCAACGTTCGGGCGCACCGTTTCCGTCGCGTCTGCGATGTAGCGCGCTGACCGGGGAAAGGCTATGACGGTCCGCGTTCTGGAACATGAGGTGTGGCGCGTGGACGAGATCGAAGCCCTTCTGGCCGTACCCGGCATGGGACTGGCTTTCAAGGCGGCTCCGGTCCTTGGCGTTGCGATCTGGCTCTTCGTCACGGTCAGCCTGTTCCGCGGCGGCTTCCGCGACCTGACGGAACGCATGACCCGTCCGCAATGGGCAGGACCTGAACGCGCCCGCGCCGCCGCCATGATACCCCTGCGGGCATTGATGCTGGCCGCCGTGGCCGGATTTGCTGCCGTGGTCAGCGTGTTGGGCCTGATGTTCAACGCCGCCGTGATCCTGAACGTCGTTGCGGCCGTGCGCGGCCTCTGACGGTCTCCGGAATGTACATTACAGGGAATTTACTTAACCCGTTGCCACCGGGCATTGCACCCTGCAACCCTGTTATGAAACCGGGAGGGAGGACGGGCTCATGCCTCGTATGCTCGCGGCCGCCACGCTGGCGCTGCTTACCTGGGGAAGTCTTGCACAGGCGCAGGTCCCCGATATCGATATCGCCTACGAGCGCTTTCAGCTCGACAATGGACTGACGGTTGTCGTCCACGAAGACCGCAAGGCACCCATTGTCGCGGTCTCCATCTGGTACGGGGTCGGTTCGGCCAGCGAGCCGGAGGGCCGTACCGGTTTTGCCCACCTGTTCGAACACCTGATGTTCAACGGGTCGGAAAACTACAACGACGACTATTTCGGCCCGTTCGAACAGGTCGGCGCAACCGGCATGAACGGCACCACCTGGTTCGACCGCACGAATTATTTCCAGACCGTGCCGACCCCGGCCCTGGAAATGGCGCTGTGGATGGAATCCGACCGCATGACCCACCTTCTGGGCGCGGTCGACCAGGAACGCCTCGACGAACAGCGCGGCGTGGTCCAGAACGAAAAGCGCCAGGGCGACAACCGGCCCTACGGTCTGGTGGAGTATTCGCAGCTGCGGGCACTCTTCCCGGAAGGCCATCCCTACGCCCACTCCACGATCGGCTCGATGGAAGACCTGGACGCTGCCTCGCTGGAGGACGTGCGCGAATGGTTCAGCCAGTATTACGGCGCCTCCAATGCGGTCCTCGTCCTGGCCGGCGATATCGATGCCGAGGAGGCGCGGCCGCTTGTCGAGCGCTATTTCGGCGATGCCCCGGTCGGTCCGCCCATTTCCCGCATGGATCAGTGGATCCCCGAACGCGAGCGCGACACCACCGAAACCATGTATGACGACGTGCCCCAGGCGCGCATCTACCGCACCTGGGTCGTGCCCGGCCGCATCACCGAGGAACGGGCCCGGCTGGATCTCTTCGCCACCGTCCTGGGCGGCGGCCGCACGTCGCGCCTTTATCGCGACTTCGTCTTCGAGCGCCAGGTGGCAACCCGCGCCGTGGCCTATGTCGAGGAGCATCAGCTGGCCAGCCAGTTCCATATCGAGGTTACGCTGAATCCGGGCGAAGACCCGGCTGAAGCCTCCGCCCGCATCGACGAAATCGTTGCGGAACTGCTCGAAGAGGGCCCGACCGAAGAGGAGCTGGAGGCTGCCCGCACACGGACGAACGCCGCCATGGTGCGCGGTCTGGAGCAGATCGGCGGGTTCGGCGGCAAGGCCGTCACCCTGGCCGAGGGCGAGCTCTATGCCGGCGATCCGGGCTTCTGGCGCACCTATCTGGAACGCATCAACTACGCCGAGGCAGACGAAATCCGGGCCACGGCCAATGAGTGGCTGACCACGGGTTCGCACGAGATCACGGTTCTGCCCTTCGGCGACTACCGGTCGGTGGAAACCGATGCCGACCGCTCCGCCCTGCCCGTCGTCGATACGACGCCGGAGCTGGAATGGCCGGCCGTGGAAACCGCAGAACTCTCCAACGGCGTCGACATCGTCTTCGTGCGCCGCGATGCGGTTCCGGTGGTCGAGATGCAGATGGTGTTCGATGCGGGCTACGCCGCCGACGCCGCGCAAGGCGGGCAGGTCGGCCTCAACTCCTTCACCATGAACATGCTGGATGAAGGTGCGGGCCGCATGGACGCCCTGGAAATTGCCGCCGAGGCCGAAAGCCTGGGCGCCAATCTTTCCGCCGGTGCCAATCTGGACCTGTCCACGGTGACGCTCTCGGCCCTGAGCGGCAATCTTCAGGACTCGCTGAACCTGATGGCCACCGTCATCACCGATCCGACCTTTACGGACGAAGATATCGAGCGCGTGCGCGAGCAGACGCTCAACGGCATCCAGCAGGAAATGGCCAATCCGATCGCCATTGCCCTGCGCCTTCTGCCACCGGAAATGTATGGCGAGGGCCATGCCTATTCGGTGCCCTTTACAGGGTCGGGCACGCCGGACAATGTCGCCGGCTTTACCCGCGAGGATCTGGTGGCCCATCACCGCACCTGGCTGCGGCCGGACAATGCCACCCTGTTCATCGTCGGCGACACGACGCTGGACGAGATCACCCCGATGCTGGAACGCGCCTTCCGCGGCTGGCGTGCTCCGCGCGACCCCTTGCCGGAGAAGAATATGGGCGAGGCGGAAAATTCCGGCAGCGCTCGGGTGATCATCGTGGATCGTCCGAACTCGCCGCAATCGCTCATCCTGGCCGGCCTGATCGGTCCGGAAGGCACGGTCGACAATCCGGAAGTCTATTCTGCGATGAATGACGCCATCGGCGGATCCTTTACCGCCCGGGTGAACATGAATCTGCGGGAGGACAAGGGCTGGTCCTACGGCGCCCAGACGCTGCTCTGGGGTGCCCGTGGCCAGCGGCCCTGGATCGTCTATGCGCCGGTGCAGACCGACCGCACAGCGGATTCGTTGTCGGAACTGCTGCGTGAATTCAACGAATTCACCTCCACCAATCCGGCCACCGAGGCCGAGCTGGAGCGCTCGATCAACAACTCGACCCGCTCCCTGCCCGGCCAGTTCGAAACCGCTTCGGCCGTGCGCGGCTCGCTGGTTTCGAGCTTCAACTACGGCCGCGACTGGAACTATCCGGCCACGCTCACCGAGCGCTACCGCAACCTCGAACTCGGCCCTATCCGTGCCGCCGCCGAGGAAGTGGTGAATCCGGAAAACCTGGTCTGGCTCATCGTCGGCGATGCCGCGGAAATCGAGGAGTCCGTCCGCGCACTCGACATGGGCGAGATCGAGATCCGCCGCATGGGGCAGTAAGCCCCCGCAGCGATCCGAACGCCGGAAAGGCCGGGCGCCGGAGAAACCTCCGGCGCCCGTTTTTTTGGTGCCATGCGTGCCGTCGGCGCGGCAGGGCGGCGGCCCCGGCAGAGGCCCTAGAAGCCGCTGCGGGTGTGCGAGACCCCGCCATCGACGGTCAGTGTCGAGCCCGCAACATAATCCCCGGCCTTCGATGCCAGGAAGATGGCGGCACCCGCCATGTCCGAGGGTTCGCCAATGCGCTGGGCGGGAATGCCCGGGGCGATGGCGTCGCCATGGTCGCGGGCTACCTTGTTCATTTTCGAGGCGAAAGCCCCCGGCGCGATGGCGGACACCATGATGTGTTCCTTGGCCAGCTCGACGCCCATGCGCCTGGTCAGATGGATCAGGCCCGACTTGGAGGCGGCGTAGGAATAGGTCTCCATCATGTTGACCGACAGGCCGTCGATCGACGCGATATTGATGATCTTGGCGGGCCGTTCGGCCGAGGCGGCCGCCTTGAGGGCGCCATGCAGGGCCTGGGCCAGGAAGAAGGGCGTCTTGACATTGAGGTCCATGACCTTGTCCCAGCCGCTTTCGGGAAACTCGTCGAAGGGCGCTCCCCAGGCAGCGCCGGCATTGTTGACCAGGATGTCCAGCGTGTCCTCGTGCTCGAGATACTTCGCGGCCAGCGCCCTGGCCCCGTCCGCGCCCGACGCGTCGCCGGGCAGGGCGATACACGGGCCCAGCTTAGACAATCGCTCCGCCGTTGCCAGGCAGTCCGGCGCCTTGCGCGCGGTGATGTAGACCTTCGCACCGGCACGCACATACCCTTCGGCGATCATCTCGCCGATCCCGCGCGACCCGCCGGTGACCAGGGCCGTGCGGCCTTCAAGGGAAAACAGAGTATCGAGCATGGGGACCTCCCGCCTTGGATTATTGTGTTGCGGGAAGGGTTAGCCGGGTCAGCGCGCAGTGTCGAGGGGGCGGTATGGAATGTTCTGCGCCTCGGCCTACCGCGTGGCATCAGCCCGCCGCGCGCGAGGCCTTCTTGCGCTCGTGTTCCTTCAGCCAGACCTTGCGGATGCGGATCGACTGGGGGGTCACCTCGACGAGTTCGTCGTCATTGATGAATTCCAGGGCGTATTCCAGGGTCAGCTTGACCGGCGGGGTGAGCACGATGTTCTCGTCCGTGCCCGAGGCGCGCATATTGGTCAGCTTCTTGCCCTTGGTGGGGTTGGCGATCATGTCCTCCTCGCGGGCATTCACGCCGATGATCATGCCCTCATAGACATCCACGCCGTGGCCGATGAAGAGCTTGCCGCGTTCCTGCAGGTTGAACAGGGCGAAGCCCAGCGCCTTGCCGTCGATCATCGAGACGATGGCGCCATTGTGCCGCTGGCCCAGCTCGCCTTCCGAACGCGGGGCATAGTGGTCGAAGGTGTGGAACATCAGGCCCGAACCGGAGGTCAGGGTGAGGAATTCAGAGCGGAAGCCGATCAGCCCGCGCGTCGGGATGACATAGTCCAGACGCACCCGGCCATGCCCGTCGGGCACCATGTTCTTCATATCGGCCTTGCGCTGGCCGAGCTTCTCCATCACCCCGCCCTGGTGTTCCTCTTCCACGTCTACCGTCAGGGTTTCGTAGGGTTCGCACACCACGCCGTCGATTTCCCGGGTGACCACGCGCGGACGGCCCACGGCCAGTTCGAAGCCTTCCCGGCGCATGGTCTCGATCAGGATGGACAGGTGCAGCTCGCCACGGCCAGACACGGTGAACTTGTCGGCATCGTCCTGCTGGACGACCTTGAGCGCGACATTGTGGATCAGCTCGCGGTCGAGCCGGTCCTTGATATTGCGCGAGGTCACGAACTTGCCCTCGCGGCCGGCGAACGGGCTGTCATTGACCTGGAAGGTCATCGACAGGGTCGGCTCGTCGACGCTGAGCAGCGGCAGCGCCTCGACATGCTCCGGATCGCACACCGTGTCGGAGATTTTCAGATCCTCGATCCCGCTGAAAGTCACGATGTCGCCGGCCTGGGCGGCATCGCGCTCGACCTTGTCGAGACCATGGAACCCGAAGATCTGCAGCACCTTGCCCTTCGGCTTGCGCCCGTCGGCCTTGGCAACGACGACCGGCTGGTTGCGCCGGAGCCGGCCGCGGGCGATGCGGCCGATGCCGATCACGCCGGTGAAGGAGGAATAGTCCAGCGCCGAGACCTGCAGCTGCAGCGGGCCGTCCGGATCCACCTCCGGCTTCGGCGTATGCCGGGTGATCATCTCGAACAGCGGCGTCATGTCGGTGCCGGGCTCGCCGGCCTCGTTGGAGGCCCAGCCCTGCAGGGCAGAGGCATAGACCACCGGAAAGTCGAGCTGGTCCTCATCGGCGCCGAGCCGGTCGAACAGGTCGAAGGTCTGATCCACCACCCAGTCGGGACGGGCGGAGGGGCGGTCGGCCTTGTTGACCACCACGATCGGCTTGAGGCCGCGTGCCAGGGCCTTCTTGGTCACGAAGGAGGTCTGCGGCATGGGCCCGTCCACCGCATCGACCAGCAACAGGACACCGTCGACCATGGAGAGCACACGCTCCACTTCGCCGCCGAAATCGGCGTGGCCGGGCGTGTCGACGATATTGATCGACCAGTCGCCCCACGTGACCGCCGTGTTCTTGGCCAGGATCGTGATACCGCGCTCTTTTTCGAGATCGTTCGAGTCCATCATGCGTTCGGACACATTGGCCCGTTCGCCCAGCGTGCCGGACTGCTGGAGAAGCTGGTCGACCAGCGTGGTCTTGCCGTGATCGACGTGCGCCACGATGGCGATGTTGCGCAGCTTGTCGAGGGACGCGCTCATGGATATCCAATTCCTGTGGTGAAAGGGCGCGCCCTCATACGCTGCCTGCGGCAGCATGACCAGCGCTTATTCCGTCCGTGCCATCCTAGTCGGAGAATGGCGAACCGGTGGCGAAACGGATCGTCCTGTGGCGATCCGGTCCCCTTGACGGAGATCGGCGAATACGGATCAGCCGGCGCACCGGACGCCAGCGCCGGATCAGGCCGCGCAGGCCGGCAAACAGCATCGAACACACGAAGACGATCGCGAACAGGACGGCGGCCCAGTGCTGGGACGCCGCCTCGATATCGTCCAGGGGTATCACCGACACGAAATACCAGTCCGGCCCGTCGATCCGGCTGAAGGCGATCAGATGCCCGGCATCGGGACCGCGCACGATGCCGCGCGGGCGCGGATCGTCGCGCAGCAGCGCCATGATATCCATCGGGTCGATGGCCAGCCGGTCGGCGACGAGGCCGGTCTGTCCGCGCGCGATCACGCTGCCTTCGCGATCGAACATCATGTTCACACCACCCGCCGGCGGCGCTTCCAGCGCCCGGACCAGATGCTCGGTCATCATGATCGAGGTGCCGAAGGCGCCCAGCAATTCGTCGCCCTCCCACATGGGCATGCGGCACGCCGTGGCCGAGCGCTCTCCGCCATCGCTGTAGACGAAGCGGGACAGCCGGGTGCATTGCATTTCGCCCAGCGGATTGGTTTGCCGCGAAAACAGGCGCGGATCCTCGTCGGCTTCGAGATCGAAGTCGGCGGGTGCCTCGAAACGATAGAACTCCAGCCGGTCCTCGCGCCCGGGCGCGAACAGCAGGGCGCGTCGGTCCGGGGTGAAATAGTACAGGCTGGAGAAGGTGCCCAGATGGGCCTCGCCGACCGACCGCACCGCATGGAACGCCGCCAGGTAGCGACGTTTCTCTTCCTGCGTCATGCGTTCGCCTTCGGCAAGAAAGGCGCCGATGCCGAAGACATAGTCACCGCCGGGCAGCTCGAGCCCGTCGAACAGGTCCGGCGCGCTGCGCCGCGTGCCATCGCCGAAGGGCGGAAAGAGATCGTCGAACCGGGCGTTCACATCGTCTTCGCCGATGTGGGCCAGCCGCCGGCGGAAGGCCTGTTCGGCCGCTTCGACGAACACACGGGCCTCGTCGAACAGGAATTGTTCGCGTTCCGCCCGCACCCGGATATAGGACTGCAGCGTCTCGGCCCGCGCCGTGCCCAGGGCAGTGTTCAGAATATGATAGGCCGCTATCGCGCTGACGCCGGCCAAAGCCGCCGTCACCACGATATGCAACGCAATGACAATCCAGTTTCGCGTCGTCACCCGGCGCCCTCCTGGCGGTATCTATACACAATGGAGCGGCCGGAACCGGTGATAATTGATGAGCCGCCGCTAGTCCGCCCGGTCCCCCTCAGGCATGGCTCTGGCAAGGCGTTTCACCAGGGCACAAAACTCCGCCTGCTGATCAGGATCGAGGATCGCATTCGCCGATCTCGGCACCGCTTCGACAGCCCCCCGCAAGGACCGGTACAATGCTTCGCCCTTCCCGGTCAGGAAGAGGTGGCTGACACGCCCGTCGGCCTGGGACGCGCGCCGCACCAGGAAACCGCCGGTCAGCAGCGCCTTGGTCGCCCGCGAAACGATGCCCTTGTCCATCGGCGTCATCGCGACCACATCTGCAGCCGTGCGGCCAGGCCGCTCCGCGATCGCGGCCAGAACACGCCATTGCGACAGGTTGAGCCCGGCCTCGCGCTTGACGATCGTCGCGGTTCGACGGGCGATGAGGTCGGCCAGCACCGTGACCTGATAGGGCCAGTACTCGTCCAGCCTGATCGCATCCGGAGATGCGGGTGTGGGGGTCGGATCGGGTTCGTTCATGACGCCAGTTTAGTTGCAATCACAACTTGACGCAATAGCAACCAAACTGATAGGGAAGAGATCAAAATCGGCGCCGTGCGCGCAGCCCCTGCGGGACGCGCGGCGCCTCCACAATCCAGGAGACGTGACATGGCAGACCTGTTCGAAAACCCGATCGGCCTTTGCGGCTTTGAGTTCGTCGAATTCACGGCGCCCGAGCGCGGCATTATCGAGCCCGTGTTCAAGACGATGGGCTTCACCCACATCGCCAATCACCGCTCCAAGGATATCGAGCTGTGGCGCCAGGGCGATATCAACTTCCTGATCAATTACGAACCGGGCACGCCGGCCGCTTTCTTCGCCGCCGAACACGGCCCGTCGGCTTCGGGCATGGGTTTCCGGGTCAGGAACGCCAAGCGCGCCTACGCGCTGGCCCTGGAAAAGGGGGCCCAGCCGGTGGAGACGGAGACGCGCGTTTCCGAGCTGCGCCTGCCGGCCATCAAGGGTATCGGCGGCGCGACCGTCTATCTCATCGACCGGTTCGGGGACGGCCAATCGATCTACGACATCGATTTCGAGTATATCGAGGGTGTCGAACGACACCCCGAGGGCTGCGGTTTCAACGTGATCGATCACCTCACCCACAATGTCTACAAGGGCCGGATGGACTATTGGGCCAAGTATTACGAGGACCTCTTCAACTTCCGCGAGATCCGCTATTTCGACATCAAGGGCGAATATACCGGCCTGCTCTCGCGCGCCATGACAGCCCCGGACGGCCTGATCCGCATCCCGCTGAACGAGGAAAAATCGGACGGTGTCGGCCAGATCGAAGAGTATCTGCGCGAGTACAAGGGCGAAGGCATCCAGCACATCGCGTTTTCCTGCGACAACCTCATCGAATGCTGGGACCGGCTGAAAGAATGCGGCGTCAAGTTCATGACCCCGCCGCCGGAGACCTATTACGAGATGCTGGACGAGCGCCTGCCGGGCCATGGCGAACCGGCCGAGGAGCTGAAGAAGCGCGGCATCCTGCTCGACGGGACGACCGAAGGCGGCCAGCCGCGGCTGCTGCTGCAGATCTTCGGGGAAAAGGCCATCGGCCCGATCTTCTTCGAATTCATCCAGCGCAAGGAAGACGAGGGTTTCGGCGAGGGCAATTTCAAGGCCCTGTTCGAGAGTATCGAGCGCGACCAGATCAATCGCGGCGTGCTGAAAACCAAGGAATCGGAAAACGCGTAGGGCTTAGCGGCGCCAACCACCCCACATCCTCCCCCTTCAGGGGGGAGGGGGACCGCACGGAACGTGCGGTGGAGGGGGTGGGGGCGAGGTGTCTCCCGGACAAGCACCGGGCAACACCCTTTCCGACCCGAAGCTTCGCTTCGGCCCACCTTCTCCATCAAGGGGAAGGATGACAGTTCCCGGGACACGTACCCAAGGTACATGTCCCTCATGAGGAGGCAGACATGACCGTCAATCTCAAGCGCATCCACCACGTCGCCTATCGCTGCAGGGACGCGAAGGAGACCGTGGAGTTCTACCAGCGCGTCATGAATATGGATTTCAAACTGGCCATCGCCGAAAACGAAGTCCCCTCGACCAAGGCGCCGGACCCCTACCTGCACGTCTTCCTGGATGCGGGCATGGGCAATGTCCTGGCCTTTTTCGAACTGCCCAACTCGCCGGAAATGGGGCGCGACGGCAATACGCCGGAATGGGTCCAGCACATTGCCTTCGAGGTCGAGGACATGGATGCACTGCTGGCGGCCAAGGCGCATATCGAGGGCGAGGGCATCGAGGTGCTCGGCCCCGTGAACCACGGCATCTTCAAGTCGATCTATTTCTTCGACCCGAACGGCCACCGCCTCGAACTGGCGGCCAATACCGGCACCGAGGAACAGATGGCCGAACTCAAGCGTGTCGCCCGTCCGATGATCGAGGAATGGAGCCGGACCAAGCGCGCGCCCAAGCACGCGGCCTGGCTGCACGAACAGGACTGACCCTCCCCGGCCGGCGTTCTCATCAGCCCGGTCTCGGCCGCCATCCTGCGCAATCCGGGCATCCTGCCGAAGCGCGCCTGAAGGCCACGGACGGCGCCGGGACAGTCCGGCGCCGGTCCAGGCGCTACCCCGCAGTCTCGGCCGCGAGATCTTCCAGCACGCCGTCCAGCCGGTCGTAGCTGGCGCCGGCGCCCTCCCGCATCGGGCTTGCGGCGACGATGTTGCGGGCCTCTTCGCTTTCATAGGTGATGGTCGCCTCGAATGTGGTGACGCCATCGGCCTCGCTCAGCCGTGTCGTGACTACGGCCGTGCCGGGATACCAGCTCTGGTCGAAGATCTCCGAATGCACGATCCGGTCGGGCCGGTCGATATCGAGATAGGTTCCCCCCATCCCCATTTCGTCGCCGCGCCCGGCATGTTGCCAGACATAGCGATAGGCGCCGCCCACCCTGAGATCGATCTCGCACGTCTTCAGCACCCAGCCCTCGGGACCGAGCAGCCAGCGCTTGACCAGATGCGGCTCGGTCAGGGCGCGGAAAACCAGTTCCTTGCCGGCATTGAAGCGTCTTGTCATGACGAGATCGCGCTTGCCGCGCGTCTCGATGCCGAGTGTGTGGTGATACATGTCCTGTCTCCCTGCGAAACGATCGCCGGCCCGGTCGCGCGGCCGGCGTGGCGGCTCAGTGATCGTATGGACCGGGCTCATGGCCGGCCTTCATGTCCTCGAGCAAATTGTCCAGCGCGGCGAAACGCGCATCCCAGAGCTTGCGGAAATCTTCCAGCCAATGCGTGGCACCGGCCAGTGCCTGCGGCTCGATCCGGCACGGCCGGCTGGTGCCGATACGGGACCGGGAGATGAGGCCGGCCCGTTCGAGTACCTTGAGATGCCGCGATACGGCCGGCTGGCTCATGGCAAAGGGCCTGGCGAGCTCCATCACGGTCGCCTCGCCCTGTGCGAGGCGTGCCAGTATGGCGCGGCGGGTCGGATCGGCCAGTGCGGTGAAAGTCATATCGAGACGGTCGAGGTCAGCCATCTATCACCATTTCGTTATATAATTTATACGTTATATATCGAAACAGCGAGCATCCGTCAACGCGACAGGTCTGCGATCTATCGAAGGCAGTGCCAGCGCACGTCCGGCCGGCTGATCCCGGCGCGCTGTTTGCAACAGGCGTCCCAAGGGACCCTTGCTGTTGCATTTCGGGTCTGTCGGTAGAAGTCTGCGGGGATGACGGAAATGTCGGCACACGAACAGCTGACCGAAGACGAAGACCGCACCATGCGCATCCTGTGGGACCGGGGCGGCGCTTCGGTCGGCGAACTGGCGGTCGCCACCCGGCGCGCACCGGGCGAGACCCTGGCCATGCTGCGCCGCCTGCGCCGCAAGGGCGCCGTCGACCGGTACCAGAGCGGGCGCGATATCGTCTACCGCCCGCGCCTCAACCGCGAGACCGCCCGCACCCATGCGCTGGGCCGGCTCCTGGCAGACGAGACCGCGGCTGCCGAATCCGGTCTTGGCGTGGTTGTCCTGCGCGAAAGCGATGTCGACCCCGAGGACTGGGCCGACCTGCAGGCGGAAATCGCCTCGCGCTCGAACCGCTAGTTCGCCTCGAGAAATTCCCGCACATCGCCGATCGTTCGCCGGGGCGCTTCCTCGTGGGGAATGTGGCCGAGATCGTCATGCACGATCAGCGTGGACTCCGGAATGTCCGCATCGAAGCGGCGGCCGTGTTCCGGCGGGATCATGCGGTCGCGCCCGCCCCAGAGGATGAGGGTGGGCGCCTGGACACGGGCCAGGTCGGCCTCGGGATCGGGCAGGGTGAACACTTCCAGTCTCTGCACCATGGCTTCGCCGACACCGTCGCGCCGCATCATCGTGTGCACACGCCCGGGCAGGCCCGGATCCATGCGCGAGGGATCGCCGAAGAGGGCCGACGTGGCGGCCCCGATCATGGCCTGGGGCGCCTGGGTGAGATAGAAGTTCACCGCCATCGGCACGGCCACCGGATCCTCGGTGACGCCATTGATCGAGTATCCGCCGGGCGCCACGAGCACGAGCGCCCTGACGCGGTCCGGATGGCCGGCCGCATAGCGCCACGCGACCAGGCCGCCCAGGGAATTGCCGACAAGGCTGGCCCGGCGGATGTCCAGGGCATCCAGCACGCCGCCCAGGAAAGTCACGGTTTCATCGACGGAATAGCGCCGTTGCGGATCGGGACCGGTCAACCCGTGTCCGGGCAGATCCAGGCGCACGACACGGTAGCCGGACGACAGGTCGGCCGCCCAGTCATCCCAGCTTTCCAGCGAGTGGGAAAAGCCGTGGATCATGACGACGGCCGGCGCATTGCGCGGACCTTCCATGCGGACGCGCGCATTCACGCCATCGACCTCGACGATGCGGTCGCTGTCCGCCCAGTAGGGCGAATCCACCGCCGCAGCAGGGACGTCCTGAACACCGCGTCCGAGCAGGAACCAGGCGGCAAGGGCTATGACGACAAGCGCGATCGCGGTCAGAAGCAGTATGCGGGTCATGTCCATTCCATCCATCCGGTCAAAGGAAGGGCCGGCACCGTGAGCAGTGCCGGCCCAGTCTATACAGCCAAGCGCGAACCGGGGAGGTGCCGGTTCGCCCCGAGCCCGGCCTCAGTAGCGGAAAGCCGCCGTCGCGGTGACCGTGCGCGGATTGCCGTAGAAGGCCGTGAGCGTGCCCTCCAGACCCAGTTCCGGCGCGAAGGTCGTGTTGTTCACGAAGTCATAGCCGGCGACGATATACTCCTCGTCGGTCAGGTTGCGGCCATGCACGCCGAACTGCCAGCGCCCGTCGGAACTGTCCCAGACGACGGAGGCGTTCCACAGGGTATAGGCCTCCTGGTCGAGCGCCGGGAACGGGTTCTCGAACTGGGTCGAGTCGCCGCGATGGCTGATCGTGTTGAGGATGGTCAGATCGCCGCTCGCCACCGGTGCGATATAGGCCAGCGTGGCGCTGGCGGTGGTGTCCGGCGTGTTCTGGATCTCCACCTGGTCGGAAATGTCGACACCGAAGGCGTTGATGAACTCGTCATAGCCGCCGTCGAGCAGGCCCAGGGTCCAGCCCAGATTCAGGACATCGCCCTGGGCGAAAATGTCGCCGCCCAGATCGGCATGGCCTTCATATTCCAGACCGCGGATCGTCGCGGCACCGGCATTGGTCGTCACGCCTGTGAAGGTGTCGTTGACGCCGTCTCCATCCGTATCGACGCCCACCGAGCCCGGGACCTGGATATCCGAGTAGTCCATGTGGAACAGGGCAAGGCTGTGACGATAGCGGCCGGTCTCGTACTTCCAGCCAATCTCGAAGCTGTCGACCTCTTCCGGATCGAAGGCCATGAAGTCGAAGATCTCGTCGGACTCGACCGTGCCGTTTCCGTCGAAGTCCGGCGCGGCCGTGGTCTGGGCCCGCGGATCGAAGGACCCGCCTTTGAAACCCTGGCTGTAGGTGAAATAGAAATTGTTGGCCGCATTGGGCTGCCAGGCCAGCGACAGGGTCGGGCTGAAATCATCCCAGGAATTCGTGCCCAGGAAATCCGATGTCGTCGCGATGGCAACACCCGAACCGCCGAAGAACTCCGAGAAGCCGCCGATATAGGTGCGGCGCAGGACGCGCGACGTCCGCTCGTCCTCGGTATAGCGGCCGCCGAGCGTCAGGCTGAGAACGTCGTTGAGCTCGTAGGTGAAGTTGGCAAAGACCGACCACGTCTCGGTGTCGACATTGCCGAAGGTCTGGGCGTTGAGCCCCGGCAGGCTGATTGCGGCACCCAGATTCTCCAGCAACACGTCGAAGACGGTATGGGCGGTGGCGTCGAGATAGTAGGCGCCCATGATGCCGCTCAGGCGGTCGCCTTCATAGAGCAGCTGGAATTCCTCGGAGAATTGTTCGTTCTCGTAGATCGCCGGCACGTCGAGATCGCCGCTGGGCAGGCTGTCGAAATCGATCGGCGTGGTCGACTCGTCCTCGCGCTGGGCCAGGATGTTGCGGGCCGTCCAGTTTTCGTTGATCTGCCATTCGGCGGTCAGCGACATGCCCTCGGCTTCCACACTCTGTTCGACCACGTCCAGACCGGCGCGCGTATCGAACACATTGTCCAGAACCGGTGCGCCGGACAGGGCGCCCGGGATCAGCCGGTGGCCCTGGCGCGGATTGGAATCGTCTTCCGTGCGGTCGTAGCTGAAGCGGAAGAACCAGTCGGCATTCGGCTCCCACTCGGCGGAGAAGCGGCCGGCCAGGACATCCTTGTTGTAGTTGTCCATGCCCGCCAGCAGGTTCTCGCCGAACCCGTCACGGGTCAGATTGGCGATCGCCCCGCCGATGCGGAACGTATCGGTCAGCGGCACGCTGCCCGAAACGATCTGGTCGAACTGATTATAGCTGCCGACATTGATCCGGGCGTTCAGCGTGGGCTGGTCGGCGTCCAGACGCCGGGTCACGTATTTGACCGCGCCACCGATCGTGTTGCGCCCGTAAAGCGTTCCCTGCGGGCCGCGGAGGACTTCGATCCGTTCGACATCGAAAATGTCGACCACCGCGGACTGCGGGCGGTTCAGGTAGACGTCGTCGACATAGATGCCGACGCCGGCTTCGAACCCGGCAACCGGATCCTGCTGGCCGACACCCCGGATGAAGGCGGTCAGCGTGGAATTGGTGCCGCGCGAGACTTCCAGGGTCACGTTCGGGGTGGTTTCCGCAACCGCCGTGATATCCACCGCACCGGCACGCAGAAGATCTTCGCCGGACAGGGCCGTCACCGACAACGGCACGTCCTGCAGCGTTTCCTCGCGGCGGCGGGCCGTGACGGTGATCACGTCCCGGGTTTCACCGGCGCTTTCCTCGTCCTGGGCCGTCGCCGGCGCCGATATCAGCGCCGTTGCGGCCACCGTGCTCAGCAACAGCGCGGTCTTGGTCATTGTCCTGGTCATGATGAGATACTCCCCTCGATGTTTTGTTGGTGGATTGCGCCTGCCTGGACACGGCGGGCGAATGTCTGGACCGCATGGGCGAACTCTTCGGGCTGCTCCAGATGCGGGGCATGCCCTGAACGGGCGAAGGTTTCGATGTCTGCCTGCGGCAAGGTGTCTGCGAGGTACCGGCTTGTCTCCGGCCCGTAGGCCTCGCTGCGCGCACCATGGGCGACGAGGACCGGCAGGGTGATGCCGGACAGGGCTGCGCGCATGTCCTGGGCGGCCATGGACCCCCAGATCTCCGCCATCGCATCCCCGTTGCGCCGGCTGAGTTCGGCGGTGGCTTCGGCCACCATGTCGGCGGCGTCGCGGCGCCGGTCCCGCGCAAACATGCGTGGCGCAAACGTGGCTGCGTATCCGGACCAGTCAGCGCGCATCAGGTCTATCGCCCGCGCGCTGTCCTTCGCCTTCATTCCGCTGGACATGCCCAGCGACCAGTCGGCGTCGTTGAGAATGCGCGGCGTCATGTCCTCGACGACCAGGCCGGCGATGCGGTCCGGGCCGTGCCGGTCGATCATCGACCAGGCGACCATGGCTCCCATGGACCAGCCCACAAGCACGATCCTTGACAGATCGAGCGTTTCGATCAGGTCGGCCAGATCGTCGGCCAGTGTCTCGATGGAGAGAGGCAGCTGCCCGGCCGGCGTCGTTCCATGGGCGCGCAAATCCGGCGCCATGAAACGGAACCCGTCGCTGAGACGTCCGCTCAGACCGTCGAAGAAGATGCGGCTGGCCGCCCAGCCGTGCACGGCCAGGACCACCGGTCCGGTACCGGCATCGCCGTAGGACATGGGCGTACCGTCGCGCAGGATGACCTGCCCTTCGCGTTCCGGCCGACCGGCTGCCCGATCCGAATGGATGTCCAGCACCGCTTCACTCCCCGACAATGCCGAACTCCGGCATGTTCTGTGTCATATTGATTTGTAGCCAATTATGTGAAAACTGAATCATATGTCAATTTTGGAAACGACAACGGCGTCCAAGAAGCCGAAAACCGCACGCGGGGAACGCACTCGAAACAAGTTGCTGGATGCGGCGGAGGGAGCGTTCGGGGAGAACGGCTTTCATGCCACCTCGATCGGCGATATCACCCGCCGGGCCTCGGTCGCCCTGGGAACCTTCTACGTCTATTTCGACTCGAAAGACGAGATTTTCCGGGCCCTTGTCGCCCATATGGGCGAAATGACACGTGGCTGGATCACGAAACGAGTGAAGGGGGCAACCGACCGGCTTCATGCCGAGCATCTCGGCCTGGTCGCCTATATCGAATTCGCCCGTGCCCACCCCAATCTCTACCGCATCATCGAGGAGTCGCAATTCGTGGCGCCTGATGCATATAAGGCACACTATGACAGTTTCGCCGCGCGCTATGAGCGCAATCTCGAAGAGGCGGCGCAACGCGGCGAGATCGATCCGGGAGACGAAGCCGTTCGCGCCTGGGCGCTGATCGGGATGAGCGTGTTTCTCGGCCTGCGCTACGGCATCTGGGACAGCGCGCTCAGTGCCGAAGACGTCGCCCGCACCGCGGGCGACCTGATCCGGCGGGGGTTGCAGCCATGACAGGGAGCGCCACGAAGGCGGAGATCGAGACGGTGCGTTCGGACGGCATCGTCCGGATTACGCTCGATCGTCCGCATCGTGGCAATGCTCTGACACCGGACCTGCTCGATGCGCTCATCGGCCGTCTCGACGGTGCGCGCGACGCCCGGGCCGTCGTCCTGACCGGCGCCGGCCGGGCCTTTTCCAGTGGCGGCGATGTCGGCGAATTTCATATCCGCGCGGACCGGCGCGACGCGCTCCTGGCCTATGCCGACCGCCTCGTCTCGACCCTCAACCGGGTCATCCTGCACATACGGGCGATGCCCTGCCCGGTCATCGCAGCCGTCAACGGCCCGGTCACCGGCGGCTCTTTCGGCCTGGTGCTCGCCGCCGATATCGCGGTGATGGCTGAAAGCGCCTTCATCCAGCCCTACTACGCACAAATGGGCTTTGCCCCGGATGGCGGCTGGACGGCGCTCCTGCCCGAACGCATCGGCCGGGCCCGCACCGCACGCTGGCTGGCGCTGGACGAACGTATCGGCGCCCGGCAGGCCCTCGAGATGGGTCTGGCCGATGTTGCCGTTCCGGACGCGGCGCTGGACGATACCGTCGCCAGGCTGCTGGACCGGATGGAACCGCTGGACAACAGCGTCGCGGCAACGACACGGCAATTGCTCGACACCCAGATCGCCGGTCCCGATCTGGCGGCACGGCTGGAGAATGAAAAACGGGCCTTTCTGGACCGGATTGCCCGCGAGGAGACAAGGGGGCGCATGAACGCCTTCCTCGCAACGGCCGGATAATCATGCCCCAAAAAAGGGGAGGACAGGCATGGACATACTGACCGACATCACGGCACGCCGCGCCGCACTGGCGCCGGCTGCACCGGCCTTCCACACCGTCGAGACCGGCGAGACGCTGAGCTATGCCGACCTCGACCGCCGCAGTGCCTGCGCTGCCGGCCTGCTGGCCGCGGACGGGGTCGGCCATGGCGACCGGGTGGCGATCCTGTGCCGCAACCGGGTGGAGTTCTTCGAGCTCCTTTTCGCGTGCGCCAAGCTGGGCGCCATCCTGGTCCCACTCAACTGGCGCATGCCGGCCAGCGAACTGGGCAGTCTGATCGCCGACTGCGAACCGAAGCTCATCGCCGCCGGGCGCGAGGACCACGAGACGGCCTATGCCGCCGTGGCCGGATACCGGATTCCCGTCCTCGACCTGGAAGCCGACTATCCCCGCCGCCGCGACGCCGCAGACCCCCATGCCGGACGCCAGGCCTGGCCCGGCGAAGAGCCGTGGTATCTGATCTACACGTCCGGCACGACCGGCCGGCCCAAAGGGGTGATCCAGACTTTCCGCATGGCCCTGGTCAATGCGATCAATATCGGCCAGGCGATCGGACTGCGCGGGACCGATGCCACGCTGAACTTCCTGCCGCTCTTCCATACCGCCGGCATCAATCTGCACACATTGCCGGTGCTGATCGCCGGCGGGCTGGTCAACATCCTGCCCGGTTTCGATGCCGGCCGCACCCTGACCCTGATCGATCAAGGCCGGCTGGACGTCATGCTCGGCGTGCCTGCGGTCTATCGCGAACTGACCCTGCACCCCGATTTCGAGACCACCGATCTTACCAGGCTGCGCCACTGGTCTTGCGGCGGGGCGCCGCTGCCGGACGTTCTGGTGGAAACCTTCGCCCGCCGCGGCGTCATCGTGTGCAACGGGTTCGGCATGACGGAAACCGGTCCAACTGCCTTTCTGGTCGACGAAGCGAACGCCCTGCGCAAGATCGGTTCGGTGGGCAAGGCCCAGCTCCTGGTCGAAGCGCGCATCGCCGGTCCCGGCGACATACCCCTGCCGCCTGGCGAAACCGGCGAAATCCAGTTCTTCGGCCCCGGCCTCACACCCGGCTACTGGCAACGCCCAGCCGAAACCGGGGCGTTGTTCACGGCCGATGGCTGGCTCAGAAGCGGCGATCTGGGCCGGTTCGACGAAGAGGGATATTGCTTCGTCGCCGGCCGGATCAAGGAGATGTATATCTCCGGCGGCGAAAACGTCTATCCGGCCGAAGTCGAGAATGTACTGGCCCAGCACCCCGCGATCCAGGACGCCGCGGTGGCCGGCGTGCCCGACGAGAAATGGGGCGAGGTCGGCTGTGCCCACATCATCCTTCGCGACGGCCAGGAGGCCTCTGCGGAAACGCTGGCCGACTGGTGCCGCGAACGTCTCGCCGGCTACAAGGTGCCGCGCCATTTCCGCTTTGCCCAGGACTTCCCGCGCACCGCTGCGGGCAAGGTACAAAAACATCTTCTGCCGGTCCCGGAGACGCAAACATGAGCCGCCGGGTCGCCCGTGAGCGCACCTTTTCCCAGGCCGATTTCGACGCCTTTGCCGCCCTCTCCGGCGACAACAATCCGATCCATGTCGATCCGGACTTCTCCGCCCATACCCGTTTCGGCCGTACGGTGGCGCACGGGGCACTCCTGTGCTCGGTGTTACGCGGCCTGGTAGAGGAACTGGTCCCCGGCGGCCGTCAGGTCCGGCAATCGACCATGTATCCCGCGCCCTCCCCCGCCGGCGAGCCCCTGCTGTTCGAGGCGGAGACGATCGGGGAAACGCCGGAGCGCGTGCAGATCCGGCTTCTGGTGACGCGCCAAGGCGATGGCGAGGTGACCTGCCGGGGCGAAACGGAGGTCGTGCCATGCCGCTGAGCGAAGGACAGTTCGTGGAGGCCCACCGCCGCTTCAGCCGCGAGGACGTCGCCGCCCTGCAGACGCTGTCCGGCGCGCCCGACAGCGGCGAGGCGGTACCCGAGGCGCTGATCAACGGGATGTTTTCCTGCCTTTTGGGGGTCGACCTGCCCGGACGCGGCACCAACTATCTCAAGCAGGAGACCGAATTTCTCGCTCCGGCCCCGCTCGGCGACATGCTGACGGCACGGGTCGAGATCACGCGGCTGAGGCCGGAGAAACACCTGGTCGACCTGGCCACGACCTGCAGCGCCGCCGACGGCCGTATCGTCGCCCGGGGGCGGGCTCTGGTCCTGGCCAGGGATGTCGCCGGGGCCTTTGGCTGAGGCCACAACTTCCGCTCGACATTGCGCTTTTTTAATCCGCGTGGAAACTCTCGTGGAATGACAACCCCTGTCCGGCCCGCGCCAAGCAAGGCCGCCGATACCGATATCGTCATCGTAGGCGGCGGCCATAACGGCCTGGTCTGCGCCGCCTATCTGGCAAAGGCCGGCCTCGGCGTCACCGTGCTGGAACGGCGCGGCGTGCTGGGCGGGGCTGCGGTGACCGAGGAATTTCATCCCGGTTTCCGCAATTCCGTGGCCGCCTACACGGTCTCCCTGCTCAATCCGAAAGTCATCGACGATCTGGACCTGCACCGCCACGGGCTGAAGATCGTCGAACGCCGCATCGGCAATTTCCTGCCGCTTGAGGACGGTTACCTCCTCGCGGGTCCGGATCTTACCCGGGCCGAAGTGGCAAAATTCTCCCGGCGCGATGCCGAGCGCCTGGGCGAGTATGAAACCCGGCTGGAAACCATCGCCGATACGCTGCGCAGGCTTGTACTGGAAACCCCGCCCAATCTGCGTGAGGGCAGCTGGGCGGGCGCCCTGCCCGAACTGATCAAGACGGCCAGCCTGGGCGGTCGGCTGGGCAATCTCTCCATGACCGCCAAGCGCGACCTGCTGGACCTGTTCTCCAAATCCGCCGGCGACTGGCTGGACGGCTGGTTCGAGAGCGACCCGGTCAAGGCGCTGTTCGGTTTCGACAGCATCGTCGGCAATTTCGCCAGCCCCTACACGCCGGGCAGCGCCTATGTCCTGCTGCACCACCTGTTTGGCGAGGTGAATGGCAAGAAGGGCGTCTGGGGTCACGCCGTCGGCGGGATGGGAGCGATCACCCAGGCCATGGCCGCCGCGTGCCGCGAACGCGGTGTGGATTTGCGCACCCATGCGCCCGTGCGCGAAGTGATCGCGGAGCGGGGGCGGGCCTGCGGTGTGGTCCTGGAAAGCGGCGAGACAGTCCGGGCACGCGCCGTGGTCTCCAATCTCAACCCCAGGCTCCTGTTCGAACACATGGTCGATCCCGGCCTGCTGCCCGCCGACTTCCGCGAGCGTATCGCGCATTATCGGTGCGCATCGGGAACGTTCCGGATGAATCTGGCGCTGGCCGAATTGCCGCGCTTCACCTGCCTGCCCGAACCCGGCGATCATCTTACCGCCGGTATCGTGATGGCGCCCAGCCTTGCCTATATGGACCGTGCCTATCTGGACGCCCGCCGGGACGGCTGGTCGCGCGAACCCATTATCGAAATGCTGATCCCGTCGACGCTGGACGACACCCTCGCCCCGCCGGGCCGGCATGTCGCCAGCCTGTTCTGCCAGCATGTCGCGCCAGTGCTGCCGGACGGCCGGGACTGGGACGACTACCGCGACACGGTTGCCGACCTGATGATCGGGGCGGTCGACAGGTGGGCGCCGGGGTTCAAGGCCTCGGTGATGGGCCGGCAGGCTCTCTCACCGAAGGACCTGGAGCGCACATTCGGCCTTGTCGGCGGCGACATCTTCCACGGCGCGCTGAGCCTGGATCAGCTCTTCTCGGCCCGCCCGGTGCTGGGCCATGCCGATCACCGCAGCCCGCTGCAGCGGCTTTATCAATGTGGCGCCGGCACCCATCCCGGCGGTGGCGTAACCGGCGCGCCGGGGCACAATGCCGCCCGGGAAATTCTCAGGGATTTCGGCCGGCGTATGGCCCGCTGATCTAGTCCGGCAGATTGTCCAGGAAGAAGCGGATCGTGTTCTCGCCCATCACCTGGCGAACCTCCGCCTCACCCATCCCCGCCGCCAGCAGGCGGTCGGTCAGAACCGCGTATTCCGAGGCATCGAATGTTGTGGTGATCGTGCCGTCATAGTCCGACCCCAGGGCGACGTGGTCGATACCGACCAGATCGACCGCGGCCAGGATTGCTTCCGCCACGCCGGAGGGGCTGTCGTCGCAGGTGACATCCTCCCAGAACCCGATCCCGATCAGCCCGCCCCCGGCGGCGATCGCCTGCATCAGCTCGTCGGAGATGTTCCGGGTGACCGGGCAGTGACCGTGTATGCCGGTATGCGAGACCACCAGCGGACGGTCCGTCATGGCGAGGACGTCGCGCACGACCTGCGGCGAGGAATGCGCCACATCGAGGATCATGCCGCGCGCCAGCATCGCCTCGACCGCCTCGCGCCCGAACGGCGTCAGCCCGTCGCCGGAGAGACCGTGCAGGGAACCGCCGAGCGCATTGTCGAAAAAGTGCTGCAGCCCGATCAGCCGGTAGCCGGCCTCCCACAGTGCCTCGATATTGGCCAGCTCGCCCTCGAGCGGATGCGCCCCTTCGGTGGCCAGAAGCCCGGCCAGTACGGAAGGGTCGCGCTCGCGGGCAGCCAGGGCCGCTTCCAGATCGGCCCGGCTTCGCACCACACGGAAGGCATCGTCCCGCCCGGCCAGCCGGTTCAGGCGCTCGGCATGATAAAGCGCGCGATTGCGGATCGAGCCCCAGGTGCCGACCGGCCAGCGCTGGGCAATCGCGAGCGGCGTAATGTTGTCGCTATTGGCCGCGTTGGCCTCGTAATTCATCGAACTTGGCGTCTTGGTCACACTCGCGAAGACCTGCAGGGCGACCCCGCCCTCGCGCAGACGCGGCAGGTCGGTATGCCCGCGATCGTTCCAACGTGCGGGATCGCGCATCCACAAGAGCATGTCGGAATGCAGGTCCGCGACACGCAGATCGGCATGCAGGCTTGCCGCTTCCGGCGCTATCTCGTAGGCCGCATGCTCGCGCACCACATTGCGGCCGGCGTCGACCCGGACCGGAATGACGTAGAAAAAGGCGATAGCGGCAACTGCCAGAATGACGGCCAGAATGCCCAGAATGATACGCATGACGACACGCCCCGCTTGGATCCCCGTTCAGCCATAGCCCGAACCGGCCACACGACAAAGGGCTGCCCGCGCATGGCCGGCAGCCCTCCTCTACGTCCGGTCCGGTCAGTCGCTGTAGAGTTCGGAAATCGACAGCGAGGCCTGGGCATTCTCGCCCTGGCTGTAGGACCCGATCCAGATATCGTAAGTCCCGCCGGCAGGATTGTGGAAGGTCAGGGCCGGATTGAGCCCGGAATTCCCGCCATCGTCATTGCAGTGCCAGTTCCCGTTCGGGTCGTTGACCAGGATCGTGGTATCCGAGCGCGACGACGCCGACAGGATCAGCGGCAGAGATCCCGGCGTGAAGTGAAGCTCGAAGTCCGGCGCGGACGATACCCAGCCGGCACAGCCGTTGCGGGCCTCGGACGCCCGGTGCGTGCCGCCGGACACGACATCGACCCGATACGGATCCGGCGTAAACCCGCCGCTAAGGCTGACACTGCCGAAATTGGCGGGTAGCGACCAATCGATGCCGCCATAGGATGAGCCGCTGCCCGAGGACGAGCCTCCGGCCAGTCCGAGCTCCGAGATCGACAGGGTCGCGTCGGCATACTCACCTTCCGAGTAGGAGCCGACCCAGATGTCATAGCGGCCCGAAGCGGGGTTGTTGAAGGTGAGGGACGGGTTCAGCCCGTCGCCGCTGTCATCGTCGCAATACCAGTTGCCATAGGGGTCGTTGACCACCAGCGTGGTGTCCGAGTTGGACACGGCGCCGATAGTCAGATCGAATGTGCTTCCGGCCTGGTAGTGCACGGAGTAGTCGGGTGAATTCGCGATCCAGCCGCGACATGAACTCGACACATTGCGCGCGGAACGCGCTCCGCCTGAGGTCAGGCGGACATTGTAGGGATCCGGCGTGAAGCCGGAGCTCAGATTGACGCTGCCATAGGTCGGTGACGCGGAATAATCCTGCGATATGGCGGCCGGGACGGCCACGAGTGCAACTGACGCGACTGCTACAAGAAAGGTTCTCATTTCGGGTCCCCTCCGGAGCCTACCTGTTCGGACCGGGACACCCCCTGCGTTCCGTCGCATCCGGACAAGTGCAGGCAGGATAGACCACAACCGCACTGAACCCCAGTTGAACGCAAAATATTTCTATTCTTCGCCGGGGTCGGCACTATACCGCTTTCATCCCGGCCAAACGCACCCGGCATGAGATGAAAGACGGTATTCTGCTCCAGCCTGACTTCTGCCGAAGGCCTAGCCAACGGCATCGCACAGTGCCAACGGAGGTTTCACGTCACAACGGCGTTGCGCGCCTCCGGGCCGATCAGAATGATGGCCTCGACCATGTTTCCTGCGCCGAGATACGTGACAGACGAAAAGGAAAGGGTGCGGGCCAGCGTTATTCCGCGGCCGCGATAGCCCCGTGCCGGCGGCCCTTCCGCTTCAAGCGCCTTGTAGTCGAACCCGGCACCATCGTCCTGGATGGTCAGGGCAATCATGCGCTCGCCCCGACGGAAGGACACGATGACCCGGCGGTCAGTGTATTGCGGGTCCGCGAGGCGGCGCTCCACCTCTTCGCGCCACATTCCCCGCAAAAGCAGATCCTGCTTCAGTGCGGCGTCGATCTCCAGATTTCCGTGTTCGACCGCATTGATCAGCAATTCCTGCAGTCCGACCGCCACCATGTCGGAATTGGGACAGGCCAGAGCGAGCATCGTCGAAAGATTGCGGGCCTCGTCCAGGGTGCGCAGCACGAATTGCCCGTTGATGATGGTGCCAACCGCCGATTGCCGGCCGGCTACATCGCTGCGCAGGGCCGCAATCTGGTCACGGAACTCCTGCGCAGCATCCACAACGGATTTCAACGTGTGAAAATCGGCGTCCGCCGGCAGCACGAAATCTGCCGTCACGCCCGCATCGGGGCTTTCCGTCAGGAAAATCGACTGGAACGAGTCGGCCTCGCGCAGGCGCGCCGCCTTCAGCGCACCGCGATGCGCATCGTCGGCGACAACAATCCCTATCGAAACGCCGTCCGGCAGGCCGGGCCCCGTCAGCAAGCGGTCACCGGCCTCGCGGCCCAGATACTCCTCCAGGGCACGTGCCTGCGGCATGTCGGTAATCATGATCCAGATGCAGTCCCGCGCAATCGTCATGGCGCATTCACTTCGACCAGCATCCAGGTAAGGTCATCGCGAAGCTGGCAGTCACTGGTCCCGAAAAGCGCATTGAGCAAGGCGTCCGAAAAAGGCAGCGCCCGGTCGGTTACCGCAAGCTCGACCCTTTCGGCCAGTTCCGCAGTATCGAAGGTACGGTCAGGATCGTCGAAATTCTCATAGAGCGCATCGCTGTAGACGAATAGGCGATCTCCAGATCCTATTTCCGCACGGCGCACGGGGTATCTGGCGCTCTGGGAACACCCGAGAATGAGTCCGCCACCATCCAGTGCCTCCCAGCCGCCGCCATCGCGCAGCAGGATCGGCGGCGGAGACCCCGCTGCTGCATAGTCAAGCCGGCCCTGCCGCGGTTCGACCACGCCGTAAAACGCCGTCGCAAAATGCTCGACAGGCAGAATCTGAAAAAGGCTGAGATTGAGCGCTTCGAGCCAGCCAGCGGGATCGGCCCGCAAGGTCATCATCCCCCCGGCAAGCATATGCACGCGAAAGGCATTGATCGCCGCCGAGACACCGTGTCCGGAAAGGTCGATCATGAATATCCCGAACCGGTGTTCGTCCACCGGAAAAACCTGCCAGAGATCGCCGCCCAGCACATTCGAAGTTTTGTGATAGGTCTGCATTGTCGCGCCGCGGGGAATGACGATCGCGCCAACGTCGTCATCGGCCATCAGCAGGGATTGCTGCATCGCCCGGGCAGCAAGCAGCTCTTCCTCCATGCGCCGCCGATAGCGCTGCAGACTGTCCATCAGGCGGCGCCGTTCTAGGTGCAGACGCACGCGCGAAACCAGTTCTCCGGCATTGACCGGTTTGGAGACGATGTCGGAAGCCCCCGCGTCGAAGGCCATTACCCTGTATTCCGCCTCCTGCACGCCTGTCTGGATAAGGATCGGAATATCCAGACGAAGTTCCTCGCGCACCTTGCGGCAAACCTCAAACCCGTCCATTCGCGGCATGACGATATCGAGGATCACCATGTCCGGTGGATCGGCGTACAAACGGTCGATTGCCTCGATTCCGTCGGCCGCATAGTCCAGTCGCAAAAAGCCTGCGGCCGACAGCACGGATCCGATCAGCGTGCGTGAAGACTGCAGATCGTCGACAATAAGAATGCGGGACCGTTCATCGGCACCGGCGGTTTTCGTTTCCGCCCCGGAACAAGGTATTCCGTGACCGCTCATTCTGCCCTCAGTCGATCGGGATCAGCTGTTCAAGCTTGGACATCTCCACCACTTTGGCGACATGACCGCTCATCCCGCGCAGACGCAGATTCTTGCCCTGCTTGCCAGCACGGTCATTGGCAAGAAGCAGCATGCCGATCCCCGCGCTGTCGATCATGGTCAGGGCAGCCAGGTCAACCACCACCGTGTCCACATCACTGTCGGCAATAACAGTGACCACACTTCGGAACTTTTCATGGTCGTCAAAGGTCAGAATACCGGACAGGGTCACAATCAGCCGGCCGGTATCGATCTCGGTCCCGTATTCCATTTCCCGTCCTTTCGCGGTCTGCCACAGCTAGGCGGCATTCAGACACCGGATCGCGGTCTCCAATTCCGTCTCCAGAGCGTGCGATGACTCCGTATCGCCCTGTTCGACCTGTGCGGCCAATGCGCTCAGCCGAACCAGACCGATATTGGAGGCCGCCCCCTTCAATGCGTGCGCCGCGGCTTTGGCCGTTACCATGTCGCCCTTCCCCAGCGCGTCTTCACAAGCATTCGCCAAGCCGGTCAGATCGGACACGAACTGGACTTTCATGTCATCGAATACGGCCTGACCGACCGCATTCACGAGTGTTGCAATGACCTGCATATCAAGTTCGGGCTTGTCCCGCCAATCGGGCATCCGGATGCTCTCCAACAGTCCTTCACAACGCCCCGGCCGCGGGGGCATTTCATTGAATTCACAGAACATTGCGGCCAAGCATCGGCCGCGTTCGCCGCGACACTAGTCGGAGGCGACCAGCCCCGGCAAGCCGCCTGGACGGCGGTCAGGCAGGTGCGGCCGAAGAATCACGAATGACGATTTCGGAGTGAATTTCGCGGCGTTCATTGACATGCCCGGCCTCGCCGGAACGTTCCAGATCTAGGCATTCGGCCAGAAGCTCGACCGCTTCGGATGCCATGGCGGAAATCGGTTGCCGGACCGTCGTGAGTTGGGGCCAGATTGCAGTCGCGGTTTGGGTATCGTCGAACCCGACCACTGTAAGGTCGTCAGGAATGTTCAGGCTGTAACGGTGGGCCAGGGCAATGACCGCAACGGCCATGTCATCATTGGATGCAAAAACTGCCGTCGGACGCTGTTTCAGCGTCAACAGCCGTTCTGCGGCGTCCAGCCCCGACCGGTAGGTGAAGGCCCCCGGCACGACCAGTTCGGAATCGATCTTCTGCCCGGCAGCAGCCATCGCCTCGCTGAAACCCTCGAACCGCTCCCGGCTGGCGCCATGCCCCTCCGGCCCCTGAATGAAACCGATACGGCGATGACCAAGTCCGAGCAAATAGTCGGCCATTCGCCGCGACGCCTCCCGATCATCGGTCACCACGCGCGGCGATCGGTCGAGCTGGGTATCCGGGGAGATGCGCACATGCGGCAGTTTTGCTGCTTCGACCGCGTCGAGCACGGCGGTATTGTCGCACACCGGCGGTGGAATGATCACACCATCGAAATTCGACGTCCGCAGCATGTCTGCAATCGAGCTTTCCCAGTCCTGATCGGCCGAGCCGCAGCTCTCCACAATGAGGTGGTAACCCGCCTTGCGGCACCGGTTCAGCGCACCGATCAAGAGCTCGGAAATATATCCTGCGCTGGGATTGTCGTAGAGCAGGCCAATGAAATAGGTGTTCGCGCGCGCCAGGTTCCGGGCCGAGAGGTTGGGCCGGTAGTTTAGGTCTCGAATTGCCGCCTGTACCCGTTCGCGCGTTTCAGGCCGGACATTGGGTTCGGCATTGAGAACGCGGGACACGGTCATCGCCGATACTCCGGCGTGCTGCGCAACATCCTTGATGGTTGCGCCGGATTGCTTGTTGGCCCTCGTTTTCACGCTCATCGTTTACGGCTATCCGACTGTTGGCGATCTTGTTCACGCGATGGTAGCGCAAACGCAGCATAGACGCATGCCGGTTCGGCACAATGTTGCCGTCAGTTGCCGGATACCGGACTAGAGTCCCGTAAAAATCTGGAATGCCCGAAGCAGGGGATTCTCGAAACGCAACTTGCCTTCGGTCAGCGCCAGGCAGATGCACTCGCCCCCGTCATCGATGCGGATATCGTGTTCCACACCGGGGTGTGCCTCTTCCAGGTCCCCGGGCCCGTATTGCTGGTCGCCGTCCCAGAAACTGCCCTTCAGGACAAGGGTCAGTTCGCGGCCGCGGTGGCCGTGATGGGGAATCGACATGCCCGGCCGGGCCCGCAACAGCCACAAACGCTCGCCCTTCGGACCGCGCCATAGAATGGCCTTGCTCATGCCCGGACCGAGAAAACTCCACTTCACGCGGGTACCGGTCCGGCCCAGCCAGTCCTGCAGCGCTTGTGGCAGGGGCAAGTCGGGGCTGACGTCATTCGCGGGAGCGGGCACGGACCCGGCCATCTCCTGCGCGTCTTGCCGGAAGATCTCGTCGGCATCGAACGCCAGTGGGGCCGGGTTGCTTTCGCCAAGCAAGGCGCCGCCTACGCGTTCGAGAACGGACACGCGATCGCGAGCCTCGTCGGACAGTTCCACATGGGAGGCCAGGATGACGCCATGCGCATCGCTTTCGAGCGCCCCGGCCGCATAATCCAGGTACCAGCTATCGTCGAGTGCGTGACCGCGTTCGGTCATTTCAGTTCTCCAAGCGTCTGTCTCAGCTTGTTCATCGCCAGCCGGACGCGGGATTTTACGGTGCCGAGCGGCAGATCGAGCCGCGCGGCGATTTCACTGTGCGAAAGCCCTTCCACAAAGGCCAGGTCCAGCACGATGCGCTGATCCTCGGGCAATTCGGCGAGGGCGTATGTGACTGTCCCCGCATCCTGCGACCGGGACACGAGTTCGTCGGCGATCGGTGCTGCATCCGGCTGCATGACCGGATCGGCCCCGTCGAGCTTTTGCGCCCTCACAGTCTTGCGATAATGGTCGATGTGCAGGTTCCGGGCGATGGTGTAGATCCACGTCGCGGCGGAGGCCTTGGACCTGTCGTAGCTGGACGCCCTCCGCCAAACCGTCAGCATCACATCCTGAGTCAGATCATCCGCCTGGGCCGGCGTGACCCGGCGATTGACCAGAAAGGACCGCACGCGCGGTGCAAAATGGTCGAACAGGGCGCGGAACGCATCGCGGTCCCGGCCCCGGCCGACACGATCCAGGAGCAGCGCAAGGCGAGCCGTTTCCGACGGCGGTCGTAGGCGGTCGCTTTGCTGCGTCATGCGCACCTTTCCTGTCGCCGTCGCATCGCGACGGCCTCGTGCGGGCTGGATGTGAGCGGCAGCGTACATGTTCCCTCGTACGAATGAAGGGAAAAGGTGGATCACGCCCCGCTGCAGTGATCTGCCGTCCCGTTCGCCGCGTAACTCCCTCACACGATCAAGCCGTCCGATCGGCCAAAGCGAAGAGATTGCGATGCCTCTCATTCCCGTACAGAAGATTGCCGTGATTGGCTCCGGCATTGCCGGTCTGACAGCCGCCTGGCGATTGTCCGCGATTCACGACGTTACACTATATGAGGCCGATCGCCGGCTCGGCGGCCATGCCCACACTGTGCGGGCCAAGGTTGGTGAAACACCGTTTGATGTCGATACGGGATTCATCGTCTTCAATCCCGAAAACTATCCCAATTTCAACTCTATGCTAGCGTTGCTCGGCGTTGAAACCGCCCTCAGCGACATGTCGTTTGCTGCCTCTCTGGATGGCGGTCGTTTCGAATATGCGTCCAATCCGGACGGACTGTTTGCGCAAAAGAGGAACCTGCTTCGTCCACGCATGTGGCGCATGCTGCGTGATATCCTCCGCCTCTGCGACCATGCCCGCCGCCGCGACCACAGGGCCGAGACCCGGTCCCTGGACGATTTCCTGCGCTCAGAGGGCTATTCCTCCGCCTTCCGCGAGGACCATATCCTGCCGATGTGCGCAGCGATCTGGTCTTCGCCTGTCGACCAGATGCGGCACTATCCCGTGCAGGCCTTTTTCGAATTCTTCTCCAACCACGGGCTCCTGAAACTGGCGGGCCGGCCGGAATGGCGCACGATCGCCGGCGGCAGCCGGCACTATGTCGACCGGCTAGCGTCCGCAATCCGCGGGGATATCCGCCTCGGCGCGCCGGTCCGTTCGATCGTCCGGACGGATCGGGGCGTCACGCTCGCGACCGACAGCGACCGCCGCCCGTTCGACCATGTCGTAATGGCCTGCCACAGCGATCAAGCCCTGGCCTTGCTGGACGATCCCGACCCCCTGGAATCCAGGCTTCTCGGCTCAATCCGGTATCGTGAAAATACCGCCGTCCTGCACACCGACACCCGGCTGATGCCCCGCAGGCGCAGTGCGTGGGCCAGCTGGAACTATCTGGAGAGCGCACGGCAGCCGGACTCGACGTCGAGGGTCAGCCTGACCTACTGGATGAACGCGCTCCAGCCGCTGCCGGCGAGACAGCCGGTCCTCGTTACGCTCAACCCGGAAATCGAGCCCGACCCCAGCCAGATTCTGCATACCGATCGCTATTCGCATCCGGTCTTCGACACTGCGGCCGTTGGCGCACAGGCCGGTTTCGGCGCGCTTCAGGGCCACCGGCGGACCTGGTACTGCGGTGCCTGGCTGGGCTCGGGCTTTCACGAAGACGGCGTGCAGTCGGGCCTGGCTGTCGCCGAAGCGCTCGGTGCGCCCGTGCGTCCCTGGGGCCTGAACGGTGCCACCGGGCGCATTCCCTGGCACGCCGGATCGGCCCCGTCATCACTCACGGTGGCTGCCGAATGAAACCCTTGCCGCCCTCCCTCTATATCGGCGACGTCGGACACATGCGGCACCGGCCAAGACGGCATAGCCTGCGCTATCGCATGATCACCGTGCTTGCAGACATCGACGGTCCGCATCGCCGTGCTGGGGGCACCTGGCCATTTGTCTTCGACCGCTTCGGCCTCATCGGTCAGCGTGCGGCCGACCATGGCGACCGGTCCGGATCACTGCGGAGCTGGGTTGAGACCGTGCTGGAACGCCACGGCATCGCCTTGCGGCCCGGGCGCATACAGCTGCTCGCCGCCCCCCGCGTGCTCGGCTTTGTCTTCAACCCCGTCTCGGTCTATTTCTGTCATGATGGCGAGGACCGCCTTGGCGCAGTGATGTTCGAAGTCTCGAACTTCCATGGCGGCCGTCATACCTACGCCTTCCCGGTTTCCCCCAACGCCGGGACACCGCTGCGCTTTTCCTGTCCCAAGGCCTTCTTCGTCTCGCCTTTCAACCCGGTCGAGGGCGAATACACGTTCCGGCTGGACCGGGGCGCTGACAATCTTCGCCTGGGCATTCGCCTGCACAGACAGGGTGACTGTGTGATGGGCGCCGTCCACACGGCAAAGCGCAGGGATTTGACCGGGGCCAACGTTCTGCACGCGCAAATCACCCAACCGTTCAACACAGTCACGATTGTTGGTGGTATTCTCTTGGAAGCGCTTCGTTTGCGTTCAAAAGGCCTGCGCGTGTTTGCGCCGCGCAAGGGGACAATCGACACGCTGCCGGGGAGGCTTTGATGGACTATTCGACGGGTTCGGCAATACCGATGGGGGGCCGGGCAAACAGGCTTCAGCGCTTTGCAGTTCGACGGTTGCACGCCGCTCTGTCCGACCTGACGAAGAGCCGCTTGCGGATCGAACTACCTGGCGGATACCGCTTCGAATGCGGGCCCCGCGACGCCGAATTCGTGGCCGACTGGACCATCCGAAAATGGAATGCGCTCGTGCGCATTGCCAGTTCCGGCGTTCTGGGCTTTGCCGAAGGCTTCATCAATGCCGAATGGGATACGTCGGACTTGCGCGGCCTGCTGCGCGCGCTGGCCACAGAACTCGACGACCTGAACGCCGCCCGGGCGCGAAGGGGTCCCAGCCGGCTACTGGCACGCCTGCAACACTGGATGAACGCCAACACCAGGCGCGGCAGCCGGCGCAATATCGCGTTCCACTACGATCTGGGTAACGCGTTCTACGAAACGTGGCTGGATTCCTCGATGACCTATTCGTCGGCCCTCTTCGAAAAGGTCGGGGAGGCGCTGGCCGAGGCCCAGGACCGCAAGTATCGACGCATCTGTGACACGTTGAACCTGAAGCCGGGAGACCGGGTGCTGGAGATCGGCTGCGGCTGGGGTGGCTTTGCCGAAGTGGCGGCCCGGGACTATGGCTGCCATGTCACCGGTTTGACCCTGTCCCGGGAACAGCATGACTATGCCCGGACACGGCTCGAACGCGCTGGCCTTGCAGGCAAGGCCGAAATCCGGATGCAGGACTATCGCGACGTCAGTGAAACATTCGATGCCATCGCCTCGATCGAGATGTTCGAAGCTGTGGGTGAGGCTAACTGGCCAACCTATTTCGACAGGGTCTCAGGCTGCCTGAACCCAGGAGGCCGGGCCGCCCTTCAGATTATCACCATTCGCGAGGACCAGTTCGAACACTATCGGCGCTCGGTCGATTTTATTCAGAAATACGTCTTCCCCGGCGGTGTGCTGCCGCCACCCTCGCGGATACAGAGCGAAGCCGTGAGCGCTGGCCTGCAGCCTGCGGGCACCTACATGTTCGGACCTAGCTACGCCCGCACCCTGGCCTGCTGGCACGAGGCCTATCGTCAAGCTTGGCCACGGATCAGGGACCTGGGATTCGACGAACGGTTCGACCGCATTTGGCGGTACTACCTGTCCTATTGCGAGGCGGGATTTGCCGAGGGGCGCATCGATGTTGGCCAGTTCGTCTTTCAGAAGCCGGCTTGAAGTGCGCATGCATTGATAAAATAATACCGGCCAACTGCGAATTTCACGACATTTTCGCGACAAACGGCAACCTTGCTGACGCGGCCTTTACCAAACCCGCCCAGCATCATGACCCATGTGAAGCCTGCGAACCGGTGGCGCAATGGGTCGAACGCTCGACAGACAATTGGGACGCTATATCAACGTGGCAGCGCTGGTCAGCCTGATCGCGTCCGTCCTGATGATCTACTTCTTCGTAGGTGCACTCAACCGCAATGCCGCCCGGACGGACCGGCAATTGCTGCAGGCGGGTATAGAGACCGCCATTCACCACAACGAGACCTGGGTTGCCGACTATGGCTGGTGGTCCTATGCGCTCGAGATGCTTCAGACCGGTGAGGTCGACCTGCTGAGCGAAAGCATGGCGTCGTCCTTCTCCGACCACCTCGGCTTTGATTTCGTGGTGATGTCGCGCGCCGGCGACAGCCGGGCGTATTCTTGGCATCGCGATACAGGTCAGACACCGGTCCCCGCCTTGCTCACGCCCGGACAGGTCACCGCCATGCGCGAAGATCTGGCCGACGCCTATGCATCCGGCGCGTTCATTGGCAGCCATATGCTGACCGTAAACGGCCACCCTTATATCGCCTCGATGACCGTTGTCGGCGAATACGAGGACCGCAGCGCCACAGACCCGATGACGGGACCCGTTCTGATCATCGGTACTCGCGTCGACGAGGCCTTCATCCGTGAGCTGGAAACGCGCTTCCTGGTCGACAATATAGCGCTGGTGCCCGCCGGAAGCCCGTCGGACCGGACAATGCCCATTTCCGATCAAAGCGGGCACAACACAGTTGCACTCACCTGGACGCCTTCGCGTCCAGGCATCGAGACCCTGCGTTTCGCGCTTATTCCCCTTATCGCCTACATTCTCGCCTTCTTTGTCGCGGCCCAGATAATTGTCTACAAGGCCCGAGCACTCGCGCGCCGGGCCGAGCGAAATGAGCAACGCGCCATCAAGGCGGCAGCCACGGACAGTCTCAGCGGCCTGCCCAACCGGCTTGGCTTCACGCGCTTCATCGAAAGCGAGGCCGCGGCCGACGCCGCCGCAAAGGGTGCTGCCGCCGTCATCTACATCGATCTCAACGGCTTCAAGGCCGTCAATGACAAGGCCGGCCACCGGGCCGGCGATCGCATCATCCGGACCGTGGCGCAGAAATTCCAGGCCGCGCTGCCCGATGGTGTGCATGTCGCGCGTGTCGGTGGCGACGAATTTGCCTGTGCCCTGACGGGCCCCGCCCATGCCAGCCAGGCACTGCCGATCGCCCGTGCCCTGTCCAGAAGTCTCGACGGCACCTTCGAAATCGACGACCGGCAGTTCGAAATCGGCGCCGCCATCGGTGTCGCCTGGTCACGGCCGGATGCCGTAAAAAGTTTCGCCCAGCTCGTACACGATGCCGATCTGGCGATGTACCGCGCCAAGTCGGACCAACTCGATCAACCTCTCTGCTTCGACGCCAGCCTCGGGCTTGAGCACGCGGAACGGCGCGCGCTGGAGGCCGACATCGAAGCCGGGCTCGACCGGCGCGAATTCCGCGTTGTCTATCAGCCGATCGCCCGCGCCCGCGACGGCGCCATCGCATCAGTCGAGGCCCTCCTGCGCTGGGAACATCCCACTCGCGGATCCGTCCCACCCGACGTTTTCATCGCCGTGGCCGAGCGTTCGAAGCTGATCCGCCGGCTCGGCGACTTCGTGGTCGATTGCGTGTGCAACGATATCGGCCCGCAAGCGGCGCACACCGTTTCCATCAACCTGTCTCCGACCCAGCTGAACGACCCCGATTTGTGCGCGCGCTACCTGCACAAGTTCGGCGAGGCGGGCATGACCTCCGAACAGGTGGAGCTGGAACTCACCGAAGCAGTGCTGGTCGACGATTTCGAGCGCGCCAAACAGCGGCTGCTCGAATTCCACGCGGCCGGCTTCAAGGTGAATCTGGACGATTTTGGCACCGGGTTCGCCTCGATGGGCTATCTTCACATGCTGCCCTTTTCCAAGATCAAGGTAGACCGGAGTTTCGTCGCCTCGATCGGCAAGGGCGACGGACCCAACAAGATGCTGCAGGCTCTCGCCCTGCTCGGCGACGCGCTCAGCCTCGACATGGTGGCGGAAGGTGTCGAAACGGAGAGCCAGGCAGCCATGCTGCGCCTGCTTGGCTTCGACTACCTGCAGGGATGGCATTTCGGCGCGCCGATGACGGCCAGGGCTTTGCAGGAACGCATGGCTGCATGACGCAGGCGTGAAGTGCGCCGGTGTGTCGAGACTTGAACAGAAAGCCCGGCTGCGGGCAGTCTGACCACCATGAAAGGCATCGCGACAGTCATCTGCGCATGGGCTCTGGCCGTAGCGGCCTTGGCCCCAGCCGCACAGGCCGAGGAAGCGCTGGTCGCGGTGGCGTCCAATTTCGCCGAACCGGCCAACGCCCTGTCGGAGGCCTTCACTCATACAACCGGACACAGCGTGCTGATTTCCTCCGGGTCGACGGGCCGCCTCTACGCCCAGGTCGTTCAGGGAGCGCCGTTCGATGTGTTCATGGCTGCCGACGCAGTGCGGCCAGCGCGGCTCGAGGCCGAAGGCCTCGCCATACCCGGCAGCACCCGCACCTACGCGACCGGCCGACTTGCTCTCTGGGTGCATGCGGCTGGGGTGGAACCACCCTTGCGGCGTCTCACCACAGGGCATTACCGGCGTCTGGCCCTGGCTAATCCCGATCTTGCCCCCTACGGCGCCGCCGCCGTGCAGGTCTTGAACCGGCTCGACCTTGCCGACGAGGCAGCGGATCGGCAGGTGTTCGGTGAGAACATCGCCCAGACCTTCAGTTTTGTTGCAACAGGCAATGCCGATCTCGGTTTCGTGGCCCTCGCCCAGGTCAACAGGCCAGGCCGGGCTACCGCGGGCCAGTACGACGTCATCCCGGCACACTGGCACGCCCCCATCCGCCAGGATGCTGTCCTGCTGCTGCATGGCGCCGACAATCCGGCGGCGCTGGCCTGGCTCGAATTTCTCACGAGTCCAGCCGCCCACGACATCCTGGCCGCTTATGGCTACGAGCCCGGCGCATGACGGAAACGCTTCCGGCGATCGGCCTGACTGTCCGCCTGGCCTTTGTCACCACGATCATGCTGTTCGCACTGGGCACACCTTTAGCCTGGTGGCTGGCTACGACCCGCAACCGGGTAAAGCCCTTCATCGAGGCGGTTACGGCCCTTCCATTGGTGCTGCCGCCTACAGTGATCGGATTCTACCTTCTGGTTCTGCTCAATCCGCAATCACCCGTCGGCGCCTTTTGGGTGCAGATAACGGGCGACACGCTGGCCTTTTCGTTTTCCGGGCTTGTGGTGGCCTCGCTGATCTATTCCCTGCCGTTCATGGTCCAACCCCTCCAGACCGCTTTCGAACGGGTGGGCCGCGACCATATGGAGGCCGCGGCGAGCCTTGGGGCCGGCCGGCTGGACATGTTTGTCAGCATCGTCCTGCCCTTGTCGGTTCGCGGCTTCGTCACAGCGGGCGTTCTCACCTTTATCCATACCGTGGGCGAATTCGGCGTCGTGCTGATGGTGGGCGGCAATATTCCCGGGCGAACCCGCACGCTCTCGATCGCGCTTTTCGACCATGTCGAGACCTTGCACTATGACGAAGCCCATGTTCTGGCGGCCGGTCTGGTCGGCGTTTCCTTCGCGGTGCTTGCCGTGGTCTTCCTGATTAATCGCCGGTATCCCGTCCATGCCGGATAAGACACTGGATATCGATCTGCGCGTCTGTCGTGGCGGATTCTGTTTGACGGGCCTTGCCATCATCCCGCTGTCGGGCATTACGGGCGTATTCGGGCCCAGCGGTGCCGGCAAGACGACCTTGATCCGGGTCCTTGCAGGCCTTGAGACAGGGACGCTCGCCTCCATTCGTTTCGATACCGAAACATGGCAGAACGAACATCGACAAACTCCTGCCCACAAACGCAGAATCGGCGTTTCCTTCCAGGACTCGCGCCTGTTCCCCCATCTCAGCGTTGCCGGCAATCTAGACTATGCCCAACGCCGCGCGGCCGCGGGCATCGCCGGGCCGCCGCGTGAAGTCATCATCGGCTTGCTGGAGCTCGCGCCGCTGCTGGAGCGGGACACACGCGGACTGTCAGGCGGCGAGCGGCAGCGCGTGGCCCTCGGCCGCGCACTGCTGTCGAACCCCCGCCTCCTCCTGCTTGACGAACCCCTCTCCGCTGTCGACGCGCGCCGGCGCGCGGCACTACTTCCCGCATTGCGCGCTCTTCTGGCGTCGTACGCCGTGCCGGCACTACATGTCAGTCACTCTGTGGACGAGATTGTTTGCTTCGCCGATCGCGTTCTCGGCATAGACGCCGGCCGCATCGGCTCTCTGCAGCCCGTACGCGACTGGGTCACAACACTCTCCGGAACGGGCGTCGAACCCGGCGCCGTACTCAGCGGCACGATCGCAGCACGGGATGATCGCCTGCAACTCACCCGGATAGCGCTGGCAGGCCATACCATCGCCCTGCCGGGACTGGACAGCGCGGCGATCGGCACCGTGATCCGCCTGCACGTCCTTGCCCGGGATGTATCGCTCGCAACAGATACGACGGACGGCCTGTCAATCCGCAATCGGCTGCCGGCGATGCTCGTGGACATCCGCGATCAAAGCGGGACGCCCTATTGCGATATTGCCCTGGACATCGACGGGCAGCGCCTTGTCGCCCGCATCACACGCGAGGCTGCGGAAGAACTGGCGCTGGCGCCCGGCCAGCGCGTCTTCGCCCTTATCAAGAGCGCGTCACTTGATCGGGATCCCGAATAGCCTGCCCACCATCGGATATCCGCTGCACCGTCAAGGCGAGGGCAATTCCGCCTGATCCCGTCCCGCCGCAGCCAGTCGGGCATTGCGCCGATCAAGGCTGGCGTGAAGCCGCGCGTGCCGGATCGGGGTGAGCGGGTACGACCATATCAGCGGCGCAGCCAGGCCATAGAGCGCAATCGGCCCCAGACAGTAGACCAGGCGCAGCGACAGTACGCCCGCTTCGGTGGATCCTTCGATGCCCGCCGACGCATGGTAGCCCAGAAGACCGACAATATTGAGCGCCAAGCCGGTGAAGATCGCCACGGCCAGTTTCTCCGCCAGACCCAGCACGGCGAAGTAGGTGCCCGCACGCCGCCCGCCTGAACGGGCGCTGTCGATATCGACGACATCCGCCAACATCGCCAACGGCAGGAATTGCAGGCCGCCGAAGGCAAAGCCCTTGAGCAGAAACAGGCAGAAGAAGGCGAGATAGTCGCCCCGGCCCAGGAGAAGGTTGCAGGCGCTGACCAGGCTGACGAAGCCCAGCGTCACCATGAAGGCGCGATGCTTGCCCATGCGCCGGCCCAGCCACAGCCAGAACGGGATCGCGGCGATGCCGGAGATAAAATAGAGGAAATAGGCTGCGCCGATCGTTGGAATCCCGATGATGTCACGGATGAAAAAGAGTGAGACGGCGTTGCGCAGGCTCTCGCCGGCAATGACCATGAAGGCAATGATCAGGATCCGGCGCATCGGACCGTTGCGCCAAAGATGTCTGAACCCCTCGATCATCGGTACGCGTTCGCGAAGGGCGGGCGGCGGCTCGGCCACCGTCGTCAGGATAATCCCCGTCAGAAGCGGCACGAGAACGACAATGGTGATGGCCAGGCCCATCATGACCGGACCGGTCAGCGCAGCGCGATTGGACGGCACGCGATCCATGATCCCGCCGGTAAAGGCGCCGGTGATGTCACGCCACATCGACGAGAAGATCTGTCCCACCGCGCCGCCATCGGCAAGAATTTCAACGATCATCGGCACCGCTGCCGCGAGCAACAGGCCGCCGAGATAATAGAATTCCCGCGCCGCCGTGACCTGGGACCTGGTGTGATAGTCCGCCGACAGTTCCGCACCCCAGGCCCGGAAGGGGATCTGGATCATGGTGGCACTGGCAAAAAAGAGCGTCAGCCAGACCAGGAAATACACCAGGCCAGCGCTCTCCGGCGGCACAAAGAGAAACCAGGTCGACAACATCAGCAACGGTGCGCCGAGGAGGATGTAGGGTTTGCGCCGGCCGATTGACGTGCGCCCGCGATCGGAAATCTCACCCATCAGCGGGTCGGTGATCACATCGGTGAAGCGCGCGATCATGATGATCAGGCCGATCACCGAAAGTGACAGGCCCAGATGACCGGCATAATGAGCCGGCAGCCAGATCGCCAGGGGATAGCCGTAAACCGCGAGCGGGAGGGCCAAGGACCCGTGCAGGAAGATGGTCGAGCGTTTCAGGCGCGGCGCCCCGGGGGCCGCGTTCGCGTTGGTGTCCAAGTCTGTCCTCCCAGATCGCCTAGCGCCGGTTCAGTCTTGTTTTGGGCGCCTTTCCAAATTTGAGTATGGAGAGAACGGGCTGTCAAATTAAACAGGCACGTGCCTTGTCGCGTGATAGGCGGGCGCGCCGACCCATGGACAGCAATTTAAGAGCTTCAGGTACGCATGGCGGCGGCGGCACGGGCATTCGCCTCGACGGTCTCCCATTGGCCGCCCTCGATCATCGCCTGGCTGGCGATCCAGGAGCCCCCCACGCAGACGACATTCGGCAGGGCAAGATAGTCCGGCGCTCGTTCGCGGGAGATCGAGCCTGTCGGGCAGAAGCGGATATCCGGCAACGGCCCCTGCAGGGATTTGAGGTAGGGCAGACCGCCCGCCTGTTCTGCCGGGAAGAATTTCAGCACTTCGAACCCGGCTTCCGCGGCCGTCATGGCTTCACCGGCGGTAGCCACGCCGGGCAGGACCGGAACCCCGGACGCCAGAAGCGCGGGAAGGAGTTTCGGCGTCAGGCCGGGAGACACCAGAAAGTCAGCACCGGCCGCAATGCTGGCCTCTGCCTGGTCCGGAGTACGGATCGTGCCCATGCCGACGATCATGCCCGGCTCGGCCGCCTTCATCGCCTTCATGACGTCCAGTGCCGCCTCGGTACGCCAGGTCATCTCGATGACCGACAATCCTCCCGCCTTGAGCGCACGGGCGAGCGGGGCCGCCTGGCCGATATCGCCGACCGTGAGCACGGGGATCACGCCAGCGGCGTCGAGGAGAGCTGTCATGGAAACACCCATGTTACTGATATCCCTGTTCTGCCAGAGCTGCCGCACCGCGCAGGGCGGCGCTGTCGCAGCGGATGAGGCGCACTGGCGTGTCGGCGGCATACTGGTTCATTGGCACGCGGTTGACGAAATGCCCCATGAAGCCGCTTGCCTCCAACAGCTCGCGAATGTGCGGCAGAATCCCGCCGCCCAGATAAATACCCCCGCGCGCGCCCGTCAGCACGGCGACATCGCCGGCATATCCGCCCAGCGCTGTGCAGAAGAATTCGACGACGCGCGCACTGAGCGAGTCCGGATCAGTCTTGGCTTCCTCGGTGATGGCTTCCGGGCGGTGTCCGGGCCAGGCCTCACCCTCGATCTGGCACAAGGCGCGATGGATATTGACCAGGCCCCGGCCCGACAGCACGCGTTCCCAAGACACGAAGTCGTATTCTCGCGACAATATGCCCGCGACTTCCATTTCCAGCTCGGTGCGCGGCGCGAAGGCGGCATGCCCGCCTTCGGTAGCAACCACCCGCAGGCTCTCGCCATCAGGAATCAGGAGGCCGAGGCCCAACCCGGTCCCCGGCCCCAGCACCGCGCGCGGAGCGTTGAGGATCGGCCGCCCTTCATTGATCTCGACAATCTCTGCGTCCGGCGTCAGCGGTGCGCCGCGCGCCTGCGCCGCAAAATCATTGACCGCAATCAGGCCCGCAATCCCCAGATCCCGGCCCAGCTCGGCCGGATCGAAGCGCCAGGTCGCATTGGTAAGCTGGACCTCGCCCGGGCGGATGGGAGAGGCTACCGCGAAACAGGCGCGCGTCGGATGCTCGCCGCGACAGGTCTCCAGATAAGCCATCACGGCATCACGCAGATGCTCGAAGTCCTCATTCTTGAGCCGGCGGATGTGGTCGAGATCGAATCCGGTTTGCACCGTACCGCGCGCGATGGCGAAGCGCGCATTGGTGCCGCCGATATCAGCGACCAGATAGCTGGGCTCGTTGGTCATACTTCCCCTGCCCCGGATCTTCAGGTCCAGTTGTCCGCCCGCCATCGGGGAGCCGACAGCGCCTTATAGGACGAATGTTACCCCTAACATACCCCGGAAATCCAGTGCTTCACCGCAGCCCGTCCGAGCAAGGCTGTTACCGGCCCGGCGCCGGACCGGTGGAATCGCGATAGATGACCGAATAGTCTAGAAACTCGCCGGGCGCAGGTTCTGGTGCCGGCGCTTTGCGGGTGGCAGCGTCGATAATCTGGCGCGCCGCGCTGCTACCCAATTCCAGCAAGGGCTGGCGAACCGTGGTCAGCGCCGGCCACATTTTCTCGGCGATCTCGGAATCGTCAAATCCGACAATCGACACGTCGCGCGGAATTTCCAGCCCCATCCGGTGGGCCGCCATCAGCACGCCGGCCGCCATGTCGTCATTGGCTGCGAAGATGGCGGTCGGCCGATCCTCGCGTCCAAGCAGCGCATGCCCGGCCGCAAGTCCGGCTTCGAAATTGAAATCCCCGGGCAGGACGAGACTGTCATCAAGGGCGATGCCTGCCGCAGAAAGCGCGTCGCAATAGCCGGCGAAGCGCTCGTGCGTCGCGTTCTGGTCTTCCTTGCCGCGCACGAAGGCGACGTGCTTGTGGCCCAGCGATATGAGATGTTCGGTCAGTTCGCGGGCTGCCTTGCGCTCGTCGATCTTCACGATGATCTGGGCGGCGGGGATGTTATTCGGCCCGACCCGGGCCACCGGGACCTCGAACTCGTTTAAAAGGTCGAACAGACGTTCGTCATTCGACAATGGCGGCACCAGGACCAGTCCGTCCGGCTTGGTCGTGGCGATCAAATGGCTGAAACGTTCGCGCAGGTCTCCAAGCGGCAGGTCGCGCAGATCGTCCATCAGCGACATGACAAGCTGATAGCCCTCCTCCTGGCAGGTTTGCATGGCGCCGAACTGGATAGCGTTGACATAGTTCGAGCGGTGCGAGTGCGAAACCATATGAATGGTATAGCTACGCCGCGAGCGCAGGCGGCGGGCCGGGGTTGAGGGCACATAGCCGACCTCCCGTGCAGCCGCCCGAACCTGTTCGCGCAGGGCAGGCTTGACGTGCGGTTCGTTGTTGAGAACACGCGACACCGTCTTGATCGAAACTCCGGCCCTATTGGCCACATCGATCATCTTTGCCATGCATTCGCTCCTTTCGCCGCACGTTTTCCGCGCCCGGCGCCGTATCAGTCGTCCCCGATCCGGCCAACGATTTCGGCGTGAACCCGCCGATTCAACGGCAATCTTAGAATGACCAGGCTCGACAGCGCCAGCAGCACTGTTGGTCCCAGAAAGATGTGCAGGCGCAGACTGTCGATGGTCGATTGCGCCTGGATGTCCTGGGTGACGTCATAGCCGACGAGCGACAGCATCGTTCCGACGAACAGTCCCATCAGCCCGCTGGAGAGTTTCTGGGTCAAGAGCACCGAACCGAACACCGCGCTTTCGTTGCGATCGCCCGTCTGCCACTGGCCGTACTCCACCGTATCCGGTACCAGCGCCCAGACCAGCACGCCGAAGGCGCCGAAGGCCGAACCATAGACCACCACCTGAAGCGGAATACCCGACACCACCCGCGCGCCCCAGATCGCCAGATCCAGTCCCGCCAGGCCTGCGATGATGCAGGCCGCGATCCAGCCCGTCTTCTTCCCGAAACGCCGGATCACCATTGTCCACAGCGGAATCGAGACCAGCGTCGCCACTGCATAGGCCGTCATGACGGCTTCCTTGGCGGCAAATACCGGCGCGTGGACTTCGACAAAAAAGGTCAGAGGAATCAGAAAGCTCGCGACCGCACTCGACTGCAGGAAAATGAGGGCCAGCAGCAGGCCCAGCGCCCCGTTGGCGCGCACCGCACGCCAGAAATCCGCCATCCCATGGCCCTTGCCGGCACCCAGCCGGCCCAACGGGGGGTTTTCGCGCGTACCCAGGAAACACAGCAGAAGGGCCAGCGTCGCAGTCACAGCACCGATCGCGGCGGCAGCCTGAAAGCCGGGGCCGGAGATGTCCTCGCCGTCACCGAAGCTTCGCACCAGAGGGAACCAGAGCACGGACACGATGAGCAGACCGGTAAAGGCAAAGAACATCCGAACACCGGAATAGGTGGTCCGTTCAACGCTGGAATAGGTCAATCGCGCAGCGAGCGCAGAATAGGGCACTGCCACGATCGTGTAGACGGTACGAAACAGAATGTGCGTCGCCGTCAATGCCGCGACCAGGGCAATACCCTCGAACGGGGGGATCCAGAACAGGAGAACAAAGGACACGCCCAGCGCCGGACCGGCGAACAGGATATGCGGCCGGTAGGTACCGAAGCGGGAGCGTGTGCGTTCGGCCAGACTGGCCACAATCACATCGGAGACGGCGTCCCAGGCCATGCCGACGAAATAGATCGCCCCGGCCACCTGCGGTGTCAGGCCAACAACTTCGGCATACCAGAACAGCAGCACAAGCGAGAGCGCATTCCAGTAGATGTTGAGGCCGAAATCGCCGACTCCATAGCCGAGATAGGCGGCAACCGTCTTGAGCCTGACCATGTCCCATCCCGTGTTGGGCGTCCGGGCCATGACGTCAGACAAGAAGGCTCAGGACCAGACTTCCGGCAAAGCCTGCCAGGCTGACAATCGTGGCCGCAACGCTCCAGGTGCGCAGCGTGTCCCCCTCGGACAGGCCGAAAATGCGATTGACCAACCAGAAGCCCGAGTCGTTGACATGTGACAAGCCGGTCGCCCCGGCGGCTACTGCGATCACGACGAGAGCAAGGTCTGCTGCACCGAGGCCAGCCGCCCCGGCCAGCGGCGCCGTCAGCCCGGCCGCTGTGATCATCGCCACGGTGGCACTGCCTTGCGCGACGCGTACCAGCAGCGCAATGACGTATCCCGCGACAAGCGGCGTCATGCCCAATCCCAACGCGGCGTCGGCCAACTGTGCTCCGGCTCCCGTATCGACCAGAACCTGTTTGAAGGCCCCGCCCGCGCCCGTGACCAGAATCACAGCCCCGGCCGGCTCCAACGCTCGGCCCAGTGCATCGCCGAGGCGCGACTTTTGCTCCGGACTCTGCGCCGGCAACAGCCACAGCGTTGCCCCGCAGGCAATAAGCAAGGCGGCGAAGGGATGCCCGACGAGTTCGAAACCGGCCCTCACCGGCCCTGCCGCCAGCACGGAACGGGCCATGGTACCGGCCAGTATCAGCACAAGCGGCAACAGTATCAGACCCGCCGTCAGCCCCGCTCCTGCACGCACCTCGCCTGCTGCCGGCCTGTCGTCTGCCGGCAACGGGTCGGCAGGGACACCCACAGGCAAGGCGCCTCGCTTGTCGAGCCACGCCGTGTAGACCGGTCCGGCCAGGGCCACGGCAAATACGCCCACAGCCATCCCGCAACCGATCACCCATCCCAGATCGGCTCCCAGAATTTCCGCCACGGCGATCGGCCCCGGCGTGGGCGGAATGAAGGCATGGGCCGTAGCGAGCCCCGCCAGCAATGGCAGTCCGAAAGCCAGGGCCGGACGTTTCGCCCGCTCGGCCATTGCAAACACCAGCGGCGCCAGGATGATCAGGGCGACATCGAAGAAGACCGGGATCGAGGCGAGAAGTCCCAGCGCACTCATAGTCCAGCGTCCGCGTCCGATGCCCACACCCGGTAACAGTTGGGCCGCAAGGCTCTGCACGCCGCCCGATGCCTCGATAATGGCACCGAACAAGGCTCCCAGCCCGATCACCACGGCGATAAAACCCAGCGTTCCGCCTATGCCGGCAATGACGGTGTCGAAAGCCTCACCCGGCGCCATTCCCGCCGCCAGTGCTGCCAAGGTCGCAACCAGGATGAGTGCCGCAAACGCATTCATCCGAAAGCGCAGGATCAGAACAAGAAGCCCCGCCACTGCGGCGATCGTGGCGATGACAGCGCGATACTCTCCGATCAGTTCCATTGCACGCCCCGTACACGCGTCGGCAAGCGCAGCAGACGGTCATGGGCAGTGATGAAGAGATCGGATCCGTCGCCGCCGAAGGCACAGTTCGCTGTGGCGCGACCGGTGAGAATCCGTCCCAGACACTGGCCCTCCGGTGAGAGCACCAGAACTCCGCCCGGCCCCGTAGCAAAGACATGGCCGTCGGCCGATACCGCCATCCCGTCGGGCAGGCCCGGCTGCCCCTCCCCCGCAAACCGGCTGGCATCGAACCAGACCCCGGCATCGCGAACCCCGCCCGCTCCGTCGAGCTCAAAGCGCCGGATCTGCTGCGCGGCGGAGTCGGACTGTGCGACGTAGAGACTGTGTTCGTCCGGAGATAATGCGATCCCGTTTGGGAAGGTCATGTCCGCTGCGAGGCGCATCACGCCGCCATCAGGCGCGATCCGGTAGACCCCGTTCGCGTCCTGGCGTTTTAATGGCGATGCATCGAGGCCTTCCAGCCCGTAGGGCGGATCGGTGAAATAGATGGTTCCATCCCGTGCCTGAACGAGATCGTTGGGCGAGTTGAAGGGCTCACCGGCAAAGCGGTCCGCCACGACGGTTCGCCGGCCGGACGCCACGTCCAGCCGCTCAATGGCGCGGCGGCCGTGATTACACACCAGGAGATGTCCGTTTCCCGCGTACCAGAGCCCGTTCGCACCCGGTTCGCGAAACCCGCCCGCCTGCTCCCTTGGAATCCCGGACGGATCGAGGAAGACGCCAACCCCGTCATCCGGCGCCCAGCGATAGGCAGTGTTGCCCGGCACGTCCGTGAAGTAGAGACACATGCGGTCACGGTCCCAGGCCGGCCCTTCCGACCAGCCATACCCCTCTCCCAGCACCTCGGCCTGCACGGCCGGATCGATCAGCGCGTCGAGCGCCGGGTCCAGGCGCTCCACGACGCCCGGCCCTCTGGTTGCTGGCTGGTTGCATCCTGCCGTGGCGACGGCCGCGCCGCATGCCAGCAGGAAGTCGCGCCGCCGCATCATTCGCTGCTCCCCGGCGTCGCGATAGCCGCCGCCGGCACGGATGTCTGCGCCGTACCGCCGATCTCGAGCGAGGCTGAGGCCCGCAGATCGTCGGAGGCCGCACCGGCATGGAAGTCCAGTCGGCCGGCTTCGACATCCCATATCCCCGGGGCGCGGAAGATTGCGGCCTGGGCGGGGCGGAATTCGAACCTGACGGTGCGGGTTTCGCCCGGCTCGAGCGTGATCCGCTCGAAGCCGCGCAATTCCAGGCGCGGCCGCGCGATGGATGCCACCGGATCGCGCATATAGAGCTGCACCACCTCATCGGCCGCACGGCCCGACGTGTTGGTAACCGGAACCGACAGGATCACGGTTTCATCGGGACCGGCGCTCGCAGCGGACACGCTCAGTTCGCCATATTCGAAGCGCGCATAGCTTAGCCCATGCCCGAAAGCGTACAGCGGCGTGATGGGCTGGTCGATATACCGGTTGGTATCGCGATCAAGATCGGGATGCGCCGGGCGTCCGGCCGGATTTTCAGAATAGGTGAAGGGCACGGCACCGGTCGTACGCGGGAAGGACACCGGCAGACGGCCGGCTGGAGAAACCGCGCCGAAAACCACGTCTGCTACGGCATTGCCCGCTTCGACCCCCAGCATCCAGGTATTCAGGATCGCATCCGCCCGGTCGGCAAGATCGGGGATCGCCAGCGGGCGTCCGGTGACCAGCAATACTGTGACCGGCGTGCCGGTTTCCAGCACGGCCCGGGCCAGGGCCCGCTGGCTTTGCGGCAGGCGCAAGTCAGACCGGCTGCGCGCCTCACCCGAAAGAGAGTAGGGCTCGCCGATAACCAGCAGGACATGATCGCTGCGCGCAGCAAGCTCGACAGCGTCCGCAATCCCGGAGCGATCCTCGTTGCCAGGCGCGGCCCCGGCCGAGTACTCGACCTGAACGCCCGCCGGGGCATTCTCGCGCAACCCGTCCAGGATGGTAACAACATCCTCGGCCTGCCCCCGTGCACGCCAGGAGCCCAGCTGGGTCATCGCATCCTCGGCAAGGGCACCGATCACGGCGATGCGTCCGGCCCCTTCGTTTAACGGCAGGGCTTCGTTCTCGTTGCGCAGGAGCACCATGGACCGGGCTGCAATGCGGCGCGCCTCAGCCCGGCTATCCGGTGTCAGAAGGGCGGAAGCCTCTCGTCCGGCATCGTGATAGGCATAAGGGGCGTCGAACAGGCCCAGCCGCTCCTTGGCGGTCAGAATACGCGCAACGGCAAGATCGAGATCGGCCAACAGCGAAGGATCGGAGGCAATCGCCTCGGCCAATTCGCGCCCGAACACCCCGCTGGTCATGTCCATGTCGACACCGGCACGCAGCGCCAGCGCACCAGCTTCCGCGCGGGTGCTCGCAATGCCGTGATTGATCAGTTCCGCGATCGCGTTCCAGTCGCTCAGCATCAGGCCGTCAAATTCCCAGACCCCGCGCAGAACCCCGTCGATAAGGTGCTCGTTCGCTGTGGACGGGACGCCGGCGATATCGTTGAAGGCGGTCATCATCGAGCCAGCTCCTGCCCGGGTCGCGGCGTGGAAGGGCGGCAGATAGATTTCATGCAGACTGCGCTCGGAAATGTCGGCCGTGCCGTAATCGCGCCCGCCCAGGGGAACGCCATAGGCGCCGAAATGCTTCGCCGTCGCCAGTAACGTGTTGCGGGCGGCGAGATTCTCGCCCTGATAGCCGCGCACCTGCGCCTCGGCCATACGGGCACCGAGATAGGGATCGGCCCCGGCGCCCTCCACAATCCGGCCCCACCGCGGATCGCGGGCAATGTCGATCATCGGAGCGAAGGTCCAGTGCAGGCCCGACGCCGTTGCCTCTTCTGCGGAAATGCGCGCCGCTACGGTCCAGTCATTCGGATCCCAAGATGCCGCCATGCCGATCGGCACGGGGAAAAGCGTGCGATAGCCATGGACCACATCCATCGCAAAGAGGAGCGGTATTCCCAGACGGCTCTCCTCGACAGCGACGCGTTGCAGTTCTTCCAGGGGTTCCGCGCCGGCCACATGCAGGTAGGACCCCACTTCGCCGCGCCGGACGCGATCGAGCTCGTCCGGTGTGAGCCGGGAATTAAGCGACATCGACCGACCGCCCGCTGCCTGCGTCAGCTGCCCCAGCTTCTCCTCCAGTGTCATCTGAGACACCAGACCACGCACTCGCTGGGAATGCGCCTCCAACCCCTCCTGGGCCGAAGCCACGGCCGTCATCCCGGCGCACAGCATCGCGGCCAGAATCTTCTTGATCGATCTCTTCACGCGGCACCTCTCCCGTTATCCCGCCCCTCGACAATGAAAGAACGCAGCCAGTCGACCCGGTGGCCCTGGCTGCGCATCAGTTCTCCCAAGCCGCCAGGAGGGACAGGCGGCCTTGTTCCATCAAACCATCGGCACCCATTTTGAAGCGATCGCCGAAGGCCTGATCTGACACACCGAAGACAGGCATAAATACAAAGAGATAGCCGCTATGCGAGCCGTGTGCTCGCGGACCAGTAATCCCCTTCCGCCCTCCCCAGGCGGTTGCTTCCTGTCATTGTTGACAGCGTTGTCAGTACCTGACACCTTCGTCGGCATACAAGGGGTCTGTCAAGACGGCAGGGACGGTTCATCCGACACATTGCGTCGTGACACCGGGTCAAAAGCCGGCAAGATCCAAATCATAGCGATCCGGGAGGAAGTGTGTCGCTCGTCTGTTCCATCCACTGCCGCGCCGGTACCGCGGCGCTGCTCACTGCACTTGCCACAACCGGTATCTCGGCCGAGACCTGTGAGCCTGCCGCTGCGACCGTTGACGGCGCCCCGGCCATCCGCATGAGCCATCTCGGCTTTGAACCGGATGCGTCCAAAACGGCGATCCTGCGTACCGGACACAGCGAACCTGTCATGTGGTCCGTAGTCGCGCCGGACGGAAGCACCGTCCTGCACGGAGAGAGCCTGGTCTTCGGAGCTGACGACAGCTCGGGAGACCATGTCCACCGAATCGATTTCGGTGCGCTGGACACCGCCGGGCAGGGCTATGTGCTGGAGGCCTGCGGCACGACGGGCCGGCCCTTCGAGGTCGTGGACAATCCCTACGCACAGCTCAGCGTCGATACACTGACCTATTTCTATCTCAACCGGCTGGGTACGCCGATCGAAGCAGAGCATGCGCCCGGCCCGCAATGGGCGCGGGCCGCCGGGTTCGAGAATTCCGAGCTGACCTGTTTTCACGGCGAGGACCGGCTTGGCAATCACTGGCCGGGCTGCGGTTATACGCGGGACGTTACAGGCGGCTGGGCGGATGCGGGCGATTATGGCCAGTATGTCGTCAATGGCGGGATTTCGGTGTGGACACTGCAGAATTTCGTCGAACGCCTGGATCGTCTCGGCGGTCCGGATGCCCTGGGCTGGGGCGATGGCCGCGCTCCGCTGCCGGAGAACGGCAACGGCATTACCGACATTCTCGACGAGGCGCGCTGGCACCTGGAATGGATGCTGGCCATGCAAGTGCCTGAAGGCGCCGAAGTGGCTGTTGCGAAAGGCCGCCAGAGCGACGAGGCGGCATTGGACATCACGGTGATCGACGGATCTGGATTGGCGCATCACAAGATGCACGAACGCGCGTGGCTGCCGCTTCCCATCCTGCCCTCGGACGCCGACGAACAGCGCTTCCTGCAGCCGCCTTCCACCGCTGCGACGTTGAACCTGACCGCCGCGGCTGCACAGTGCGCGCGGGTCTGGCGCAGCCGGGACGACGACTTTGCCGCACGCTGCCTGGACGCAGCCGAACGAGCCTATGACGCCGCTCACCGCCATCCCGACATCTTCGCCTACAATAATTTCGACGGTGGCGGGAGTTATGGTGATAACGACCTTGCTGACGAGTTCGACTGGGCAGCGGCCGAGCTTTTCCTGACCACGGGCGAGGAGCGCTATCTGGACGATCTGGCCCGTGATGCCGATCAACCGGAAGAGGCTCCCGCATTCACCGCCGAACACGCCGACATCGCCTGGCCCTCCGTGGGACTTTTGCCGGCGCTGAGTATTGCGACACTCGGTCCCGATACCGTCCCGTCCGGGCTCGGGATAGCAGCCCGGAACACGGTCCTGGCAGCAGCCGACAAGTATCTCTCCGACCGCGAGCGCGAGGGCTATGCCTTTCCCTTTGAGAGATCGCAATACGTCTGGGGCTCGAACGGCAATCTGGCCAATCGCGGCATCGTCCTTGCGACTGCCTACGATCTGACCGGCGATGCACGCTACCGCAACGCCGTTGTCGACGCGATGGACTACCTGCTCGGCCGCAATGCGCTGGATCAGTCCTATATTGCCGGCTATGGCGAGCGGTCCATGCGCTATCCGCACCATCGTTTCTGGGGCGCCGGCGCCGATCCGGAGTATCCGGAAGCTCCGCCGGGGGCCGTTTCCGGAGGTGCCAATGCCTCCAACATGGCTGATCCCGTCGCCCGGGAAATGCGCGGCACATGCGAACCGCAAGCCTGCTGGGCCGACGATTACCGCGCCTACGCACTCAACGAAGTCGCCATCAACTGGAACGCGCCCGTGTTTTGGATCGCTGCATTTCTCGACACCACCGCAACCGGTCAGGCATCGGCCAGCGATTGAGCCAGGAGCCAGGCCCTTTCATGACTGCACGACACCAATGCAAGAAAGACGAAAAGACAACGTCGTCTTTATTCGGCGACACTGCGAATTCTAAGGGGAAATCCATGCCGCGCACACTGAAATCCATACTCTCGTCTGCTGCAGCACCAGCCTGCGTATTGAGCCTCATGGCCGCCTGCAGCGAGCCGCCTGCGACGGCCCGGGACGATACGACCGCCAACAGCACATCGCCCACGGACACTCCGGTCATCGATCCGGCCAATTGGCCACGCTTCGATCCACTGCCGCTCGACCCCGAGGTCGAAGCCCGGGTCGAGACAATCCTGGCGACCATGACCCTGGAGCAGAAGGTAGGCCAGGTGATCCAGGCCGATAGCGGCTCGGTCACGCCGGAAGACGTGCGCGACTATCATCTCGGCTCGGTCCTGTCGGGCGGCAATTCAGCGCCGGGCCCTCTTCCCTATGCCGATACACAAACCTGGCTCGAGGCCGCCGATGCCTACTACCAGGCCTCCCTGGAACAGGAGGGGGTGGAGGTCTCGATCCCGATTATATGGGGCATCGATGCCGTGCACGGCCATGCCAATCTGATCGGCGCCACAGTCTTCCCACACAATATCGGCTTGGGCGCGACGCATAATCCCGACCTGATCGAAGACATAGCCCGCGTCACCGCCCGGGAATTGTCCGTTTCGGGACACGACTGGACCTTCGCACCCACTCTTGCCGTGCCACGCGATGACCGGTGGGGCCGAACCTATGAAGGCTTCTCAGAACATCCTGAAATCGCAGCTGAATATGCTCCCCGCATCGTCGCGGGCCTGCAGGGCCAATACGGGTCCGCCGACTTCATGGGCGTGGGTTCGGTAATCTCTTCGGCCAAGCACTATCTCGGCGATGGCGGCACGCTGGACGGGCGCGATCAGGGCGATGCGCAGATATCCGAAGCCGAGCTGCGCGACATTCACGGCGCGGGCTATTTCACCGCCGTCCCGGCGGGCGTCCAAACCGTCATGGCCTCCTTTTCCTCGTGGTGGGGACAAGGCATGCACGGTCACGGCCCGCTGCTGACCGGCGTCCTTAAGGAACAAATGGGCTTTACCGGTTTCGTTGTCGGCGATTGGAACGGTCACGGCACGCTGCCGGGCTGCTCGGCGACCGACTGCCCGCAGGCCCTCAATGCCGGGCTGGACATGTATATGGCCCCGGACAGCTGGCGGGGTCTGTATGAGAGTACGCTTCGCCACGTCCGCGAGGGCACGATCCCGATGGAGCGGCTGGACGACGCCGTACGCCGCATCCTGAGGGTGAAGATTGCTGCCCGCATTTTCGAACGCGGTTTGCCCTCGACCCGTCCGCTGGCGGGCGACACCACGATCCTGGGCTCGGACGAACATCGCGCCATTGCTCGCCAGGCCGTGCGCGAGTCTCTGGTGCTGCTGAAGAACGAGGATCGACTATTGCCGCTCGACGCCGAGCTGAGTGTGCTTGTGATCGGCGACGGCGCAGACAGTATTTCCAAGGCTTCCGGCGGCTGGACCCTGTCCTGGCAAGGCGGTGGCATCGAGAATTCCGACTTTCCCAACGGCCAGACCATCCTCGACGGTATCCGCGAAACTGTGGAAGCGGCCGGCGGCACGGTGATTTTCGACCGCAATGGTGACAACGAAACGGTCGAGGCGGATGTCGTGATCGCGGTCTATGGCGAGGACCCCTACGCCGAATTCCAGGGCGACCGGGACCATGTCGACTTCGAGCCCACGGGTTTCGACCCGGTCGTGCTCGACCGGTTTGGCGAGATGGACATCCCCGTCGTCTCGGTCTTCCTGTCCGGCCGGCCATTGTGGACCAATCCGGAGATCAACGCCTCGAATGCATTTGTCGCCGCCTGGCTTCCAGGCAGCGAAGGCGGCGGTGTTGCCGATCTGCTGTTCGATGCCGGGGATGGCTATGACTTCACCGGACGCCTGTCCTATTCCTGGCCGCGCACAGCCCTTCAGGCGACACTCAATGCCGGCGATGCGGATTACGATCCGCTCTTCGCCTACGGCTACGGGCTGAGCTACGCCAGTGACGGCAATCTTGCGGCCCTGCCTGAAGAGTCGGGCCTGTCGGCGGAAGACCGGTCGTCCAGCAACACCTTCTTTGCCCAGGGCCAGGCCATGGCGCCCTGGCAGGTCCGGTTGGCCGGGGCCGACGGAACGCTGATCGACGTCGACAGCCTGCCGGCCAGTGCGGGTGCGCTGACAGTGTCGGCCACCGATCGCGTCAGCCAGGAAGATTCGCTGCGTCTCGTCTGGACAGCGCCGGGCGATGCCCTGCGCATCGAGGCCGACGAGCCGGCCGATCTCAACCGTCAGTCCAATGGAGCCATGGAGTTATCCTTCCGCGCCCGCAACGTGCCGTCCGACCCGGTTACGGTTGAAATCGGGATGGGCTGCAACAGCAACGCAGACTGCAACCGCTTCCTGCCCGTCACCCTGCCAACCGGTCCATGGCAGGAATACCGCCTCAGCCTGGCCTGCTTCGCTGACGCCGGCGTGGACATGAGCGCCATCGATACTGTCTTCATTCTGCGCACGACGGGTTCGGGCGGAGAAATCGGCATCGGTGATATCCAGCTTGACTCAGACACGGATGCAGCGCGCGATTGCGGTGACGCCGGATAGGCGCAGCAAGATGGGCAGGCTGGGGGCTGGAAACGTGGTGACAAGACTGGGGGACCGGATACCGGCCACACCCCGCATTCTATCCCTCCTCATCGGGACCGGCGCCGGAGCGTTGGGCTTGGGCTATCTGGCAGTCTGGCTTCTGGGCCGGCCTGACACGGCCATGCTGCCGGATCTCTGGCCGGTTTCGCTGATCGGCGTTTTCGGAGCCAGCATCGCGAATTCGACGGGCGTCGGTGGAGGCGTGGTTTTCGTGCCGGTCTTCAATCTCCTGCGCGAAGGAGGCCTTTCTGCACTCGACCCGCAAACCGTGGTCGGTGTGAGCTTTGCGATCCAGTGTTTCGGCATGTCGGCCGGTAGCCTGACCTGGATTGCACGGCTCTGGCGCCCGGCACCGATGCCGGGCGAGCGCGCGGCTCGCGAACATTTACCACTTGTCGTCGCCTTGACCATGACCGGCGCGCTGCCATCGCTGCTGCTGACCCAACGTTTCAGTCTTGTGGATGGCCAGACGGCGCTGTTTCTGTTCAAGGGCTTTTCCATAGGTCTGGGCCTGCTGCTTCTCGCCCAGCTGGCAAGAAGGGACGCCCCGGACGAAAGCTCTGCCGGCCTGACGCGTATGGACCGCATCTGCGTCCTGGGCATTGGCGTGTTGGGTGGAGCTGCAACAGCACTGTTCTCGGTCGGCGTCGGGGAGATGCTGGCGCTTTATCTGTTCCTGCGCCGCTACCCGCTGGAGCTTTGTGTGGCACCCGCCGTCATATGCTCGGCGCTGAGCGTGCTGGCTGGGGTGGGCCATCACATCGCGGCCGGCCAGGTGGTTACGGAGATACTGGTTTTTGCCGCGCCGGCTGTTGTCCTGGGCGGATATGTCGGACGGTGGATTGCCCAGACGCTCGGCGCCTTCCGGCTGAAGCTCTTCACGGGAGTGTGGATCGTGGGTTCCAGCCTCGCGCTCGTCGCGATGACGTGAATGGGAAGTGAGGGCGACGCCAACCACCGCCCTCACAAGTCCGGGGCCGGCCTATTGGGCAGCTTCGGCGGACGGTGTCCATACAAACTTGGCAAAGGGAGCGTCGACGGGCGTGTCGGCCAAGTGATTGACATAGTTCGACATCACCTTTTGTGCCACGCCCAGCACAATTTCGAGTATGTGACGGCGGGTGAATCCGGCAGCGAGAAAGAGGTTTACATCGCTCTCACTGACGCGGCCGCGCTCGCGCACCAGTTTCAACGTGAATTGGCGCAGCGCCTCGAGCCGCGGGTCGGTGAGCGCCCGGCCCTCGCGCAGCGCGTCGATCAGTCCGTCGCTGACGCCCTGGGACTTGGCGATACCGGTATGCGCGGGCACGCAATAGTGGCAGCCGTGTTCTACATTGATGGACAGCCAGACCACGTTGCGCTCGACAACGCCCAGGGAGGTTTCCTGAAACAGGGCATGCAAGTTTTGATAGGCCTCGAGATGTTGCGGCGACTCGGCCATGACGGCATGCAGGTTGGGCAGCATCCCGAAGGCGGACCGGGACTTCTCGATCAGGGGCCGGGCGTCTTCCGGTGCGGTCTCCGCCGTGTGAAGAGTGAAGCTGGACATGAATATCTTTCCTTGAAGCTTGGAGCGCCCCATCGGCGCCGCTCAGGCAAATGGTGCGCGAATCCGCCCCGCAAAACCGGGCCTGGCATCAAAGGAAAGTGAAGCGACCGTCAAACCAGCGTGAAGTCGTCGGCTATTCCGCCGGGCTTGTTGGCGAAGGCAGACGTATCTCTTCCACCATGTCCTGCACCTCCTGCGGCGGTGCCCTCCGGGCCAACGCCACAACGATCGACACAGCCAAGGAGAGCAGCATGCCGACGCTGCCGAAGCCTTCGGGTGATATCCCCAGGAACCAGTCCTCGTCCGAGCCCGTCGGGAGGTCCGGCAGTATACCGGTCAGTCCAAGCGCAGAGATCAGGGTCAGCGCGATAGCGATATAGAGCGGAACCGTCGTCGCATCGCCCTGTTTGCGGGTGCCGTAGTAGAGAATGCCCGAAGCGGCCGCGAGCACGAGCGCGACGACGCCGATCACAACCGCGGAAAAACCGATCTTGAAGTGGACGATATAGGCACCGGTCACGAGGAGGCCGGTCAGCATGCCTGCGATGGCCCCCTCCTTGTTCATCCGCTTCCAGAAAATGCCGAGAAAAATCGCCGGAAAGAAGCTGGCGGCTGCCAGACCGAAAGCGAAAGCCACCACGGCCGCCACAAAGCCGGGCGGATAGATGCCGGCGAATATCGCGACGATCACGGCACCCACGGCAGCGGAGCGTGCGATCAGGAGCTCGCGCATCTCGCTCATCCCGGGCATGAGCACTTTCTTGCACAGATCGTGGGAAACGGCCGAGGAGATCACCATGAGAAGGCCCGCCGCGGTCGACAGCGCAGCGGCAAGTCCGCCAGCGACGACCAAACCGATCACCCACGCCGGCAGATTGCCAATCTCCGGATTGGCGAGCACGAAGATGTCACGATCCAGCGTGGTCACCTCATTGGTCTCCGGATCGGCGCGGTACTGGATACGGCCGTCGCCATTGTGGTCGGTAAATCCCAGCAGACCGGTCTCTTCCCAATTGTAGAACCAGGCCGGCGTGGCGTCCGCCGGCCGGTCCTCCGCCGGCATATCCGCCGCATAGGTGCTCTCATTGACCGTGTCGATGAAGTTGGACCGGGCAAATACTGCCACGGCCGGCGCCGTAGTGTAGAGAATGGCGATGAAGACCAGCGCCCAGCCGGCCGAACGGCGGGCATCTGACGCACGCGGCACGGTGAAGAAGCGGATGATGACGTGCGGCAGGCCGGCCGTGCCAACCATCAGCGCCAGGGTGATGGCGAAAACGTCCAGTTTAGATTTGACGCCCTCGGTGTAAGGCTGGAAGCCGAGGTCGGTCAGGGTCCGGTCGAGCGACATCAGGAGCGGCGTGCCATCCTGGGCGTTGCCAATGAAGCCCAACTGCGGGATCGGTGTACCGGTAATCTGCAGCGACAGGAAAATGGCCGGCACCATGAAGGCGAAGATCAGGACGCAATACTGCGCCACTTGCGTGTAGGTGATGCCGCGCATCCCGCCCAGCGCAGCATAGAACAGGACGATGATCGCCCCGACGATAACGCCTATCTCGACCGGCACATGCAGGAAATTGGCAAACGCAATGCCCACGCCACGCATCTGGCCGGCGATATAGGTGAAGGAGACAAAGAGCGCGCAGATCACCGCCACGATCCGGGCGGCCTGGCTGTAATAGCGGTCGCCCACGAAATCCGGAACGGTGAACTTGCCGAACTTGCGCAGATAGGGCGCGAGCAACAGGGCCAGCAACACGTAACCGCCCGTCCAGCCCATCAGATAGACCGAACCGTCATAGCCGGCAAAGGCGACAATGCCGGCCATGGACAGGAAGGAGGCGGCGCTCATCCAGTCAGCGGCGGTAGCCATGCCGTTGAAGACCGGAGGGACATGATGCCCTGCGACATAGAATTCGTCGGTCGATGCAGCTCGCGCCCAGATCGCGATCCCGATATAGAGCCCGAAAGACGAGATGACGAAAACGGCGGTCCAGATCAGGGTCGCGTCCATCGGCCTACTCCCCGTCGAACCGGTATTTGCGTTCGATCCGGGTCATGCGCGCCGCATAAACGAAGATCAGCACTACAAAGACATAAATTGCGCCCTGCTGGGCAAACCAGAAACCCAGCGGTGCTCCACCGATCGAGAACCGGTCCAGCCAGTCGCGCAACAGGATGCCAAAGCCGAAGGAGACGGTGAACCAGATCGCCAGGAGAATGCCCATGAGGGTGAGGTTCTCGCGCCAATAGGCCCGGCGCGCCGCCTCGCGATCCTTATCGCTGTCTTTGCTCATTCGATCCTCCCCATCGCGCCCCTCTGCCGGGGACCTGTCTCACGATGGCAGGGTTTGTGGACTGACGGAAGATTATCGCGGCGCAGCAGCCTGGAATGCGGCCGCGATCGCGTCGTACAGCGGTTTGGGCCGGTAATCCGCATCGAACGGTGTGGGCCGCTTGGCCTCGCCATCGGAACGCGGCCAGAGATTCTGCAACCAGGAATAGCGGTCGCACAATCCCCAACACAACACGTCCTTGGTCTGCGGATAGGAGAACATCAGATCGAGGTATCGCCGTGCCAGATCGGCCACTGCCGTATCGCGGCTCTCGATGTCGTAGGGCAAATTCTTGTCGTGCACGTCGAATTCGGTGATCAGCAGGTCGAGGTCGAGCCCGGTAACACCGTCCAGAAAGCCGCGCCAATGCTCGTCGCGTGCGGTGTCGAAACCGGTGGATTCGTCGAAATTCCCGGACCCGATATGGCTTTGCACGCCCAGCGCATCGATCGGGACGCCGCGCTCGCGCATGCCTTCGAGGAGGCGCAGTACGCCCTCCTGGTGCATCTCGTGGCCGGCCTCCCAGCTCATATAGTCGTTGTAGACCAGCTCTCCGCCGGGATCGGCTTCACGCGTGGCATCAAAAGCGATGTCGACGATATTCTCGCCCAGATGCCGGGTCAGCGAGGTCTCGCGCAAACGGCCGGTCCGGGGATCGATGGTTTCGTTGATCACATCCCAGGACGTGATGCGTCCGCGATAATGCGCGACAACGGTCGCGATATGTTCGCGCACCAGGCGTTCGGCTTCGCTGGCAGGCCGGCTGCCGAAATCGTAATTGTTCACCCAGGCCGGGGAGAACTCCTCGCGGTTCCACAACAAGGTGTGTCCGCGCACCGCCAACCCGTTTTCGGTGGCGAAGTCGACAAGCGTATCGGCGGGGGTGAAGAAATACGTCTCCTCGTCCGGGCGCAGGACGTACCATTTCAGCGCATTCTCGTGAACGAGAATGCCACATTCACGCTGGACGATGGCGCGGTAGGCCGGATCGCTGAAGGCGCCCGTCAGTGTCCCGGGGCGCCCCATGCCGACCGCCGTGCCAAAGCGCATGCCCTTGGTCCGGGCCAGTTCGTGAAGCGATGGGCCTTCCTGGGCCAGAAGGCCCGGAGCGGCACAGACAGCGAGCCCCCCCGCGGTGAGCGCCAGAGCCTGGCGGCGGTTCAACCCTGTCGTCATCTCGTCCTCCTCCAAGTCCATGAAAAAGGGCGCGGAACCGGACCGGTCCCGCGCCCCCTTGTTTCGGCGACGCTAGTAAGTCGCCCGCAGGATGAAGGAAACCCGGCGGTCGTTCATGAACCATGACCGCGGCGCCGTGAGCAGATCGTCATTGAGGACCTGGCTCGTCCGGGTCACCTGGTTGAGCAGGTTCACACCCTGCACACCGATGCGGATATTGTCGTTGATCGAGTAGAAGGCGGAGCCGTCGAGCTGACCGCCGCTTTCCTGGATGATCGGCGCAAACGGCACGATCACGTCGCGGACGGTGACCACGAAGTCCGAACGCCAGGCATAGGCCAGGCGCAATGACAGCCGGTCGGTCTCGTAGAAGCCGGACACGTTGACCGTATGCTCCGAGAGACCCTGCAGCGGCAGGAGGCTGGTATCGATGTTGGCCACACGGCCGGCCGCCACATCCGGGTCGGTTGCCGAGAGGGTGGACTGAACCACGCCTTCACTGTCGACATAGGTGTAGCTGGCATTCATGCCAAGGCCCGACCACCATCCCGGCAGGAAGTCGTAGGTCTGCTGGTAGGCGACTTCGAAACCCTTGACCGTGCCCTGTTCCGGCGAGTTCGACGGCGTCGTCACGATACCGGAGAAGGTCGCACCGTTATTGGTGAAGGTCAGGCGCTCGGTACCGTTGGTGATGACATTGTCGAGCTGCTTGTAGAACAACGCGAAGGTCAGCGAGCCCACATCCGCGAAATACCATTCGGCCGACGCGTCGAAGTTCATCGACTCGATCGGATCGAGGAAGGGATTACCCACCGTCGAGTTGATCGTCGGATCCAGGACCCGCACGCCGTTATTGTCGAAGACGGGGGCCTGAAGGGTGATATTGTAGAAATTGCGTGTCAGACCGACATCGGGATAGGTAATCGTCTTGGACGCCCCGAAGCGGAACTGCCAACCATTCTCAAGCCGCGCCACGACGTTGAAGCTCGGCAAATAGTACTCCATGTCGTGCGACGTGGTGTTCGGCGTGATGGACCCGTCCGCGAAGGCCCGGGCCGCTTCGCGTTCTTCAAACGAAAGCAGGCAGAAATCCGGCGGAAGCTGCCCCGCCGGCACGGTGGAGCAATCGGCCTCGGTGGCAAAGCTGACATCCGTGAAGGAATGATAGCCCTGCGTCTCGCGCGTCAGGTTGATGTAGCGCAGACCGAAGTTGCCCGACACGCTGACGCCGTTGTCCAGATCGTTGGAGAACCGGAGCATCGCATAAATCGCATCCGAGGTTTCCTGGATCGGGTTCACTTCCTGCAAGAGGAAGGGCGTGCCGTCGACTAACTCGCCGCAGCGGGCCGCCAGCGGTTCCCAGTTTTCGCAGCTCGTAGTGGGGCGCCATTGATCGCTGACCCCAACACCGAAATTCGTGACCTCCGCAAAGTTCTCGATGATGTTCGAGCCCCAGAACAGGCGCGGCTGATCGCCCGTCGGCACCGGCACCTGGCCCCGCATGAAGTTGTCGAAGCTGAATGTCGTGAAATGGTCACCCAGTGTACCGACGCCGGGCACACTCTGGTCGAGCCAGACCGGGCCGCCACCGCCCCACTGTTCCGAGATCACGCCCCAGTTATAGGTCGAGAAGCGCGTGGTCTGGTCGCGATTGGCGCGCCGGTAACCGAAGCGGATGGATTCCGCCCACCGGTCGGGATTGTTGAAATGGTATTCCCCGTCTGCCCGGAAGGCGTCGAGCGTGCCTTCCGATTGCTCGATGTGGTCCATCGCTGCGCGCGGGAAGGAGTTGAACGGGTCCGAGAAACTGTCGTGCGGCGGACGGAAATAGCCCGGGCAGTTCTGCGTCCCGGGGTCGCCGGCACACGGCGTACCGTCCAGGCCCGGAGGACCGAAGGTGACCCAGGGGATACTGTCGCCGGAAATGCCGATCGCGGCATTCTGGTACGTCGATGCCCAAACACCGATATCGACCACATCGACCGTGGATTCGACGTGCTGATAGTCGAAATTGAACGACCAGCTGTCGTTCGGCGTCCACTTGAAATTGAAGCCGATATCCTCGGTGACGTAGTCCTGGACCACATCGCGGCGGATATTGTTCGACTGCAGGCCTTCCGCCGGCGTGCGATTGTCGCCGTTGAACTGGTCGGAACGCCAGCCGGTATTGTCACTGGTCAGCACACCGCTGGTGAACAGGCCCGAGGGGCCGAAGTCCAGCTGGGTACCCAGCACCGCCTGGGAGTCGCCGTTGTTGGCGACGTTGTCCGTGGCGATTTCCATCGCATGCTCGGTCCAGGCCTGCTGCGAGTCGGAGCGCAGATACTGAAGCGTGGCCTCCATGGTGCGGTCTTCGGAACGCCACTGGGCGGCCGCACCGATGCCTTCGCGCGTGCGGTCGAAAATCTGCGAGCGGAACGCCGCGCCGCGCGGGAACCAGACCGTGCCCACTTCGGACGCGCCGGGCGTCGCCACGACATTGCCGTTGTCGTAGAGCGTGCGCTCGCCGTAATTCGAGATCTGCTGACCGTCGGAGCGGGCCGTCAGTTCCGAGTTCACATAGTTGAACAGGAGGCCCCATTCGCCGCTTGTACCGGTGTCCCAGCGATTGGACGCCATGACGGAATACGTCGGCTTCCATTCTTCGGCGAAGTCGCCATAGCTGGACTCGATCGACGCCGCGATCGTTGGCGCTCCGTCGAAGGGCCGGCGCGTGCGAAGATTGATGGTCCCGGAGATGCCGCCCTCGATCATATCGGCGGACGGGCTTTTGAACACATCCACGCCGCCCATCAGCTCCGACGGCACGTCGGAGAAGGACAGGATGCGGCCGTTATTGGCCGAGAAGGTGTCGCGGCCGTTCAGCTCGGAACGCACCCAGGTCAGACCGCGAACGACGACGCCCGAGCCTTCGATCGAGAAGTGGTCCGGGTCGACGCCGGCGCGGAAGCGGTCGATGGAGACACCGGGTACACGCTGCAGCGCCTCGGTGACCGAGCGGTCGGGCAACGCGCCGATATCTTCCGCCGTGATCGAGTCCACCACGACCTCGGCATCACGTTTGATGGTCTGCGAGGTCTGCAGGCTGGAGCGATAACCCGTCACCTGGATGATTTCGGAAACCTCCTCGTCGCCGTTATCCTCGGCATCGTCGGCATCATCGTCCTGCGCATAGACGGGCACACCCGCCAGAAGCGCTGTCAGAGCCAATGCGGACACGCTCTCCTTCCAACCCGGCAAGACCGGGCGCCGGGACGGGCGCGCAGGCACGTTTGGTGTTGATTCCATCAGACTTCCTCCCCTTTGAATGCGTTTTGTTAGCGCTAATAATTTTGCATAGCGCAAATGTCTGATTAATTGTCTGAGTAACTCAAGAATTGCCGCCCCGCAACCTTATCCCTATCCCCGGCAGGGGCGATCTCTCCCAAGTGTCGCACCAATGTCACGGTCCGCCTTTTGTCTCACGATGTCAATGTCGCGATTCGCGGCGTGGATTGAAGAGATTCGGGCAGCGCCGCGCATTGACCTCTTCAAAACGCGTCGCATAAGCTGGCCTCCTCAGCGGTGGGGAGGCCGCAGGCGCATGTCAGACAATAGGGTGAGGCGCGTGCTTATCATCGGCGGCGGGACGGCCGGCTGGATGACCGCTGCCGCCCTGTCCAATGGGCTGCAGGGGCTCGAACTTGATATCCAGCTTGTCGAATCCGAGACGATCGGAACTGTAGGGGTCGGCGAATCGACCATTCCCCATATCCGTTACTTCAATGCCAGTCTGGGCATCGACGAATCCGACTTCGTGCGACGCACGCGCGCCACCTACAAGCTGGCAATCGAATTTCGCGACTGGAACCGGATCGGCGACCGCTACATGCATCCCTTCGGGGCCTTCGGCACTCCCGGGAGCGAGATCGGCTTTCATCATCATTGGACACGCGTAGGGGGAGCGCACCGAGCCGGCCCGCTGGACGCGTTCTCCCTGCCGATCGCCATGGCCCGGCGAAATCGTTTTGCCCCGCCGGCAACCGATCCGTCTTCGCCGCTGTCAACCTATTCCTATGCCTACCAGTTCGACGCCGGGCTCTATGCCCGCTACCTGCGGGAGTACGCCGAGACACGCGGCGTCACCCGTACCGAGGGCCGCATTCGCGAGATCGAACTTCAACAAGAATCCGGCTTCGCAGAGGCCGTCATTCTGGACGATGGGCGCCGGATCGCCGCGGACTTCTTCATCGATTGCTCCGGCTTCCGGGGACTTGTCATCGAACAGGCCATGCAAGCCGGCTATGACGACTGGTCGCACTGGCTCCCCTGCGACCGTGCCATCGCCCTGCCCAGCGCATCCACGGACGAATTTCCTCCCTATACGCGCGCCACGGCGCTGGAGGCGGGCTGGGCCTGGCGCATTCCGCTACAGCACCGCGTGGGCAATGGCCACGTGTATGCCAGCGCCTTCATGGACGACTCCCGCGCTGAGGCACTGCTGCGCGAACAGTTGGAAGGCGAACCGCTCGCCCAGCCCAATCGCTTGCGCTTTCTCGCGGGAAAGCGCCGGCAGCAATGGGTCAGGAACTGCGTTTCCATCGGTCTGTCGTCCGGATTTCTGGAACCTCTGGAGTCGACCTCCATCCATCTCATCCAGGCCGCCATAGGCAATCTGCTCGACCTTTTCCCGACCGGGGCCTGGGATCCCGCCGACACAGCCGAGTTCAATCGTATCATGGACGTGGAGTACACGCGGGTCCGTGATTTCCTGATCCTTCACTACAAGGCGACATCGCGCACGGACACAGAATTCTGGGTCTATTGCCGGAACATGGACATTCCCGACAGCCTGGCCAGCAAGATCGAGCTGTTCCGCGAGCGCGGCATTGTCGCTGCCTACGAACACGGAGTGTTCCTCGAACCGAGCTGGGTGGCAGTCATGATCGGTCAGGGCATACTGCCCGAACGGACCGATCCACGCTGTCTGGCCTATCCGGACGATCGGGCCCTGGCCGCGATGGCAGGCCTTCGGTCCGATCTGGCCGCACGGGCAGAAAGCATGCCTCGCCATACTGCCGTACTGGATCTCGACGCGGCAGCGGCCGCAGCGGCCGTCTAGCCATGACCGCGCCGCGCCCGCTCTCCTCGCTCCTCATCGCCGGCGGCGGCCCGGCCGGATGGGGCTTCGCCGCGCTCCTGTCGCAACGGCTCCAGGGCGCCGCTCCGGAGATTTCGGTCATGGAGACCGGTGCGCCGACAATACCCGATATCGTGTCCACCCTGCCGTCGATCCGCACCTTTCACGCTGCCCTGGGGCTTGCGGACGCCGACGCGATTCGCCGATGCAGCGGCAGTTTCAAACTCGGCGAGCGTTTCGAGGACTTTTCCGGCGCAGGATCAAGCGCCTTCCTGCCCTACGGCGAGATCGGTGCCGGTATCGGCCCGGTTCGTTTTCATCAGCAACTGGCCCGGCTTTCGGACGGGGTATCCAGTCCGGCCTATGCCGAATATGCCCTGGCTACCCGCGCCGCGGCCGATAATCGTTTCGCACCGCCTGCCAAGGATCCGCGCTCCTTCCTGTCGACGCTGGACTACGGGTTTCACCTTGACGCCGACGCCTATACCACCCTGTTGCGCGAAATCGCTGTGCGCAACGGTGTGAAAGTCCTGCACGATGAGGCCGGCGCAATCGACTACGGCAATGACGGGCGCATCGCCTCGATACGCCTGACTGCCGGCGAACCGGTGGCTGCCGACTTCTTCGTGGACGCCACACCGGATGGCCGGATCGTCCGCAAACTGTGCAGCGGGGGCTGGCGGGCCGATCCGCCCCTGCCCTTTGATCGCGTCGCCTGCATGCGCCGCCCCCAGGACGGCACGGTGCCGCCATTCACCACCAACAGGGCCATGCCCGCCGGCTGGCTGCGCCAAATTCCTCTGGCGGGATCCCTCCACAACAAACTCACCTTCGCCAGCGACTATTTGGACGATGGCCAGGCGTCTGCGATGCTGGGCAGTGACAGTATCGATTTCGCAGATCATGCATGCGGCTTCCGTCCGGCACCGTGGCAAGCAAACTGCCTGGCCATCGGCCCCGCGGCCTGGCGACTAGACCCGTTGGCCGCCGCTGACATGCACCTTGTCGCAAGCGCCGGCGAGCGCTTCATGCGACTTCTGCCCCATGCCGGGTCCAGTGCCGCAGAAGCCAGTGAATACAATCGGCTCTTCTGCGAGGAGATCGCGACCGCCCGCGACTTTGCCCGGCTGTTCCAGCGCTGCCAGTCGCGTGGCGAGCCGGTCTGGAAGGCCGCTCGCAAAACGCCGGTGTCGAACGAGCTGGCTCACGCACTCGCCCTGTTCGAGAGCCGGGGGCGGATCGCACGGCGCGAGAACCTGGTGCATGACGAGACACGCTGGATCGCAGCGTTCTTGGCGATGGGCGTTCGCCCGCGTAATCACGATCCGCAGGCGGGTGCCCTGGGCCGCCGGGCCCTCACCGAACGTACGGCGCGCATCGCCGAGATGGCACGCCAGTCCGCCGAATCCATGCCAGGACATGACCGGATGCTCGCTCGTATCGCCGCAGGAGGCTCAACCCCGTGATCGATCCGAAAACCCTGCGAAATGTCGTGATCGTCGGCGGCGGTTCGGCCGGCTGGATGACGGCTGCAGCCCTCTCGCGCCTCATCGGCAATGGGGTAACGACAATCACCCTGGTCGAGTCCGAACAAATCGGCATTGTCGGTGTCGGCGAGGCTACGATTCCGCCCATCCGGCATTTCAACGAACTGTTGGGACTGGACGAACGCGACTTCATCCGCACCACCCAGGGCACGTTCAAGGCGGCGATTGAATTCGTCGGCTGGACCCGTCCGGGCCATCGATACATGCACCCGTTCGGCAGCTTCGGCGCCGACATGAATGGCGTGAAATTTCACCAGTACTGGCTGAAGTTCCGCGGCGTCGGAAAGGCCGCTCCGTTCGGCGAATACAATATCTGCGAGACCGCGGCGAACGAGAACCGGTTTGGCCCCGTCCCGCGCGACAAGCAGACCCCTGTCTCCGGCGTGCACTGGGCCTATCATTTCGACGCGGCTCTCTATGCCCGCTATTTGCGCGGATATGCCGAAGCCCGGGGTGTCACGCGTCGGGAGGGCAGGGTGGTGAACGTCCACCAGCGCAGCGAGGACGGATTCATCGAAGCCGTCGAGATGGAGGACGGCCGCCGTATCGAGGGCGAGCTTTTCATCGATTGCTCCGGCTTCCGCGGTCTTTTGATCGAGGACACGCTGAAGACAGGTTATGAGGACTGGACGCATTGGCTGCCCTGCAACCGGGCGATCGCTGTCTCTTCGGAAAGTGCCGGCGAGCTGACGCCCTTCACCCGCGCCACGGCGCACGACGCGGGCTGGCAATGGCGCATCCCGCTGCAGCACCGCATCGGGTCGGGCTTTGTCTACTCAGCGGATTACCTCTCGGAAGACGAAGCCACCCAATTCCTCCTTGACAATCTTGACGGCAGACCGCTCGGCGATCCCAAACCGCTGCGCTTCACCACCGGCCGGCGCAACAAGGCCTGGGTGAAGAATTGCGTCGCCATCGGGCTGTCTTCGGGCTTTCTGGAACCCTTGGAATCGACCTCGATCCACATCGCCCAGACCGGAATTTCACGCCTCATGGCGCTGTTTCCCGATCGCGACTTCGACCCGGCCGGGATCGAAGAATACAACCGCCAGACCGAACTCCTCTTCCGGCACATCCGCGATTTTATCGTGCTGCATTATCACGCCAATGAGCGTCACGGCGTTCCGCTTTGGGACCGGTGCCGCAACATGGACATCCCTGACACACTCCGGCGCAAGCTGGATCTGTTCCGGCTGAAGGGACGGCTGTTCCGATATGAGGACGAACTGTTCGCGGAGCCCAGCTGGCATGCCGTGCTTCTTGGTCAGAACGTGATGCCCCAAGGCTATGATCCGCTGGTCGATGCTGCACCGGAAGACCGGATCGAAGACGCGCTCGGTCAGATGCATGCCGCGGTGAAGGCCGCTGCGAGCGCCATGCCGAAGCATGGCGATTTTATCAGACAACACTGTCCGGCCACCCCGGCACCCCAACCTGTGTGAGGACGAGATGAGCGATCCGCGTGTCAGGAAGATCGTCATTGTGGGCGGCGGCACCGCTGGCTGGATGACCGCCGCGGCGCTGGGCAAGATTCTCGGCCCCGATTATGGCGAGATTACCCTGGTGGAATCCGATGCCATCGGCATTGTCGGCGTCGGAGAGGCAACCATTCCGCAGATCAAGCTTTTCAACACCATGCTCGGGCTCGACGAGAACGAGTTCATGCGCATGACGAAGGGTTCGTTCAAACTGGGGATCGAATTCGTCGACTGGGCACGCAAGGGCGACGCGTATTTCCACCCGTTCGGCCCCTTCGGCGTAGACATGGAGGGCGTTTCCTTCCACGCATTCTGGCTGCGTGGACAGGCGCTGGGCGAGCCATTCCCGATCACCGATTACTCTCTGCAATCGGTTGCGGGAAAGGCGAACAAGTTCATGCGCCCGATCGATGCGGGCAAATCCCCGCTCTCGAACATCGCCTACGCCTTTCATTTCGACGCCTTCCTCTATTCGAAATTCCTGCGCCAGTTCGCGGAGAGACGCGGCGTCAAGCGCCAGGAAGGCAAGATCGTCAAGGTGCACCAGAACGGCGAGACCGGCTTCATCGAAAGCGTCGAACTGGAAAGCGGACAGCGGCTCGACGGCGAGCTTTTCATCGACTGTTCGGGCTTTCGCGGTCTCCTGATCGAACAGACGCTGCAGTCGGGATATGACGACTGGACCCACTGGCTGCCCTGCGACCGGGCCCTGGCCGTGCCGTGCGAAAGTGTCGAACCGCTCACCCCCTATACCCGCGCCACCGCGCGCGATGCCGGCTGGCAATGGCGCATTCCGCTGCAGCACCGGATCGGCAATGGCTATGTCTATTCCTCCAGCCACATCACCGACGACGAGGCCGCCGAAACCCTGCTGGCCAATCTCGATGGCGAACCGCTCGCCGATCCGCGGCCGATCCGCTTCGTCACCGGCCGGCGCAAGACGCCCTGGATCAAGAACTGCGTAGCCATTGGCCTGTCTTCCGGCTTCCTGGAGCCGCTGGAATCGACCTCGATCCACCTGATCCAATCCGGCATCGCAAAATTGTTGCAGATGTTTCCGCGCAAGAGTTTTGAACAGGCCGACATCGACCGTTTCAACGCCCGCACGAAGACCGAGTTCGAGCAGGTGCGCGACTTCATCATCCTTCACTACAACGCGACCCAACGGGACGACACCGCGTTCTGGAATCACTGCCGCACCATGGACGTGCCAGAAGGCCTGAAGGAGAAGTATCGCATCTTCGAAGGCTATGGCCGCGTGTTCCGGGAGAACGAGGAATTGTTCAACGACACGTCCTGGTTTGCCGTGATGATCGGCCAGCGCCTGCAGCCGCGCTCCTACGACCCTGTCGCCGAGGTGCTGTGCCCGGAGGAGACCAAGCGCCGGCTCGATCAGATCCGCCAGGCGATGCACGCCTCTGCGGACTACATGCCCTCCCACGCCGAATTCATCGCAAAGAACTGCGCCGCCGAAATGGAGACGTCCTGATGCTTTCCCGCCTTCTTGCCACAGCCAGCGCGGCCGCCCTCCTCGCCGGATGCCAGGGCGCCGGGCAGAACGAACGCGATGCCCGTTTTGCCTGGTTCGAATATTCCGGTTCCGACCCGGTTCACGAGATCGAGGCAGGTCCCGGCGAGTTCCGCAATCCGGTGCTGTCGGGCTTCTATCCTGATCCTTCGAACACACGCGCCGGTGAGGACTACTACCTCGTCACCTCGACATTCGCCTACTATCCCGGCCTGCCGGTCTTCCACAGCCGGGACCTGGTCAACTGGACCCAGATCGGCAATGCGATCGACCGGCCGGACATGGTCGATTTCGGCAATCTGGGCCTGTCACGCGGCCTGTTCGCGCCCGCGATCGAGTACCATGATGGCGTCTTCTACATCCTCAACACCTGTGTCGATTGCGGCGGCAATTTCCTTGTCACGGCCGAGGATCCCGCCGGTCCCTGGTCTGACCCCGTCTGGCTGCCCGACCTGGAAGGCGGGATCGATCCTTCGCTCTTCGTGGACGATGACGGCCGCGCCTATATTCTCAACAACGGTCCGCCCGACCGGACGCCGGAATATGAGGGTCACCGGGCCATCTGGATCCAGGAGTTCGATCTGGAAAACCTGGAAACCTTCGGTCCGCGTACCGTACTGGTCGATGGCGGTATCGACTTTTCCCAGCAGCCGGTCTGGATAGAAGGTCCGCACATCTACAAGGTGGATGGACGGTATCTCCTCTCGGCAGCCGAGGGCGGAACGGCCATCAATCATTCCCAGGTCGTCCTGGAGAGCGACGCGCCCATGGGCCCGTACGAGGCCTGGGAAAACAATCCCATTCTGACCCAGCGCGACCTGCCGCCGGACCGGGCGCACCCGGTCACCTCGGCCGGCCATGCCGACCTCGTCCAGACGCCGGACGGAGACTGGTGGGCCACTTTCCTGGCAGTGCGCCCCTATCAGGGCGACATGTACAATACCGGTCGCGAAACCTTCCTGATGCCGGTGCGCTGGGAGAATGGCTGGCCGCGCATCACCGCGCCGGACGAGGAAATCCCTCCGGTCATGGCCCGCCCCGGACTCCCGGACAGGTCCTCTCCCGCCGTGCCGATGTCGGGTGCCTTTACCGTGCGCGAGGAATTCGACGGGGATGCGCTGCCGCTACACTGGTTGACGGTGCGCAACCCCCAGGACGACTGGATGCGTGTCGAGAATGGCGATCTCGTGCTCGAACCGCGTTCCGACGGTCTCGGGGATTTCGCCAATCCATCCTATGCCGGCCGCCGCCAGCAGCATATTTTCGCCCAGGCGTCGACCGAGGTGCGTTTCGCGCCAAGCCGCGATGGCGATCGTGCCGGTCTCGCCGTCTTCCAGAACGACGAATACTGGTACCTCGCCTCCGTCTCACGGCTTGACGGAGAAACTGCCATCCGCGTCGAGCGGCGGGCCGGGCCCGGCGATCCGGCCGATGGCGAGACGCTGGTAGCCGTGCCCTTCAGCGCCGAAAGCCCGGTCCAGCTCATGGCTCGGGCGCGCGGCGCCGAGTACGACTTCTTCTATCGTTTCGACGAAGGCGACTGGGTGCCGCTGCTGGAGAACGCTGACGGCACAATCCTTTCAACGCAAGTGGCTGGCGGCTTCGTCGGTGTGACGATGGGGCCCTATGCACATGCCGGAGAGTGAGCGCGCTATTCCGCGCGCACACTTTCCGGCGGGCCCAGATAGGTCTGCGGCAGCGCACCGGTCCGAACGCTGACGCGCTGGAACACCACGCCGGTGTCCACCCGCCAGAGCTTCACCGTGTGCGGTCCGGCCTCCACATGGTCGAAGCGTGCTACCTGCCGTTCGACGCTATCGGCAACATTCTCCTGCCAGGCTTCGTGATCGTCGCGATCATCCATGGTCACGATGACCGGTTCGGCATCGTCGATGGAAACGGCAAAGCGCAGACCGCCACGGCCGCGAAAGTCCAGGGTCGGGGAGACCACGGTCTCGATCTCGAGAGGGCCGGAACGGAAGAGGTGGATATCGTATTCCAGGCGCTCCGTGTCGCCGCCTGGTTCGACGGATGCTGCGGTCACCGGATAGGCCGCAACCCCCGAGAGGGTGCGTCCCAGATTCGGGATGACGCGCCAGTCCGTCTCGCCATCGAGAGCACGGGCAAAGTGTTCGGCCTCGACAGTCACATGGCCGTCGGCCTCGACATAACGGCCCGGCTCGATCCGGTCGTCGGCATTGACGGCCACCACACCTACAGTCTGGTCAAACCCTCCAGATCCAGTCACGCGGACCGCCGCCTCGGTGCGGCCGGCCGGCAAGGCAGACCAGTTCACCGAGACGGCGATACGCGCCGCCCCATCCACATCGCCGCGTGACTGCGACAGCTCGATCCAGCCGGCCTCGGAGGAGATTTCGAAGCTTGCCGGCTGGGCGCCGCGGTCGAAGAGGTCGATATGACGGGACGTCTGTCCGTAGCGGTGAAAAGCCGGCAGGACCGGCTGGCCTTCGGCCTGCGGCCACGCCCGGACATCGCCTTCGACAGCCAGCCCCAGTGCCGCACCGCGAACCGGCTCGACAGCCGCAAGCTCGGGCAGCACGTCTTCTTCGGGCTGTTGCCAATAGGTGTAGGAGATATGGGTCTGGGACATGAAATGGTTCCATTTCCCGTCCGCCACATCCTCGTGATAGATGCGCTCCAATTCGATGTCGCGCTCGAAAGCATCCCGCACACGCTCGGCGGCCTCGTTGGCTTCGACGCGCCCCTGCTGCGCCCACAACCGGTTGCGGCCCGTTTCGACGTGCAGCCGGGTCAGATTGGCGCTCGCCTGGATCGGGAACCAGACCAGCTGGACGAAAGCGTCGTCAAAGGCGTCCGGCAAGGCACTGCGAACACGGTCGGAGGCCGCCTCCAGCTCGGCCCAGTCCGTGAGGACTCGTTGGGCTTCGTTAAATCCGGTTAGCGAGAAAGTCTCCGGCCCGATCAGCTCGTGCTTCCGGCGCGAATTGTACCGGGTATAGCGCGCCAGGAGTTCCGCGATTTCAGCAGCATGCTCCGCACCGAACTGTTCGGCGGCCCACGCCCGGGTATAGCCGGACATTGCGTCCAGCGTCATCGCCTCGGGATTCCAGGCCTGGTCGAGGAAAAAGCTGATCGGGAATTCCATCGGCTTCAGATCGCCGACATTGACGATCCACAGTTCGCGCGCACCGAATTCCCAGGACAGATTCATCTGCTCCCAGGTGCGCTCGATCTGGTTGGTATTGAGCCATTTGTAGTTCCGTGGATCGCCGACATAGTCAAAGTGATAATAGACACCATAGCCGCCCTCGCGCGCCTCGGCGCCCTGCACTGGCAAACGGCGAACATTGCCCCAATTGTCGTCCGCAAACAGCAGGGTGACGTCGGCAGGCACCTCCATGCCCTGGTCGTAATAGTCCTGGACTTCCTTGTAGAGCGCCCAGACCTGGGGCGTCTCCTCGGCCGGACGACCGGTCACGCGTTCGATAATGTCGCGCTGATTGGCGACAATGTCTTCGAGCAGCTCGATTGCGGTCCCTTCGGTCATGGCTTCGTCGCCATCGCCACGCATGCCGATCGTGACCAGAGCGTCATTGTCACCGATCCGGTCCATGCCGCCGCGCCAGAATTCGCGCAGCGTTCCGGCATTGCGCGAGAAATCCCAGGGCCCCTCGCCATAACGTTCCCATTCCACATGAGCCCGGCCCAGCGGTTCGTGATGCGAGGTGCCTATAACAATGCCATAGCTGTCAGCCATAACCGCGTTGAGCGGATCGTCATCGTAGAAGGCCTTGCCCCACATCGCCGGCCAGAGATAGTTGCCACGCAGGCGCAGGATGAGTTCAAAGACATCCTCGTAGAAGGCGTGGTTGAACCCGCCATAGGTCTCGTGGACAAAACCGTAGAGCGCCGGGTTCTCGTCATTGAGAAAAATACCGCGATAGCGCACGGACGGCTGATCGCTGCGCGCGCCCGGCGCGACAAACAGCGTGTCGTGCCGGTCGGCGGGAACGTCGGCCCACCAATACCAGGGCGACACGCCGATGGCGCGGGAGAGTTCGTAAACGCCATAGATCGCGCCGCGCAAGTCTGATCCGGCGATCACCAGGGCCCGTTCGATACCCGGCGCCGGACGGTCGACGACCTGGTGCAGATAGGCTTCCCATTCACCTTCAATCGCCGACGTGTCCAGTCGCCCTTCCCCGGCAAGCCGGTCGATCAGCGGGCTGTGGCCCAGCGTGCCGACAATGATGGCCCGGCCTTCGGCATGACCCGCGCGATGGGGCGGCAACTGGCCGGAAACGCGTTCGAAGTCCTGGCGCAGATCGTCGACGGCCCGGCGAAGCCCGGCGTGATCGCCGGCATCGACGGCAACGGCCGCCGGGCGGCCGTCGCGGATCAACGCCAGACCGCCCTCGGGTGCCTCGGAACCGCCGCACACTGTCGCCGCGACCGTATCTTCGCAAGACCCCGGAGCCGGCTGGGCTGCCGCCCGTCCGGCTGTCCCGAGGGTGGCCGCCACGACGGCCAGGGATGTCAAGAAGCTCGCAAGCACGTGCATGGCGGTTCTCCGGAGACAGACTGAACGGGGCTCACTCGGTAACGGTCAGGGTCGCCGACCGGAGATCGGCAGAGCTGTGGCCGGCCGAGATCGTGAACGTGCCCGGCTCGACCTCGCGTTCCATGTCGAGATTCCAAAGCGCCATGGCGCGCGGCGTGATCTCGAAGGTCACTGTCCGGCTTTCACCGGGCGCCAGCGTGACCCGTTCGAAACCGGCCAGTTCCAGAACCGGACGCGTAACCATGGCGTTGTCGTCGCGCAGGTAGAGCTGAACCACATCGTCACCCGCCACATCGCCGGTATTGGTGATATCGACCTCGGCGATCGCCGTTTCGCCTGCGGCAATTGTGTCGTTGACCAGGCGCGGCGCGGACATCTCGAACGTGGTGTAGGACAGCCCGTAACCGAACGGATAGAGCGGTTCGGTGCTGTCGAAGAGGTAGCCACGACGGGCCGACGGCTTGTGATTGTAGAAGACCGGCAGCTGGCCCACTTCGCGCGGGATCGAGACTGGCAGATGCCCGCCCGGGCTGACATGACCCAGCACCACATCGGCGACGGCATTGCCCGTCTCCTGGCCCAGATACCAGCCTTCGATCAGCGCATCGGCGTTCTCGGCCAGATAATTCACCGCCAGCGGACGGCCATTGAGCAGGAGCACGATGGTGGGCTTGCCCAGCGCGAAGATTTCCCGGGCGAGATCGAGCTGCTGGCCGACCAGTTGCAGATCAGCCCGGTCACCCAGGTGATTGTCCGCCCACGCTTCGCGTGAGAGCTGTTCGTTCTCGCCGAGCACCATGATGATCACGTCGGCATCCTGCGCGGTGGCAACGGCCTCTTCGATCAGGCGCGCATTGACCGCCGGATCGACGAGATTGACTTCGTCCTGCGCCCAGACACGGCTTTCCGTCAGACGAACGCCCTCGGAATAGACCACCTCGAAATCGTCGCTGGCAGCGTTCTGGAATCCTTCAAGGACCGACACGACATGGCGCGGCTGGTCTGAATATCCGCCGATCGGCGTGTCGACGGCATGCGTGCCGATGACGGCGAGCGTGCCAATATCCCGCGCGTCGAGCGGCAGGGTGCCGTCGCGGTTTTCCAGCAGGATCATCGCCCGCTGCGCAGCAGTGCGGGCCAGGGCAATCGCCTCGTCGGTCGCGGTTTCGGCAACAGCCTCTTCGGCGTCGGCATAAGGGTCTTCCCAGACGCCGGACAAGAATTTCAGACGCAGGATACGGCGCACGGCCTCGTCGATCTGCCCTTCGGAAATGCGGCCCTCCTCCACCAATTCAGGCAGGCGCAGAAAGGCATCGCCATGCGGCAGTTCCACATCGATGCCGGCCTGAAGCGCACGCACGGCGGCATCGTCGATATTGTCGAACATGCGATGCCGCGTGATCGTCTCACGAATGGCGAAATAGTCGGACACCACAAGACCGTCATAACCCCATTCCTCCCGCAGCACATCGCGCAGGAGCCAGTCATTCACATGGCTCGGCAGACCGTCGATTTCGTTATACGAGGCCATGATCTGCATCACCGGCAACTCCTCGACCAGCCGCTCGAAGGGCGGGAAGAATATGGTGCGCAACTCTCGTTCCGAGACCTGGGCCGGACCGATATTGATACCGTTCTCCGGCTGGCCGTGCCCGGTCATGTGCTTGAGCGTGACAAAGACATTGTCGTCGCCCAGCGGCAGCGTCTCGCCCTGATAACCGCGTACGGCGGAAAGCCCCATCTCGCTGACCAGATACGGATCCTCGCCATAGGTCTCCTCAATCCGACCCCAGCGCGGATCGCGGGCCACGTCGACGACGGGCGCCAGCGTCGTATGTACGCCGCGCAGGCGCATCTCGTAGGCGGCGACGCCGAAAATATCCTCGATCAGGTCGCGGTCCCAGGTCGAGGCCAGGGCGATGGACTGGGGGAAGCTGGTCGCATTGGGTGCGACATAGCCGTGCAGGGATTCCTCGTGGAAGACGAGCGGGATACCCAGGCGTGTCTCCTCGATAGCCCAGCGCTGGGCCGCATTGATGTAGTCCACCGTCTCGCGCCCGTCGCGATTGCGCGCGCCGGCATTGGCACCGGCAGCCGTGGTGCCGGCCTCGACACCCTGACGGTCATAGGGGCGGGAGATCTGGCCCAGACCATGGGGATAATTTTCCGAGGCCGCGTCGGCGGAGAAATTGCCTTCGTCATCCTGGATTTCCGCCTTGTTCTGCCAGATGCCGATCATCTGGGCGACCTTCTCTTCGAGCGTCATGCGCGAGAGCAGATCTTCGACACGGGCATCGACCGGTTGCGACGGATCGCGATAAATCGCCTCGGCAGGCGGTTCATCCTGAACGGCGCAGGCCGGTGCCATCAACACACCAGCCATCAGTACTCCGGCGGTCGCCCGCCCCATCATGCGGCCAAACGGGCCGGGCCGTTCCAAAACGGTCATCGCAATCCTCCCCTTGTATCGTCGCGCAACCCGGCCTCTCGGCTCCCGGACCGGGTCCTTGGCCTTTAGTTAGAAGGCTTGCGCAGCAAAGGTCAATGCAATTGTCTGATGATTAAGTGGCATGTAGACACAGCCCTGCCACGGAAGTATGACCGATTGCATGAGGATACGTTCCGCACACGGCCGAATCCGTCGCGGTTCGTGTCGGTCAGGAGAAAAGAAGTCATGGCGAAGACCAGCGGATCCGACACGCAATCCAGACGGCGCAGCGGCAATCCCGCCCGCATTCACGGAACCATCGCCCACGATCTCGGCGTCGCCATTGTCTCCGGCCAATACCTGCCCGGCGAGATTCTGCCCAACGAGATCGATTTTTCCGAACGGCTTAAAGTCTCACGCAGCGCCTATCGCGAAGCGGTGCGCATCCTGTCGGCCAAGGGGCTGGTAGAAAGCCGGCCCAAGACCGGCACCCGCGTGACCGACGAGCGCAACTGGAATCTTCTCGATCCCGATGTTCTGGCCTGGTATTTCGCGGGCGAGCCCGATCCCAAGCTGGCGCATGGCCTGTTCGAGTTGCGTCTGATTGTCGAACCGGCCGCCGCGGCACTGGCAGCGGAGCGCCGCAAACCTTCCCACCTCACTATCATGCGCGAAGCGCTGATGGAGATGGAGCGCTGCGGGCTGGACAATGAGGATGGGCGCAATGCCGATCGGGCCTTCCACGACGCCGTGCTAGAGGCGACCGGCAATATGCCGCTGATGAGCCTCGCATCGACAATCGGCGCCGGCGTACGCCTGACCACAGTCTACAAGGCGCGCAAGGACGAGCTTCCGCGCGACCCCATGCCCGATCACTGGAAAGTCTTTGACGCTATAGCCGCCGGCGGGCCGGAGGAAGCACGAGCAGCGATGACGGAACTGGTCAGTGCAGCCCTTCGCGATACAGCCCGGGCCCTTGAGCGCGGCGAAAAGACAGCGACTGTCTGACGCCGGCCACCGCCATGCGGATATTTTTACACACCCGAAGGGACAACAGTCCTCTTGCGCCCAGCAAAATCCACAGGTAATTGTCTGACTAATTTGGCCGTTTGCGCGCGTTATGGTGGCGCGGGAACGGCAGATTGAACGACATCCCGCGTTTCGGGACCCGTATCTCTGTCAGGAGACAGCTGGAATGGCCAAACGTCTGCGTTCCCGCCTCTGGTTTGACGACCCGAACCATCCGGATCTGACCGCCCTGTCGCTCGAACGCTACATGAATTACGGCCTGACCCCGGACGAACTGCGCTCAGGCAAACCGATCATCGGCATTGCACAGACCGGATCGGACCTTGCCCCCTGCAACCGCCATCACCTCACCCTGGCCCAGCGGGTACGTGAAGGCATCCGCGACGCTGGCGGAATCGCGCTGGAATTTCCGGTGCATCCGATCCACGAGAACGGGAAACGCCCGACCGCCGGGCTCGACCGGAATCTGGCCTATCTCGGCCTGGTCGAACTGCTGCACGGTTATCCCATAGACGCCGTCGTGTTGACCATCGGCTGCGACAAGACAACACCAGCCTGCCTGATGGCGGCCATCACGACCGATATTCCGGCCATCGCCCTGTCAGTCGGACCTATGCTCAATGGCTGGCACAAGGGCAAGCGGGTCGGCTCCGGATCGATCATTTGGCAAGCGCGTCAGATGCTGGCTGCCGGCGAGATCGACTATGACGGCTTCCTTGAGCTCGCCGCCACTTCGGCGCCGTCCGTGGGTTATTGCAACACGATGGGCACGGCATCGACGATGAACTGTCTGACCGAAGCCCTCGGCATGAGCCTGCCGGGCTCGGCGACCACGCCAGCGCCCTATCGCGAACGGCCGCAGATTGCGTATGAAACCGGGCGCCGGATCGTCGAGATGGCGCATGAGGATCTCAAACCCTCGAACATACTGACCCGCAAAAGCTTCGAGAACGCTATCGCGGTCAATTCCGCCATTGGCGGCTCGACCAATGCCACAGTTCACATCACCGCCATGGCCCGGCATGCAGACATCGACCTTCCCCTGAAGGAATGGCAGACGCTGGGGCATAAACTACCGCTTCTGGTTAATCTGCAGCCGGCCGGCTTCTACCTGTCCGAGGACTTCCATCAGGCTGGCGGCGTTCCCGCCGTTGTCTCAGAACTTATGAAGCACGACCTGATCCACACTGACGCCAGGACGGTCAACGGCCGGACTATCGGGGAGAATTGTCATAGTGCCGAAATTCTCCTGCCCGACGTGATCCGCCCGGTCGACGATCCGCTGGTGGAAGAGGCCGGTTTCATCGTTCTCTCCGGCAACCTCTTCGACACGGCAATCATGAAGACATCCGTGATCGCGCAGTCCTTCCGGGATCGCTACCTGTCCGATCCGGACGACCCCAACGCGTTCGAGGGCACAGTGTGGGTCTATGACGGACCGGAGGACTATCATGCCCGGATCGACGACCCGGCAGACGGCGTCACCGAGGACGCCATCCTGGTGATGCGCGGTGCCGGCGTCCTGGGCCATCCCGGTGCCGCCGAGGTCGTCAATATGCGCCCGCCCAAATATTTGATAGATAAGGGCATTACTGCGCTCCCCTGTATCGGCGACGGACGGCAGTCCGGCACATCGGGCTCACCTTCCATCCTGCACGTCTCTCCTGAGGCCGCCGCCGGGGGCCGGATCGCGCTTCTGAAAACCGGCGACAAGCTCCGCATCGATCTCAACACGGCGACCGTTACGTGGCACATAGACGACGCCGAGATCGAGCGGCGGCAAGACGAACTTGAAGCTGCGGGCGGGTATAAATACCCGGCTTCGCAAACACCCTGGCAGGAAATCCAGCGCTCCATGGTGAGCCAGCTCGACACCGGCGCGGTACTTGAGCCAGCGGTGAAGTATTACCGCATCATCGACACGCTGGGTAATCCGCGCGGCAATCACTAGGGGAGGTCGGCATGTACAGGATTGCCGCCCTGCGCTGTTCGGCCTTCAGCGGCCGAGACAGTATTGCTACATTCGACCGGCTGTGACCGTCATCCAGATTTCGGCCGTTTCGCCGGGGCCGAGCACAGGCATGTCTCCGGGTGCACCATTGACCGCATCCGGGCGATGCGTGACCGGTTCCAGACAAACATAGTCCTGGCCGCTCGGCGTGAAGACATGCAGTCCCGCACACACCGGCGAGGCCGCAATCTGGACGACGCCGTCCGCATCCTCGATGCGCGCCTCTCCGGTCCAGCCGTCATAGCAGTGATCCACCAGCCCACGCACCGGCCCCACGGCCGGCGCCTCCGACCAGTCGACGAGCGCCTCCGGTTCAGCGGCCCGCACCGGAATTTCGCGTGCATCGGTGAGCCAGACAGACCGGGCGATGAAATGGATACGGGCATCCGGTCCGGCAGGAAAATAGGGGTGAAACCCCAACCCGGCAGGCATTGACGTGCCGCTCTCATTGGTCAGGGCAAGCTCGATGCGCAATCCCGAGCCTGACAGGCTGAAGCGCTGCCGGGCGCTCCAGATCCAGGGCCATGCCCCGGCCTCGTGGCGACAAACAAGGCAGGCTGTGTCGGCACTCCGGCTCTCGACCAGCCAAGGCATAAGCCAGGCCTCGCCATGCAGGGCATGGGGCGAAAAATCGGGCAGGGCCGGCAAGGCGACATCTCGCCCATCAAGGCTGAAACGCCCACCATCGATACGATTGGCGAAGGGAAGAAGCGGAAAACACCCGGTCTGCAGCGGATTGCGCACCGAAGGCGGGGCCGGACGCAGAACATCCCTGCCACCCTTCCGCAGCGCGCCGATCGAACCGCCCGTATCGGGACACAGCTCCAGCATCCAGCCGTGGCCTTCCAGAATGAGTGTCACAGCTTGATCAGGTTTTGCGGCAGGCCGGGCGTGTCGACCTGCACCTTGAAAAGGCCGCCGGCCGCAGGCGTTTGGCGCAACTGGTCCTCGCTCTGATGCAGACGCGCCGTCGTGCAGTACAGCGTTCTGAGATCGTCCCCGCCAAACGCCGCCTTGGTAATGGCGGGTACGGGGAAATCGATCTTGCCGAGCGCCCTTCCGTCCGGCGCATAGCGGGCCACGCCCCAACCTCCGAACAGGCCGATATGGACAACGCCCTCGCTATCGACGGACGGCCCGTCGCAGAACCCTTCATCCATCACAGCAAAGACCCGCTTGTTGGCGATCCGGCCGGCACCGTGATCGAAGGCGTAGACCGTCTTTTCCAGCGTGTCGTGATGATAGAGCGTGCGTGCGTCCGGACTCATCGCCGGACCGTTGGTGACTCCGTAACCATCGTCCATGCGGGTCAGTTCGCCCTCGGCCCAGCGATAGAGCGCGCCGGTCTTGTCCCGTTCGCTGTCATCCATTGAGCCGAACCAGAGCGAGCCGTCCGGCGCGACAAACCCGTCATTCAACCGGTTTTGCGGCCGATCCTTTTCAACGGGCAGTATGAGGTCGAAAACGCCGCTCTCCGGATCGAAGCGATGCAGGCCGCCGCGCACACCGCAGATCAGCGAGCCATCTTCGGCCGGCAGGGCGAAACCGGTCTGGTCCGGCGTGTCGAAACTGTCCGTCGCGCCGTCATCCACACCATAGCGGTGCAGCTTCCTGCACTTGATATCCACGAACCAGACACAGCGTTCGCGCGCCGACCAGACCGGGCCCTCGCCCAGTTCCGTTTTCAGATCCCAGATCAGTTCCGGCGTACTCATGACAGTCTCGTGTTGTCGGGCAGGCACGGGCGGACCGGACGGCCCGCCCGCAGGGGCATCGAAGGCTGGAGCTAGCCTTCCATGTCCTCGAGTTCCTTGCCTAGTGTCTCGCGCACCATCTTGACCACGAACAGGACCGAGATGAAGGCGAATACGGTGTAGATGCCGTAGGCGCCCGCCAGTCCGATCGAGCCCAGGAGCAGCGGGAACGTCATGGTGATGCCGAAATTCGACCCCCACTGGAACAGGCCGGACACGGCCAGTCCGGATCCCCGGATCTGGTTCGGGAACATTTCACCCAGCATCACCCACATCACGGGACCCCAGGAGAAGTTGAAGAACATCACGTAGACATTGGCGGCAACCAGGGCCAGAAGCCCCATATCGTCGGACAGGTTGAGCCGGCCGTCGACCAGCTGGCCGGTGGAGAAGGCATAGGCGCACAGCCCCAGTGTGATCGCCATGCCGACCGAACCAATGATCAGCATCGGCTTGCGACCGATCCTGTCGATCACGAGCAGGGCAATGATCACCGAGCCGATCGACAGCGCGCCGGACAGGACGTTCGTCAGCAGCGCGTCATTTTCGGTAAAGCCCGCCGCCTGCCAGAGCACGGCGCCGTAATAGAAGATCACATTGATGCCGACCAGCTGCTGGAAGGTAGCCAGACCGATCCCGACCCAGACGATGGGCCGGATGCGCTTGGACACCGGGTCGATCAGGTCGCGCAAGCGCGGCTGGTGGTCCTTGGCGAGCGAGTCCCGGATCTCCGAAACCTTGCGGTCCGCAGCACCGGCATTGAACAGGCTGGTGAGTACCGTCCTGGCCTGTTCGTTCTTCTGCTTGAAGACCAGATAGCGGGGGCTTTCCGGAATCCTGAACAGGGCGACTAGGAAGATCGCCGCCGGGATCAGTTCCATCCAGAACATCCATCGCCAGGCCGGAAAACCGAACCAGAACTCGCTGGTCGAACCGCCGGCTGCATTTGCCAGGAAATAATTCGACAGGAAGGAGCAGAAAAGGCCGGCGATGATCGCGATCTGCTGGATCGTCGCCAGGCGGCCCCGCAGGCGCGCCGGGGCGATTTCGGAGATATAGGCCGGCGCCATGACCGAAGCTGCGCCCACAGCCAGACCACCAAGCAGGCGGTAGATCACGAATTCGAACGACCCGTTGGCAACACCCGACCCCCAGGCCGAGATGATGAAGAAGACCGCAGCCACCACCAGCAGGGTCCGGCGGCCGAACATGTCCGCCATGCGCCCGGCCAGAAGCGCGCCAACGGCGCAGCCCAGAAGCATGGAGGCGACGTTGAAACCGGTACCGACTTCCTGGGAGTTGAACGCGGCGCGCAGCCCGTCGACCGTGCCGTTGATGACGCCACTGTCATAGCCGAACAGGAATCCGCCGATCGTCGCGACCAGCGCGATCGACAGGATATAGCCCATATTGTGGCTGTCGGCAGGCGGTGCGCCCTCGGCAGCCGGATTGGCCGTATCAGTCATTTGAATTTACCTCCCCTTGGGGCGCGTTTCCCGGCCCCCTGATTTGATACGGGCCTACCTCCAACCCGCATCGACAAAATAATTGTGGCCCGTACAGGCGCGCGCGTCATCGGACGCGAGAAACAGCGCCATGGCCAGGATATCCTTCGGTTCGATCCGCAGTTCCAGGCATTGCGCAGCCACGATCTCGGCCTCGCCTTCCGGCGTGTACCATTTCTCCTGGCGCGGTGTTTTGACATTCCCGGGCACGATGCAATTAACCCGGATCCCGTCCGGGCCAAGCTCGCGAGCCAGCGCCCGCGTCATCCCCTCGATCGCCGCCTTCGCGGTCTCGTAGAGGGAAAGGTCGGCCAGCGCGAGATGCCAGGAAATCGAACCCAGATTGATCACGCTGCCCCGGCCGCGTGAACGCATATCCGGCACCACGGCCTGGGCGGCGAAGAACTGGTGGCGAAGGTTCACCGCCATGCGGTCGTCCCAATAGGCGGGCGTGACCTCGTCGATCGTGTGCCGGTCGTCATTGGCCGCATTGTTGATCAGCACATCGACCGGGCCGACCTCGCTGCGGATCCGTTCAAAACAGGACTTCAGCGCGTCGAGATCGGTGAGATCGCAATTGTAGTAGACGGGCGCAGGATCCAGACCTGACAAGTTTTCGGCGAGGGCACGAGCCAGCGCATCGGAAATGTCCAGAAAGACCACACGTGCACCCTGACGGGCAAAACCTTCGGTCAGCCCGGCGCCAATACCGGATCCACCGCCGGTGACGACAACGACCCGATCCTTGAGAGAGGGGTAGGCCGCGCCGCTCATGCCGTCCCCCCCAACAGGCCGCGCTGGGCCAGATTGCGCATAAGTGCACCGATCCCCAGCGTCCAGGGAGGCGCCTTGTCACAGGTGGTGACGATATTTTCCAGCATGCCCAGGCGCTCCGACGAGACACGCACGATATCCCCGGGCTTGTGCGTGAAGCCGAGACCGGGCGCATCCCGGTCCTCGACCGGCGCGAACATCGTGCCCAGCATCAGGGCGAACCCATCGGGATACTGATGGTTCTTGCCAATGGTCTGGCGCACCAGGTCCAGAGGATCGCGGCTGATCAGGCTCATCGAGCTCTCACCGGTGAGCCGGTAGCCGTCCTCGCCCTCGACCTCCAGCGAGACCTTGGCGCGGCGTACGTCCTCGATGGTGAAATTCCCGTCGAACAGGCGGATGAAGGGGCCTAAAGAGCAAGAGGCGTTGTTGTCCTTGGCCTTGCCCAGAAGCAGGGCGGAGCGGCCCTCGAAATCGCGCAGATTGACATCATTGCCCAACGTCGCGCCCACGGCCTGCCCCGTGGCATCGCAGACCAGGGCGATTTCCGGTTCGGGATTGTTCCAGCGCGAATCGCCGCGAACGCCGACATAATCACCCCAGCCGACCGCGGCAAGCGGTGCCGCCTTGGTGAAGATTTCGGCGTCGGGACCGATGGCAACCTCCAGGTATTGCGACCACAGACCTTCCGCTGACAGGGCGGATTTGAGATTGGCAGCTGCTTCGGAACCCGGCTTCACAGTTGAAAGATCGGCACCGACCTTGTCCTTCAGCGCGTCACGAATGTCCCGGGCGCGATTGGCATGCCCTTGCGCACGCTCTTCGATAACCCGCTCAACGGCGGAAACTGCGAAGGTCACGCCGGACGCCTTCACACATTGCAAATCGACTGGCGCAAGCAGTCTCAGCGCGTCGTGCGCGGGCTCGTCCCAGGCCGTCGCGAATTCCAACGCGTCGAGCGCGCCAAGGTCGCGACCGCCGGTTGCCGGCAGCACATCCGCCCGCGCGAGCGCGTCAGCCACGGTCGGGGCAAATCCGGAAATGTCGTACAGACGGCCCCCCTTCACCAGAACGGGCGTGGGACCGTCGGGCAGGGCAACTCGTCCGATCAGAATCGCGTCCTGCCAGTCAGCAGCCAGGCTGCGGGTAAGCTGGGTCATTCCTCCCCCAAATGGTCTTGTGTCCGATGCCGTCTGCGCGACATTTTTAATAGCGCTAACATCTCGACCGCACGCCCATGTGTCAAGCGCTTCAAAGCAAATGTCTGACCAGAAATTAGTTGCGGACCGGAACCTGTCCCGAAGAGGTGCGCACGATCAGCTCATGCGGCAGCATACGATCGACCGGCTTACCGTCACGGGCACGGTCGCGGCCGGACCGGGACTCGTCCAGCACGATGCGTAGCGCCGCTTCCGCCATCCGCGCCACCGGTTGACGAACCGTGGTCAGCTCGGGCCAGACCGCAGTAGCAATATGGGTGTCATCGAAACCCGCCACGGACAGATCGCCCGGCACGTCGAGTCCGCGCCGGTGCGCCGCCGCCACCACTCCCGCCGCCATATCGTCGTTCGACGCGAATATGGCGGTCGGCGGCTGCGGATCGGAAAGCAGGCGCTCGGCCGCCTCGAAACCCGAACGGTATGTGAAATTGCCCGGTTCAATCAGGGCGGTGGCCGCCGGCTCGGTATTGCGGATCTCGTGTTCGAAGCCCAGCAGGCGCTCCATGGATACCGTCTGGTTCTCCGCCCCCTTCACAAAGCCGATGCGGCGATGGCCCAGTTCGAGCAAATGCCGTGTCATATCGGCTGCCGCAGCAAAATCGTCCATGCGCACGACGTTCGCGTCCGAACGCGAACGCCCTGTGCCAACAGCCACAGCGATAACTCCGTGATCCTGCAACTCGGCGATGGCGGGCTGACTGTCAGCGTGCGGCGCCGGCAGGATTACCCCGGCCACACCACCGGAAACCAGCCGGCCGATGGCCGCCTTTTCGCTTTCCAGGGACAGATCGCACTTCTCGATCACCAGAAGCGCTCCCGAACGCTGGGCTTCGTCAAGCGCCCCGACCAGGATTTCCGAGAGATAGCCGGCAGACGGGTTGGAATACAAAAGACCGACCCGGCCCGACCCGTGCCGGGCCAGCGAACGGGCCGCAGCATTGGGTGAATATCCCAGTTCCTTGACAGCCCGCATCACCACTTCGCGCGTGGTCTTCTTTACGCCGGGGACATTGTTCATGACACGCGACACGGTCATCACCGAAACGCCGGCATGTTGCGCCACCTGATCCATGGTGACGGCAGTTTTCCGCTTTGCTTTCGTGCTCACCTTCTTGCCTTCCTCCCCCGCCGGTCGGCGGCGGCTACATGATTGGCCGTTCCCCCGGCGCGTCAATGGCTAGCTTTTTCGCTTGGGGCAATCGCCATCAGCGCGCCAGTCTGCGCACGACCGTTGCCGCCCCCTCCGTCGTCAATCCGCCCAATCGGCTCGCCAGTCTGCCGACAAGCCCGGCGTCCTGCTGCAGGTCATGGCCAAAAACGCTGCCGACCGAAAGAAGCGCCCGGGCGATCGCCCGGGCATCGCCCGCCCCGGCCTGCACCGCAGCCGCCGTGTCGGCCGCCAGAGGGTCATCAACCGTGAAAGTCCGGCCGCGTTCGTCTTCACCGAACTGCCAGCGCATCCAGGCCGCGATTGCCGTTTCCACGGCCGGAACCTCCCGTCCCGCCTTGCGCGCATCCCGCAGGGTGGCGAGCAGGCGCTGCGGCAGTTTTTGCGATCCGTCCATGGCGATCTGTACCAGGGAATGATTGAGTGCAGCGTTGGAAAAGCGGCGCTTCAGCGCATTCCGATACGCCCGAGAGTCAAACCCGGCGGGTGTATCCAGCGAGGCCTCCGCCTCATCCCATAAACGTTCGACGAAGGCTTCAAATCCCGGCGCCGCCATCGTTTCGTGGACACGGCCATGCCCCGCCAGCGCGCCCAGATAGGCCAGCGCGGAGTGCGCCCCGTTGAGCAGGCGCAGCTTGGTACGCTCCCAGCCGGCGACATCCTCGGTCATTTGCACACCTACCCGCTCCAGCGGCGGACGGCGATGGCAGAACTTGTCCTCGACCACCCATTGGGAAAAGGGCTCGGTTTTGACCATGGCTTCGTCGCGATAACCGGTTTCCGCCTCCAGCCAATCGATATCTTCCGGTGCGGTGGCCGGCACGATCCGGTCGACCATGGAGGCCGGGAATGCGCCCTCGCTCTCGATCCAGCCGGCCAGGGCGGGATCGACACGCCGGGCGAACCCCAAAACCGCATCACGCGTGCGCGGCCCGTTCTCCGGCAGATTATCGCAGGAGAGAACCGTGAAGGGCCGCAGACCCGATGCCCGGCGGGCCGCAAGGCCGGCGGTCAATATGCCTGGCACGGTGACCGGCCGATCGGGCCGTTCCAGATCGGCTGCAATAACGGGATCGTCCATGCGCAGGCGTCCGGTGCCCGGGTCGAGATGATAGCCCTTTTCGGTCACTGTGAGTGTCACAAGAACGGTGTCGGGCTGTGCCAGCACCGCGACCACGGATCCCGGATCGTGCGGGGCCACGAGAACGTCGCGGATCGACCCGACAATCCGCAGGCGCGTGTCGTCTCCGGAGCGTTGGGCCAGCGTGTAAAGCCCGCCCTGGGGATTGAGCTGCCGGGCTACCCGCGAAGAGCGCAGCGATGCGCCGCGGATCGCCCAGCCGGTCTCGCCCTGCGCCATGAGATCGTCGAAATAGACCGCCTGATGCGCCCGGTGAAACGCACCAAGACCCAGATGCACGATACCGGCCGGGCCGCTGCGATCATGCCCGGGCCGGGAAATCTCCGCGGGCAGCGTCGTCAGTTCCGCCGCTGTCAGCCGCCTCGCGCTCATTCCATCAGTCCCGGCAGCCACAGCGACAGGGCCGGCACAAAGGCAATCACCAGCATCGCACCGACTAGCGCCAGGTAGAAGGGCCAGATTGTACGGATCGCCTGTTCCGGCTTCACGCCGCCGATGGCGCAACCCAGAAAGAGTACGGATCCCACAGGCGGCGTAACCAGTCCGATCCCCAGATTGAGCAGCATCAAGATCCCGAAATGAACCGGATCGATCCCTGCCGCCATTACCACCGGCAGGAAGATCGGCGTGGTGATAATGATCAGCGGTGCCATGTC
>NZ_JASBRI010000008.1 GCF_030149515.1 Maricaulis sp. | reverse complement strand
TGGCGGCCATGCGTTCGCGCCAGCGCTCGCGGGCAAGGATCTGCATGTCCTCGACCGTGTCGGCCTCGTCGGTGATTTCGAGCCCGAGCAGAGTTTCAACCACATCTTCCATGGTAATCAGGCCGCGCAGCGTGCCGAATTCGTCGACCACCATCGCCAGATGCCCCTTCGACCGGGTCAGCCGGTCGAAGGCGGCAGACGCGCTGAGATCGTCCCGCAGGGCGACCACATCACGCTTGTACTCGCTGATTGCACCGCTGAAATTGCCACGCGCCTGGGCCAGGAGAAGGTCGGATTTGAGAACATAGCCGGTGATGTGGTGCGCACTCTCGGCATAGACCGGCAGCCGGGAAAACGGTGTGTCGGCGTGGGTTTCGAAGAATTCGCCCACGGACAGGTCCGCATTCGCCGCCGTCATCACCGAGGCCGGTGTCATGATGTCCTCGACCTTCAGGCGATGCAGGCGCATCAGATTGGAGACGATGGCGTGCTCCTTGTCGTCCAGCACGCCTTCGCGCGCGCCGATCTCTGCCATCGCCCGCATCTCGTCGCGGGAAAAGGTGAAGGCGCTTTCGCCGGAGCGCGCGATCACCCGGGTCAGCCGTTCCGACAGCCAGACGAAGGGCATCATCACTCGGGTCAGCCACAGCACGACATGCCCCACGCTGGGCGCCAGCCGGCGCCAGTGCACGGCGCCCAGGGTTTTCGGCACGATTTCCGACAGGATCAGGATCAGCAGGGTGAGAATGGCCGAGGTCAGCCCGACGAATTCGCTGCCGAAGACGACGGCGGCCTGGGCGCCCACTCCCGCCGCACCGACCGTGTGGGCGACCGTATTCAGGGTCAGGATGGCGGCCAGCGGCCGGTCGAGATTCTTCTGCAGTTTCCGCAACGCGGCGGCGGAAGCAACCCGTTTGCGGTGCAGGGCTTCGACATGCGAGGGCCGCACCGACAACAGTACGGCTTCCGAGATCGAGCAGAAGAAGGATACGACGAGTGCCAGGGCCAGATAGGCCAGAAGTAGGGTCATGATCGGGCGAAAACGGTCTGTTGCGTCAGGGGCGGAAAAACAGGTGTAGCCTGTTTTTCCGCCCCTGCCGACCGTCGCGCCTATTCCGCCGCAGCCGGCGCGTCCTGACCGGCGCGATAGACCTTGCCCGGCCGGGCACCGGTCAGCCGTCCGCCATCCATCACAACCTCACCGGCGACAATGGTGGCCGTATAGCCGCGCGCGCCCTGGAGCAGGCGCTGCCCGCCGGCGGGCAGGTCCCGTTCCATGTGCGGCGGTTCGGACTGGAGCTTGTCCAGGTCGATGATATTGATATCGGCCTTCATCCCGGCCCGCAGATAGCCGCGGTCCTTCATGCCCATATAATCGGCCTGGCGCCCCGTGAGCATGCGCACGACGGCCGGCAGGTCGAGCCGGCGGCCGCGCGTGCGATCGCGCGTCCAGTGCGTGAGCATGTAGGTCGGCATCGACGCATCGCACACCGTGCCGACATGCGCCCCGCCGTCGGACAGGCCATAAAGCGCCTGGGGATGCTCCAGCATCCTGAGCACGTTGTCGTAGTTGAGCTCGGTATAATTGTAGAGCGGCAGATAGATCAGCTCGTGACCGTCACGCTCCAGCAGCGTGTCGTAGACCATCTCCATCAGGGCAACGCCCTTTTCCCGGGCCCGTGCGGCCAGCGAGTTTTCCGGCGGCTGTTCGTAGTCCGGCGGATCGCCGAGCTGGAAGAATTTCTCCGCCACGAACTCGATATGCTCCATCAGGAGATCGGCCAGCGGCGGCACGGAGGAGCCGGGACCGGAGAGCTTTTCGGTCTTTTCCGAAAGGACCTGCGCCTTGAATGCGGGGTCCTTCATCCTGGCAACCCGCTCTTCGAGTGGCAGGTGGGCAATGGTCTTGTAGCTGGGGTAGCCCATGAAGGGGTGGAAGGTGCAGTTGAACCCGAGAAAGACGCCGATGGCGCGCGGGGCAACCTGCATGCGGGCGTCGACCCCCTCGGCCTTGAGCCGCTCGGTGCGCTCGATCAGTTTGAGCCACTGATCCGGCGCGAAATCGCGTTGCATGAGGGAGAAGGAAAAGGGCCGGCCCGACGCCCTGGCATAGTCGGCAATGATCGCCCACTCCTCGTCGAAGTCCGCTTCGCCGCGTTCCAGATTGAAGTCGGATACGGCCTGCACCACTCCGAAATCGAGGCCTTCGAAAGCCCTGGCGATGCCGGTCAGTTCCTCGCGCGTGGATTCCGAGGACGGCGTCCAGTCGCCGTCGGCCGTCTTGTGCACATCGGAGCGGCCGGTGGCGAAACCGACCGCTCCGGCCAGCAGCGCCTCGCGCGTCAGCCGGCGCATTTCCGCAATATCGTCGTCATTGGCGGGTTCGGAATAGACCGCCCGGTCGCCCATCACATAGACCCGCAAAGGATCGTGCGGGACCATGGCGGCGATATCGATCGTGCGCGGGAGTTGCGCCAGCGCGTCGAGATATTCGGGGAAACTCTCCCATTCCCAGGTCAGGCCTTCGTGCAGGGCCGTGCCGGGAATATCCTCGACTCCCTCCATCAGCTTGATCAGCTTGTCGTGATCGTCTTCGCGCACCGGTGCGAAACCGACACCGCAATTGCCCATCACGGCCGTCGTCACGCCATGATCGACCGATGGCCGCAGGTCCGGGTCCCAGCTGGCCTGGCCGTCATAATGGGTGTGGATGTCGATAAAGCCCGGCGTCACGATCTGGCCCGTTGCGTCGATCGTACGCGCCGCGGGGCCCAGATCGGGGCCGATGGCGGCGATACGCCCGTCCTTGACCGCGATGCCGGCACGCAGGCCCCCGCCGCCGGACCCGTCATACAGTGTGCCGCCCTCGATCTTCAGATCGTACATGATGTGACCTCCCGATATCGTCGCGGCCCTCTTACGGAGCCGTCTTCTCGCCGGAGCCCAGTTTCAGCCAATCCAGGCCGCGGAACAAGCCGACCAGGCCGGTTCCCGCGATCAGATGCCACAGGCTCCACATGCCGGTGATCGCCGCAGCTCCGCCGATCCCGTCGAACTGGCTCAGCAGGATAAGCAGGCCGAGGCCGGAATTCTGGATGCCGACCTCGAATGTCAGCGAGCGCCGGTGTGCGGCATCGAGGCGCAAGGTGCGGCCCCAGGCCGAGCCCAGTCCGAAGGCGGCCGCATTGTGGATGACGACAATGGGAATCACGAGGGCGCCGGCGGCGGTGATGATGTGCCAGTTCTGCGCCGCGCCGACGACGATCAGGATGGCGATGCCGCCCAGCGACAGGGGCATCAGCACGCGGCGGATACGCGCTGCCGTGCGCGGCCAGCGGGCCGTCACCGCCATGCCGGCGGCCAGCGGGATGGCGAGCAGTCCGACGGTCTGGACGATGAAGGGCACGGGGTCGATGTCGAGCCGCCCGACGAGCGCGTCGGTGGGCGCATAGACCGAGGCCCAGAACAGGATGGAGACCGGTGTGGCGACGGCCGCGGACACGCTGGAAATGGCGGTCAGCGAGACCGAATAGGCCGTGTTGCCGCGGGCGAAATGAGTCAGCAGGTTGGAAACATTGCCGCCCGGACAGGCCGCCACCACGAACATGCCCAGGGCGATGCTCGCCGGCGGGTTGAGGATCAGGATCAGGCCCAGGGTCAACAGGGGCAGGCCCAGCAGCTGCGCCGCCACCCCGCCCAGGATGCGCACCGGCTGCCGCCTGACCGCGTCGAAGTCCTCCAGCCTGAGCGCCAGGGCCACGGTGAACATCATGCCGACCAGGATCGCGGCAATCGCCAGCCGCGTTTGGTCATCAACTATTACCCGCAGAGAATCGATCTCGCCTGGCCCCATAAACACACGCCCCGTCAAATACTTGTCACACGAATAACCGGTCCGGTCAGAAGCCTAGGCCAGCCGCAACCCATTGTCATTCCGACAAGGGGGTCGCCAAACGGAACAGAGCATGTATCCTGATACGGCATCATTTTATGCGGCCGGTATCGCTACCAGTCGAAACCGGATCGCGAGTAGTCGGACACAATATCTGGGCCCGAGGGTTCGGGGTTGTGGCTTATTTGGCGTATAAATCCTGAGGGCCGCACGGGCAGCGGCCGGTGTTTGGGGGACCAAGGATGGGTCGGAAACGTTTCGACGAAATGTCTTGTGCAATCGCGCAGACCTTGAATCAGGTCGGGGACTGGTGGACGCTTCTCATCGTCCGCGACGCCATGAAGGGCGCCCGCCGCTTCTCCGATTTCCATGAAAGCACGGGCGTCGCGAAAAACATCCTCACCGATCGCCTCAACAAGCTCGTCGCCAACGGCATCATGGCGCGCGAGGAAGTGGGTGTACGCGGCCAGCGCCAGGAATACGTACTGACCGAGCGCGGCGAAGCGCTCTTCCCCATTCTCATGGCGATGCAGCAATGGGGCGACAGGTGGATCTACGGCGAGAGCAAAGCTCCCGTCGAACTGTTCGACGTGCGCACGGGCGAGCAGCTGGCACCGATCCAGGTGGCCAATGAAAGCGGTGCGCAAGTGACGCATCGCGATATCGGCTCGCGCGAGCGCGCGGCCCGATCCCTGCGCGAGGCGGGCTGACCCCGCCCGGCCGTCGCGGGCATCCCTATTCCCGAATCGACACGAAGATTGTCCCCTCCTAACATCGCGCCGGAAAATCGGCCGCTGTGGGGAGGGATATGTCTGTGATGCGCCACGCTTTTACTGTCATTGCCGGCATTGCCGGACTGTTGCTGACCGCCTGCGGCGGACCGGCCGAGCGCGATATCGCCACCGCCGACCGCGATTACCAGAACCGGCTGATCGAACAGCTGATCGATGCGCAGCCCGGCGATGTGATCGAGATTCCCGAAGGCGTCTTCGCCTTCGACCGCTCGCTCAGCCTCACGGCCGACGGCGTGACCATACGCGGCCAGGGTGCTGACCGGACAATCCTCAGCTTCCAGGACCAGGCCCAGGGTGCCGAGGGGCTCCTGGTCACGGCCAGTGACTTCACCATCGAGGACCTGGCCATCGAGGACACGGTCGGTGACGGGCTGAAGGTGAATGAGGGCGAGAATATCGTCATCCGGCGCATCCGGGTGGAATGGACGAACGGTCCCGACACCGGCAATGGCGCCTACGGCATCTATCCGGTCCAGACCACCAATGTCCTAGTCGAGGATTCCATCGCCATCGGCGCCGCCGACGCCGGCATCTATGTCGGCCAGTCGCAGAATGTCGTCGTGCGCCGCAATCGCGCCGAATACAATGTGGCCGGCATCGAGATCGAGAACACGATCGGCGCCGACGTCTACGAGAATGTGGCAACGAACAATACCGGCGGCATTCTCGTCTTCAACATGCCGAACCTGCCCCAGCCGGGCTTTCGGACCCGCGTCTATGACAATCATGTCTTTGAAAACAATACGGGCAATTTCGGCCATGAAGGCACGCCGGTCGCCTCGATCCCGGCCGGCTCGGGCATCGTGGTGAACTCGAACGACCAGGTCGAGATCTTCGACAATGTGATCGCCGACAACCGCACGGCCAACATCATCATCTCCTCGCTGCACTCGACGGGTTATTCCGATTATTCGGCGCAGGCGGATTTCGATCCCTATCCCGAGGGCATCCATATTCACGGCAATGCCTTCGAGGGCGGTGGCAACAATCCGGACGGTCTGGATCTGCAGGGCCTGAAACTCGTTGTGGCCGGCCCCGTGGGATCGCTGCCGGACGTGCTCTGGGACGGCTATTTCGATGCCGGCAAGCTGGTGGACGGCGAAATGCCGGCCGAGCTTCGCATCTGCCTGAACAATGGCGAGGCCGGCCTGGTCAATGCCGACGGACCCAACGGGTATGAAAACCCCGCCATCACCACCGACCAGCACCGGTGTTCGCTGGACCCCCTGCCGGCGGTGCAACTGGCGCTGGCCGAGTAGCGGCCATGCGGCACGGCATACTCGCGTTCGCCCTTCTCGTGGCCGCTTGCGGCGGCCGGGAGGCGGCGAGCCCGCGTTTTGTTGCCGAGGGCAATCCGCCGCTCCTGAGCGACTGGGGCATGATGACCTCGAACGGGCGCGAACTCGTGCTCGGCGAAGGGGTCATCCCCTACGACCTCAACATGGCGCTGTTTTCCGACTACGCACACAAGCAGCGCACCCTCTGGATGCCTGACGGCGTTTCGGCCGGATACCGCGAGGACGGGGTACTGGACTTTCCGGTCGGAACCGTCATCACGAAGACCTTCTACTATCCCGGGGGGCGCGGCGCCGGCGAGGTGCTGCAGACCACCGGCACAGCGGACGGATGGCGCCCCGGCGGCCTGGACCTGTCCGGCATCCGCCTGGTCGAGACCCGGATTCTTGCACGCCGCGAGACGGGCTGGATCGCCCTGCCCTATGTCTGGAACGAGGAGCAGACAGAGGCCGAACTGCGCCGCGCCGGCGGGATCGAACGCCTGACCCTGATCGCCCCGGACGGCAACCGTCAGGACTTTGCCTATGCCGTGCCCGATGCCAATCAGTGCGCAGGCTGTCACGCCGTCGACAACACGACCCGCGCCATCCAGCCCATCGGTCCGGCGCCGCGCCATATCAATCGCGACTACGACTATGCGGACGGCCCGCGCAATCAGCTCGCCGAGTTCGCCGCCCATGGCTATCTCGCCGGCTGGCCGGGCGCAGGGACGGCGCCGCGGGCCGCCGCGCTGTCCGATCCGGACGCCGGCATCGAGGACCGCGCCCGCAGCTATCTCGACATCAATTGCGCGCATTGCCACAACCCGGCCGGTCCGGCGGACACTTCGGGTCTGCACCTCCAGCACGATGCACCGCCAGGCCCCAATCTGGGCCTTTGCAAACTGCCCATTGCCGCGGGCGGCGGCACGGGCGGCCGGCGCTTCTCGATCATGCCGGGCGAACCGGACGACTCCATACTCGTCTATCGAATGGAGACGAATGATCCAGGCGCGATGATGCCCGAACTCGGACGCGCCGTGCGCCATGAGGAGGGCATTGCCCTGATCCGGGACTGGATTTCCCGGATGGAACCGGATTGCCATGGCGCCGGCTGATTTTCTCCTGTCGCGCGATTTTTGCAATTTGGCACATTGAGGCCGGACCGGGTCTGAACTAGCATTGTCACGGGCGCACGGACGGACCGGACCACGGTCCGTTCGCTTTATCAACCATCAGCCCGTCTATTAGGGGGAGAACCAGATCATGATGCTGACTTCACTTGTTTCAGCCCTTGTCCTGCAGGCATCGCCCGTCGATGCCCTGGTCGAGAATGCGCTTCAGGTCTCGACGGCCCAGGGCAGCTACATCACCTATTTCAACGCCGACGGCACCTATACGACGGATGTCGGCATCGAAGGCAGCTGGTGGGTCGAAGGAGACCAGCTCTGCGTCGAACGCACAACCGGAGAAGGCGGCTGCGCACCGATCCAGGGCGGGCTGGATGTCGGCTCCAGCTGGGAAGGCCAGAACGCCGCCACGGGCGAGACCGTGACCTACACGATTGTCGCCCGCGACTGATCGTACCACGCACTGGAAACGAGAACGGGGCGCCTTTCAGGCGCCCCGTTTCGTGCGGGACCCGCGATACCGGGGATTTACTCTCCGAAACTGCCCGCCGCCCCCGGGAAGACGACCGGTGTTTCCGACCCGTCCACGGCAACCGCCGAGACGCCGAAATAGTAATTGTCGATGACAATATTCTCGAGCGTGTATTCGCCGACGCGGCCCACGAAACGGCTCCATTGCCATTGCGGCTGGTCGGTCAGGCGCCAGTGGACGCGATAGCCGGCCAGATTCTCCGCCGCATCACCGGCCGCCATGTCCCAGCGCAGCGTGGTCGAGGGCTGGACCGCGCCTTCGATCTCGACATTCGCCGGAAAGGGCGGCGCACCGGCCATCTGGGCCATGACGGCGATATTGAGCGCTGTCAGCTTGGCGGCATGACCGGCATTCACGCCATCCATCGTATCGCCATAGACGCGCCCGTCCTCGGTGCGCAGGTCCTGGTGCTGGCGGTCGTAATGCTCGTTCGTCTCCATGATGCGCACACCGGGAATGCCGGCATCGTTGAACGGGCGATGGTGTCCGCCACGTCCGAACCGGTCGAGCCGGTAGACCATCATCACGTCGAGATTGGGAATGTACTGGTCGGCCGTCCGGTCGACGAAACGGGCCAGATTGCGCGAGGGACTGTCGACTTCGCCGCCGGTGAAACGGCGGATCCGGGCTTCCTCCTCGGTCTCGACCGCGCGCGTGCCTTCGGAAAAGACCCGGGCCGTCGTGTTGTCGATGACACCGTTGACCCCCTCGATATTGGAGATCATGTCATTGTTCAGAACGCCCTTGATCCGCCAGCCTTCGTCCAGCGCATGCGCGGCCACGATCTGCCCGCCGAACAGGCCCTGCTCTTCGCCCGAAAGGCCGGCATAGATGATCGAACCGTCGAATTCGTGCTGGCTGAGTACCCGCGCCGCCTCGATGACGCCGGCCATGCCGGAGGCGTTGTCATTGGCGCCGGGACTGTCGGACGTGCCGTCCAGCGGATCGGTGACGCGGCTGTCGATATCGCCGGACATCATCACATAACGGTCCGGATCGATTCGTCCGCGCTGTATGGCGATGACCGAGACCACCTCGGCGGGTTCGGGAATGCGGCGTTCCCCGGAAATCGTGTCGGAGATGTACATCACCTCCAGACAGCCGCCGCACTCGGCCGAGATGCGCTCGAACTCCTCGAAAATCCAGCGCCGCGCCGCGCCGATGCCGCGCGTCTCGCTCCCGGTTTCCGACAGGGTGTGGCGGGTGCCGAAATCGACCAGCGTCTGGATATCCGCCTCGATCCGCTCGGCCGAAACCGCCGCGACATAGTCGTGCACCGCCAGGACCTCGGCGGGCGGAGCGTGTTCCTGGGCCGTACCGGGGGCCGCCAGAATCACAGCCGCAAGTACGGACGACGAAAGAATGCGCATTTGAAAACTCCCCGAATGTCTAGCTCCGGAGTGTGGGCCGGATCGGTGTCAGGTCAAGCCGGAGCCGGTCAGGGTGTCAGCACGACCTTGCCGATCGCCTTGCGCCCGGAAAGCGAATTGAACGCCTCCAGGAAATCCTCGAGCCTGTAGGTGCCGGCCACGTGCGGCTTGATCTTGCCGTCCTCGAACATCGCGAAAAGCTCGCTCATGTTCTGGCGATGCTCCTGCGGGAACCGTCCCGCCCAGGCTCCCCAGAACACGCCCACGACATGCCCGCCTTTCAGGAGGGGCAGGTTGAGCGGGAGTTTGGGAATATCGCCTGCGGCGAATCCGATCACCAGGTGCTTGCCGTCCCAGGCGATGGTGCGGAAGGCCTGTTCGGTGAAATCGCCGCCGACCGGATCGTAGATCACGTCCACGCCCTGACCGCCGGTGAGTTCCTTCACCCGGGCCTTGAGGTCCTCGCTGGAATAATTGATCAGTTCGTCGGCACCGTGTGCCTTGCACACGGCCAGTTTCTCATCGGTCGAGGCCGCCGCGATCACCGTGGCGCCCATCGCCTTGCCCAGTTCGACCGTGGCGAGGCCGACACCGCCGGCAGCGCCCAGTACCAGGAGGGTCTGACCGGGCTTCAGCCCGGCGCGCTGCTTCAGGGCATGGTAGGACGTGCCGTAGACAATGGTCAGCCCGGCCGCCGCCTCATGGGGCATCGCATCGGGAATTTTCGTCAGCGACTGGGCGGGAATGACCGCCTTGCCGGCAAACGCCCCGGTGGGTGTATTGAACAACACCCGGTCGCCGGCCGTGAAACCGTCGACGCCCTCGCCGACCTCGGCAATGACGCCGGCGCCTTCCGTGCCCGGCACGAAAGGCAGTTCGGGCTTGAACTGGTATTGCCCGCGCACGCACAGAAGGTCGGGAAAGTTGAGCCCGCCCGCCTTGACGTCGATCAGGACGTGACCCGGCTTGAGCACGGGATCCTCGACCTCCTCGACCTTCATGTTCGCTTCGGGGCCGAATTCACGGCAAAGGAGCGCTTTCATGCTCTTCCTCCCTTCGAGGATCGGTGTAATCGGTTAGCGCAGCGACACGCCCAGATGGGTCGCTGCCTTGGTCAGGAACTTGACCGACTGCTCGCCGCCGGACTGCAGCTCGCGCTGGTCGGCCGCGTCCAGCACCTTGTCCAGATTGGCCGCGACATTCTCCGGCGTCTGCTGGTCGGGCGGCAGATAAATGCCGTCGGTCTCGTAGATCTTCGTCGCCGCATAACCGCCGGCGCCGGCACACAGAATGGTGCGCGAGGGCGCATCCCCGGAGACCAGCCAGACAAGGCCGGCGGACACGGCTTCCGGACTGAGCAGGTCGAGTGCGGCCGGCGGCAGCAGATTCTCGGTCATCCGCGTCGCGGCGGTCGGCGCCAGCGCGCTGACCCGGATATCGTACTTCTGCCCTTCCAGGTGAAGCGTGTTCATGAAGCCGATCAGCGCCATTTTGGCAGCGCCGTAGTTGGACTGGCCGAAATTGCCGTAGAGGCCCGACGACGACGTCGTCATGGCGACGCGGCCATAGCCCTGCTCGCGCATGATGTCCCAGACCGCCTTGGTGCACACGACCGAGCCGGTCAGGTGCACCTGCATGACGGCCTCGAAATCGGCGAGTTCCATCTTGGCAAAGGACTTGTCGCGCAGGATGCCGGCATTGTTGACCAGCACGTCGACCCGGCCCCATTTGTCCATGGCCTGCCTCACCATGTCGGCGACCTCGTCGGCCTTGGTGACGTTGGCGGTGTGAGAGATCGCCTCGCCGCCGGCCTCGCGGATCTCGTCGGCGACATCCTCGGCGGCCGAACCGGAGCCCGTGCCGTCGACGGAGCCGCCCAGATCGTTCACCACGACTTTCGCGCCGCGTTGAGCCAGCGCCAGGGCGTGACAGCGGCCGAGGCCCAGCCCGGCACCGGTGACGATGGCCACGCGGCCGTCAAAACGGATTTCACTCATCGAACATGTCTCTCTGCTTGTTGTTCCGGGCCTGTTGTTCCGGTCAGCCGACGATCTGGAGGGTCAGCCATTGCGCCATGAGGGCGGGCTTGTCCTCACCTTCGATCTCCACGGTGACACCGTATTTGAGCATCCACTGGCCCGGATTGCGCTCCGTGGCCTCGTCCAGGACGAAACGGCCCCGAATGCGCTGGCCGGCTTTCACCGGCTGGAGGAAGCGCACCTTGTCGAAGCCGTAATTGATCCCCATCACGATCCCGTCGATCGCCAGCGACGTGCCGCCCGCCAGGCGCGAGAGCATGGACAGGGTCAGGAAGCCGTGGGCGATCGTGCCGCCGAAGGGCGTTTCCCTGACCGCGCGCTCGGGATCGATATGGATGAACTGATGGTCCTCGGTCACGTCGGCGAACTGGCCGATGCGCGACTGGTCGATCCCGATCCAGTCGGACACGCCGATTTCCTGCCCGACATGGCTGGCCAGGTCTTCCTTCCTCACTACCGGCATCAGGCCGTCTCCTCGTTCTTCAGCAGCATCTTGCGCAGGCCCGGCTTGTCGATCTTGGACGTACCGCCGCGCGGCAGCGGCGTGTCCAGGCGCCAGACCGTATCCGGGATCTTGAAGGTCGCCAGATGCGGTTTGAGAAAGGCGACAATCTCATCGTCCGGGAGGGACGCGCCCTCCCGCAAATGAATGGCAGCGCCCACGCGCTCGCCCAGCCGTTCGTCGGGAATGCCGATGACGGCCGCTTCGAGAATGTCGGGATGGCGGGCCAGCGCGCCCTCGACTTCCAGGCAGGAGACGTTTTCCCCGCCGCGAATGACCATGTCCTTGATGCGGTCGACGATGAACAGGAACCCGTCCTCGTCGATAATCCCGACATCGCCGGTCTTGAACCAGCGGTCCTCGGTGAGTACCGCCCTGGTCGCCTCGGGCTGGTTGAGATAACCGCGGAACACGGCCGGCGACTTGATCCAGACTTCGCCCGGCTGGCCCGTGGGGGTTTCCTTGCCGTTTTCGTCCACCGTCTTGATGAAGGTCACGGCCGGCAGCGGCGCACCGCAGGACCCGGGTTTGGCCTGGTATTCGGAATAGCCGTTATAGGTGCCCAGCGCATTGGTCTCGGTCAGGCCGTAGCCCGAGGACGACCAGGCCTTCGGGAAGACCTCGTTGATCTTCTGCACATGGGCTTCCGGGCGCTTGGCCCCGCCCGTTCCCATCGATTGCAGCGTGTCCAGGGAGACGCCGCGGCGCTCGGCTTCCAGCGTCAGCTCGTGGGACATGGTGGGCACGCCGACCATGTCCGTGATCCTCTCCGCCTGGATGAGATCCACGGCGTCGCCGGCATCCCATTTGCGCATCAGCACCATTTTCCGCCCCGAGAAGAGCGACATCATGAAAACCGCGTGCGACCCCGTGCAGTGGAAGAGCGGCAGGCATACCAGCACGGCCGGATCGCCTTCGGTGAAGTCCTGGTCGCCGTTGGCCAGGCGCAGGGCCGCGCCGAGCAGGGCAAAGGACAGGACCGTCGTCACCGCGCCGCGCTGGGTCAGCACGGCGCCCTTGGGCGTACCCGTCGAGCCGGAGGTGTAGAAGATCGCGAAATCGCTGTCCGGATCGATCTCGATGGCCGGCGGTTCCTTGCCGGCCCCGGCTGCGGCCATGTCCGCGAACGTGTCGTCGGCATCGTCCAGCTCGCCCCGGCCGGCAATCAGCGTCAGGCCCAGCGCCGCCTTGTGGGGCCGGATCCGCTCGATCTGGCGGGCACCGGCGATGACGATCCGCGCGCCGCTGTCGGCCAGGCCGAACGCCATTTCCTCGCTGGTCCACCAGCCATTGAGCGGCACGACCACGGCGCCTGCGGTGACAATGCCGAGGAACGACGCCATCCATTCCGGCGAGTTGCGCATCGCCAGGGCCACGCGGGTTCCAGGCGTGACGCCGTGGCGCTCGATCAGCGCATTGGCAATGGCCACCGACTTGCCCACGAGTTCGCCGAAACTCCAGCGCTGATCCTCGAAGACAACGCCGGTCTTGTCGGCATGCTCCATCGCCTTCATCAGCAGGAAACGCAGGTCCGGCGGTGCGTTTACATAGGCGAGCTGCTTGACGCCCAGAACCTCGGTCTCGCCGACATTGAGGACGTCTTCACTGGCGACGATCTGCTTGGCGATCTCTTCGAGCCGGGCGCGCGGCGGAGCGGGTTTGCGTTCGGCCATTGCAGGTCAGCCCTCCAGATTCTCGTTGAGATAGCGCTTGAGTTCCTTGCGGGCGATCACCATGCGGTGCACGGCATCGGGTCCGTCGGCAAAGCGCAGGGTGCGCAGCCCCGTCCACATGCCCGCCAGCGGCGTGTCCTGGGAGACGCCGACCCCGCCATGCATCTGGATCGCCTCGTCGACCGTATCCAGCGCCACGCGCGGGGCGATCACCTTGATCTGGGAAATCCAGGGCGCCGCAGCGCGCGGATCGCCCTGGTCCATCATCCAGGCCGCCTTGAGACACAGGAGCCGTGCCTGTTCGATCGCCATGCGGCGTTCGGCGACGATGTCGTAATTGGCGCCCAGCTTGGCCAGAGGCTTGCCGAACGCGGTCCGCGAGACCGAGCGGCGGCACAGCAGTTCCAGCGCCCGTTCGGCCTGGCCGATGGCGCGCATGCAGTGGTGGATGCGGCCCGGGCCCAGGCGGCCCTGGGAAATCTCGAAACCGCGCCCGCGGCCCAGGATCAGTGCATCCTTGGGCACGCGCACGTCGGTAAAGCGGATATGCATGTGCCCGTGCGGGGCGTCGTCATGGCCGAACACCATCATCGGCCGCAGAATCTCGATCCCGGGCGTGCGCGCATCGAGCAGGAATTGCGAATGCCGGCCGTGGCGCGGCGCATCGTCGCCTTCGGTGCGGGCCATCAGGATATAGACCGAACAGCGCGGATCCCCGGCTCCCGAGGACCAGTATTTCTCGCCGTTGAGCACCCATTCATCGCCGTCCAGCTCGGCCCTGAAGGCGATGTTGGTGGCATCCGAGGACGCCACATCCGGCTCGGTCATCAGATAGGCCGAACGGATCTGCCCTTCGAGCAGGGGCTGGAGCCATTTCTTTTTCTGCTCCTCATTCCCGTAGCGTTCGATGACTTCCATATTGCCGGTATCCGGCGCAGCGCAGTTGAACACTTCCGGCGCCAGCGGCGACCAGCCCATCTCCTCCGCAAGATAGGCGTATTCCACCGTGGTCAGGCCGAAGCCGCGATCGGAGTCCGTCAGCCAGAAATTCCACAGGCCGCGCTCGCGCGCCTTGGATTTGAGGCCTTCCAGGATTTCCGTCTGCCGCGCGGTGAAGGCCCAGCGATCCCCTTCGCGGCCGATCTCGTGGTGATAATCCGCCTCGGCCGGCATGATCTCGTCGCGCACCATGGTGCGGACCTGATCGATCAGCGGCCGGACCTTTTCAGTGATACCCAGATCCATCGTCACTCCCCTTATCGTCCGTTCATTGTTGTCATTGCTGATGTGTCACACCGGGCGGCCGCGGGCGCCCATCATGCCGCGGCGAAACTTGCGCATCCCGCCCAGCCAGCGATCGCGCTGGGTCGCGCGGATGGCTTCGTAGCCGGCCACGGTCTCGTGCGGCAGGGCAAGGAAGCGCCTTTCCTCCAGCGCCGCCAGCGTCTCGGCCGCCACGTCCGAAGGCTCGACGATCCCGTCGGCTCCGGCAATGCCGCCGGCACTGTCACCGTCGCTGGAGGCACCCAGCATATCGGTCCGCACCGCCTGCGGACACACACAGACCACCTGCAAACCCTCGTCGCCATGCGCAACGGCCAGGCTCTCGGCAAAGGAGACGGCGGCATGCTTGCTGGCTGTATAGGAGGACGCGCCGATCTGGGCGAGCAGGCCGGCCGCCGAGGCGACCAGTATAAACACGCCCCCGCCGCGCGGCTTCATGCGCGGCCAGACCTGGCGCGCACCGCGCACGGCGCCCATCACATTGACCTGGAAACTGTCCAGCCAGTCCTGGTCCGACGCCCCGGCCGCATCCCATGTCGGCGCGTCGCTGCGCAGGATGCCGGCATTGGAGACATAGATGTCGACCGGGCCCAGCTCGGCCTCGACGCGGTCCAGAAAGGCACCGATCCGGGCCTCGTCGGTCACGTCGACCTGTCCCCCGATCCCGCCGAGCGTCCCGGCCGCCTCTTCGGCGCCATCGAGATCGGCCAGCGCAATCCGGGCGCCGCGGGCGTGAAAGGCCTGTGCCAGGGCCAGCCCGATGCCGCGCGCCCCACCGGTCACGACGACGACTTTGTCCGTGTAATCCATGGTCATCCTCTCCGGGCAATCCGGTCAGTATTTGCGCATCCGGGCAAACTTGTCGGCATGGTAGTTGGCATCCCCGTAAAGCGCTTCGGCAACGCGGATACGCTTGATGTAGAAGCCGATATCGAACTCGTCGGTCATCCCGATCCCGCCATGCATCTGGATCGCCTCGCGCGCCGCAAGCTGGGCCACCTGGCCGAGCTTGGCCTTGGCGGCGCACACCATCATGGCCGCATGCTCCGGCGCCGCATCGAGTGTCTGCAGGGCTTTCAGGACGATCGACTTGCCCAGCTCCACCTCGGAATAAAGGTGCGCCGCGCGATGCTGGAGCGCCTGAAACGTGCCGATGATCTGGCCGAACTGCTTGCGTTCCTTGAGATAGTCCGCCGTCGTCTCGAGGCATTGCTGGGCCGAGCCGGACATTTCCGCTGCGAGGCCCGCGCGGCCGGCATCGAGGACGGCTTCCAGCGGTTTCAGGCCGCCATCCACCTCGCCCAGCACTGCATCGGCGGTCACATCGACATTCTCCAGCGTGACGGATGCGGAATTGCGGCTGTCGACCATGTCCGCCCGCTCGACTGACACGCCGGCCGCGTTTCGCGGCACGAGGAAAAGCGTGATGCCCTCGGCATCGGCCTCGCCCCCCGCGGTGCGGGCGGAGACAATCAGCATGTCGGCGACATGGCCTTCGGCCACGAAACCCTTGCGGCCGTTCAGCCGGAAACCATTGCCCGACCGCTCGGCTGTCACGCCGACCCGGGCGGGATTGTGCTTGCGCCCCTCGTCGACCGCGACGGCCGTGACCGCCTCGCCCGCAGCCAGTTTCGGCAGCCATTCCGACTTCTGCGCATCCGAACCGAAGCGCGAGAGCGCCGTGGCCCCCATCACCGCCGTCGACAGATAGGGCGAGGCGGTCAGCGTGCGGCCCATCTCCTCGGCAATAACGCCGGCGGCGACATAACCCATATCGACCCCGCCATGCGCCTCGGGCACAAGCACGCCCGTCCAGCCCATCTCGGCCATGGCGGCCCAGGTCTGCCGGTCGAACCCGTCTTCGGACCCGTCATCGCGCAGCTTGCGCAGCTGGCTGACGGGCGCGCTCTTGCCCAGGAAACCCCTGGCCGCGTCCTTCAGCATGTTGGCATCGTCGTTCAGCACCATGCTCATTGTCTTATCTCCTTGTGGTGCGTCTTACGCGGACGGTAGTTCGAGAATGCGCTTGGCGATGATGTTGAGCTGAACCTCGGATGTCCCGCCCTCGATCGAATTGCCCTTGGTGCGCAGCCAGTTGCGGGCGACGTCATCATCGGCGCCCCATTCCAGGGCTTCGGATCCGGCACTGTCCATCATCAGTTCGAGGCGCCGCTTGTTGAACTCGGTGCCATAGTATTTGAGCATCGAGGAGTTGGCGCCCGTGCCCTGCCCGGCCTTGGCCTCGTCCGCGACGCGTTCCATCGTCGCCATGAAGGCCAGTCCGTCGATTTCGGCACGTGCGATATCGGTGCGCAGCATCGGGTCGGCCAGGCGGCCGCTCTCGTCCAGCCCGATCTGCTGCACGGCAATATCGCCCATGGGCCGCATGGCCCCCGAGCCCATGCCGCCGATCATCTCGCGCTCGTGGGTCAGCAGGTATTTGGCAACGTCCCAGCCCCGGTTCAGTTCACCAACCAGGTTATGCTTTTCGGCCCGCGCATCGTCGAAGAAGGTTTCACAGAAGGGCGAGCGGCCGGAGATCAGCTTGATCGGCCTGGTCGACACACCCGGCTGGTCCATGTCGACCAGGATGAAGGAAATGCCCAGATGCTTGGGCGCATCGAAATCCGTGCGAACCAGGACGAAAATCCAGTCGGCCCTGTCGGCGTAGGAGGTCCAGACCTTCTGGCCGTTGACCAGGTAGTGGTCGCCCTTGTCCTCGCACTTGGTCATCAGCGAGGCGAGATCGGAGCCCGCATTGGGTTCGGAATAGCCCTGCGCCCAGCGGATCTCGCCGCGCGCGATCGGCGGCAGGTGTTCCAGCTTCTGCTCGTGTGTGCCGTATTTCAGGAGTGCCGGACCCAGCATCCAGATCCCGAAGGACTGCAGGGGGGTGCGCGCCTTGATGCGCTGCATTTCCTCGCGCAGCACCTTGGCTTCCGGCTTGGATAATCCGGCCCCGCCGTATTCCACAGGCCATTCCGGTACGGTCCAGCCCTTTGCCGCCATCCTGTCGAGCCACAGTTTTTGCGGTTCGGTAAAGTTGAACTTTTTCCCGCCCCAGACGATGTCGGCTTCACTCTCCATCGGCTGACGCATTTCTTCGGGACAATTGGCGTCCAGCCAGTCCCGGACTTCCGCGCGGAAGGCATCCAGATCGGGCATGTTCTCCCCTTTATCGATTTTTTCGAGCATTCGGTATGATGCACTTGCGAAGACGTTAGCGCCGTTGCAGCAAGGCGTCCATGCCGGGAAGCGGCAATTTCAGCGGTTTTTTGGTCGCAGGGACCCCGGTAACAAAAAAGCCCCGGCCTTTGCCGGGGCTTCATCGCCAAAATATCAAACAAGCCTAGTCGGCAAACTGGGGCGCAATCTCCAGATTGCGGGCCAGGCCGAGCCGGCGCATGACCAGAAGCATGGTGCCGTTATAGTCCACGATCCGGTTCCAGATGCCCTTCTTGGGCAGGTGCAGGGCCGAGCGCGGAAAATCGTGGTGATGGTCATGCAGCGCCTCGCCTCCGGTCAGGAGGGCCAGCAGATAATCGAACCATTTCGGCGTCTTCATGTGGCCGAACACGTTCACACCCAGCGTGGTGGCATGAAATTGCAGGCCGCGGCCGATCACCACGGAGGCATGGATCAGCGCCGTGAAGATGAGCGAGCCGCCCGTCAGCGCAACGATCAGATAGATGGCCGCAGGCACGATCAGATGCATCGCGAGGGACAGGGAGATGTGGAACCGGTCGGCAAAGCGCACGACCGGATTGTCCTTCAGCCACATCGGCATCGGCCGCTTCAAATCGTTCTCGTCGCGCCAGAGGATCCAGCCCACCCAGGCCCAGACCTTGCTCTCCAGCGGATTGTGCGGATCGCCCGGCTTGTCGGCGAAACGGTGATGCTGGGAGTGATAGTTCACCCAGTCCTTCAACGTGCCCTGCATGGCCAGGATGCAGTTGAACATGATGACGATCTGGGCCGGCCAGTGGATCTCGCCGGCGCGGTGCTGCCAGATGCGGTGCAGCGGACCGATCCCTTGATTGCACAGGAAAATGGTCAGGGCGACGACGCCCAGGCAGACCGGCGCATACCACCAGTGCAGTGTCAGCCCGTTCAGCGCGAGGCCGAGAATGAGCATGGTGGTCAGCAGGGCGACGCCGAGCGCCGGATAGATGATGGCGGAAAAGGCGCTGGCCCAGTTCAGGGTACGCCAGGACTTCAGAATGGCCTCGGAGCGCGCAACGATCCGCTGGTCAAGATTCATGGGGTTCACTCGTCAGGAAATCGGAATACTCGGTACGGGAATCTTATCCGTCAATGTCGGACCTCCCGGTCGGCAGGTCAATTCAGTTTGTGAACCTAGCCTGCTTCGCCGCAAAGCCGGCTCATAAATCAATCGCTATCCGTAATATGTGAATACCGGTCCTTCGGATCGCGCGGCCACTCGATGTGGAAACTGGCACCCTCGCCGGGCCGGCCCTCGGCCCAGATCTCTCCGCCATGCCGCTCGACGATGCGCTGGCAAAGCGCCAGGCCGATTCCGGTTCCGGGATAGTCACCCCGGCCATGCAGACGTTTGAAGACCTCGAAAATCCGCCGCGCATGTTCGGGCGCGAAGCCGATCCCGTTGTCGTCGACCCGGATATGCCACGCCAGATCACCCGACGCGGCCGTCGTGACACGGATCACCGGTGACCGGTCGGCGCAGCGGTACTTCACCGCATTTCCCAGCAGGTTGTGCACCAGCTGACGCATCAATACGGGATCGCCGCGGACCGGAGCGGCGGCATCGCATTCGATCCGGCCGGCACATTGCTCCAGTACCAGGTCGAAATCGCCTGCCACCTCCTTGACCAGGGCCCCCAGATCCACATCCTGGATTTCCAGGGAGACGTGGGTCGAGCGCGAATAGTCGAGCAGATCGCGTATCAGGCGCTGCATGCGCCCGGCACCATCCACCATGATGCCGAGCAGGTTGACGCCGCGCTGATCGAGGCGGTCGGCATAGTCGCGCTTGAGCAGGTCCCCGAACGCCGAAATCTTGCGCAGCGGTTCCTGCAGGTCGTGGGACGCCACATAGGCAAAGCGCTCGAGCTCGGCATTGGACTGGCGCAGCGCTTCGGCCTGTTCGTGCAGCTTGCGGTCGGCCGCCTTGCGCGCCGTGATGTCGTCCACCGATCCGGCCATGCGCAGGGCGGTACCGTCCGGTGCCCAGACGGCCTGCCCGCGGGCATGGATCCAGACATAAAACCCGCTTTCGTGACGCAGCCTGTATTCGATGTCGAACGGTTTGCGCTCGGCCATGTGTGCATTCACGGCGAGCATCACCCGGTCACGGTCCACGGGATGCAACCGGTCGCCGAACTCGTCAAAGGTCGGTTTGAAATCCGCCGGGTCCAGCCCGACAATCTCCATGAAGCGGGGCGACCAGAACAATTCGTCGGTGCGGACGTCCCAATCCCACAGGCCCACGCTGGAGCCTTCGACCGCGAGATGAAAGCGCTCATTGGCCATACGCAGCGCGATGTGCTGGCCGATCAGTGCCGCAGCGGTCTCGAAGACCGCCATGTCATCGGCACCAAAGGGCTGTCCCCCGGGATCCGGTGCCGTCAGATTGAGCGTGCCATATACCCGGCCCTGGGCAAACAGACGCGCGCCGATATAGGTCTCCAGCTGCATCGCCCTGTAGCAAGGATGGTCCCTGTAGAGACTGTCCGAGGCCTTGTGCACATAGAGCGGCCTTTCCAGGGCGATGACGCGTTCGCAATAGGTCTCGGCGAGATCGAACCGGTCGCCCGCACGCACCGTGCCCGACGCGTCGATCACTTGCTCGACCGTATAGTTGTTGCGTTCGACGGAGCTGACGATGGCGAGCGGCAGGTCGAAATAATCGCGCACCGACCTGAGAAGCCGGGCGATTGCCGCATCGTGATCATGTCCGGCTTCCGCGCTGGTCTGCACCAGCGACATCAGGGTTGACTGCGCGCGCGCCAGTCCCAGGGACGGCGCAGCCTCCTCCATAGCGGTCATCTATATTCTTCGGCCTTCCCAACAAGGCCGAATCCTCTTGCCCAATTTGTTAATTCTACTGCAAATCGCCGCCCGGCGACAGGCCGCGCCGGTCATATCTAATCATCCCGGCCCGCCGATTTATCGTTTCTCGGGATGGACGAAGTGTCGGCATTACGGTTTCGTAACCATAACGAAAACTCGATTCACGGCTGGGGAGGCGTCGATGAGGGGCGGATTGACGATTTTGGCGGGCGCTGTGGCCGCGGCGGGGGCGTTTGCCCTTTGCCCCTCTGCGATCCGTGCGGACATGGCCGAACGGACAGGCGTACCCGAACACGTCTATCTGGAAGCCGAGCGGCAGCTGACGGTCTTCATCAACTGGGCCCGCAATGACGGTGCCCGTCCCGGCCGGGACGATCACCGGGAACTCGCAACCTAGTCGCCCCCCTCTTCGACGGCTGCAGCAAGACGCGCCTCGATCATCGAGCGATACCCCGCGTCCTCAGGCGCATCCTCAAGCAGCGCTTGCCACTCGGCCAGCGCTGCTTCTTCATTCCCGTCCTGATAATCGGCCTCCGCCAGGAAAAAGCGGGCGCGAACATCGCCCGGCTCAAGGTCGAGCGCCCGGGAGAAGGCCTCGCGCGCCCGGGGCGTCATGCTGCCGTTTTCGCCGAACAGGTAGGCCTGTCCCAGCGAAGAGAAGAGATAGGCGCTGTCCGGCACGCGGTCGATCGCGTTTTCGAAGGCGATCGCCGCCTCGTCATAGCGGCCGAGGGTGAGATAGGCCTGCCCCAGCACCGCCCAGCCGCGCGGATTCTCCGGATTGGCCATGAGGTCGGCGGCCAGGGCATCGATCTCCGCCATCACGGCCTGGACGTCGTCGGGCATCGCCGGGGCAGACGGCGCAGGGCGGGCGCCGGCCAGATGCGGACTGCCGATCGCCATATAGATCAGCACGGCCGTCATGGCAGTCAGGACACTGGCGACGATCAGGCCCAGGCGAAAGCGCGGGCTCTCCGTGTCCGGCTCCGCGCGACAATGGCCGGCCGCGGCGGCCCGGCGGCGGATGTCCCGTTCCGCGGCCTGCGCCTCGGCGGGTTCGACCAGCCCGAGTTCGGCATCGCGGCGCAATTCCTCGAGCTGTCCGGCGAACGCTCCCATGCCGCTGGCCGTTTCGTGCCGCGTACGGCGCAGCGCCGGCAGCGCCAGTGCGATGACAACCAGGCTCGCGATCAGTGCGATCAGGATCCAGATCACGACAGCCCCTCCTCATCGGTCAGGGCCGAGGCCCTCGCCGCATCATCCTCGCGGTCCGCCACGGCCACGCGCCGTTTCTGGGTCCGCACGAACAGGACGATCCCCGCCGCACCGCCGATGAGCACGATCACCGGAAACAGCCACAGACCCAGCGTATTGCCCTGAACGGGCGGCATCATCAGGACATAGTCGCCATAGCGTTCCTGCAGCCAGGCCCGCACTTCGGCATCGCTGTCGCCGGCCAGCAGGCGCTCGCGCACGACGGCCCGCATGTCGGCCGCCAGCGGCGCATTGGAATCGTCGATACTCTGGGACTGGCAGACGACGCAGCGCAATTCCGCATAGAGCGCCCGGGCCCGGGCCTCCAGGGCCGGATCGTCCAGCCGCTCGTCCGGTCCCGGCGTCGCGAGCGCCGGGGCGCTGAAGACCAGTGCGAGGATTACGAGAAGACGCGTCATCCCTGCTCCGCCTCCGACTGCAAATGCTCGACCAGCGGGCGCAATGTGTCGCGCCAGGCCTCCGGCGTGATGACGCCGACATGGCGGTAACGCACGCGCCCTGCCCGGTCGATCAGGAAGGTTTCGGGCGCGCCCGTCAGCCCCAGGTCGATCGCCACGCGCCCCTCGCTGTCATCCCCGACCCGGACATAGGGATTGCCGTTTCGTTCCAGCCAGGCGGTACCGGCACCGGGCGGATCCTTCCAGTCGATCCCGTAGATGGGCACCGCGCCCGAGCGCGCGATCTGCATCAGCATGGGATGTTCCACGGCACAGGGCGGACACCAGGAGCCGAACACGTTGAGCAGGCTGACCTGGCCGCGCAGATCGCGGCTGGACAGTCCCGCGTCGAAGCCCTCGAGGGGCGGCAGGTCGAAGGGCGGCAATTCCCGGTCGATCAGCTGGGAGGGGATCTCGGAGGGATCCTCGCGCAGGCCCAGGCCGAAATAGACCGCCATCACGGCGAACAGGAGCAGCGGGACAAACAGGACAAGCCGGGTCATGCATCCACCTCACCGGCTGCGGCGGCCGGGACCGGCGGTGCCGGCCGCCGCGCCGCCAGGGCCCGCCGCCCGCGGTCGGCGATCGACAACAGCCCGCCCAGGGCCAGGATCGCCGAGCCGATCCACAGCCACATCGCGAAGGGATAGATATAGGCGTGAACCGGCCAGCCGCGCTCCGGCGACGGCTCGCCCAGCGTGACATAGAGATCGCCCGTGGCGCGGGTACGGATCGCGCTTTCCGTGGTCGACATCTGGCGCACCGGATAGAAGCGGCGTTCGGCCACGAGCCCGCCCAGATCGCGCTGGCCGCGGGTGACCGAAAAGGCGCCCTCCTCGGAAACGAAATTCGCCCGCTCGGTCCGTCGCACATCGTCGAGCGTGAGCGTATAGCCGCCCAGCTGCAGGGACTGGCCCGGCATCATGAAAGCGCTGGTCTCCTGTTTCCAGGCGCTCACCCCGGTGATCGCGAACACAGTCACGGCAAGGCCGAAATGGGCCACGGCCATGCCCCAGATGCCCAGCGGCAGGCGCGCTGCCCGGGCCAGCGAAGCGCCCGGACCGGCGTCGAAGAGCCTGGTGCGCTGGGCCAGGTCGATGGCGACGCCCACGGCGATCCACAGGGCCAGTGCCGTGCCCAGCGCGCCGGCAATCCGGGTCCGGTCCGCGATCCAGAACGCGACAAGCCCGGCGGCCAGGGCCGCAACGAGCGCGGGGGCGAGCTTCCTGGCGATCGGGGCCAGCCTGCCACGCTTCCAGGCCAGCATTCCCGACACCGGGACCAGGATCAACAGCACGCCCATAAGCGGGTTGAACGTGGCGTTGAAGAAAGGGGCACCCACGGTGATCGTCTGGTCGGACACGGTGGTGACGAAGAGCGGATAGAAGGTGCCGAAGAAGACCAGCGCACAGGCGGCGCCGATGAAGAGATTGTTGACCAGCAAGGTGCTTTCCCGGCTCACCTCGGAAAACATGCCCGTGGGTTTGAGAAGGCCTGCGCGCAGCCCGAACAGGGCCAGCGACCCGCCGATCACGCCGATCAGGATGGCCAGGATGAAGACGCCGCGCGTCGGGTCGACGGCGAAGGCGTGCACCGAGGTCAGAACGCCCGAGCGGACCAGGAAGGTCCCGGCCAGCGACAGGGAAAAGGCCAGCAATGCCAGAAGAACGGTCCAGGCTTTCAGCGTGTCGCGCTTTTCCATCACGCGCAGCGAATGGATGAAGGCCGTGCCCGCCAGCCAGGGCATCAGCGAGGCGTTTTCCACCGGGTCCCAGGCCCACCAGCCGCCCCAGCCCAGTTCGTAATAGGCCCAGCTGGCCCCCAGGGCGATGCCGACGGTGAGGAAACACCACGCCGTAAGGGCCCAGGGACGCACGATGCGCGCCCAGCGGGCATCCACCTTGCCATCCAGCAGGGCGGCGACGGCAAACGAAAAGGTGATCGAAAAGCCGACATAACCGGCATAGAGCATGGGCGGATGCGAGGCGAGACCGGGGTCCTGCAGCAGCGGATTGAGATCCTGCCCGTTTTCCGGCGCCGGCCAGAGCCGCGCGAACGGATTCGAGGTGAAGATCAGGAAGGCGGTGAAGGCCGCCGTGATCAGCGATTGCACCGCGAAGGTCATCGACACCAGCCGCGCCTCCACCGGTTTTGCCGTCAGCGCCAGGGCAGCGGTATAGCCCGTGAGGATCAGCGCCCAGAGCAGCATCGAGCCCTCGTGATTGCCCCAAACGCCGGTCAGCTTGTAGATGAAGGGCTTGTCGGTATGGGAGTTTTCCGCGACCACAAGGGCGGAAAAATCGGACAGGGCGAACAGCGCCGTCAGGCAGGCAAAGGCCGCCAGCACAAGCGCGAACTGCGCCAGCGCCCCGGCCCGCGCGAAATCGTGCACCACGCGATCGCCCGTGCGCAGCCCGGCAAAGGTCAGGACCGACTGGCCCAGGGCGACAACAAAGGCGAGGATCAGGGCAAACTGCCCGAGTTCAGCAATCATGCCGGGGACTTCTTACGGGAAAGCCCGAAGGTCAAGGCGCAGGGTGTCGCAGGGGCCAGCCTGATGCACCACCCCCCGCCGCTGTCGTTGACATGCGCCACGATCGAGCCGCGCTCGTCCGCGATCAGCCAGGCGCGGGTGCCCGCACCGGTATACTGCACCGGCGGCTCGTCCATCCCCGAACCGTGCACATAGCGCGCCTGCATGGTGCCATTGCCGTCATACTCCGCGATCAGGTCGAGCCCGTCATGGAGGAACTCCCGGAAGGTCACCCCGGTGCCCGAGGTGGCCTGCAGGCGGCCGGCCGGATCGTAGGCGAGCGCGATATTCGAGGACCCGCCCACATCGGTCAGGCGGTTGTATTGATCGTAGCCATAGGTCTCGCCCGTGTGATCGCGGCTCATATTGCCCCGCCCGTCGTATTGCGGGGCGGTCGACTGGCCAGGTTATGGCAGAGAAACGGCGCATCTCTCCGTTTCTTGCAAATAGCGCCTCAAGTGCTTAGTGACTGCAATATTGCCTTATTCATGGGCGACCCAGCCTTCTCTATCATAGTACGAATTCTGCGCTCTAGGTCATCCGCCCCGCATTGGGCCGTAACACAGGCCGCAATTCCGAGAAATGCAGTAGATGTCAACATGGGAGCACTCAGCAAGTATCTCACCATTCTATCTACTGAAACGAAATCTGGATAAAGTTTAAAAAACATTTTTTTAAACAAAATTAAAGCAGATTCCAAATCTGAATATGTGTGAAACGCGTTCCCAGGGGGAGCTGTTGCGCCCATTTTTTTAAAAGCCGGAGCAATTAAATCCCTAGTCATCACCATATCTCGGGACCCTACACTCGCCCTCAGTCCGTTGGATACAGCTTCAGCCGCTCTTCCAGAGCAGTTCCGTGCGTGAATCACCGCAACCACAATCAAATTATTAGAAGCCACTTCAGCAAGCACCATTAGTTGATGATGTTCGCTGAGCTCCAATATGCAGGCTCCGCGTTCTTCCTTCGAAAACCCAGCCGCACACGCTGCATTCTCGAAGTCAATAAGAGACAAACGTTCCAACATAGATGGACTTACCCAAGCCGTTTGATATGAATCTTAAAAGATTAGCTCACGCTACTCTAGTCGCAATGCCATTCCGTAACAGGTTCCCCGGTCACACCTTGATCGCGAAGGCTAACATAGGGAATAAGACCAACGGTGAGCGGAATTACACCCAAGGGTACTGCATCCCCGCGCAAGATTGCCGCTTGAACAGCTCTTTGATTAGGTGTGAGGCGTGCATTCGGTCCTGATTTTAGCTCCATGAACCAAAAATGCCCCGCTCCCCCAGCATCCGATTGCACTTGCACGACTAGGTCCACATTGCTCCAAACCCCAGTAGCAGGATCAAGCACGCGCATTTGAGACGCGACGGAGCACCCTTCTTCCCTATAGCGATCACGGGCTTCTCGTTCCCGATTTATCCCACGCTCCCGATTCTGACGAAGCAAATCACTCGGCGTGATTGGTGTGGCCATTCCAACCGGAAAGCCTGCCTGGACATACCCGCCGCCGCCCGGCAGGGTCCAAGCGCGACCGCCAGGTGAACCATTCGAGCCGCCCCCGCCATTCCCGCAAACAATGATCTGGTCGCCCTCCTCGTCTCTTTGTCCCGTTGGAACGCAATGATCGTAGGTCCGGAGCCGAACCCGGCTTAGCCCCAACGGATCGAC
>NZ_JASBRI010000022.1 GCF_030149515.1 Maricaulis sp. | reverse complement strand
CGAGGCGGCGCTGCTGGCCGGCCTCCTGAAGGCGCCCTCGCGCTACAGCCCGGTCAATGATGCCAGCCGCGCGGCAGCGCGGGCCACGGTCGTGCTCGACCTGATGATGCAGACCGGCCGCATCACCGAGGCCGAACGCGTTGCGGCTGCCAGCACGCCGATCCGCGTATCGCGCGGTGCTTCGAGCCCGGGCGCGCAGTATTTCATCGACTGGATTTTCCCGTCCGTCCGCGAAATCGCCGGTCCCAGCCATGGCGATCTGGTGGTGCGCACGACGCTTGATGTGGATGCCCAGCGCGCTGCTGAAGCCGCTCTGGAGGGCGTGCTGGCCGATCCGGCCCGCGCCGCCGGGGTCAGCGAGGGTGCACTGGTCTCGCTGGCGCATGACGGGTCCGTGCGTGCCATGGTCGGCGGGCGGTCCTATGTCCGTTCGCAATTCAATCGCGCGATCCTGGCCAGCCGGCAGCCCGGCTCGGCCTTCAAGGCCTTCGTCTATGCCTCGGCCTTCGAAGCCGGCCTGTCGCCGGACGATGTGCGCGACGACCGGCCGGTGCGTGTCGGCGACTGGGAACCGCAGAATTACAACGACACCTATCGCGGCGAGATGACGCTGCGCGAAGCCTTTGCCCGCTCGTCCAATTCCATCGCCGTGCAGATCGCCGAAGAGACCGGCCGGGGCCATGTTGCGCGGCTGGCCCGGCGGCTCGGCGTGTCCAGCCCGATGCGGGTCGACCGTTCGCTCGCGCTGGGCGCCTACGAGGTCACGCCGGTCGAGCTGGCGGCGGCCTATGCGCCCTTCGTCAATGGCGGTTACCGCGCCGAGGCCTATGGCATCGCTGCCATCGAAACGGCCGGGGGCGAACCCCTGTTCGCCGTGCCCGAAGATCCCGGCGACCTGGTTCTGGACCAGCGTACGGCGGCGCGCATGCACGATCTGATGCTGACCGTGGTGCGCGAGGGAACCGGCCGCAATGCGGCGGTGCCCGGCCTGACGACCGGTGGCAAGACGGGCACGACGAACGAGTTCCGCGATGCCTGGTTTGCCGGTTTTGCCGGCGATCTGGTCACGGCGGTGTGGACCGGCAATGACGACAATGCCCCGACCCGCGCGACCGGCGGCGGTCCGCCGGCCCGGATTTTCAGCGCCTATATGCGCGCCGCGCCCCGCCAGGGGCTGGGGACGGAGCGGCTGCCGGCCGCAAGCCCGGCGGAGCCGGTGCCACCGCTTCCGGCCCCCCGACCCGAGCCCGAAGCGCAGCGGGAGACGGAAGACCCCATCGGTGCCTTCCTCGCCTCCCTGGGGGGACGCGGCGGGGAGTAATCCCCGGCCCGGTGACCCGGATTTCAAGGACGTGTCGTGATCGCGGTGTTAAACTCGTGCGCGAGGGACCGCATCGACACCTATTCCTGAAAGAGAGGGGATCACATGACAAATCAGCTCCTGTCAGCCGTTGCCGCAGCCGGCTTTGCGGCCCTGCTTCTCCCGCACGGTGAGGCACAGGCCCAGAACCGCGCGGCGGCCGAGGCGGCCATCGAACGCATGGGGTTCGCACGGGACGGCGACAGCGTCAGCTATGCCCGCGCCGACTGGTCCCGGGGCCGCTACATCCTGTCCGATGTCGTCATCCGCGATCTCGACGTGAAGGGCGAGGACACCGATATCGACGGTCCCGAGGAAATGCGTGTCGAGCGGCTTATCTTCGATGCGCCGCGCCTGGATACTGCCGGCGATGTCATGTTTGACGGCGTCGCCCTGGAAGGCGTTTCGGCGAGCGATGCCGACGGTGAGGGCATGATGCGGATTGCCCGGATTTCCGTCGACGAGCCCAATGCCGCCTTCGTGCGCGATCTGGTGCGCGTCTTTTCCGGCGAGGACGGGGATTTCGATCCCGACTGGTCGGACTACCGCTTCGCCTCGGCCGGTTTCGAAGGCTTCAGCGTGACCGGCGAAGACGAGGGCGGCCCCTTCGATATCGCCATCGAGCAGTTCGTCATGCAGGACTATTCCGATATCGAACTCGGCCGCATTGCCCTCATGGGGCTGCGGGTCGACGGGTCCTCGCAGAGCGGTCCGGTAACGGTGCGCCTGGACGAGTTTTCGCTCACCGGGTTCCAGTCCGGCGCCTATTCCGACCTGATGGACACGATCGCTGCGGGCGGTGACGAGAATGCGGTGATGAGCGCCTATTACGGCTCGCTGACGCCGCAGGTGGACGTATTCGACCGCTTCGCCATGCGCGGTTTCCTGGCCGATGCCGAAGGCGTCCACCTCGCGCTGGACAATATGACCGCCCGGATCGAACAGTCCGGTTCGCGGTATATCACGCAAATGTCTCTGGATTCGATGCGTCTCATTCCCGATGCGGCGAAGGAATCCGGTGCGCAGCTGGCCATGGGGCTGGGCATGCTGGGCTATGAACAGCTGGAAGTGCGGATGCAGTCCCACGGCATATACGACGAAGCCACGGGCCGGGCCTGGACCGAGGGCGAGAACTTCATCGAGCTGACCGACGGTCTGCGCATCGAGATGAACCAGGATGTCGGCGGCTACAACGAATATTTCGAGGCGCTGCCCGAGTTTGCGGCCTCGATGGAGGCCGGCGCCGGCGAGGAGGCCCAGGCCGATGCCGCGCTGAAACTCATGGCGCCGATCGTGCTGCATAACATCTCCCTGCGCCTGGTCGACATGTCGCTGCTCGACCGCGCGCTGGATGCCGGAGCCGCGGCCCAGGGCGTCACCAGGGAAGAATTGCGGATCCAGACGGGCGCCATGGCTGCCATGGGCCTGATGGCGGCACCGCCGGAGGTGCCCCGGCCCATGCTGGCGCAATTGTCCACCGCGCTGACCGAATTCATCAATCGGGGCGGCAGCCTGACCATCGACATGTCGCCGCCCGAGCCGATCTCCGTCGGCACGATCGTCGAACAGGTCGAGGCGGGCACGTTCGACTATAACGCGCTCGGCCTGAGCTTCACCGCCGAAGGGCCCTAGCCATACAGGCGCTCACGGCAAAAAGCCCGGCGGCATCCGCTGCCGGGCTTTGTCATGGCGATGCGGTGCAAGTTGCGAAAAACCGCAGACCCTAGCGCCGGGCCAGGGCCTCGGCGCCCTGTTCGCGCATGAAGGCCTTCATCTTCGGGGCGATATGCTCGCGGAACCGGCGGCCGTTGAAGACGCCGTAATGGCCGACATCGGGCTGGATCCAGTCCATCTGCAGCCCTTCCGGCAGGCGAGAACACAGCGTGTGCGCGGCCTGGGTCTGGCCGATGCCGGAGATATCGTCATTCTCGCCCTCGACGGTCAGCAGGGCGATATCGGTAATGGCGGACGGATCGACCGGCTTGCCGTGATGCAATTGCTCGCCGCGCGCCAGTTTGTGCTCCTGGAACACGTCGCGAATGGTCTGCAGGTAGAATTCCTCGGACAGGTCCATCACCGCCAGATACTCGTCGTAGAAGGCACGGTGCTTTTCCGCACTGTCGCCATCGCCCTCCACGAGGTGGGTGAAGAAGTTCCAGTGTGCATCGACATGCCGGTCGAGATTCATGTTCATGAAGCCGGCGAGCTGCAAGAAGCCCGGATAGACGCGGCGGAAGGCGCCCGGATTGGGGGCCGGCACGGTGTGGATGAGATTGCCGGCGAACCAGTCATAGGGTTTCTCCTCGGCCAGCTTGTTGGGCACGGTCGGGGACAGCCGGGTGTCGATGGGCGAGCCCATGAAGGTCATCGAGGCCGGGCGGGCGGGATCCCCGTCCTGGGCCATCAGGGAGATCGCCGACAGGGTCGGCGGGCCGGGCTGGCAGACCGCGACCACATGCACGTCGGGTCCCAGAAAGGCAATCATCTCGCGGATATAGGCCGCAAAATCGTCAAGATCGAACCGGCCTTCGATGACCGGCACCATGCGGGCATCGATCCAGTCGGTGATATAGACGTCATGATCGGGCAGGAAGGTTTCCACCGTGCCGCGCAGCAGCGTGGCGTAGTGGCCCGACATCGGGGCGACGAACAGGACTTTCGGATCCGGCGTATCGCCGCGCGCCGCCATCAGCGCATCGTGGTCGCGTTCGAAATGCAGCAGGTTGCACCAGGGTTTTTGCCAGACGGCGCGTTCGCTCACGCCCACGCGCCGGCCGTTGATCTCGGTCTCCTCCAGCATCCATTCCGGCTTGCCGTAGCGGCGGGTGACGCTTTCGAACAATTCGGCGGCAGCCGCCATGGTGCGCCCGGCAATGGTCTCGCCCATCGGATTCCAGGGTGCCCGCAGGGAGCGCCGCGTCGCATTCGCGGCGGCGCGCCATGGCGTCATGGCCATCCGGTTGAACTCGTACATGGAGTAGAGCATGACGTCTCCTGTGGGCCCGTCCTGCAAGGGACGCGGGGGCGGGCCGTGTGATGCTGCGCTAGGATGCGCCCTCTTCCTCAAGGAAGTCTTGCAACCGCGCCGCCATGGCTTGCGGATCGGTGCCGTGGGTGAAGATGTCGACGAATTCGCCTTCGCCATCCATCAGATAGACGATGGAGGAATGGTCCATCAGATAATCGCCCGCCTCTTCGGTTTCGGCGCGGCGATAGACGATGCGGTAGGCTCCGGCGGCCTCGGCAATCTGTTCTTCCGTCCCGGTCAGGCCGACAAGGCCGTCGGGGAAGGCCGGCGAGGTCACGTATCGGGCCAGTTGTTCCACCGTGTCGCGCTGGGGGTCGACCGTGATCAGGACGGGCTGGATACGGGCCCGCTCCGCGGGATCGAGCTGGTCCAGGGCGGCGCCCATGATCTGCAGCGAGAAGGGGCAGATGTCCGGGCAGTAGGTATAGCCGAAATAGATCAGCATGGCCCGGCCGTGAAAATCCGCGTCGGTCACGGTCGTGCCGGTATGGTCGACCAGGGTGAACGGGCCGCCGATATCGGCCTCTCCGCTGACACGCACCCCGGCCCGGCGCTCGACCGGATCATTGTTCGCGGTCAGCATCAGGGTGAAAAACGCGATCATCATCACCGCGGGGGCGGCAATCAGAAGCCAGATCAGGGGACGCGGCATTCGGACTCCATCGACTATCCGGACCCGGAAGAAGCATGCTAAGCCCGCCGGGCAAGGATGCTGCAGATGCGAAGGTAGGATGGCGCGGCCCGCCTGTCCATGCCGGGGCGCTGCCGGAGCGGGACGATCATGCGTGATGCGGACTGGGACCCTTATGGCGGCGACGCCCAACTGACACCGGTTTTCGGCCGGCTGAGGCTGCGTACGCTGGTGATGCTGCGCTGGCTGGCTGTGGCGGGCCAGACCGTGACGGTTCTGGCGGTTCACTTTGTCGTGGGCTTCGAGCTGCCACTGGGCTTTTGTCTCGGCGTGATCCTGGCCAGCGCCTGGATCAATACCTGGCTCACCCTCTCCGTGCCGCCGCAAAAATTCGCCCGCGACTGGGAGGCGTTCGCCCAGCTGGGCTATGACGTGATCCAGCTGTGCGTCCTGCTGATGCTGACCGGCGGTCTGCAAAACCCTTTCGTGGTGATGCTGGCCGCGCCTGTCACCATTGCCGTGGCCGCCCTGCCGCCGCGCTGGTCGCTGGGCGTGGGCGCGATCGCCATGGCCGGCACGGGCGCGATGTGGCTGTGGAGCCTGCCCCTGCCCTGGTTTGCCGGCGAGCGGATCGATCTGCCCTGGGTCTATGTGCTGGGCCTGTGGTCGGCCATCTTTATCGCTGTGGCGTTCACGGCGGTCTATTCCTGGCGTGTCAGCCAGGAGGGCAAACGCATGGCGACGGCCCTCGCCGCCACGCAGAGCGTCCTGTCCCGCGAACAACGGCTCTCCGCGCTGGGGGCCCTGTCGGCCGCGGCGGCGCACGAGCTGGGTACACCGCTGGCGACGATCCAGCTGACCGCCAAGGAAATGCTGCGCGACCTCAAGGACAACGAGCTTTTGCGCGAGGATGCCGAACTGATGGTGACCCAGGCGCGGCGCTGCCGGGATATCCTGAAACGTCTGAGCGAAGTGCCGGCGGTTTCGGACATCCGTCACGACCGGGTCGAATTCCTCGCCGCCCTGGAGGAGGCCAGCGCGCCGTTGCGCGGCCTGGGGCCGGAAATCGGCGTGCGCCTCGGCGACGGGCACGGCTCGGAGCCTCCGGTTCTGCGCCGGATGCCGGAAATCCTCTACGGCATCGGAAACTTCATCGAGAACTCCGTCGATTTCGCGCAAACGCGCGTGATCGTCGAGGGGCGCTGGGACGCGGGCAATGTCTATATCCGCGTGAGCGACGACGGGCCGGGCTTCCCGCCTGACATTCTCTCCAAGATCGGCGAGCCCTATATCACTACCCGTTCGGGCACGCCGGGCCAGGGCGGTCTGGGCCTGGGGGTTTTCATCGCCAAGACGATGATCGAAAACTCCGGCGGTGTCGTAAGGTTTTCAAACGCCGGCCAGGGCGGCGGCGCGGTGGTCTCGATCCGCTGGCCGCGCAAACAGGTAGAGGCGCCGCCCGCTCTGGGCTAGTAGAGGTCAAATGTCGCAAATCATCACGAGGTCGGACGCGTGAGCGAGATCGAATACGAGCTTCCTGCAGACAAGTCCCTGCTGATTCTGGACGATGACGCCCCTTTCCGCACGCGGCTCGGCCGCGCGATGACCAGCCGGGGATTTGTGGTCTCGGCCGTGGGTTCCGTCGACGAAGCCAGGGAAGTGGCCAAGGCCAATCCGCCGGCCTTTGCCGTTCTGGACCTGCGCCTGCAGGACGGGGACGGGCTGGACGTGGTCAAGGCGCTGCACGCCTCGCGCCCCGATTGCCGGGTGGTGATGCTGACCGGATACGGCAATATCGCCACCGCCGTCGCCGCCGTGAAGGCGGGGGCCGTGGACTATCTCTCAAAGCCCGCTGACGCTGACGACATCATCAAGGCGCTGCTCGCCCATCCCGAAGACAAGCCGGAACCGCCGGAAAACCCGATGTCCGCCGATCGCGTGCGCTGGGAGCACATCCAGCGCGTCTTCGAACTGTGCGACCACAATGTCTCGGAAACCGCCCGCCGTCTGAACATGCACCGGCGGACACTGCAGCGGATCCTGGCGAAGCGCGCTCCGCGCTAGGATCCAGCGCAGCCGGGCCGCGATCACCGGGCCGTTCAGGTCAGCTTCCTGAGAGCCCGAAAGAACTCCCGCTTCTCGACATTCGCATCGCCGTTCGCATGGAAGTGCTGGATGTGCGGCCCCTCGTTGTGATGCCGTTGTTGGTCGGCTTCGCTGGCCCAATGCTCGATCAGCACGAACTGGCCGGGTTCGGACAGTGACTCGAACAGGTCGTAGGCCAGATTGCCTTCTTCTTTGCGGGAAGCCTCCACAACCGCAAGAATGTCATTTCGCAACTGGTCGGCGGTGCCGGGCTTGGCAACAAGCCCGGCAACGATATGAAAATCAGACATGATCCAGGGTTCTTTCCTTGGACTTGGCACGCGATTCTGCGGGAGTTTGTGTTTCGTCGCGGCGCTCGGCCATGTCGTAGGTGAACTGGATCGAGGGTGTGCCGCCGGTCTCGATGAAGAGGTCGATGAATTGCGGGACGGTTTCCGACCGGCTCCAATCGCGCTGGAGCTCGCAGAACAATTGAACCGTCGAGATCAGATTGCCGCCGGCCTGTTCAATGCGATGCAGGGCCGCCTCGTGGGCTTCCACCGATGTCCCGCCCACTGCGTCCACCGGCACATAGACCTCAAAGCCTTCGGCGAGTGCGTCGAGAGCCGGGAAGGTCAGACAGGCCTCGGTCCACAGCGCCGTCATGATCAATTTCTTGCGGCCTGCCGCCTTCACGGCCTTCTTGAATTCCACATCTTCCCAGCTGTTGATCGTGGTGCGGTCATAGGTCGGATACTGGCCGAGCACCCGCTGGATGTGGGGCACCGGAGGCTTGTTGAGACCGGTCTTCACATTGACCGTGGAGTGGATGATTGGCAGTCCATAGACATCCGCTGCCTTGCAGCAGCCGACGATATTGTTGAGCATCAACTGCCGGTCCATTGAAGCGATGGAGTTCACCTGAACGGGCTGGTAGTCGATGATGATGAATGCAGAATTCTGGGGTGTCAGAAGGCGGTCCCTGCCGGGGTCCCGCTTGGTTTCACTGGTCATGGCGTGCTTGCCTCCAAAGTAATCTGGTTTTTCGCCTCCTCGATTGATGGGTGGTCCCCGAACGGCGGCCAGCCGATTTGAGCGAACGAGTCGGCACCAGTCTTGGAGCGAATAGTTTCCCCGTCGCGGGATCGGTGTGACCTCCGGCGTTCAGATGGCGCAATCCGCCAGTCTGCCTGGTTTTCAATCGAGTACTCTACGCCGCTTTGCCGCCGGGAGCGGACCCGGATTCGTGCAGCATCAGCGCGTTGGCGCCGACATCAGCTGCCGCCTTGGAGTAAAGGGCATTGTACAGAAATGCCGGTCCGAAGGCGCCCTGTCATACTACTGCAGTGGGCAGTTCCGTGCAATGGAATTGGCGGTCACGCCAAACGGTATCGCAATCGCAAACCATACGGCGCGGGGCGCCAGCGTGCAGGTTTCCGCTGCCTCAATGCCGCCGCGCGTCTTCCTCGGCCGGGGCGGCGTGGGCGAAGCCGTAGATCGGGCCGCCATGGGCGCCCTGCAGGATGGCCACGGTGCCGTAGCGGCGCATGCTTTCGCCCATGAAGCTGGCTTCGCCGCCCGACCATGAACCCAGATAGGTCAGGCTTTTCACCATGTTGTAATGCGGCATGTCGAGGCCCTCATTCTCGCCGGCGCCGATCTCGACCATGGCCCAGCCGGGCGCATAGGCGGCCAGCCACACATCGAGGTTTTCTTCGGGCGCCTCGCCATCGACATGCACCACGAAAGCGTTGAAGGGACCGTCCTCGATGGTGATGGTGGGACTGGCGGGCATGGCGCACAGGCGCTCCTCGACCGCCGCGATCACCTTGTCCCGGTTCCAGCCCGGCGCGTCGTTCATTCCGTCGACGACGAATTGCGGTGTGTAGAGGCGGGCGACGTCGAGATGGGGCAGATACATGCGCTGGCGCTGCACGTATTCCGGCCGGGCATAGGTATCCACCCAGCCATACATGTCCCAGTAGGAGACCGCATAGGCGAGAGCGAAGACATTGTCGTGCCGGTCGATCTCGCCCAGGAAGGTATTGGCGTCGGGGCACAGCGGGCAGCCCTGGCTGGTGAACAATTCCACCAGGACCGGGCGTTCCGACCAGCAATCGGCTTCGGTATCACTGTCATGATCGCGATCCTGGCCGCCGGCCCAGGCGGGGCCGGCCAGCAATGCGGCGATCAGCAGGGTGACGAGCGGTCTCAGCATACCGTCTAGATAATCAGCCCCGTCCGCGCCTGCCAATCAAATGGCCGTGACGCGGACGTTGAGCGCCGACCATCCTTCCCCTTGACGGGGAGTGAGGCGCGGTCCGCGCAGCGGACGAAACGCTCCGGGGGAGCGTTTCGAGCAAGGAACGGCCGAGGCGAAGCCCCGGGTCGGAAGGGGTGTTGCACGGCGCCTGCAAGTTCACGTGCCTCGCCTCCACCCCCTCCACCGCAGCGAAGCTGCGGTCCCCCTCCCCCAACAAGGGGTAGGATGGCGTGCGATAGCCGCCGGATCGTCCTAGTCCCGCGCCAGGTTGCGCAGCACGTAGTGCAGGATGCCGCCATGGCGGAAATATTCCAGCTCGTTCTCGGTATCGATCCGGGCCCGGGCCTTGGCGGTCTTGGTCTCGCCGTTCGGGAAGGCAATCTCGACCGTCATCGCCGCGCGCGGCTCCAGCGTTTCCACGCCGCGAATGGTGACGGTCTCGTCGCCGGTCATGCCCAGGGCTTCCCAGGACTGGCCATCCTCGAATTGCAGCGGCAGCACGCCCATGCCGATCAGGTTGGACCGGTGGATGCGCTCGAAACTCTCCGCGATCACGGCCTTGACGCCCAGAAGGCGCGTGCCCTTGGCCGCCCAGTCGCGCGAGGAACCGGTGCCGTATTCCTTGCCGCCGAAGACGACGAGCGGCGTGCCCTCGGCCTGGTATTCCATGCAGGCATCGTAGATGTCGACCTGATTGCCGTCCTTCTTCGTGAAGCCGCCCTCGACCCCGTCCAGCATCTTGTTCTTGATGCGGATATTGGCGAAGGTGCCGCGCATCATCACTTCGTGATTGCCGCGGCGCGAACCGTAGGAGTTGAACTCCAGCACCGGCACCTGGTGTTCCTGCAGGTAGCGGCCGGCCGGGCTGTCGGCCTTGATCGAGCCGGCCGGGGAGATATGGTCGGTGGTGATCGAGTCGCCGAACAGGCCCATGATCCGGGCGTTCACGACATCGCCGGGGCTTTCCGGCTCCATCGTCATGCCTTCGAAATAGGGCGGGTTCTGCACATAGGTCGAGGTGTGGTCCCAGGCATAGGTGAGACCGCCGGAAACCTCGATTCCGGCCCAGGCATCGTCGCCCTTGAACACATTGGCATAGCGTTTGGCGAACATGTCCGGGGTCACGGCGGCGCGGACCACGTCGGCGATCTCCGCCGAGGAGGGCCAGATATCCTTCATGTAGACGTCATTGCCGTCCTTGTCCTGGCCGATCGGATCGGTCACCAGGTTGACCTTCATCGAGCCGGCCAGGGCGTAGGCGACCACCAGCGGCGGAGAAGCCAGATAGTTGGCGCGGACGTCGGGGGAAATCCGGCCCTCGAAATTGCGGTTGCCCGAGAGCACCGAAGTGGCGACAAGATCGTTTTCGTTGACGGTCCTGGAGATGGCCGGCGGCAACGGGCCGGAATTGCCGATACAGGTGGTGCAGCCATAGCCGACCAGGTTGAAACCCAGCGCGTCCAGGTCGTCCTGCAGGCCGGCCTTTTCCAGATAATCGGTCACCACCTGGGAGCCCGGCGCCAGAGACGTCTTCACCCAGGGCTTCACCTTGAGGCCCTTTTCCAGCGCGTTGCGTGCGAGCAGGCCGGCGCCCAGCATGACGGACGGGTTGGAGGTGTTCGTGCAGGAGGTGATGGCGGCAATGGCGACATCGCCATTGGTGAAGACATAGTCCTCGCCCTCGACCGGAGCGGACTTGTCCAGCTCGCCCGGCTTGCCGTATTCCTCGGCCATCGTGCGGGCAAAGCCCTCGGCGGCCTTGGAGAGTTCGATCCAGTCCTGCGGACGCTTGGGACCGGAGACGGCCGGTTCCACCGTCGACATGTCCAGGTGCAGCGTGTCGGTGAAGAGCGGCGCGTCGGTGTATTCCGGACGGAACATGCCCTGGGCTTTGGAATAGGCTTCCACCAGGGCCACGCGCTTGTCGTCGCGGCCGGTGGCCCTGAGATAGTCCAGCGTCTCGTTATCGACCGGGAAGAAGCCGCAGGTGGCGCCGTATTCCGGCGCCATGTTGGCGATGGTGGCCTCGTCCTCCAGGGAGAGATGGTCCAGGCCCTCGCCGTAGAATTCGACGAACTTGCCGACCACGCCCTTCTTGCGCAGCATTTCCACCACTTTCAGCACGAGGTCGGTGGCGGTGGCGCCTTCCGGCATCTTGCCGGTCAGCTCGAAACCGATGACTTCCGGGATCAGCATGGAGACCGGCTGGCCCAGCATGGCCGCCTCGGCCTCGATCCCGCCGACACCCCAGCCCAGCACGGCCAGGCCGTTGATCATCGTGGTGTGGCTGTCCGTGCCCACGCAGGTATCGGGATAGGCGACGGTTTCGCCGTCCTCGTCCCGGGTCCAGACGGTCTGGGCCAGGTTTTCCAGATTGACCTGGTGGATGATGCCCGTGCCCGGCGGTACGACGCGGAAATTGTCGAACGCCTTGGCACCCCATTTGAGGAATTTGTAGCGCTCGCCATTGCGCTGGTATTCGCGCTCGACATTCTTCCTGAAACTGTCGGCATGGCCGAAATTGTCGACCATGACCGAGTGGTCGATCACCAGATCCACCGGCACCTGCGGATTGATGCGCTGGGGATCGGCGCCCAGCTTGCCCGCGGCATCGCGCATGGCGGCAAGGTCGACAACGGCCGGCACGCCGGTGAAGTCCTGCATCACCACGCGGGCCGGGCGGTAGGCGATCTCGTGCTGCGAGGTGCGCGTGCTCAGCCAGGTGGCCATCGCCTCGATATCGGCCTTGGTGACGGTCTTGCCGTCCTCGAACCGCAGCAGGTTTTCCAGCAGCACTTTCAGCGAGGCAGGCAGGCGCGAAATGCCGGTCAGCCCGTTCTCTTCGGCGACCTTGAGGTCGTAATAGGTATAGGTCTCACCGGCGGCGGTAAGGGTGCGCTTGCAGGAAAAACTGTCGAGAGAGGCCATATGCGTCGTCCTCGTAGGGCAAAAGGGCCTGCCAAGGCCCGGTGGGAGGGTGGCCGGATTCGAAGTGGCCATATGTTTTGGCGGGGTTTTAACCGGAGTGCGGGCGCGCTGCAATGCGGCGTTCCGGTCGTTGACGGATGGGGCCGCCTCGGGCGACATGCGGTGAATGACCACCGCTCTTGCCGATCTTCCCGCCATGCCCGCGCTCCTGCCCGCCGCACTCGATGTGGCCGGGCTGTCGCTGTCGCGCGGCGAGGTGAGGCTGATCGCGGATCTCGACCTGGCGCTGGCGCCCGGCGACGCCCTTCTGCTCACCGGTCCCAACGGCACCGGCAAGACGACGCTGTTGCGGGCACTTGCCGGTTTCGTCCGCCCGGATAGGGGCGCGGTAACACACGAGGGCGAGCCGGCCGACACGATCGGCTGGCTGGGCCATGCCGACGGGCTCAAGCCGAACGAGACGCTGCGCCAGGCACTGCGCTTCTGGGCCGGCCTGCACGGCACGCCGCGCCACGCGATCCTGCCGCTGCTGCGTCTTCTGGCCATCGATGCGCTGATCGACCGGCCGGCCGGACACTTGTCGCGCGGCCAGCAGCGCCGCGCCGCGCTGGCACGCGTCGCCCTGACCGGTCGCCCGCTCTGGCTGCTCGACGAACCGGCCGGGCCTCTCGACGGGGCCGGCCGGGAACGCCTGGCCGATCTGGTCGGCTGGCATCGCGGCCGCGGCGGAATTGTCATTGCCGCCACGCATCAGGTGCTGGACTGGCCCGGCGCGAAAACCCTGGCCCTGAGAGCGGCGGCATGAGCGGCCTGGCATCCGTTTTTGCGCGCGAGGCCCGGCTGGCCTGGTCTGGTGGGGGCGGTCCGGCGGGACCGGCAGCCTTTTTCCTGGCGGCCATCACCCTGGCCCCCCTGGCCATCGGACCGGCACCCGAAGTGCTCGCTGCGGCCGGGCCGGGCCTGATGGGGTTTGCCGCCCTGCTCTCGGTGCTGCAATCGGCCGAACGCCTCTATGGCGACGATTTCGCCGACGGCACGCTGGATCTCTACGCCCTGACGCCGATGGGCCTGCCGCTTCTGTGCCTGGCCAAGACGCTGGGCCAGGGCCTGGCCACGCTCTGGCCGCTGCCGGCCATCGCGCTGGCGGGCGGGCTGATGTATGGCGTGCCGGTCCAGGCCAGCCTGATGCTGGCTGCAGCGCTGCTGGCGGCCATCCCGGCCCTGGTGCTTTTGGCAGGATTTGCGGGTGCGCTGGCAGCCGGCGTGCGCCGCTCCGGCCTCCTGATCGCGCTGATCGCGGCGCCGCTGATGGTGCCCGTGCTGATCTTCGCCGCGGGCGCCGGCCGGTCGGGTTTCGAGGGTGACGAGCGCGCCCTGGCCAATCTGGGCCTCACGGCCGCCCTCTCCCTGGGCGCCATCGCCCTGACCCCTTTCGGGATTGCAGCCGCTGTAAGGAGCCGGTTGGGGTGACTGTCCTCCCCAACCGGCGTCGGGGAGGAATTCGCCGTCACCATTCGCCGCACTTGCCGCTGGCGCAACGGGCCAGTAAACCGCTGCCATGCTGTCCTACTTCTCCAACCCCCAGCGTTTCGACGGTCTGGCCCGGCGGGCGATCCCCGTGCTGGGTGTCTTGACCGTGCTGCTGCTGGCGGCCGGCGTGTGGCTGTCCTTCTTCGGCTCGCCGCCGGACTACCAGCAGGGGGAAACCGTGCGGATCATGTATGTGCACGTGCCCGCGGCCTATATGGCGATGGCGCTCTATGCGGCGCTGGCGGGGGCGAGTTTCGTGTTTTTCGTCTGGCGCCATGCGCTGGCCGACGCCGCCGCCGAGGTGATCGCGCCCATCGGCGCCGTCTTCACCGTGCTGGCCCTCGTCACCGGGTCGCTCTGGGGCAAGCCGATGTGGGGCACGTGGTGGGAATGGGATGCGCGGATGACGTCCGTGCTGGTCCTGCTGCTGGTCTATCTCGGCTATATGGCGCTGCGTGCCGCGCTGGAGGATGCCCAGCAGGCAGCCCGCGCCGGGGCGGTGCTGGCCATGGCCGGCGTGATCAATCTGGTGATCGTGAAATTCTCCGTGGAATGGTGGTCCTCGCTGCACCAGCCGGCCTCGGTGATCCGTTTCGATGGTCCCACCATACATGCCTCCCAGCTTTGGCCGCTGGCGGTGATGGCGCTGGGTTATACGATGCTGGCCGCCTGGCTGGTCTTCTATCGCCTGCGCTCGCGGGCGCTGATCCAGCGGGCGCGCCAGACCGAACGCCGCAAGCTGCAGGCGGCGCGCCAGGCGCAGTCGACGGAGGGCGGCCTGACGTGAGCGATTTTCTCGCCATGGACGGTTATGCGGCCTTCGTCTGGCCGGCCTGGGGCCTGTCAGCCCTGGCTTTGAGCGCGCTGGTCGTCTTTGCCTTCGCCGAGCGCCGGGCCGCCGCCGCGCGCTTGCGCCGGCTGGAGGAGGACGAGGCATGATGCGGACGATCCGCATTGCGGCCCTGCTGGCCCTGACGGTGCTGGCCGGTGCCCTCGCCTGGCAATGGTATCAGACCCGTCAATCCCCGCGCGAACCCCTGCCGGCGCTCGCCCTGGAGCCGCTGGAGGGCCGCGAGGGTTTCGATCCGGCCGGGATCGGCGAGGCCTATCTGCTCAATGTGTGGGGCTCATGGTGTGCGCCCTGCCGTATCGAACATCCCGTTCTGATGGCCCTGCAGGCCGAAGGCATCGCGATCTACGGCATCAACTGGCGAGATCATCCCGACGACGCCAATGCCTTTCTCGACGAGCTGGGCAATCCCTATGCCGGCATCATGCAGGATGTGAACGGGGCGTCGGCCCGGGCGCTGGCCATTTCCGGCGCTCCGGAAACGCTGGTGATCTCGCGCGATGGCGACATCCTGGTGCGCTGGCCGGGCCCGATCACGGCAGACGTGCTGCGCAACCGGATCTACCCGGCACTGGAGCGCGAGGCCCGGCGCCGCTAGACTTATCCCGGCGTGACCAAGACGGATGCTCCGGGGCGGGACAACAGGCCTGCCCGGGCGGTGCTCAGGCCGTCATTTTCTGCTTGGTTTCGGCCGGTGTAGCCGCTTCGGCCTTTCGGGCCTTGTCCGCCTTCTTGGCCTTCTTGGCCGCCTTCTTGGCTTTCGCCTTGGCCTTTTCCTTCGCCTTCTTCTTGGCTTTCTTCTTCTTTTCCTTGGCCTTCTGCTTGGCCTTCTTGGCCTCTTCCTCACCCTTCTCCAGGGTCAGGGCGATGCGGCGCAGGGTTTCCAGGAAGCTGGCGCGCTTGTTCTTGGGCAGGGCGGACATGATCGCCTTGTCGGCTTCCGTCGCACCCAGGGCTGCGGCCTCGAGCAGGGCCCGCCCGTCATCGGTGAGGCGCACCGCGTTGGCGCGGGCATCGTCGGGCAGTTTCTCGCGCTCCAGCAGTCCGTTGCGCACCATGCGGGCGACCAGTTCGGCGAGGGTCGAACGGTCAATCCCCGTGATCCGCACCAGTTCGGTCTGGGTCAGGCCTTCCTGCTGGCCGGTTGCGTGCAATACGGCGAACTGACGCTGGGTCAGCTTGGCGCCGGCCATGGCATTGGTGAAACGCTCGGCGGCGAACTGCTGGGCGCGGTGGAGGAGATGACCCGGCGATTCGGCGAGGTCGAAGGTCTTGGCGTCCGTCTTGTCCTGGGACATGGGGCCTCTCCGGTTGTTCGCGAAATCATCCTAGTGCGGATTTATAACGCGAAAATGACATTTGTCCGAGCACGGAATTTCGGCCCTAAGCGTCCGCCGCAGCGTCCTTTTTTGGTTGGTGCTTGAGGATAAGCGGCATCTGCGAGGCCGCAAAAAGAACCGAGAGAACCAGCACACCCAGCTTGGCGTTCGACCAGAAGGCTTCCGACAGTTCCAGCCCCGCAAACCAGCGCGCGCCTTGCGGAACCACACTGTCGGTGATGTGCCGCCACATCACCTCGTTCAGCCCGGCGAGAAACTGGAACCAGATGGCCCAGCGGATCGCCAGCAGCGTCCAGGCCTCCTCGGTCAGCTCGAAAATGTGGCTGAAGAAGATCTTCCAGACATTCTGCCCCAGGGCGAGGCCGATCAGGATCATGTAGGAGAGGAAAAGATTGATGATGGTCGGCTTGATATAGATGAAGATCGGATCGCGCAGCCAGATCCCCATCGCGCCGAAACCCAGCACGATGACCGTGGTGAAGACCAGCATGGGCGGAATGCGGCGCTCGATGCGGACCGACATGATCAGCGCCACCGTGGCGGCGATCATGTAGGCGCCGGTACCCCAGTAGATCGCGTCGGACCCGGCAAGGGCGCGCGCGCCGTTGTAGACCAGGATCCACACCCCGATCGGTCCGGCGTCGATCAGCAGGCGCGAGCTCTGCTCGCCGGTATCTTGGGTCTGGGCCAATTGGGTTCTCCGGTCGGTTACATCACCTGAAGCAATACGAGCCCGCCCGCGAGGCAGATTGCAAGCATTGTCCGCCGCGAACCGAAGGGTTCCTTCAGCACCAGGGCGGCCAGGATCGCCCCGAAGACGATGGACAGTTCGCGAAGGGCCGCCATCGGCGCCACGGGGGCATTGGCGTAGGCGTAGAGTGCCAGCCCGTAGGTGGAGGTGTTGAAGAGCGTGGAGATCAGCGCGGGGCGGGCCTCGCGCCGGGCCGCCGGCCAGAACGCCCGGCCGCGGCGGAGAACCGCGGTGGGCAGGATGGTGACGATCGACAGGGCGAAGAACCAGCCCAGATAGACAAGCACGCGCCCGCTCTCGCGCACGCCGGATGCGTCGATCACGGTATACGCCGCTGTCATCGAGGCCGCGGCGAGGGCCAGCAGCAGAATTCTCAGCTTGGGTTTGCCATTCCGTTCCGGCCAGGCAAAGCCGATCAGGGCGGCGCAGGCGACGGCCAGTCCGGCCAGCTGGCCGATGGAGACTGTCTCTCGCAGGAAGATGAAGGCCGCGACGGCGGCCAGGGCCGGGGCGCTGCCGCGCATCACGGGATAGGCCAGATTCATGTCGCCGTCCTGGAAGGCGGCGATCATCAGCATGTTATAGGCCCAGATCACCGCCGAGCCGGCGAGCAGGAAGCGCCAGACCTCCCAGGGTGGCAGGGGCTGGGTCAGCAGCCATGGCAGAAAAGCCAGGCCGACGAAGGCCAGCGTGAGACCGCGAAAGACCAGCTTGTCAGCCGCCTGCTTGGTCAGCAGGGTCATGCCCGAATGTGCCGCCGCTGAACCGAGCATGGCCAGGGAGGCCGAAAGCGTGACGGCGTCCACCCGCTAGCCGTCCAGCCCGGCCAGCGCCCGGGAGAAGTCGCGGGCCGAGAAGGGCTGCAGATCGCTTTCGCCTTCACCGATGCCGATATAGTGGATGGGCAGCCGGAACTTCTCTGCCACCTGGACCAGGGCGCCGCCCTTGGCGGTGCCATCCAGCTTGGTCATGACCACCCCGGTCACATTGGCCGCTTCCAGGAAGGCCTCGGCCTGGGAGACGGCGTTCGAGCCGACCGTGCCGTCCAGCACCAGTACGACATGGTGCGGCGCCTCGGGCATTTTCTTCCTTATGACGCGGATCACCTTTCTGAGCTCGTCCATCAGCTCGGCCTTGTTCTGCAGCCGGCCGGCCGTGTCGATCAGCACCGTGTCGTGTCCTGCGCGCTGGGCCTGTTCCAGGGCGTCGAAGGCAAGGCCGGCGGCGTCCGCCCCGATTTCGCGCCTGACCACCGGCGCGCCCGCGCGCTCGCCCCAGATCGCCACCTGTTCGATGGCAGCGGCGCGGAATGTGTCGCCGGCGGCGAGGATGGGGTTGCGGCCCTCGCGCTTCAGCTTGACGGCAATCTTGCCCAGCGTGGTGGTCTTGCCGGAGCCGTTGACGCCGACAAAGACGACCACCTGCGGGCTTTCCCCGGTCAGGTCGAGCGGTTTTTCCAGCGGGTTCAGCGTCTCCGCCACCACGTCCGCCAGCGCGCCGCGCACCTCCTCGTCGGTGACTTCCTTGTCGAACCGGTCCTTCGCGAGGCGTCCGGTGACCTGTATGGCCGCGGCGGCACCGAGATCGGCGGCGATCAGCGCATCTTCCAGTTCTTCCAGCGCGGCCGCATCGAGCTTGCGCTTCGTGAAGATCGCGCTGACGCTGTCGCCCAGCCTGGAGGAGGAGCGTTTCAGCCCCTGCGCCAGCCGGGAGAAGAAGCCCGGTTGCTTGTCGCTCATCCGGCAATAACCCCTTGAAGTTCCCGACCGTCATGCCCGCTCACATCGATATCGACAAGGGCGCCGGGGCGCGGGATATCAGCTTGCGGGATGCGGATGCCGGCGAAATTGCCCGCCCGGGCAAAGCCGGGCTTCTCGACGAGCGCCTGGCCCACGCGTCCGATCATGCCGTCGAGATGCCGGGTCAGCGCCTCGTCCGCCTTGGCGCGCAGCCGGTTGGCGCGATCCTTGATCACCGCGCGCTCGAGCTGGGGCATGCGTGCGGCCGGCGTGCCGGGACGCGGTGAGAACGGGAAGACGTGCAGATAGGCCAGCCGGCATTCGTCGACGAGCCGGATCGAGTTCCCGAACATGTCTTCGGTCTCGGTCGGGAAGCCGGCGATCATGTCGGCCCCGAAGGCGATGTCCGGCCGTGCCGCCTTCAGCCGCTGCGTCAGGGCGATGGCATCGCCGCGCAGATGCCGGCGCTTCATGCGCTTGAGGATCATGTCGTCGCCGGCCTGCAGGGACAGGTGCAGATAGGGGGCGATGCGCATCTCCCCGGTCACCGCCTCGAACAGGGCCTCGTCGATCTCGATGGCGTCGATCGAGGAGAGACGCAGGCGCGGCAGGTCGGGCACGTGTTTCAGGATCGCCTGGACCAGGCGGCCCAGCGGCGGATGACCCGGCAGGTCCTCGCCCCAGGAGGTCAGGTCCACCCCGGTCAGTACGACTTCGCTGTGGCCGGCATCGACCAGTGTCTTGATCTGGTCGACCACCTCGCCCGCGGGCACCGAGCGTGAATTGCCGCGACCATAGGGGATGATGCAGAAGGTGCAGCGGTGGTCGCACCCGTTCTGCACCTGGACATAGGCGCGGGCGCGGCCCTCCATGCCCTCGACCAGATGGCCCGCCGTCTCGGTGACGCTCATGATATCGTTGACGCGCACCTTTTCCGTACCGCCCAGCAGGCTGTCCGGGCGGAAGGTCCCGGCCTTGAGCTTGTCGTCATTGCCGATGACGCGGTCGACCTCGGCCATCTTGCCGAACATGTCCGGATCCACCTGGGCGGCACAGCCGGTGACGACGATCCTGGCATCGGGATTTTCGCGCCGGGCGCGGCGGATGTGCTGGCGCGCCTGGCGCACGGCCTCATTGGTGACGGCGCAGGTATTCACAAGGATCGTGTTGGTCAGCCCCTGCTCGCGCGCATGCTTGCGCATGACTTCGCTTTCCCAGGCATTCAGGCGGCAGCCGAATGTGAGAATGTCGAGGCCGTCCCCGGCCGGAACGTCACGCATGGGCGGCGTATCGGCACCGGACGCGGCAGGATTGTCGTCGCGCGCGCTCATGAGGGGCGGATAAGTGGTTGAGCGGCGCCGGATCGTCAAGCTGTGTGGTCAAATATGAGCGGGTGCGGCAAACAGGCGCCGGGCCGCTTCGCCCGTCATGGCCGCCCAGACACCCGTCAGCGCGTGATAGATGTGCCAGTTGGCCAGGCCCAGCGTCGTGGCCTCGCGGCTGGCGCCGATGGCCAGGGAAGCGACTGCGATCAGGATGAAACCGGCCAGCCAGAGAAGGCCCGCGCTCCAGTGGCGGCGGGTCAGCAGGGCGCCACTGGCCGCCAGACCCGCCAGCACGGCGGCGGCCGGCAGTGTCCCGGCCAGCCTGTCCAGGCCGGGAAAGGCCATCATGAAGGCGACGATCACGGGAATGCCGATGCGGATATAGCGCGTGATGCCTGCCGGGAGTTTCACGGCAGTGGCTTTCAGCGCCAGCCCCGTGGCGATCAGGACAAGACCGGCCGCAGCCGCGAAATCCGTGGCGATCCCGTGCCAGACGGACAGCGCCTCGACCTGGCCGCCGGCAAAGCGCAGCGTGCCCACCAGCGCTGCCAGTGCCGTCAGTACCAGTCCCAGCCGGATCATCCGCACCTTGCCGTCGCGCCGGTGCGGCCACAGACGCCACAAGCCCAGACCGGCGCCGATGACGACAAGGAAACCGGTAAGGGCGAAGAGGAGGTCGGTCATGGAGTGTGGGTATCCGTTCTGGACGCTTCCCCCGGACCGCGTCCGGGGGGAAAGCGCTATTCGCCTTCGCCCTCCGCCAGGGCCGCTGCTTCATCCTCGATCCAGGCCAGCATCTTTTCCTCCAGCGCGGAAAGCGGCATGGCGCCGTCGCGCAGCAGCACGTCGTGGAATTCGCGGATATCGAAATCGGCGCCCAATCTCTCCTCCGCCCGGGCGCGCAGGTCGCGCATCAGCAGCTCGCCGGTCTTGTAGGCCAGGGCCTGGCCCGGCCAGGAGATCTAGCGCTGCACCTCGGTGCGTACATTGTGCGGGGCCAGGGCGGAGTTTTCCAGAAGACAGGCCTCGGCCTCCTCCCGGGTCCAGCCCATGTAGTGGATGCCCGTATCGACCACGAGCCGGCAGGCACGCCACATCTCGTAGGTCAGGCGGCCGAACTCCTCGTAGGGCGTGGTGTACAGCCCCATGTCGATGGCCAGGAATTCGGTATAAAGGCCCCAGCCCTCGCCGAAGGCGGTGATATAGGTGTTCCGGCGGAAATCCGGGACGTCCTCGAGCTCCTGGGCGATCGCGCCCTGGTGATGATGGCCCGGCACGGCTTCGTGCACGGTCAGGGCCGGCAGGGTGTAGAGCGGGCGCTGGGAGAGGTTGTAGGTGTTGACCATATAGCCGCCGGCCACCCCGTTCTCCATGTTGCCGGGCCAGTAGCGGCCGGTCGTATAGGTCGGGGCCATCGTGTCGGGCACCGGCCGCACGCCATAGGGCAGGCGCGGCAGATGGCCGAAGAAGCGCGGCATCTGGTCGTCCGCCCGCTTGGCGATCCAGGCGGCGTGCATCAGCAGCTCTTCCGCCGTGCCGGCGTAGAATTGTTCGTCGGTGCGCAGGAAGGCGAGGAATTCCTCGAACGTGCCCTCGAAACCGGACCGCGCGATGACATCGTCCATTTCGGCGCGGATCCGGGCCACCTCGTCCAGGCCGCGCTGATGGACCTCTTCGGGCGAGGTATCCAGAGTGGTGTGGTAGCGCACCAGGGTCCGGTAGAATTCGCGCCCCTGCGGCACCTCGGAAATGCCCAGGCTTTCGCGGGTTTGCGGGATGTAGGTGTCGCGGAAATAGGCGTGCAGGTTTTCATAGGCCGGCCGGGCGGCCTCGTCGATCGCCGCCTGCGTTTCGGTGCGCAGGCGCTCGCGTTCGGCGGTGTCCATCGTCTGCGGCAATTGCTCGATCGGCGCCATGAGAATGCCGGTCAGCGTGTCGGCATCGCTCAGCGATTCGATCTGGGATGCGGCCAGCTCGGCGATCAGGCGCGGCTGTGTAAAACCGTCTTCCAGTCCTTCGTTCATCCACTCGATATTGGCGTCGAAATAGGCCGGCAGGCCGCGCAGGCGTTCGATCCAGGCCTCGGCCTGCTCGACAGTGCGCGGCCGGGTCGAGGAGGCGGCATAGGTGGGGCCGGTGAAAAAGCCGCTATCGTTGAGGAAGGGCGTGCGCGACGTGTCGAAGGGCGCCAGCTCCACGCGAAATCGCAGGATATAGGCCAGCACGTCGTAGGAGGTGCGGTCATTGCGGTCCAGCGCCGTGCGGTCGATGGCCTCCAGGCGCTCCAGGAAAGCCGCTTCCCGCCCGGTGCGGTCCGCCTGGGCCTCGCGCGAGATATCCGGCCACTGGCTCATCGCCTCGATATCACCCTGGCGGGCGCGGCGGGACGGGCTGGTTTCCAGTTCGAAGGCTTCGAAATCCTCGACCAGCTGGGCGAAGGCCGCGCTCGTCTCGCTGTCCGGGGCCGCGGCCGTCTCGGTGCTGTCTGCCGTTGTCGCGGTTTCGGCGGGCGGTTGCGCATTTCCGGGTGCTTCGGCCGGTTGTTGCGAACAGGCCGCCAGGACCAGGATGGATGCGCCGGTCAGAACGGCACGCAAGGCCGGATATGTCATGCAATCTCTCCCCGTCTCGCGCCCTTGCCCGGGCGCGGTTTGGCGCAGGATGGCGCGGCCGGGCCGGAGGGGCAAGCCGCGGATGCGCTCAGCGATAGGTGCGCTCCAGCCCCACCCGTTTTGCGACCATGTTGTCGACAATGCGCTCGGGCAGGAGTTTGGGCAGGGACCAGTTCACCAGCCGCTGGGGCACGATGGCATAGCGGAAGCGCGGTTTCGGCTCGGTCAGCGCGCGGAAGACCCGGTCCGCGATTTTCGACGGCGGAAAGCCCTCCGGCCCGTTCTTGACCATCCAGTTCCGGATCCGCAGCAGCGCGTCGTAAAAGCGTGTCTCGCGATAGGGTTCCGGATCGACGTCCTCGGCCTTGGACCAGATCGGCGTCGCGACCGCGCCCGGTCCGACGACCACAACCTGGATGCCGTAGAGCATCAACTCGCGCCGCAATGCCTTGGATATGCCCTCCAGCGCGTGCTTGGAGGCAGCATAGGGTGCGAGGAAGGGTGCGCCCATCTCGCCGGCTACCGAAGACATCATGACGATCCGTCCCGGTCCGCCCTCAAGGCCCTCGTCGACGCCGAGGAGCGGGCCGAAGGCCTGGGTCACCCGCACTACGCCGGTCACGTTGACATCCATCTGGCTCTGGAACGCCTCCAGCGGCAGGTGGAGCAGCGGTCCGGCCACGGCGATGCCGGCATTGTTGACGAGGCCCTTGAGGGTCTGCCCGTCCAGTGCGGCGCGCACCGTGCCGGCGGCGCGGTTGACGCTGTCTGTGTCCGTCACATCCATGATCACGGGGGTGACGGCCTCGCCGAGCTCGGCGGTCAGGCGCTCGCCGTCTTCTGCTTTGCGCACGCCGGCGAAGACGCGCCAGCCTTCCGCGGCGAGGCGCGTGGCGCAGGCGTGGCCGATACCGGTGGACGCTCCGGTGACAAGGGCGGCGGGTTGGGTGTGGGGCATGAGGGTTTCTCCAGTGTCTCGCCGTGAAGTTAGGGCGATCCGATCCGCCCGCCAATGCGAACGATTCCGAGAAAATCCCCAAAACTGTCGGGATGTTGTCAGCGGTGCGCTTCGCGCCGCGTTGACCCTGACACTTTGGAGCCTATTGTGCTGCACCGAAATAGGCATACAGCGCCGCCGGGGGCTTGGCGGCGGTCCGTCCGGATACCTATCGCCCACCGGATTATAATCGAAAGAGGCTGCCCAATGGCTTCCGACTGGTCTGATCCGCGTCCCATGTCGCCGCACCTGCAGGTCTGGCGCTGGCACGCGACCATGGCGTCGTCCATCCTTCACCGCGCAACGGGTATCGCCAATTATTTCGGCGCCGTGGCCATCTCTATCTGGCTGATCCTGCTGGCCTTCGGCGCGGAGGGCGCGGTCGCCTTCCTGTTCGAGGGCTGGATGGCCTGGGTGACGCGCTTCGCCCTGATCGGCCTGACCTATTCGGTCAGCTATCACTGGCTCAACGGCCTGCGTCACCTGGTGTGGGATTTCGGCAAGGGCTACGACCCGGACGGGTCCAATCTGCGCTCGATCCTGATCATGATCGGTGCGGTGGTTCCCACCGCCCTTCTCTGGCTGAACCTGGGAGCGTGAGCATGACCGATTATCGCACCCCCGCCGCCAAGGTGCGCGGCCTCGGCGCTTCCGGCCATGCCGCGAAACACTGGATTTCCCACCGCGTCTCCGCGATCGCGCTGTTTTTCCTGGCACCGGTCTTCGTGTGGATGCTGGCCATGTCCGGTGCGCCGGATCCGGATCTCGCCCGCGCCTTCTTCGCCTCGCCCGCCGGCGCCATCGTGACCCTGCTCACACTGACGGCCGGCCTGTCGCACATGCGCACGGGCATGCTCGAAGTGATCGAGGATTATATTCACAAGCCCTTCACCAAGACGGTTCTGGTGCTGGGCAACACGTTTCTCGCGCTGGGCCTGTGGCTGGTTTCCGCCTTCGCCCTGTTGAAGCTCGCTCTGTAACGGACACGAAACACGATGGCCGAATACACTTGGATCGATCACACCTATGACGTGGTCGTTGTCGGCGCCGGCGGCTCGGGCCTCCGTGCCGCACTCGGTGCCTCGCAAGCCGGTCTTAAAACCGCCTGCATCACCAAGGTCTTCCCGACACGCTCGCACACCGTGGCGGCGCAGGGCGGGATTTCCGCCTCGCTCGGAAACATGGGCGAGGACGACTGGCGCTGGCATATGTACGACACCGTGAAAGGGTCGGACTGGCTGGGCGACCAGGACTCCATCGAATATCTCTGCCGCAATGCTCCGGCCGCCGTGTACGAGCTCGAGCATTGGGGCGTGCCCTTCTCGCGCACCGAGGACGGCAAGATCTATCAGCGCGCCTTCGGCGGCATGACCCGCAATTACGGCGAAGGCCCGGTGCAGCGCACCTGTGCGGCCGCCGACCGGACCGGCCACGCCATCCTGCACACGCTCTACGGCCAGTCCGTGCGCAACGAGACGGAATTCTTCATCGAGTATTTCGCCCTCGACCTGATCATGGACGAGGACGGCGCCTGCCGCGGCATCACCGCCTGGAAGCTGGATGATGGAACGCTGCACCGTTTTCGCGCCCAGACCGTGATCCTGGCGACGGGCGGTTATGGCCGCGCCTATTTCTCCGCCACTTCGGCGCACACCTGCACGGGCGACGGGAACGCCATGGTGCTGCGCGCCGGCCTGCCGCTGCAGGACATGGAATTCGTGCAATTCCACCCGACCGGCATCTACGGCGCCGGCTGCCTGATCACCGAGGGCGCACGCGGCGAGGGCGGCTATCTCACCAATTCCGAGGGTGAGCGTTTCATGGAACGCTATGCGCCGTCGGCCAAGGACCTGGCCTCGCGCGACGTGGTCTCGCGCTCGATGACGATGGAGATTCGCGAGGGCCGCGGTGTGGGCGCAGGCAAGGACCACATCCACCTTCACCTCGATCACCTGGACCCGGATATCTTGGCCGAGCGCCTGCCGGGGATCTCGGAATCGGCGCGCATTTTCGCCGGGGTGGATGTCACCAAGCAGCCGATCTCGGTCCTGCCGACCGTGCACTACAATATGGGCGGCATCCCGACGAACTATCACGGCGAGGTCCTCACCAAGGTGGGCGACGATCCCGATGCGGTCGTGCCCGGTCTGATGGCTGTCGGCGAAGCTGCCTGCGTCTCGGTGCACGGCGCCAACCGCCTGGGCTCCAACTCGCTGATCGACCTGGTGGTATTCGGCCGGGCGGCCGGCCTGCGCGTGGGCGAAACGGTGAAGCCCGGAGCCGGCCAGCCCGAGCTGAAGGCCACGGACGGCCAGAATACGCTGGACCGCCTGGACAAGTACCGCAACGCTTCCGGCGGCACGCCGACGGCGAAGCTGCGCCTGGAGATGCAGCGCTCGATGCAGAACAACTGCGCCGTCTTCCGCACCGGCGAGGTGCTGAACGAGGGCGTCGAGGCGATCAAACAGGTCTATTCCGGCATGCCGGACATCGCCGTGACCGACCGCACCATGATCTGGAATACCGATCTCATGGAAACCCTGGAACTGGACAATCTCCTCTCCCAGGCCGCCGTGACGGTGAACGGCGCGGCCAACCGCGAGGAAAGCCGCGGCGCCCATGCCCGCGAAGACTTCCCGGATCGCGACGACAAGGAATGGATGAAGCACACCCTCGCCTGGTGCGACGAGGCCGGCAATGTGAAGATCGACTACCGCCCGGTGCACACCTACACGATGTCGAACGATATCGCGTATATCGAACCGAAGGCCCGGGTGTACTGATCGATGGCCGCAACCGCCGGATATTCGGGGACGCCCCTGCCCAGGAAGCTCGGTCTGAAGGACGGGCAGGCGGTGGCGTTTCTCGGCTTGCCGGCGGAACTTGACGACCTGCGCTCGGCCGCGGTGTTCACCAGCGCCCAGGAGACGGCCGAACCCGGCGACGCACTCGATTTCGTGCACTACTTCACCAAGGTGCGCGCGGACTTCGAGACCGACCTGCCGCGCCTGCGGGCCGCGATCCACCCGGCCGGCATGATCTGGGTTTCCTGGCCCAAGAAGGCGTCGAGAGTGCCGATCGACATGACCGAGGACGTTATTCGCGAGGTCGCCCTGCCGATCGATCTGGTCGATGTGAAGGTCTGTGCCGTCGATGATGTCTGGTCGGGCCTGAAACTGATGATTCCGCGCGACAAGCGCGCCGTGAACTGAACGAGGACCCGAAATGGTTCAGCTGACACTTCCCCGCGGTTCCCAGCCCAAGAAGGGCAAGACCCATCCCAAGCCGGACGGGGCGGAGAATACGCGCACCTTCCGCATCTACCGCTACAATCCGGAAGAAGGCGGCAATCCGACCTGGGATACCTACAAGGTCGACATGGACGATTGCGGGCCGATGGTCCTCGACGCCCTGATCTGGATCAAGAACAATGTCGATGCCTCGCTGGCCTTCCGCCGCTCCTGCCGCGAGGGCGTGTGCGGGTCCTGCTCGATGAATATCGGCGGGCGCAACACCATCGCCTGCACCTCGGGTATCGACGAATACAAGGGCACGATCACCATTTCCCCGCTGCCGCACCAGCCGGTGGTGAAGGACCTGATCCCGGATCTGACGCAGTTCTATGCCCAGCACGCCGCGGTGAAGCCCTATCTCAAGACCGACACGCCGGCGCCCGAGAAGGAATGGCGGCAGAGCCCGGAAGACCGGGAAAAACTGGACGGGTCCTACGAGTGCATCATGTGCGCGTCCTGCTCGACGGCCTGCCCGTCCTATTGGTGGAATGGCGACAAGTACATGGGGCCGGCCGCGCTGCTGCAGGCCTATCGCTGGCTTGCCGACAGCCGCGACGAAGCCAAGGGCGAGCGCCTCGACGATCTGAACGACCCGTTCAAACTCTATCGCTGCCACACGATCATGAACTGCACCCAGGTCTGCCCGAAAGGTCTCAACCCGGCCAAGGCGATCGGCGAGATCAAGCAGATGATGGCCGAGCGGGAAGGGTAGGTTTCCTGCTGCCTCTGGCATTCTCGGTCGCGAGCGACTAGATTATCTCCCGGAGTGAGGACGAGCCTTCCGGCCCGCCCTCTTTCCTAGATCATGATGAAGACCCGGAACCGTACTTGCCAGGTGGTCCGGGTCTTTTTCATGTCCAGGGTGACGAAAAGCGGAAAAATCCACATCTCACCACCTCCGGTTCGAGAGCGAGGCTGTCGCCACAGCCGGGGTGGCCTATCCTCCCCGGGTGCGCCGCTGGCCCGGCGCTGCTACTTCCGCTCCCAAATCGAGAGCGGACAGGCTAGCACAAATGCAATCAAAAGTCGCAATTCTGGGACTTGCGCCTATTTTCCCCAGGCCACCCGCTCGCAGATCCCGCGGAACATCTGCGTGACCTCGGCGTCCGTGCCGTCATCCTTGCCGATCGTCATGGGGCGGCCGTATTTAAGGCGGTATTTCGAGCGGCGCTTGTCGATCAGGCCCTGGAAGACGGTCATGTCCTTCAGCTCCTCGCTGATCTGGGCTAGGGCGTAGTAGAGGAAGGGCATGCGCTGGCGTACGGCGAGGGGGATGACCGGGGCGTCGAACTTGCGGGCCAGGCTGATCGCGGTGGGGTGCCAGGGCCGTTCCTTCAGGCCCCATTGCTTCCAGCTCCATTCCGACATGCGTCCGGAGGGGAAGATCACAAGGCAGCGCTCCTCCCTGAAGGCGGTCATGGCCCGGCGTAGAAGGTCCCGGCTCTGCGTGCGCGAACGCTGGTAATCGCGCCATTCCACCGGGATGACCCGCTCTTCCAGCCCCGGACAGACGCGCAGCGCATCGGCATTGGCGAAATAGACCAGGTCCGGCCGGCGCGTCTTCAGCGCGTCCCACAGGGCCAGCCCGTCGGCAATACCGCCGGGATGATTGGCCACGACCACGCAGGCGCCGGTTGCGGGCACATGGTCGAGGCCTTCGGCATCGACCGTAAGGTCGAGATAGTTCGATGCCCAGTCGAGACAGTCCGTTCCGCTCAGCGCTCCGATCGAATCGGCCATCGCCACGGCCCGGCGATACCCCAGCATGGGATAGCCGATCGCCCGGATCAGCGGCCAGAGCGGTGTTCCGATCAGTTTCGGGGCGCGTTCCTCGATCAGCGCATCGACGATGTGCCGGGCCCGATCGAGGCCCGGTTCGGGCGTTTCGGTCATGACGCCAAACAAGCGCCGAACCGTCTGCCGCGCAATCGGAAAACGCGGATGCGGCCTGTATGGTTACCGCATAATTTACGAATTGGCCCGCCGCTTGCGACGGCGGTGGCATGGATTAACCCCTTGTTCACGAACGGGACACGCCATGACCGCCACGACCGCACTGCCCGCCGGCGAAATCCGCAAGCTGACAACGCGCCGCACGCGCGTCCAGGACGATGTGATCGCCGACTATCTCGGCCTCGTCGTCCGCCCCGGCGACCGCACGCTGCAGATCGGCGCCAGCGATCTTGGGGCGGTCTGCCTGCAACGCGGTGCCCGTCACGAGATCGTCGCGCCGGTCTCGGCGATCGAGGCCCTGCAGGCCGTATGCGACAGGCGGGCGATACCGGCCGATGCGCTGCGCGGCGGCCTGGCGGCCCGCACCGACGGGCATGAGCGGCCCATCGATGTGGCGATCTTCGGCCCCGAAACCGGTTTCCCGGCCATGGCGGCGAACTGGCGCCACGTCTCCTCCTCGATGCGCGAGGGGGGCATTCTGGTTCTGCTGGGCGCCGATCATGGCGCGGCTGCCCGTCTGGCGGACGCGTTGATAATGGACGAGGCTTGGGTACTGCAGGAACGCATGTGCGGCGACGCCGCCGTGTTCCGCAAGGCGTCCGACGCCGACAATGTCCGGACACTGCAGACCCTTTCCGCGGCGGGGCGTCCCGGCCGCCGTCCGCGCGGTGTCCGGCGCGGGCCGATCGCGGCCATCGTCCGGCGCCTGTTTCCGCGCCGGCCCCGGAACAAGGCCCGCGCCACGGGTTGAGCGAAGGCGATTCGCTCAATCGTTGATATGGGTTGTCGCAAAACTTTCACTGAACTTGTATCCAGCGGTCACGGTTGCGCACTACCCCGGCTGCATGACCGCACGTGACGCCATTTCCGGATTTGCCGCACTGTCGCATCCCGTTCGCCTCGCCCTGTTCCGCACCCTGTGCAACCAGGCGCCGCAACGGGCCTCGGCGGGCGAACTGGCGCAGGGTTTCGATATCCCGCCCTCGACCATGACCGGTCATCTGCAGACATTGGAACGCGCCGGCCTGATCAAGGCGGAGCGCCGGTCGCGCTTCATGCTGTACTCGCTCAACCCGGAGGGCACACGCCGCCTGGTGCGCTATCTGGTCGACGATTGCTGTCATGCACGCCCGGAGCTGACCGGGACCGACGAGGATGCGGCGAATGCCGCGGCCCTCATGCAGGCCTCCTAGACACGTCCGGTCCCGCGTGCGCCGTGTCCGCAACCGGCGCCGAGCGCAACGAAAAACGCCCGGCCGAGAAGGACCGGGCGTTTCCCTGTGCCAGATGCTGCCGCTAGAAGGGCAGTGCGTAGGATACGGTCGCGGTTTCGCGTTCCAGATAGTCGCGGTCGATTTCCGTCTGCACGGAGAGCGACAGCGTCGAGCCGTTCCCGTAGCTGCGTTCGACGCCCAGGCCGGTCTCGATCCACATCGTGTCCAGCGAGATATCGCCGGCCGCACCGAAGGTGACCGACGGGGCATCGCTGAAGGCCGCATTGTAGCTCTCGCCGCCATCGCCCATTTCCTGGGCGACACCGACATAGATCATCGGCCGCCAATTGCCGGCGTCGAAGTCCAGCGTGGCTCCGAGCCGGGCAATCACGCTCTCCACGTCCCGCGCCGCGATGTCGAGACCGGCGCTGCCGCCGACGGTCTCGACCGCATCGAAGTCGAAGGAGGCGAACTCCAGGCTGGCCGTCGGAATCAGGCGGAAGCCGGCATCCGGGGCGGTGGCGAGATAGTCGAGCACGATACCGCCGCCGATGCTGTCACCGGCCAGGTCGGCACCGGACGCGGTGGTCAGGCCGCCCAGATTGACCTCGCGCTGGGCGTCGCTTTCCAGGTCCGCCATATTGATATGGCCCGACAGGCTCAGGCGCTCCCCGCGATAGCTGGCGAAGGCCGAGATCTGCGAGGTTTGCGAGTCGGCGGAAATACGGCCCAGCGAGGCAGGGCCGTCAGCTTCGGAATCGGCGAAACCGACCGCCAGGCCACCGGACCATCCCGGGGCCAGGCCGGCTTCGAAGCCGAGCAGGGTGAAATGGCCCTGCACGTCGGCCCGGTCGGTACCGTAGATCAGCGCTGCGGTGCCGTGGATCATGCCGATATCGCCGAACAGGCGGAAACCGTTGTCCGCGCCGCCGGCGCTGTCATCGCCGCCGCTGAACACATTGCGGAACAGCGATTTCGCGCCGCCCATAGACTGGGTATCGGCGAGGCCGTTGGCATGCCGCTCGGCCGAGGCCAGCGCCATGCTGAGATCCGTGGCGCCGGCGCCGAAGCGGCCGCCCAGCTGGCCCATCAGGGCCGAGTTGAGGGCGTTGACGTGCAACCGCGCGGTACGGTCGAACATCACCGCCTCGTAGGGCGACATCGAGTCCAGGGCCAGAGACAGATCGTCGCCGGCGAGCAGGTCGAGCGGACCGTAGATGTCGGCCAGGGCTGCATAGTCGGTGTCCCGGGCATCGTCGAGCGCGTCGGCCAGATTGACCTGGAAGAAATTGGTGAAGGTCGCCTGCGTCGCGAAGGGCAGGGCGTCCAGCCGGAACGAGGCCTGACCGGCCGAATAGGTGACCACCGGGGTCAGCACGCCGGGCATGTCGAGTACCGTGTCGAACGTGCCCACCGTGGTTCCTGCAACGGTCAGGAAGGTGCCGCTGTCGCCATAGCGGGGCAGCGCCCCGCCCAGCGGCATGAATCCGACGGCGCCGGCGAGCGAGGCATTGCCGAACACCAGAAGGTGGTCGCTCCCCGCATCGTCATACTCGATCAGCAACCGGCCGGCGGACGCCTGCACATAATCGCCGTCGAGCGTCAGCGTGCCCGTTCCGGCGCTGGAGCCGGGGTTCACTGTGCCGGCGATGTTGAACAGCGTACCGGGCTGGTAGAGGCCATTGCCGAAAAGCAGGTTGGGCTCGAACAGGAGAATGTCGCCGGACCCTGTCAGCTCCCCGCCCCACAGGACGAGTTCGCGTGAGCCGAGGAGGCCGTCCACATTCAGCGATCCGTCGAACACCTCGACATTGATATTGCTGAACAGCGACCAGTCGCTGGCGATGTCGAGCGCCGCACCGGCACCGCGGATGTTCAGCTTGTCGATCTCGACATGCATATCCAGCGTGGTCGTGCCGGCGGCATCGAGCGTGACCTCGAAGAACTGGGCCGGATTGGCGAAGGCCGTGCCGATCGCGCCGAACGTGTTGTTGGGTACGAAGCCGGTCGAGCCCGGCCCGGACGCAACGCCCAGGCTCGCCGCGGAACCCGACTGGGCCAGCGGATCGGACCGGCCCGCATCGGCCAGCTGGCCCGACGCGTCGGCGACGACGCCGGATGCTGTCAGATCGGTCGTGGCCGGGCCGGTATCCATAACCGGCGTGGCGGTCTTGCCGCCAGTAGCCGCCTGGGCCGGAGCGGACGCGTCATCCATCACGAGGACGGCTTCGGCCTTGTCGTTGCTGGCGGCCTGCGCCGGGTTGCGGCTGGCGATATCGCCCGTCGCCGAGAAGCCGGGTGCTTCCGCGGAAGCAGCATCGTCGCCGGTATCGTACTCGCCGACCGGCGTGTCGAAAACCACCCCTTCGGTCGGACGGCGGCCGTCCAGGCCTTCGGCCGGCGTGTCCGGCAGGCCGTTCACGATCTCCCCGCCATCATAGATGAAATAGTTCGGATCCATCGTCTGGACCCAGTGCTCCGGATCGCTCCAGACGCCGTTCCCGGCGACCGCCGAGACATACTTGTAGGGGTTGTTCTCGGAAATGAAGTCATGAACCGTGAACAGCGGGTTGTAATAGCTCACTTCGCCATAGGACTGGCCCGCAGCGTGGAAGAAGCCAGGGATGAAACCGCCCGACAGCACGCCGAGGATCAGCGGCTGGTCGTGGATGTTCATCGCCATCAGCGGACCGCCGGAATCGCCGCCGGCCGTTGCCACTTCGTTGGGCAGGGCATCGCCCGGGAAATAGTCGATGCTCGGCCCGGGCAGGATGACCGTGTCGCCATCCATGAAGACGCCGGAGGAACCGTCCCAGTCGTCGCAGGAAATGCTGTTGGGCAGGGCGAAGAGCGGATCGGCGCCGCGCGTGCATTCGCCCGTCCGGTCCGGCAGGTCGAAATCGGTCCAGTAGAGCAGCTGGTTGTCGGACGGTGCGGGCGATCCCGCGCCTTCGTTCTGGGCCAGTGCCTGGAAGAAATCGCTCTGCGAGGCCAGAAGACCCAGCATGTTTTCGCCGGCGCGGCGCTTGCCATTGATGCTGCCGGCGTCGGTAGAGCCGGCATGGAAGGTGCCGTAGCCGATCTGGTTGACCAGGACGCCCTGTTCGAACACGTCGCTGGGGATGGGGCTGAACAGCATGGAATAGGTGGGCAGCGTATAGAGCGGATCGAGCGTGGCGATCATGGCCACGTCGGCGGCCGGGAAGGGAAACCCGTCGATCGCGCCGTCCGGATGCACGATGGCATCGATGCCGAAGGTCAGGCCGTTAAGATCGTCGACGAATTGCCGGTCGGTGCCGATCCAGTTGAACAGCGGTACGAAAGTGTCCGGGCCGTAGGCGATGATCGGAACGGTGCTGCCGCCGAAACCATAGTCTTCCGAGCTGCGCGAATTCAGGCAGTGGGCCGCGGTGAGAACCGTGCGCGCATTCACCATCGAACCGGTGCAGTTGAAGAAGATGCTGCCGGAGGCCTGGTCCCACATGAAAATCTGAACCACGCCATCCCAGCCGGCGGCGAAGGCCTGGGAACCGCCATCGCCGACATCGTCCCGGTAGGGAATCGCCCCGGCCGGCGTGATGGCTGTCGCCGCGCCGGCCACGGCGAGCGCAACGGCGGATGCGGTCGTGGACAAGGCCTTGCGCCACGAGCGCGGGTTCGGATTTGCGTGTGTCATTTTACCCCTCAATCGCAAACCAGGCGGTTTCGCCCGTTTCCTGGTTCGGCAAGAAAACCACAACTCGGCCTCAACGGATAGTTGTTCTGCAGCCGCCGGGAGCGAGCGAATATCAGCGTTGCACACTTCCCACACCGGCCGGGCGCTCGACAGCCCGGTCCGCGCATACTAAGTCACCCGCGAGACAGGCGGCGCCAGACCGCCGGAACCATCCACCGGGAGCATGATCATGACGCGCGAGATCCATCATTTCATCGACGGCAAGACCTTTGCCGGGTCTTCGGGCCAGTTCGGCGACGTGTTCAATCCGAACACCGGCGAGGTTCAGGCGCGCGTCCAGTTCGCCACTCCCGAAGAGGTCGCACAGGCGGTGGCCCGGGCCAGCGAGGCGCAACCGGAATGGGCGGCGATGAACCCCCAGCGCCGTGCCCGCGTGCTGATGAAATACAAGGCGCTCGTCGAGGCCGAGATGGACGAGCTGGCCCATCTCCTCTCCTCCGAGCACGGCAAGGTGATCGCCGACGCCAAGGGCGATCTGATCCGCGGCCTGGAAGTGATCGAGTTCGCCATGGGCGTGCCGCACCTGATGAAGGGCGAGTATACCGAAAGCGCCGGCACGGGCATCGATGTCTATTCCATGCGCCAGCCGCTGGGCGTGGTGGCGGGCATTTCCCCGTTCAATTTCCCGGCCATGATCCCGATGTGGTTCATGGGCATGGCGCTGGCGACCGGCAATGCCATGATCCTGAAACCCTCGGAGAAGGACCCGTCTGTGCCGGTCCGCCTGGCCGAGCTGATGATCGAGGCCGGCCTGCCCGAAGGTGTGCTGCAGGTGATCCATGGCGACAAGACCGCCGTCGACGCCCTTCTGCACAATGACGACATCAAGGCCGTCTCCTTCGTGGGGTCGTCCAATATCGCCCACTACATCGCCTCGACCTGCGCCCAGACCGGCAAGCGTTTCCAGGCCATGGGCGGGGCCAAGAACCACGGCATCATCATGCCCGACGCCGACATGGACCAGGTGGTCAACGACTTCCTCGGCGCCGCCTTCGGCTCGGCCGGCGAGCGTTGCATGGCGCTGCCCGTGGCCGTGCCGGTCGGCAAGGACACCGCCGATGAATTCGTCGGCCGCATGAAAGAGGAAGCGGCCAAGCTGCGCGTCGGCATCTCCACGGATGCGGATGCCCATTACGGCCCGGTCGTCTCCGCCGCACACCGCACATCGATCGAGAACTGGATCCAGGCCGGCGTCGACGAAGGCGCCGACCTGCTGCTCGACGGCCGCGGCTTCTCCCTGCAGGGCCACGAGAACGGTTTCTTCATCGGGCCGAGCCTGTTCGACAATGTCAAACCGGAGATGCGGTCCTACCAGGAAGAAATCTTCGGCCCGGTGCTGCAGGTTGTGCGCGCCGGCAGTCTCGACGAGGCAGCGCACCTGCCGTCCGAGCACCAGTACGGTAACGGCGTGGCCATTTTTACCCGCAACGGGCTGGCCGCGCGCGAATTTGCCAAGAAGGTCCAGGTCGGCATGGTCGGCATCAATGTGCCGATCCCGGTACCTGTGGCCTATCATTCCTTCGGCGGCTGGAAGCGGTCGGCCTTCACCGACACCAACCAGTACGGCACCGACGGCATCCGCTTCTTTACCAAGATCAAGACGGTGACCCAGCGCTGGCCCACCGGCGATATCGGCGATCAGGCCTTTGTCATCCCGACGATGAACTAGCCAAAAAAAGCCCCCGGCGCTCGCGGGCGCCGGGGGTAATGGCCTTGGTCAGGCAAGGCGGTGTCAGGCGCGGGCTCCGGCGGAGGCGATCAGCCAGTCCCGGGCAGTCTCGATACTGCTGAAATAACGGGCGTTTTGCGACCATTCCGTCACCTGTTCGCGTACACGGGCGGTGTACTCCTCGCTCCAGCTTTCGGGCAGGACGTAGGCAGTGGGAACGGCGCGGCCGACAGCAAACAGGAAATTCTCGATCAGTTCGCCCGAAAGCAGGGGGGAGACCTGCCGTTCCGCGCCGCGGCTGTCCGCCAGGATGCCGGCGACGTCATGCGTGCGCAGGAGTTCGCACGTACGCTCTGTAGCCCAGCCGGCTTCTCGCCGGGTGATGTGGCCTTCCGACAGAATCTCGATAAAGCGACCGCCTTCGGCGAGGTCGACCCTGACCGCCATACTCGAACACCCATACACAGTTTTGTTGTTGTTTGTGCGCGAAAGCTAGGCGCGTCGAACGGCGTTCACCAGTATTTGAAAATGAATCCCTCATCAGGTCTCGCCTACCCGTTGAAACCTGTTTTGCAAGGCAATCGGGCGTATCAGTGAATTCAGTGTGCTAGCCGGATTTTCCGCACCCGGCGCTTGCCAAGCGCGCGCTGCAGTCCGACCATGGAACATGGATGCCGTACCGTTAACTGTAATCGGGAATTGCCGCGTCATGGCCGAGTACGATTTTCGCACCGTTCCCCATATCCATGCCGGACCGGGATCGGCGAACCGGCTGGCGGATATCGCCGCACCGCTGATCGGGTCGCGGCGGCGGATATTTATCGTCACGGATACGGGCGTGCGCGGCCTCGGCCTGCTGGACGGTGCCATTGCCGGGCTTGAGGCGGCCGGCCTGGCGGTGGCGGTCAATGACAGTGTCGTCGCCGATCCGCCGGAGGACATGGTGCTGGCAGCGGTCGAGGAGGCGCGTCAGTTCGGGGCCGAACTGGTGATCGGTTTCGGCGGCGGTTCGTCCATGGATACGGCCAAGCTGGTGGCCCTGCTGCTGGGCACCGATCAGCCGCTTGCGGACATGTATGGTGTCGACCGGGTCCGGGGCGCCCGCCTGCCGCTGATCCTCATCCCGACCACGGCGGGAACCGGATCGGAAGTGACGCCGATCTCCGTCGTGACGGTCGGCGAGACCTCGAAAATGGGCGTGAACGATCCGGTGCTCTATGGCGATATCGCGGTTCTGGACGCCGAGCTGACCTACGGCCTGCCGCGTGCTGTCACAGCCGCCACCGGTATCGATGCCATGGTGCATGCGATCGAGGCCTATACGTCGAAAATCCACAAGAACCCGATCTCCGACGCGCTCGCGCTGGCGGGCCTGAAGAAGCTGCACGGCGCCATCGAACGCGCCTGCACCGACGGCCGTGACGCGCTGGCGCGCGAGGACATGCTGCTGGGCGCGCTTCTGGCCGGGCAGGCCTTCGCCAACGCGCCGGTGGGTGCCGTGCACGCGCTGGCCTATCCGCTGGGCGGGATTTTCCATGTACCGCACGGCCTGTCCAACTCGCTGATGCTGCCGCCGGTGCTGCGCTATAATGCCGAGGCCGCCGAACCGCACTATGCTGAACTCTCGGCCCATATCGGCCTGGCCAATCCCGGTGCTGCCGCGCTGATCGACGAGATGGAACGCATTGCCGACGCGGTGAAGATCGAGACCCGGCTAAGCCAGGTCGGAGTCAGTCACAACGATCTGCCCAAACTGGCCGAGGATGCGATGAAGGTGACCCGGCTTCTGGTCAACAATCCCCGGGAAATGACGCTGGATGCCGCCAAGGCCTGCTATGAGGCGGTGCTGTGATCGAGAAACGTGCCCGCGACGCCTACAGGCGTTTCCGGTTGCTGCCCACGCGCTGGGCCGACAATGACATCTATGGCCATGTCAACAATGCCGCCTATTACGGCTTTTTCGATACCGCCGTGAATTCCTTCCTGATCGAGGAGGCCGGTCTGGATATCCATGACGGGGCCGTTGTCGGCCTCGTGGTGGAAACCGGCTGCAACTACTTCGCCGCCCTGGCCTATCCGGAAACCGTCGAGGCGGGGGTGCGCGTGGCGCGGATCGGCACCTCCTCGGTGACCTATGAGATCGGCCTGTTCAGGCAGGGCGAAGATGTCCCTGCCGCCCAGGGTCATTTCGTGCATGTCTATGTCGACCGCGGGAGCCGCCGGCCTGTAGGCTTGCCCCGGACCCTGCGAACGGCGCTGGAGGCCATTCATGCGTGACGTGCAAAAACCGGTCTGGCTGTGGGTGGGCGGCCTGGCGACACTGGTTCTGGGCGCGCTGGCTGTCGTGCGGCTGTGGCCGGCGGGATAGTGGCGTGCTTTGCCATTGACCTTGGCGGGCGCAGCACCCAAGCCTTGAACCCATGACCACGCCGATCGAGTTGTGGCGCCAGCGTGTCGCCGCGGGGACCCTGAACGACGATGCTGACCAGGAACGGGCGGCGCAGGCGCTGACCGATCTGTCGGTGCGCCTGAAGACCTGGAAGCCGGGCCACAAGCCACTGTTCACAAAGCCGAAACCGCCGCCAAAGGGTCTCTACCTCTGGGGCGGGGTGGGCCGCGGCAAGTCCATGCTGATGGACCTTTTTGTCGAAACGGCGCCGGTGGAAAAGCGCCGCCGGGCGCATTTCCACGAATTCATGCAGGACGCCCATGCCCGCATCAATGCCTGGCGCGGCCTGTCCAGGGGGGAGCGCCGCCGCCGTCCCGAACATGTGAAAGGGGCGGGCGACGATCCGATCCCGCCGGTGGCGCGGGCGCTGGCGGGCGAAGCCCGGCTCCTGGCCTTCGACGAATTCCAGGTCACCGACATCGCCGATGCAATGATCCTGGGCCGCCTGTTCGAACACTTGTTTGCCGAAGGCGTGGTCGTGGTGGCGACGTCGAACCGCTTTCCCGACGATCTCTATCGCGACGGAATCAACCGCCAGCTCTTCCTGCCGTTCATCGACCTCCTGAAAGCACGGCTGGATGTGATGGAACTGGATGGCGGAGTGGATCACCGGCTGCGCCAGCTCGAGGCGGCGCCGGTCTACTACGCCCCGCTGGGGGCGGACGCCGGCCATGCCATGGACCTGGCCTGGGAAAGGCTGACCTCGGGGGCGGCGCCCCAGCACTGCACGCTGGAGGTCAATGGCCGCCGGCTCGTGGTCGAGCGCGAAGTGGCGGGGGTGGCGCGCTTTACCTTTCCCGAATTGTGTGCCCGTCCCCTGGGTGCGGCCGATTACCTGGCCGTTGCGGAGCGCTTCCACACCGTACTGCTGGACAGCGTCCCGCGCCTGTCACCGGACAAGCGCAATGAAGCCAGGCGGTTCGTCACCCTGATCGACGCGCTCTACGAGGCCAGGACCAAGCTGGTGATGAGTGCCGATGCCGAGCCTGGCGAGCTCTACCCGGCCGGCGACGGAGCCTTCGAATTCGAACGCACCGCCTCGCGCCTGATGGAAATGCGCACCCACGACTACCTCGCCGCCCATCACCGGGAAGCGGCGGCGGAACAAGCCTGCGAGGAAGATCCCCATGTCCCGATCGATCGGTCTTGACGACACGCTCACCGCCTATGTGCGCAATGCCAATCCGCCGGAACACCCGGTGCTGGCCCGCTGCCGCGAGGAGACCGATGCGATGGGCGAAATCTCGCGCATGCAGATCTCGCCGGAACAGGGCGCCTTCCTGCAGCTCTGCGCGCGCCTGGTGAATGCGAGGACGGCCGTGGAGGTCGGGGTGTTCACGGGCTATTCGGCGTTGGTCACGGCACTGGCGATGCAGGACATGCATGGCGGGGCGGCCCGGCTTTATGGTTGCGACAGTTCCGAAGACTATACCGCTCCGGCCCGGCGCTATTGGGCCGAGGCGGGCGTGGACGGGCTGATCGAGCTGCGCATCGGCGATGCCCGTGAAACCCTGGCCGGGCTGGCCGGCGAGATCGGCGGGACGGCCGACATGATGTTCGTCGACGCCGACAAGACGGGCTATGAGGCCTATTTCGAGGCGGGGCTGGATTTGCTCAGGCCCGGCGGGCTGATCCTATTCGACAATGTGCTCTGGAACGGCTCCGTCGCCGATCCGGCGAAAGTGGCCGCCGATGCAGACACGGCGGCCCTCAAGGCGCTGGCGGAGACGGTGCGGGACGACGACCGGGTGCATTCGGCCTTCACTGCGATCGGCGACGGCATCCTGCTGGCCGTGAAGCGTTAGCGCCAAAATGTAACCTTGACGGTACACCAAGTCACCTATACGTACCATGCCACCTTGAAGTTACCTAAGGAGACAGGGCATGGATGATATCGACAGGCTGGTTCGGTCCAGGGATCGCTGTCTGGCGCTGGCGGCCACGACCTTTCTCGTCTGGCAAGGCGTCAGCCTCTACCGGGATGCGATGCAATGGCTGGCCGCGCCGGCCTTGCCCGAGGGCGTCCTGACGGTGGCCGAGCTGGCCGGCGCGCTGGGCTGGGTCGCCGCGACGGTGCTGTTTCTGGTCTATGCAGGCCGGGTGACAAAAACGCGCAGCCAGGCGGTGATCGAGGACGAGCTGTTCCAGCACCACAAGCGCAAGGCGATCCAGATCGGCTATGGCGGTCTGATGCTGGCGATTGCCGCCCTGTTCGCCGTGGCGCAGCTGGCGCAACTGCCCGCCGAACCGAGCCTGCGTGTTCTTGTCGTCGTGGGCGTGTGCACGCCGCTCTTCGCCTTTCTGGCGATGGGCCGGGCGTCCGAGGGTGAAGCGTGAGCGATCTCGTCGCCCTGGAAAACCGGCTGCGCGAGTTGCGCGCCCGCCACGGGCTGACCCAGGCGCAACTGGCGGAAAGGGTGGGCGTGACGCGCAAGACGATCAATACGGTGGAAAACCGGGTGTTCGTCCCGTCCGCCATTCTCGCCCTGAAACTCGCCCGGGCGCTGGACGTGCCGGTGGAAGAGGTGTTCACCCTGCCGGTGGAATGATCAAACCCGTTCGGCCTGGGGCAGGCCGGGACCGATCGGCGCGCCGTGCGGATCGTGCAGATCGGCAAAGCCGAAGGCAGAGGGCGTCGGCCCGTCGCGATCGATCCGCTCCAGGCGGGCGCGGCCCTCGGCGACGTCGGGAATATGCCCGGCGGGTATCCACCACAGGGCGAGATGGGTGCGGGCCAGCGGTTCGAACCACTCCGCACGGCGGCTCATCACCTTGGTATGGGCGGTCTTGTAGGCGAAGGCGAACAAGGCCTCTTCGTCCGTCCATACACTCATATTGATGATGATGCGCGGATCGTCGAAGCCGGGCACACCGACGGCACCGTCCCCGGTTTCGTCGGTCAGCCGCCAGACAAAGCCCGGCATCCGCTCGGCCACCGCATTGACCGGGGCCAGGAGGTCGATGAAGGTCTGGAAGCGCGGATCGTCAATGTCGAAACGGGTGCGGGCGATATTGATCTGGGCGAGGTGAAAGTCGCGCTGGCTCATGCATCAGCCTCCGGTTCTGAGCCCAGTTAGGAAGCCGGACCGTCTCCGGCAATACCATGGCTCCGCTTTTCCCGCTTCGGCACGCGACCGCGGCGCCTTCGCCGCCTTGCCGAAGCCGCTCCGCAGCGCTAGACCGCTGCGCAAGTTCTTTGAAAAATCCCGACAGAGGAGTCCTCCCATGGCCCGAAACAAGATTGCGCTCATCGGATCCGGCATGATCGGCGGCACGCTCGCCCACGTGGCGGCCCGCGAGGAACTGGGCGATGTCGTCCTGTTCGACATTGCCGAGGGCGTGGCCAAGGGCAAGGCGCTGGACATCGCCGAGGCGAGCCCGGTCTTCGGCAAGGACAGCGCGCTGGCCGGCACGGACGACTACGCCGCGATCGAGGGTGCCGATGTCTGCATCGTCACGGCCGGCGTGCCGCGCAAGCCGGGTATGAGCCGCGACGATCTTCTGGGCATCAATCTGAAAGTGATGAAGGCGGTTGGCGAAGGCATCGCGAAATACGCCCCGAACGCCTTCGTGATCTGCATCACCAATCCGCTGGACGCCATGGTGTGGGCGCTGCGCGAGTTTTCCGGCCTGCCGCACAACAAGGTGGTCGGCATGGCGGGCGTGCTCGACTCGGCCCGCTTCCGCTGGTTCCTCGCCGAGGAGTTCGGTGTCTCCGTGGAAGACGTGACGGCCTTCGTGATGGGCGGGCATGGCGACACGATGGTGCCGCTTCTGCGCTATTCCACCGTCGCCGGCATTCCCGTGCCCGACATGATCGAGATGGGCTGGTCGACCCGGGAGAAGATGGACGCCATCGTCGACCGCACCCGCAAGGGCGGCGGCGAGATCGTCTCCCTGCTCGGCACGGGCTCGGCTTTCTATGCGCCGGCGGAAAGCGCCATCGACATGGCCGTGTCCTATCTCAACGACAAGAAGCGGATCCTGCCGTGCGCCGCGCATCTGACCGGCGAATTCGGTGTCGACGGCCTTTATGTCGGTGTGCCGATCGTGATCGGGGCCAATGGCGTGGAGAAAATCGTCGAGATCTCGCTCAACAGGGACGAGCAGGAAATGTTCGACCATTCGGTGGACGCCGTGAAGGGACTGGTCGAGGCCTGCAAGGGGCTGGAGCCGGCGCTGGCGTAGACCGCGCCACACAGCCCGAAGACCTGAAGCCGTCGGTCCGCTGGGCCGGCGGCTTTGTTTGGGCTACAGCCCGCCGGCGAAAGTGGTGCCGTTGTTCAGGCGCATCAGCTCGAAACCCAGTACGAGCAGGAAGGTGTGCCAGCCGAACGGCACCCAGAGCAGCACGCCCGCCGGTTTCGACGACCGGCCGGCCAGATTGGCGGCGAACAGGGCGTAGAGCCACATCGCGATGGCGATAAGGAAGCCCAGCGTGACGTCACGCGTGGCGAAGAAGACGACGATCTGCGTCGTCATCCCGGCCAGCAGGAGGCCGGTCAGGAGGCTGGCCAGAAGCCGGGTGCCGTCACGTCCGGAGCGCTGGACGATCCACACGCTGATGATGGCGAAAACCGGAATGAACAGGCCGACCAGGTTCAGGAGCGCAAAACTGGGCGTCCAGTTCGGGGCGTTCAGCCCCTCCAGCCAGGCATAGGAACCGGAGGCATGCACCCAGCCGGAGAGACCGCCGGCAAGGCTGGCGACGCCGATCAGATAGACCAGCAGGGTTACTACGCCCGGACCTTGGTGCTTCTCGCCCATGCCGACTCAACTCACTCCAGCCACTCCCCCGAAAAGGGGCTGGCTGCAAAACTCACGCCACCGGCCGCCGGCTTCCGTCCCGGCAGCGAAATTATTACTTCCTGGCGAGGTTAGCGTGGTGGCGCGACAATGTGGCGCCGTGGCCGGTCATAAAGAATGCGTGTATTCAGCACACCGGAATATACTTGACGCACCGCCCGCCCCTGCGCCGAATCCGCTCATGACCCAGACTGTACTCGAGACCGACCGTCTCATTTTGCGCCAGCCCGAAATATCGGATTTCGAACCCCTGTGCGAGCTGATGGGCGACGAGGAGACCGCGCGCTTTATCGGCGGCGTGCAGGAACCCGCCCATGTCTGGCGCGGCCTGTGCGGCATTGTCGGCCACTGGGCCCTGCGCGGCTATGGCTTTTTCAGCGTGATCGAGAAGGGTTCGGGCCAGTGGATCGGCCGGGTCGGACCCTGGTATCCGCATGGCTGGCCGCAGCCGGAAATCGGCTGGTCGATGAACCGTTCGACCTGGCGCAAGGGGTTTGCCACCGAGGCGGCCACGGCCTGCATGGACTGGGCGTTCGACACGCTGGGCTGGCCGGATGTGGTGCATCTCATCCATGAGGAGAATACGCCCAGCCAGGCCGTGGCGGCCAAGCTGGGCTCGCGCGATCTGGGCCGCGATGTCGAGGTGGCCGGTTTCGGGATCACCGTGGACCTGTGGGGACAGACGGCGTCGGAATGGCGCGCCCGGCGCGCCGCCCCTGGCTGATCACAACGGCAACTGGGAGTTTTCGCAATGGCATTTCGCCGCATACTCACCGTGATCAGCGGCTCGGACGACGACGAGGCCCTGTTGCGCCAGGCCCTGGCCATCGCAGAGACCCAGGCGGGCCGGCTGGACGCCCTGTTCGTGCGCCGCAATGCCGCCAGCGGCGGCGATTTCATGGGAGATGCCTTCTCGACCTATGGCATGGAGGCCGTGCTGGAGGCACTGGACGATGCGGCGTCGGAAGCCAGCCTGCGTGCGCACCGGGCGTTCGAGCGGGTGGGCGACGACGCCCCGGCGGAGCATTTCGGCCGGTTGAGCGAATATGTCGGATTACCCCATCAGGCGATGGCGGCGGAAGGGCGCCTCAGCGACCTCGTGGTCATGGCCCTGCCCCGCGGCCGCAGCGCGCCCAGCCAGCTGAGTGCCATCAAGACCGCCGCTTGCGAGGCTGGCCGGCCTGTATTGCTGCTGCCGCCCGACCGGGCCGCGGATGCCGGTTTCAAGCGGATCATGATCGCCTGGGACGGCTCGCTGGAGGCGGCCCGCGCCGTGTCGGGCGCCCTGCCGCTGCTGGCCGCCGCGGATAGCGTCAAGGCCGTGCATGCAGGCCTTCACGACGACGATTCAGCCCGGCTGGGCCGTCTTGCGAACTATCTCGACCGGCATGGTGTTGCCGCCGCCACGGAGACCGTCGATGCGTCGGGGCGCAGTATTGCGCGCGCGCTGGTTGAAACCGCTCGGGATGACGCGGCCGATCTCGTCGTAATGGGCGGTTTCGGCGCGCCGGGCTGGCAGTATGCGCTCGGCCGCGACGAGACCACGGCCCTGCTCAAGGATACCGGTTTCGCCATCTTGATGGTGCACTAGGACGAGCTGGACGCCGCGCCGCGCCGGGGCAGGATACCGGCGCCGCGCAGCGTTTCGGCATAACTGCGGCTGACCGGAACGGTCAGGCCGGTCGACAGCCGGATCTCGCCGCGGCCGCGGCTGTAGGCGGCCGTGTCGATGGCGTCGGTAGCGACCCACCAGGACCGGTGCACCTTGTGGCCCGGCTGCTGGCCGACCAGTTTCAGCGCATCGCCGAACCGGATCAGCACCAGGGCCGAACCCGCCCGCGTATGGACCCGGACATAATGATCCTCCGCCGACAGCGCGATCAGGGGCGAGCGGCGCAGTCCGGGCGCCATGCGTTCGGCCAGCAGTGCCGGCACGCGGACATGGCTGCCAGCTTCCCCGGGCGATTGCCGGCGCAGGCGCAACACGGTCCGGAACACGCGCATCGCCGCTGCGGCGACGAGCATGACCAGCAATACCGGTGGCCAGAGATAGGGAATGTCCTGCAGCTGTGGCGGATGGTTCATCAGCGCGACTTCGAAAAACGCCACCACCCCGGTCTGCAGGGTTCCGGCGATCAGCACGAGCCCGGCAAACCCCGTCCATCCCTCGGCCAGCGGGCGCGGGGCAAACCGTCCCAGGGCGGTGTCGACCGCGATCAGGATGCTGCCGCCGGCCACCATCAGCCCGCACCAGTAGATCAGGCTGAGCGCCAGCGGCGCGCGGTCCGTGTCGAACAGTCCGGCCAGGGCGAAGAAGACGCCCAGTCCTGTCAGGACGGCGATCTCGGCGGGCCAGGTGTCGCGCCCGGGTCGGTGCGGGGCTTGGATCGGCATGGCTTTGCCTATGCCGGGGCTCGCGCGCGGTGTCAAAGCCGTACGGCCTGCGTCGCGCGAACGGCACTGGCGCGGGGACGGCTGCATACGGCGAATTTCTCCACCCGTCAGGCGCAGCGGGCCGCTAACCGGATGGCACACCGGATTCGGGAGATGCCGTCATGAAAGTGAGCCGCGTAGTGGCCTTCGCCGCGCTTTGCATTCTGTGTACGGGCGTGGCCGTCTATTCCGCCTGGTACTGGATGCCGGGGATGGCGCCGTCCGGCTTCGAGCCCCTGCGCAATGGTTTCGGCCCAACCCTTCTGGGCCTGCATGCCGGGTCGGCATCGCTGGCGTTGCTGGCGGGGCCCTGGCAATTGCACGGCCCCCTGCGGGCTGCGCGTCCGGGCCTGCACCGTTTGCTAGGCCGTCTCTATGCCGTTGCGGTCGCGACCGGCGGGCTGAGCGGCCTGGCCCTGGCCGCCGGCTCGCTGTGGGGACCGGTCGTCCAGGCCGGGTTCGGCAGTCTGGCCGTAATCTGGCTGGGCGTTACCGGATTGGGTGTGCGGGCGGCCTTGAAGCGCGATTTCCCGTCCCATCGCCGCTGGATGGTGCGCAGCGTCGCGCTCACCTTTGGGGCGCTGGCGCTGCGGGTGGAAATGCCCCTGCTGATCGCGTCCGGTCTCAGCTTCCAGACCACCTATGAGATTGTCAGCTTCCTGGCCTGGGTGCCGCACCTGCTGATCGCCGAGATCTGGCTCAATACCAGCCGGCTTCGCGCAGCTTCGGCGCATAGGTCCGGCTGACCGGGGCTTCCACGCCGTTTTTCAGGGTCAGCGTGGCCCGGCCGTCGCCGCGGGACACCTGGTCCACGGCCTCGCGGGCGACCCACCAGGACCGGTGCGTGCGGGCGCCGTCCAGCGCCCCGACAGCGGCGATGGCATCGCGCAGCCGCATGAGGACCAGGCAATCCCCGGCCGCTGTGTGGACCCGCAGATAGTGGTCCTCGGCCTGCAGCGCGAGCAAGGGGACCCGCCGCAGGCGGGGCGGCAGTTTTTCCGTCAGTGCCGGTCCGGCGCGGGTCTCCGTTCTGCCGGGACCGCCGGTCCGTTCAGCCAGCATCGCCACCGTCACGACACCGGCCGAGATCACCCAGACAAGGAAGAAGGTCAGCGGCAGATCCGCCAGGCTGAGGGTGCTGCCGACAGCCGCCTGGATCGATATCACCGCGGTCGCCACCGGCAGGGACACCAGGATCGACAGGGCGAGCCCGACTGCGGTGCGCGGCCAGTCCGGCACGATGCGCGCCAGCAGTGCCGTGAACATGACGCCGGACACCCAGCCCAGCGCCATGAGCCCCGTCCAGTAGAGCCACACCCAGGGCAGGCCGAGATCGTGCGTGTCGTACGGACCGAGGATCGACAGGAAAGTGCCCAGGGCCAGGACGGCGGCCGTATTGGGGGCCAGGGATCTGAGGGTCTGCAGCGTCATGGGCCTTGTCGTTCACGAAGCGCGAACGAACACCTAGCGCAATTCGCGAAGCCCGGCAGCCCGTTTACGCAATCGGTGTTTCCCGGCGGTGCGGCAGCGTGGATGTCTTCGGGCCTTCCCGGCCGGCCTTGTTCCGGCGTTCGAATGGAGACAATGGTCCATGATCCTGCCTGCTTTCATCCTTTCTGCGGTCCTGTCCTCGGCCATGGCCGATGGCACGGCATCCATCACCGTCACGGTCGACGGTATCGAAATCGGCTCCGGCCATCTCGTTGTCGGCCTCTACGATTCCGCCGAGGGCTGGGACGGCGAGACCGCGATCGACGGCCGCCGTGTGGCGGTAACCGGCGATGTCGCCGAGATCGAATTCGGTCCGCTGCCGGCCGGGCGCTACGGCATCAAGATGTATCACGACGTCGACGATGACGGCCAGCTGGACACCAATCTTATGGGTATTCCCAGCGAGCCTTTCGCCTTTTCCAACAATGCCATGGGCCGGTTCGGGCCGGCGGCCTGGCCGGACGCGTCCTTTGCTGTGGACGCCGGCGAGAACGCCCATGCAATGAGCTTCCGCTGAGGAGAGCGCCATGTTCGCCAATCGCAGAGAGATGATCGCCCTGATGACCGCGGCGGGCGGCATGGCGGGACTGCCGGGCCCGGCCCGGGCCGAGCCGGGCGATCCGGTGTTCGAGGCCTTCGAGGCGGCGCGGCCGGAGCAACCCTGGACACTGGGCTATGCCGATGCCCCTGCCGCCGGCCTTGACGGTGTGGCGCAAAGGCTGACCGGCCGCCTGCCCGAGGGGCTGGAGGGCGTGCTCTACCGCAACGGGCCGGGCCGGTTCAGCCGCGAGAACTGGCGCTATCGCCACTGGTTCGACGGCGATGGCCTGGTCCAGTCTTGGCACCTGGAGGCTGGCGAGGCGCCGGTCCACGCGGCGCGTTTCGTGGAAACCCGCAAATGGCGGCGCGAGGAAGCGGCGGGCCGCTTTCTGGTGCCCGCCTTCGGTTCGGCGCCGCCCGACGAGGAGGGCCTGTCCGGACCGGACGGCATGAATGCCGCCAACACGTCCGTGATGATGCTGGACGGTGATCTCCTGGCCCTGTGGGAAGGCGGTTCGGCCTGGCAGCTCGATCCGGACACGCTGCAGTCGGACGGGCCGCGCGTCTGGGGCGATGGCCTGGCGGGCCTGCCGTTTTCGGCCCATCCCAAGGTCGATCCCGATGGCACGGTCTGGAATTTCGGCCAGGACGCGGCGCGCAACGCGCTGGTGCTCTGGCAGATCGCGCCCGACGGAAGCCTGCGCCGGGCCGATATGGTAGGCGATGTGCCCGGCGGAATGATCCATGATTTTGCCGTCACTGAACGGTCGCTGGTCTTCCTGGTGGGCAATCTGCGTTTCGAGCGCATGCGCCTGCCCTATCTGGAGAGCTTCCGCTGGGACGGAAGCCGGCCAATGCGCGCGATCGCGATCGACAAGGCCGACTGGTCGCAGCGCCGCACCTGGGATCTGCCGCCGGGCTTCCTCTTCCATGTCGGCGGTGCCTGGGAGCGCACCGACGGCACGATCTGTCTCGACGCGGCCATGTCCGGCGACGCCCGCTTCGCCATTGGCGGCGCCTATGACGTGATGCGCGGCGTGGCCCGCGAAGAAACGGTCTCGCAGGCCCGTCTGCACCGTCTTGTCCTTTATCCCGGCGGGCGGTCCGAACAGTCCGTGTTCGACGACGGCTATGCGGAATTTCCCCAGGTCGACATGCGTCTGACCGGGCTGGAACGGCGCTATACCTGGCATGTCGGCTGGCAGCCGGGGCAGATCCAAGGACCCACGGATATCGTGCGCCGCGACCTGGTCTCCGGCGCCACCCAGCGCTTCAGCCATGACGCGGATGTCATCGTGGAAGAACCGCTCTTCGTGCCTGCCGGTCCGGCGGAAGGCGAGGGCTGGCTCGTCCACACGGCGCTGAACACGCGCGCCGCGGCGACCGAGCTGCATGTGCTGGACGCCCGCAATGTCGGAGACGGGCCCGTCGCCAGCTGGCGCCTGCCCTATGCCTGTCCGCTGGGATTTCACGGCTGCTGGAGGCCGGCATGAACCTGGACGCCCCCTGCTGGTACCGATCCATGGGGCCAGCGCACTGTCGGCGCTGGCCCTCGGCGCTGTCCGGCTGCTCGGCCCGAAGGGCACGCTGCTGCACCGGGTTCCGGGAGCGCTCTGGGACGGTTTGATGCACACCGTCTTTCTCGCCGGCTGAGTGTGTTCGCGGTCATCGCCGCGTCCTCGACTCGCGCCAGAGGTGCAGACGATTGCAGCCGGGATGCGGCTTGGGCATGCTGGCTGTGAGGGGATGTTTCCGGGGGCGCTCATGGATACCACCGCTCGGCCCGCCCGGGCCGAACGCTTCATGCCGGACTGGCTCGTCGGCGGGCTGATCCGCCTGTCCCTGGCGCCGGGCCTGTGGCTGTGGGGACGGGCGCATGCCGGTCCCTGGCCCGAGGTCATGCCGGATATCGTCCATGCCGCCGATGTCTGGTCGGTCCCGGTGATTGCGCCGGTTCATCTGGCTCAGTTCGCGGTCTGGGGAGCGCAGATCTGCGCCGCACTGCTGGTGCTGGGTTTTCTCACCCGGCTGGCGGGCGTGGCCCTGCTGCTGGCGAGCTGGATCTACGGGGTGTGGGTGGCGCCCGAGGCCTGGCCGATGACCGTGATGTTCGCGGCGATGAGCTTCTACCTGTTCGCCCGCGGCGGCGGCGGTCTGTCGATCGACGGCGCCATTGTGGCCACGACCCGCTGACGGCGTAATATATTATACATGCGCCGCGGCTTGGTGGCATGAAGCAAGTAATGTCTTGTTTTTTAAGCGGACAAAAGCGGTGCGTAAACTTCGCCTTATGGTTAACCGGCCCGGGGCGACCACCTATCGTTAAGGTATCGCCACTAGAATGACGGTTCTGCCTGCCTCCTGTCGCCTGGCGGGCCAGTCTTTGCGAGTGTGTGATGAAGCCGGAAACCCTGGACCGCCTCAAAGCGGCCCTCGCCGGCCGCGACGCAGTCGATATCGGCCACTTCCAGTGGGTCAATCTCGACATGGTTCGTGCAGAAGCGGGGGACAAGTGGGAGACGCTGAAAGACAAGGTCTACAGCGCATCCTCCCATTTCATCGAGAAACGCCTGTCCGAGCGCGATGTCCTTCTGCGCTGCAAGGGCGGATTCATCCTGGTCTTTGCCAAGGGCAGCGACGAGGAAGCGAAGGAACGCACCGAACAGACCTCCCAGCAGCTCAACCTGTTCTTCCTGGGCGACCGTATCCTGAAACAGTTCGAGATTTCCGCGCGCAGCGAATCCATCCCGGTCGGGGACCTGGCCGATTTCATGGAGCGCAGCCGGGAGACCGGCGATGCGTCGGAAACCGAGGCGCCTGGCTCGCCCGGACCGGAGGGGCCTGGAAAATGGCGCCCCATCGCACACGATGCCCGGGAAAATACCGGTGTCCTGGCCGTCGATTCAGTGGAGAAAGACGAGCTCGATCAGGCGGTCGTGCCCAGCCAGGAAAAGACGGCCGGTACGGGGCCGCGGGCGCGTACCGCCATCGAGGACGAGGACGGCAATGTTCCCGAAGTGGCGCCCGGACACGTAACCGCGGCGTTGTTCTCCGAACTCGACAAGACCTGGGACGATATCGTTTTCAAACCGTGCTGGGACGTGCGTTTCAACCATATCATCGCCAGTTTCTGCCTGGCGCGGCGGCAGTATCGCGGGGAGACGCTGTACGGTCGCGATACGCTTCTGGGCAAGGATTCCCCGGCTTTGCACCGCGCCCTCGACCACGCCGTGGTGATTGCCGCCCAGCGCGGCTTCATGAGCCGCTATTCCGAAGGTATGAGGTGTGCGGTCGCTATTCCGGTGAATTACGACACCATTCTGGGTGCCCAGGACCGGATCCGCTATTTTTCCATCCTGCAATACGTGCCGCCGCGGCTGAGGAAGTATTTCTATATCCGCGTCGACAATATTCCCGATGGCGCGCCCCTGGGGCAGATGGAGGAATTGTTCCGGGCGATGCGCTGTTTCGGCTCCAATATTCTCGCCAAGATACCGCTCGGTACGGTGCATCTGAGCCGGTTCGAGAATTGCGGCATTACGCTGTTCAGCTCGCAGATACCCAGCCGGCGCCCCTTCGCCGCCAGTCCGGCGACCGTCGAGAAGCTGACCGCGCAGGCGACCTCGATCGTCCGCGCCAAGGCCCGCGGCTGCCTGACCCAGGTGGCGACGCTCGACCAATTAACGGTCAGCCTGGATGCCGGGTTCGAAGTGTTCTCGGGTTCGGTGATCGGCGGCGACCTGAAACGCCCGGCGCCGCTGAGAGCCTGCACGCTGGACGATATCATGCGGCGGCAATCCGACGTTGCCTGAGCGGGCGCTTAGAGGAATCGCAAGACCTGCAGCGCTAGCCTGACCTGGCCGGAGTGTTTCGCCGGGGATTTACGCGCTCATGCCGCCCGAACTGAAAAAGAAGCTCAAGAAAGTCCTCGCCGGTCGCAGTTCCGTCGATATGGGCCAGGTCCGGTTTCTCAATCTGGGCCGGGTGCGCGAGCGTGCGGGCGGCGACTGGGACCGTTTGCGCGAGAAGATCTACGAGGTCGGCCATCATTTCATCGAGAAACGCCTCGATGGAGACGACGCCGTGATCCGTTGCCGCGGCGGTTTCATGATCATTTTTGCGGCCCTGGACGGCGAAGCCGCGCAGGCCACCGTCGACGGGATCTCGCAGGAGCTGGAACGCTTCTTCCTGGGCGACAGCGACCTCGGTCCACTGGAAATCCTGGCCGAGGCGCGCAGCGTGACAACCGAGGAATTGCTGGAAATCGTCGCGCGCGACCAGGATGAGAGCGCCCGGCCGTCCGGGACGGGCGATGCGGAGGCCGGCGGTCACGAACCCGGCCGGACACCGCCCTGGACACCCGACCGGCGCCTGGAACGGGCGGGCGAAACGGGTGCGGCCTGGGTCGAGGCGCCCAGACCCGGTCCCAGACCGGTCTATACGCCCCGGCCCAGGGCCATCTACACCGAGAGCGAAGGCGTGTGGGACGATATCGTCTTCAAGCCCTGCTGGGACGGGCGCAAATCGGCCCTGCTGCACAATATCTGCGTTGCCCGCCGGGTGGTGAAGGGATTTGCCTATTACGGGCGTGACACGCTGATGGGGGCCGACGACCGGACACTGCACCGCAAGCTCGACGAATCCGTGGCGCGCGCAGCCCAGCGCGGCTTCCAGAAGGCCTACGCCCAGGGCGGCGCATGCGCCATCATCGTGCCGGTGCACTACGACACCATCGCCACCCTGTCCCAGCGCATGCGCTATTTCGCGATCCTGCAATCCGTGCCGGAGCCGATGCGCCGCTTCTTCTTCCTGCGCGTCGACGGCGTGCCTGACGGCGCGCCGCTGGGGCAGATGCAGGAGCTGTTCCGCTCGATGAAGCATTTCGGCGCCTATGTACTCACGCAATTGCCGTTCGGAGCAAGCGATCTGAAACGTTTCGACGGTTGCGGCATCGGCATTTTCGGGACCGAAGTGCCTGCGCGGATGAATGAAACCGGGCCCGACGAGGCGCAGCTTATGGCGATGGCGGACTGGGTCGCCTCGGCGTGCCTCCTGAAGGCCGAAACCTATTTCACCCAGACGGCGGGTATCGAGGTGCTGCAGGCCGGACTGTCGGCCGGTGTGCGCTATTTCTCGGGTCCGCTGATCGCGCCGGAAATGGCTCTGCCCGAGCCGGCCCGGCCCCTGAGCCTGGCGGAAATACTCGACGCCTGGCAGCGGCGGGACACGTTGCAGGTCTAGCTGAAAGACAGCGCTGTTGAATGCGTTGCGCTGACCGGACCCGGTGTTATAAGGCAGGTCCTGTCTGGCCATCCGTTCGCTTCCTTCCTCCCGCGAGGCCCCATTCATGAATATCCACGAACATCAGGCGAAAGCCGTCCTGAAAACCTTCGGCGCGCCCGTCGCCGAGGGCGTTGCCATTTTCTCCGCCGACGAGGCCGCTGCCGCGGCCGACAAACTGCCCGGACCGCTCTGGGTGGTGAAGTCGCAGATCCATGCCGGCGGTCGCGGCAAGGGCAAGTTCAAGGAACTCGGCCCCGACGCCAAGGGCGGCGTGCGCCTGGCCTTTTCCAAGGACGAGGTCCTCGCCCACGCCAGGGAAATGCTGGGCAACACACTGGTCACTCACCAGACCGGTCCGGACGGCAAGCAGGTCAACCGCCTCTATATCGAGGACGGCGCCGATATCGCCACCGAGCTCTACTGCTCGTTGCTGGTGAACCGCGAGACCGGCAAGGTCGCCTTCGTGGTCTCCACCGAGGGCGGCATGGACATCGAACAGGTGGCCGAAGAGACTCCGGACAAAATCCTCACCATCGACATCGATCCGGACACCGGTGTCACCGGCGCCGATGCGGCCCGGATCGCCGATGCGCTGAAGCTGGAAGGCACAGCCCGCGACGACATGCTCTCGCTGGCGCCGACGCTCTATCGTGCCTTCACCGAGAAGGACATGTCGCTCTTGGAGATCAACCCGCTGATCGTCATGGAAAACGGTCATGTCCGGGTGCTGGACGCAAAAGTCTCCTTCGACGGCAATGCGCTCTTCCGTCATCCCGATATCCAGGAACTGCGCGACACCACCGAGGAAGACGCCAAGGAGATCGAGGCATCCAAGCACGATCTGGCCTATGTGGCGCTGGACGGGAATATCGGCTGCATGGTCAACGGTGCCGGCCTGGCCATGGCGACGATGGACATCATCAAGCTCTACGGCGCCGAGCCGGCCAACTTCCTCGATGTCGGCGGCGGCGCCTCCAAGGAAAAGGTCACCGCGGCCTTCAAGATCATCACCGCCGACAAGAATGTGAAGGGCATCCTGGTCAACATCTTCGGCGGCATCATGCGCTGCGACGTGATCGCCGAGGGCGTGGTCGCGGCCGTGAAAGAGGTTGGCCTGCAGGTGCCGCTGGTGGTGCGCCTGGAAGGCACGAATGTGGAAAAAGGCAAGCAGATCATCAATGAGAGCGGTCTCAACGTGATCGCCGCCGACGATCTGGACGATGCCGCCCAGAAGATTGTCGCCGCCGTGAAGGAGGCCGAATAATGTCGATCATCGTCGATAAGAACACCAAGGTCATCGTCCAGGGCCTGACCGGCAAGACGGGCACCTTCCACACCGAACAGGCGCTGGAATATTACGGCACCCGGATGGTCGCCGGCGTGCACCCGAAAAAGGGCGGCGAGACCTGGTCCTCCGGCCTGGAAAGCTCCGCCGAACTGCCGATCTACGCCTCTGTGGCGGAAGCCAGGGAACGCACGGGCGCCGACGCCTCTGTGATCTACGTGCCGCCGGCCGGTGCCGGTGCGGCCATCATCGAGGCGATCGATGCCGAGATTCCCTTCATTGTCTGCATCACCGAGGGCATTCCGGTGATGGACATGGTCAAGGTCAAGGCGAAGCTCGACAAGTCCAACTCCATGCTGCTGGGCCCGAACTGCCCGGGCATCCTGACGCCGGAAGAGTGCAAGATCGGCATCATGCCGGGCCAGATTTTCAAGAAGGGCTCGGTGGGCGTGGTCTCGCGCTCGGGCACGCTGACCTATGAAGCCGTGTTCCAGACCTCCCAGGTCGGCCTTGGCCAGACCACGGCGGTGGGCATTGGCGGCGACCCGGTCAAGGGTACCGAATTCATCGACGTGCTGGAAAAATTCCTGGCCGACGACGAGACCCGGTCGATCATCATGATCGGCGAGATCGGCGGTTCCGCCGAGGAGGACGCTGCCCAATTCCTCGCCGACGAGGCGAAGAAGGGCCGCAAGAAGCCGACCGTCGGCTTCATTGCCGGCCGCACCGCGCCTCCGGGCCGCACGATGGGCCATGCAGGCGCCATCGTCTCCGGCGGCAAGGGCGGCGCGGAAGACAAGATCGCCGCGATGGAAGCCGCCGGTATCAAGGTCTCGCCCTCGCCTGCACGTCTGGGCACGACGCTGGCGGAGCTGCTGAAGGGCTAAACGCCCTTGGCCGCGACAACAAAAACAAGCCGCGCTCCGGGTGTCCGGGGCGCGGTTTTCTGTTTTCGTGGACCCTCGGGGGCGAAGGCCGGCTTGGGCGCCCCGCCGGGCCTATCCCGCTATCGGACAGCTCGCCGGGACCTCGCTCCCGCCCCGCTTGCTGCGCGATCCCCACACCGGCGTGAGCCAGGATGGGCGGTCTGGTGTGTACAGCTTTTGGCTGGCCAACCTACCCCGCCCCCAGCCGGTCGCGGTAGCGGCGGCTGCCGGGGATTGTGGCGCCGGTGTCCAGGGTGATCGTGACGTCGCCCTCGCCGGTCGGGGCGATTTCACGGATGCGGTCGCGATTGACCAGCCAGGAGCGGTGCACGCGGACCGCGTCGATACCGGCTTCGGCGAGCAGGCATTCCAGCTGGGCCAGCGTCATGCGCGCGAGATGCGTGCGGCCCGCAAAGCGGGTCTCGACATAGTTGCTGGCGGCTTGGGCGCATTCGAAACCTTCGGCCTCGAGCAGCAGCACTCGACCCCCGCATTTCAGCGTGATGCGATGCCGGGTCTGCGCTTCGGTTGCTGCAGCGCCTGCTTCCATGCGCGCACGTTCCAGTGCCATGTCGGTGGACAGGATGAACTGGAAGCCGACATAGGCGAGCGCCTGTTTGCGGAACTCGTAGACGAATACATCCAGCATGGTGCCGTCGGTGGTGTAGGCGAAACCGTAGACGGACGGCCAGATCAGGTCCCGCAGCGTGAACATGACGGCGATCTGGAACAGTCCGTACGCCAGAAGCCCGGTGGCATGGACGGCGAGCGACATCGCAAGGCGTCCCCGTTCGAAGGGAAAGCGCTGACCCAGCCAGAGTACGACTGGAAGCGCCACCAGCATGGGAAGGATGGCGCTGCCTTCCTGCACCCAGGGCAGATAATCCGGCCACGCTCGCCCCGACCAGCGCAACTCCGTGCCGATCGACAAGGCGTTGAGGACGTAGAAGGTGAGTATGATACCGGCGGAGATCAGCAGGGCGCGCCTATAGGCCCGGGTTTCGGTTTCCCGCTCCGCCTGGCGATCGATGTCCGGCTGTACTTGTATCGGCTGTGCCATGATCTGATCATGCCCTCAACCCGCTCCGGCGCAAGTCGGCTGATTGGAAGCGAGGCGGCCACTCGTCCCGCACTGCCGCCGTTCGGCCCCGCAATACAGCCGGCGGTCCCCTTCACCCGTTCTCCGTCCCGGCAGGATCGACGGACGCGAAACGCGACGGCAAATTCGAGGCATATTATCCTTCCGGAGTTCGCCATGTCCGATACTGCCGCCAATCCCGATGCCGTCTTTACCCGCCGCTACGACCTCGACTGGCTGAGGATCGTCGCCTTCGGTCTTCTCATCCTCTACCATGTCGGCATGTTCTTCGTGCCCTGGGACTGGCACGTGAAGAGCGCCCAGGCCAATCCGGGCCCGCAATACGCCATGATGCTGCTCAATCCTTGGCGGCTGGCGCTCCTGTTCTTCATCTCCGGCGTGGCGATCCGCTTCCTGTCCGACAAGCTGGGCGCCGGCCGTTTCGCGCTGGACAGGACCTGGCGGCTGCTGCCGGTGATCGTGTTCGGGATGCTGGTCGTGGTGATGCCCCAGACCTGGGCCGAACTGCGCCAGGCCGGCGAGATCGGGGAGGGGCTTTGGGCCTTCTGGCCGCGCTATATCACCAGCGGCGAGATCGGCGGTGTCATCGTGCCGACCTGGAACCATCTCTGGTATGTCGTCTACCTTTTCGTCTACTGCCTGATCCTGTCACCTTTCATCCCCCTCCTGCGCCGCGTCTCCGACGGTCCCGTGGCGCAGTCCATGCGCATCCTGGACGGGAGGGGATGGGGCCTTGTCCTCCTCCTGATCGTGCCGAGCCTGCCCTTCTGGGCCTATCGCATCTGGCTGGAACCGCATTTTCCCGCCACCCACAACCTGGTCTGGGACTGGGCCAATCACGCTCATCGGCTGACCATTCTGCTGATCGGCTATGGCGTCGCCAAACAGGATGTGTTCTGGCGCGCCGTAGACCGTATCCTCCCGTTTGCGCTGATCTATTCCGCGCTTTATGCCGCGGCGCTGTGGTGGGGGATCGGCCGGCCGGCCGGGGACTGGGAGGGCCAGGCCTGGCTCAGCTGGATCTTCCGCCTCGCGCGCATCACCTATGCCTGGGCGATCATCCTGGCGCTTCTGGGACTGGCCCGCCGCTATCTCTCCGGAGACGGACCGGTGCGGCGCTATCTCACGGAAGCGATTTTCCCCTTCTATATCCTGCACCAGACGATCACCGTCCTGACCGGCTACTGGATCGCCCCGATGGGCCTCAATGTCTGGGTGGAATTCGCCGTTCTCGTCTTCGCCACCGGAGCGGGCTGCTGGCTGGGTTTCGAGATCGTCCGCCGCATCCCGGTCCTGCGGCCTGTGATGGGGTTGAAATGGCAGGCTGCACCGCGCGCCTTGCCCCGCCGCCGGCAAACCGCCTAACCTCGTCCGGCCGTCACCCGCAGCCAGGCGTGACGGCCGGATTTGCGACATGGCCGGGGGCCGGATGACCGAGGCGATCACGATCAACAGCGCGCTGGATGCCGGCGCGCTTGGCCGGACCTTTGCTGACAAGGGCCGGATTCATATCGAGGATTTCCTCGCGCCGGCCTCGGCCGACCAGTTGCTGGCTGCCATTCGCGGCAATCAGGAATGGTATCTCGCCTACACGGAGAATGGCGAGGCCGTGGAGAGTCCGAGCGCCGATATCCAGCGCCTCAATCCGCAGCAGAAGCAGCAGTTCTTCGCCCGGATCCATCAGCGCGCGGCCGATGCCTTCCAGTACTGTTTCCTGCAATACTATGTCACCGAGAGCGTCAATCGCGGCGACAATCCGGGCCATCCGCTGCATGTCGCCCACGACTTCGTCAACTCCGAGGCCTTTCTGGGGTTCATGCGAAGCCTCACAGGCGAGCCAGGGATCAGGTCGGCGGACGTCCTGGCCTCCTGCTACGGGCCGGGCCACTACCTCACCTCCCACGACGACACGCATCATGCGCGCGATCGCGTGGCGGCCTATGTCATCTCCCTGACCCCGGACTGGAACCGCAACTGGGGTGGCCATCTCGCCTTTTTCGACAAGGCCGGCAATATCGAGGAAGCGCTGATCCCGTGCTTCAACGCGCTCAATGTCTTTTCCGTACCGCAATTCCACGCGGTCCAGATGGTTGCGCCCTTTGCCCGCAGCGCCCGCACCAGCCTGACCGGCTGGGTGCACCGCTAGGGTACCCGGCTTGGTCAAGGTGTCCCGGGCGTCGATTTTCGGTCGCCGGCCTCGCGGGCGAAAGCGTCCAGCGCGGCAAGGTCGTTGCCGCGAATGGCATTCACGGCGCGGCCGATCCGCTCGGCCGGCCAGTCCCACCAGGCGATCTCCAGCAGGCGTGCGATCGTTGCGGTGTCGAAACGTTGCCGGATCGCCCCCGCCGGATTGCCGCCCACAATGGTGTAGGGCGGCACATCGCGCACCACGACCGATCCGGTCGCCACGATGGCGCCGTGGCCGATCGTGACGCCGGGCATGACCGTCGCCCCGCGCCCGATCCACACATCATGGCCGACCACGGTATCCCCGCGCAGCCCGGCCCCGATCGTGGCGAAGTCGAACCCGTCCTCCCAGCCGTGGCCGAAGATATTGAACGGATAGGTGGAAAACCCTGTCATGGCGTGATTGGCGTCGTTCATGATGAAGGTCACGTCCTGCGCCAGGGCGCAGAATTTCCCGATCACCAGCCGGTCACCGAGAAACTCGAAATGATACTTCACGCAATGGTCCTGGAAGTGCTCGGGACCCTTCTCGTCGTGATAATAGGAATACGCCCCCACCTCGATGTTCGCACGCGTCACCACGGCCTGGAGAAAGGCGGTATCCATCTGCGGCCGCGCGGCCATGGGATCGGGACCGCGCACGGGCGCGGTTTCGGTATTCGGTTGTTCGGGCATGGGAAGGCTCCGGTGTCAAAGGTCTGAATTCGCACGCACCATCGCTCGATCGAGCGGCGCGTTTCGGGCGAGTTTCAGCCTATTTGTTCACCGTCAGAGCCTCCTTTTCAGGCTGGGTGTGTGAGAGGGGTAGCGGGCTCGCGCCTCAGGTGCAAGCCCGCCCCTACTCATCCGCCATATCCGGCACGGCCACCGCATGGAAGCCCGCATCGACGTGCAGCGTCTCGCCCGTGCAGGAATGACCCAGATCCGAGAGAAGGTAGAGCGCGGCGCCGGCGACGCCTTCCATCTTCGTGTCTTCCTTCATCATCGACCATTCGCGGCCCGTCTTCATCAGCGCCTTGCCGCCGGAAATGCCGGCCATGGCGAGGGTGCGCATCGGGCCGGCGGACAGCGCGTTGACGCGGATGCCGTGCGGGCCCAAGTCGCGGGCCATGTAGCGCGTGGAGGCTTCCAGCGCGGCCTTGGCGACGCCCATGACGTTGTAGGAGGGCACGACGCGTTCCGAGCCCAGATAGGTCAGCGTCACCATGGCGCCGCCATTCGGCATCAGGCGGCTGGCGCGCTTGCCGGCATCGACGAAGGAGAAGGCGGAGATTTCCATCGCCCGGCGCCAGCCCTCGCGGGTGGTGTTCTCGGTGAAGGAGCCGACCAGCTCGTCCTTGCCGGCGAAGGCGATGGCGTGGACGAGGAAGTCGATTGTGCCCCACTTGTCCTGCAGCGCCTTGAAACAGCCGTCCATGGAGGCGTCGTCGGTGACATCGGCCTGCACCATGAAGGGTTCGCAGGGCAGGCTTTCCACCAGCGGCCGCACCCGGCGCTCCAGCGCCTCGTCCTGGTAGGAGAAGGCGATCTCGGCGCCCTGGGCCGCCAATTGCCGGGCAATGCCCCAGGCAATCGAGTTCTTGTTGGCCACGCCCATGACAAGCCCGCGCTTGCCCTTCATCAGCTCTCCGGCCGGAAAAACATGATCGCTCATCGAGATCCCCTCTTGAGTTGTGTCGTCACCGGTATAGCCGCTGTGCCCGGGGAACTGAAACCCGAGGTGCACGTGACCGGGGCATCCGGTGCTGGCTCAGTCCAGAACGACGTCGCGTAACCACTCGGTCTGGGTGCTGTAGAAACTTGCGCTCGGGTCGCGCCGACCGCCCTCCTGCATCTCGCGGATGCTGCCGGTTTCGGAGTCAACGATATTGTGGTCGGCATCGGGAAAGGTCCGGATCTGCAGACTCGCGTCCGGGTTCCGGCCGATGGTCGTCTCGTAGAGGGCCCGTGTCCGGCGCCAGTCCACATTGAGGTCCTTTTCGCCGAAGATGGCGAGCACGTCGATATCCAGTCCGCCGAGCATGCGGTCGAAATCATGGATATGGACGAAGGCCCCGCTCGCCGGATCCAGGTATGGCGGGCCCTGGTGCTCCAGATACGCGCTCTGTTCGGCTTCGTACTCGTCACGGCTCATGATCCCGCCAAGCATGCGTGTGACGTATTCGTTCGCGCGCAAGGTCGGTGTGGCGTCGCGATAGCTGTCGTAGGAACCGCCGGCGCGGAAAATCTCCCAGCCGCGCTGCCACTCCCGGTCGATCCTGTCTGCTTCTTCGGCCGAGTATCCCTCATGCGGCAGGTTGGATATCAGCAGATAGCGGAAATTATCCTCGGCGGTGGTTCCGCTCACGCTGATCCAGAAGTCAAATCCGGGGTCCTGCGACAGGGCGATGGGCGCGATCCATCCGGCGCGGCTAACGCCCCAGATGCCCATTCTGTGCGAGCCCGGCACGTTGCGCGCCCGGAGATGAGCGGCGGCATCGAGGACCTCCTGGGCGCTTTCATGAACGGGCTGATCGATATCGAACGTGCCTTCGCTGCGCCCCTGGCCCGGCTTGTCCCAGACGGCGGTCGCGATACCGAGCGCGTTGAAGCGGGTCCGAAGGTCAGCATACATGTCCCGGCCGCGGACATCGGTCGGGCCGTATCCATGCACGAAGACGATCATTGCCTCTGCCGTTCCGCCAGCGGGAACATCGAGCACGCCGGAGAGCACGCGTCCTTCCGATGTGAACTCGAAATCCGTGGTGACGGCCTGTGCCGCGCTGCGCGACGGGCTGATGCCGATCAGGATTGCAAGCACGCAGACAAACAGGCCTGCCTTGATCGTAGTATCGCTCATGGTTTCGTCCGGTCCGTGTCGATCACAGCCACAACCTAGTCCGCGCTCGGGCCCGGGCGGAAGTTAATGATCGGAAATCTCGCGGCGGACTGCCGGCCCGCGAGCGTTGCACCGGCAGGGCATAGGGAGTCCGTTGGGGCCACCGCCCGCGCGAACCGATCGACCGGCCGGCGCTGCCCGTTCCGCCGCGCCGCTAGATTTTCTGGAATACCACGGTGCCATTGGTGCCGCCGAAGCCGAAGGAGTTCGACATCGCGGTCTTGATGTCGGCCTCGCGGGTTTCGGTGACGATGGGCAGGTTCAGTTCGGCGATCTCCGGATCCATGTCGAAGACATTGATCGAGGGCGCGATGAAGCCGTGCTTCATCATCAACAGCGTATACACAGCCTCGTGCACGCCGGCGGCGCCCAGCGAGTGTCCCGTCATCGACTTGGTGGCCGAAATGGCCGGGGCCCTGTCGCCGAAGGTCTCCCTGACCGCCTTCATCTCGGCGATGTCGCCGACGGGCGTCGAGGTGGCGTGCGGGTTGAGATAGTCGATCTCGCCGTTCACGGTCTCCATCGCCAGCTTCATGGCGCGCACGGCACCCTCGCCGGACGGGGCGACCATGTCGTAGCCGTCGGAGGTGGCGCCATAGCCGGCGATTTCCGCAATGATCGGCGCGCCGCGCTTTTTCGCGCGCTCGTATTCTTCCAGGATCACCACGCCGGCGCCGGACCCGCCGACGAAACCGTCGCGGTCCTTGTCGAAGGCACGCGAGGCCTTGTCCGGGGTCTCGTTATACCGGGTCGACAGGGCGCCCATCGCGTCGAACAGGTTGGACAGCGCCCAGTGAATCTCCTCGCAGCCGCCGGCGAACATCACGTCCTGCTTGTTCCACTGGATCTGTTCGGCAGCCGCGCCGATGCAGTGCAGCGAGGTCGTGCAGGCGGAGGTGATGGAATAGTTCACGCCGAGGATCTTGAAGGGCGTGGCCAGTGTCGCCGAGGCGGTGGAGCTCATCGCCTTGGGCACGGCGAACGGGCCGATGCGGCGCGGACCCTTGTCGCGGGTGATGTCGGCGGCATCCACGATGGTGCCGGCCGAGGGGCCGCCCGAACCCATGATGATACCCGTGCGCGGATGGGAAATGTCGGCCTCGGGCAGGCCGGCGTCGGCAATCGCCTGTTCCATCGCCATATAGTTCCAGCCCGCGCCCTCGGACATGAAGCGGTAGACGCGCTTGTCGACATGTTCGGCGGGATTGACCGTCGGCTTGCCGCCGACGTGGCATTTGAAATTGTGCTCGACGAAGCTGTCCATGCGGCCGATGCCGCTCTTGCCTTCGCGAAGGGAGCGGGTGACTTCCTCGGCATTGTTGCCGATCGGGGAAATCACGCCGAGGCCGGTGATAACGACGCGACGCATTGCTGTCTCTCCTGGGGTCAGGCCATTTCGCCGGGCTTGAACAAGCCCACGCGCAGATCCTTGGCGGTATATATGGTTTTGCCGTCGGCTTCGACACGCCCGTCGCCGATCGCCATGATCAGCTTGCGCTGGATGACACGCTTCAGGTCGATGACATAGCGCACCAGCTGGGTGTCGGGCTTGATCTCGCCCTTGAATTTCACCTCGCCGACGCCGAGCGCCCGGCCCTTGCCGGGATTGCCCTTCCAGCACAGGAAGAAGCCGACCAGCTGCCACATGGCGTCCAGGCCCAGGCAGCCGGGCATCACCGGGTCGCCCTTGAAGTGGCAGTCGAAGAACCAGAGGTCCTTGTTGATATCGAGTTCGGCGACGATGTGTCCCTTGCCGTACTCGCCGCCGTCCTCGTCGATATGGGTGATGCGATCCATCATCAGCATGGGCGGGGCGGGGAGTTGGGCGTTCTCGGGTCCCCACATCCGGCCTTCGCTGGAATCAATCAGGTCTTCGTAGCTGAAAGAGCTTTGGCGTTCAGTCATGTAGCCGATCGGTTGCGCCACGGACATGCGGCGCGGGGCCGGTCTCCGGGCTAGTCACTGGAACCCGGCAGTCACGGCGTCCGGGCGGGGTCAGCGCAGAGCGGTATCACGCGTACGAGGGGCGCTCAAGGCGGTGGTGCCGTCGAGGCCGGCGGCATCCTCGCCGCTGCGTTCGTCCGGATAGACGCCCCACAGTGTGGCCGTGCTGACCCAGCCGCGATAGCCTTGGGCCTCGACACGGCACCAGCCGGTGCGGCAGCGTTCGAGCGAGAGAACCACACCCGCCCCGGCGATGGCCTCGACCGGGCTCTCCCCATTGTCGCGGGCGTGCAGCGGTGTTTCCTCCAGGGTGAAGACCGAGCGGCGGCCGGAAAGGATGGAGCGGTGCATCCAGGTCACCTCGCCGCCCGGATCGCGTACCCGCCGCCATTCCGGCGTTTCCGCAATCACTTCCATGGGCAGGCCCGCGCGCGTATAACGCCAGGCGATGGGGTGCTGGGCGGACGGGCCCGAACGGCCATTGGCGACATCGACCTTGAGCGATACGAAGCGCGGCACCTGCTGGCCCGACGGCGTGTCGGGCGTTTGCATGGCCCAAAGCTGGGCCGGCAGTACAAGGACAAGAACAAGGGCGACGAGACCGCGCATGAGACACTCCTTCCCCCGGTCTCTGTGCCGGATCAGGGTGAATAGGCGGTAAAGACAGGGGGCACTCGCGCAAGTGTGACGATGAAATCCGGCGCGGCTTGCCTATATGGAGAGGAGCGGCGATGCGCCGCACCGTATTCAGGGAGGGGAAATATGAGTTTCCGTTTGGCTATTTCCAGTGCCGCAGCCCTGCTGGCGGCCGGCGTGCCGGCCGCGGGTCTGGGACTGGGCGCGCAGGCCCGGCAGGAAGCACCGGAAGTCGACAGCACGGATCTGGGTGACGGCATCTACATGCTGTCCACCGGGATCGCCGGGAACCTGGCACTGCTGACCGGCGAAGACGGGGTGGTGATGGTGGACGACCAGCTGCCCAATACCGGGGCCCTGATCGAAGGGGCGATCGTCGAGATCGCCGGCACCGGCGCGCCGCGCTTCATCGTCAACACGCACTGGCATGGCGACCATACCGGCGGCAATGCGCATTTTGCGCAGCAGGGTTCGACCGTCGCGGCCCACCACAATATCCGCCGCCGTCTGGCCGATGCCGAGGATGAATGGGCGCAGAACCCGGCCACATTGCCGGTCATCACTTTCGGCGAAGACCTGACCTTCCACATGAACGGCCAGACGGTCGAGGTCACCCACGTGCCCAACGCCCATACCGACGGCGATGCTTTCGTATATTTCCGCGAAGCCGACATCCTGCACATGGGCGATGTGTTCTTCTCAGGCTGGTTCCCCTTCATCGACCTGTCCGCGGGCGGGTCCGTGGACGGCTATATCGCGGCGATGGAACGCGGGCTGGAGATGGCGGGCGAGAACACCCGCATCGTGCCGGGCCATGGTCCCCTGTCGACGCCGGCCGACCTGCAGGCTTCGATCGACATGCTGCGCCAGGCGGCCTTCCGCGTGCGCACCCTGGTCGAAGGCGGGGCCTCGCTGGACGAGGTGCGCGCCGCCCGGCCGCTGGCCGATCTGGAGGAGGACTGGAGCTGGCGCTTCATCACCACCGACCGGATGGTGCAGACGCTCTACAATGACGCGGCCGGAAATGCCGTGTCTTTCGAATAGGTAAGGTCGAACAAATCGCAGTGAAAATCGTGACGAAGATTTAAATCTGCCACCAGTTTCCGATCAGGCCCGGCATCCTAGATACAGGGGCATGGCCAAGCCTGAGACACCATCCTCCGGGCCGCACCGCCCGGCCCCGCCCAAACCGCCCTTCGGACGTCCGTTGGGATTTGCCGCGGGGCTGGGGGTCGGTCTGATGCTCTGGGCGATCATCGCCCTGGCGACCGGCAACATGGCGCTGGGCCTGATCTTCGGTCTCGCGCCCGGCGTCGCCATCGGGCTGGGCCTGCAACTCACGGCAAAGCGTTAGCTGCCGCACACCGGACAGGCCGGGTCGCGCGGCAACGATACGGTGCGGCTTCGCATCGACAGCCCGTCGAACAGCCAGATCCGGCCGTCCAGCGTCTCTCCCGCCCGGCAGACATGCTTGATCGTTTCCAGCGCCATCGCCGATCCGACCACGCCGGTCAATGCGCCGACTATGCCGACACGGGCGCAGGTTTCCGCATCGGGCGGGACGTCCGGCACCCAGCATCTGTAGCAGGGCGACGCATCCGTGGCGTTGAACAGGGCGACCTGCCCGTCCCAGCGGCCGACCGCACCCGAAATCAGCGGAATGCCCATTGACCGGCTGGCCGCGTTGACGGCGAACCGGGTCCGGAAATTGTCGCAGCCGTCGAGAACCAGGTCGGCGCCTTCGATCAGGGCTTCGGCATTGGCCTCGTCCAGCGCGGCGGTGACCGCCGTGACGGCGGTCCCCGGATGCAAGGCAGACAGCGCCCTTGCACCGGTCCCGGCCTTAGTAGTGCCGACATCGGCGGTGCGGAAGAGGATCTGGCGCTGGAGATTGTCCAGGCTCACCGTGTCCGGGTCGATCAGGGTGATCCGGCCTATCCCGGCGGCCGCCAGATAAAGCGCTGCGGGCGCGCCCAGCCCGCCGGCGCCGACAAGGGCCACATGCGTCCGCGCCAGCGCCTGCTGGCCCGGCCCGCCGATCTCGCGCAGCACGATGTGGCGCGCAAAGCGCTCGATATCGATCTCGTCCGTCATGAGCGAGAGGTGGCGGAAGCAGCGCGGCCGATCAAGCCCCGTGAGTGTCCGGGCTATGCTTTTGATACAAACCCGGCCAGTTTGAGCCCATGTCCGCCGTTTCCGACCTTGCCGCCGCCCGGCCCGCACTCTCCGATCATCAGGAACGCCTGCTGGACTGGCTGACCGGCGCGCGGCCGAACGTGTTTCTCACCGGGCGGGCGGGCACGGGCAAGACGACGCTGATGCGCGAATTCCTGCGCCGGGCGGGCAATCGCGCCGCGGTGATCGCGCCGACCGGCGTGGCCGCCATGCAGGCCGGCGGGCAGACCATCCACTCCTTCTTCCATTTCCCGCCGCGCATGATCGGTACGCGCGATATCCGCAAGGTGCGTCACCGCCGGGTGGTGCAGGCGCTGGAGACACTGGTCATCGACGAGATTTCCATGGTCCGCGCCGACATGATGTGGGCCATCGACAAGTCGCTGCGCCTCAATCGCGAGCGCGACGAGCCCTTCGGCGGCGTGCAGATGGTGCTGGTCGGCGATCTGGCGCAATTGCCGCCGGTGATCCAGGGCGCGGAGGCGGAATATCTGGAATCGAGTTTCGGCGGGCCCTTCTTCTTCCATCCCGAACCCTTCCGCGATGCCGGTTTCTCGCTGGTCGAGCTGGAACAGGTCTTCCGCCAGACCGACGAGTATTTCATCAATATCCTCAATGCCGTGCGCGACGGGGACATCACCTCCGACGAGGCCGACGAGCTTAATGAGCGGGTCACCGGCCGTTCGGGCCTGGAAGCCTCGCTGACCCATGTCGTGCTCACCTCGACCAACGAAGCCGCCTGGCGCATCAACCAGGCGCGTCTGGAGGGCCTTTCGACGCCGGGCCGGGCCTTCGAGGCCAGGGTGGAGGGCCAGTTCGATCCGCGCCTGTTTCCGGCCGAGGAACCGCTGACGCTGAAGATCGGCGCCCGGGTCATGCTCACCCGCAACGATCCGGCGGGGCGCTGGGTCAACGGCACGCTGGGGGAGGTGGAAGGTTTCGACGAGAAGGCGGTGCGCGTGCGCATCGGCGAGACGACCTACGCCGTGGAACCCCAGAAATGGGAGCGCAACGCCTATGCCTTCGACCCGGAGGCCCAGGCGCTGACCAAGACGACGGCGGGCAGTTTCACCCAGTATCCGCTGCGCCTGGCCTGGGCGATGACAATCCACAAGGCCCAGGGCCTCACCCTGGACAAGGTCTATCTGGACATCTCGCGGCGCCTCTTCGCCCACGGGCAGGCCTATGTCGCCCTGTCGCGGGCCCGCTCGCTGGAAGGGCTGGAACTGTCGCGGCCGCTGCGGCCAGACGACATCATTTCCGATCCGCGGATATTCGATGTGAAGGCCTTCTGCGATCCGGCGCCGGCGAGCGTGGAGGCCTAAACCCCCGTCGAGCCGAACCCGCCGGATCCGCGCCCGGTCTCGTCCAGGCTGTCCGACACCTGCCATACGGCCTGGGTCACGGGGGCGATGATCATCTGGGCGATGCGTTCGCCGCGCTGGACGATGAAGGGCTCCTTGCCGTGATTGATCAGGTTGACCCGGATTTCGCCGCGATAGTCGGCATCGATCGTGCCGGGCGTGTTGAGACAGGTGACGCCCTTCTTGGCTGCCAGGCCGGAACGCGGGCGCACCTGGGCCTCGTAACCGTCCGGCAGGGCGATGGCGATACCCACGGGGATCAGCCGCCATTCGCCCGGCGGGATCATCACCGGCGTGTTGTCCGGCACCGCGGCACGCAGATCCATCCCGGCGGACTGTTCCGTCTGGTAGGCGGGCAGGTCGAGCCCCTCATAGTGTTCCAGCGGCATGATACGGACGGGGACGGACATGGGCAGGTCGCTCCTGGATCGGCGAGGGAGCGGTCCATTGGGCCAGCCCCGGCCTGTCCGGGCAAGGCGGGGCCGGGTTTTCAACGATGTTATGGGCAGGTTTTTCCGGCGCTGTGGAAGCGTGTGGAAAAGCAGGGCCCGTTCAGCGCCCGGTCGGCCCCGGCTCCGTGCCGGCATTGACCCGGTCGTAATAGCGCTCGATCTGCGCGGTCGCCTGCTCCCGTTCCGCGGCGGTCAGCGAGCCGTTGACGATGCGCAACACGAACTGGTCGTCGACAATGTGGAGCATGGTCGAGACCGGTGTATCGCCCCGTTCGACATCGACGTAGAGCGCCAGGCCGGACAGCGCCACCTTGTAGTCATTCGGCTGGGGCACCGGCGTATTGCGGCGGCAGGCGATTCCCATCAGGTCGAAATTGTCGGCGCTGAAGTGAAACGGGCCGGGCCCGGCCGTGGCCTCGATGACGCTGTATGTGTCCAGATTGACCAGGGCGTGCGTGCCCCGTTCGACAGCGAAACAGTGCAGGTCGCGGACATTGTCCGACTGGGCCGTGGCGGGCGCGGCCGCTGCCAGTCCTGCCACGAGGCAGGCCGAGAAGATTGTACGGATCATGATTCCTCCCCCTCTTGCATTCGAAGCGGTCGGCACCAGTCTGCCGCCGTCGCCGCGGGCAGGCAAGACGGTCACAGGGCGGCCGCGATCCGGTCGGCCAGCCGCCGGGCGACGGCATCCTTGCCGGTACGGTTCCAGTGTTCGGCGTTTGCGGGCGTAACCAGGATGACCGCATTCTCCGCTCCGCCCATCACATCCCCCGACACGTCATTGGCCAGGATCCAGTCGCAGCCCTTGCGCTCGCGCTTGGCCTTGGCGAGGGCCTCGACATCGTGTGTCTCGGCGGCGAAGCCGATCACCAGGCCGGGCCGGGTTCCCGGCGGCCGGCCGGCAACCGTCTTCAGGATGTCGGGATTTTCCACCAGCGGCAGGCTGGCAAGGCTGGCCTTGTCCAGTTTTAGTTTCCTGCCGGCGGGTTGGGCGGGGCGCCAGTCGGCGACAGCCGCCACGGCGATGAACACGTCGGCCGGCAGCGCGGCTTCCACGGCAGCCAGCATGTCCCGTGCGGTCTCGACATGCACGGTCCTAACCCCGGCCGGGTCCGGCAGCGCCGTCGGTCCGGCGACGAGGGTGACCCGGGCGCCCAGTGCGGCGCAGGCGCGGGCGATGGCATAGCCCTGCCGGCCCGAGGAGTGATTGGAAATGAAACGCACCGGATCGATCGGCTCGCGCGTCGGTCCTGCAGTGACCAGGACATGCCGGTCCTTCAGTGTCTCAGCCACGGAGAAGGCCTTCGATCGCATCGGCGATAGCTGCCGGCCCGGCCATGCGTCCCGGCCCGAATTCGCCACATGCCATATCGCCCTCGTCGGGGCCGACGATATGCACGCCGTCGTCCTTCAGGGTGGCCAGATTCCGGCGTGTGGCGGGATGTTCCCACATGCGCACATTCATCGCCGGCGCCATCAGAACGGGCTTGTCGGTTGCCAGCAGCGCCGTCGAGGCGAGGTCATTGGCCAGGCCCGTTGCGGCCTTGGCCATAAGGTCGGCCGTGGCGGGGGCAACGACCAGAAGATCGGCCGAGCGCGACAGCTCGATATGACCCATTTCGGCCTCGTCGGTAAGATCGAACAATTCGCCATAGACCTTGTCCGCCGACAGGGCGGACAGGCTCAGCGGGGTCACGAACTGTGCGCCCGCCCGCGTCAGGATGCAGCGAGCGGCAATGCCCCGCTTCTTGAGTTCGCGGATCAGTTCGAGGGATTTGTAGGCGGCGATACCGCCGCCGACGATCAGGAGAATGCGGGGTTCGGACAAGGGCTTGCTCCGCTCGAGACGGGCAAGAGGTAACCCTTTGCGGCGGATTTCCCAAGAGGCGCGTGCGCGCGCCCGGTCAGCTTCCCGTGAGCAGATGCCGGATCTTCACCGCGTCCGAGTCCAGCGCGTCGCGCTTTTCCATGCGGTGGGAGAAGAAGGAGCCGACGGTCAGTTCCATGTCGTAGAGCGTGACACGGGTCAGGGCGACGATGTCCTCGGTGGTGAACTTGCCCTTGTCCGCCATCGCCAGCTCGACAATACGCGTGAACATGTTGGTATAGGCCGCCGTATAGACGTGGGAATGGTATTCCAGCTTGGAATGCCGCTCGCCCATATGGTCGGTGGCGTCGTAATAAGCGTCGTCGAACCGGCAGGAGAACAGCGTATCGCAATGCGCCAGCATGCCGGCGCGCAGATAGGTCACGTTCTCGGAAATCTCGAAATAGTGGGCGACTTCCGGATTGCCCTCGAGATGGTCGAACACGCCGTCCAGCGCCGTCTTGGCATAGTCCATCAGCCGCGGTTTGAGCCGGCGGACGCGGTCCATCGTTTTTTCGTCCAGCTGGAAAAACTCCCGCTGGATCGCGCGCTGTTCTTCGGTGATGGGTCTCAACCTTGCCATGCATGCATTGGATCACGCTTTCCTTTAAGGAAAGTGTATGTGACCGCTCAAATACTAGAGGGCGAGCCAGGCGAGCATGGCGCCGGTCGCGCCGGCCCCTGCCAGCCAGGCCAGGCGCAGGGCCCAGGGCCGTATCCGGGGCCCTCCGGACAGTTTCAGCTCGCCCGCCTTGAGCTTCGCGCCGATCTCGGCCCAGTCCTCGATCGCCCGGGGCAATTGCCGCACCGCATCGTGCAGGCGCACCACATCCTCACCGAGGTCGCGGATCCGCCCCTCCGGCCCCAGCTCGCGCTTCATCCAGCGCTCCACGACCGGCGCCGCCGCGCCCCACATGTCGTGCTTGGGGTCCAGCTGGCGCGCCACGCCCTCGCACTGCACCATCGTCTTTTGCAGCATCACCAGTTCAGGCCGCAGCCGCATGTCGAACAGATCGGTGATCTCGAACAATTGCAGCAGCACGCGCGACATCGGCACCTCATCGGCCCGCTTGCCGAAGATCGGCTCGCCGACGGCGCGCAGGGCGCTGGCAAAATCCTCCACCGAATGGTGCTGCGGCACATAGCCGGCGGCGAAGTGGGCGCGGGCGGCCGACATGTAGTCGCGGGTCAGGAAACCGTGCAGGATCAGGGCGAGAAAGCGCCGCTCGGCCCGCCCGATCCGCCCCATGATGCCGAAATCCACGGCCCAGATCCGGCCGGCCTCGTCGGCAAAGAGATTGCCGGCATGCATGTCGGCATGAAAGACACCGCGATCCAGTGCCGTCGCCAGAAAGGCCCGGGTCAGGCGTGTTGCCAGTTCCGGCCGGTCGAGATCGCATTGCGACAAGCGCTCGGTATCGGACAGCGCAATGGCATCGATCCATTCGGTGGTCAGGACGCGTTTTGTGGAGCGGGTCCAGTCGACGGCGGGAATGCGATAGCCTTCCGCCACGGCGGCGGCCTCGGCCAGCTCCGATGCGGCGGCAGCCTCGAGGCGCAGATCGGTCTCGACAGTCAGCGAGCGCGACACTGTCTCGACGAATTTGCGCGGCTCCAGCCGGCGCGAGGCCGGGGCGAAACGTTCCGCCAGGGCCGCGCCCAGCGACAGGGTGCGGATATCGCGGGCGATGCGCCGCTCGATGTCCGGACGCAGGATTTTCACCGCCACCGTGCGCCCGTCCGAGGTCGTCGCCTTGTGGACCTGGGCGATCGAGGCGGCGGCGACGGCAGGACCCAGTTCAGAAAAGAGCGTATCCGGGGGGGCGCCGAACTCGGCTTCCAGGACTGTGCGCGCCTTGTCGTCACCGAAGGGCGGCATCTTGTCCTGCAGGCGGGCCAGGCCGCGGGCAAAGCGTTCGCCGATGACGTCGCCGCGCGTCGCCAGGATCTGGCCGAATTTGACATAGGACGGGCCCAGGCTTTCCAGGGCACGGGCCAGGCGTTCTCCGGGATTGCCGGCCTGCCTGCGCCGGGCAAGCAGGCGCATGACACGGCCGGCCATGCGCGCGGGCGCCGGATAGACCGACTGATACTCCGCCGGCAGAATGGCATCGTGCCGGGCGAGGGTCAGGACAGCCCGCAGCAGGCGCGCGAAAGAGGCAAGGGTCGCAAACATCGACAGCCGGTTTAGTGTGCACGGACGCGCTTGGCGAGCGTGGCGTGAAGTCGCGTGCACCCGATACGTCGCGATCTGCAACCGGCCGGTTGATCGGCGTCCGCTTCTGGCCGAACGTGCGCGGCATGCGCCACACGATCGAGTTCGACCGCGAGAATCAATGGGCGATCATCCGCTATCACGGGGTCGTGGCACTGGACGATGCCCTCGTCCTGATGCGCAGGCTCGTCACGATGCCGGGCTGGACGCCGCACTGCGACCGCATCGTCGTCTATAACGACGGTCTGCTGGGCGATGTCTCGCCGGACGATTTCCGGCGCCTGAGGGACGAGCTCGTGGCGCTGCTCAGGGAGCACTACGGCGATACGCCGACCTATTCCGCCCAGGTGTGCAGCAATCCCATGCAGCGGCCGCTGGTGGAATACTGGATCAGTTTCGGCGGCCAGTTCTATCCGGCCGAATTGCCCGTGTTCGACACGGTCGAGGCCGCAAAGGCCTGGCTGCGGGCCAAGCGCGGCCGCGACTAGGCCCAACCCGTGTGCAGGGCGGCAATGCCGCCGGAGAAATTGGTATAGCCGACACGGTGGAAGCCGGCCTCGCGCAATTCCGCGGCGAAGTCCTCCTGGTCAGGAAAGCGCCGGATCGACTCCACCAGATACTGATAGCTCTCCCGGTCATTCGCGACATGTTCGCCCAGCGCCGGCATCACATTGAACGACCAGGCATCGTACAGTCTTTCCCAGGCGCGGCTGGTCGGCCGGGTGAATTCCAGGCACAGAAAACGTCCGCCCGGCTTGAGCACGCGCCGCATCTCCAGCAGCGCAGCCATTCGGTCGGTGACATTGCGAATGCCGGTGGAAATCGTCACGCAGTGCGCGCTGCGGTCCGGCAGGGGCAGGCATTCGGCATTGCCGGTCACCCAGTGGATCCGCCCGGCCTGGGCCTGGCTGACGCCCCGTTTTACACCGGCGCGCAGCATCTGTTCGTTGATATCCAGCACGATGGCCCCGGCCTTTCGCGGATCCCCGCGGCGCTCGCCGGTGCGATCGGCCCGGCTGACAAAGCTGCGCGCCAGGTCCCCGGTGCCTCCGGCCACGTCGACCAGACGTTCGCCGGGCTGGGGATTGGCCCGGGTGATCACCATGTCCTTCCAGACCCGGTGAATGCCCAGCGACATCAGGTCGTTCATCAGGTCGTAACGCCGCGCCGACCGGTCGAACACGCCGCGCACCAGCCCGGCTTTCCGGTCGCGGGCAACATCGGCAAAGCCGAAGGAAACAGTGTCTTGCATCGGGGACTCGCTCATGGGCGCGACCATAGACGCCACCCGCCGCTGCGAAAAGCGGCGGGCGCGGTGCCAAGTGTCGCAGCGGCCCGTCCGCGCTGCGCAATATGGGCAGCGCCGGAAGAAGGCTGTAAGCAGGTTGTGCCGACCCTGTCCGACCGCGAGTTGCCATGCCCGAACTGCCCGAAGTCGAAACCGTTCGCCGCGGCCTGACTCCGGCCCTCGAAGGCCGGACCGTTCGATCGGTCACCCTCAACCGCGCCGATCTGCGCTTTCCCTTCCCGCCCGGATTTGCCGGGCGGATTGCCGGGCGCCGGGTCGAGCGGATCGACCGCCGCGCCAAATATCTGCTGATCCGGCTGGAGGGCGGCGCCACGCTGCTGTCGCATCTGGGCATGTCGGGGCGCTATTCGGTCGAGGCCGAAGACCGCAGCCGGCAGCCGGGGGATTTCGTTCATGCCGAGCCCGCCAATCCCCGGCACGATCATGTCGTGTTCGGCGTCGAGGGCGGGGTCACCATCCGCTACAACGATCCGCGGCGCTTCGGTTTCATGGACGTGTTCGATACGGCCGCGGAGGCGGCCAACCCCTTCCTCGCCGGCCTCGGGCCCGAACCCAATTCAAACGCCTTTTCCGAAGCGCATCTGTGCAACGCGCTCAAGGGCCGCAAGACGCCGGTCAAGGCTGCGCTGCTGGATCAGCGCGTGGTGGCAGGCCTGGGCAATATCTATGTCTGCGAGGCCCTGCACCGGGCCGGGATCAGCCCCCGGCGGCTGGCGGCGACAATCCCCGGGCGCCGTGCCGCGCGGCTGGCCGTGGCCGTGCGCAGTGTGATCGACGAGGCAATCGAGGCCGGCGGATCGACACTGCGCGATTTTGCAGCGGCGGACGGGGCTCTGGGCTATTTCCAGCACCGTTTCCGGGCCTATGGCCGCGAGGGCGAGGCGTGTGTCACTCCCGATTGCGCCGGCCGGATCGGCCGGATTGTCCAGTCGGGGCGGTCGACCTTCCTTTGCACGTCGTGCCAGCGTTGAAACCGGGACCGTCCAGACCACAATCCCCGGTCCGTTCCGCCGCCATCTTGCCTAGAAGTCGTGCCACGAAACCGTCAAGCCTTGCAGGAGTAATCTTCATGTCCCTGATTTCGCGTCTCCAGCGATCCCGTGCCGCGCTGGCAGCCGGCACCGCCCTGCTCGCCGGGCTACTGGCCGCCGCGCCCGGCGCGTCGGCCCAGCCGCATGCCACCGACTATGCCGCCATCGATGCGGATCCGGCCCTCTGGCGCGTCAGCGACGCGGATTCCGATATCTACATTTTCGGCACGTTTCACATTCTGCCCGCCGAGCTGGAATGGAAGACCGAGGATGTAATGACCGCGGTGGAGATGGCGGGCACGATCTATCTGGAAGCGGATGTGCATTCGCCGGAGGCGCAACAGCAGATGCAGGCCCTGATCCCGCAATACGGTCTCAACCCGGCCGGCACGACGCTCTCCTCCATGCTGGACGAAGAAACGCAGGCCCTGCTGGCCGAGATCGCGCCCAGCGTCGGGGCAACGCCTGTCATGCTGGATCCGATGCGGCCCTGGCTGGCCCAGATCGTCCTCGCCGTCGGACAGATGCAGCAGATGGGGTTCGATCCCAATGCCGGCGTCGAACTGGCGTTGATCTCGCATGTCGCCGACAGGGACATGCAGTTCGGCTATTTCGAGACTGCCGAACAGCAGATCGGTTTCCTGTCCGGTCTGCCGGACGACATCCAGGTCCGTTTCCTCGCCGAAGGGCTGGAAGACATGGAGCGCATGCCGCAACTGGTCGACGACATGGTGCGTGCCTGGGCCACGGGCGACATGGCGGCGCTGGATGCACTGATCAATGACGACATGCGTGAAGACGCGCCGGAACTCTTCGAGGCGATCATTGCGGAGCGCAATCGCGCGTGGGTGCCCCAGATCCTGGACATTCTCGACGGCGAGGGCACGGTCTTCATCGCCGTGGGCGCGGGACATCTTCCGGGCGATGCCGGTGTTATCGAATTGCTGCGCGATCGCGGGCTGACCGTCACCCGGCAATAGCGCCGATGCGATGGCGGGTGAGTCTTCCAGCCTGCCCGCTATCGACGCTTGCGCCCGTGTGGGTTATAGCGGCGCGGTTTTTCCCGCGCGGGGGATGCCGCGCCGTCACATGGAGTGCCGAATGGCCTACAAGACGATACAGGTGAAGACGGAGGGGCGTGTCGGCGTTGTAACGCTGAACCGTCCGCAAGCGCTGAACGCGCTCTGCGACGAACTCACCACCGAACTGTCCGCGGCCCTGGCGGAGTTCGAACGGGACGACGAAATTGGCTGTGTCGTGCTGACCGGGTCGAAGAAGGCCTTTGCCGCCGGTGCCGATATCAAGGAATTGCAGGCGCGCGACCAGGTCGGTCTCTACATGAACGATCCGTTCGCCGAGACCTGGGAATCGGTGTCGCGCTTCCGCAAGCCGATCATCGCGGCCGTGTCGGGCTACGCGCTCGGCGGCGGGTGCGAAATTGCCATGATGTGCGATTTCATCATCGCGTCGGAGACCGCCAAGTTCGGCCAGCCCGAAATCAATCTCGGCGTCATGCCGGGCTCGGGTGGCACGCAGCGCCTGCCGCGCGCCGTGGGCAAGGCCAAGGCGATGGATCTGTGTCTGACCGGGCGCATGATGGATGCCGAGGAGGCCGAGCGTGCCGGCCTGGTGTCGCGTGTCGTGCCGGCCGACGACCTGATGGATACCGTCATGGAGGCGGCCGAGACGATCGCGTCAAAGTCGCTGCCGGTGGCCATGATGACCAAGGAAGCGGTCAATCGCGCCTTCGAGATCGGCCTGACCGAGGGTATCCGCTTCGAACGCCGTGTGTTCCAGTCGCAGTTCGCACTGGAGGACCAGAAGGAGGGTATGGCGGCCTTCGCTGAAAAACGCGCTGCGCATTTCAAGCACCGCTAGGCCGGAATGCGCATTCGGCGGTTGACGGCCCGGTCCCGAAGGCCTATACGCCGCCGCTCACGGAATTTGCCGGGCCCGCTTGGCCCGACCGCATGAAGAGGTAGATCGATGGCCAACACCAACTCGGCCAAGAAAATGGTTCGCAAGATTGCGCGTCGCACGGCCGTCAACAAGGCCCGCCGCTCGCGCGTGCGGACGTTTGTGAAGAAGGTCGAGCTGGCGATCGCTTCGGGCGATCAGGCCGCGGCCAAGACCGCTCTGGTCCAGGCGGAATCGGAAATGATGCGCGCCGTCAGCAATGGCGTGGTCCACAAGAATACCGGTTCGCGGAAAGTCTCGCGCCTGTCGGCCCGCGTGAAGGCCATGTCCGCCTGACGCCGATCCGGCATCAGCCGAATTCAATGCGCCCGGGATACACGTCCCGGGCGTATTTTTTTGCGCGCGCACAAACCGCGGTCTTCAAGGTGCACCCCAGGCCCGCGCGGCTGCTTGAATAATTTTAATCCTCATACGGAGAGCTTGCCAGGCGTACATTTCGATGATGCTCGTGCTATCGGGTCGCAAAACGGTTCCGTTTTGCGACCAGCAGAAGTGTCATCAATCTGTCAAAAATGACAAGCTTCGATCCGATCACGGATTTCCCGTGTCAAGCGAAGAATCTCGGATTTGAGGCGCTGAATCATGTTGACCACAATTAGGAGAGGCGTAACCTCTGGGCTCCTGAGGGCGATCATTCCCATGCGGATCACATTCCGAGAGCAGCGCCGCCGCCGCGAGCGCTGTATGAGGGGGAAATGCGTCTAAATAACAAACACATAGCTCGTGCATCCTGACGAGAAAAACAAAAGTGTGGCGAACGATGGCGTTAAACAAATTGGCGGTGGCAGAGGCGAAGCCCGCGGGCATCGAGACGGGTAGATCGGACGGAATTTCGGCGATTTGGCGGCAGGTGCGGGCGCATCTTAGAGATGAGTGCGGTCCGGCCATATACTCGCAGGAAATTGCCCGCCTGCGTGTGCGCGTATCGGAGTCCGGTGCGATAATCATTATCGCACCCAGCAGTTTTAATCGCGACTGGGTCGAGGATCATTGGGGTGCCCGGATTCGTGCGATCTGGGCCGAACTCGACAGCACGCACCGGGCGGTTCATCTGGTTGCCGAAGGCGAGGCCGAGCCGCAACCGGTGGTCGCGCCGTCCGCCGAGCGCGCAGTCACCGCGCCGGCGCCTGCAGCGTCTTCCGCGCCCGAAAGCGCTCCGGTCAGCGAGACCCGCTTCACCTTCGACAGTTTCCGGGTCGGCCCGGCGAACGAAGTGGCGGCGGCAGCCGCGCGCACCGTGGTCGGCGCCCAGACGCCGCCGTTCAATCCGGTCTTCTTCTACGGCGATTACGGTGTCGGCAAGACCCACCTGATGCATGCTGTGGCCAGCGCGTTCGAACATACGTCGCGGCCGCGCAAGGCGCTTTATCTGACGGCAGAGGAATTCCTCTCCGGTTTTGTCACCGCCATGCGGGCACGCGACACGATCGCCTTCAAGGAGACCGTGCGCCGCGTGGATGTCCTGCTGGTCGACGATGTCCATTTCATCGCCGGCAAGCCCAAGACCGAAGACGAATTCCTCAACACGGTTGCTGCCCTTGTGGCCGAGAACAAGCAGGTGGTGCTCGCCTCGCACCGCCCTCCGGCCGAGCTTCAGGTCTCCGACGACCGCCTGCGCTCGCTCCTGGTCGGCGGTCTGGCCTGTCCGCTGGGCAAACCCGATCTCGACCTGCGCCGGCAAATCCTGGACTGCAAGATCGCCCAGGCCAAATGCCACTATCCGGTGCTGGATGTGCCTGAGGCCGTGCGCGACTTCCTCGCCGCGCGCATCACGTCCAGTCCGCGCGAACTGGAGGGGGTCCTCAACAATGTCATCTGCCGCACGGCCCTGCTCGGTCTGCCGGTGACGATGGAAGCCGTGTCGACGGCCCTGCGCGAGCTGTCGCTCAGCTCGGAGCGGCGCCTCACCGTGGACGAGATCCAGAAGGCCGTGGCGTCGCATTACGGTGTCACGCCCGCGGATATCTGTTCCAAGCGACGGACCCAGAGTGTCGTGCGTCCGCGTCATATTGCCATGTATCTGGCCAAGACAATGACCACGCGCTCGCTGCCCGATATCGGGCGCCGTTTCGGCGGGCGCGACCACTCGACGGTAATCCATGCGGTCAACAAGGTGACGGCGCTGCTCGATGCCGGAGATCCCGTGGCAGACGACATCGACCGTCTCACGCAGGAGCTCCAGGGCTGACGCCCGGCGCTTCACGATGCCCAAGGGGAACGCGCGGACGCTGGAGAAATCTCTTGCGAACGCGCGTTTTCATGTATCCTCTTTGACCCACCCTGATTTGCGCCGCGGGTGACAAGCCCGCAGTGCCGTCCAAACAGACGTCGATGTCGAAAACGTTGAAAGCGGAACGCGAGACATGAAGCTGACGATCGAGCGCGCCACGCTCCTGAAGGCCCTGGGCCATGTTCAGGCCGTCGTCGAAAAGCGCAACACCATTCCGATCCTGTCCAATGTGCTGATCTCGGCGGGCCCTGACGGAGCCAGTTTCGCCGCCACCGATCTCGACATCGAGATCCTGGAAACCACCGATGCGCAATGCGATGGCGAGGGCCTGGTCACGGCCCCCGCGCACACGCTCTACGACATCACGCGCAAACTGCCCGACGGGGCCGATGTGACCCTGGAGATGAATGGCGGCGACCCGCGGCTGACGCTCAAGGCCGGCCGGTCCAACTTCTCCCTGCCATCCCTGCCTCCGGGTGACTTCCCGGTCATGCCGACCGAGGATCTCGAACACCGTTTCTCGGTCCCGGCGAACGAGCTGGCGCGGCTGATCGACAAGACGCGTTTCGCCATCTCCACCGAGGAGACGCGCTATTACCTCAACGGTATCCACCTGCATGCCGCCGAGGAGGATGGCCGCAAGACCCTGCGCGCCGTGGCCACGGATGGCGTCCGCCTGGCGCTCGCCGAGATCGACCTGCCCGAGGGCGCGGCGGGCATGCCCGGCGTGATCGTGCCGCGCAAGACGGTGCAGGAAGTCCGCCGCCTGCTCGAGGATGCCGGTGAAGAGGTCGAAGTGTCCGTCTCCGAGGGCAAGATCCGCTTCCGGCTCGGCCGGGCGGTCCTCACCTCGAAACTGATCGACGGCGCCTTCCCGGACTATGAGCGTGTCATCCCGCGCGGCAATACACGCCTGATGGCGGTGGAGAACAAGCGCTTTGCCGAAGCTGTCGACCGCGTCGCCACCATCTCGGTGGAGAAGTCGCGCTCGGTGAAGCTCACCCTTGGCGAGGACTCGCTGACCCTGGCCGTGAACAATCCGGAAAGCGGCCAGGCCGAGGAGGAACTGGCCGTGTCGTATACGGATGAAGGCTTCGCCATCGGCTTCAACGCCCGCTACATGCTGGACGTCGCCGGCCAGATCGAGGGCGAGGAAGCCCGCTTCCACTTTGCCGACGCCGCCTCGCCGGCGCTGGTCACCGACAGCGGCGATCCCGATGCGCTCTACGTGCTGATGCCGCTCAGGGTGTGACGCACGGGCCCGCCGGATACGACGAGATGACGCCGCCGCCGGTTCCGCCTGCGGCGGTTCGTCGTTTGCGGCTGACCGATTTTCGCGGCTATGCCCTGCTCGATCTCGAGCTCGAAGCCGTCCCTGTGGCCCTCTACGGCGCCAATGGTTCCGGCAAGACCAATCTTCTCGAAGCCGTTTCCTTCCTGGCCCCGGGCCGCGGCCTGCGTTCGGCCGGGGCCGATGCCGTCGTCCGCAAGAGCGATGAGGGCGCGGCGGCGAACTGGGCCGTCTTTGCCGAAGCGCAAACCCGCGAGGGCGCGGTCCGCCTGGGTGTCGGTTCGGGAGAGGGCGGCCGCAGGCAGACGCGGATCGACGGCCAGCCTGCGCCCCAGGGCCAGCTGGCGCGCCTTCTGCCGATGATCTGGCTGACCCCGGCCCAGGACAGGCTCTTCGCCGGGCCGCGGGGCGACCGGCTGAAATTCTTCGACCGCCTGGTCTACTCCGCCGATCCCGCCCACGCCGAAGCCGCCAGCGCCTACGACAAGGTTCGTACACGGCGTCAGCGCCTGCTGGACGAGGGGCGCGCCGATCCGGCCTGGCTGGATGCGCTGGAAACCGAAATGGCCGGCCACGGGGTGGCAATGGCCGCGGCGCGCCTGGAGGCCCTGATCCGTTTGCAGGGCGAGATCGATGCCCGTCCCGAAGGGGCCTTTCCGCAGGCCGACCTTGCCCTGGACGGGGCGGTGGAAGCCGGCCTGGCCGGGGGGCTGGATGCCGGCACGGCGGAAGACCGGTTCGCCCAGGCCCTGCGCGAGGGACGGTCCCGGGATGCGGCCGCCGGCCGGACGCTGACGCCCGGACCGCACCGCACGGAACTCGTCGCCCGCCATCGCGGCAAGGATCGGCCGGCCGGGGATTGTTCGACCGGCGAGCAGAAAGCCCTGATCCTCACCCTGGCCCTGGCGCAGGCCCGTGCACTGGGGCGGCAGTACGGCGCCGCGCCGCTTCTCCTTCTCGACGAGGCCTGCGCCCATCTCGATGCGGCACGGCGCGAGGGCCTCGCCCGGGAAATCCTGGCGACCGGATCGCAGGCCTGGCTGACCGGGGTGGAGCGCGTGCTGTTCGAACCCTTCGGCGCCGGAATCCAGTATTTCGAGATCGATGCGGCGACTGTGACGGCGCAGCCATGACCCCGGAAAACCTCCTCCTGTTCGCCGGTGCGCTGCTGGTGCTTTTTGTCACGCCCGGCCCCGGTATAGCGGCGATGATCGCGCGGACGCTGGATGCCGGGCCCTGGCATGCGGCAATGTATGGTGTGGGCATTCTCACCGGCGACATGTTCTGGTTCACCCTGGCCGTGACCGGACTGTCTGCGCTGGCCACGCAACTGGGCGCTTTCTGGCTGGCGGCCAAGCTTGTCGGCGTGGCCTATCTGTCCTGGATGGCCTATCGCGCCTTCTGGAGTGCCTGGACCGGGGCGCGGCCCAGGCCGGTCTTCAGGGCGGGATCGAAACGCTCCTGGGCGGCGACCTATGTCGCCGGCGTGGCGATGCCGCTGTCCAACCCCAAACCCATCGTCTTCTACCTCACCCTGGTACCGGCCTTTGTGCCGCTGGCGGAGATCACCCCGCTGACCTATGCGCTGATGCTGGCCATCATGGCCGTGCTCGCCGTGCTGACGGCGGGCGCCTATATCGCCGGCGCCCACCGGGCGCGCCAATGGCTGGTTACCCCTACCGTGCGGCGCGGAGCGGACATTGTCACCGGCTGCGTCATGGCGGGAATCGCGCTTCTGCTTCTGTTCGCCCGGTGACGGCGGTGATGGCTTGTTGCCGGGCGCGGGCAATGCGAAGTTGCCGCCATCTGAACCGCGTGAGGGCGGTTCGCGGCTTGGGGACCGGGACATCATGAGCGAGCCGACGACGGACTACCGTCGCCCTTCGCACGCGGATACGCCGCTGCGCGCGAGCGTCGTCATCGCCGTGCTCGACGAGGCCGAGAATGTTGCCGCCGTGTGCGAGGAAACCCTGCGCGGCATGGAGCGCGCAGGCGCGTTCGAGATCGTCTTTGTCGATGACGGGTCCGCGGATGCGACACCGCAGATTCTGCAGGATATCGCCGGCCGGGATCCGCGTGTCCGGCTCGTGCGCCATGACAGGCGTTGCGGCAAGTCCCAGGCCGTGCGGTCCGGCGTGCTGGCTGCCCGTGCGCCCTGGATCGCCACGCTGGACGGGGACGGCCAGAACGATCCGGACGACCTGCCCGACATGCTGGACAAGGCCTGGTCGGGCGAGGGGCTGGCGCCGCTGGTCGCGGGCACACGGGTGCGCCGCGACGATCCGCTCTCGCGCCTCATCGCTACGCGCATCGCCAACGGATTCCGTTCCTGGGTGCTGGGCGATCATTGCCCGGACACCGGCTGCGGCGTGAAAGTGTTTCATCGCGACAGCTTTCTTCTCCTGCCCTGTTTCGAGGGCATGCACCGCTTCCTGCCGGCCCTGTTCCAGCGCTACGGCCATCCGCTGATCAATCATCCGGTCAAGCACCGGGCGCGTGCCGCCGGGTCGTCGAAATACACCAATTGGGGCCGGGCCCTGGTCGGGATTTTCGACACGATGGGCGTGATCTGGCTGGTCCGGCGCACCCGGGCTCCCGGACGGATCGAAGAGCGTCAGCCGAAAGGGCCGGGCGCGTGATCCCGGCCGGCGAACGCCTGGTCTGGAAGGACTGGCTGATCGTCGTCCTTCTGGCCTGTGCCGTCCTGCTGCCGGGTATTGCCGGCCTGCCGCCGGTCGACCGGGACGAGTCCCGCTATGCCGTCGCCACCACGCAGATGCTGGAAAGCGGCGACTACATCGATATCCGTTTCCAGGACCAGCCGCGTCACCTCCAGCCCGCAGGCATCTACTGGCTGCAGGCGATCTCGGTGAGCTTGGCCGGTACCGGCGAGGACCGGCTCATCGCGGTGCACCGCATTCCCTCCTTTCTGGGCATTCTGGCGGCGGTGCTGATGACCGGCGCTATCGGCGCGCACCTGTTCGGCCGGACGGCCGGTATCGCTGCCGCCCTCTTCCTGGCGACCGGGTTTGCCGTGGGTTTCGAGGCGCGCATCGCCAAGACCGATGCCGTCCTCCTGGCCACGATAACGGCGGCTCATCTGGGCCTGTTGCGCATCTATCTCCGGCCCGAAGGCCATTGGTGGCGCCCGGCCCTGTTCTGGGCCGCGCTGGGGGCGGGCATGATGATCAAGGGTCCGATCATCATGCTCTTCGTCGGCCTCACCCTTCTGGCCCTGGGTCTTTGGGACCGCCGTGCCCGCTGGATGCTCCAGCTCAAGCCGTTGTGGGGCGTGCCGCTGTTCCTGGCGATTGCCCTGCCCTGGTATGTCGCGATCGGCATCGTCTCGGACGGCGCGTTTTATGCCGAAGCCGTCGGCGACAGCATGATGGGCAAGGTCGGCGAGAGCCAGCAATCCCATTCCGGCCCCTTCGGCTATTATCTGGGCGTCTTTTCGCTGACCTTCTGGCCCGCCTCCCTGTTCGTCGTCTTCGCCGGATACTGGGTCTGGCAGCACCGGCGCGAGGCGGCGGTGCGCTATCTCATCGCCTGGATCGTGCCGGCCTGGATCGCCTACGAGCTGATCGCCACGAAACTCCCGCACTACGTCATGCCGGTCTATCCGGCGATGGCCTGCCTGGCGGCGGTGGCGCTGTTTTCGGGGCGCGAGAAAAGCCCGCTCTGGGTGCGTACCGGGGCCGGGCTCTATGCGGCCGTCTGGCTGGCTGCCAGTGCGCTGATTGCGGCGCTGGGGCCGGCCGGCGTTCACTGGTCGGAAGGCTATCTGCCGCCGCTCCTGGCCGTGGCCGGCGTGCTGGTCTTCCTGGCTGCCGCGGCCGCCCTTGCCTTCCTGGTCCTGCGCCGGGCCATGCCGGCCCTGGTCAGCGGTGTTGCGGCCGGTGTCATCGCGATGGTCACCATCTACGCCGGCGCACTGCCGCGGCTGGAAACCCTGTGGCTGACCCCGCGCATCGTCGTGGCCGTCGAGGCGGTGCGGCCCTGCCCGGACACCATGCTCGTCACCTCGGCCTATCGCGAGCCCAGCCTGGTCTATCGCCATGGCCCCTATGACACCTACCTCGCGTCGAGCCCGGCCGAGGCCGCCGACCGGCTGGCGCAGGACACGGCCTGCCGCCTGGCCCTGATCGACGACAGCGAGGCGGATCCCTTCCTCGCCCGGGCTTCGGAACTGGGGCTGGACCTCGCCGGGGCCGGACGGATCGAGGGGCAGAATTATTCCAACGGCGACACCATGCGGCTGACGCTCTACCGCGCAACCGCACCCGATCCGGCGCAATGATCGGGCAGGGCCTGGCCGCGGCGCTCAAACGCCATCCGGGCCGGGCGGCCGGTCTTGCCGCGCTGATTGCCCTGTTTTCCCTGGGCGGGTTTGCCACGCTGCTGCTGCCGGCTGAAACCCTGGATCGCCTGCTCGACGGGCTCGCGGCGCTGGGCCGTCATCCCTGGGCGCCGCCGCTGGCGGTGCTGGTTTTCGTCGCCCTGATCACGCTGGGCACGCCGCAGGCCGTGCTGATCGCAGCCCTGGTGGCCGGCTTCGGGCCCTGGGCCGGGTTTGCCTACAGCTGGATCGGCAAGATCCTCGCCTGCGCCCTGGGCTTCGCCATCGGCCGCCGTCTGGGCGCGGGCTGGGTCGACCGCCATGCCGGCCCCGATGCCGCCATCGTCATGGACGAGCTGGCCCGGCACGGTTTCTGGACAAGCGCAGCGATCCGCCTGGTGCCGACCCTGCCGTCCATCGTCATCAATCTCGTTGCCGGCTGCACACCGATGCGATTTCGCGATTTCATCGCCGGCACGGCGGTCGGCTCGGTCCCGAAAATGGCGCTCATCGCCTTTGCCAGCCATGCGGCGATCCTGGGTCTGTCGGGCGCCGGTGCGCAGGCCTGGATCACTCTGGGCGGGGCGATCCTCCTGCTGGTCCTGATCGGGGTTATCGGCCGCGGCTGGATGAGGCGCCGTTTCGGTACGAAACCGCCCGTCTAGCGGGGCCGGACGCCTTGCGCGCGTACGTGCGCGCGCGTGTGCGCGCGAGTGGTCACCGGCCGGTGAAACCTGTACAACAATCTCATGACGGAACAAGCGAATCACGAGTATGGCGCGGAGTCGATCAAGGTCCTCAAGGGCCTCGACGCCGTGCGCAAGCGCCCGGGCATGTATATCGGCGACACCGATGACGGATCCGGCCTGCACCACATGGTCTACGAGGTCGTCGACAATGCGATCGACGAAGCCCTGGCCGGGCATTGCACCGAGGTCGTCGTGGCCCTGCATGCCGACGGTTCGGCCTCGGTGCGCGACGACGGCCGCGGCATCCCCACCGACATCCACAAGGAAGAGGGCGTCTCCGCGGCCCAGGTGATCATGACCCAGCTGCATGCCGGCGGGAAGTTCGACCAGAATTCCTACAAGGTGTCCGGCGGTCTGCACGGGGTGGGCGTGTCGGTCGTGAATGCGCTGTCCGACTGGATGGACCTGACGATCTGGCGGAATGGCAGTCAGCATTACATGCGCTTTCGCCGCGGCGAAGCCGAGGAAGACCTGAAGGTCGTCGGCGATGCGGCGGGCCAGACCGGGACCGAAGTGCGCTTCATGCCGTCCGAAGAGACGTTCTCGATGATCGACTTCGACCGCGAGACGCTGCAGCACCGGCTGCGCGAACTGGCCTTCCTGAATTCCGGCGTGAAGATCACGCTGAAGGACGAGCGTGGACCGGAGCCCTTCTCGGACACGATGATGTATGAAGGCGGCGTGGCCGAATTCGTGGCCCATCTGGACCGCACCAAGACCCCGCTCTTCACCCCGCCCGTCCTGATCCGGGGCGAGCGCGACGGGGTGACGGTGGAAGCGGCGCTGGAATGGAATGACAGCTACCACGAGAATGTGCTCTGCTTCACCAACAACATCCCCCAGCGCGATGGCGGCACCCATCTGGCCGGTTTCCGTGGTGCGCTGACCCGTATCATCAACAATTATGCCGGGTCGTCGGGCCTGGCCTCGAAGGCGAAGGTGGCGATCTCGGGCGATGATGCGCGCGAGGGTCTGACCTGTGTGCTGTCGGTGAAGGTGCCCGACCCGAAATTCTCCTCCCAGACCAAGGACAAGCTGGTCTCTTCGGAAGTCCGTCCCGCCGTCGAGGGTGCGGTCGGCGAGGCGCTGGCGGAATGGTTCGAGGAACATCCGGGCGAAGCCAAGATGGTCGTCTCCAAGATCATCGAGGCCGCCGCCGCCCGCGAGGCTGCGCGCAAGGCGCGCGAGCTGACGCGGCGCAAGTCGGCGCTGGATATCACCTCCCTGCCCGGCAAGCTGGCCGACTGCCAGGAGAAGGATCCGGCCAAGTCCGAACTTTTCATCGTCGAGGGTGATTCAGCCGGCGGCTCGGCCAAGCAGGGCCGTCACCGCGGGAATCAGGCGGTCCTGCCGCTGCGCGGGAAAATCCTCAATGTCGAGCGGGCACGTTTCGACAAGATGCTCTCCTCCGACCAGGTCGGCACGCTGATCACGGCGCTGGGCACGGGCATCGGTCGCGACCAGATCGACTACGAGAAGCTGCGCTATCACAAGGTCATCATCATGACCGACGCCGATGTGGACGGCGCCCACATCCGCACGCTTCTGCTCACCTTCTTCTACCGGCAGATGCCCGAGCTGATCGAGCGCGGCCATCTCTATATCGCCCAGCCGCCGCTCTACAAGATCACCAAGGGCCGCTCGGAGCGCTATGTGAAGGACCAGGCCGAGATGGACGCCTATCTCATCGACGAAGGCGTTTCGGACGCCCATCTCACCCTCGCCGATGGCGAAGTGGTGAGCGGGCAGGACCTGGCCGGACGCGTCGCCGCCGCACGCGGGGTGAAGCTCTCGATCGAGCGTCTGACCGCCCGCGCGCCGGGCTTCGCCCTCGAGGGCGCGGCCCTGGCCGGCGCCCTGGTGCCCGAACCCGACGAGGGGGCGGTCTCCCGCGCCGCAGACCGGCTCAACGCCTTCGCCGACGAGGGCGAGGATAACTGGACGGCCCGTCTGGGCGAGGACTGGGGCCTGATCTTCCAGCGCGAAGTGCGCGGCGTGACCGAAACCGTCGTGCTGGACGCCAATCTGCGCGAAAGCCCTGAGGCCAAGCGCCTGTCCGAGCGAGCCCGCGCTGTAGCGGAGGACTATACCGGCCCCGCCGTCTTCACGCCGAAATCCGGTCCGGTGACCATCTACACGCCCAGCCAGCTGGTCGACGCAGTCACCGCATCGGGCGCCAAGGGGATGAAGATCCAGCGCTACAAGGGGCTGGGCGAAATGAACCCGTCCCAGCTCTGGGAAACCACGCTCGACCCCGATGCCCGCTCCCTCCTCCAGGTCTCGGTCACCCACGCCGACACCGCCGACGAGCTCTTCACCAAGCTCATGGGCGACGTGGTGGAACCGCGCCGCGACTTCATCCAGGAGCATGCGCTGGAAGCCGAGGTGGACGCGTAGGGGGCGTTACCGCTCCGCCTCTGGCGGGGAGAAGGTTCCGGCGGCCTTCACCAGGGCAGCTGCCCCTGGCACCAGCCCCCTTGCCGGCCGAAGAGCCGGGATCTCCTGCGCGACCGCTTCGCCCGGGCCCTCGACCGGGAGGTCCCGGATAGCGCTCACGCACTTCCGGGAAAAATGCGCAGGCCGGAAAGGGCGTGTCTCCGGCCGATGCGTCCGCTATCCCAATTCGCCCCCTAATGCGCCTCCGCCCAGCTCTTCCCCTTCTTCGCATCCACCTCCAGCGGCACGCTGAGCTCCACCGCCGGCGCGCAGGCCTCGCCCATCACCTTTGAGGCCAGGGCGATCAGGTCGTCGGCCTGGTTTTCCGGCACTTCGAAGACGAGTTCGTCGTGCACCTGGAGGAGCATCCTGGCATCCAGGCTGGCGGCCCTGAGGGCGTCGTCCATGCGGATCATGGCGCGGCGGATGACGTCGGCGGCAGAGCCCTGGATGGGCGCATTGATGGCCTGGCGTTCCGCGAACATGCGCATGTTGGGGTTCTTGTCCTTGATCGAGGGAAAGTGGCAGCGGCGGCCGAAAACGGTTTCGACATGTCCGCGTTCCTTCACCTCGGACTTCATGCGGTCCATGTAATCGGCGATGCCGGGGAATTTCCCGAAATAGGCGTCGATGAAGGCCTTGGCCTCCTCGCGCGAGACGTCGATCTGGTTGGCCAGGCCGAAGGCGGAAATGCCGTAGATGACGCCGAAATTGATCGCCTTGGCCTTGCGGCGCACCATCGGGTCCATGCCCTCCACAGGCACGCCGAACACTTCCGACGCGGTCATGGCGTGGATGTCGGCACCGTCCCTGAAGGCCTGTTTCAGACTCTCCACATCGGCGATATGAGCCAGGAGGCGCAGCTCGATCTGGGAATAGTCGGCCGCGACCAGGCAATGGCCCGGCTCGGCGATGAAGACTTCGCGGATCTTGCGGCCTTCCTCGGTGCGGATCGGGATGTTCTGCAGATTGGGTTCGGTCGAGGAGAGCCGCCCTGTCGTCGTTGCCGCGAGCGAGAACGAGCCGTGTACGCGTTTCGTGGCCGGATTGATGTGCTCGAACAGGGCGTCGGAATAGGTCGATTTCAGCTTGGCGAACTGGCGGTACTCCAGCAGCGCGACGGGCAGGTCGTGCCCCTCCGCGGCGAGCTGGTCCAGCACGGTCACATCGGTCGACCAGGCCCCCGTCTTGGTCTTTTTCCCGCCGGGCAGCCCCATCTCGCCAAACAGGATTTCCCCGATCTGTTTCGGTGACGCAACGTTGAACGCGCGTCCGGCCGCCTTGTGCGCGGCCGCCTCGGCGGCAGCCATCTTCCGGGCGAAGTCGGAAGACAACTGGCGCAGCTGATCGGGATCGACCTTGATGCCCGCACGCTCCATGTCGGCGAGCACCTTGGCCATGGGCCGTTCCAGCGTCTCGTAGACCGTGGCCTTCTTTTTCGCGACCAGCGCCGGTTTCAACAACTCCCACAGGCGCAACGTCACATCCGCGTCCTCGGCGGCGTATTGCGTGGCCTTGTCCAGGGCGACCTTGTCGAAACTGATCTGGTTCTTGCCGGTCCCGCAGATCTCCTTGAAGGGGATGCATTCATGGCCCAGATGCAGTTCGGCCAGCTCGTCCATGCCATGCCCGTGCAGGCCCGCCTCCATGACGTAGGAGATCAGCATCGTGTCGTCATAGGGGGCAACCTCGATGCCGTAGCGTGCGAGGACGGCCAGATCGTATTTGAAATTCTGCCCCACCTTGAGAACTCCCGGGTCCTCCAGCAGGGGTTTCAGTGCCGCCAGCGCCTCGTCCATCGGGATCTGGCCGGGCTTTTCGCCGGTGTCGAACATGTCGCCGGATGAACTGGGGTCGACATGGGCCAGAGGAATATAGCAGGCCTCGCCCGGCGCCGTGGCCAGGCATATGCCGACCAGGCCCGATGCCGCCGCCGAGAGCGCATCCGTCTCGGTGTCCACGGCGATCACCCCGGCCCGGTGCGCCTTGTCGATCCAGGCGTTCAGCCGCTCCGTCGTGGTGACGCATTCATAGGCCTCGCGGTCGATCGGCGCGGTGGCATCGCCGGTCTCGTCGGCCGCCGGCCCGCCCAGCGCTTCCTCGACTTTCCGGGTGAAGGTGCGGAATTCCATCTCTTTGAGGAATTTGACCAGGGTTTCCGCATCCGGATCGGTGATGCCGAAGGCGTCCATGTCGTCGACCACCGGCGTGTCCGTCTTCAGCGTCACCAATTGCCGGGAAATGCGCGCATCCTCGGCATGGGCCAGGAGTTTCTCGCGCCGCCCCTTCTGTTTGATCTCGCCGGCCCGCTCCAGCAGCGTGTCGAGATCGCCATATTCGTTGATCAGGAGGGCGGCCGTCTTGACGCCTATACCCGGCACGCCGGGGACATTGTCCACACTGTCGCCGGCCAGCGACTGGATATCGATGACCTTGTCCGGTCCCACGCCGAACTTCTCGAAGACTTCCGGGGCCTCGATGCGGCGGTTCTTCATGGCGTCAAACATGTCCACCTTGTCGGTGACCAGTTGCATCAGATCCTTGTCGGAGGAGACGATGGTCACCTTGGCTCCCCTGGCTTCGGCCTGTCGGGCATAGGTGGCGATAATGTCGTCGGCCTCGTAATTCTCCAGCTCGATGCACGGCGTGCCGAAGGCGCGCGTGGCGTCACGGATCAGCGTGAATTGCGGCACCAGATCTTCCGGCGCCGGCGGCCGGTTCGCCTTGTACAGGTCGTAAAGGTCATTGCGGAAAGACTTGCCGGAATGATCGAAGATCACGGCCAGATGCGAGGGTGCGTCCTCGCCCTTGAGGTCCTCCAGCAGCTTCCACAGCATGTTGCAGAACCCCTGTACGGCGCCTACCGGCGTCCCGTCCGACCGGGTCAGCGGCGGCAGCGCATGATAGGCCCGGAAAATATAGCCCGACCCGTCGATCAGATAGAGGTGGGAGGTCTCGTCGACGGGCTTGGTGATGGCCATGGGGTGTCCTCTTCTCGCATGCCGCGCGAGGTTAGCGCGGTGCGGCGGAGAGGTCATCGGTGGAGTGCGGTGGCCGTCAGGGTTCCAGCTTGCTGCTAACCTGAAGGCAAAGGCGATGAAGAGCGGTATCAACCTCAGGCTCCGAAGGCTCTCCTTCTAAGAACCGGGTCTCCATCGCAATCTCCCCATTTGGGCTGGAGGCCGAGACGCTCAGTTTTACGCCGCCGCGTTCCGAGTTCACGGCAACTCGTGGTCGGTGTAGTGAGCCAATTTCGTGTAGAGCCCGTTCTATTGTGGCTGCATAGCGTTCGTCATCATCCTTCATAGCACCCTCGAAGTGGTAGATTCGATCAGCCGCTAGAGGGTGAGCGGATTCTTTCCGCTCGGCACGGCAAAATCGATGGCTGAGTCCAGCGGTCAAAGCGGCTATAATAATAATTATCCAACCGACCGGAGATCGCTCATGCCCAGTTCCTACTCCCTCGGCGAACGCTACGAGAAGATGATGGAGGATCTCATCGCCTCCGGCCGCTTCAACTCGAAAAGCGAGGTGCTGCGCCACGGGCTGCGCATGGTGGAGGAGAGCGAGGCGCGCTATCTCACCGAACTGGAAGAGCTGCGCGAGGCCGTGCGGATCGGCATGGAGAGCGGGCCGGGCATCCCGGCTGAGGAGGTCTTCGCCGACGTCAAGGCGCACATCGCCAGGATCGCCGCCGAGCGCGAACAGGGCAAATGAAGCTGGATTTTGCACCGGCTGCCAGAGCGGATCTCATGGACATTGCTGACTATATCGCGCGGGACAATCCGGCTCGCGCGGCGAGCTTCGTCGAGGAGTTGAAGGCAGTCTGCAAACGGGCAGCCGCTTTTCCCGAAGCCGCCCCGTCGAGGCCGGAAATCGGTCCGGGCATTCGGGTCCAGTCTTACGCGGCGTATCTTGTACTTTACCGGGTCGGCGCCGACGCGCTTCGCATTGAACGCATCGTGCACGGCAGCCGCACCTTGCCCGACGGGCTCTAACCGCCGAAGCCCATTATCCCCGCCACGATGCCGACCAGCGTGATCGCCGCGATGGCGAAGAGGTTGATGCGGAAACCCGCCTTGATCATCTGGCCCTGGGTCACCGCGCCGGAGGCATAGACGATGGCGTTGGGCGCCGTGGCCACGGGCAGCATGAAGGCGGTCGAGGCGGCGATCGCGACCGGGGCGATCAGCTGTTCCGGCGGCACGCCGGCCTCCAGTGCTATGACGCCCAGTACGGGCAGGAAGGCCGTCGTGGTGGCGACATTGGAAGTAAGTTCGGTCAGGAAGACCACGACCGCCACAATGACCAGGATCAGGACCGGCAGCGGGAAACCGGCGAGGAATTGCATCTGCCCGCCCAGCCAGTCGGCCAGGCCGGTGTCGGTCAGCGCTGCGGCGAGCGACAGGCCGCCGCCGAACAGGATGACGACATTCCAGGGCAGGCGGGCCAGCCCGTCCCAGCTCATCAGCGCCTGGCCCCGGCCTTCGCCCCGGCCGCCGGCGGGTACCAGGAAGGTGGCCAGGGCGCCCATCACGGCGATCTGGGTGTTGCCCAGCTGGATCGAGACGGGCAGGTTCAGCCGCTCGCCCAGCCACGCCAGAAGCGGGTTCCAGCCCCATTCCGTGCCGGGCTGGCCGATCAGCTCGCCGGGCAGGACGCGGCCCATCCACAGGATCGCCACGGTGCCGAACAGCAGGGCGACGCGGACTTCCGGCGCGGTCATCCGGCCAAGGCCTTTGAGCTCCGAACGCACCAGATCGCGCGCCGCCTCGCTCTCCTCGCCGCCCTTCAGATCGAAGGCCCAGCGGGTCAGCACGAACCAGGCGGCGGGAACGATCAGGATCACCGCAGGCAGGCCCAGCATCATCCAGGTGGCGAAATCGATGGAGCGGGAAAACTCGTTTTGCAGATAACCGATGCCGATGAGGTTTGTCGGCGTGCCTACCGGGGTCGCCATGCCGCCGATAGAGGCGGCATAGGCCACGCCCAGGGCCAGGGCAGGAGCAAAGAATTTCGAGGTCATGCCCTCGCGTTCGACCTCCTCGGCGACCTTCAGGGCGATGGGGATCATCATCAGCGTGGTCGCCGTGTTGGAGATCCACATCGACAACAGTGCCGAGGCGATCATGAAACCGCCGATCAGGGCGGCCGGCTTGCCGCCGGCGCGGACGACGACATTGAGTGCGATCCGGGTGTGCAGGTTCCATCGCTCGATTGACAGGGCGACGATGAAACCGCCCAGCAGCAGCATGACGATGGGGCTGGCATAGGGAGCCGTTGCCGCACCGGTCGAGGTGATGCCCAGAAGCGGGAACAGCGCCATCGGGATCAGCGCCGTGGCCGCGATGGGAATGGCTTCTGTGGCCCACCAGCTGGCCATCAGGAGGGCGAGCGAGGCGAGCAGCCAGGCCTCGCGGCTCAACCCGTCAGGTACGGGCGCGAACTGGACCCCGGCCGCCAGGACGAGGCCGGCGATCAGCCCGATACGCTGGCTGCGAGATTGACCCAAAGACGCCTCCCCAGTCGTCTTGTGCGGCTGTATGCCGGCGCCGGTACGGCCCGGTCAGGCGTTCGGGTCTTCCTTCGATCCCTTGCGCACGAAACGGCGGTCGCAATAGCCGCATTCGACGAAATCGTCTTCGCCCATTTCCAGATAGACCTTGGGATGGCCCAGTGCGCCGCCGCCTCCGTCGCAGGCAATGCGGTGCTGATCCGTGACGATGATTTCCGGCGGCGGAACGGCGTTGTCGGTATTGGCCATGGATGCAGTCCTCATGGACAGAAGCTAAGACGATCCCTAGGTATGGCGCCTAGTTATGGCGCTTGACCCAGTCCCGTCAATTCCGAGGCCACATGCCCGACAGTTCCTCCTTGCCCGAATTCGCCCTGGAAGCCCGCGGTCTGAAAAAGACCTATGCCGGATCGAAGAATGCGCCGCCGAAGGAGGCGCTCAAGGGGGTCGATCTGAAAGTGCCGCGCGGCTCCATCTTCGGGCTGCTGGGCCCCAATGGCGCGGGCAAGTCGACCTTCATCAATATTTTCGCCGGCCTGGTGAACAAGACGTCCGGCGTGGCCAGGACCTGGGGGATCGATATCGATCGGGACAGCCGCGCCGCGCGTGCCGCGATCGGCGTGGTGCCTCAGGAAATCAATATGGACGTCTTCTTCACGCCCTATGAGACGCTGGAGCTGATGGCCGGTTTCTACGGCGTACCCCGGGGCGAACGGCGGACGGCGGAATTGCTTGAAGCAGTGGGACTCGCGGACAAGCGCGATGCCTATGTGCGGCAATTGTCCGGCGGCATGAAACGGCGCCTTCTGGTGGCCAAGGCGATGGTGCACACCCCGCCCGTCCTGGTGCTCGACGAGCCGACGGCGGGGGTGGATATCGAGCTGCGCCGGCAATTGTGGGCCTATGTGCGAGAACTGCATGCCCGCGGCACCACCATCGTTCTGACCACCCACTATCTCGAGGAAGCCCAGGAGCTGTGCGACGAGATCGCCATTGTCGACCAGGGCGAGGTGATTGCATGCGAGCCCACCGAAACCCTGCTCAAGCGCATGGATTCGAAGACGCTGGTGATCGACCCGGTCGACCCCATGTCGGACATTCCCGCCGAGCTGGCGCAATACGACGCGGAGATCCGCGCCGACGGGGCCCTGGCCATCACCTACCGCTATGGCGAGCAGTCAGTTGCGGAGATGATCGAGAAATTCCGGGCTTCGGGCCACCGTATCGACGACTTGCGCACCGAAGAGGCCGATCTGGAAGACGTTTTTCTGGCGCTGACCTATAATCGCGAAACCGCCTGAGCGGGATTGAAACACCCCTTATCCCCGGCAACCTGCCCTTTTTCCGGCACGATCCCGTCGCATCCTGATTTTGGCCGCAAGGAGGCCGGGCGCGCGGAAAGACTATGCGGTTCACGAGATTAGGGAGGTTGCCATGCGTATGCATCATGTCCGGAAGTTCTTCGCCATCCTGGTTTCGGCGCCGTTGTTTATCTTCCTGGCCTGGTTCTTCGGTATCTTCATGCAGCCCCAGGGCGAGATCGGTGCCGGTTTTGCGCTGGGCCTCATTGCCGCATCCGCCCTTGCTGCGCTGTGGGTGTATGGCTGGCTGATGCGGCCCGGGCCCAAGATGCGGTTCCGCAACCGGGGGGTCGACGGGTATGACCGGGACTGGGGTATGGGCCTGACCGGTTATGCCGGACACAAGGACGGCGGACGCCGCCGCCGCGATGACGATACGCCCGACGATCTGGGCGGGCGGCGCTCGTCGGGGGAGATGGACGGCGATGCGGACGGGCTGGAGGGCGGATCGCTGGCCTGACTGCGGCGCCTGCCTGGACCCGGACAATGATGTCCGGGTCTCTTTGTTGACAATAATTTGATAATTGGCTAATTGTCTAAATTATGAGCGATGTCTTCAAAGCCCTTGCCGATCCGACCCGGCGCCAGGTCCTCCAGGCACTCAAGCGCGGGCCGAAATCCGCCGGCGAGCTGGCCGGGGCCTTCCCGGTCTCCAAGCCGACCATGTCGGCGCATTTCGCGGTGCTGCGCGAGGCGGGCCTGATCACGGCCGAACGGCAGGGCAAGTCGATCCTCTACCACCTCAATGTTTCGGTCCTCGAAGAGGCCTTGCTCGGCTTTGCCGGTGTTTTCGGCCTCGGTTCGGACGCAAACCCCGGAGATCCATCATGATCACTCGAAATGTCGGTTTCGCGCTTGGCTTTGCCGCCTTCCTCATCCTGGTCTCCCTGGCCGCAGTGCTTGCCGACCGGCAGGGCTGGATCGGGACCGGCATGCCCGACCGCATAGTCGGGGTTCTGATAGGTCTCACCGTGGCGGTGTTCTCGAACCCGGCCGCCAAGCGCCTGCCGGGCGCCGGTGACGGGGAAGCCAGGACGGCGGCCCACGCAGCCTTCCGCCGCTTTTTCGCGCTGACCCTGGTGCTCGCCGGTATCGGCTATTCGATGGTCTGGCTGTTCGCGCCCGTGGCGCTGGCGCCCTGGATTGCGGTCGGTGTCATGCTGGCCGGATTTGTCATCATCGGCCTGCGCGGCGTTCTGGGTGGCGCGCGTGCGCCGCGGGGCTGAATTCGCCAAGCGCAACCGCGTTGCACCCCGCGGCCGCTTCGGGTAAGGGTGCGCCTCTCGCGCACCCATAGCTCAGCTGGATAGAGCGCTGCCCTCCGAAGGCAGAGGTCTCAGGTTCGAATCCTGATGGGTGCGCCACTCTCACCTTGTTCCCGCTCCGCTCGACCCGAGTTCGCCGCCGCTGTCGGTGTCGGGGTCGATGCTCATATGGAACGCGCTCGGTTTGAACGCGATCTTCCGGTGCGCGCCATTTCCTTGATCTCACGGCAGTTCGCTGCACCCGTGCCTGCGAGCCCTGCCATGAGGGTCTTCCGGTCCTTCAGGTCCTGGCGATGCCGGACAAAAAAGAGGCGGCATCGGGATGCCGCCTCAGTTGGTGCCTCAATCAGACAGCACTGGATTTGTGTTGCGCCTGCCGGCTGCTAGATGAAGTAGCCGAGTATGGTTGCCGGTGCGGCGTTGGCGATGGAGAGCGCCTGGACGCCGAGTTGTTGCTTGACCTGCAGCGATTGCAGGCGGGCGCTTTCCTTCGCCAGGTCCGCGTCGACCAGATTGCCGATCCCCACCTCAAGGGCGTCGGACAGCTTGCCGATGAAGGACTGGTGCACGCCGAGCGCCTTGGACGCCGTGCCCAGGCGGGCGAGCGAAGCGTTGAGATTGTCCAGCGACGTCTCGATGGTCGTGGTTACCGAAGAGGCATCCCCGGCCGAGCTGAAGGAAGCGGTCGCCGACAGGGTCACCACCGCACCGCCCAGCGACAGGTTCTCGTCCGAGATGACGATGGACGACGTGCCGTCGGCATTGGCCAGGGCGCTGATCGACGTCACGCTGTTGTTGATCAGATTGGTTCCGTTGAATTCTGCGGTTTCGACGATCTTGGCGATCTGGTCGCGAAGGGCCTTGAAATCCTCGTTGAGAGCACTGCGCGAAGCGGTGTCGAGTGACGTGTCAGACGCGGCCAGCGCCTTTTCCTTCATTTCGACCAGAAGATCCGAAATGGCCTCGCCGCCGGCCAGGGCGACATCGACCGTCGAGGTTGCCAGATCCAGCGATCCGCTGACCGCAGCATAGCCATTGACGTCGGAGCGCATCTTCTGGGCGATGGCGTAGACGCCGCCATTGTCTTTCGCCGATGCAACGGCGAGTCCGGTATTGATGCGGCTCTGGACCTGTTCCAGATCGCGATTGGTCTGGTTCAGCGTTTGCAGCGCCATCATGGCGCCGGCATTGGTGTTGATCGTTGCCATTTCTTGGCCCCCACTCACTGTTTCCACACGAGCGCTCCGCTGCCGGAATTCGTCCTGTTCGCGGTCTTTCTGCGGGGCGATACTGTGAAATATAACTTGACAAAGCTAATAAACTTTGTATGTGCGATTCATATCGTGAAAAGAGTTGTGTTAGCGCACCGGCGCCGCCCGCGCCGCACTCTTTGTGCGCCCGATATGCAGCATGAAAAACAAGAGGTTGGCGTTTGGGCAGTGAGGGCCCGTCAATCCGGCTTTGGGTGGATTCGGGGTGGTTTTTTCGAAAAACCGGGTGGAAAGTTCGGCGTGTCTCGGGCCGGGCAGGGTGATTTGAGGGGCGGAGATCCGAGCCTGAATAGAATATTACAGGCCGGTTCAGGCCAGGCACCACAATCCGGTACAGATCCCGAAAACAAGCTGCATGGCGAGATCCAAAAGCCCGGTTACCACCAACAGGGGGATGCCGACATAGAGAATGGCCAGCCACACGGCCGCCAGGGTGGGTCGGGGTTCCGGGATACGGTAACCCATCACGGTCCGGGTCTTTCTCGCGAACACGCAGACAGTCTCCGTTCTGCTCAGGCAGTCTCGACTTGACGCGATCTCATCCCTAACCCTTTCGAGGATGAAACTCGACCTGGATATACACCGTCCGGCCTGGGACCTCGCCCTGATGGACCGGCCCGCGGCTGTGCAGCAGGACTGGTGTTATGGGGATGCCCTCGTTGCACTGGGTGCGCAAGTCTGCCGTGCCGGCATCCTTGATGGCGATACGCTTGTCGGCCTTGCCCAGTTCACCACGCGCCGGATTGGCGGGGTCGTGCATATGGCAGCCTGTACGCGCGGACCGGTCTGGCTGGAAAATGTGGGGCCGGATGCGAAGGCCGAATCCTACAGGGCGCTCAAGCGCGGTCTTGGCCTGTCCTGGCCTCGGATTACCGTGTTTACGCCTGACGAGACCGCGCCGGCAGGCGCCGGCAGGATGAGCCGGGTGATGACGGGCTATTCCACGGTGCTCCTGGATCTCACCCAAAGCGCCGAGGCGCTTCGTGCCGGACTGGACGGCAAGTGGCGCAACCGGCTCAAGGCGGCGGAAAAGTCCGGTCTGAAGGTCCAGCAGGCCGGTACCAAGCCGGCGCAATACCGCTGGTTGCTGGAAACCGAGGAGGGGCAGCGCACCGAGCGCGGTTATCGTGCGGCACCGGCTGCCCTGGTTCCGGCTTATGCCGAAGCCAAGGGCGAGCGGTCCAGCCTGTTGATCCTGCGGGCCGACAAGGGCCGGTCAAAGACGGCGGCGATGCTGTTCCTGATTCACGGCCGGGCGGCGACGTATCACATGGGCTGGGCCGACGAGACGGGGCGCCGCGACGGTGCCCACAATCTCCTGCTCTGGTCGGCGATCGAGGCGCTGCAGGCCCGGGGTATCGTCCAGCTGGACCTGGGCGGGGTGAACACGGCGTCCGGTGCGGGGATCGCCCGCTTCAAGATCGGGACCGGCGGCCGCGTGGTGACACTGGGTGGCAGCTATTTCTGAGCTTGCCCGGCCACGGTGCCAGATATCCAGGGTCAAAGCGCGAGCGATGCGACGACCGGAAATCTCGTTCTGGCCGGCCTGGCATCGCCGCGCCGACCCGGCGCTGCGCGGCATGCCGGATGACGACCGGGTCCGGGGCATCTTCGCCATCGAGATGTCGGGACCGGAGGAATGGGCGTTCATCGCTCCGTATGCGCACACTCGTCGCGTCATGCAGGCTTTATCCAGAAAAGGCTTCCCATCGGCCCCGGCGCCTAACTAAGGTGTCGGCCTGACAACAGCGCGTGGGGAGAATTATGGACGCTGTATTCGACCTGATCTTTACGGTCAGCGACTTCCTGTGGGGGGGCGAATGGAACGGGACCCGCATCGTCCCGATGTCCGGGCCCATCACTTACATGCTCCTGGGCACCGGCCTCTACTTCATGCTGCGGCTGGGCTTCCGCCCGCTGCGCCGCCTGGGGCCCGCCTTTGGCGAACTCTGGGGCGGTCGCAAAGGGTCCGGCGAGGGCGAGATCACGCCCTGGCAGGCCCTGTCCACCGCGCTGTCCGGCCAGGTCGGCACGGGCAATCTCGCCGGCGTCGCCACGGCGATCACGCTGGGCGGGCCCGGCGCCATCTTCTGGATGTGGGTCACGGCGATCTTCGGCATGGCGGCTGCCTATGCCGAATCCAGCCTCGCCGTGCGCTTCCGGGAACGCCATCCCGACGGGCATTTTCATGGCGGGCCGATGTATTCGATCAAGAACGGGCTGGGCAAGCACTGGGGCTGGCTGGCCTTCCTCTTCTGCGCCGGTACGGTGTTCTCCGCGATTGCCACCGGCGGCATGATCCAGGCCAATTCCGTCACGCAGAGCGCGCTTGAGGCCGGTACCTCGCTGGGGCTTGCCATTCCGAACTGGGCGGTCGGTGTGGTCCTGGCAGCTCTGGTCTTCCTCGTCATTATCGGCGGAATCAAGTCGATCGGCAGTGTGGCCGGCAAGATCATTCCCTTCATGGCGCTGGCCTATGTGGCGGCGGCCCTGTTTGTCCTGGTCACCCATATCGAACATGTTCCGGGGGCGTTCGCGACGATCTTCTCGCATGCCTTCGGGCTTGAACAGGCCGCCGGCGGGCTGGCCGGCTATGGCGTCCTGGCCGCGATCCGCGCCGGTGTGGCCCGCGGTCTCTTCTCCAACGAGGCCGGTCAGGGCTCTGCTCCGATCGCGCACGCCGCGGCGCAGACGAAGAATCCGGTCAAGCAGGGTGAGATCGCCATGCTGGGCGTGTTCATCGACACGATGGTGATCTGCACGATGACGGCGCTGGTCATCCTGGTCGTGGAAGGCTCCTTCCCGAGCGAGGGCGGTCCTGTGCCCTATGCCTGGATGTCGACCGAACTGGAAGCCTCCGCCGTAACCACCGCTGCCTATTCGGCGGGCATGTTCGGCGGGGCCTGGGTGATCCTGGCCGCGCAGGCGCTGTTCGCCTTCACCACGATCATAGGCTGGTCCTATTATGCCGAGCAGTGCATCACCTACATCGCCGGCGACTGGGTGGCGAAACCCTTCCGCTATGCGTGGGTGCTGGTCGCCTTCGTGGGTACGCTGATACTGAATGTGGACGGACTATGGCGTTTCGGCGACATCGCCAATTCGGTAATGCTGATCCCGAACGTGATATCCCTGCTCCTGTTGTCCGGCGTCGTCGTGGCGATGACCAAGCGGTTCGACACAACCGGGGAATTGCCGCCCAACTGGGCTGGCGACGACTGGGGAACCGACGAAACGCCTGCCGAGGAAATCGTTGCGGTCTCCACTGGCGAAGACAAGCCCGGCGACGGCGAATAGACGCCGGCCCGTCCGAAGACCTTAAGGCCCCGCTCCGGCGGGGCCTTTTGCGTTCCAGGCAGGCACTGAGCGCCGTGATTACTGCGAAAGAGCCGCGTGCAGACCTTGGAGAGGCGGAGTCGAGTTCATAATGTGCGCCCACCTAACCAACCGGGGATGAGTATGAGTGCAAGTTCGGCGTCTATTGGCGAAGTGGTGTCCAACGGGATTGGGACCGTAAACGGTTTCGTCTGGGGGCCGCCCATGCTGGTCCTCCTGCTGGGGACAGGGCTCTACCTGACGATCGGGTTGCGTTTCATGCCCCTGCGCAAGATCGGCTTTGCCTTCGGCGAGCTGATGAAGGGACGCAAATCCGAGGGCGACGGTGAAGTCACCCCCTTTGCCGCCCTGATGACTGCGCTGTCTTCGACCATCGGCACCGGCAATATCGCGGGCGTCGCTGTGGCGATCGCGATCGGCGGTCCCGGCGCGCTGTTCTGGATGTGGATGACCGCCCTTGTCGGCATGGCCACGAAATTTTCCGAAGGCGTGCTGGCTGTGAAATACCGCGAGGTCGACGAGACCGGACAGCGGGTCGGCGGGCCGATGTACTACATCAAGAACGGTATGGGGAAACGCTGGATCTGGCTGGGCGGCGTGTTCGCCTTCTTCGGCGTGATGGCGGGGCTTGGCACCGGCAATGCGATCCAGACGGCGGAAGTCGTGCGTACGGTCAATGAGACCTATGGCGTCGACTACTACGTCACCGGCGGGCTGCTGGCCCTGCTGGCGGGCATGGTGATTCTGGGCGGCATCAAGCGCATCGCCAGCGTCGCCGAAAAGGTCGTTCCCGCCATGGCGCTGATCTATATCGCGCTGGGTCTTAGCGTGGTGGCGATCAACTACGATGCCGTGCCGCATGCCCTTGTCCGCATCTTCTCCAATGCGCTCGGGTTTGACGCCGCCGCCGGCGGCTTTACCGGTGCCATGCTGATGCTGGCAATGCAGCGCGGTGTCGCCAGGGGCATCTTCTCCAACGAGGCTGGCCAGGGTTCCGCCCCGATCGCGCACGCGGCCGCGCAGAACAATGATCCGGTGGACCAGGGCATCATCGCCATGCTGGGTACTTTCATCGATACGATCATGGTGTGTTCGATCACCGGCCTGGCCATCCTCACCTCGGGCGTTATCCCGGAGGAATGCAATGCCTTCCTGATCGCCCAGAGCGGTATCACCCCGGAGGTCTGCGACACGGGTGCCCGCATCACGTCGGCGGCTTTCGCCGAAGCCCTGCCGGGCTTTGGCGACCATTTCGTCACGGTGGCGCTGGCGCTGTTCGCCTTCACAACTATTCTGGGATGGTCATACTACGGCGAACGCTGTGCCGAATATCTCTTCGGCGAGAAGATCATCATGCCGTTCCGCTATGCCTGGATCGCCATGATGCTGTTCGTTACCGGCCTGCTCTATGCGGGCGACAATGTCACCGCGCTGATGAATACAGTCTGGCTGACCACGGACACGCTGACCGGGATGATGGCGGCGCCCAACCTCATCGCCTTGCTCGTGCTTTCGCCCGTCATCTTCAAGATGACCCGGGACTATTTCGAAAAGCGGGAGGCCGAGGCGAAGACCGGAGCAGATCGCGCGTCCTGATGCCGAATGATGCAGGTCCCGCTTTGGCGGGACCTGCCCGCTCAGCGCCCCGGCCGGACGAGGGAGAGAAGGCCCAGTCCGACCAGAATGCCCAGCGTGTCGGCGCCGAGATCGGCGAGCGAGGCGGTCCGGCCGACCGTCAGAGACGCCTGGGCCAGTTCGATTCCGATCCCGTAAAGCACCAGGATGGGAACCGTGAACCAGCGGCTGACACCGGGCCAGGCGATATGAGCCAGCACCGTCAGCACGGCAAAGGCCGCGAGATGTTCCAGCTTGTCCGAGCCCAGAAGCGTGGCTGGCATGGCATGGCCCGGCTGCAGCGCCAGGTCGGTGATGACAATGATCGCGGCAACGAACAGAATGCGGCCAGCCCAACGCAGTGTCATGTCTGGACGTGCGGCGCTCGCGTTTCTAGGTTCCGTTGTCATTTTCCGGGACAGACCTTCCATGACCTTTTTGCTGAGCGATATCGACCTTCTGGCACAGCCGCGCAATGACTGGACCCGCGAGGATGCGGCCCGGATCTACCGTGCCCCCTTCAACGATCTCATCTTTGCGGCGCAGTCAGTGCACAGAAGATGCCATCCGGCCAACCAGGTCCAGACCAGCCAGCTCCTGTCGATCAAGACCGGCGGCTGTGCGGAGGATTGTGGCTATTGCAACCAGTCGGCCCATTTCGATACCGGCCTGAAGGCCTCCAAGCTGATGCCGCTGGACGAGGTGCTCGAGGCGGCAAAGAAGGCGAAGGCCGGCGGTGCGACACGATTCTGCATGGGTGCGGCCTGGCGTGAACTGAAGCCGCGCGACGAGGACAAGGTCTGCGACATGATTTCCGGCGTGAAAGCGCTGGGCATGGAGACATGCGTTACCCTCGGCATGCTGGACGATGGCCAGGCCGAACGTCTGCGGGATGCGGGGCTGGATTATTACAATCACAATCTCGATACCGCGCCGGAAGACTATGGCCGCGTTATCTCGACACGCACCTACCAGGACCGTCTGGATACCCTGGCGCGGGTGCGCGGTGCGGGCATTCATGTCTGTACGGGCGGCATTGTCGGCATGGGCGAGGACGAGGGCGCGCGCATCGGTCTCCTGACCGAGCTGGCGATCATGGATCCGCATCCGGAAAGCGTGCCGATCAATCACCTCGTCGGGGTTGCGGGTACGCCGCTGGGCGATTCGGAGCCGCTGGACGGTATCGAGTTCGTGCGCACCATTGCCACGGCGCGCATCCTGATGCCGCGTTCGATGGTGCGCCTGTCGGCCGGACGCGAAGGCATGAGCCAGGAGTTGCAGGCATTGTGCTTCCTCGCCGGGGCGAATTCGATCTTCGTGGGCGAGGAATTGCTGACGACGCCCAATCCGGACGAAGGCGAGGATTTCGATCTGTTCAAAACGCTGGGCATCGAACCGATGCCGCTTCCGGCGGCGGAATAGGCAATCAAGGGAGACCAGGATATGGATCGCATCGGAGCCGAGGCTGCTGTGGCCGGTTTGTCCGGCTGGTCGGCCGTGGAGGGCCGCGACGCAATTCGCAAGGCCTTCCAGTTCGCAGATTTCAATGCCGCCTGGGGTTTCATGAGCCGGGTGGCGCTGAAGGCCGACCAGATGGATCACCATCCCGAATGGTTCAATGTCTACAACAAGGTCGATGTGACCCTGGCCACGCATGATGCCGGCGGTGTGACGCAGAAGGATGTCGACCTGGCATCCTTCATGGACGCCGTCGCGGGCTAATCCGCCATCAGTTGGGGTGGATGATGATCATGCCGATCAGGATTTCCGCACCTTCCTGACCGAGCGTGATATCGGTCGCTTCCTGCAGGACCTGCGCGATCCGGTCGGCATCGGGAACGTCGCCGAAGCGGTAATTGACGCCGGTATAGACGCTCAGCGCGGTCACCCAGGCATTGCGAAGGCGCGGCATGTACTGTTCCACCCGCCTGCGCAGTCGCGCGTCGGGCACTTCCAGTCCGGCTTCTATCTGCAGCAGGCCCTGGGCCCGGTGATTGGCCTGCACGGTCGCCGTGAGTGCGGAAATGGGGACATAGGATTCCGAGGAGGTCAGCGTTCTGTGGCGGCTGTCCTCGCTGGGCGCGGGACTGCCTCCTCCACCGGCCAGGGCCGGGCCGGTCAGGCACAGGGCTGCCGCAAACGCGGTTAGGGGAAGAAGGCGGCGCAATCCGGTCATGCCTTTCTTCTAGCCTATCGGGGTAAAGGAAGCGTTGGCGTCGGCTCCGGCGGGCGATAGGTCCGGATCCGGAGCCGCCCGTTCCAGGTCTTGTGGAGACGCTCATATGTGCTGGGGTCGATCGGTTGCAGGGCGCAGTGCAGATAGCGCTCTGCGGTGGCCGTCCGGATCGGTGTATGCGTGACCGACCAGTAATAGCGGACACCACCGGTATCGGCGGGCCAGAGTGTTTCCACCGTCTCTGCATCGCCGTTGAATATGCCGCTTTCCAGGAGTTTGCGGACCAGCTTGGTCCCGTTCGGACTAATCTCGGGACGGACGCATTCTCCTTCATTATCGTTGGTGAACTGGGGATGGCGCCGGAAGCCGGCGCTCAGCGCAACATAGCGCAGGGTACCGTCCTCCGGTTGAAGGACGCAGGCGGCATTGGGGTTGCGGCGCACGCTGGCCAGAATGCCGGCCAGAACGCCGCGGGCCTTCGGTGCATCGCGGAACAGGCGGATCCGGTCAATCAGGCCGTGGCGAGGCAGGGCAAGTCCGGCCTCGATACGCGAGATGTGCGGTTGGCTGGTGTCCAGCAGTCTGGCGAGGCCCCGTTGTGTCAGCCCGGCGCGGGCCCGCATGGCTCGAAGTTCTGCCGCCCAGTTCATGCATTTCCCTTTCCGATTGGCATTCAAGCACCCCTTGGCGCGCCGGAATCATTGGTTCCAAATTAAAACCATTTCTGGATTCCAGGCGACAGGCGTGGGACACTGGAGAGGCTGGAAAACGAACTCTTTGATTGAAATCATGAAGCGCGTCCTTCTGGTCGAAGACGATGAAGCCGATGCGGAACTGGTCGAGAATGCCGTGCGGCGTCATGCGGCCATTCTTCAGCTGGAACGGGCTCCGTCGGCGGACGCGGCGTGGGACCTGTTGCGCCACCGGGCCTTGTCGGGGCGGAGCAAACGGCCTGTCTGCGTGCTTCTGGACATGGTGATGGGTGCGCATGACGGTGTCTGGCTGCTCGAGCGAATGTCTGGTCATCCGGCTTTGTGTGACATACCGGTCCTGGCTCTCTCTCAGCGCCCGGATGCCGTGCGGCAGGCTCGCGAGTTCGCCAATGTCGTGGGAGCCGTCGAGAAGCCGGCCGACGAGACCGACCGGCGGCGGCTTGTGGGTGACTTGCTTCGCCTCGCCGGAGCAATGGGCGTTTGGCCTGGTCCAAGGCTCAGCCCTCCCGATCCGCTCTTTTGATCCTGGGTATGGGGATTGTTCGGGACGCTCTTGACTCTTTCCTGCATTGGAACAAAAACAGAACAATGATCTTGAAGCCCGACACGAATGTGGCCGGGAGGCCGGCAGTCTCCCCCTTCCCCTACGGGCTGGGGCAGGCGGGCCTGCATGAGCTGGCCGAGGCCGGTTTCGGCGATTTTGCGGCCCTGGCAGGTCTGACCCTGGCAGCCTTGCGCGATGCCGGGAGGCCGGGTGTCTGTCTCTGGGTGCGCCAGCAGGCGCTGGCCGCCGAGCATGGGCGTGTTTCGGCCCGTGGAGTTGCCGGGTTCGGGTTCGACCCCGGGCGCCTGCTCTGGGTTGAGGCACGTACGCGCCTGGATGCGTTGCGGGCGATCGAGGAGGGCGCGCGGGACAAGGAGCTTGCTGCTGTGGTGGGGGAGGTCGACGGCATGGACTTCACGGCGGCGCGCCGGCTGGTCCTTGCGTCGGAATCCAGCCGGACTCCGCTGGTGCTGATGTTTCCTCATACGCGGTCGGGGGCAACGGCCGCACAGGGACGATGGCGGGTTTCGGCGCGGCCGTCGCAACCGGATCCATACGATGCGCGCGCCCCGGGGCGGCCGGCCTGGCGTGCGGTTCTGGAGAAGTCCCGCCTGCGGCCGGGCGAGGCGGGACGCGTCTTCGACCTGGAGTTCCATCATGAAGCGCCATGTCTGCGTCTGGTTCCCGGACTGGCCGCTCGACCGTCTGTACCGCAGCCGCGCCGCATCGGCCCCGTTCCGGGACGTGGCCTCGAATGGCGTGACACCGGATGAGGCCACACCCTTCGTTCTGACCGAAAGCGGCCAGCACGGCCTGCGCGTTGTGGCGGCCAATGCGGCGGCGTGCATGGCCGGAATCGAGGCGGGGCTGCGCTTCGCCGATGCCCGTGCCCGGGCGCCGGAGATGATGGCGGAGCCCGTCGACCGCATGGCTGATGCGCAGGCCTTGTCGGCGCTCGCCCTGTGGATGGAACGCTGGTCGCCCAGTGTCGCGCTGGCCGATGCTGATTCGATCCTGATCGATACAACCGGTGGCGCCCATCTTTTCGGTGGCGAAACGGCGATGATGAATGACATGGCAGCGGCGCTCGCCCGGAGCGGACTTGCCTGCCGGCTCGGTCTGGCGCCGACGCCGGGCGCCGCCTGGGCCCTCGCGCATGCGGCGCCGGACCGGACGCGGCTTAACGAAACCGGCCTCCGGGCCGGTCTGGCGGACTTGCCCATGTCCGGTCTGCGCCTGACGGAGGGGGCGCTGACCCTGCTCAGGCGCTTCGGACTGACGCGGATCGGCCAGCTTTACGATATCGACCGCAAGGCCCTGGCCCGGCGCTTTCATTCGCGGTCGGTTGCCGATGCGGTCCTGACCCGGCTCGATCAGGCGCTGGGGTTGCGGCCGGAACCGCTCGATCCTTTGCGCCCGCCGCCGGATCATGCGGTTCGCCTGCCCTGCGCGGAACCGCTGCTGCATCATGACGGTATCCGGGCCGGGCTGGAGCAGCTGGTGCCGGCCCTGTGCGAACGGCTGGATACCCATGGTGAAGGCGCGCGCCGCTTCCGCTTCGCCGCCTTCCGCAGCGATCAGAGCGTGACCGTGGTCCAGGCGGGTGCGGCCCGGCCGGTGCGCGACCCGGACCACATTCTGCGCCTGTTCCGGGACCGTCTGGACGGGATCGATCCGGGCTTCGGGATCGAGATGGTGGAGCTGGAGGCGGCCGGCACGGGACCGGTCCGGGCCGTTGCGCGCGATTTCGGGCCGGGTTTCGGCCGGGAAGGGCCGGACCTGGCGGGCCTGTCGCTGCTCGCCGACCGGATCACCGCCCGGCTGGGCAACCGGGTGGTGAAAACCCTCAAACCGGTTGAAAGCCATCTGCCCGAACGGGCGGAAAGACTCTCTGTCTATGATGGTGAACTCCCGGACTGGCAGAGCGCGGCCCCGGCCGGAAGTGCGCTGCGCCCCCTGCGCCTGTTCGAGCGGCCGGAAAGCCTCGATGTGATCGCGGAAATCCCCGACGGACCGCCCATGCGCTTTGTCTGGCGCCGGGTGGTGCACAGGGTCCGTCGTGCCGACGGGCCGGAACGCATCGCACCGGAATGGTGGCGTCCGCCGCCGCGGCCGTCCCGGGCGCGCGACTATTACCGCGTCGAAGACACGGATGGACGCCGCTACTGGATTTTCCGCGAAGGCCTTTATGGCGATGGTCGCGGCGGGACGCCGGCCTGGTATGTCCACGGGCTCTTCCCATGACCGGTTATGCCGAACTCGTCAGCGCGACCAATTTTTCCTTTCTGCGCGGGGCCTCGCATGGCGAGGAAATGGTGCTGGCCGCCAAGGCGCTCGGCCTTGCCGCACTGGGCGTTTGCGATATCAACACGCTGGCCGGGGTGGTGCGGGCGCATCTGGCGGCGAAGGAACACGGCTTTCCCCTTCTGGTCGGGGCCCGGCTGCGCCCCGCCGACGGGCCGGACCTGGTCTGCTATCCCACCGACCGCGCCGCCTATGGCCGCCTGTGCGCATTGTTGTCGAATGGCAAGATGGGCGATGTGCCCAAGGGCGAGTGCCGCATCGCACTGGACGACATTATAGCTCATGGCGAAGGCCAGATTTTCATCCTCATCCCGCCAGAGAACGATGATGACGGGTTCGAGGACTTGCTGGCCCGTCTCGCCAGGATCTGGGGCGATCGTCTCTATCTGGCGGCCATCCACCGTATGGCCGGCGGCGACAGGGCTCGCCTGGGCGCATTGTCGGCCCTTGCCGGACGCACCGGTGTGCCGCTGGTCGCGGCTCAAGACGCGTTCTACCACACCCCGTCCCGCCGCCCCTTGCAGGACGTGCTGACCTGTATCCGCGAGGGCTGCAGCATGGAAACGGCCGGGTTCCGGTTACAGCCGAATGCCGAGCGTCATCTCAAATCACCGGAAGAGATGGAACGCCTGTTCAAGGGGTTCGAAACGGCTCTGGCTCGCACGCAGGAAATCGTGGCGCGCTGTGCCTTCAGCCTCGACGAACTGGCCTATGTCTATCCTGACGAGCCTGTCCCGCCCGGCCGGACGCCACAGCAGCATCTCACAGCTCTTGCCTGGGAGGGCGCACACAGGCGCTATCCCAACGGCATTCCCGACAAGGTGGCCCGCCTGGTCGATCAGGAACTCGCCCTGATCGAGGCGCTTGGCTATCCCGCCTATTTCCTCACTGTGCACGATATTGTCGCCTGGGCACGCCGGCAGGGCATTCTTTGCCAGGGCCGGGGGTCGGCGGCGAATTCGGCCGTGTGCTACTGTCTCGGCATTACCGAGGTCGATCCGGCCCGGACCAGCCTGCTTTTCGCGCGCTTTCTGTCAAAGGAACGCAAGGAACCGCCCGATATCGACGTCGATTTCGAGCATGAGCGGCGCGAGGAAGTAATCCAGTATGTCTACCGCCGTTATGGCCGCCATCGCGCCGCGTTGACTGCGACGGTGATCTCCTACCGGCCGCGCTCGGCGCTGCGTGATGTGTGCAAGGCGATGGGCCTGTCTCCGGACATCGCCACGGCGATGGCGGGCACGGTCTGGGGCAGTTGGGGGCGGTCGGTAAACACCGAGCATATCCGCGAGGCCGGGCTGGATCCGGACAATCCGTCAATCCGCCTGGCGCTGCGTCTGGCCGGCGAGCTGATCGGCTTCCCGCGCCATCTCTCCCAGCATGTCGGGGGATTCGTACTGACCCGGGGCCCGCTGATCGAAACAGTGCCCGTGGGCAATGCGGCCATGGACGATCGCACCTTTATCGAATGGGACAAGGACGATATCGACGCCCTGGGTATCATGAAGGTGGATGTCCTGGCGCTGGGCATGCTGACCTGTATCCGCAAGGCCTTCGACATGCTTGCGTTCGACAAGGGCGAGACATGGAGCCTGGCCTCGATCCCTGAAGGTGACAGGGCGGTCTACGACATGCTCTGCGAGGCAGACAGTCTGGGCGTATTCCAGGTCGAGAGCCGGGCCCAGATGACCATGCTGCCGCGTCTGCGGCCGGGAAACTTCTACGATCTGGTGATCGAGGTTGCCATCGTGCGGCCGGGGCCGATCCAGGGCGATATGGTCCACCCCTATCTGCGGCGCAGGAAGGGGCTGGAGGCCGTCGACTATCCTTCGCCCGCTCCGGAGCACGGGCCGCCGGACGAGTTGCGGTCGATCCTCAGCCGGACCCTGGGTGTTCCCCTGTTCCAGGAACAGGCCATGCAGATCGCGATCGATGCCGCGAAATTCACGCCGGATGAGGCCAACGGGCTGCGCCGGGCCATGGCGACTTTCCGCAAGATGGGCACGATCGCGAACTATGAGAGCAAGATGGTCGAGGGCATGACTGCGCGCGGTTATTCGCTGGAATTCGCCCAGGCCTGTTTCAACCAGATCAAGGGATTCGGCGATTACGGTTTCCCCGAAAGTCATGCCGCCAGCTTCGCGCTTCTAGTCTATGTTTCCGCCTGGCTGAAATGCCATCACCCGGAGGTGTTTGCAGCGTCGCTTCTGAATTCCCAGCCCATGGGGTTTTATGCGCCGGCCCAGATCGTCCGCGATGCCCGCGAGCATGGTGTCGAAGTGCGCGGGCCGGACGTCAATTACTCGGCCTGGGACTGTATGCTGGAACCGGCCGAAAGGGGCGGTTTCGCCCTGCGCTTGGGACTGAGACTGATCGATGGCCTGCGCGAGGACGATGCCATGGCAATCGTCGAGGGACGAGGCCGCGGCTATGACGATCCGGCGGAATTGCGGCGCCGTGCCGGGCTGGGCCGGGGGGCGATGGAACGTCTTGCCGCCGCCGATGCCTTCCGGTCTATGGAACTCGACCGCCGGCAGGCGCTCTGGGCCATTCGTGGCGGTGCGCGGGACGCGGGACTTCCCCTGTTCGACATGGCCGGTGTCAATGCGTTTGGACGCGAGCGCGAGGCCGGCCTGCCGGACATACCCCTGTCGGAGCACGTGTTGCAGGACTATCAGACCACGGGCCTGTCCCTGAAGGCGCATCCCCTGCGTTTCCTGCGCGAACGCTATGACGCCATGGGCCTGGTCACAACACGCTCGGCCAATGCGCGGCCGGGCGGGAGCCGGGTGAAAACCGGTGGAGTTGTGCTGGTACGCCAGCGTCCGGGTACAGCCAGTGGTGTGGTGTTCATCACCATCGAGGACGAGACCGGCATCGCCAATCTTGTCGTCTGGCCGCGCGTTTTCGACCGGTTTCGTCCTGTCGTCATGGGAGCGCGGCTACTTGCGGTGAGCGGCCGGGTGCAAAGCGCCGACAATGTCGTGCATATCGTTGCCGAAGGCCTCGTCGACCGGACGGACGATCTCTCACTGCTGTCCGAAGACGTCCAGCGCGATACGCTCAAACAGGTGCTGGCCCCGACCGATGAAGTGGCCCGCCCCGTCAGCCGGGATCCGCGCGGACGCACACATCCGCGCAATGTGCGCGTGATCCCGAAAAGCCGGGACTTTCATTAGGCAAATAACGGATGCCCGAGCCTGTCGCGGGCCGATTACCCGAATCCTGCCGGCTGGAAGATGGTGGAGCTGGACGAAGTAACTTCGAACCCGCAGGGTTCGCAAGCGCGACTGCGCGCCGGGCGGTCAGCCCGCCCCATCGGAGACGTCCGCGAAGCGGACTGTCGTGAGATCGAGGGAATGGTGGAGCCAGGCGGAATCGAACCGCCGACCTCTTGAATGCCATTCAAGCGCTCTCCCAACTGAGCTATGGCCCCATTACCCTGTGCCGGATTGGGTCCCGGCGGGAGGCGCGGAAACTAGTCCCGGTTTTCACCGGGATCAAGCCTCTTGTGCGCCACAAATGCAGCGACCGGAAACCGGCCTACAGGTCCTCGTCCTTTTCAATCGGGAAGTCGCCGAAATCATCGTCTTCCTCATCGTCGAGCAGGACACTCGTATCGTCCTCGTCATCGCTGTCATTATCGACATCGTCTTCCTCGAACCCGTCGGGAAGATCGTCGCTCAGACCGGATGAGTCCTCGTCGTCATCATCGTCGTCACTGTCGGGAATGCGGTCGGCTTCGGCATCGATTTCAGGTGTGTCGTCGGTCTCGTCGCCGTAACCATCATCGTCCGATGTGGCGGCGGGTTGTTTGGCAGGCGGCTCTTCCTCGACTTCCGGTGCTGTCTCCAGACGCGGTTCCTCGAGTTCCGGATCGAACTCGGTTTCGCATTTCGGACAGCGGGCCGGCCGGCGGCCCAAATCGTAGAATTTCGCGCTGCAGCTCGGACAGGCGCGCTTGGTTCCCAGTTCTGGCTTGGCCATGACTTCCCTTCACAACCAGTTTCGAATTTCGGCGGGACCCGTTGCCACGATCACCGCCCTCTGTCAAAACCTCTTCGCCGTCATGTCACCTCAAACCTTGCATTTCCGTTCATGAGCGAAACGTCCTCCCGTCTGCGCGGTCCCGCGCAGGCCCATCCGGCCTCGGGCCTGGCAGGTTCCCTGGCCGCTCCCGGGGACAAGTCCGTCTCCCACCGTGCTCTCATTCTTGGCGCCCTTGCCCGGGGCGAGACGCGCATTTCCGGTCTGCTGGAAAGCGAAGACGTGTTGAATACAGCGAAGGCAATGGCTGCGCTCGGCGCCGGCGTCAAGCACAACCGCCCCGGCGAATGGGTAGTGCAGGGCACGAGCGGCCGGCTTTCAACCCCGCCAGAACCGCTCGACTTCGGAAATTCGGGCACAGGCGTGCGCCTGGTCATGGGAGCAGTCGCCGGGTCCGGAGCGGGCGCGGATTTCGTCGGGGATGAAAGCCTCTCATCCCGCCCGATGCGGCGTGTCACGGATCCGCTGGGTCTCATGGGCGCACGCTTCACAACGACCGACGGGCGCCTGCCAGCCCATCTGGAGCCGGGGGAACTGGCGGCTATCGACTACACGCCGCCCATCGCGTCGGCACAGGTGAAATCGGCAATCCTGCTCGCCGGCCTGGGCGCTAAGGGAGAAACCTGTGTGCGCGAGCTGCAGGTCACGCGCGACCACACAGAAACCATGCTGAAATCCTTCGGAGCCGAAATAGACGTGACGCGCGAAGGCGGCGGTACGCGCATCCGTCTTACCGGTCCGCAGCGCCTGACCGGTCAGGTGGTCGACGTGCCGGGAGATCCGTCCTCTTCGGCCTTTGCGATTGTCGCTGCCCTGATCGTGCCGGACTCCGAAGTCACGCTGACCGGCGTCATGAACAACCCGGCCCGCACCGGCCTGATCGAGACCCTGAAGGAAATGGGAGCGGACCTGACAATCGTGCCGGGACCTGTCATGGCCGGCGAGCGCACGATGACAGTAACCGCGCGGACCAGCCCGCTGAGAGGTATCGAAGTGCCGGCCGAGCGCGCGCCTGCCATGATTGACGAATATCCCATTCTTGCAGTCGCCGCCGCATTCGCGACCGGAACCACCTTCATGCCAGGGCTTGCGGAACTGCGCGCCAAGGAAAGCGACCGGCTTGCCGGCACCGCGGCGCTACTCACTGTGAACGGCGCCAGGGTGGAAGCCGGCGAGGATAGTCTGACCGTCTACGGGGCCGGTCCGAAGGGGCTCGAGGGCGGCGGCGAAACGGTGACGCATCACGATCATCGGCTGGCCATGAGCGGCCTTGTCCTCGGCCTCGCCTCGCGAACGGGCGCGCGCGTCGACGATATCGCCATGATCGCGACCAGCTATCCCGACTTCTTCGACCATATGCGCAGCCTGGGCGCGGCGCTGGAGGCCGGTTGAGATGATCATCGCCGTCGACGGACCCATGGCCTCAGGCAAGGGCACGATCGCAAAGGCGCTGGCCGCGCACTTGTCCCTGCCCCATCTGGACACGGGCTCGCTATATCGCGCCACCGGCGTGGCGGTGCTTGATGCCGGCGTGTCCCCGGAGGACCACACCGCCTGTGCGGCGCTGGCCCGCGACCTCGATGTCTCGGCGATCGACGAAGCTCGCATACGCACGGCACAGGCCGGGGCCATGGCGTCAAAAATCGCGGCGATTCCGGCCGTGCGTGACGCCCTGTTCGAGGTGCAGCGTGCCTTTGCAACGCAGCCGGGCGGCGCCATTCTCGACGGCCGGGATATCGGAACGGTGATCTGCCCGGATGCGGACGTAAAGCTGTTCGTGACCGCCGATCCGGAGACACGGGCCCGCCGCCGCTGGGCGGAATTGACCGCGAGCGGCGAGACGCTCAGCTTTGACGCAATGCTGGAACAGACCCGCGAACGGGACCGCCGGGATGCCGGGCGCAGCGATGCGCCGATGCGTCCGGCGGACGACGCGATCTTGCTTGATACGTCTTCCTTGAGTATAGACGCGGCCGTTGCAACAGCGATCCGCATTGTGGAAAAGCGCCAAAAGGCGTGACACTTCCGACGCTAGAGCAACAAGAAGCCGGGCGTTCCAGATGCCGTCACCGCAATATCGATCCGATGTCGCGGCCTTGGCTGGCGCCCATTTGTACAACGACCAACCGGCCGGAAACGGCTACGCGGTGGCCGCGAAAGCACAGTTCGAAGCGTTCGCCGCATTGGAGCAACCCTTTAACATGTCTAACGAATCCCTCACCCCGACGACCGATGATTTTGCCGCCATGCTCGAAGCGAGTCTCGCCGGACGAGATCTGGCGGAAGGCCAGGTCGTCAAAGGTTCCGTGACCGCGATCGAAAACGATTTCGTGGTGGTCGATGTCGGCCTGAAGACCGAAGGCCGGATCCCGCTGCGCGAGTTCACGGGCCCGGGCTCGGAAGCCCCCAAAGTGGGTGACGAAGTCGAAGTTTACCTGGAGCGCATCGAAAACGCGCTCGGCGATGCCATCCTGTCGCGCGACAAAGCCCGCCGCGAGGAAAGCTGGGATCGTCTCGAGAAGTCCTTCGAGAAAAAGGAGCCCGTCAACGGCGCCATCGTGGGCCGCGTCAAGGGCGGGTTCACGGTGGACCTGGGCGGCGCCTCGGCCTTCCTGCCGGGCTCCCAGGTGGATATCCGCCCGGTGCGCGATGTCGGTCCGCTGATGAATCAGGAACAGCCCTTCGCGATCCTGAAGATGGACCGTCCGCGCGGCAATATCGTGGTTTCGCGCCGCGCCGTGCTGGAAGAAAGCCGCGCCGAACAGCGTGCCGAACTCGTCGGTCAGCTGGCCGAGGGCGAGACCCGCGAAGGCGTGGTCAAGAACATCACCGATTACGGTGCGTTCGTGGACCTGGGCGGGATCGACGGTCTGCTGCACGTCACTGACATGTCCTGGAGCCGCGTCGGCCACCCGTCCGAAGTGGTGGAAGTCGGCCAGACCGTCAAAGTCCAGATCATCAAGATCAACAAGGACACACAGCGCATCTCGCTCGGCATGAAGCAGCTGATGTCGGATCCGTGGGAAGGCGTGGGCGCCAAATACCCGGTTGGCGCCGTTTTCAAGGGCCGTGTCACCAATATCGCCGAATATGGTGCCTTCGTGGAACTGGAAGAGGGCGTTGAAGGCCTCGTCCACGTTTCCGAAATGTCCTGGACCAAGAAGAACGTCCATCCGGGCAAAATCCTGTCGACCTCGCAGGAAGTCGAAGTCATGGTGCTGGACGTCGATGCCGAAAAGCGCCGCATCTCCCTGGGTGTCAAGCAGACCCAGCGCAATCCCTGGGAAGTCTTCGCGGAAACCCATCCGTCCGGATCGTCGATCAAGGGCGAGATCAAGAACATCACCGAGTTCGGTCTGTTCGTCGGTCTCGACGGCGATATCGACGGCATGGTCCATCTCTCCGACATCTCCTGGGAGAAGTCGGGCGAGCAGGCCATCGAGGAATTCAAGAAGGGCGATGTCGTCGAGGCCAAGGTGCTCGATGTCGACGTCGAGAAAGAGCGCGTCTCCCTGGGCATCAAGCAGCTCGGCGGCGATCCGATGGATTCGTCCGGCGTGGGCCGTGGCGATACGGTGACCTGCACCGTCACCGAGGTCACCTCGGGCGGTATCGAGGTCTCCTTCGGCGAAGACGGTTCGATGAAGTCCTTCATCCGCAAGTCCGACCTGTCCCGCGATCGCGCGGAACAGCGTCCGGAGCGTTTCGCGGTCGGCGACAAGGTCGACGCCCGCGTCACCAATATCGACAAGGCATCGCGCCGCATCTCCCTGTCCATCAAGGCGCTGGAGATTTCCGAGGAGCGTGAGGCCGTCGAACAGTACGGTTCGTCCGACGCCGGCGCGTCGCTCGGCGACATTCTCGGCGCCGCACTGCGCGAGAAGGAAGAGGAGAAGGACGACAACTAGTCGTCTCCATCCCCTTACATACAGACAGAAGACGGCCGGAGCTCACGCTCCGGCCGTTTTTTTGTCCGTGCGCATTGACGGCCGCAGCAGCAGACGTAAGGATCAGGCTTTCCCGCGCGGAGGTTTAGCATGATCAAATCGGAATTGATCGACAAGTTGGCGGAGGCCAATCCCCACCTCTACCACCGCGATGTCGAGCGTGTGGTCAACACGGTCCTTGACGGTATCACCGATGCCCTTGCCCGCGGGGACAGGGTTGAGCTCCGCGGCTTCGGTGCCTTCTCGGTGCGCCGCCGCCCCGCCCGTATCGGACGCAATCCGCGGACCGGCGAAAGCGTTGCCGTCAAGGAAAAGCATGTGCCTTTCTTCAAGACCGGCAAGGAGTTGCGCGAACGCGTGGACGCATCGCGGGAAACCGTTCCGGAACTCGTCGAATAACCGTTCGCAATCGTGCGAAAGAGAAAGGGCCCGGGCAGTGTGCTGACGGGCCCTTTCCTTTTGTTCGCCTTGTCGTCTGCCCGGGTCGGCGTGGCAGGACCGGCACCGGTCATCGGCAGCACGGCGCCGGTCCGCCACACCTGCAGCCGCACCCATCGGCATCGGGCACGACTGTTGCCCTCAAGCTTTCCGGTTCCAGTCGGTCCTGCCTTCCAGCCAGCCGAAGGTCCGGACAAGCCAGCCCAGCCAGGACTTGTCGACAAGCCAGCGATCACCTGCTGCTCCGGTGACGCGGGGAGGGGTTCTTTCGATCATCAGTTCGACCAGGGTCATGGCGGCCTCCGTCATAAGCACGACCGGGATGTAGCGGGTCAGGGCAGTCTTGACCAACGCGTTCTCAAGGGTCTTTGATAAATACCGCTTATGGATAATTTCGCTTCCCTGCCCCCGGTCAATGCTATCCGCGTCTTCGAGGCCGCAGCGCGTCTGGGCAATTTCACGCGTACCGGCGAGGCGCTTGGCATGACCCAGGCCGCCGTGAGTTATCAAGTCAAGCTGCTTGAGGACCGGCTCGGCTTCGCGCTGTTCGAACGCAAGGCCCGCCACGTCGAACTGACCGTACGTGGCGCACAACTGGCCCGGGGGACATCCGAGGCCTTCCGCCTGCTCGAACGCACGTTCCGCGATGTGCGTGAGGACCGGGACAGCGTGCTGACCATCACCGCCCTGCCGACATTCTGTTCGAACTGGCTGGTCCCGCGGATCGGCAGCTTCCAGATCGATCACCCGCATCTGGCCGTGCGGATCGACAGCCGGTCCGAATTGGTCGACATCCGCGCCGGCGACGCGGATATCGGCATCCGTATGGGCCGGGGATACTGGCCGGGCCTGGAGGCGCGTCACCTTTTTGACGACAAGACCGCGCCGCTTGTGCCGGCCCAGGCAGCCGTCCGGTTCGGTCCGTTCGAAAAGCCGGAAGATCTTCTGCGCCTGCGCCTGTTCGGGCCCATGCACTGGTGGAGTGCCTGGATGGAGGAATGTGGGGTCGACCCTGCCCGTCTGCCGGAACGTCCGGCCCTGGAGCTGGAAACCCAGACGATGGAGGTGTCGGCGGCCATCGCTGCCGGAGATGCTGCGGTGATGGTCACGCCGATATACTTCGCCGAACAGCTCGCGGCCGGCGGCCTGTTGCAGCCTTTCGAACATGAATCCCCGCACACGCATTCGCACTATCTCGTCTTCGACAAGACGCGGGCCGTCGAACCGAAGATCAAAGCATTCGTCGAATGGATGCTGTTTCAGCCAATGGCGTTCTGCCTCAACCGGGACGGCCCCGCCCAGCGAACCGTCGAAAGCCCATAAGGCGCTGTGCCATGCCGCGCTCTCCATGCGTTTGGCACAACACGGTCTAGTTATATTTATGCTCTGGACGAACCTTAAGTAATAGGCTAGAAACACGCTGCGCAAAGCGCGTACTGACTGGCGCTCCCGACCCGCACATGACACCCGCTTTAAAGGATGCGGCAGAACACACGGGCGGGTCGCAGCCAGTTCGAAATCGAGTGAGTTCCAAATGCAATCTGCCGGCCGTGCTAGCGCGGCCGATCGATCACACTCATCCCAGGATATCTGCCATGTCTCTCAAAACGCCCGATGCACCGGTCGCGACAAAGCGGTCGGCGCAACAAGCTCGCCCCGCGGCGACGACAGCCGCGCTCAAGCAGACCATCGACTTCACCCGTCCCGACCCGGCGCGGACCGCGAACTACTCCTTGCCGCTGTATCAGGGCTGCGACTACAATCCGACCTATACCTGCTGGTCGATCAATTACGTCGACGGCTTCTTCAAGTTCAATCTGAAGCTGGACCAGCAACAGGGCGTCAATCTGATCTTCCAGTTGTGCAGCTCCATTGTGAACGGCACGACAAATTGTCCGATCTCCATCACCGTCAATGGCCAGCTTCTGGTGACGGGCTTCGATCCGCATATCACCAGCTTCTACGACATGGTCTGGTCGGTGCCGGCGAGCATGCTGAAGGCCGGGGACAATGAGATCGTGCTGAAGCTGATCGGGGGTAATTCCAAGGTCTTCATGCGCTATGCCATCGTCGACCTGCACACGACGGATACGAGCGCGTCCAACTGGTTGCAGTCAATCGACGACTCGCTGCCCCTGGGCAATATCAACCTGCCGGGCACGCACGACTCCGCTGCAATCAACACGACCATCCATACGCCCTATGCCTGTCACCGCTTCTCCATAACGGATCAGCTGAATGGCGGGGTCCGCCTGCTCGACGTCCGGCTCAAGGTGCAGAAGACGGGCAGTACCTACTCCTTCGTGACTTGCCACGGAGACCTGGGCAGCTCGACAGGGGTTAACGAATACCAGTCCTTCACGTCGCTGATGGACGAGTGCAAGACCTTCCTTGCCTCCAACACCTCCGAAATGGTGGTGATGACGCTGAAGGTTGATGACTGGAATGGCTACAATGGCGATTCCACGAATGTACTTAACGCGCTGGCCGATGTTCTTTCGGCCTATCCGGTTACCTCGTCGAGCGACATGCAGACGCTGGGTTCGGTGCGTTCGAAGATCGTGCTCTACAATCGTATCAACAGCGATCTGCGGCTGGGTGTGCCGATCGGCTGGAGCGACAATACAAGCGGCAGCGCTGCCTATGGCAATTCGAACCGCAATTTCTCCGTCTACGTCCAGGACCAGTACAAGGGTCTGCCAACCTTCGGTGCCAATGGCGTCAAGACCAATCTGGTCACTTCGGCTTTCGGGAAGAAGGCGAATTACGATGCGGTCCTGAATTATGCCAGCGCCACCTGGTACGGTGTGATCGGCGTCTACATAATGGGCGACCTCCTGTCCTACTTCGGCGCCAATTCCGCAGCCAATCGGCCGGCCCAGTTCGGCTGGACACTGTTCGACTACCAGTTCGAAAAATATAACACGGACACCTATGGCTGGATGGACATCGTCCAGTTCATCATCTCGTCCAACCACAATTATTCGGGCTATGAAAACCCGTTCAACGTGATCGGTCACGACGAGTTGTAGTCCGACCCCCGGCCGGGCCGGTCATATGACCGGCCCGGTTCCGGCTGCCGGCAATTCTCCCCTTTTCTCCTGCGCGGCAAGCGTTTAACCGGTATCGGATGACCGATATCAAGTTCTGCGGATTGAAGACCGGACGCGATGTGGCAGCGGCCGAACGGGCCCGGGCGCGCTGGACGGGCTATGTCATTTTTGAAAAGAGTCCGCGCGGCGTTTCGCCGTCGCTTGCCGGAGAACTGGCCCATCTGGCCAGTTCGAGCGAGACCGTGGCGGTGACCGTCAATCCCGATGACGATCTCCTGGCGCGCATCCGTGACGCCATGCACCCAGACTGGATCCAGCTGCACGGAAGCGAGACGCCACAGCGCGTCGTGCAGGCGCGAGCCTATGCCAAGCGCGGTGTCATCAAGGCCTTGCCTGTGGCTACGGCTGCGGATCTGGAGGCCGCAAAGACCTTCGACCGGGTCGCGGACATGCTGCTTTTCGATGCCAAGCCGCCCAAAGGCGCCGACCGGCCCGGCGGGCACGGCATGGGCTATGATTATGCGCTGCTGAAACCGCTGCAGATTTCCGTGCCCTGGCTCTTGTCCGGGGGGCTCGATGCAACCAATGTCGCTGCCGCCGTCGAGGCGTCGGGTGCCGCAGCGGTCGATGTCTCGTCGGGCATCGAGACCGGGCCCGGCATCAAGGATGCCGGAAAAATGCTGGATTTCGCCGCCGCGCTGGCGGGCGAGACGGCCTAGAGCGAAGGAGAGTGCCATGAGCGAGACCGTGTCGGCCAATACCCGTCCCAATGCGCTCTCTGCCTGGCCCGACATGCGCGGACGTTTCGGCGAGTATGGCGGCCGTTTCGTCGCCGAAACCCTGATGCCGCTGATCCTGGAGCTGGAAGACGCTTACAAGGCCGCCAGGTCGGATCCGGCCTTCAAGGCCGAAATGGACCTGTTCCTGAAGGATTATGTCGGCAAGCCGAGCCCCGTCTATTTCGCCGAACGCCTGACCGAGGAATTCGGCGGCGCCCAGGTCTGGCTAAAGCGCGACGAGCTCAACCACACCGGCTCCCACAAGATCAATAACTGCCTGGGCCAGGTGCTGCTGGCCCGCCGCATGGGCAAGACACGTATTATCGCGGAAACCGGCGCTGGGCAGCACGGCGTCGCAACCGCCACGGTGGCAGCCCGGTTCGGGATTCCCTGCACAGTGTTCATGGGTGCGACCGACGTGGAGCGCCAGGCCCCCAATGTCTTCCGTATGAAGCTTCTGGGTGCGCAGGTCGTGCCGGTGACCTCGGGAACGGGCACACTCAAGGACGCCATGAACGAGGCGCTGCGCGACTGGGTGACGAATGTGAAGGATACATTCTATGTCATCGGCACCGTCGCCGGGCCGCATCCCTATCCGGCCATGGTGCGCGACTTCCAGTCCATTATCGGCCGCGAGGCCCGCGCCCAGATGACGGAACGTCTCGGCCGCCTGCCGGACGCCTGCGTCGCCTGTATCGGCGGCGGATCGAACGCGATGGGGCTTTTCCATCCCTTCATCGAGGACGAGGATGTACGCCTGATCGGCGTCGAGGCCGCGGGCCTGGGTGTGGAGACCGGCAAGCACGCGGCCTCGCTCAAGGGCGGCAAGCCCGGCATCCTACACGGAAACCGGACCTATCTGCTGCAGGACGATGACGGCCAGATCATCGACGCACACTCCATTTCCGCCGGCCTGGACTATCCCGGTATCGGCCCGGAACACGCCTTCCTGCACGATATGAAGCGTGCTGAATATGTCTCCGCCACCGATGACGAGGCACTGGAAATGTTCCAGTTGTGCACCCGGCTGGAGGGCATCATCCCGGCGCTGGAGCCCGCTCATGCCCTGGCGCGCGTGCGTGACCTGGCGAAGGAGCTGGGGTCGGACGGGATCATCCTGATGAATATGTGCGGCCGTGGGGACAAGGACGTGCCGCAGGTCGCGGCGAAACTGGGGGTGGAGTTGTAGAATGACCAACCGCCTCACTACCCGTTTTGCCGAACTCTCTGCCTATGACCGTGCCGGCTTCGTTGCCTACATGATGGCGGGCGATGGCGACAGCCAGGCCTTGCTCGATGCCCTGCCGGGCGCCGGGGCCGATGTGATCGAGCTGGGCATGCCCTTCACCGATCCCATGGCCGACGGTCCCGCGATCCAGGCTTCGGCGCTGCGCGCACTTGAGGCCGGCATGACCCTCCGGGGCACGCTGGCCCAGGCCGCCCAGTTCCGCAAGCGCGACAAAGAAACACCCATCGTGCTTATGGGGTATGCCAATCCGATCCATCACATGGGCTGGGAGAAGTTCGCCAAGGCGGCCGGCAAGGCCGGCGTGGACGGGCTGATCTGTGTCGATATTCCCCCGGAAGAGGATGATGAGCTTCGCGCGGCGCTGGGCAGGCAAGGCATAGCGCTGATCCGCCTGGCCACGCCGACGACGGATGACAGGCGGCTGGCCACGGTAGTCGCCAATACGTCGGGCTTCGTTTATTACGTTTCCACGACAGGGGTTACCGGCGCCGGCAGCGGCGCGGTGACTGAAGTCGGCGAGGCGGTGGATCGCGTCAAACGGGCCTCAGGCCTCCCGGTGGCTGTCGGGTTCGGCGTCAAAGAGCCGGACCAGGCTGCGGCCATTGCCCGGTGCGCCGATGCCGTCGTTGTGGGTTCGGCTATCGTCGACGCCATGCATTCAGGTGGTGTTGCCGGGGCCGCAGAGTTGGTAAAGCGCCTGTCGTCCGCTGTGCATGCCGCACGCCGCTGAGGATTGAAAGAGCGTCATGAATGAACGGGATACGGGCATGAATTGGCTGTCCAAAATCACCCCGCCGGGGATGTCCAAAATCTTTTCCAAGCGGGATACGCCCGACAATCTCTGGGTCAAATGTCCGACCTCCGGCGAGATGGTCTTCCACAAGGACCTGGAAGCCGGTCTCTTCGTAACGCCCGCCGGACATCACATGCGTATCGGGCCGGCCTGGCGTTTCCAGTTCACCTTCGATGGCGACTATACCGAGCTCGACACGCCGGACGTACCCAAGGATCCGCTCAAATTCCGCGACGACAAACCTTATAGCTCGCGCATTGCCGCGGCGCGCAAGAAGACCGGCCGCAATGATGCGATGGCCATCGCCGTAGGCCAGATCGGCGGCGTCGACAGTGTCGTTCTGGTGCAGAATTTTGCCTTCATGGGCGGCTCTTTGGGAATGGCCGCGGGCGAGAGCTTCATCAAGGCCGCCGAAGAGGCCGTCTCGCGTAGGGCCCCGCTGATCGTCTTCACGGCTGCCGGCGGGGCGCGCATGCAGGAGGGCTGTTTGTCGCTGATGCAGATGCCGCGCACCACGATCGCTGTCGACATGCTGCGCGATGCACGTCTGCCCTACATTGTGGTGCTGACCGATCCGACGACGGGCGGTGTGACCGCCTCCTATGCCATGCTGGGCGATGTGCACATTGCCGAGCCCGGTGCGCTGATCGGCTTTGCCGGACCGCGCGTGATCGAACAGACCATTCGCGAAAAACTGCCCGAAGGCTTCCAGCGCGCGGAATATCTGCTGGAAAAGGGCATGGTCGACAAAGTCGTGCATCGCCGCAACATTCCGGCTACACTGGCGCGTATGCTGAGGGTCATGATGAAACGGCCAGGCACATCCGTTCCCGCCGCATATTCGCCGCCGCCGCCGGATCATGTCGTGCCGGACGGGGGTAGCCATTAGCACGCGCCGACAGGCCCTTGACGACGCGCTGGAGCGCCTTGCGCGGCTGCACCCGCAGAAGATTGATTTGTCGCTGGGCCGTCTCCAGCGACTGCTGACATCGCTCGGCAACCCCCAGGAGCATTTGCCACCGACCATCCATGTCGCCGGCACCAACGGCAAGGGTTCGACCTGCGCGTATCTGGCCGAGATGGCGCGAAGCAAGGGCGAGAGCGTCCATATCTACACCTCGCCCCATCTGGTAAATTTCAACGAGCGCATCCTGCTCAATTCCGTGCCGGTGGACGACAAGACTCTGATCGAGGCCTTCGCCCGATGTGAGGCGGCGAATTTCGGCGAGCCGATCACCTTTTTCGAAATCACGACTGCTGCGGCCATGCTGCTGTTTTCCGAGCATCCGGCCGACAGGCTCATCATGGAGGTCGGGCTTGGGGGCCGGTTCGACGCCACCAATGTCGTGACCAAGCCGGCGCTCAGTGTGATAACGCAGGTCAGTCTCGACCATCAGGAATTCCTTGGCACCGAGCTTGACCAAATCGCGCGCGAAAAGGCCGGCATCTGCAAGTTCGGCGTTCCTGTCGTGATCGGTCATCAGGATGACGCGGCCGAGGCGGCAATCCTGGATGAGGCCCGCAAGGTCGGAGCTCCGGCCTTCCTGTGGGGGCGGGACTACAACGCCTACATGCAGCATGGCCGGCTGGTCTATGAGGACGAGAGCCGCGTCTGGGACCTGCCGCAGCCGGCGCTTCTCGGTCCCCACCAGATCCTCAATGCCGGCGCTGCTGCGGCCTGCGCTGCCGTGCTGCAATGGCCGGAAAGCGCGGCGGCGGGCGGTATCGCGAATGCGACTTGGCCGGCCCGGTTGCAGAATATCACGCGCGGGCCTCTCGGCGAGATTGCCCGCAAGGCGGGAGCAGAGCTCTGGCTCGATGGCGGTCACAACGAGGCGGCCGCCAAGGCGCTCTCTCATGCCCTTGCAGATATGGACGAGCGGGACGAGCGCCCGCTGGTCATCATTGCCGGCTTCTCGCCCAACAAGGATGTGAAGGCCTGGTGCAGCCAGTTTTCGGGCCTGGCCCGACGATTGATCGCGGTAGAGTTCAAATCCGGCCGCGGCGGTTCCTTGCCGGCCAAGGAGGTCGCCGCGCTGGCCAGGGCAGCCGGCGTGATGGCCGACACGGCCAGCGGCCTGATCCCCGCCATGAAGAACGCTGCCAAGGAACATCCGGCACCGCGTGTTCTCATCGGTGGTTCGCTCTATCTCGCCGGCGAGGCCCTGGCGCTGGGAGATGCGCCCCCGCACAAGACACCGGGATAGAAAAACGGGCGCCCTGCAAGGACGCCCGTTATGCATTCTGCAGTAGTGAATACCCTTACAGGCTTTCCTTCACCCATTCCGCGATCTTGCCCTTGGCCATGGCGCCGATCTTGGTGGAGACGACCTGACCGTCCTTGAAGATCATCATGGTCGGGATGCCGCGCACGCCATACTTGCCTGGCGTCATCGGATGATCGTCGATATTCACCTTGGCCACCGTCAGCTCGCCAGCCATCTCGTCCGAGATTTCTTCGAGCGCCGGGGCGATCTGCTTGCAGGGCCCGCACCATTCGGCCCAGAAGTCCACCAGGACCGGACCGTTGGCATTGATCACGTCGCTTTCGAAGGATTCATCGCTGACCGCTTTGGTCGCCATGGGACACTCCTCTTTGTTCGGGCCTTTTCCGGCATGTCCGGCACGCCGGACAGCATTGATGGCGCGTGAGGTAAGGAGAGCCGCCCGCTCCGTCAAGCCGTTGCGCCCTGCAGCACGGCGTCCAGCACTTCGTCTGCTACTTCCATGAGCCTCGCTGCATCGGTCCAGAGCAGGGCGCAACGTACCGTTTTTCCGGGATGAACCGCTCTCAGAAGCGCGCGATAGGTGGCCAGCTGCCCGAGATAGACTTTCGCCACCGCAGCAACATCCTCCGGCGGTGGCCGATTGGTCTTGTAGTCAACGATCAGGACTTCCTTGTCCGTCACGACCAGCCTGTCGACCTGGCCACGCACAATAACGTTGCCGGGAAGATCCGGCGCGCGGCCGACCAGGGAAACCTCGGCCCGGCTGCCCGGCCCGAAGAGGGGCGCGAAATCGGGATGATCGAGAATTCCCAGTGTCTCCTCGACGATCACCTCCCGGGCCTCGGCGTCAAAATCAGGCCGTGCGGCCACGAAGCGCGCGGCGGCCTCCCGGCGGCGTTCGCGGGGCAGGTCGGGCAAGGTCTGCAGGAGTTTGTGGATGACATCCCCGCGGCGGAAACGGTGGGCCCCCGGATCGGACAGCGGTGACAGCACCGCCGGCTCGAAATGCGTGCCGTCATCGATAAAGCTCGACGGCGCCACGCCGCGCACGCCGGCCTGTTCGGCCGGCGCAGGGCGAAGTGCCCAGTCCGGAATCGCCATATGCTCGGTCGCGCCGCGATCCGTACTGCCCAGCTGTTCGGGCGGCGGCCCGAAGCGCAGACCGGATTCGATACCGTCGATGCGGGGGCCGAGCGGTGTTTCGATATCCGCCCAATCCTCGCCGGACCAGGCTGTCGCCAGGCGCGCATACCAGCTGTCGTCGGCAATCTGTCCGGTCGCGCCCTGACCTTGTTTCCAGCCGCACACGACCAGCCGGTCGCGGGCGCGGGTAAGGGCGACATAGAGAAGGCGGCCATGCTCGGCCTTGATCTTGTCGGAGGCGGCCTCGCGAAGCGCTGACACGGCCGGTGGATCCACCGTTTTGCGCGGCGACCAGATCAGCCCGGCCTCATCGTGCGGCAGTACCGGATCGCCCCGGCCGGACAGGGGCGAGCGCGTCGTGTCCGGCAGGAAGATCACGGGCCATTCCAGGCCTTTGGAGGCATGCACTGTCATCACCTGGACTTCGTCGCGGTCCTGGCTCATCTCGCGCTTGAGCTGGGTGTCCTCGGTCTCGACAGCGGCCAGAAAACTTGCCAGGGCGCCGCCGCCCTCGCGCTCGTGGTCGAGGGCCCGGGCCAGGAATTCCTCCAGCGGATCGCGCGCCTCCTCGCCCAGGCGGGCATAGATCCGTGCCCAGCGCGTCTCGCCGGTCGGCGTGCGTGTATTCAGGAAGCCGGCGAAGAGGTCGTAGAGACGTTCGCTGTCCGCCTTGTCGCGAACGGTTTTCAGCGCGTCGCGAGCCTCGGAAAGTTCGGGAATCTCCGTCTTGAAAAGGGCCGCCCACAGCGTGCCGCGGCGCTGCGATTTGCGCTCGCGTGCAAGTGCCATCAGGACATCGTCGTTGATCTTCGGCGGCCGGCCGTCCGCCGGGTCGAAAAAGGGCGATTTGAGTACTTCGGCGAGAGCAAGGTCGTCACCGGGCGTGACGGCGAAACGGGCCAGCGCCAGCATGTCCTTCACGGCGGTCTGATCCTTCAGCACCATGCGGTCGGCGCCGGCCACGGGCACGCCCTTGAGCTTCAATTGCCGGATGACTTCCTCGAAGAAGCCACCGGTCCGGCGCCAGACCAGGATGGCGACGTCGCCGGGCCGGACCGGCCGCCGTGCGAATGCGCCGGCCTTTTCCTCCCATACCGCATCGCCACGATCGAGCATGGCGCGGATCTCGGCAGCGACGGTTTTGGCGAGCAGGTCACGGGCCGATCCCCGGGCGCGTTGGTCGACCGGATCGAATATCGATGTTTCCTCGACGGTTTCCGGTTTGGGTACGGCGGGCCAGAGTTCGACACAGCCCGGCGTGCCGTGCCGGGCGGCGCGATGGCGTTGGTAGCGGGCGAAGGGACGTGCGCCACGCCCGGCCTGGAATTTCACTTCCGGTGCTCCCGCATCGGCGGCGAAGGCGCGATCGACGGCAGCGAGAATTTCCGGCGCGGACCGGAAAGACACGTCGAGGCCCGGGCGCTCAAATCCCAGACCCGCAGCCGGCGCCATGGCAGCCAAACGATCGCCCTCCTCCATGAACCGGGCCGGTTCGGCGCCCTGGAAAGAATAGATGGACTGTTTTTCATCGCCGACGATGAACAATGTCCGGTCTTGATCCCGTGCGCCCTCGCCGGCGAAGAATTCCGCCGTCAGGCCCCGGATCATGTCCCACTGCCGCGGCGCGGTATCCTGGGCTTCGTCGATCAGGGCATGGGCCAGCATGCCGTCGAGCTTGTAACCCACCCAACCGGAAAACGTGTTCTCCGGTTTCAGAAGGTCCCCGGCCAGACGTACGAGATCGTCGAAATCGAGTGCCCGGTACCGGGTCAACTCGGCCTCATAGGCTTCCACGAACAGTGCAGCGAGCCGGATCGCCATACTGCTTGCTTCGGCCACGGCAGCGGCACGAATGTGCTCGCGGGCGTGTTCGAGACGTTCGGCCTCGGCTTCCAGCATGGGTTTGAGTGAGGGCGCTGCCTTGTCACAGGTCGCCGTGATCAGCGATTTGGCCTGTGGACCGTTGCCGCCGGCCGTGAAGAAGACCTGCAGATAGGTGTCGAAGGCCTGCCCCGGATCGGTGGCCTGCAGCGCCCGCTCGATGGCATCCGCCCGCTTCTTGTCGGTGGCCGTGCCGTGATGGCGTTTGGCATGGATCGCCTCTTCCAGGTGCGTGCGAGGCGCTTTGGCCCAGGCCCCGGTCTTGAGCGCGCTGGAACTGGTGCCGGGCTTGAGATTGAAGACGCCATAGAGCGTGCGAATGAGGGCGTCCACACCACCGGCCCGTCCCAGCGCGTCACGGAAGTCGTGCCGGTGACTGCGCGCCCACATCATGATATTGCCGAAAGCGTCCGGCCCGCCGGTTTCCAGAATCAGATCCGCGTCTTCCGGCGCCAGCGCCCGGAGAGCCCGCCGCCGCGCCGCCTCGATACACCGGGCCGCCTGGCTGTCGTCAAGTGTGCGGAAACCCGGCGGGGCGCCGGCCTCCAGCGGGAAACGGCGCAGTAGGTTTTCGCAGAAGGCGTGGATGGTCTGGATCTTCAGCCCGCCGGGCGTTTCCAGCGCTTTCGCGAAGAGGCGGCGTGCCTCGCCAAGCGCGTCGGGCGACAAAGCCCGCCCTGTAAGGGCGTTCAGGTCGTGCTCCAGCGCCCGCTTTTCCGCTACGGCCCAGCTGCCCAGCCGGGTGAAGAGCCGGTCCTTCATTTCTGCGGCAGCGGCCTTGGTGTAGGTGACGCACAGGATTTCTTCCGGTTTCACGCCCTTGAGCAGGAGATTGACCACACGGTCGACCAGGACGCGGGTCTTGCCCGAGCCGGCATTGGCTTCCACGAAGACGCTGACGGACGGATCGGCCGCGAGCTTCTGGGCCCGCGATGCCGAATCCAGGATTGCCGTATCGAAACCGGGCGCGGTCATGTCTGGCCCTCGTCCCCGCCGGGCGCCGCGCCCCACTCGCCGCGCCGGGCAAGGTGGTCGTAGTCGCCATAGTCATTGATATATTTGGCGCGTGTCTGGCTTTCATACGGCATCGTTTCGTCATCGAAACGGGCAATCCAGTTGCCCAGATCTTCCAGAGCCCTGGCTGCCATATCGGCGGCTTCGGGGTGGCGCCCGCCATCGATCCGCCGCTCTTCTCCGCCCCGGGCATTGCCCGGCAGCGAGAGATAGTAGAGCCCCGCCGGTGGCGCAGCCGCCAGCTCGGCAAAGACGCCCTCGGTCATCGCCATTGCGGCAGTCAGCGGCAATTGCGGATCGAAGCCTGCGGCGACCTCCTTGGGCGAGGCGCTGGTGCCTGTCTTGTAGTCGATGACATCGATTCGCCCGTCCCGGTGCCTGTCGAACCGGTCGGCCCGTCCGGTCAGGACGAAGGGCCCGCCAGGTCCGGGAACCTCGATGCGTCCCTTGATCTCAACCCGGTCGACCACGATACCCTGGTCGCGCCGCCGATGCTCCCACTCGACCAGCCAGCGGGCAGCCCTGCGGAAGCGCGCGAACTCCACCACCATCTCCTCCGGGCCGAACCCCATGCTTTCCAGTGGTTTGCGCGCCGCCGCGACGAGGTCGTCCACCGCCGTTTCCGGGATGCCCGCCCGCCAGTCCGGAACCACCGCCTGCAGCGCCGCATGCAGGGCGGTGCCGCGTTCGCGCGCGCCGGGCGGCATGTCGGCCGGATCTAGGCGTCTCAGGCCCAGAACATGGCGCGCATAGATGGAATAGGGATCGCGCACCCAGGTGCGGATTTCGGTAATGGAAAGGGCGCGTGGGCGTTCGGCCACGGGCGGACGCGGTGCGGGCTTGGGCGCGGGCGCCGGGTTGACCCCCGTATCGTCCAGTGCGCGGGCAAGGGCGAGGTAGTCGGTTGTCGGAGACAGGGCCTGTTTCGCCGCGTCTGCGCCCAGCGCGCCCCGGGCCAGCGTCTTCAGCCGCCAGATCCAGCGCGACGCGACGGTTGGCGATCCGTCGGCCTTGGCGGCGCGGGTGAGAAAGACTTCCGGAGCCCCCGCCAGCTGAGCGAAATCATGGGCTGCAAGCCCATAGCGCCGCTCGGGTGCGCCCAGTTTGGCGGCGATGCGCATACCGCGCGACAGCCACGGATCGGCTCCCAGCCCGGCTGGCCAGACACCTTCGTTCAGTCCGGCCAGAACCACCCGGTCGGCAGAAATCAGGCGCGCCTCCAGCGGACCCAGAACCTGCAGGCGCGGATGGACGCCCAGCCGGGGCGGCACACGCCTGGCGCCGACCAGTTCGCGCAACGCAGCGGCGTAGTCGGCCAGCGTCATGTCCGGCAGGCTGTCGCTCTCCTCCAGCAGCGCCCTGATCAGGCTGGCCGCTGCCTCGCCGCCTTCTCCGCCCCACAGGCCCGGTTCGGTGCCCGCCGACAGGGCTTCCGCGATCTGTGCATGGGCTCGCGCCCAATCTGCGGCGCTGCGTACGCCTCCTTCCAGCAGTGGAGCGAAGGCGCCTGTCATCGTGTTCAGAAGGTCGGCGAGGAAGGTCTTGTCGCGCTCTAACAGGTCGACATATTTCCCGTCGAGCCGGGCTCGTACCGCTGTAAAATCACGCCCCGGCCGTGCCCCGCGCAGGGCTTCGGCCTCGAACTTGGCGAGCACGGTGTGTACGGCGCCGCGCTTCCGACCGGCCGTAAAGAGCGGCGACCCCCACAGGGCGGACAGGGCCACGACGCTGCCGGGATCCTCGGCCACGGCCAGCAAGCGCACCAGAAAGGCCCCGGCCGGCGTTTCCGCCAGCGAGGCACCGCCACTATCGTCCAGTCTCACGCCAAACCGGGTCATCTCCGCGGAGACACGCCGGGCCAGCGAACGGTCCGGGGTGACCAGGATTGCGGTCTTGCCGGGCGTCTCGAGGGTTTCGCGCAGCAGCAGGGCACATGTGCGGGCCTCGGAGATCGGGTCCGGCGCCTCGATCAACGACAGACCCTCAATACTCTGGCGGAAAAAGTCCGGCCCCAGGCGTTCGCGCAGCTGATCCAGACGGGACATCCATTCGTCCGTCGTGCCGGCCGGCCGCAGGGCTTCGGCAATCACCCGGCGGCGCATTTCCGCCTGCGGCCGCTCCGATGCGCCCGGCCAGGCCTTGACTTCGCGCCGGCCGACACCCAGCCGGGCGACAAAATCCTTCATTGCCCATTGCGGATGGGCGTCGTCGATCCCTTCCCAGGCATTGTCGTCCGCATCCCAGTCGAAACCGGGCAACACGACCGCCCCCTTGGGAAGGCCGGCGACGATCTGCATGAGATCGCGGGCGGCGGGGATGGAGCCAGTGGATCCGACGGCAAAAACGGGATGGTCCGGCGGGGATGCGGTCCAGCGTTCGATCAGCTTGCGCAGAACCAGGGAACGCCGCGCGGCGGTGTCGGTCAGGCCCAGTTCGCGAAGACGTTCCGGCCAGATGCGCTGAACGATGTCGAGAAACTCGATCGCCTCGCGCCGGTCGGCGGGCAGGTGTTCGCGCAAGGCACCGTCGATGGCCGAAAGGTCAGACACTTCCTCGGTCGCCAGATCGTCCAACAGCGCCGCAAGGGGATCGGCCAGGGCCAGTGCACCGCCGATCCCGATCGGCCGGCCCAGAGCCTCTTCCTTGGCCAGGATCAGCCGCGCCAGTTCGAAACGCCGCCGCGCCGGGGAGACCGGTGGCGGGGCGATCCCGGCCAGTTCGCCGGGTTCGAAAGGCGGATCGTCGACATCGACATCGCCGATCGGACGGATCAGCGGCAGCAGTGCCACTCCGCTTCCGGCCTCCTCCGCGAAAATGTCGCCCAGCGCCTTGGCGGCACGGCGCGTCGGCGTGAGGATCAGAACGTCGGTAAGGGCGTCTGGGTCGCGAACTGCGTTGAATTCCTCGCGCAGTGTGCGGGCAATGGTGCGCAGGAAATCGTCCTGCGGCGGCAGGGTGAAGAGGCGCGGGGCCGGCGTATCGAAAATCCGTGCGCTCACGCTTTCAGCCGGGCTTCCGCCTCCGCCAGGGCAGCCGGATCGCCGACATGCATCCAGAAGCTCTGCATCACCATGCCGTGGATGCGCTTTCTGGTGACGAGTTCGCGCCAGACCTCCGTCATGGAAAAGCGTACTGCCTGCCTGCCGGCCAGAATCGCAGGATTGAGGATCTGCACACCCGCATAGGCATAGGGCGCGGCGGCGGCCTCTCCCCGGAATCGCAGGGCGCCGTCCGGATCCAGAAAGGCATCGCCCGGCCCGTCAAAGCCCAGTGTCCGGTCCATCGGCGCGAGCAGCAGGAGGGCATCCATGCGCCGGGGGTCCCAGGCTGCGCGCAAGCGGTCGAGTTCGCGCTCGTCCCGGTCGACCCAGACGGCATCGATATTGGAGACAAAGAACGGATCGGAGCCCAGCTGGGGCAGGGCCTTCACCACGCCCCCGCCGGTTTCCAGCACCTCTCCGCGCTCGTCCGACACTGTCAGTGCGGGCGGTCCCGGCCGGGCGTTCAGATGCGCTTCCATCAGATCGGCGAAATGGTGAATATTGACCACACTACGCTCGACCCCGGCCGCGGCGAACCGGTCGAGCGCCCAATCGACCAGAGCCTTGCCGCCGACCTCAACCAGCGCCTTTGGCTTGTCATCCGTGATCGGGCGCATGCGCGTACCCAGACCCGCCGCCAGGGCCATGCCGGTGATGATCGCGGTCATTTGTGGGCATCCAGGAAGACCCGCTGCGCATGGGTCTTGGCCCACATGTTCAGCGGCATCAGGGCAGGATGCTGCAAATCGGCGACAAAATGCCGGGCCACGCGCGGCAGCATGTCGAGATAGCGCTGCTTGCCGTCGCGCACGGCCAGGCGCACGAAAATGCCCAGGATCTTGGCATTGCGCTGGGCCCCCAGAACGGCATAGGCGGCGTCGAATCCGGCCGGGTCCTGGATGCCGGCCTGCTCCACGAAGCGCGCCTTGAGTGGGATGGCCAGCTTGCGGTCGACATTGCGGCGGGCGTCTTCCAGCAGCGACACGAGATCATAGGCAGGATGACCGATCAGCGCGTCCTGGAAGTCCAGGAGGCCGATCGCCGCCTCGCCTTCGCGGTCGGGCAGGTAGACGAGGTTTTCGGCATGATAGTCCCGCAGCACGAGGCCGGACGGGCAGGCGTCGAGACGCTGGAAGGCATGGGTCCACAGTTCGGACCATTCCGCCTGCGCCGCGCCGCTGAGCTCGATTCCCGCATGACGCTCGAGATACCATTCGACAAACAGGTTGGCCTCGGCCATCAGCGCGGTCGCGTCATAGGCCTGCAGCGGCCACTCATGTCCGTCGGCCTCCAGGACGGCGGGGAAGGAGCAGCGATGGATCGCTGCCAGCGTATCGACCGCCCGGGCGTAGACCGTGCCTTCGTGCAGCTTTCCCGGAAGCAGGCGCGCCAGGAGCTCGTCGCCGAGATCCTCCAGAAGCAGGTAGCCGTGCTCGAAATCGCTGGCGAGTATGCGCGGCGCCGAGAAACCCCGCTCGTTCAGCACGTTGGCAAGGCCCGTAAAGGCGGCCAGATTCGGCCCGGCCAACCGGGCGGCCGCATTGTAACCGAGCTCCAGCCGCTCTTTCGGTGTCGCCCCGGGCGGACAGGCCGGGGCCTCCGCTGCGCCGGGGGCATCCATCAGCATGGCACTGTGTTCGCCGTCCCTGAGCCGTACATAGCGGCGGGTTGACGCGTCGCCCGCCAGCGGATGGTGTTCGGCGCCGCCCCAGCCGGCGCTGTCGAGAAAGGCATCGAGCGCCGTATCGCGATCAGATCTGCTCAACTTTGTCCTCCCACCGGCCATAGCCCGTTATCCGTGCTTCGCGGCCGCTCTCCAAGCCCCCGCTTGCGGCGGCCAGTTCTATCTCGATCCGGTCGGGGGGCAGGTTCGATCCCAGCCGGTCGGGCCATTCGATCAGGCAGATCGCCGTGTCGAACGCCTCGTCCAGGCCAAGCTCGTCCAATTCGGACGGCTCCTCGATACGGTAGAGATCGGCATGCCAGAGCTCGCCGCCGGCAAGGCAGTCATAAGTCTGGATCAGCGTGTAGGTCGGGCTGGGTGCGTCCTCGACGCCGCAAAGTTTGGCGATGATGGCTCTTGCCAGGGTTGTCTTGCCCATGCCCAGATCGCCTGACAACAGGATCACATCCCTGGCATCCAGCGTTTGCGCCAGACGTGCGCCGAAGCGGCGTGTCGCGTCGAGATCGTCCAGCCTTGCTGTGCGCGTGGTCCCCATGCGATGCGCTTAGCGAAGGCCGCGGTCGGCGGCAAGCGGTGAGGCTGAATCTTGACTCCGGCGTGAACGCTGTTCATGTCCGGAACCGTCCACGGAGTTACGCATGCCGAAGATTACCTATATCGAGCACAATGGTACCGCGCACGAGATCGACGTGCCCAAGGGGCTGTCTGTCATGGAAGGCGCTGTGCGCAATCTTGTCCCCGGTATCGATGCAGACTGCGGCGGAGCCTGTGCCTGCGCGACCTGCCATGTCTATGTCGACCCGGCCTGGGCCGACAAGACCGGTACGCGCGAGCCGATGGAGGAATCCATGCTCGACTTCGCCGACGACGTGCAGGACACCTCGCGCCTGTCCTGCCAGATCACGGTGACCGAAGAGCTCGATGGACTGGTCGTCCGCATGCCGGAACACCAGGGCTAGACTGGCTAGGCCCGCCCCGCCGCCGGCCGCTTGGCGAGATCAAGCTCTGGCGGGACGGCCGCACCATGGGGCTCGCAGGGCAGGTGGCAGGAGACGGTCGTGCCCTTTTCGGGCTCGGATTGCAGCTCCACCCAGCCGCCGTGCAATTGCGCGATTTCCTTGACCAGGGCGAGGCCGAGCCCCGCACCGCCGCGTTCGCCGCGGGCGAAACGGTCGAACACCGTGGCCTGTTTCTCCGGGGCAATACCTTCGCCGTCATCGGCGACCCAGAGCGTCAGCTCGTCATCGGCCCGCCGGGCACCGATGGTGACGTGACCGCCGGTCTGGACATGGCGGATGGCATTGGACAACAGATTCATCGAGACCTGTTTCAGCCGGTTCCGGTCGGCCCGGAGAAGGCCGATATCGCCGGTCACCTCGACCTCGAGCCTGATCTGATGATGTTCGGCCCGGGCCGACACAAGATCCGCCGCCTCGCGCGCCACGTCGCCCAGGTCCACATCGCCCAGTTCCAGCTCCAGCTGGCCGGCATCGATCGCGGCGACGTCCAGTATATCGTCGATCAGCTTGGCCAGGTGCGCGGCCGCGGACTGGATCGCCGACATCGGCTCTTTCTGACGGTCGGACAATTCGCCGGCGAACCCCTGGGCCAGCATGTCGGCATAGCCGCCGATCGTGGTCAGGGGCGTGCGCAGCTGGTAGCTCACATGTTCGACGAATTCGGTCTTGATCCGCTCGGAGGTCTCCAGCGCCTCGGCCCGTTCGCGCAGAGCTTCCTCGATGCGACGGCTGTCTGTGACATCGTCCCAGCAGATCAGTGTTGCACCGTCCGGCAGCGGGCGGGTGAGATAGGTCAGGACACGGCCGTCCGAACGCCGCATCTCGCCGGTCACCTGCTTGCGCGCCTGCGGGCTGGGATCGGTGACCCGCCCCTTGATGTCGGTCCAGACCCGGTCGTCGGCGAACAGCACCGCACAGGTCTCGGCGACGCTGTCGAATTCCGGCTGACCTTCCAGCTCCTCGGCCTCGAATCCCCAGATATCCTCGAAGGCGTTGTTGTGCAGCTGAAGGCGGCCATTGGCCCCGAACACGGCGACGGCCTCATGCAGCTTGTCCAGGGTCGCACGCTGGACATTGATCAGCGTGTTGTAGCGTGCCCGTAGTGCCAGTTCGTCGGTCTTGTCCTCGAAGATCAGCATCAGGCCGCCCAGCGGGTGGCGCTGGCGGGCGACGCGCAGCGTGCGGCCATCGGGCAGGGGCCAGAGTTCGTCGGGCGTTTCCTCGGTCGACGGTTGGTCGTAGCGGGCCAGTTCGTCGCCTTTCCATCCGGCAAAGTCGGCCTGTTCCGGCAGCAGGCGCTTCTCGCGCATGCGGTCGAGGAACTGGCCGTGACCCGGACGTTCGTTGAGCCAGGCATCATCCAGCTTGAACAAGCGTGAAAACGCCGTGTTGTAGAAACTCAATCGCTTGGACCGGTCGAACACGACGACAGCTTCGGCCATATGGTTGAGGGTTTCGTCATGGGCGCGGCGGAAGCGTTTGAGCGCGGCCTTGGCTTCCTCGCCTTCGGTTGTGTCGATGGCGAAACCGGCGGCTCCGCCGGAGACCGGGAAGACCACAAAGCGCATGGCCCGGCGGCGGCCTTCGACGACGACGACGCGGGTTTCGGCCACCGGTTCGCCCTCGGCGGTCGCCCGGCTGGCCTGCTCGGCCATGCCGCTGTCCAGCGCGGTCTGGTTTTGCAGGACCAGGTCCAGCGCCGGGGACTCGACAGCGCCGATATAGGACTGGTTCACCCACTCGATCCGGCCCGATGCGTTCATCCGCCAGGCCGGGAACGGGGCGCGGCCCAGCATGTCGAGGAACGCCATCGGGTCCTTGGAGACCAGGCGGCGGGCCTCCTCGATACGCCCGCGGGCACCGGACTCCTCGAGACCGCGAATGGTCGAGTCCGACAGCCAGACCACGAGCTGCGTGCCGGCAGCGCGCCCGTCGACTTCCAGGAACCGGCCCGAGGGGCCGAGAATGGTCACGGAGAAAGGCTGGCCCTTCTGGCTCAGTTCGGCAAAGCGCCGCCGCAAGGTGGTTTCCTCGCCGCCGGCCGAGCGGGCCTCGTAGTCGGCGAGGCCCTCCATCAGTATGCCCGCGGGATTGGGGCCGTCGCTGGCTTCGGCAAAGCGGAGCAATGATGCGAGTGCCACCGACGATCCGAAGATCCGCGGTTCTCCCCAGCCCGTGTCGTTCTCGTCGAACGGAGCCTGGTCCCAGACAAGAACCAGGCCCGGATGTGCGCCGAATACGCTGTCGGATCGGGACAGCCGGTCTTCCAGGTCAGCCAGCTTGCGGCGCCAGACGACCTGAGCCGCTCGCGCGCCGGCCGTCAGCCGGTAGGCCCACAGCCCTACGGCGACAGCAAAGGCCATCGCGCCGACGGTGACAATGAGCGTTACGATCTGAAATGTCTGTCCCGTCATTCCTGCCGTCCTGGGTGCGGACCCGCCCCACCTGCAAAAAGGTCCTCACGAATCACCATGATACCGGTCCGGGGACTCGCGGGCGATGCCTGCACCCTGCGAATTCCTTAATAAGTTATAGTGCTGCGTTCCGCGCCCCCGTCAAAATCTGTGGAAATCACCGGGTCAAGCAACGGGGATTGCGCATGATTCCGGCATGGAGCGCGCGCGGGCAAGATCTGTGTCCGGACGAAACAGAGTTGTGGAAACCCGGCCCGTCTGCCGCCGGCTCACCGCAGATTGACTTCGCCGGCCCGGAATTCGAACAGGACGACGCAGTTGTGTAGCCCCTGCCCGGTCTCCAGGGGCCGGAAACGCCAGCCCGCAACCGCGCGCCGGCTTGCCCGGTTGAAAGGCCCGTCGGGAACGGCGTGCGCGAGGCGGACATTGTCCACCTCCCCTCCGGGCCGTACGTCGAAACGCACCACGACCCAGCCCTGGCGTCCGCGCGACCAGGCGCGGGCCGGATAGTCCGGCAATTCCGCCGAGACCGCCGCGAGCGTGGAGCCGCGGCAATCCTCCGGCCCGATCAGCCGCGCGACATTGGGCGGCACCGGCAATTCGTCCCGTGGTATGAAAGGACCACGCTCCCGTTCCAGAATGGGCGGGGTCAAGGCGCCGGGGACTGCCGAACACGCAGCCAGGCAGCACAGCGGGACAAGCCAGGACAATCGCATGACGGGGACGCTACCGGTTCGAAAGGCGCATGCAAGCCGCATCCTCACCGCTTGGCCGCGGAGCGCAAGTTGAACATTTTTTAAAGAAAGGATTAAGGCGTTCAATTTCCGGCCCCGAACTTGTAGGGTTCGCCACATTGAGGGTGAGGGACGGGTCGTTTTGGGACAAGCGGCCCCTGTACTGTTGTAAGAGGTGCGTTGCTACATGTCTTTGTTACCAACCGCGCATGCCGGGCAAGCCTTTGGAGCCCGCCGGATCGATTTTTACACGGTGTCGGGGGAGGTCATCGCATCGGACGCCACGACCGGCCGGGTCCGCGACGATGACGGAATGGAACACGATGTCCGGCTGCTCGAGCAAACGAGTGCGCTCGCGCCGGGCGACAATGCAACCGTGCTGCGCGTGCAGGCAGGCCCGAACCGCCGTTCCCGCCCTGTGGCGATCGTCAATCATTCCCGCGAGACCTGGATGCGGGCGGCGCCGGATGCCACTGCGCTTCTGGCACGCAATGGCGTGACCCGGGCTTTGAACTGGTGGCTGTCTGCCTTGCTTCTCGCTCTTACGGCACTGGCCTCGGTCTGGCCGTTGCTGCACGCCTTTTTTGCAGAGATGAACGCGTCCCTGATGGCGGATGTTCCGGCATTCAATGTGTTTGCCGAGATCAACATGATCATGCCCTCGCTGGCCGGATGGCGCCTCGAGGCAGCCCTGCCGACCGGTCTCCAAGACGCCGTGGCGGGTCTTGGCCTGGTGAATATGGATCAATTGACCGAATGGGGGATGACGGCGGGTGCCGTCCTTCTGTCTCTCACAGCCTTCTCGGCCCGGTCCTGGCGATTGATCTATGTGCCGCTGCTGGCTGTGTACACGCTGGTCGCCGGAGCCATCCTGGGCGGCGCGGAGGCGACGCTTCTGATAACCGGCGGGGCCATCGCCCTGTTCATGCTGGGCGGCTTGATCAATCGCGTGCGCGATGCCGGACGGTTCAACGCCCGCGTGGAACGTCTCGCTGAGCATGTCTTGCGCAATCCGCCGCAAGAGGGCATCCGGACCGCCGATATCGCGGCACGCAAGGACCCGGGCGATCTCTTGCCCGCGGCTGCCGCAGCCACCGCGATTGCTTCAGCCGCGGCCGTTGCCGAAGGTGACGAACGCGAGGCGCAACCGGAAGCCGGAGCCGAGGATGTTGCGGACGATTCCGATGCCGAAGCCGCCGAGCCCGGTGAAGATGCAACCAATGGCGAGGCCGAAGGCGGGGCCGAGCCGGATCTTCCTCCCGCTGTTGACGATGCGGACGAGGCTCCTGCCGATACCGAAGCCGCCGTGCCGGATCATGCCGGCGATGCGGAGGCGGGGGGCGAAGCCGGGGTAACGGATTCCGGAGACGTCCCGGAAGCGCTCTCGCAGGATGAAGCGCCGGAAGCTGCGGCGGATGTGGACACTGACCAACAAGCCGGCGGCGAACCAGCCGCCGAAGCCAGTGACGACGACGATCTGCCCAGCCTGGATGCAGTCGCCGCGGCGGCTGCCCTGAGCGCTGCCGAACAGGGGGGCGATGACATGCCGGCGGATGACGGCGAAGCCGCTCGCGAAAACGTGGCCCTTGACGACGAGCGCACCATGCCGCTCGCGTCTCCGCCGCCCATGCCTGCTGCCGACGAGCCGGCGGTTTCGGACGAGCCGGCGGTTTCGGACGAGGCGGAGACGGCGGACAAAACCCCAGAACCGCAAGCAAGTGCCGAAACGGCCGCGAGCGAATCCGGTACGGCTGACGCGGAAGATGAACCGGAACCGCAAATGCAGGCCACGGCCCTTGCCGACGTGGAAAGCCGTGTCGAGGACGCGGTCAATTCAGCAGGCGGCGAGGCACCGCAGGCCGGGTCGATCGTCGACGATCCCATGATGGAGGACGGGCCGGACCCGATGCTGCCCGAGACCCAGGCGGGCGATCTTGCGCCCGGGGCTCCGGATGTGGATGTAGAGCCGGACACTGTCGACTAGCGCGGCCCGGCCGGTTTCAACGCAAAGGCCCGCACCGGGTGCGGGCCTTTTTCATGCTGGCACGTCAAGGCGGTCAGTCGTCTTCGTGAAAGCCCGCTTCAACCAGGCCGGCCAGCGAATCCGCAGCACGTTCGGCATCGGGGCCTCTCGTTTCGATGCCGATCTCCGACCCCTTGCCGGCCGCCAGCATCAAGAGCTCCATGATGGAGTCCGCATTCACTGTCTCGCCGTCGCGGGAGACATGAATTTCGGCATCGAAACCCTGCGCCATTTCGACGAACTTCGCCGCGGCACGCGCATGCAGGCCGCGCGCATTGCAGATCGTCACCCGGCGGGCGACCGAATTCATTTGCCCGCCCCTTCAAGCACATTGGAAGCAATCGCGATGTAGCGCTTGCCCGCGTCCTCGCCCATGCGCGCCAGCGTATCCAGATCGGCGCGCGAGCGGGCCTCGGCCAGCTTGATCAGCATCGGCAGGTTGACGCCCGCGATGACCTCGACCTTGCCCGGCTCCAGCAGGGAGATGGCGAGGTTGGACGGGGTTCCGCCAAACATGTCGGTCAGCACCAGCACGCCCTCGCCGCGATCGGAGTCCATGATCGCCTGCTTGATCTCCGCACGCCGCTTTTCCATGTCGTCGTCAGGACCGATACAGACTGCAAGAAATGCATCCATGGGACCGACCACGTGTTCCGTGGCGGCCACGAATTCATCGGCCAGGCGGCCGTGAGAGACAATGACAACACCGATCATGACGGATATCTAAACGCGCCTTCACCTGGCGGGAAAGCGTCTTTTTGCAACGATGGGCTCAATTTGTCAGTCCGTTGTCGCCGCCGGGAGTTCCACCGTGAACCGGGCGCCGGCGGTCCTGCCATCAGGATGGCGGCGGTTCGAGGCGAGAATCCGGCCGCCATGCGCCTCGACGATCTGCCGCGAAATTGCCAGGCCCAGGCCGGAATGCGTCCCGAAGGCCGTGCCTTTCGGCCGCTCGGTATAGAAGCGGTCGAAGACGGTTTCCAGATTGTCTTCGGGAATGCCCGGACCGTCATCTTCGACCTGGATGCAAAGGCTGGGCTGCCCGTGGCGATGACCGCGCACCAGGCGGATGCGGATCGTGCCGCCGTCGGGGGAAAATGTGATCGCGTTGTCGATCAGATTGCGGAACACCTGTCCCAACGGCCCGTCCCGTCCCAGAACGAAACCGTTGCGGACCGTCTTTTCCACCTCGATGCGGACATCGCGCGGAGCCGCTTCATTGTAGGTTTCGGCAAGCTCGGCGAGCAGGCCGGACAGGTCGAAGCGTTCGACATCCTCGCGGGCCAGTTCCGCATCGACCCGCGAGGCCCGGGAGATGTCGGTGATCAGCCGGTCGAGACGTTTCACGTCGGCCATGATCACGGCGAGAAGGCGGTCCCGGCGTTCCTCGTCCCTGGCCATCGGCAGGACCTCGACGGCAGAGCGGATCGAGGTCAGCGGATTTTTGAGTTCGTGCGCCACGTCCGCCGCGAAGCTCTCGATCGCATCGAGCCTGTCGTAGAGGGCCTCCGTCATGTCGGACAGGGCCACGCCGAGTTCCCCGATTTCGTCGTTGCGGGACCTCAGATCGGGCATTTTCACCCGCCGTCCGCCGGCCCGGCGTGCCTCGCGTGCCGCGCGCGCCAGACGCCGGATCGGCCGTGCGATGAAGACGGTCAGCGCCAGCGAGGACATTACCGTGACCAGGGCGGCGATCAGCATGAAGGGCAGGAGCGCACGCCGTTCCGCCTCGATCAGCCGGTCGAGATCGTAGGATTCGATGGTCACCACGCCGACGACGGCTCGCACGGGCTGGATCGGAATCGAGACCGAGACGACACGGCGTCCGTCAGCCTCGCGCCGCACACCGGCGACGGTTTCGCCCTCGATCACTTCGCGGACTTCATCGCCCAGGTCGCGGTCCAGGGCCGCCCGCTCTTCCGACGAACGCAGCGCATTGGACAGGGTGTCCAGGACTTGTGTGGGCAAGCTGCGCGCGGTTCCCGCGATGTCCGGCCGGGCCTGCCCGGGCGGCGGCAGGGTGGTGGTCTCGAACACATCGGCCAGGAGATGGCTGTCGGCCACGATGGTGCCACCCTTGTCGAACACCATGACCCGGGATTCCTCGGGCACATAGAGCTGGCGCAGGATGGCGCGGGCATCGTCATTGCGCAGCCGCGGCGAGGGCGCTCCATCCGAGGCGCCCTCGGCCAGCACATTGGCGATCAGCTCGCCTTGTGCACGCAGCGAATCGAGCTTGGCATTGACCAGGCCGCGCCGGGTTTCCGTCAGTGCCAGCATGCCCACGACAAGCACGCCCAGGGCGACGAAATTGGCCACCAGGATGAGCTGTGCCAGGCGCGAGGACGGGCGCGGCGTCAGGCTCCGCAGGACGGTGCCTGCCCGGTCAAGACCGGATCGCCAGGATTGCGCGTCAATCTTCCTTATAGCGGTAACCCACCCCGTAAAGGGTCTCGATCGCATCGAAGCTCTTGTCCACTTCACGGAATTTCTTGCGGATACGCTTGATATGGCTGTCGATGGTGCGGTCGTCGACATAGACCTGATCGTCATAGGCCGCGTCCATCAGATTGTCGCGGCTCTTCACATAGCCCGGGCGTGTCGCCAGGGCTTGCAGGATCAGGAATTCGGTGACGGTCAGGCGCACCGGTTCGCCTTTCCAGGAACAGGCATGCCGGTTGGGATCCAGAAGCAGGCTGCCGCGTTCCAGGGGTTTGCTGTCGCCAGGCTCCAGCCCTGCCGATGGCGAGGGATCGGAGCTTGCTCCCGCCCGGCGCAGAACAGCCTTCACCCGTTCGCCCAGAAGGCGCTGGGAGAAAGGTTTGGAAATATAGTCGTCCGCTCCGAGATTGAGACCCAGCGCCTCGTCGAACTCGTCGTCCTTGGAGGTCAGGAAAATAACCGGCAGGTTCGATGACTGGCGCAGGCGACGCAGCAGTTCCAGCCCGTCCATCCGTGGCATCTTGATGTCGAAAATGCCCAGGTCCGGCGGGTCCTCGGCCAGTGCGGTCAGCGCCGAGGCGCCATCATTATAGGTTCGGACATGGTATCCCTCGCCTTCGAGGAAGATGGATACCGACGTGATGATGTTCTCGTCGTCGTCGACCAGTGCGATTGTAGCCATGCTGTCTCCGGACATTGCCAGTCCCTCTCCGGAAGGCAATCCAAACTCCAATTGTGGCGACAATAGACACGGCAACTGCGTTGCGCCAAGCGCCCAGCCTCATTTCGACCCATGGTTCACGCGGTCTTAAGCCTCTGCGTGCAATTGTCGCGCATTCCTTGGGGAGTTGTTGGATGTCCGGCAATATTCACTACGAAGTCTTCTTCAAGAAGAACCGGAAGTCCGGCTGGGCCCTTTACGAAGCCCGCGACGATCGCGATTCGGCGATCAAGCTTGCCCACGACTTGTTGGCAAAAAACAAGGATGGGTCCGCCCGCGTTACCAAGGAAATCTTCGATGACGGCGAGCGCAAGTTCCGTTCGGTTCCCGTGCTGGAAGCCGGCGCGGAAGCCTTCGGCACAGTCAAGGAGAAGACCGGCGAGGCGCGTCTGCCCTGTCTGACGCCCGATGACCTGTCCAAGCCGCATGCCCGCGATACGATCCGGCGTGTCCTTTCGGGCTGGCTGGAGCGGGTTCAGGCCATACCGATGGAATTGCTGCACCGGGTCGACCTTGTGGAAGACCTGGAAGCCTCCGATACCGAGCTTCAGCATGCCGTGCAGAAGGTGGCGGTGGCCAGCGCGCGCGAGAACGACGCCAACGTCCAGGGTTTCGTCAAACAGCTTAACGAACTTGTCCAGAAGGCACTGGGCCGCATCTACAAGGACGCCCGCGACGACCGCCTGCCCAGTTTTCCCAAGAAGGCCAGTTTCAAGGATGTGGCCGGCGAGATATTCGCCCGCGACCGGCGCGCCTATTCGCTTCGCGCCGCCATGGCCGACAGGCTGAAATCCGAACGCAAGTATGCCGATAAGCTGGAAGCCCTGCTGGAAATGTCGGAATCCCTGCCCGAAGCCGAGGATGCGCGAGCCTTCGCCTTGGCCGAAGTGGACAGCTATATCGCCGAGGTCATCAGTTTCGATGCCGGGCGGGAAGCCCTCCTGGGGACATGCAAGGACCTCGGGGAAACGCTGGAGCGTCTGGCCTGCCTGTTCGACGGCGATCATTCCGCCGGCGCACTGAGCCTGGCCCCGCGCGCCTCCAAGCGTCTGGCCAAGAAGATCGGCACGCGAGAATTCGAAGCCTGCCGCACCGAGGTGGCCCACGCCCTGCTCCGGGAGCTGGAGCGCCCCGGCCGCCTGCGTCCGACCAGTGTGCGCGAGGAGGTCCGTCTGGCCCGGGACCTGGCCAGCCGCCTTGTTATCGCGGCTGACAGTCTTCTGCCTGCAGATGCCCTTATCAAGGCGTTCTCGGCCCGCTCGGCGCGGCTGCTGCAGCCGGAAACAATAGACGAATTGTTACGCCACGCCCGCGATCCGGGCGAGGAAGTGGACCGCCTCCTGTCGCTGGAGGAAAATCTCGTCGGCGAAACCAACAAGTCCAAGCTGGCAGGCTATGTCCGTTCCATCATGGGCAATGCGCGGGCCGACAGTCATTTCGTCCGGGGCGAGGGCAAGCCCCTGGAGCGGCTGGCCGCCCTGACCGCACTTCAGACGCGTGTCCTGCGCGGCTCTTACCCCAAGGCCGACAAGCTGGAACTGGCCGCCAGTTTCGACACGCTGGGCATGAAGGTGGTCGATGACAGCAAGATTCTCAACATGGTCGAGGCCGGAGACCGTCCTGCGCTCGACAAGGCCACGGCCCTGCTGCGGCTGGCAACCGGGGGTGCGCTGCCACTGGGGCGTTGCACCCAGGATGCACAGGCCAGAGCCGTGCGCCATCTCAAGGCGGCCGTCCAAAACGACGAAACGATCTGCGAGGAGGGCCGGGCCAAGCTGAAGGGCATTCAGGCCCTGATGAAGCAACTCGAAGCGTCGCAGGCCGAGGCGGCCTAGTTTTCTCTTCCAGCACCGGGTATGCCCCGCTAGTCTTCCGGACATGGTGGTTCGGTCCCTGATCGCAGCGGTTGCCGGTGTTTTTGCCGGAGCGGCCTGTTCGATTTTCCTTGTCTTCGGTCCGCTGGAGCTGGGCGGGATCAGCAACGGGCCGTGGCGCTCGAACGCTCATATCGGGGCGTCCGACGCGGGGCCGGTGGTGCGTGCCATCGTGGCCCGGCGCGGGCTTCTGGCGCTCAATCGGTCGGAAACGGTCTATTTCATCGCCTGGACGGACGATACCGGCCGCCGCCTGCGCGAACACTGCAGCTACGAGATATCCGGCGGGGACATGCCGGCACGCTGGTGGAGCCTGACCCTGTATGCCGAAGACGATTTCCTGGCGGTCAATGGCGACGAGGCACACGCGTTGAGCCGGACCGATCTTGGCGCAGACGGCTGGTCTCTGATTGCGGGGCCGGCGCGCAGCGACGATGAGGCCTGGCTGAGTACGCGCAATAGCGGTGCCTTCTCCGTCACGCTGCGGCTCTATCATCCCGATGCCCGTGTCCCGGACGCGCCCGAGACGCTCGCCCTGCCCTCAGTGCGGCGGCTGGGTTGCGGAGGAGGGGACTGATGCGCTGGCTTCTGCCTCTCTCGGTTTTCCTGGCTGCCTTTGCGGCTTCCGGCTGGGTCACACTAAATGCCATTCCGGGTGTCATCATGGCCAGGGCCATGGATCGTATCGCCGGCCTGGGAGAGGGAACGGGCGACGTGCGGCACGCGCCCCGCTTGAGGGAAGACAATCAGACCATCGTGCGCGCCAGTCCGGATATTCTCTATTCGGTCTGTATCTATGATCTTGCCGACGGGCCGCGCCGCGTGACGGCGCCCTGGCCGGCCGACGGCAGCTATGCCTCGGTCAGTTTCTACGATGCCAGTACCAACAATTTCGCCGTGACCAGCGATCGCGACTGGGGCGTGTCCTCTGTGACAATCGATCTCGTGGCTGCCGACGAAGGGGGAGCGGGCGGTGCCGATCTCACGATCGCCTCCCCCACCGCCCGCGGCTTGATCCTCTATCGGCGTGTGATCGATTCGGGGACTGATCTAGATGCCGCCGACGCGGAGCGGCGGGATTTCACCTGTGCGCGCCGGTCTGCGAGGTAACTTGCGTTCCGCCAGCGGCGCGGAACACCGGACGCGGCTATCCAATGGGGAGACGTATGAAACATGTCGTTTGGGCCGTTCTGGCCCTTGTCCTGTCCCTCGCGCCTGCGCGGGCGGATGAGCGCGCAAATGTCGAAGCCGCGGTCCAGGCGGTTTATGACGTTATTTCCGGACCGGTCGGTCAGGAGCGGGATTTTGATTCGATGCGGGCGATGTTTCTGCCCGGTGCCGCCATGGGCGCCGTTGCGCCGGGCGAAACCGGCGAGGGCGCCGGCCGTATCATATCGGTGGAAGACTATATCGAGCGTTCGGGCCCCTGGCTCGTCGAGCATGGCTTCACGGAACGCCCTACCCGGACCGAGATCACGCTCTATGGCGAAATCGCCTATGTCCGGTCGGCCTATGAAGGGATTCGCGCCGACACGGGCGAGACCCTCGTCAGGGGTGTGAATTTCATGACCCTGTTCAAGTTCGACGGCGAATGGAAGTTCGCCGCCTTGCTCTGGCGTAGCGCGGACGGGGACTGGCCCGTCGAGGCCGCTTTCGAATAGCAAAACCCCCGAAGCCTCCGGCCTCGGGGGTTCCGCAAGAATAGAAGGCGACGCCTATTCGCCGTCCGAAGTGCCCGCTTCGAGCGGGTCCACATCGTCCATCAGCTTCTGCATCAGGAAGGTGTAGAGCAGGGCGTCGCGACGGGCCGTTTCCTCGAGATTGGCCGCGGCGGAGTGACCGCCGGCCGTGTTCTCGTAGTAGAGATAATCATGCCCGACCTCCTCAAGCAGATGCGCGAACTTGCGGGCGTGGCCCGGATGGACGCGATCGTCCTGAGTTGAGGTGAAGAGGTAGATTTCGGGATAGTCCCCGTTTGCATCGACATTGTGATAGGGCGAGATCGAGCGCAGAAAGGCGCCCTCGTCGGGATCGGACGGATCGCCGTATTCGCCCATCCAGGATGCGCCGGCCAGCAGCTGGTTGAAGCGCAGCATGTCCAGCAGCGGTACGGCGGAGACCACTGCGTTCCACAGGTCCGGACGCTGGGTGTACATCACACCGGTCAGGAGACCGCCATTGGAGCCGCCATAGACGCCCAGATGGCGCGGGCTGGTGAGGCCGCGTTCGTGCAGGTTCTCGGCCACCGCGATCAGGTCGTCGTAAATGCGCTGACGGTTCATTTTCAGACCCGCCTGGTGCCAGGCCGGACCGAATTCGCCGCCGCCGCGGATATTGGCCACGACATAAGCCCCGCCGTTCTCCAGCCACAAGCGTCCGCGCGGGCCTGAATAGCTCGGACGGATGGAAACCTGGAAGCCGCCATAAGCGTACAGCAGGGTGGGCGTTGTGCCGTCCATCGGCACATCTTCCCGGCGCACGACGAAATAGGGGATCATCGTGCCGTCGCTCGAGGCGGCCTCGTGCTGTTCCACGACCAGGCCCTCGGCGTCGAACCGGTCAGGGATAGACTTGACCTGATCCACGGTCAGCTCGGCCGCATTCACGGTATAGAGCGAATCCGGCGTCAGGAAGCCTTCGGCATTCATAAAGGCAATGTCTTCGCGGTGATTGGTGGAACTGAGATTGATCGTCATGTTGTCCGGCACCGGCACGGTATCGGACGTCCACTGGCCGTCGGCATAGTGGAAGGCTTCCAGCCCGCCGACGACATTCTCGTCGATCGCGACCAGCAATGCCGAGCGTGTCGCCCCGGTTGCTCCGAGGGATTCGCGCGGACCCGGCACATAGACTGTCTTCACCTCGGGCAGTTCGCCGCTGGCGACGAAATCCGCCATGGTGAAGGACAACAGCGCGCCCTGCGGGAAGGTTGTCCCGCCATCGACCGGGGTCCATTCCTCTTCGACGGTGAAGACCAGCTCGCCCTGGTAGAGGTCCCGGATGGAGGATTTCGCCGGCAAGGGCAGGGCCATCGGTTCGCCCCCTTCCGGCAGATACCACCAAGTCGTGTCGTAGAAGGTGTCCGCTTCGGAGGCCATCATATAGACGGTGCCGTCGCTGTCTTCGGAGCGGAAGGTGAACAGGCCGACATCCTCGCGGTCTCCGCGCACAACCTCGCTGGCCTCGGACAGATCGGTGCCGCGCTCCCAGCGGTAGGCGACGGCGGGATATCCCGACGTCGTGGTATCCGCTTCGCTGGTGGCGAGGCCGACCAGCAATGTGTCGGCATCCACCCAGCTGACACCGCCCTTGGCGTCGGGGGTTTCGAACCCGCCTTCCACAAAGGCGCGGTCGGAAATGTCGAATTCGCGGCGGACGGCCGCATCGGACCCGCCGTCGGACAGGGTCAGCATGCAACGGTCATAGTCGGGTGCCAGGCAATTGGCGCCGCGCCAGACCCAGTTCCTGTCCTCGGCTTCCGACAGGGCATCGAGATCGAGAATGACATCCCATTCCGGTGCGTCGGAGAGATAGCTCTGCATCGTCGTCCGCCGCCACAGGCCATGCGTATTCTCGGCATCCTGCCAGAAATTCCAGACATAGCCGCCGTAATAGGAGCCGTAGGGAATCCGGTCCTCGCTCTGATAGATGGCCAGTGCCTGGTCGTAGAATTGCTGGTAGCGCTCATCGCCGCGCAGGCGGTCGAAGGTGCGCTCATTCTGGCTTTCCACCCAGTCCAGCGCCCGTTCGCCACGAACCTCTTCCAGCCAGACCCGCGGATCGTTTTCGGGATCGATCTGCACGATCTGGCGGTCGCTGGCAGTGTCAGGCATTTCGCTGGTCACGGTGTCGCTTTCGTCGCTTGACGGCTGGCCGCAGGCCGCCAGCGCGAGAGCGCCGGCGCTGACAGCCCAGACATGTCTTCTGATGGTCATTTCGGTCACCCCTTTGACTGATGTCGCGCGCAGTTAACCCTGTCGAGGTGCTGGACGTAAAGCCGCCTCGGCGGTATCGGAGCGGCATGAAAGCTCGACTGATGAACGGAGCCGGCAACAAATTCGTCCTCGCGGACGTGCGAGGCCGGGCCGGCGTGTTCAACCTGTCTGCACAAACAGTCCGCGAGTGGGCACACCGGCACCATTTCGACCAGCTTCTTGTGCTTGAGGACAGCGATACGGCGAACGCATTCATGCGGATCTGGAATGCGGATGGGGACGAGGTCGGTGCCTGCGGCAACGGCACGCGCGCTGCGGCGTGGACCCTGATGGAGGAGGGCGGCGAGGCCGTTGTCACGCTCGGCACGGCCGGCGGCTTGCTCGAGGCCACGCGGGCCGGTCCGCTCACCGTCAGTGTGGACATGGGGGCGCCGCGCCTGGACTGGCAGGACATTCCGCTGGCCCGGCCCATGGACACGGTGACGATGGCGTATGCTGCCGAGGCCGCCGGCTACCGGATCGAGGCGCCGGGGGCGGTGAACATGGGCAATCCGCACGCCGTCTTCTTCGTGCGCGATGTCGAAACCCTGCCGATAGCCAGACTGGGCCGCGAAGTCGAACTCGATCCGCTGTTTCCCGAACGGGTGAATGCCGGCTTCGTCCAGATCTACGATGCCGCCCATATCCGTCTGCGGGTCTGGGAACGCGGTGCGGGTATTACCGCGGCCTGCGGCACGGGGGCCTGTGCGGCCCTGGTTGCAGCGCATCGCCGTGGTCTGGCCGCGCGCCGCGCCTCGATTATGGCCGATGGCGGCGAACTCCTTGTGGAATGGCGCGAGCGTGACGGCCATGTCGTCCTGACGGGGCCGGTCGAAGATGAGGGCGAGATCGAACTCGATCTTTAGGGGGCGGACCGCAGGGGTCGCTTTTCGCCCCGGTATTTTCCCATATTATCCCCGATCCGGCCGAATTCCGGTCACGCCGTCGTGGGAGTTGGGGACATGACGCTACGCTTTCCGATCTGCCTGGCCGTCCTGGCCAGTGTCGCGGCTGCGCCGGCTCTGGCGCAGGACGACGAACAGCCGGCCACGCCGCAAACCGTGGCGATGGAAATGTTCGGCCTGGCCAATCAGGCCCTGGAAAGCGAGGACCATGAAACGGCCCGGCGGCTTCTTGAAGCAGCACTCGATCTCAAGCCCGGGCATCCCGCGGTTTTGCGCGGGCTTCTCACCGTCGCCCTGCGCGCCGGACATGCAGGGGATGCGTTCCATGCGCTCGAACGCATGGCCGATGCCGGCATCGCCTATGATCCCTCCCGTGCCGCAGAGCTCCTGCGCAGCGCGGATGCGGCACGCTACGAGGCGCTGGCCGACCGGCTCGGCGTCAACGGCGAGGCTGTCGGCAGCGCCGAGGTCGTGGCCCGTATCGACCGGTCCGGGGCGCTGATCGAAGGTGTGGCCGTCGATATCGAGACGGACCGGCTGTTTCTGTCTTCGGTGAGCGGCCGTGAAATCCTGATGCTGGAACCCTTTGCCCGCGACGAGCCGGTGGTTTTTGCCGATCGCGAGGACGGTCTGTGGTCGGTCTTCGGGCTGGCTGTCGACGATCGCTCCCGCCTGGTCTGGGCCGGGTCGGCGGCGACGGACCAGACGCCGCTGGACGAGGGAGAGAGCGGCGGCACGGCGCTTTTCGCCTTCGACCTGGTCACGGGCGAGCTCTATCGCCGCTACGAAATCGACGGGGCCGTTCAGATCGCGGATTTTGTGGTGCGCGACGGCATTGTCTACGCCTCGGACAGCCAGGCGCCGCGCGTCTATGCCCTGAACGATATTTCCGGTGAACTCGAACTGCTTGCCGCGGATCCGCGCTTTGTCAGCCTTCAGGGTGTGGCCCTTGCCCGCGGCGCGCTCTATGTCGCCGACTACGCAACCGGTTTGTGGCGTATCGATCTGGGCGATGGCGGTGTTTCGCTCGTTCGGGCGGGTGACGAGAGCCTGATCGGCATCGACGGGCTGCGGCAGACGCGTGACGGGCGTCTTCTGGCCGTGCGCAACGGAACCCGGCCCCACCAGGTGATGGCCATCGATCTGGACGATAGCGGGCATGCCGTGGCCGCGACGGAAATCCTACTGCGCGGCCATCCGCATATGGGCGGCGAAACGGGCGAACCGACGCTGATCGATCCGGCCGACGGACGGGCCTGGCTGGTCGCCAATGCGGCCTGGCCCTTTTATTCTGCCAATGAAGACGACCGGCCAGCCGGCGGCCCGGCGCCGACGGTGATCCTGGAAATGGATCTGGAGTAAACGCCGCGCTCAGTATTCGTTCACCACTTTTCTCATAATCTTGTTGCGTGGGGTGTGGGCCGTAAGGCCTGTCCGCTGCTCGAAGGAGGAGAAACATGGCGGAGGTTGATCGCGATTTTGCCGGACAGTTCATGCAAGGCATGCGCCTGACCACGGCGGAAGTCACATATTACATGCCGGACCATCCGGCCCTGCTGCAGACCTTTCTGTGGCAGACCCAGGACGTGGCTCCCAAGTTTCCGCGTCTCCTAAAGTTTCTCGACTTCTGGAAGTGCGAGATCGATGCGGTCATCCATACGGTGCGAATCGCTCACCGCGGCCTGATCGCGCCGACGGAGTGGCGCTTTGCAGACATCGAGGCACGCCTGAACTAGCGCTCCGGCTCCGTGTCGAATCCAATGCCGCAGGCGGCATTGATTACCCGGTCGGCATTGATCGCACGCTGCCGCAGGTTGAGAATCTGGTCGAGCGATAGACCGAGCGTGTCGACGAGTTCCTGGGGCTGTCCGACCTTGCGGACGTCCGGGATCGCTGCGGCGATGATCGTCAACTGATCGGCGTTGAAACGCGAGCGCGCTTCCCGGGACACACAGCCACAGGCCGTCGCGTCGCCGCCGGCATCGCGGCATGCGGTATAGACGGGATCGCCCGTTTCCCGGTCGCCGCCCCCCGGCTGCATCGCCAAAGCGATCGCCAAGGGCGCAGCCAGGACCTGCCCAGCTCCGATCATGTCGGCTCCGACTTCCCCCTTTTTTCCGGTGCCGCGGACACCATGACGCGCTCCGCTTACCCGGAATTGAAATTCGGCCCTTCCCCCAGCGCCAAGACGAGTCATAATTGATGAGGCGAGGGAAGAAGAGTTGCAAGGAGCCCCGATATGAGGCGCGTTTTGACATCCATCGCCGGGCTGGCCCTTCTGGCAGCCTGCGCGACGCCGACGCCGTACCAGGCGGCCGAGGGCGGTCGCAGCGGCTATGCGGAAAACCAGATCGAATCCAACCGGTTCCGGATTTCCTTCGAAGGAAATTCCCTGACCGACCGCGAAACCGTGGAGACCTATCTTCTCTACCGGGCTGCCGAGCTGACGGTGGAAGAAGGGTATGATTATTTCACGGTCGTGGCCCGGGCGACAGACGAGGATACGCGGGTGACGTCCACGGGATGGCGCTCGTCCTACTATTCCGCCTTCCCCGTCCACTACGCCTATTTCCATCCCCGCTGGGGCTGGCGGGGGTGGCACGATCCGTTCTGGGACGACACCAGCTACCGCGAAAGCACCCGCTATGAGGCGAGCGCGGAGATCTTCCTCGGCCGCGGTGACAAGCCGGACGATCCGAGCGCTTTCGATGCACGCGATGTGATCTCGAACCTGTCCGACGACATCGTGCGTCCGCAAACGGGCTAAATTCCGGGCTCTCGCGGGCCGGAAAAGAAGGCGCATACGCCGGCCCTGCAAGGGGCCGGCGTATTGCTTTGGCAGAGTTCACTTTCGCGATCGGGCTCGCAGCACCGTCAGCAACCGAGTGACGGGCTCGGTGGCTCCTACCGCCACAACCACCCGCGGAATATCCGCGAGAGGCCGGGCATGACCGCATAGATCATCAGCGGCACGATGACAGCGACCGTCGAAGTAACGGCCAGGAAGTGCTGGTCCGGAAACGCGGACGTCAGGGCCGGGGGAATGAAATAGACCGGGCCCAGCAGACCGGCAAATGTGAGTATGACCTGCTTGTGCCTGGGCGGTGTCCGGCAGGGTTGCGGTGCGGTGTAGGTTGGTTGCGCCATCTCTCTCTCCGGTGTTGACTGCGAGGCGCTTGCGCCGAAGTCCGGTTGCGTTGGCGTGCGCCGGGTCTGGCCCGGCTATGCCGGGTTTGCCTGTCGTGCACTCTCGCGCACCTGGCCCACGAGTTTGGCCCAGTCCATATCCAGCGCCCCGTACACGTCTCCGGCGGCCGGTGACGCGTTATCACCGAGGATCTCGACCATCAGGCTGGACCCGTCGGCTACAACGACTCCGCTTTGGGCCAGGCGGAGAATACCGGTCTCCCGCTTGGTCATGTTGAATGTCCCGCTGGCATCGACGGCGACATAGGCCTCGAACCCTTCGCGAACGGCCCGCATCGCCGGAAAGGCCGCGCAGACTTCGAGCGACACGCCGGCAAAGATGAGCTTGGTCCGGCCCGTAGCCCGGATGGCGGCTTCGACACGCGAGTCGTCCCAGGCATTGACGGTTGTCCGGTCGATGAATTCCTGACCGGGCAGGGCGTCGGTCAGCTCCGGAATAGCGGGCCCCCACAACGTTCCGGCCGAAGTTGTAGTGGTTACGATCGGCAAGCCCAGTGCTCTGGCGGCCTTCGCAAGCCCGACGACATTGTGCTTGAGTTCGGCGACCGGATAGTCGCGGATACCCGTCATCAGGCCCAACTGGTGGTCCACCAGGACCAGGGCGGCATTGTCCGCGGTCAACGGTTCGGGGTTGTGAAAAGTGGCAGTCATGGGGTGTTCCTTCAGGATCAGGTGGATTGGGGTGACGGTGGCGGTCGATCAGTCGATCCGCCCAAGCAGGCCGGCGGCGTGGGCTTTCGAAACGGCATCGACATCCTCGATCGTGCTCATCACGAAAGGTCCCTGCTGAACGAAGCGCTCCTGAACAGGCATCCCCTGGAGGAGGGCCAGCTGGGCCTCTGCCCGGGCACGGATTGTCAACGGGCGGGCTTCATCGCGGTTTCTCAGGGCGATGGCGTGACCCGTTTCCAGCTTGGTCACGGCCCCGTCGACCACGACTTCGGCCTGCCCCCGGATCGGGACGAGCACGGCCGCCCTGCCGGCGGGAAGCGTGTGCGTGTAGCGACTACCGGCGCGGAAATGCGCATCGAGAATGGTGAAGGGCAGGGCGGGTGACGAAGCGCCGGTCACATCATTGCTTTGTCCGAGCACGACACGTACTCGCGCACCGCCGTTCCGGATCGACGGCATGTCTCCGGCGGCGACATGCAATGCCTCCGGCGCGTCTTGTTTGAGGCGGCTGGGCAGGTTGACGAAAACCTGCAGTGCGTGTGTCCGCGAACCCGGTCGTGGCGCCTCGTCATGAACGGCACCGCGGCCCGCTTTCAGCCAGTAGAGGTCGCCTGGAAGCAGATCGATGTCATTGCCCAGGGAATCGCGATTGTTGAACTGCCCCTCGCTGTCCTCGAAAAGAATGGACACGGCGGACATGCCTGCATGGGGGTGGGCGCCGAAAGTAGGCTCGGTCATCGTGAAATGATCAAGCATCACGAGGGGATCCATCAGTCCGCCGAATGCCGCGTGCCGGAAGCTCCGGGCCGAAAAGCCCGATCCGATGGCAAGCGGTTCGCCTTCGACGATGCCGGACATGTCGATGTCTCCGGCTGGTGTCTGTGTCGGTGTCATCATGCGTCTCCTTCTGATGGGACGCACTTAGGAACGGAACGTTGGCCTGGAGAACTGGCAAATCTGGGAAGATTTGTTCTATAAATAGAACGATCAGTGGGTAGCGGAGCAGTGGCGCATGGACCTCAACGACTACTACTATTTTGTCCATGTAGTTGAAAAACAGGGCTTTGCGAGCGCCGGCCGTGCCCTGGGTGTGCCGAAATCGCGGCTGAGCCGCCACATTGCGCAGCTCGAGGACCGGCTCGGTGCACGGCTTATTCAGCGGACATCGCGGCAGTTTGTCGTCACCGACGTCGGAATGGCCTTCTACAACCATGCCCGGACTGCCCTTGACGCGATAGAGGCGGCCGAGACGACCGTAAGGCAAAAGACACACGATCTTTCCGGTCGGGTGCGTCTATCCTGCTCTGTCGGTATCGCGCAGTTCGCGCTCAGCCGGATACTTGCTGATTTTCTGGAGGAAAATCCGAAAGTTGACGTTATTCAGAACGTGACCAACCAGGCCATCGACCTGGTGGAAAGCGGCATGGATATCGCACTTCGAGGGCATGCCGGGCCGCTTCCGGATTCAACGCTTATTCAGACCAAACTGGCCGCCACGCCCTGGCACTTGTTCGCCGCGCCGGCATATCTGGACCGGGCCGGACATCCGGAGACACCCGACGCGCTGTTGGGACATGCCGGCCTGAAAATCGGCTGGAAGCCCGAAACTGGGCAATGGACACTACACGGGGGCGGCGACGTGACCGCCAGCATCCCCTTTCAGCCACGCTTGTGTAGCGACGACATGCTCTCGCTGAAACAGGCGGCCGCGCGCGGACTGGGTATTGTCGCGCTGCCCGCTTATGTCTGCCGGGATGATGAGGCGTCCGGCCGGCTTGTCCGCGTCTTGCCCGACTGGATCGCCGGCGACGCCCAGATCAGCCTCCTCATGCCATCCAGGCAGGGCATCCTGCCGGCGGTCGAGGCGCTCGCCGGTTTCCTGCGCCGCTCCCTGCCGGAAATCGTTCGCACCTGACACCCGGCAGGGCTGCCAATTGCGGTGCAAGGGGCCGGAGGTGAGCGGCCCCTCAATCCGCGATACGGACGGCTCCGCCCTATTTCGGAGGCATGCGGGCGCCGGCGTCCAGGCGGACGCATTCGGCGTTGATGTAGTCGCTGGCGACCATGAAATGGACCAGGTCCGCGTATTCGGCCGGTGTACCGAAACGCTGGGGGAATTGCAGGTGCGAGGCCAGCGAGGTCTTCACCTCCGGCGGCATCTGTTCGTAGATCGGTGTCTCGAAGAAGCCCGGCAGGATGGTATTCACGCGGATGCCTTCCTTGGCGAGGTCGCGTGCCATCGGCAGGGTCATGCCGTAAATCCCGCCCTTGGAGGCAGCATAGGCGACCTGACCGATCTGGCCGTCCTGTGCGGCAACCGAGGCTGTGTTGACGACCACGCCGCGGCCGCTGTCGCCCAGCGGATCGAGCGTCATCATCCCGGCGGCGGACTTGGACGCACACAGGAAGGATCCGATCAGGTTCACCGCGATCACGGTCTGGAATCCCTTGGCCGAATGCGCGGAAATCTCGCCGGTGGAGGAGGAGCGGCGGGCGGTCTTTTCGGCCCAGCCGATGCCGGCGCAATTGACGAAGACGCGTTCCTGGCCGTGGGCGTCGCGCGCCTTGGCGAAACCGGCATCGACGCTGGCTTCCTCGGCGACATTGACCTGGCAGAAGACGCCGCCGATTTCCTTGGCAACGGCTTCGCCCTTCTCCGCATTCATGTCGAAGATGGCGACCCTGGCGCCTTCGGCGGCAAGACGGCGGGCGGTTCCTTCGCCGAGACCGGAGGCCCCGCCTGTGACGATGGCCGCGATGGAGTTGTCGATTTTCATGAGGCTTCCCCTTTATCGATTTTACCGAGCGACATAGCCCGTCGGCGCGCAAAAGAAAACGCGCCGCCTGAACGAGGCGGCGCGAAGGAAGGGCGGGCGGGGCGCCTACTTGATCTTGATCGTCTTGGAGGCCCGCTTCTCCGGATGGCGCGGCAGGCTGATGTGCAGGAGCCCGTTCCTGAACTCAGCCTCGATTTTCGACGCATCAACATCGTCCGGCAGGGTGAAGGCCCGCTGGAAACGGCCATAGCGGCGTTCGCTCAGATGCACGTTTTCGCGCTTGTCGTCGTGCTCGGACCGCTTTTCTCCGGACAGGATCAGCATGTCGCCCTGCAGGGAGATATCGACGTCCGACTTGTCGAGGCCCGGCAATTCCGCCGTCACCACGTAGGCCTTGTCGGTCTCCGAGAACTCGACCGCCGGGGCCGCCCAGCCGGTTGTGGCCGTGCGGGGCCAGTCGAGGCCCGTGAGCGGGCTTCCGCGCCACAGGCTCTGGAACATGCGGTCGACATCGTCGCGCAGTGCGGCAATGGGGTCGGTCGGCCGCGCGACCTGCCGGCTCTCCGTTTCAGCAGGCGATTTCACGAGGTCACTCATGGCATTTCCTCCTTGACAGAAATCCACACCAAAAAGGGTGCCCATAATTTAGTTATGGATAATGTGGCTTCAAGCCGCAGCTCCGATGAAATGAGAGTTCGCTTGAGGCCAGCCGGGTGGTAGAGCAGAGCGCATATCGCTCGCCCCGATCCAAGGATATCCGCATGGGCCAGACCTACGCGTTATTGCTGCATGGCGGCGCCGGCGTGCTCGCCGCGCGCAGCTACGATCCCGAGCGCATGCACATGCGCGAGCTCGCCGAGGCGGGCAAGGCCATGCTGGAAAGCGGCAAGACGGCTCTCGATGTTGTGACGGAGATCGTACGCCGGCTGGAAGCGTCCGGCCTTTATGTTGCCGGCAAGGGGGCTTCACCCAACCAGGCCGGGCGCTACGAGCTCGATGCGGCCATCATGGACGGCGCGACGCAGAAGGCCGGTGCCGTGGCGGCACTGACCGGTTTTGTCAGCCCGGTCCATGCGGCGCGAGCGGTAATGGAAAAAACACGCCACGTCATGCTGGCCGGGCGCGGCGCCGAGCGCTTTGCCGGCCTGCAGGAACTCGAACGGGTCGAGAGCGTCAACGACTATTACACGCCCGCAGCGGCGCCCGACACGCGCGATATCGCGACTGGAACGGTGGGCTGTGTCGCCCTGGATGTGTCGGGCCGTATCGCCGCGGCGACGTCAACCGGCGGCACGTTGAACAAGCTGGAAGGCCGGGTCGGCGACAGCCCCATTCTGGGCGCCGGCTGCTGGGCCGACGGGCATGTTGCCGTATCCTGTACGGGACAGGGCGAGTTTTTCCTGCGCAAGGCCACGGCCAAGGATGTGTCCGCGCGTATGGCCTATGGCGGCCAGGGTCTGGCGGAGGCCGCGCAGGGGGCGATTGCCGATATCGGCACGATGGGAGGTGAAGGCGGGCTGATCGCGGTCGACGCCAGGGGTAATCTGGCCCAGCCCTTCAATTCGCCGGGCATGAAGCGGGCAGCCGTGTATCCGGACGGCCGGATAACGGTCGAGGTGGACTAGGAGAGCGCGATGCGGGGTTATTTCGGCGTTGGAGCCGAGGGTATTTCCAAGCCGATGAATCTGGGCGCCATCCTGCGCACGGCCCACGCCTTCGGAGCCAGTTTCGCCTTCACTGTCGACGCCCATCACAAGGTGCGCGAGGTGTATCAGGCCGATACCGCCAAATCCGTGGAACACGTGCCCTATTATCAGTGGGACAATGTCGAAGCGATGGCCCTGCCCGACAAGTGCCGGCTGGTGGGTATCGAGCTGACCGAGGATGCGATCGAACTGCCCAGCTTTCGCCATCCCTTGTGCGCGGCCTATGTGTTCGGGCGCGAGCGCGGCTCGCTGACCGGGGCGATACAGGCGCAATGCGCGCATATCGTGAAGATTCCGACCAAGTTCTGCGTCAATGTCTCGGTGGCCTGCGCCATCACGCTTTATGACCGGGCACTGAGCCTGGGCGGGTTCGCCGAACGGCCGCTGATGCCGGGCGGACCGGTGGCGGCGGCGGGCGCGGAAAAGAAATTCGGCGCGCACCGTTGATCCCCTGTTCAGCTCGGTCACATTAGGCTGGGTTTAACCCTTGCCATCTTAACGCCATGGATGTGCGCACAGTGTCGATTCTGGCCCCTTGAGAAGGATATGTGATCCCGTGTTTCTGCGAGCCTGTCTTTCCGCCCTTGCCCTGAGTGTCGCCGCCGCTGCGCCCGTTCTGGCCCAGCAGGAGCCGGAATTCCGCGGCGAGTATTCCGACTGGCGTGTCTTTACCCGTCCCTCCGAGGCCGGGCTGATCTGTTACGCGCTGAGCCGGCCGGCCGACAGCGCCCCCCGCGCCCACGACCATGGCACGGTCTATTTCATCGTTGCGTCCTGGCAATCCGGTGCCGTCGAGGAACAGCCCAACCTTCTGGTGGGCTACGATCTGAGGCCCACCAGCCCCCCGGAAGTGCGCGTGGGTTCCGACCGCTACGACATGTTCAGCGACGGACGTGAAGCCTTCCTGGACGATCTCGGTGACGAGCCCGACCTGGTACGGGCCATGCGCCGCGGCTCGGTGATGCGGGTGACGGCAACGACGGCCGCGGGCGTGGCGACATCCTACGAATTCTCGCTTTCCGGTGTGACCGCTGCACTCGGGCGGGTCGAGGCGCTGTGCGGGTAGGAAAACCGGCCGCCCTGGCCCGCCGCGACTGTCCTAGGCCCTGCCTTTTCGCCGCCTGAATTCCTTCAGCCGCAGCTTGGTCTTGTGGTTGGGCGGGCCTTTCGAGCCGTCGGGCATCAGGCCGCGGTAATAGCCCTTCTGCCATTTCAGCTCCGCCGCATCCTCGTCGCCCTGGCGCAAACGGGTGGCAAAGTCGGCGCGACTCCGGCGCCAAATGTTGAACTGTTCGTACGTCTTGGGGTCGGTGTGCATGTCGCGGATTTCCGGTTCGATCCTGTCGAACAGGTCGCGTCGAACGGGAAAGAGCTGGGCTATCGCCTCGCCTGCCTCGAAACGCACCTCGCCGGTCCGCGTGAAACGCCAGTTCATGGTGAAGGAATAGGGGCTCCAGTCGGTCTCGATAATGCCGGACAACGGCGCGATCCCGTCCTTGGGCGCATTCACGGGCCCCATTACCCAGATGTTCCAGCCTGGCGGCGTGCGCAGCAGGAAACCCATGTCGAAGGTGAGAATGCCCGAACCGAAATTCGCCATAGGTCCGCCCGGACGGTTTGCTGCCAGCGCATCGTCGAAGCTGACCGACACGTCCTGCACCAGTTCGCCGCCGGTCCAACGCGCCGTAAACCCGGCCGGCGTATAAACCTCCCAGCCATGCTGATTGGCCAGGGCGAGCGGCAGGCAGCGATAGGCGGAGCTTTCCGGTGTCTCGTCCATCCAGTCGCGGCGATTGCCGGCGGGACGGATCGGCGGGTCGTCCTGGGTGAGCGGATGGCAAAACAGCTTCATGGGCCCATCACATCGTTTCCGGCATCGTCAATGCAACCCCGTCATGCGCCTCGCCCCCTCGCGGAGCGCCGTGTTTTCGATTATAGGACGCGCCATGAACATGCAGCCTGCCCATTCGCTGGACCTTTCCTTCGGCCGCCCTGCCCCCCGGCCGGCCGGCCCTGTCTCGCTCGCCGGGATGACGCGTGCGCAATTGCGCGACGTGCTGATCGAGCGCGCCGGCGTAGACGAGAAGAAGGCCAAGATGCGCGCCGACCAGCTCTGGCGCTGGATCTACCACTATGGCGTGACGTCCTTCGACGAGATGACCAATGTCTCCAAGGAGCTGCGCGCGGTCCTGGCGCGGGAATTCGTCCTCGACCGGCCTCGGCTGGTCGAACGCCTGGTCTCCGTGGACGGGACCCGGAAATACCTGATCGAACTGGCGCCCGGCGTGGAATGCGAGACCGTCTTCATTCCCGACGTCGCCCGCTCCGGCGCGCTGTGTGTGTCGAGCCAGGTCGGCTGCACCCTGAACTGTACCTTCTGCCACACCGGCACCCAGGCCCTGGTGCGCAATCTCACCGCGGCCGAGATCGCGGCGCAGGTGATGATCGCCCGCGACGATCTTCAGGAATGGCCGACCTCGAACGAGAACCGGAAGATCACCAATATCGTCTTCATGGGTATGGGCGAGCCGCTCTACAATCTCGACCATGTCTCCGACGCGATCGACATCATTTCCGACGGGGACGGGATGGCCATCGGCCGCCGCCGTACCACGGTGTCGACGTCCGGCGTTGTGCCGAAGATCCGGGAGCTCGGCGAACGCACGGGCACGATGCTGGCCATTTCGCTGCACGCCACGAATGACGATTTGCGCAACGAGCTGGTGCCGCTGAACAAGAAGTATCCGCTCGCTGAACTGATGGACGCGATCCGCGCCTATCCGGGCCTGGGCAATTCCAAGCGCGTGACTTTCGAATACGTGATGCTGAAGGGTGTCAATGACAGCCTCGCCGAGGCCAGGGCCCTCGTGCAACTGCTCAAGGGCGTTCCGTCCAAGATCAATCTGATCCCCTTCAATCCCTGGCCCAACAGCCCCTATGAATGCTCGGACTGGGACCAGATCGAGGCCTTTGCCGACGTGGTCAATCGGGCCGGTTATGCCTCTCCCATCCGCACCCCCCGCGGCCGCGATATCTTTGCGGCCTGCGGTCAGCTGCGCTCGGAAAGCGAGAAGGTGCGCGCGAGCGTGCTGCGCAAGCAGCGCCTGGCGGGCGGCGAATAGGAAGCGCCGGCCCGTTTTCAGGACCGGCGCTTCCGGAAGATGGCGGCCGGGGAGGTTAGCCGCGCATCGGATCCTCGGTGACAGTGTCCGCTTCTGCGTCGATCGCGCCGCTGATCCCGGCCGGCTCCTCGAGCGAGGTTTCGGTGTCGGCCTCGACCTGCGTGTCGATCCCGGTCTGCAGTCCGGCATCCGCTTCCGGGGTGTCGGGTCGGGACGCGTCGACCGGGCCGCCATCCTGCATTTCGGCATCGGCCTCGGCGCGGGCCTGAAGCCAGGCCTCGAACTCGGCGACATTCAGCGAGCCATTGCCATCGGTATCGTGCTCTGCGAACGCGTCGTGCGACAGTTCCGGGTCGGCCAGCAAGGCCTCGTCGAAACTGACCGAACCGTCGGCATTGGAGTCCAGCGTGACAAAGGTCTGGTTGTCCTGGGCGGCTGCCGCACTGGCGCCGAACAGGGCGGCGGCGGACATCATCAGCAGCATTTTCATCTCGGGTCTTCCTTTTGTTTCGCGCGCCGGCCGTCTGACCGTTTCGCGCCGGAATGCCCTTGAAATGCGCGTACCCGCGCAGACGTTCCTGCCCAATATGGGGCAATGTCATGGCAGAATGTGGCGCCTTGGCGCGCCGTCCCGGATCGCGCTAGCGTCATGATCATGACCACCGCCCTCCTCTATCGCTGGAAGCTGAAACCGGGCCGTGACGCGGAATTCCGGGAGGCCTGGGCCGAAGGAACACGCCGCATCCACGCGGCCTGCGGCTCTCACGGGGCCTGCCTGCACCAGGACGGAGACGGGCTCTACTGGTCCTATGCGCTATGGCCGTCGGAGGGCGTGCGCAAGGCTTGTTTCAAGGAGAATGACTGGTTCTCCCAGGACTGCTTCATCGCCATGCAGGACTGTATCGCCGACCGGTTCGAGGAAATCCGGCTGGATGTCACCGACAATGAGCTCGCCCCGGGGGAAGACCGGCACGCGGTGCCGGTACTGTCGACCGAGCGCCTGTTGCTGCGGCCCCTGCGTCTGGACGATGCCGAAGCGCTTTTCCCTGCCCTCTCGGACGACGGGAACATGCGTTACTGGTCGTCGGGTCCCCTGGGCGATGTGACGGCCGTGCGGGAGTATCTGCGCTGGAATGTCGAGGGAGCGGGCGTGCAGACCTGGGCCTTTGTCCGCCCGGACACACCGGACGATGCGCTGGGCTGGGTCATCCTGATGGACCGGGGCAGGGGGGTGGCCGAGATCGGCTACATGTCCCGGCCGGACATTCAGGGCTCCGGCCATGTCCGCGAAGCCGCCCGGCGCGTGGTGAACTACGCCTTTGCCGAACGCAAGCTGCGCCGACTCTACGCCGATACCGATCCGGACAATAAGGGATCGATCAAGTTGTTGGAAAAACTGGGTTTTGAATATGAGGGCCGGCTGCGCGCGGCCTGGGAAACCCATATCGGCGTGCGCGACAGTCTGATCTACGGCCTTGTCGGGCCGGGGGCGGAATAGGCAGGGACACAGGCCGAAGCGATTGTCCCCTGCCTGACACCTACATCTCTTCCGGTTTGCGGAAACGGTAGACGAACCGGTCGGTCATGCGGCGGATGCTGTCGTCGAAGACCGAGATGTCGCGCGGATCGTCGGGATTGGCCAGCATGTCGCTCGATGCGTCCAGCTCGAACCCGGCCGCCATGATTTCCTCGCGCACCACGACCGCGTCGATCCGGTGTGTGCTTTCCACATGCTCCAGGCCGGTGCCTTCGGGCGCGTGGTGATCGATCACCAGATAGATGCCGCCGGGGCGCAGCGCATCGTAGATGGCCTGGTTCATCGCGGCGCGGTCTGTGCCGTCCCACGCGGTATCGTGATAGAAAAGCACCATGAAAACAGCATCCAGGGGCGTTTCGATACCGTTCGCGAAATCCGCCACCGGCGAGACCACATGGGTCATGTTTTCACGCTCATCAGCGAGAGCCGCTAAAGCATCGTTGGGCTCGGGAAAACGCTCGGCCACCCAGTCCGGGTTGTGCGAATAGACATGACCGTCCCCGCCGACTGCAGTCGACAGGACGCGCGAATAATAACCCGACCCGGCTGTCAGGTCGGCAATCCGCCAGCCCGCTTCCACACCGGCAAACAGCAGGACTTCGGCCGGGTGGCGGTTGACGTCGAGCAGGCGCTCTTCCTCCGGCCGGCCCGTGTCGGTGACGGCGTTCTCGATGCTCTGCGGCATCGTGTCCACGTCTTGCCAGGCGACAGTCGTAGCGTGGGAGGCAGCCGTGCACAGCGCGAGCGCGGCAGCCGCCGAAAATAGATGGCGCATTCTGTTCCCCTCCTGAATACACGGATGCATCCTGCATCCGGGCGGATGATGCGGGCGGCGGCGCTGACGCCAAAATCACGAACCCGTGACGCACGCCGGAACAATCCCAGGGCGAGTTTACGCTTGTGAAGGGGTTTGCTGTCAGGCTGGTAACCCTAACGCGGCCCCGCCACGGGACCGGATCGGGGGATCCATGCATTTCATCCTGGCCTTCGCCGCCATTCTCTCCGCCGCCGCGGCCTACCTTTATCGCCGCGAAAGCCGCCGCGGATAGGTGATGCGCCCTTGCGCGCGAGCCCGCGGGCGGTTTAGCTCCCCGGCAGGTCACTACGCCGCAACGGGGAGACCCTTATGCTCCTGCACCATGCATCCTGGCCCGAAGTCGAGGCCTATCTTAAACGCTGCAAGGGTATCGTCATCCCCATCGGATCGACCGAACAGCACGGCCCCAACGGCCTGGTCGGCACGGATGCAATCTGTCCGGAAGTCATCGCCGCCGAGGCGGGTGCACAGAGCGGTTTCCTGATCGGGCCGACCTTCAATGTCGGCATCGCCCAGCACCATCTGGGCTTTCCCGGATCGATGACATTACGGCCGACGACCATGATTGCCGCGCTCAACGACTGGATCGAGAGCCTGACCCGGCACGGTTTCGACCGTATCTATTTCCTCAACGGCCATGGCGGCAATATCACCACGATCAATGCCGCCTTCGCCGAGTACTACGCCAATTTTTCCCTCGATGCGGCGCCTTGCCCCGTGCGGCTGACCCAGCGCAACTGGTGGGAATTGCCTGGCGTCGGTGATGTCTGCCGCCGGCTGTTCCCGGCGGGCGAAGGTTCTCACGCCACCCCGTCGGAAGTCTCGGTGACCTATTACGCCCATCCCCATGCGGTGAAACGGGTCGAGATGACCCCGAAGATCGCGCCGTCGGCCAGCTTCGCCGATGCCGCCGATTACCGGCGCAACTTCCCCGACGGCCGCATCGGTTCGGATCCGTCCCAGGCGACACCGGACAAGGGCGCCGAGATCGTGGCCGCCGCCAAGGCAGCCCTGATCGGCGAGGTTTCCGATTTCTTCGGGGTGAAGCCATTGGCGCAGGCGGCCGAATAGGCCGGCCTGCCCGGTCAGGGTCTCGATTGTCCGCGCATCGATCTTCGGGATGGGCTGGTGTACCACGTCGGCGTCGTACTCGATCGTCTTGCGGGCAAGCGTGTCGGAATAGTGCGGCCGGGCATCGCCCAGGGCCGAGGCTGGCGCCAGCAGCAGGATCCGGTCGAAATCGCCGGCCGCCGCCGCCGAATTGAGACGGTCTATCACGCTGTCCACGAAGCGCGTCTTGCTCGCGGGCAGAAGGCAGGCTTAGCTTGTTAGCAAGGGGCCGGTATCGAGAGGACCGGATATGGAAAGCAATGAACAGGGCTGGACGCCCACGGTTTCGGACGAGGCCGTGGCGCGCGCCACTGGCAAGACCTGGGGCGAATGGCGAGCCGATCTCGACGGCTGGGCCATCGGGCTCGATCACACCACGCTCGCCCGGCGCCTGCGTGAAGAACACGGCCTTTCGGGCTGGTGGGCACAGATGGTGTCGGGAAGCTGGGAAATGATGACCGGCCGCCGCGATCCGCACCAGCGCGCCTGCGCCGACGGCAAATACCAGGCCTCGGCCTCGAAGGCGGTGGCTGTTGAGCCTGAAGCCGTGGAAGCGGCTTTCGAGCTGCCGGATTTTGCCGAATGGGCTCCCGAGGGGCTGTTCACGCGCACATCGGGCACGCCGGGCAAATCCGTCAACGGCACCTGGTCGGAAGGTGGACGGCTGAGCGTCTGGCTCGGCCGGAATGCTGCTGGAAAGACCCAGATATCGTTGAGTCATGAAGGCGTTGCCGACGCCGACAAGTGCGAACACTGGAAGCGTGAATGGCGGGCGGCACTGGCCCGGCTCAAGGACCGGCTGGAAGGTTGAGCGCGCGGACCCTGCGACACAGAAGTTTCATTTCTCCGTTCACGGCGTTACCGATATAGCCGCGAACCAGCCCAAGTCTTGCGAGAGGTGATGCGATGAAAGCCTGGTACTGCCTGCCCCTGATCGCCGCCCTGGCGGCCTGTTCGGCACCGGAGGAGGGAACCGGCGCTGAAAACCCGGCCGAAATGGCCGATGGCGCGTTCAGCGAGGACAATCTGCCGGTCTCCGAGGCCTGTTTCGCGGATATGCCGTCCGCCCTGCTCGAACCGGGCCAGACACTGATCGAGCGCGGCCCGTCCGGCATGGTCCGCGTGTCCAGCGCCCTGGATGGGGAAACGGCAGACTTCGCTTTCCAGATCGCCACGCTTTCCGAACCGCATCGCGAGGTCATCGATGGCGCAGCTGCGGACTTTTTCCGCGCTGCGGGCGACCGTCATGACTTTTCGACCGACGAAGTGATCTATCACCGCTCGCGCGACGGCACGTTCTGCGCCGTGATGCGCGACGAGGCCGTCGGCCAAGCGCTGACCGCGGCGGCAGCCAGTGTTCAGGCCGAACTCGATACCGCGCCCGCCGAAGAGGTCCCGGCCGGTGATATGGCGGCCGAAGACACGCCACAGGACTAGGTCTCAGGCGGCGTATACGATGCCGCCTGCGATCTCCACCGCAACCGGGGTCAGCCTGTTGTCGGCGGCCGGACCGCCCGTGCAGGCGCCGCCCGTGGCGTCGAAACTGGCCCCGTGCGCCGGACAGACCAGGGTTTCGCCCTTGTGCAAAAGGCCACGCCCGTCCGGCAGGGTCAGCGGCATTCCGGCATGAGGGCAGATGTTCGCCCAGGCCGTCACCGTATCGCCCCGCCGGACCAGCAGCACCGCCCCGCTCTCCCAATCGGCGGCACGGGCGCCCGGGTCGGGCAGATCGTCCAGCCGGGCCAGCTCGGTGCCCGGTGGCGGTTTGGGCCTCATGAAGCGGTGCCGGCGGGCGGATTGAACACCCAGCGATAGGGGGCGATCTCGATCCGGTCGAACAGGCCGGCCGCGCGATACGGATCGCCGTCCAGCCAGGTGTCCAGCTCGGTGCGGTCCGTCGCCTCGACGATCAGCAGCGACCCTGCCATCTCCTCGGCCTCGTTGAGCCAGGGTCCGGCCGCCTTGATCCGCGATCCGGACGCTTTCAGCCAGGCGATATGATCGTCCCGATGCGCCAGTCGCACATCCAGCGCGCCGGGCCGGTCCCAGGTGTGGACCAGGAAAAGCATCACGCGGTCTCCAGGGTGAAGGGGCGCGAGAGCAGCGCCTCGATGGCGTCGTCGACACTTGTGCGCCCGGCGAGGATGTCGTCCACTGCCTGGCAGATCGGCATCTCCACGCCATGTCGTTTCGCCAGTGCAACGACCGCCGGCGCGCTGGCCACGCCTTCGGTTACGGCCTTCCGGCTGGCCAGGATATCCTCAAGCCGCACGCCGCGGCCCAATGCCAGTCCGCAGGACATGTTGCGCGATTGCGGCGAAGAACAGGTCAGCACCAGATCGCCCAGGCCGCACAGGCCGGCCAGGGTTTCCCGCTGGGCGCCCAGCGCCAGGGCCAGGCGGGTCATTTCCGCAAACCCGCGCGAGATCAGTGCGGCGTGCGCCGACTTGCCCAGCTGTTTTCCTTCGCAGATGCCGCAGGCGATGGCGAGCACATTCTTCACGGCGCCGCCGATCTCCGCGCCGACAAGATCAGTCGCCAGATAGGGACGGAAGCGGTTCGTCCCCAATGCCTCGATCAGGGCGTTGCCCACGCTTTCGTCAGCACAGGCCAGCGTGACTGCCGTGGGCAGGCCCTGAGCCGTATCGATGGCAAAGCTGGGACCGGACAGAACCGCCGGCAGGGCCCGCGGAACGGTTTCCGACAACACTTCGGTCATCAGCGACAACGAGGATTGCTCGATCCCCTTGGCGCAGAGGACGACCGGCACGCCGTCACGGGCATAGGGCAGGAATGTCTCCAGAACGCGCCGCAGATGCTGGGCCGGCGCCACGGCCAGCACGGCATCGCAGGCATCGAGATCGGAGATCGACGTCACCGCCTCGACCGCTTCGGACAGCGCGACCTCGGGCAGGTAGATCGTGTTTTCGCGCTTGGTGTTGATGGCGTCGGCAACGTCCTGTTCGAACGACCACAGCGTCACGTCGCGGCCTGCCTTGGCCGCCGTCTGGGCCAGGGCCGTTCCCCAGGCGCCGGCGCCGATGACGCCGATATGCTGAAATTCGCTCACGCTTTGGGTCCTTTTCGTCCGGATCCTATGGCGGGATCGAGCTTGGCGGAAGCGGCGTCCAATGGCCAGCGGGCGCGTGCGGGCGCGTCCAGCGCATCGGTCTCGCCGCGAGCCAGCTTCTCCAGCCCGGCCAGGGCGATCATCGCCGCATTGTCGGTGCACCATTTCATCGGCGGCGCGATCAAGCGGAAGCCGGCCTTGGCGGCGGCTGCCTCCAGCGCGGTCCGAACCGCCGTATTGGCCGCCACGCCGCCGGCCACGACCAGCGGACGCGGTGTGGCGCAGTCAGGATAGTCCGCTGCGAACAGGTCCATCGCCCGCCGTGTACGGGCGGCCAGGGAGGCGGCGATGGCCGCCTGGACCGCGGCGGCCAGATCCGCTCTGTCCTGTTCGCCGGGCTGGTCCAGCCCCTCCCAGATCTGCCGTGCGGCGGTCTTCAGCCCGGCAAAGGAGAAATCACAGCCTGGCTTGCCCTTGAGCGGTGTGGGCAGGTCAAAGCGCGCCGCGTCGCCGTTTTGTGCGCAGCGCTCCAGTGCGGGGCCGCCGGGAAAGCCGAGGCCGAGAACCTTGGCTGTCTTGTCGAAGGCTTCCCCGGCCGCATCGTCCAGGGTCGAGCCCAGGCGGCGGTAACGGCCCGCAGCCTCGGCCACCAGCAATTGCGTATGCCCGCCGGAAACCAGCAGCAGGAGGTAGGGGAAATCCAGGGTTTCGCTGAGCCGGGGGGAAAGAGCATGTCCCTCGAGATGATTGACCGCTATCAGCGGCTTGCCCGAGCCCAGCGCCAGACCCTTGGCCGTCATCAGCGCGGCCATGACGCCGCCGATCAGACCGGGACCCGACGTCGCAGCGACAGCGTCGATCTCGTCCAGCGCGAGCCCGGCCTCCTTGAGTGCGGCCGCGGCCAGCCCGTCCATTGCCTCGGCATGAGCGCGCGCCGCGATCTCGGGAACCACACCGCCATAGGGCGCATGGGCGTCGATCTGGCCAAGTACAAGATCGGCCAGCACCTCGATCGAGCCGTCGCTTCGCCGGCGCAGGATCGCCGCCGCGCTCTCGTCGCAGCTGGATTCCAGGCCCAGCACGATCAGCTCGTCTGCTTGCACGGATGTCGAAGGGGGCGCTAAGTCCATGACAGACCGATAGCCTCAAGACCGGGATCCTGCAACGTGACACCGCCGTCCACCCCCCAGCCGATCGCCACCCGCAAATCCCCGCTCGCCCTGGTGCAGGCCCGCATGGTTCAGGCGGCGCTGATCGACGCCTGCGGCCTCGACCGGGAGGATGGCGAACGACTGTTCCCGATCCTGGGTCTGGTCAGCACCGGTGACAGGATCCAGGACCGCACCCTGCTGGAGGCCGGCGGAAAGGGGCTTTTCACCAAGGAGATCGATGAGGCGCAATTGTCCGGCGCGGCGAACTTTGCCGTCCATTCGATGAAGGACGTGCCGACGGTCCTGCCGGACGGCTTGCAGCTGGGCGCGATCCTGAAGCGCGAGGATCCGCGGGATATGCTGATCGCCCGTGGCGGCGAAACGCGGCTGGCCGATCTGCCCCGCGGCGCCGTCATCGGCACGGCCAGCCTGCGCCGCCAGGCGCAACTGCTTCATGCCCGGCCCGACCTGACGGTCGTGCCGCTGCGCGGCAATGTGGACACGCGTCTCGGCAAGCTTCGCTCGGGCGAGGTGCATGCCACCTTCCTGGCGCGCGCCGGCCTGAAACGGCTGGGACGCAGCGAGGCGGAGGGAGCGCCGCTGGATCCGTCGGAAATGTTGCCGGCCGCCGCCCAGGGCGCGATCGGCGTGGCCGTGCGCCAGGACGACGCGCAAGCCCGCCGTATGCTGACCGGGCTCAACCATCACGCGAGCGCGCTTGCGATCGCCGCAGAGCGTGCTTTCCTGAAAACCCTGGATGGGTCTTGCCGGACGCCGATCGCGGCTCATCTTAATAATGAATCAATGGATTTCATCGGCGAAGTTTTGACTCCTGACGGTCGGATTCGCTGGCGGGAAAAAAGTCGCATCGACATGAAAACGGCTACACTCGATGACGCGAAAGCGGCCGGACAGGCCCTCGGACAGGCAATCAGGGACGCGGCGGGCGATCGTCTGGCCCTCGCCCTGGGGACCGCATGACCGTACTCGTCACACGAGGCTGGCCCGGCGCCGAACGGACGGCGGCCGGATTGCGCCGGATGGGGATCGATCCCATCGTTTCGCCCGTTCTGGACATCAATTTCCGTGCCCGGATCGATGTCGACCTGACCGATGTGCAGGCCCTGATCTTCACCAGCGCCAATGGTGCGCGCGCCTGGGGACCGCGCCGCCCCGAGCGTGACCTGACCGTTTTCGCCGTCGGTGACAACACGGCCGATACCGCGGCCGATATCGGCTTCAAGAAGGTCCATTCGGCCCAGGGCGACGCCGAGGCGCTGGTCCGGCTGATCAAGCGCAAGGCCAGGCCCGAGAAGGGCGAACTTCTGCATATTCGCGGCATTCACGTGTCCGGCGACCTGGCCGGCGTGTTGCGTCCGGACGGTTATAAGGTGCGCGATGCGATCGGCTACGGGGCTGTGCCCGTCGATACGCTGGGCGAGGAGGCCATCGCCGCCATCGTCTCCGGTGCGCCGGTTTCCGTGCTTGTGCATTCGGCCCGGGGGGCCAAGACTTTTCTCGAGCTGCTGCGCAAATTCGGCCTGCATCACTGGCTGGGCTCGGTCTCGGTATACGGAATGTCGGACAAGGCGCTGGCTCCGCTCGAAGGTGCCGGCTTCGGCGCGCTGATTGCCGCGCCCGAACCCAATGAGGGTGCGTTGCTCGCGCTGCTGGATACAAGTTCAGAACTGGCGCGGGCGTCCAACGCGTCCTAAGCTGGGCGAAACATGCGCGAATCAGGGCCGACATGGCTGACCCGAACGACACTCTCGACCCCGAACCTGTCGATGCCGAGTTCGAGCCGGCGGACGATCCAGGCTCCGGCCAATCATCCCAGAAGTCTCGTGGTCCCGGCTGGATTTCGCTGATCCTGGCTTTCCTGCTTGCCTCGGCCGCCGGCGGCGGCCTGGGCTATACGGGGGTGCGCTATCTGGCCCCGCCGGACAATCCGGAAACCGGCGATGACAGCGCCCTTGCTGAATCGATCAGCGCTCTCCAGACGCGCCTGGCGCCCCTGGAACGCGCCGGGCCGGAGGCGGTGGACGACACCGCCCGGACCGCGCTGGACCGGCTGGATGCGCGGATCGAGGCCCTGGAAGAGGCGCCGTCCGGCCTTACCGACCTGTCGGGTCTTGAAAACCGGATTTCAGCTCTGGAAGCGGCACCGCCTGCAGGGGGCGGCGAGCCGGCCGGTCTGACGGCGTTCGAAGCCCGTATCGCGGCGCTGGAAACGGCGGTCTCGGACGTCGAGGCGCTGGCCACACAGGCGCTCGACGCGGCGCAGGCCGGGGGGCAGGCGGCCATCGATCCGCAAATCCTGCAGAACATCACCCGGCGGCTTGCCGAGCTGGAGGACGCGGGGGGCGCCGCTGCCGATTTCGAGGACCCGGCCCCGCGCATCGACGAGCTGGAAGCGGGTGTGGCGCGTCTGCAATCGGCGCTGGAGGAGACCCGCCGTCTGGCGGAGACGGCGCGTTCCAGGGCCGACAGTGCGGCCGAGACAGCTTCGGCCCGGCCTGACAATGCCCAGGTCTCGCGCCAGCTCGCGGCGCGGGCCCTGGCGCTGACGGCGCTGCGCGAGGTGGCGATGACCGGCGAGGGTTTCGAGGCCGAACGCGCAGCGCTGGCCCGCCTGTGGCGCAACAATGACGATCTTGAGGCTGTGGCGGGTGTCGCCAGGGCCGGTGTGCCCACGCTGGACCAGCTGGAAGCGAGCTATCCGGGCCGCGCCATTCGCGATGCCGCCGGACCGGGGCGGATGCTGTTCGGCCTGATCGAGGTGCGCCAGACCGAGGGCGGCGACAGCGATACCGGCCCGCTGGCCATTACCGCGCTCGCCGAAGACCGGCTGTCCGAGGACGATCTGGCCGGTGCTGTTGCGCTGACCGAACGGCTGGAAGGGGAGGCTCTGGAGGCCGCACGCGACTGGCTGATCCAGGCCCGCGCCCGTCAGGACCTCAATACCCGCCTGACCCGCCTTCGCAATGCTCTTGCCGACGATGCGGCCGCGCTGGGAGCCGATCCGTCATGATCCGTCTGATCCTCGCTGTCGCCTTTGCCGTCCTCACCGCGGCCCTGGGAGCCTTCCTGGCACTCAATCCGGGGCGCGCGACGTTCGAATTCCTGGGCACCCGCATGGAGATGCCCTTCGTGGTGGCCGCCGGCGGCACCATCCTGTTCGCCTTTCTGGTCCTGGTGGTGTGGTGGGGTGTCTACATGCTGTGGACCTCACCGGACAAGGTGAAGGCCTTTCTAACCCGCCGCCGACGCGAGCAGGGCTATGACGCGCTCGAACGGGCGCTGATCGCCTCTGCCGCCGGCGATGGCGAGGCGGCCGTCCGCCAGGCCGCCCGCGCCGATGCGCTGCTGGAACGGCCCGCCCTGTCGCGGCTGCTTGCTGCGCGTGCCGCAGAGGCGGCCGGCAATTGGGACGGCGCGGAAGCGCACTACGAGGCGCTGCTGGACGACAATCGTACCCGGCTCGTCGCCCGCCGCGGGCTCGCCCAGCTGGCGCACGACCGCGGCGATCACAACGCGACAGCGGAGCATGCCTCAGATGCGTTCCAGCAAGCACGTGGCGCGCGCTGGGCCTTCGATGCGCTGTTCGATGCCCAGGTCGCCCAGGGACGCTGGGAAGCGGCTGCTGCGACGTTGGGCGAGGGGGAGAAACGCAAGCATGTGGCACCGGATATCGCGCGCCGCCGCCGCGCCGTCCTGCTGACTGCGGCTGCGCTCGATTGCGAAAACTCGGATGCGGAACGTGCACGCGAACTGGCCCTGTCGGCCCACCGCGCCGCGCCGGGTTTCGCCCCGGCGGCGGCCTTGGCCGCGCGCCTGCTGGCGGACGCCCGGCGCCACAAGCGCGCCTCGGAGGTTCTCGAATCGGCCTGGGCTGCGACGCCGCATCCAGCCCTTGCTCAGGCCTATCGCGAGCTGCGCAAGTCCGATACCAAGGCCAAGCGGCTGGAGCGTCTCAATGCGCTCGCCGCGCTCAATCCGGATCACCGTGAAAGCCGGCTCATTCGTATCCAGGCCGCGCTGGAGGATGGTGACGCGCCGCTGGCGCGCGAGCTGCTGGGCCCGATTCTGGAGGCTGCGGAGGACCCGTCTGCGCGCCTGTGCGCCCTGGCGGCGCGTGTTGCACGCCTGGAGGGCAAGGACGAGCAGGCCCGGCGCTGGATGACCCGCGCCGCCCACGCCGCTGCGGAGGCCGACTGGACCGATATCGATCCGGATGGCCGGTTGTTTGCCTATACCGCCGACGACTGGAAGCGCATGGTCTATGTCTTCGGCGACGAAAGCCGTCTCACCCATCCGCGCTATGAGCGTTTCGAGCGTATCGCCGAAGCCGTGCCGGAAACGGCCCTTCTGGAATCCCCGCGCCCCAAACGTGCCGCAACCTCCCGCGCCGCGGCCAGCTATGCCGGTGCAACGCCGCGCATGCCCGACGATCCGGGGGTGGACGGCGAGGACGAGGATGATGGTGGAGAAGGCGGCCGCGCGGCATGAAGCGGGAAGTCTTCCTGATCGGCATTGTCGGCGGCTCGGCCTCCGGCAAGACCTGTCTCGCGCACGCCGTGGTCCGGCATTTTGCCGGACAGGGCAGCTATGTCCTGCCCGAGGACGATTACTACGTCGATGCGGGCAATATGGACGGGTTCGACCCGAACGTGTTCAATTTCGACGAGCCGGCGTCGAAGGATCACGACCTTCTTGATGCCCATCTTCGCTGCCTGAAGGGCGGCCAGCCCGTGGACGCGCCGCGTTACGACTTCACGACCCACTGCCGGCTGGCCGAGACGGTGCGCCGGATGCCGGCGCCGGTGATCGTGGTGGAGGGTCTGCATCTGCTTGCCAGCCGCGCTATCGCCGGCACGCTCGACCTCACCGTTTTCGTCGACGCCGATCGCGATACCCGCTTCCGCCGCCGTCTGGCTCGCGATGTAGCCGAACGCGGCCGCACACCGGACTTCGTCCGCCACCAGTTCGAAACGCTGGTCGAGCCCATGCACGTTGCCCACGTCGAGCCGCAGAGGGAGCGGGCGGACCTGGTGGTCGAGAATGTCGGACCTGCGGATTTCGATGCTCTCGCCAGGCCGGTCATTGCGCGGGTGGGGGCGCGATGAGCACGGCCGGAAACGAAGTGATTTTCGCGCAGATGCAGGACTTGCCCGTGGGGCGTTTCGCGGTTAGGTTCCGCCGCCTCTCGCCCAAGCAGGCGCGAGGTTCATGGCAAGCCGCTTTAGCTCAGCTGGTAGAGCAACGCATTCGTAATGCGTAGGTCGCGTGTTCGAGTCACGCAAGCGGCACCATTCTTTCCCTGGTCCGGCTCCGCCCGACCCGAGCCGATCTCGGTGTCGATGGTCACATGAAACGCGCACAAGGCTGCGGCGTTCGAACCCGATCCCGCGAGGCGCACCATCTCTCCGATCTACCGGCAACTCCTGCGGAACAGGTCCGGGCTCATGCCTCCGATGGGGCTGCGAACTATTCTTCCGTCACCATCTGCGACTGCATGTAACGCTCTTCGCCGATCTTGCCGATCAGCTCGAGCTGGGTCTCCAGGAAGTCGATATGCTCTTCCTCGCTGTCGAGGATGTCGGTGAGGAGTTTGCGGGAGACGTAGTCCTGCACCTCTTCACAATAGGCGATGGCCTCGACGTAGAAGGGGTGGGCGCGCTTCTCGAGCTTCAGATCGCACTCCAGGCATTCCTTGAGCGTCTCGCCGATATAGATCTTGGCGAGATCCTGAACGTTGGGCAGGCCCTCCAGGAAAAGGACGCGCTCGATCAGCGCGTCGGCATGCTTCATCTCGTCGATCGATTCATCGTACTCGACCTTGGCGATCTTGCCGAAACCCCAATCCTTGAACATGCGCGCATGCAGGAAATACTGGTTCACCGCAGCGAGCTCGAGCTTAAGAGCCTGGTTGAGATATTCGATGACCTTGGCGTCGCCCTTCATGGCACCTCTCCCGTTCGCAGCGTGACGGCGTCACTCTACGCAAAAGGGCGGCGGCGCCAACCGCTATCTTTGCAAGTGAAAATGGGAGTCTTTCGCGGCTATTCCGCGGCCGCAGAGATCGGGTCCGGTCCCAGCCGGCTGGCGGCGATCATGTCGGCCACGTCGGGCAGGCACCGCCCGCAGCGCGGCTTGGCATCGCAGCGCTTGAACACGCAGGGCGCGCCCTTGACCTCCGGATCGGCAGCGGCGGTCTGAAGATCTTTTTCGCGCAGGGCATTGCAGATGCAGACGAACATGGGCGGACGTGATTTCCTCGTGTGACAGGAGGATCATTCCCGCAAATGCGAATGACTGTCAACTGCATAAAACATGCATGGGGCAGGGTGAGCCGGTCAATTGCCCCGGATAATGCTGCCCAGCGGGCCCAGAACCGATCCCTCGCCCTGACCCGAGCCGGTGACAGGCACATTGGCCAGGATGCGGCCGGCCAGGCGCGAGAAGGGCATGGACTGGATCCACACTTTCCCGGGGCCGCGCAGGTGGGCGAAAAAGACGCCTTCACCGCCGAAGATCATCGACTTGATATTGCCGGCCCGCTCGATCTCGAATTCGACACTGGGTGTATAGGCGACGACACAGCCGGTATCGACGTGGATTTCCTCGCCTTCTTCCAGCTCGCGCTCGATCAGCGTGCCGCCGGCATGGATGAAGCACCAGCCCGTGCCCTCCAGGCGCTGCATGATGAAGCCTTCGCCTCCGAACAGGCCTGTCATGATGCGCTTCTGCAGGGCTATGCCGATCGAGACACCCTTGGCGGCGGCCAGGAAACTGTCCTTCTGGCAGATAAGCTCGCCGCCCATATCGGGCAGGTGAACCGGAACGATCGTGCCCGGGAAGGGCGCGGCAAAGGCCGCATGGGCCTTGCCCCGGCCATTGTGAGTGAAGACGGTCATGAACAGGCTTTCGCCGGTCAGGAGGCGCTTGCCCGCGCCCGCCAGGGCGCCCCAGACGCCGGACTGCTTCTGCGAACCGTCGCCGAACACCGCCTCCATGGCGATGCTGGGCGACTTGTACATCATCGCACCGGCCTCGGAGACCACGCTTTCGCCGGGATCCAACTCGATTTCGACATACTGGATATCTTCGCCGCCGATCTTGTAATCGATCACGTCCGCCTGGCTCATGCCCCGTCCTCCGCTCTGGATGCGCGGCAAGACTAGCCGTGACGGATCGTCAGGCAAGCGGAATTCGAAACCGGCGGATGGCGCAGGTGTCAGATCGTCTGAACGTCGGCGTTCTCGGCCGCTTCGCGGATCAGGTGAGCCAGGTGGACCGGCATGTCGCCGCACTGGGCGCGGAAGCTTTCATTCTTGTCAAGGCGGGACACGTCGTCGGGCAGATTCGAGGCATCCACCGCCATCGAACCGGAGAGGATCAGGATCGGCGTGTCGCCGGAGTGCGCACGCGTGGTCTCCAGCGTGTCCTGGGGATGAATGGAGTCAGGCAGTCGCAGGTCCAGCAGGATCAAGTCGTACTGCTGACGCTGGAGGCAACGCTTGGCGCCTTTCAGCGTCCGCGCGACTTCGAACACGATGTCCAGATCGCCGGCTTCGCAGACGGCGTGCTGAACCAGCATCGCATCAGCGAAGTCGTCTTCCACATGCAGCACTTTGAGCGCCTGATCGGACATGGATCCCTCCCAAGTCTGGCAGGTTAGGCCAGTTGCCTTACCGAACCGTTTACTTCGGCCTGAAAGTTCGATCAAAATCCGGCCGGAATGGACGCCTCATAACGCAGGCCTGCTGCCAATACGGTGTTTCGCAGCAGCATGGCAATGGTCATCGGCCCGATCCCGCCCGGCACGGGCGTGATCCAGCCGGCATGGCCGACGATCTCGTCGAAGGCGGCATCGCCCACCAGCCGTGTCTTGCCCGGGCCGCGTTCGGGCGCATCGATGCGGTTGATGCCGACATCGAGCACACACGCCCCCGGCTTGACCCAGTCGCCGCGCACCATTTCCGGCCGTCCCACGGCCGGCACCACGATATCGGCCGTGCGCACCAGGCCCGGCAGATCCTGTGTGCGCGAATGGGCGATCGTCACCGTGGCATTCCTCTCCAGGAACAACAGCGCGGCCGGCTTGCCGACCAGGATCGACCGGCCGATCACTACGACGGACTTGCCGGAGATATCGCCCATTGCCCGTTCGGCCAGCAGCACGCAGCCTGCCGGAGTGCAGGGCCGCAGGCCGGGCTTGCCCAGGACAAGGCGGCCCGCACTGGCTTCAGTCAACCCGTCCACATCCTTGTCCGGGTCGATGGCGCCGATCACGCGATTGGTGTCTATATGCCCGGGCAGGGGCATCTGGACCAGGATCCCGTCGACGCCCTCGTCGGCATTGAGACCATTGACGATCTCGATGACCTCGGCCTCGCTCGTCTCCGCCGGCTTGCGGATCTCGATCGAGCGCATGCCGGCCGCCTCGGTGCGGCGCGCCTTGTTGCGGACATAGACATCGCTGGCCGGATCGTCGCCGATCAGAACCACGGCCAGGCAGGGCGGCCGGCCGATGGACTTGGCCAGCTCGGCCGCGACTTGGCCCGCGCGGGCGTCGATTTCGGCGGAGACCGCCTTGCCGTCGATCAGTTCAGCGCTCATCCGGATATGTCTCCAACTGGGCCGATACACGCGCCAGGACGGGGCCCTCGGCCGCGATGCGCAGGGTTTTCAGGCGGGATGTTGCGCCGCGTATCACATCGATGTCGCGTTTGGGAATACCCAGCTGTTCTGCCATCAGCGCAATCAGCGCCGTATTCGCCCTGCCCTTTTCCGGCACGGCGCGAACGCGCGCCGCCAGACGGGTTTCGCCGCCGGCCGTCCGCCGCCAGCCATCCACGGCATCTTTCGCGGCATTGGGGGTGAGGCGGACCTGAAGGATCAGTGTTCCGCCGGCAGGCCGCACGGTCGTCATGCTAGAGCAGGCGCATCAATTCCTGCAGCACATACCCCTGCACAAAACCGATCAGCAGGAGCAGCACGATCGGAGAGAAATCCAGTCCGCCCAGTGGAGGCAGGATGCGGCGGATCGGCGAAAGGAGCGGTTCCGTGACAGCATTCGTCACACGCCAGACCATGGCCACAAACTGGTTGTGCATGTTCACGACGTTGAAGCTGATCAGCCAGCTCAGGATTACGCTGACCAGCACAATGATCCAGAGCAGGTTCAACAGCGGATGGACGATGTAGATGATCAGGCCGTCGATGGGGGACATGGACACGTTTCCTCGGCTGACTTTGGCGTTTCCCGCTTCTAGCCCGCACCGGCATGCATCGTCCAGAAGCGCATGCTTGACAGCGCAGCGAGAGGCTCGTACCTCACGCGTCCTCAAGGTGACGGGGCCGTAGCTCAGTTGGGAGAGCGCGTCGTTCGCAATGACGAGGTCAGGGGTTCGATTCCCCTCGGCTCCACCATTCCCTCGATCTCACGACAGTCCGCTTCGCGGACGTCTCCGATGGGGCGGGCTGACCGCCCGGCGCGCAGTCGCGCTTACGAACCCTGCGGGTTCGAAGTTACTTCGTCCGGCTCCACCATTCCCTTCAGTCACACCACAGCTGGCTGCACGTCCTAGCCAATTTCCGCCAGGATCGCTTCGGTTCGCGCCCTGGCGGCGGCCAATTGTCCGGCGGTCAGGCTGACGTCCATCGCGTCCGCCGCCTCGGCGGCGTCCGGATCCCCCATGACGGCCGCCGCGCCGTAGAGCGCGCGCGCCTCCACGGGGTCGGGATCACCGGCCACGCCATCGCTCAGTGCGTCTGCAAGGGCCAGCATGGCCAGCGTGTCACCGCCCGCCATGCCGGTGCGCCAGTGCTGCAGGGCAGCCTGGGGGTCGGTCTCGCCGCCAATACCTTCCAGGGCGGCAATGCCGAGAATGTAGTGGGCTTCCACCAGGCCCGGATCGCGGTCCAGTGCCTCACGCGCCAGGGCAATGGCACGTTGCGGATCGGCGCGCTCCGATTCCGCGAAGAAGAGAGCGTCGGCCAGCGCCAAGTGTGCCAGGGCGCCCATATCTGTATCCGCAAGCAATGTCTCCAGAATGGCGATTGCCGCAGCGGTCTCGCCCTCATAGTCGTAGAGCAGAACTTCTGCGAGGGCGTAGCCGGCCGGGGCGTCGCCGGCCTGCCAGGCGAGTTCGAAAAAGGCGCGCGCGCGATCGGGTTCGGGATCGGTACCGATGCCGTCGAGATAGATCTGGCCGAGAATGTAATTGGCCGGCGCATGGCCGGCATCGGCGGCTTCGGTCAGCCAGTAGCGGCCCGTCAGATAATCCGGCTCGCCACTCTGGGGGAAGGTGAGGTCGTAGCCATAGTCGAAGGCCGCCCGGGTGTCGCCCGCCTCGGCGGCGGCGCGCAGTGTATCGTGGGATGTCTGGGCGAGGGCCGGTCCGGCGGTCAGGCCGAGCCAGAGAGCGCATACGAGCGCACGCAGCATATCATGTCTCCCGCATGAAGATCAGGCGGGCAGTTCAGCATGCCCGGGCTGAACCCGGCATGTACATGGTGTTCAGGTCGGCTGCTATCAGGCCGCGTCGCTGGCCGGCTCTCCGGCCAGCACGGCATAGATCGCTTCCGCATCGGGCGCGGCCCGAAGGCGCTGGCGGACATCTTCACGGCGCAGAAGCCGCGAGACCCGGGCCAGGGCCTTGAGGTGCTCCGCTCCGGCATCCTCCGGCGCGATCAGCATGAAGATCAGATCCGCCGGCCGTCCATCGATCGATTCGAAATCCGCCGGGGTTCGCAGGCGCGCGAAAATACCGACAACTTCGTCGATGCCGGCGAGACGGGCGTGGGGAATGGCCACGCCCTGTCCGACACCGGTCGAGCCGAGACGTTCACGTTGCAGCACGGCATCGAAGATCGCGCGCGCCTGAAGGCCGGTCAGGCCTGCGGCGATGTCCGACATCGCCTGCAGCGCCTGTTTGCGGCTGGACGCACCCAGATCAACGGCTACCCCGCCATTCGGGATCAAATCAGCTAACGCCATTTTGCGACTACTCGCTCCTAGGCCGGCTCTGAGCGATCTGCCCGCGCCGGGTCCAGCCATCCGATATGACCGTCCGGTCGCCGGTAGACGATGTTGAGACCGCCATTCGCGGCATTGCGGAACATGAGGAAGGGCGAATCCGCCGCATCCAGTTCCAGCGATGCCATGCCGACGGTCAGGGTCCGTACTTCGCCGGGACGTTCGGCGATCACGATCGGCTCGGGCGCACCGTTGACCGGCGCGTCATTGTCATCCAGCTCGTAATCGTCGTCGAAATCGCTGTCCGGCGACCCCTGAAGGACGAGGATCGGCATGGATTCGGCCGGAAGCTCGGCCTTGTTGGCATTGTGGTGGTTCTTCAGTTTCCGCTTGTAGCGGCGGAGGCGCTTCTCCAGGCGCTCCATCGTGTTTTCAGCTGCCTTGTAGGCATCATCGGCTTCGCCGTGGGCCTGCAGCATGGCGCCCGAGGGCAAATGCAGCGAACAGTCGACACGAAAGCCGATGCCTTCGCGCGAGATCGATACATAGGCTTCGCCCGGGCGGTTGAAGTATTTGGTCACGCCGTCTTCGACACGGCCGAGAATCTGTTCCCGCAGCGCGTCACTGACGTCAATGCCCTTGTTGACCACCTGTATTTGCATGCGCTCCTTCCCGCCGGCCATACACCGGCACGTGAGGCGTTGATGTGCAGATTCCGCCTCTCCTCGGAAAGCGGGCGGAACCTAGTCGCGGGTCGTGGTCGGAGTCAATCTGTGTTCGCTCCTGCTGACCGTCGAGCCGCGACGGCGGCGGACCGGGGTCCGCCGGGGCGCTCATACAAGCGGTCCCTAGCCAGCACGTTTCAAAATTCGACGGCGCTGGACCGAGGAAGGGATGTTGAGCGCCTCCCGGTATTTGGCCACAGTCCGGCGGGCGATTTCAATCCCTTCATCGCGCAAATATTCCACCAGCTTGTCGTCCGACAGCACGTCGTCCACGGTTTCCTGTCCGATCATGCTTTTGATCCGGTAACGGACAGCCTCGGCGGAATGGGCATCGCCACCGCCCGCGGACGGAATCGACGATGTGAAAAAGTATTTCAGCTCGAACATGCCCCGCGGCGTGGCGACATACTTGTTCGAGGTGACGCGGCTGACCGTGGATTCGTGCATGCTGATCGCGTCGGCCACGGTCCTCAGGTTCAACGGGCGCAGATAGGCTACGCCGTGCGCCAGGAACATGTCCTGCTGGCGCACGATCTCGCTGGCCACCTTGAGAATGGTACGGGCACGCTGGTCCAGGCTTTTCACCAGCCAGGAGGCATTCTGTGAGCATTCGGTGATGAAGGTCTTGTCGGCTTCGGTCTTCGCCACGGCCGAAATTTCGTTGAAATAGCGGTTGTTCACCAGCACGCGCGGCAAGGTGTCCGTATTGAGTTCCACCTGCCAGGCCCCGTCGGGGGACTGGCGGATGAAAACGTCCGGTTCGACGGCCCGTGTTGTGTCGGACGTGAAGGCGTGGCCCGGTTTCGGCGTGAGGTCGCGAATCTCGGCGATCATCTCGTCGAGGTCCTCGTTGTCGACGCCGCATATCGACTTCAGGGCGGCATAGTCGTGCTTGGCCAGGCGGTCCAGATTGTCCAGGAGGGCGGCCATGGCGGGATCCAGCCGGTTCTTCTCCGTCAGCTGCAGCGCCAGGCACTCTGTCAGGTCGCGAGCCATGATCCCGGCGGGGTCGAAGCCCTGGGTCAGGGTCAGAACCTTTTCGATCCGGCCGCGTTCGACGCCCAGCTGGGCGGCTACTTCGTCGAGATCGGCGCGCATATAGCCGTCATCGTCCGCGAGATCGATCAGATGGGCGCCGATCAGCTTGTCGACCGGATCGGCCGTTGCCGTGGCGAGCTGGGCATGCAGGTGTTCCGACAGCGAGACCTCGCGCGAGGAATTGGCGATGGCGTCATAGTCCTCGCTGGCGCTGCTGCCGCCGCCGCCGGACGCGGACCATTGCCCGGCACCCTGTCCGATCGCGTCGCCGGTACCGGCGTCGAGTCCGGCCAGGTCCGATTTCGAATCGTCGCCATGGATCGCGTCGCCGTCGGCATCGAGCGAATCGGCGGCGTCGGCGGACGGGGCGGCCAGTTCCAGCTCGCGCGGTTCGCCCTCGCCCTCTTCGCGCAGCGATTCGGTGGAGGTCTCGCGCTCATCGCGTTCCAGCAGCGGGTTGCGTTCCAGTTCGCCCTCGACGAACTCGGCCAGCTCGATATTCGAGAGCTGCAACAGCTTGATGGCTTGTTGGAGCTGGGGGGTCATCACCAGGGACTGGCCCTGGCGCATGTCCAGCTTCTGCATCAATCCAGCCATGAAAACCTCTGTTTGGTACGTTTCCTGCAGAGGTTAATCAGGCAAAACTTTCTCCGAGATAAACGCGGCGCACGTCCGGGTCGGCCCGGATCTCCGACGGAGAACCTTCAAACAGAACTTCCCCTTCGTGAATGATCGTGGCTCTGTCCGTGATTTCAAGGGTTTCGCGGACGTTGTGGTCGGTAATCAGAATGCCGATCCCGCGTTCGCGCAGGAAGCGGATGAGGTCGCGAATGTCGGCAATCGCCAGCGGATCGATACCGGCAAAGGGTTCGTCCAGCAGCATGAAAGAGGGGCGAGTCGACAGCGCCCGGGCGATCTCCACCCGGCGCCGCTCGCCGCCCGACAGCGAAGGAGCCGGCGCGTCGCGCAGATGCGAAATGCGCAATTCCTCCAGCAATTGGTCGACCAGTTCCTGCCGGGCCTGACGGTCCTTCTCCACGACCTCGGCGACGGCGAGAATATTCTCCGCCACCGTCATGCCGTGAAAGATGGACTTTTCCTGCGGCAGATAGCCGATGCCCAGACGCGCGCGCTGATACATGGGCAGGCGGGTGATGTCCTCGCCGTCCAGCAGGATGCGGCCGTAATCGACTTCCACCAGACCGGTGATCATGTAGAAACAGGTAGTTTTGCCGGCCCCGTTGGGGCCCAGCAGGCCGGCCACCTCGCCCCGCTGGAGCGAGACGGATACACCTTTCACCACGGGGCGTTTGCCATAGGCCTTGCCGATCTGTTCGACGGCAAGGCCGGCGCGAGCCCGATCGGCATTCGGGGCGGCGGAGGCGGCGTGCAGCGCCATGTTGGGTTCCGGCTGTTGCATGTCAGCCGTTCGATCCTTCGGGCCCGGATTGCCCGGACGTTGCGTCATTCTCCGGCGACGGCTCTTCGTCCGTATCCGATTCGGTCTGCCCGCGGCCCGTTCCGCCGGCGGTCTGCAGGACCGCGCGCACGCGGTCGCCGGTCTCTGGTTCGCCGAAACTGGAATTGCCGGTCGTCAGATCGGTCACGAACCGGGTTGTTGTAATCACGTTCTCGCCCTGGTTGATGACGACCTCGCCGGTGAGCACGATGGTCTCGTCGGCCAGGGTATAGACCCCGCGATCGCCGCGTGCGCGCTGGGTTGGCGTGACGTAATAGACCTCTCCGGTGGCGACGATGCGGTCGATATCGCCCCAGCCGCCGGTGCTGCCGTCGCTCGATCCCTCGCCATTGTAGTAGACGTCGATCTGCTGGGCGCGGATCGACGATGTCCCCTGGATCGCATTGACATTGCCCTGCCAGATGACGCGGCGTTCGGCGTCCAGCACGTCGACGTGGTCGCCTTCGATATCGAGGGGCAGACTGGAATCGCCGATCTGCGCGAAGGCCGGTCCGGCCAGGCAGGTCAGGACAAGTCCGATGAGGATCTGGCGCATTACTCGCGTCCTTCTTCTGACGTGGCGGCGGTCCGGTCCTGGATCAGGCGCGCGCGCACATTCCCTTCGAATACAATATGATTACCGCCGTCGCGAATCTCGTAGCGGTCGGCACGGATCGTGCCCATCGGGCCGGTTCCCGCCACCGGCTCTTCGCCGGTCACCCGTTCCTCGCTCAGGAAGATGCGGGCGTGTTCGGAGGTAAAACTGTAGCCCTCATCCGTGTGCAGGTTCACATCGGAATAGAGGTCAAGAATGCGATTGGGCTGGTCGTAGCGGCCGGTGGCGGCCAGGACGCGCGACGTGCCGGTATTGAGGAAATCATAATCCAGGCGGGGACGTTCCAGGTCGGTCACGTGCGGCGAACCGCCTTCGCTGCGATAGGCCACGTCGGCCGTGATTGCATAGGGCGTCAGGTTCTCGTCGCGGCCGGTGAAGCGCGGATTGGTCATGCGCTGTTCCTCGCCGACGGGCTCGGCTTCGGTCACGCGGCCGCCCAGACTGTTCATGGCCAGCTGCACGATCAGGAGTATAACAATGGCCGCCGCCGCCGCCATGAAGGCGATCCGCAATCCCCGCACAAAGGCGGTGCGCCGGCGTGCGACATCCAGAGCCAGGGCGCGGCGCGGTTCCCAGCTTCCGTGATGGGGCGGGTGCAGGGCTTCAAGGCCGGGATTGGCGGTAAGGCTCATGGACCGATCGGAAACAGGGTGCGGTTCGCCACATGCGCGCCGCTTGGGAGACAAAGACCAGTCTTTGCGGGCAGATTCAAGGTAATCCCTGTCAGGAGTGCGCGAAAATGTCGGCTTCCGGCCAGCCCGCCAGATCGAGCTGGGCCCGTATCGGCAGGAAATCGAAACAGGCGCGCGCCATCTCCATGCGGCCCTCGCGTTCCAGCATTTCCGTCAGCTTGTCGCGCAGGGCATGCAGGTGCAGCACGTCGGAGGCGGCGTATTCCAGCTGGGCCGGGGACAGCTCGGCCGCGCCCCAGTCCGAGCTCTGCTGCTGCTTGTTCATGTCCACGCCGATCAGCTCGCGGGTCACGTCCTTGAGGCCGTGCCGGTCGGTATAGGTGCGGCAGAGTTTCGACGCGATCTTGGTGCAAAAGACCGGCGCCAGGGTGACGCCGAGATATTTCTCCACCATGGCCACGTCGAAGCGGGCGAAATGGAGAATTTTCTCGGTCTTGGGATCGGAGAGCAGCGCCTTCAGACTGGGACAGTCATAGGAGGACCGGTCCATCTGCACCACATGGGCATCGCCATCGCCGGCGGACAGCTGGACCACGCAGAGCTGGTCGCGCGTCAGCGACAGGCCCATCGTCTCGGTATCCACGGCAACCGCCGGTCCCAGATCCAGTCCGGCGGGAAGATCGCCCTTGTGATAGTGCACGGTCATTTGGCTGTCCTTACTGTGTCGTGGCGTCCTAGCGCCGGGCGGCGGCGGGTGCAATGGCGTCGAGCTTGGCGGCCAGGCTGCGCAGGTCGTCGCGGTTGAGATATTGCGGCGTCTGGGCCTCGGGTGCCGGATCGCCTGCGGCGACCGCGTCGAGGATGGCTGTGACCGCCGCACCATCGGGCGTGGCCAGCCAGGCGGCGCGCCGTTCCAGCATGGCTGCGGCCGTCTCTTCGGCCGTTTGCGGCGTCAGCGGGACGCCGAACGGCGCGCTGCCATACGGCGAGGCTGTGCGTTCCAGCAGCATGCGTTCCAGCATGGCCTGACCGATATGCGGCAGATAGTGCGAGGGTTCGTAGAAGGCGGGGTGTGCTGCTGTCTGGCCAGTGGCCGGCGCGGGCAGGGATGCGAAGGGCTGGAAGCCGGAAAAATCCCACAGCACCGCCGCGCCGCCGGGCACGCACGCGTCTGAAGCCGCCCGGTCTGCATAGCGCGCGAACACGTCCGCCAGATCCTCGCGGAAGGCGACATAATCCTCCACCCGCCCGGCGCGGACCATCGCCTCCTCCCGCCAGGCATGCAGCGGATGCACGAAACCGGTCACCTGGACGCCCTGGGCCGTCAGTGCGTTCACCACCGTCTCGAACATCGCCAGGCGTTCCGGATCGAAGCGATAACCCAGATACCAGCGGTAGATGCCGCGGATCCCGTCCTCATAGCGCTGGCGCTGGGTGCCGGCCTCGTAGGTGTCGGCCCAAGGCACACGCGGTTCGCCGCCGGTAAGATTGTCGGCAATCAGCTGCACCGAGGCGCCAAACGTGTTCGGCGACAACGAGACGCGGGCCAGTGACAGCCAGGTGCGCCCGTCGGTCAGGGCCGACAGCCAATAGGTCGCCTTGGCCTTGGAATGGGTGCCGAATTCATCGAGATCGAGCCCGATCACGACACAGTGCAGCTCCGGATTCCGGGCCGCGAGCGCCATCGCCTGGCCGAGCTCGAAAATATTCGTCCCGCGCATGCCCGCATTGTAGATCCCGCCCGGCCAGCCGGCGGGATCGTGGGGAAAGCCGTCGACCGTTCGTGAGGATCCCAATAGGATCGACCCATCGCCGCCGCGGGCCAGCCGGTCGGCAACGTGCACCCGTCCGCCATCGTCCAGAAGCCGCGTATCACGCTCGGTCAGACCGGGAATGCCGGGCGCTCCGGTCACCCCGAACGGATCGACGAGCGCATTGAAACCTGCGAACAGGGCGAGGCCGGCAATCAGGGCGATCAGCAATGTCGAGGCGTAGCGGGCCATGCCGGATCCCTAGAAGGTGTAGTAAATGAATTCGGACGTCTTCCAGGCGTTCAGCACCGACAGGAAGAGCAGGGCGGCCGCGGCGATTGCCGTGCCGCGCGAGAAGCGCCAGCGCAGGCCGGGTCTCGGCCGGATCTGGGCGTCGTTGAGCGTTTGTTCGTCGATCACCTCGGAAAAGGCCTCCGGCGTATCCGGCAGCGACCAGACCAGGATCAGGCCGAAGACCACCCAGGCCAAGGCTTCGCTGGACACACCCTCCAGGCCCAGCCCGGCAAATCCGGACATGCCGGTCAGGACGCGGCCGGCGCCGGCAAAACTCTCGGCCCGGAAAAAGACCCAGGCGACGGTGGTGAAGGCAAAGGTCAGGCCCACCGCAATCACCTTGCGCCGCCCGTCGAACCAGCCTTTCGGTCCCCACTTTTCCCAGAAGTGGTTTACCGTCAGACCCAGCCCGTGCAGCCCGCCCCAGATCACGAAGGTCCAGGCCGCGCCGTGCCAGAGCCCGCCCAGCAGCATGGTGGCGAACAGGTTCACATAGCGCCGGATCTCGCCTTTCCGGTTCCCGCCCAGGGCGATGTAGAGATGGTCACGCAGGAAATGGCTCAGCGTGATGTGCCAGCGCCGCCAGAATTCCACGACCGAGGCCGACTTGTAGGGCCCGTTGAAATTCACCGGCAGACGGAAGCCCAGACACCGGGCCAGACCCAGCGCCATGTCCGAATAGCCGGAAAAATCGAAGAAGATCTGCAATGCATAGGCCGTCGCGCCGACCCAGGCTGCGACAAGGCCCGGCGTGTCGCCGCGCTCGGCCATGGCGAAGAGGGACGAGGCGTAGGGCTCGATGCTTTCCGCGATCAAGACCTTCTTGCCCAGGCCGACTGCGAAGATCGACAGGCCGACGCCCAGATTGTCCCACAAATCGTCCTTGCGCTTTGTGTCATTGAACTGCGAGGCGATCTGGTGGTGCTGGATCAGCGGGCCGGCGACGATGTGCGGGAAGAAGCTGACGAACAGGGCATGCGCGAAGAAGTGGCCCGGATTCGTTTTCCGGCGGGCGACATCGACCAGATAGGAGATTTGCTGGAAGGAGAAGAAGGAGATCGCCAGCGGCAGGCCCAGCCCGAGTTCCGGCAGGTCCAGCCCTGTCAGCGCATTAATATTGCTCGCCAGGAAATCGGCATATTTGAAGAAGCCCAACAGGGACAGGTTGAAGATGATGCCGACTGCCAGCAGCGGCTGATTGCCCCAGCGCCGCATCAGCCGCGCCACCACGTGGTTCGTGATCACCGACCCCAGCAGCAGGAGGACATGGCGAACGAACCAGAGTGTCCGGACGAGGCTCTCGACATTCCAGCCGGTCAGTTCGTGCCAGGGCGCGCGCGACACGTCCCACCAGGCGTAGAAGAAGAAGCTGGCCCCGGCGAGCAGGCTCAGCGCGGTCCAGTGACCGAGATGACGCCGTGCCAGATAGTAGGCGAGCAGCACGCCGGGCAGAAAAAGAAACAGGAATTCGAAGGAATTGAAGATCATGCCCGGCCCCGCAAGACTGCAGGACGCTAGCCGCCCCGCCTCTCAGCGGCAAGGCGGGCCTGCACGCGGTCTTCGGCCTGTCGCCGCGGTGGGGATATCCGGACGCGTTTTGTGACAAACTGGTGTCACAAAGCGGTAATTAATGCGGTATTAACAACGTAAAATCTCGAAACATTGGGAAAAGGCCGTTGAAAAACTAATGCATGAAGCCTGTTGCGCGAAATCCCGAAACGTCCGTGTACTGACTTTACAACCGGCTTCAGGTTTGTAACATTGGTGTCATACAACGTTCCGCTTCAGTTTCTCGCAGGAGGAGAAGTCATGAAAAAACATACCATGATGATCGCTGCTTCCCTCGCTGGCGCTCTCGCCCTCGTCGGACAGTCCACCGCCCAGACGCCTCGCGGCAGCGATGCGTTTGTGCTCGAAATGCTCGGCCAGCGCGGCTGGGAGGTCTCGTGCCGCCTCACCCAGGACGATGGCGATGTCATCGAAAGCCGTGAACGCGGCCGCGGCCTGCACGACAATGGCCGTTTCGCCATCGGCGACGTGACCGGCGGCCTGTGCTCCTACAATGTCCCGGACCAGGGCGAGCTTCGCCTGACCATGACGGTCGAGCACACGGGCTTCAATTGCCCCTTCGCCATCACCGAGGCCGGATTCTGCCGCGCCTATCTCCGGCCTGGCCAGAGCGGCAGCTTCCAGATCACCCGCACGAGCCCGGCCGTGACCGGTTCGTAGGAACCGGCAGGACCCCCAACCTGTACGAAGCACATACAGGTAACCCGACGCCCGGCAGGCCCGACACCTGCCGCGCGTCGCTTTTTGCGCAATGCAGGGACGCTCGCCTTCAGAGGCGAGGGGCGGGCTCGGAATCGAGGGGGAATGGTGCCCAGGAGAAGACTCGAACTTCCACGGCCTTGCGGCCACTGGCACCTGAAGCCAGCGCGTCTACCAATTCCGCCACCTGGGCAGGTGTGGAGGCGCGCTAGGTAAAGCCGGTCCGGGTTTGTGTCAACGGGCGCGTTGCACGCGGGGCTGTATTATTCATTCCCGTGTGCCCGGCGGGCGCGAGGCGCAATGCCTCATGGACAGGCGTGCGGTTTTTTGGTCTATCCGGGCGCGGATCGAGAATTCCCGAGGGAAGACCATGCTGCGAGACGAAATCATCACCGTGTTCGGCGGATCCGGCTTTGTCGGCCGCCATGTCGTCCGGGCCCTGGCGAAAGCCGGCTATCGCGTTCGTGTCGCCTCGCGCCGGCCGCATATCGCACAGGATCTGCGGGTGATGGGCGTGGTCGGCCAGGTTCAGCTTGTGCAGGCCAATCTGCGCGTGCCGGCTTCGGTGGAACGGGCACTTGACGGTGCCAGCGGTGTGGTCAACCTGGTCGGTGTGCTCAATGAGAGCGGCCGCCAGACCTTCACTCGCCTGCATGCCCAGGGCGCCAGGACGGTGGCCGAGGCCGCCGCCGCGGCGGGGGTTTCGAAATTCGTTCACATCTCCGCTATCGGTGCGGATGCCGGCAGCCCCTCGCGTTATGCTCGCACCAAGGCGGAAGGCGAGGCGTTCGTGCGCGACGCCCTGCCCAGTGCCACCGTGCTGCGGCCTTCCATCGTGTTCGGTACGGATGACGGCTTTTTCAACATGTTTGCCGGCATGGCCCGCTGGGTGCCGGCCCTGCCCCTGTTCGGCGGCGGCAAGACACGCTTCCAGCCGGTTTTCGCAGGCGATGTTGCCGAAGCGGTGCTGGCGGCCTTCGAGCGCGAGGACACGGCGGGGCAGACCTACGAGCTGGGCGGGCCGGGCATCTACACCTTCGCCGATCTGATGCGCTTCATCCTGCGCGAGATCGACAGGCCGCGCCTGCTTCTGCCGGTGCCGTGGGCGATCGGGTCGGTGATCGCCATGCTGTCGGAAATGGCGGCCGCGCTGCCCTTCGTGCAACCGGTCATCACCCGCGACCAGCTGATCCAGCTCAGGCGCGACAATGTCGTGGCCGAAGATGCCCGGACGCTGGCCGATCTGGGCGTGGAAGCCGAGACGGTCGAATCCATCGTGCCGTCATACCTGGTACGCTATCGCCGCTACGGCCAGTTCCACGAACGCCACGCCGACTAGGGTTCAGGCAGCGGCGGGTTTGCGGACCGCCCGGTAAAGCGCGACCGGAATCCAGCCTGCAGCGAGCACGGCAAGGCCGCCCAGACCCAGCAATCCGTTCCAGGGCCAGCCCGGCTCTGGCAGGAACAGGATCGCCACGCCGGCCACGGCGTTCAGCGAGCCGTGGAAGGCGCCCGCCGCATAGACGCCGCCGCCGCGTTCGCGCAGCAGGGCAAGATAGGGTGTCAGGAGTATGGTGAGGGCTGTCATGGCGGCGACGCCGGTCCAGCCCAGACCCGGATAATTATAGCCCATCAGGATGATCGGGGCGTGCCACACGCCCCAGATAACCCCGCTGACAATAGCCGCCGGCCAGAAGCCGAGCGGTGCGAGGCGCGGTTGCAGCCAGCCGCGCCATCCCAATTCCTCGCTGATCGTCAGAAGAATGGTGTTGACCAGGATGCCCACAGGCAGGCCGATCGCCAGCTGTATCGTCAACAGGGTTTGCGCCGGCATGGGCAATTCCTGGCCCGCCGCCTCGACGCTCCGGGCCAGTGCGGCTGCGGCATTGGCCGGCTCGGCCCCGGTGAGGGCCAGGGTAAGAAGGCTCGCCAGTGCGGCAAGCACGACCGGCAGAAGCCAACCCCAGATCAGCCAGACAATCACGGGCCCGGTCCGTCCCGGTCTGAAGCCCAGGGCGGAAAACACGCGTCCGCGGTCGAAGATCAGGGCAGCGGCCAGTGCACCGAGGGCCGGGCCGAACATGAAGGCCGTCAGGTAGAGGCCGGCCAGGGGACCGGCGTCTGCGAGCCCGCCCTGATTGTGCAGCCAGGCGGCAATGGCCCAGCTGAAGCCGAAAGCGACGAGCAGAAACAGTCCGATGGCGCGCATGGCATCCCTCCTTGGTGGCCGACTTGTATTCAGACCTCGAGCACAAGCAGCACGACAAGGCCCCCGCCCAGGGCGAGACGGTAGAGCACGAAGGGCAGGAAGCCGACCCGGTCGACCAGTTTCATCAGGGCTGCAATCGCCAGCCAGGCGGCGAGGAAGGACAGGCCCGCCACGACCAGCCCGTCGGTCAGCCCGGCCCCGCCGGCAGAACCACTGCGCGCCAGCTGGATACCTGACACCAGACCGAAGGCAGCGATGACCGGGATCGCCATCAGCATGGAAAAGCGCGCGCTTTCCGAGCGCTTCAGGCCCAGGGCGCGGCCGGCCGTCATCGTCACGCCCGAGCGCGAGGCGCCTGGAACAAGGGCGAACAGCTGGGCGACACCGATCAGCGCCGCATCGCGGTAGCTGAGCGTCTCGGTCGTCTTTACCTGCGGTCCGTACTTGTCGGCCAGCCAGAGCGGCAGGGCAAAGACGAGGGTCGAGGCGGCTATCACCGCCGGCGAGCGCAGGACGCCGGCGAGGTCGAAGACGTAGAGCCCGCCCGCCACGATGAAGACCGGTGGCATGGAGATCGCAACCAGCAGGGCAAGGCGGCCGCCGGGCGTGACTTTTCCGGTCAGCAGCGCCAGCTTGCCCGTCGTCACCTCGGCAATATCGCGATGGAAATAGACCAGCACCGCCACCAGCGAGCCGGCATGAGCCATCACATCGATCAGCGGACCCTGGTCGGTCACGCCCAGCACGCCGGGGGCCAGGATGAGGTGGGCCGAGGAGGAGATCGGCAAAAACTCGGTTATGCCCTGGACGAGGGCGAGAACAACGAGATGAATGAGTGACATGGCGCTCTTTTCCCCGGCACTGTGGACGGCATACTCGGCCAGTTCCTCCAGCTTGGCCAGCGTGTAAGGAAGGAGCGGCGTATCGATCCCGGGACGGTGCCAGCCCGGTTGCGGGCGCGCAATTGACGTCGCAGGCCGCGGCGCCCTAAAGCCTCGTCCGGAGGACACGACAGCCATGCCCCACGATCACGCAGCTTCATCCGGCGGTCCCGGCCGCCTCGCCCCGAAGGAGGCGCTGAGCCATACCGGCCAGGCGACCGCGGCATCCGTGGCGGTGGCGGTGATCCTCACCCTCACCAAGGCCGTGGTCTGGTGGATGTCCGGATCGGTGGCGCTGCTGGCCTCGGCGGCTGACAGCCTGCTGGACCTGACCGCTTCGCTGACCGTCTATTTCTCGGTCCGCTATGCCGCCGTGCCGGCCGATGCCGAACACCGGTTCGGACATGGCAAGGCCGAAGCCTTTGCAGGCATCTTCCAGGCCATCCTGGTGGCAGCCTCGGCCGCCTTGCTGTTGCGCGAAGGCATTTCCCACATCATCACTCCCGTCGCCATCCGGGCATCCGGCTGGGCATTGGGCGTGATGGGGCTGTCGATCGCGCTGACGCTGGGGCTGATCTGGATCCAGACGCGGGCGCTGGACAAGACAGGTTCTGTCGCGGTGGAAGGCGACAGGGCTCACTACCTGTCCGACCTGGCCTCGAACCTGGCCGTTATTGCCGGCATCGCCGGCGCCACGTTTCTCGGCTTGCCCTGGCTGGACGCGGCGGCGGCGCTGGCCGTGGCGGCCTGGCTGGGCTGGACTGCCTGGGAGGTGGCGCGGGGTGCCGGCGACCAGTTGATGGACCGCGAACTGCCCGACGAGGAGCGTGCCCGCATCCAGGCGATCGCCGAGGACGATCCGCGCATCATCAATGTGCACCAGTTGCGCACCCGCGCGGCCGGCCCGCTCCTGCACATCCAGTTCCACATGGCGCTGCCGCCGGAGATCAGCCTGCGCGAGGCGCATGCCATCCTGGTCGATTGCGAGAACCGGATCATGACGGCCTATCCGGCCGCCGACATCATCATCCACGCCGATCCCCATGGTGCGGCCGAGCCGCACGGGGCGGAGTTCTTCCGTCCGGAGGGCGAGAGCGATGCCCCTTAGTCCCGGCGCAAAAACAGGTTAGCGTCGGCCCATGCGCATCTTGCACTTCTGGCCGCTCGACCCGTTTTCACGGCAGGTCCGGCTGGCCCTCGAGGAGAAATCGCTGCGGCACGATCTTCAGCTGGAAGTTCCCTGGGAACGGCCGGACGATCTCCTGTCGCTCAACCCGGCGGGCACGACGCCGGTACTGGTCGACGAATCCGGCGGCGGCCGCCGGGTCGTGGTCGAATGCCGGGCGATCATGGAGTATCTCGAAGAGACCACGCCCAATCCCTGCCTCCTGCCCGGCGGTCCGGCTGAGCGCGCCGAGGCGCGCCGGCTGATGGACTGGTTCGATCGCAAGTATGATGGCGAGGTCAACGCCTATCTCCTTCACGAGAAACTGGAAAAGCGCGCCCAGGGGCTCGGCTCGCCCGATCCCGCCGCGATCCGCGCCGGACGCGAGCACCTGCGCTGGCATCTCGATCACATGGCCTGGCTTCTGGAAACCCGCGACGGCCTGGCCGGGCCGCGCTACACGCTTGCCGACATCGCCGCGGCCGCGCACCTGTCCTGTGCCGACTATCTGGGCGATGTGCCCTGGGACGAGTTCGAACCGGTCAAGCACTGGTATCAGCGCGTCAAGTGCCGTCCCGCCTTCCGCGGCCTGCTGAGCGACAAATTGCCCGGCACCCCGCCTTCAAGGCATTATGCGGACTTGGATTTTTAAGAGCCGCACCATGGATAGCGAAGCGCTGAAAGAGCACGCGCGGGCTGCCGGTTTCACCGGCGCCCGCATCTGCCGCGCCGACGAGGCCTGGGCGGCCGGGGAGCGGCTGGCGGCGTTCGTGGGTGCGGGCATGCATGGCACGATGGCGTGGATGGAGGAGACGCTCGCGCGGCGCCGGCACCCGGTGAACATGTGGCCAGATGCGCGCTCTGCAGTGGTCGTTGCGATGAATTACGGCCCCGGTATCGATCCCTTATCCCTCCTGGAGCGCAAATCCGAGGGCGTGATCTCGGTCTATGCGCAAAATGCCGACTATCACGACCTGATGAAGAAGCGGCTGAAGCGGCTCGCCCGCGCCTTCGCGGAAGCGACGGGCGAGGACGTGAAAGTCTTCGTCGACACCGCGCCGCTGATGGAGAAGCCGCTGGCCGGCAAGGCAGGGATGGGCTGGCAGGGCAAGCACACCAATCTGGTCAGCCGGGACTACGGCTCCTGGCTGTTCCTCGGCGTCATGCTGACCACGGCGGACCTCGTGCCCGATCCGCCCGAGACGGATCATTGCGGCTCCTGCCGGGCCTGTCTGGACATCTGTCCGACCGATGCCTTCCCCGCGCCCTACAGGCTTGATGCCCGGCGCTGCATTTCCTATCTCACCATCGAGCACAAGGGGCCGATCCCGGAGGAGTTCCGTGCCCCCATGGGCAATCGCATCTATGGCTGCGACGACTGCCTGGCGGTGTGCCCGTGGAACAAGTTCGCCGCGGTGGCAAAGGAGGCCGCCTTCCATCCGCGGCCCGAACTGAAGGGGCCGCTCCTGGCCGAACTGGCGGCGCTGGACGATGCCGGTTTCCGGCAGGTCTTCACGGCCTCTCCCGTCAAGCGGATCGGGCGCGACCGCCTTGTGCGCAATGTCATGATCGCGATCGGCAATTCACAGGACCGGGACCTCGTGCCGGTGGCCCTGGCCCGCCTGGACGATGCCTCGCCGCTGGTGCGCGGCATGGCGGTGTGGGCGCTGATGCGGCTCGACCCGCAGGCGGCCCGGCGCGAAGCGGTCCGGCGCCTGGCCGGCGAGGCCGATCCCGGCGTGATCGCGGAGTGGGTGAGGGCTGCATAAAACTCATACGTAGAGTTGAGATGTTGTTAGCGAAATTCCTCTAGCCCTTCAGGCTTGGAACGAGGCCAGCGCGACGGGAGTGCGTTCGATGACAGGTGACGGCACGTCTGCAACCCACGGGGCGCATCGCGAGCGGGATGCGCGGATTTCCGTGCTGGTCTGCGAGCACAGCCAGGTCCAGCTGCGCATTCTCAGCGAGGCGGTGCGCGAGGCCGGCTACGAGGTCCACACGGCGAGTTGCGCAGACGATGCGCTGCAGCTGATGAATCTCATCCCCATCGACATTTTTCTCACCGGCATCGAGGTGGGCACGACCAGCGGCCTGGAGGCCTGCTGGTCGCTGAAATCGCATTCGGAGACCGAGACCGTCTACACCATCGTGGTCACCGCCTCGGGCCAGGAAAAACGGCTGGAGGAATCCCTCGATGCCGGGGCCGACGACTTCATCCGCAAACCGGTGAACATGACCGAGCTGCGCGCCCGCCTGCGCGCCGCCTCGCGCCTGGTGCGCATGCAGAAACAGTTCCGCCGCATGGCCGAGACCGACGCCCTGACCGGCGCCGCCAACCGGCGCGCCTTCATGCACTATCTCGAGGCCCAGCTGGACAAGGCCCGGCGGTCCGACGAACCGGTCTGCGTGGTGATGGTCGACCTCGACCATTTCAAGCGCACCAACGACAATTACGGCCATGCCAAGGGCGATGAGGTGCTGGTCCGGACGGTGCGCACCGTCCAGGCCTGCCTGCGCGAACGCGACATGCTGGGCCGCCTGGGCGGCGAGGAATTCGCCGTCGTCCTGCCCGGCGCCCGCCGCGAGCCGGCCCGCGACGCCGCCGAACGCATCCGCAAGGCGATCGAGGCGCTGGTCATTGCCGACGGGCAGGGCGGACGCATCCCGGTCACCGCCAGCCTGGGCATCGCCGCCACCACGCCCGACCGGCTGGACACGGCCGACAGCCTGCTCCAGTCCGCCGACGAGGCCCTCTACGCTGCCAAGGCCGGCGGCCGCAACCGGGTCGTCTGCGCGGGCACGGGCAACGGCCCGAAATTCGCGGCGGGATAACCGTAAAACGGGCCCGGTTGCTCCCGGCAAGTGCGCCGGCGCTGTGCGGGATCTGCCGATTGGAGCGCATCCGTACAATCCCACATTGCCCGCTGCCGCCGAAACTGGATAGGGTTCAGCCCGTTACCGAGGGGAGCCGGGCATCACATGGGCGACGGTGAGGCGGATGATGGCGTATCGAAGGCGATGATCGACGCCTTCATTGCGCGTTGGCAAAAGTCCGGCGGCGCCGAGCGTTCGAACACCCAGTCCTTCCTGAACGAGCTGTGCGACCTGTTGGAGCTGAAGCATCCCGACCCGGTCGCCGAAGCGAATTATCTCAACGATTATGTCTATGAGCGCTCGGTCACGCGCAATCATGCAGACGGGCACACATCCACCCGTTTCATCGACCTCTACAAGCGCGGCTGCTTCGTGCTGGAGGCCAAGCAGAGTGCCAAGGCGGGCAAGGCCAGGGCTGACGCCGCCCAGAAGGAGCTGCACGGGCTGGAAGCGGGCGACCGGAAGCTGGGCACCGCCAGGCGCGGCACCAATGCCTGGGTCACCGCCATGCGCAAGGCGCGCGAACAGGCCGAGGGCTATGCCAGGGACCTGCCGCCCGAACATGGCTGGCCGCCCTTCCTGATCGTCTGCGATGTCGGCTACTGCTTCGAGATCTATGCCGACTTTTCCGGCCAGGGAAAGAATTACGCCCACTTCCCGGACCGGCGCGGTTTCCGCATCCTGCTGGAGGATCTGCACCGCCAGACCGTGCGCGACCGGCTGCGTGCGATCTGGCAGGCACCGCACGATCTGGACCCGGCGAAACGCTCGGCCGAGGTCACGCGCGATATCGCCGCCCGTCTCGCCGTCATCGCCCGCGATCTGGAAAAGCAGAAACACGACGCCGAGACGGTGGCGATGTTCCTCATGCGCTGCCTCTTCACCATGTTCGCCGAGGATGTGGAACTCCTGAAGAAGGACAGTTTCACCCGCATGCTGGAAGAGCTGCAGGGCATGCCCGACAAGGCGCATCTGGCGCTGGAACAGCTCTGGAGCGACATGAATACCGGTTCCGCGCTGAATGCCTGGATCCGCGAACCGGTGCGCAAGTTCAATGGCGGCCTGTTCCGGCACGCCAAGGCCCTGCCGCTGACGGCGGAGATGATCGCCGAGCTGACCATTGCCGCCCGGCGCGACTGGCGCGATGTGGAACCGGCGATCTTCGGCACGCTGCTGGAACAGGCGCTGGATAAAAAGGAGCGCCACAAGCTGGGCGCCCACTATACGCCGCGCGCCTATGTGGAACGCCTCGTCACGCCCACCATTATCGAGCCCCTGCGCGAGGACTGGCGCGATGTTCAGGTGGAATGCCAGGGTCTCATCGAGGACGGCAAGAACGAGGAGGCGCGCCGCGCCGCCCGCCGCTTCCACGAGCAATTGTGCGGGATCCGCGTGCTCGACCCCGCCTGCGGCACGGGCAATTTCCTCTATGTCGCCATGGAGATGATGAAACGGCTGGAAGGCGATGTGGTGGATTTCATCACCGAGCTGGGCGGCGAGGCGACACTGGAATTCCAGGGCCACACGGTCGATCCACACCAGTTTCTGGGCATCGAGCTCAATCCCCGCGCCGCGGCGATTGCCGAGCTGGTCCTGTGGATCGGCTATATCAAATGGCAATTGAAGACCGGCGGCCAGGACGTGGTGGTCGACCCGGTGCTGCGCGATTTCCACAATATCGAATGCCGCGATGCGGTGCTGGACTATGCCGCGAATACCCTGCGGCGGGACGAAGAGGGCAAGCCCGTCACCCGCTGGGATGGCGAGACGATGAAGCCCCACCCCGTCACCGGCGAGGACGTGCCGGACGAAGGCGCGCGGCGGGAAATCTATGACTATTCGGACCCGAAACCTGCGGACTGGCCCGACGCGGATTTCATCGTGGGGAATCCACCGTTTATTGGCGGCAAGGATTTGCGGGCCGAGCTGGGCGACGGGTATGCCGAAGCCCTGTGGCGTGCCCACAAAGACATGCCGAAATCCGCTGATTTTGTCATGTACTGGTGGAACCAGGCAGCCAGGCGCGTGGCAGCGGGTGCGAAAAAGGGCGGCGGCGGACGGCCGCGCCGGTTCGGCTTCATCACCACCAATTCCATCCGCCAGACCTTAAATCGCCGCGTGATCGAAAAGGCGCTCTCCGGCAAGCCGCCGCTCTCGCTGGTCTATGCCATTCCCGATCACCCCTGGATGAAAAGCGCCGACAAGGCCGCCGTGCGCATTGCCATGACCGTCGCCGCCCCGGGCGAGGAACGTGATGGCGTGCTGGCGGAAGTGGTCGAGGAAAGCGGGCTGAATACGGATCAGCCGGAGGTCAGGCTGGCGGCGAGGACGGGGCTGGTCGGGCCCAACCTCAAAATCGGCGCAGCGATAAGCTCATCAGCGGCGCTCAAGTCCAACGAAGGGCTGGCTGGCCGAGGAGTTGTGCTTCACGGTAGCGGTTTCATCCTCGGGGCGGAATTTGTTGAGGGCTGGCGTGAATCAGAAGATCCAAGTTTGAAAATTGTGCGTCCCTATTTGAATGGTCGCGACCTGAATGCGCGCCGCCGTGGGGTTTTCGTTCTGGACACCTTTGGTCTTGATGAAGATACGCTAAGGACTCGCTACCCATCGGCATATCAACACCTTAAGGATGAGGTCTGGCCCGAAAGGCGCACCAACCGTCGAGAGTATCGGCGGGAAAATTGGTGGCTCTTTGGAGAAAACATTCCTTCTTTCAGAGAGGCGCTCGACGGGATCGATGGTGTGATTGCAACCGCTGAAACATCAAAGCACAGGATGTTTCAAAAGCTTCCAACTGATGCCCTACCAGACAACAAGCTTGTTTGTATCGCAACGTCTTCGGATGGGATTCTCGCGATCGCGTCGAGCTATGTTCATGTACTCTGGTCAAAGCGAGCAGGTTCGTGGTTGGGCGTAGGAAACGACTCTGTATACGCGAAGTCTCGCTGCTTCGACCCCTTCCCCTTCCCCGACCTCACAGACAAGCCCGCCCTCAAAGCCCGCCTCGACGATCTGGGCGAACGGCTCGATGCGCATCGCAAGGCGGTGCTGGACAAGCACGGCTTCCTCACCATGACGAAGCTCTACAATGTGCTCGAACGCGTGCGGGTGCTCGAAGCCGGCAAGGCGGACGAGCCGCCGCTCAGCGAGGCCGAGAAGGATATCTACGAGGCCGGCCTGGTCGGCACGCTGAAATCCATTCACGACGACATCGATGCTGCCGTGTTCGAGGCTTATGGCTGGCCTTCGGATCTGGACGACGAGGCGATCCTGGAACGCCTGGTCGCGCTCAATCTGGAACGGCATGAGGAAGAAAAACGCGGCCATGTGCGCTGGCTGCGGCCCGATTTCCAGATCCCGCGCTTTGCGCCGAAATCGGCCAGGGCCGGGCAGGGCGATCTCGCCCTGGCCGAAGCTGCCGTGGAGACCGGCGAGAAACTGCCCGCCTTCCCGGCCAGGGACCGCAAGGCCCAGGCGCGCATCGTGCGCGAGCTGCTGGAAGCGGCCCAGGGGCCGGTCGCGCCGGATATGCTTGCGCGGCGATTTGCGGGCAAGAACACCCGCGCCAAGATCGCCAGGGTGCAAGAAATGCTGGAGGTCATGGAAGCGCTCGGCCAGGCCGAAACCGACGCCGACGGCCGCTATTTCGTGAGCGGTTAGCGGCGGGCCCGGTGTCCTGCAGCCGGGCATGGATGCGTATCGAAGGACCTATCCCCCTTCCAGCCGGCGGGCCTCGTTGATGCGGCCGCGCAGGACGAGGATGTCTATGCGGTCGGGGGCGCGTTCGCGGGCGGCCTGCATGTCCGCCCAGGCGCCGTCCAGATCGCCGGTCTCCAGCCGGAACACGCCGCGCAGATACCAGCCGGTGGCGAGGCCGGGGACGCGCCGGACGAGGTCTTCGGCATCCCGGCCCAGGGCGGGCCAGTCTTCCAGGTCGCGGTTCAGGCCGGCGCGGCCGGCGCGGGTGAGGATGGCGGAGGGGTCGATCGCGAGGGCGGCGTCGTAATTGGCCAGGGCCCGGCCGGTTTCGCCGATGGCGGCGCGGCTCTCCGCGGCGAGGGTGAGGAAGTCGACGCGTTCCTCGGCCACCATGCCCGGCCGCCGCTCGCCGGCCAGCTCTTCCAGGATCGCCGCGCCCACCGCGTGATCGCCCAGGGCGATGAAGGCCTGGGCCTCGCAGACTTCCGCCGGCCAGCCGCCGCCCTCGATCCGCCAGGTCTGCGCCTCCTGCAGGGCCGCGCCGGGATCCTCGCCGGTCCGGGCGATACAGGCCTGATAGCGCATGCGCTCGGCCTGGCGCGCCTCGCCCTGGGCGAAACCGGACGGGGTGAGACAGGCCAGCGTCAGAAGGACGGACAGAATACGCATGGGCATCACTCGCAGACTCGCAAACACGAAAACGCCGCCACGCTAGGGCCCTCGCGCGGCGGCGTCCATCGTGTGCCGCGTTACAAGGGCGTCAGCCCTTGCGGAAATGCAGGATGCCCCAGTTGAGATAGCCCTTGTCGGCGCCGTCGACCCAGTGTTTCAGCCCGTCGATCATGCCGTTGACATAATCGGCGCCGGACAGCCGGGTGATTTCCTCGCGGCGCTCTATCAGCACCTCGCGCACGCGGTTGTAGTGGGTGCGCAGGTTCATCGGCGTCTCGTCCAGCGCGACGACGTCGAAACCGCGCCTGGTGAATTCGTGCCTGTAGAAGGCCACCGAGCCGAAGGTCTGCAGGTGGATGCGCCTGAGAATGTGGTCCAGCACGCCGTCCGGACAGTCGTCGGCCTGCATCGGGTCGGTGAAGATCAGCTCGCCGCCCGGTTTGAGGACGCGGTCGATCTCCCCGATCACTTTCAGCCGTTCGCCCGAATGCAGGAAGGAATCCTGGGACCAGACGATGTCATAGCTGTCGTCAGGATCGTCCAGATCCTCGAAGGAGCCGTGAACGACGTCGATCTTGCCGTTCATCCCTGCCTTCGCCGTCAGTTCGCGATTGAAGGCGTTCTGCGTCTCCGACAGGTTCAGGCAGGTGACGTGACAGCCGAAACGCCCGGCCAGATAGCGGGCCGAGCCGCCGAAACCGGCGCCCAGATCGATCACCCTCGAGCCCGGCCCGATCGTCTGGAGCTTGTCGGCCATGGTCACAACGGTGCGCCGGCTGGCCCTGGCGATGTCCTCGCCGGGCGAGGCATACATGCCGACATGAATGTCGTCGCCGCCCCAGACCGCCCGGTCGAAGGCGTCGGCCGGCGCGCTGTCATAATAGGATTCCGCCGTAAGGACGGCCTGCGACTTACCGCTCATCTTCGAGTTTCTCCGCGACATGGATGAAGAAGTCGGGATCGTTCTCCTGATAGGTCTCCTGGAAGTCCCCGTACGTCTTGATCTTCTGGAAGCCGACATCGCTCATCAGCTGGCGCATGTAGGCCTTGCGGATGGGGAACATGTTCAGATGGTATTCCGCCCCGTCCGGGAAGGCGTAGCGGAAGCGCGCCAGACCGTCATCGACATGCTCCGGCTCGGCCACGACCTGGTCGCCGCAATAATAATATTTGTGCTTGGTCGAGAAGTCGCCGTCCAGGATGGCGTCGTAGTTGCGCTGATCCATGATCAGGATGCCGTCCCATTTCAGCGCGGCGTAGAATTCCGCCAGCGTGCGGCGGCGGTCCTGTTCGTCGAAGAGATGGGTAAAGGAATTGCCCAGGCAGATGATCGCGTCGAACTTGCCGTGAACGTCCTTGTTCAGCCAGCGCCAGTCGGTGTGCACCGTGTTGAGGACAAGATCGCGGCGGCGGCCGTTCTCGAACGCCTTGGCCAGCATTTCCGCGCTGCCGTCGGCACTGGTGACGTCAAAACCGGCCTTGAGGAGCTGGATCGAGTGGAAGCCGGTGCCGGCGGCCACATCGAGCACCTTGTGCTTGTCGCGGGCCTTGAGGATGTCGATGAAAAAGCGGCCCTCGCTTTCCGCGCGGGCGTCCCAGTCGATCAGATCGTCCCACTTGTCGACGAAGCCTTCGATATATTCCTTCTGATAATGGTCGGTTTCCCGCTTGGCGATCGGGTCCTTGCCAAAATCCTGTACCAAGGTGTCGGTCATTCATGTCAGCGCTGCGAAGCGGACACAGCTCGCCCGTTCGCATTCAGCGTCCCTGTTTGAGCCCTTCCGCCCGCGCACACGCCTGCCGCATGCAGGCACATGCCGGGCGAAATCTTCATCTTGATCGGTTTCGGCGGTTACGGGGGCCGGGTCCTGGCGATCGGTCCCGATCGCATTCCGACCGCACCCGCAGGCACGTTCGTTCTTGTTTATACGCGTGCCCGCCGGTGACCGTTCAGGACCGGGGCCACGCCGCACCCACCGCTCAGGCTAGCCACACCGCAGCCGGTGGCCGTCGGAGGCCTGCCTTGCGCCAAAGGAGGTAACATCCTTCCGGGGGGCGGGCAACAGCGGACGGGGTGCCGGACCTGCCGGTTTGTTTTCGCCGGCGAGGTGTGAAACAAGGAGGCGGTATCCGGCCTTCATGCGGTTCCCGCTGATTTCATGATTGTTCTGCAAGTGATCCCCCAACTCGATGCCGGCGGCGCCGAGCGCACGACGCTGGAAGTCGCCGAGGCGGTCGTGGCGGCGGGCGGACGGGCGCTGGTCGCCAGCCAGGGCGGACGCCTGGAGGGCGAGCTGGCCGCGCTGGGCGGGGAATTGGTGCGCCTGCCGCTGGCCGGCAAGAATCCGCTCACCCTGTGGCGCAATACCGGCCGGCTGGCCGCGCTGATCCGGCGCGAGGGCGTGGATATCGTGCATGCCCGCTCGCGCGCGCCCGCCTGGAGCGCGAAATGGGCCTGCGAGCGCACCGGGGCGCATTTCGTGACGACCTATCACGGAACCTACAGTGCCCGGTCGGGGTTGAAGCGCCGCTACAATGCCGTGATGGCCAGGGGGGAGTGCGTGATCGCGAACTCGCAGTTCATCCGCGATCACGTCGCGGCCGAGCACCCGTTTGCGGAAGCCCGTCTGCGCGTTATTCCGCGCGGTGTGGACCTGCAGCGCTACGATCCGGCGGCGGTCGATGCGGGACGTGTCGCCGGACTGGCCGCGGCCTGGTCGCTCGACCGCACCCGGCGCCTCCTGCTGCTGCCGGCGCGGCTGACGGGCTGGAAGGGCCAGCGCGAGGCGATCCGGGCATTGGGGCAGATCAAGCGTCATGGCGAGATCGAAACGCCGCTTCTCGTGCTCGCCGGCGATGCCCAGGGACGGGCGGCCTATGTCGACGAGCTGAAAGGCCTGATTGCCGCCGGGGCGCTTGACGGCGATGTCCGGATCGTCGGCCATTGCAGCGACATGCCCGCGGCCCTGGCCCTGTGCGATCTGGTCCTGACCCCGTCCAACCAGCCCGAAGCCTTCGGCCGCACTGCCGCCGAGGCCGGGGCGATGGAAAGACCGGTGATCGCCGCCGATCATGGCGGGGCCCGCGAAGTGGTCCTGCACAGCGAGACCGGCTGGCGTGTGCCGCCGGGGGACCCGGCTGCGCTGGCCGCCGCGATCGAGGGCGCGCTGAGCCTGCCGGAGGCGAGTCGCGCGGAGATGGGCAAGCGGGCGCGCACGCATATTGCAAGCGAATTTTCTACCGCGACCCTGCAAGCTTCGACTTTGCGCGTCTATCACGAGGTCTTACACTCGCCGTCATGACCGAACCGCAGCGTGACATCACTTACATCCTGCATTGGGGGGATCTGGCTTCGACCGTGCGCATGCTGGCGGCGGCGAAAGTGCTGCGTGCCGTGCACAAGCGCGACCGGATCATCCTGCTCACCACGCCGGATTTCGAGAGCTTCCTGAAGCATTGTCCCTATTTCAATGCGATCGAGATCGATGCCCTGCCCGACACGCGTCCGCTGGCGGGGCTGCGCGACAAGCGGATCAAGCTCAACAAGCCGAGCCGCGTCTACGATCTGGTGGGCGATGCGGATTCGCGCAAGCTCAAGGGATTGTTCCGCTTTTCCAAATGCAAATGGCATGAGGCCGCGGCCGATCCCCGATCCGGTCAGCACCCGGTCGACGATGTGGCCGGCCGGCTCAACGCGATTCTCGGCACCGGGCCGCAGCACTACCCGCTGGGCGGGGCGCCGGCGCCGGATGCCAGCTGGGTCGATTTCCTGGCCAAGAAATCGCGCATGCTCGATCCGGAATATTTCGGTCTCAACGGTCCCTTCGCCCTGCTGGCACCGGCCGGCGATACGGTGAAGGCGCCGCTGCGCTGGCCGCAGGAAAAATGGGCGGCCCTGGCGCACGAGCTTCTGCAGGCCGGCGTCACGCCGGCCCTGATCGGCGGACCCGACACGCGCGAGGTCGGACGCTATGTCTCGCACAACACGCCGGGCGCGCGCGACCTGACCGGCAAGGCCAAGCTGGCCCAGCTTGCCGGTCTGGCGCGGCATGCCCGCTTCGTCTTCGGCGAGGACACCCCGCTCCTGCATCTCCTGGTCGCCTCCGGCGTGCCGGCCCTGGCGCTCTACGGCAATGTCGTGGATCCGGCCCTGATCGCGCCGCGCGGCGAGGAGCCGGTGGTGTTGATGCATGCGGCCACGCTCGCCCAGGTCTCGCCCCAGGAGGCGATGGCGGCGATGCGGTTCGCCGGCGGTTTCGATCGCGAACCCGCGGCGGCGTGATGTCCCCGGCGGTGCATTCGGGCGATCGTCCGGTTGCATTTCCGTTGCACCGGCGTCTTGAATCGGTGCGTGCATATCCCACTTTGGGGGCGCATTTGCATCGGGACAGTGCGTGGCGCTTGCCAAATGTGATCATTTGACCATAGTGCGCGCCTCCCGTCCGGACCGGCGCCTGAAATGCCCAATTTGGGCTTGATCCGGCGTCGCGGGGGAGGGATTAGTAAGCTTCAGCTCGGGGCCACAAGGGAGACAAGGCCATAGCCCGTAGACCGCACCACGCGCAACCGCCCAAGAAGGAAGGGCCGCGCACCAACCGGGATATCCGCGTTCCGCGGGTCCTCCTGATCGACGAACACGGTGAAAAACAGGGCATTATGCCCCTGGAAGCCGCCCTGGAAGCCGCCGAGGAAGCCGGGCTGGACCTTGTCGAGGTCTCGCCCAATGCCGACCCGCCCGTGTGCAAGATCGTCGATTACGGCAAGCTGAAATACCAGGAACAGAAAAAGAAGGCCGAGGCCAAGAAGAAGCAGAAGACCGTCGAGATCAAGGAGATCAAGATGCGTCCGAACATCGATGTGCACGACTATCAGGTGAAGGCCAAGGCGATGCACCGTTTCTTCGAAGCCGGCGACAAGGTGAAGGTCACGCTGCGTTTCCGCGGCCGCGAGATGGCGCACCAGGACCGCGGCATGGACATTATGAACCGCGTGAAGGAAGACTTCGCCGAGGTGGCCAAGGTCGAATTCGAACCCAAGCTGGAAGGCCGCCTCATGGTCATGGTGATGGCGCCGCGCTGAGCGGTAACATCTTGATATTTCTTTCAGAACGGCGCCCTCTCGGGCGCCGTTTCCGATTCCGGACCAGGCCGCCGCCGCCAAATTGCCGCATGTGTGCCGGATTGCGGGCCGTCGCGTTCAGGCGTTATTCAGGGCCCGGGAATTGAGATGAAATCATCTGAAAAGCGTGCTGAACTGCGCGTAACCGGCAATGGCGATGCCTTGCCGCAGCGATTTCGGGAGATGTCATGATCCGCCCCGTCGGCACCGCCCTCTGCCTCGCCCTTGTGGCGGCGGGCGCCGGCATGACGCAATCGCCGGACGAGACGCCCGGCGCGGGCGAAGCCTATCTCATGGCCGGGTTCACGCCGGACCCCTACCAGGTCGAGCTGACCGGCGGCGGCGCCGTCGAGGCGGCGGCGATGGCCACGGGATGTTCCGGCTTCATCGCGGCGCAACCGGATTTTGTCCTGTCCTACAATGCCGGCACGATGCCGCTGATCTTCACCGTCCAGGCGCGCGCCGACACGACGCTGGCCATATTCGCGCCGGACGGGAACTGGTATTGCGACGATGACAGCGGGCCGGGGCTCAACCCGTCCCTGCGCTTCGAGGCCCCGCAATCGGGCCGCTACGATATCTGGGTCGGAAAACTGACAGGGCCGGGCGATGTGCCCGTGCGCCTGTCCGTGTCCGAACTTCACGGCCAGTAATCTGGCAAACCGGGGGAGACGACCATGAATGCGAAATACATTTTGAGCGGGGCGGTGCTGGCGGCGGGACTTGCCGCTGCAGCTGCCCAGGCGCAGGACGCCGATGCGCCGCCGGCCTATGGCAGCACCCGGCTCTCGGCAGGGTTCACGGAAGATCCGACCTCGGTCGGCGTGCGTGCCGGCGGTGCGATCTATGCCGGCAATGCGGCCGACACCTGCTCCGGCTATATCACCCACCAGCCCTCCTACAATCTCGACTATGCGGCGGGGGATACGTTCGATCTCTACATTTCCGCCGCCTCGGATGCCGATGCGGTGCTGGTGGTCAACGGTCCGGACGGGGCGTGGACGTGCAATGACGACGGCGAGGGGACCGGCCTCAATCCGGGCATCCGGTTCGAAAACCCGCAATCGGGCACCTACAGCATCTGGGTCGGCACATACGGGTCGGGCAGCGGCTATGAACCGGCCATGCTCCACATCTCCGAACTCGGCTTCTTCACCGACAATGTCTACTCGCGCGCGCCGGATGCCGGCCTGCCGCCGACCTCGGGCACGCTGCGGCTGTCCTCGGGCTTTGCCGACGATCCGCGGACGGTCGCGGTGAGCGCCGGCGGCGATGTCGATGCTTCCCGGGGTACGGCCTCGATGTGCTGGGGGCATGTCGACCAGGCGCCCGACCTGTGGGTCGAGTATGATGCCGGCAACGCATTTGACCTCTACGTGTCCATGCAGGCCGATGCGGACACGACGCTCGTGGTCCGCGGGCCGGAGGGCGACTGGCATTGCGACGATGACAGCGCCGGCGATCTCAATCCGGGTGTGCGGATCGACGATCCGGTGTCCGGCCGCTACGCCGTGTGGGCGGGGCGCTATTCCGAAGGCGTAGCCGTGCCGGCGACCGTCTACATCTCCGAACTGGGCTTTCTCGGCGAGGTCAATGAGCTCGATTTCTCGCTGCCTTCCAACTACGGCTCCAGCGCACTCGATGCCGGCTTCTCGCCCGACCCGTTCAATGTGGATCTGACGGCGGGCGGCGATGTCGATGTGAACATGGCGATCGGCCAGAATTGCCGCGGCTTTGCGACAACGGCGCCCGACTACGACATCACCTACGCGGCCGGCGATTTCGACCTCTATGTTTCCGCCACGTCCCAGGGCGACGCGACCCTGGTGGTCAATGCGCCGGACGGCAGCTGGTGGTGCGACGATGACAGTGCCGGCGATCTCAATCCGGGCATCCGTTTCGACAATCCCATGTCCGGCCGTTACGACATCTGGGTCGGTACCTATTCCAGCGGTGCGCCGGAAGAAGCCACGCTGCACATTTCCGAACTGGGTTTCGGCGGCGAATTCACGGCCGGTGCCGAACTCGACTGGACGCTGGCGAGCAATTATGGCGGCGTCAGCCTGGAGGGCGGGTTTTCGCCGGATCCGTATCTCGTCGATCTGGTTGCCGGCGGCCCGCTGGAAGCGGAATCGGCGGCCGATCAGTCCTGCCGCGGTCATGTCACCCAGGCTCCGGACTTCGAACTGACCTTCGAACCGGGCGCGCTGGACCTCTACATCTCGGTCCTCTCCGACAGCGACACCACGCTGGTGATCAACGATCCGTCGGGCAACTGGGTCTGCAATGATGACGGGTCCTCGGGTGTCAATCCGGGCGTCCATTTCGAACAGCCGCAGGCTGGCGTCTACGATATCTGGGTCGGCACCTACTGGTCCGGCGAAGGCGCCGACGCGCAGCTTGCCATCTCCGAACTCGGCTTCCATCAATAGCCGGAGGCGGTCGGGCGCATGGGCGGGGCGGTCCGGAGGGGCCGCCCCGTTTTTCCGTCCGGGCCCCTTGAAATCTGCATGGCGCCACTTTCCATTCCGAGAATGTTATACTATATCGCTAGCGACGGCGCGGATGGATGATCATGCAGTTCCTGAACAAGTTCAAAAACCGGCACGGCACGATGGACGCAACCGGCGTCGGCCTGTCGGCGATCTGTGTCCTGCATTGCCTCTTCCTGCCGGCGACGGCCGCTGCCGCGCCCATGCTGGCGCCTGAGCTGGGCGGCGCGATCGGGCTCAGCCATGACTGGCATCTGGTCCTGCTGGCGCTGGCCGCGCCGGTCTCCCTGATTGGCCTGGGCTGGAGCGTGCGGGCCACCAAGGCCGGCTGGCGCCTGTTCGCCATCGGCCTGTTCGGCCTTGCACTGATGGCGGTCGGGGCGAGCCATATTGTCTCGCCGGCTGTGGAAACCGCGCTGACCCTGGCCGGCGTGACCGTTCTGGCCGGTGCCCACTTCGCCAACTGGCGGATGCGGGCCCGGGCCGGCCATGTCCACGCCCGCGACTGCGGCATCTGCGAGCACGATCACGCCTAGGCTGGCGCTGAACGGCGACTCGCTTTCGCCCTTGCATTTAACGGCATCACGCGTATAAACCCCCGCTTCCAACACCAGCCGCCCGGGCCCTGTTCGACATGCCCGCCGGCTGAACCATCCACCGGGGCGTCCCGCACGCCTCTGAAAAGGAGATGAAAATGTCGAAGATGAAGACGAAGAGCGGCGCGAAAAAGCGCTTCAAGCTCACCGCCACGGGCAAGGTGAAGGCCGGTCAGACCGGCAAGCGCCACGGCATGATCAAGCGGACTCCCAAGCAGATCCGCAACAAGCGCGGCCAGACGACGCTGTCGGCCCAGGACGCGCGGATCGTGAAAAAATACATCCCGAACGGCCTTTAAGGCCGCTGGCACCGAGTTAGGAGCACTTAGACATGTCCCGAGTCACGTCCGGTCCGGCGACCGCCAAACGCCACAAGAAAGTCATCAAGAACGCGAAGGGCTATTACGGCCGCCGCAAGAACACCTTCCGCGCTGCCGTCCAGGCCGTGGAGAAGGCCGGCCAGTACGCCTATCGCGACCGCCGCGCCAAGAAGCGCAATTTCCGTTCGCTGTGGATCCAGCGCATCAATGCCGGTGCGCGCGAGCACGGCATGACCTATTCGGTCTTCATGAACGGCCTCAACAAGGCCGGCATCGAGGTCGACCGCAAGGTCCTCTCCGACATCGCCATCCGTGAACCGGAAGCCTTCAAGGCCCTGGTCGACCAGGCGCGCGAAGCGCTGGGCTGATCCGGCAACGGCATACGTTATGGAAAAGGCCCGTGAGCGCAAAGCTGGCGGGCCTTTTTCTTGTTCCCGCCGTGCCAGCCGCCCAACCCGGTCGACACACGAATCCCGAGCCGCTACATCCACCTCGACCGCGAGGAAGTGAAAAGACATGACCGACACATCCAATCTCGACACGCTTGAAACCGAGGTGAAGGGCCAGATCGAGGACGCGACCGACGAGGCGGCCCTGGACGCTGTGCGCGTCTCGGCACTCGGCAAGAAGGGCTCCGTGTCGTTGATGATGCGCGAACTGGGCAAGATGAGCCCGGAAGAACGCCAGGTGATGGGCCCGGCCCTCAACGGGCTGAAGTCCCGGCTCAATGACGCCATCGAGGCCCGCAAGGCCGAGCTGGAAGCCAGGGCGCTGGATGCGGCGCTGGCGTCCGAGACGGTTGACGTCACCCTGCCGGTACGCCCGGAACCGCAAGGGTCGCTGCATCCGATCACCCAGGTCATGGAAGAGCTCGCCGTGATCTTCGCGGACATGGGATTTGCCGTCGCCGAAGGACCGGACGTGGAGGACGACTTCCACAACTTCACCGCGCTCAACTTCCCGCCCGGCCACCCGGCGCGCGACACCCAGGATACCTTCTTCATGCAGCCCGACGCAGACGGCGAGCGGAAAGTCCTGCGCACGCACACCTCGCCGGTGCAGATCCGCACCATGCTGGAGGGCAAGACCCCGATCCGCATCATCGCGCCGGGCCGCGTCTATCGCTGCGACTGGGACCAGACCCACACGCCGATGTTCCACCAGGTCGAGGGCCTGGTGATCGACCGGGAAACCCATATGGGTCACCTCAAGGGCTGCCTGCTGGACTTCATCGCCGCCTTCTTCGAGACCGACGAGGTGGAGGCCCGTTTCCGCCCGCACCACTTCCCCTTCACCGAGCCCTCGGCGGAGATGGATGTGCGCTACGAGCGGGTCGGCGAGGCGGTGAAGGTGGGCTCGGGCGACAAATGGATGGAGATCCTCGGCTGCGGCATGGTCCATCCGAATGTGATCCGCAATTGCGGCCTCGACCCGGACGAATACCAGGGCTTCGCCTTCGGCATGGGCGTCGACCGTCTCGCCATGCTCAAATACGGCGCCCCGGACCTGCGCGACTTCTTCAATTCCGACGCCCGCTGGCTGGGCCATTACGGGTTCAGCCCGCTCCTGCAGGCGAACCTGGCGACGGGGTTGAGCTGACCCGACCATGTGGCGCTGGCTCTCCCATAACCATCAGACGCTGACCGGTGTCGGCGCGATGCTCGTCGGCATTGCGGCGCTCTTTGTCGCCTGGGATCAGGGCCGGGTCATGCGGGCGCAGCAGCATGGGGCGGTCGTGCCGGTGCTGCAGATCGACGGCTTCATCCAGTCCACCCCCGAGGTGCGCAATCTGGGTCTTCGCATCGTCAATCACGGGGTCGGCCCGGCGATGATCGAGCGCGTCGTCCTGGTGCGCGACGGGGTGGAGCAGACGGATTTTACCAGTCTGATCGAGCTTTTGCCGGAAGGGTTCGACCGTTCCTGGTCCAGTGTCAATGGCCGCGCCCTGGCGCCGGACGGCGAGGTGGAGCCGGTGATCTTCTCCTGGTCGCGCGGCGATCTCGATGACGCGGCGCTGGGCGACCTTCTTGCCGAGTGGAGCCATTGGGGCGTGGTTGCCTGTTATTGCTCGGTCTTCGACCGCTGCTGGCGCGCCGCGTCCGAGAATGAAGACCGCCTGCCGGTGCGCCAGTGTACTCCCGGCGACCGGTTTGATGTGTTCGAGCGTTTCGGCGCCGCCGACCGCCCGGATCCGCAAGACGACACGAACTGAAACGCATGTGACGGCAGGAGCCGACGATGAAATTCCCGCTTTCCTGGCTGAAATACCATCTGGAGACCGACGCCTCGCTCGACGCGATCGCCGAGGCCATGACCATGGCCGGGCTGGAGATCGAGCATATCGATAACCCGCTGGAAAAATTCGCCGATTTCTCCGTCTGCCATGTCATCGAAGCGGTTCCGCATCCCGATGCGGACAAGCTCAAGGTCTGCCGCGTGGCGACGAAGGATGGCGAGAAGCAGATCGTCTGCGGCGCACCCAATGCCCGCACCGGCATGTATGCCGTCTACGCTCCCTTGGGGACATACATCCCCGGCCTCGACTTCGCGCTCGACAGGAAGCCGCGCAAGATCCGCGGCGTGGAAAGCCATGGCATGATGTGTTCGGCCAAGGAGCTGGAACTGGGCGAGGACCATGACGGCATCATCGATCTGCCCGAGCCGTTCGAGGTCGGAACGCCGGCCGTGGTGGCGCTGGGCATGGACGATCCGGTGATCGATTTCGAAGTCACGCCCAACCGGCCCGACTGGCTGGGCGTGCGCGGTATCGCCCGCGATCTCGCCGCCACCGGCATCGGCACGCTGAAGACGCACGATATCGACGACATTCCCGGCCGGTTTCCCTGTCCGGTGGACATCGAACTGGACTGGCCGGAGGCCTGTCCGGTCTATGCCGGCCGGGTGATCCGGGGCGTGAAGAACGGCGAGAGCCCGGACTGGCTGAAAAGGGCGCTGAAGGCGATCGGCCTGCGTCCGATCAATTTCCTTGCCGATATCACCAACATGATCTCCTACGACCGCTGCCGGCCGATGCATGTCTACGATCTGGCCAGACTGTCCGGCCCGGTCCGCGTGCGCCGCGGCCAGGGCGAGGCCGACCGGTTCGAGGCGCTGGACAACCGGGAGTACGTGCCCGGCGAGGACCAGTGCGTCATCGCCGACGACACGCATTGCCTGGGCTTTGGCGGCATTATCGGCGGCACCTTGTCCGGTGTCTCGGAGGAGACGACCGACGTCTTCATCGAAAGTGCCTGGTTCGATCCGGCCATCACGCGGGCCACGGCCAAGGCAACCGGTATCGACAGCGACGCGAAATACCGGTTCGAGCGCGGCGTCGATCCGGCCTCGGTAAGGGCCGGGATCGAGCAGGCGACCGAGCTGGTGCTGAAATTCTGCGGTGGCGAGGCCTCCGAGACCGTGGTCGCCGGCCAGACCCCGGCCGCGCCCGCGGATATCGAATTCCCGCTGACTGAAGTGAAGCGCCTGACGGGTCTGGACCTGCCGCGCGAAGAGATCGTGCGCATCCTGGAAACGCTCGGATTTGCGCCCAAGGGCGAGGGCGATGTAGTCACGGTCGGCGTGCCGACATGGCGCATGGACTGCACCCAGAAGGCCGATCTGGTGGAGGAAGTGGCGCGCATTCACGGTTATGACAAGCTCGCCGCCGTTTCCATGCCGCGTCCGCCGGTACGCCGCGAAGCGCCGGCCACGCCGATGCAGTTGCGGGCCCGCTATGCCCGCCGAGCCCTGGCCGGCCGGGGCTATGCCGAAACCGTGACCTGGTCCTTCTGCGAGAAGAGCCAGGCCGCCCTGTTCGGCGGTCATGGCGAGGGGCTGGAACTGGACAATCCGATCTCGTCCGAGCTCGACGTGATGCGGCCGACGGCGCTGATCCATCTTCTGACCGCCCTGCAGGCCAATGCTGACAGGGGGCAGCAGGATCCGCGCCTGTTCGAGGTCGGGCCGGTCTATCTCACCGATGCGCCGGACGGGCAGCGCCTGGCCGCCACCGGCGTGCGCCGGATCGAGGCCGGGCGCCACTGGACCGGCACGCGCGTGCCCGACGTGTTCGACGCCAAGGCCGATGCGCTGGCCGCCCTGGCCGCCGCCGGGGCGCCGGTGGACAGTCTTCAGGTTGCCGCAGAGGCGCGCGAGTGGTGGCATCCGGGCCGTTCCGGCGTGCTGCGGCTGGGGCCGAAGAATGTCATGGCCGAATTCGGCGAGATCCATCCCGGCATCCTCAAGGCGCTGGATATTGACGGCCGAGTGCTGGCCTTCGAGGCCGTGCTGGACAATATTCCGCTGCCCAGGAAGGCGACGGGCCTGAAGGCCAGGCCGCAGCTGGAGCGGGCCGATCTCACGCCCGTCCGGCGCGACTTTGCCTTCCTGCTCGACAAGTCCGTTCCGGCGGAAACGCTGATCCGGGCGGCCCGGGGAGCCGACAAGGCGCTGATCGCGGACGTGTCGGTATTCGACGTCTATGACGGCAAGGGCGTGCCTGAGGGACAGGTCTCCCTGGCGATCGAGGTGACCCTGCAACCGCGCGGCAGGACGCTGACCGACGAGGAGATCGACGCCGTGGCTTCCGGCATCGTGTCCAAGGTGGAAAAGGCCACCGGCGGAACGCTGCGCGGCTAGGCCGGAATTCGCGTGCCGGGGGAATTTCGGCCGCGTCTCTCAACGCATTGGCGAGAAACGCATATTCATTCCTTGCGGGAGAAAAATTTTTTCGAATCCCGCGTTGCGCGTATGGCGGTGAGGTCCTGCGGCCGCTAGTATGGTTAACCACTAGGTAATCAGTAGCCGGGGCTTTGGGGCGTCCCGGAGAGGCGGGATCCGGAATGCTCGAACGCGTCACAGCGCTCCTCGCCCAGGCAGCGGCGACGATTCTTGTCGTCATCGGCCTGGTGGCGATCCTGGGCTACACGCATTCGCGCGCCTATCGCGCCGGCTACTGTGCGGTCCAGTACTGCCCGGATGCCCGCGAGCAGGACAGTGGCTCGCGATGGTGGCCTTTCGGCGGGGAACGCCAGGACAGCCAGAGCCCGGCCAGGTCCGTTTCGCCGGGCGGTTCCAGCGGCATGACATCCGATCACGTTCCACTCGGTTCGCGGTCCCCGGACGATGGCTATTCCACAACGGACGGGCAGATCCGCTATCCCGATCCGCCTCCAGGCACGAATGGCCCCGGCAGTGGCCGAACGGCCGGCTACCAAGGCTCCGGCTCGTATTCCAATCGCGCTTCAGACGGCTATTCCAGCGGCTATTCGGGCAGTTCGGGCCGTCTTCCGTTGTCACGCGGGGTGGCCGGCCCGGGCTCGACCTCGGGGCGGGGCTATCGTCCTCCGGTCTACAGTTTCGACCCGGGAAACCGCATCTGTTCGCCGCAGAGCTATGATGTCGAAGACGCGGATGTCGCGCGGTGCTGGCTGAATATCGGCGATGCCTACCAGGCCGTCGCCCGCATAGACGATGCGCGCGAGGCCTGGGACGAGGCGCTGCTGGTCGGCTCCTCCATCGGCGGCGCGCAGGCCTCGCTGGTGGCGCACCGGCGGCTGCAGGCGGCCATCCTGGAACGCTCCTGCCCGACGACGCAGGCCTCGCTTGCGAGGATTGCCTACGGTTTCAGCCAGAGCGAGGACGACGGCGACATCATCGATCTCGATCTGCGCCAGCGCGCGCTCTCGGCTCTGGGCTATTACACCGGCGAGGTCGACGGAGCCTACGGTCCGATGACGCGGCGCTCGGTGCGCGATTTCCAGGGCGATATGGGGTTCGACCAGACCGGGGCGCTGACCCCGTCGGAAACCGTCACCCTGGTCTGCCATGCGGCGCTGACCGCGCGCGACACCTACGCCCAGAACCTTCTGGGCATCATGTTCGCGACCGGGCTGGGGCTGGAACAGAATATCGACACGGCGCTGGAATGGCTGGAAGCGGCCGCAGAGCGCGGCCATGGCGGGGCCAATTTCAATCTCGCCCTGATGTACGGCACCGGGACCGTGCAGGGCAGTTACCGTCTGTGCGGCATTGTCGAAAGCCCGGAACGTGCCGACAGCTATCTGCGCCGCGCTGCCGATCTCGGCCATGCGCGGGCGCTGGCCCTGCGGCGCTTTGCCGGCACGTCCGGCCCGCCGGCCGAGCGCTGGCGCCGGATCTCCGAACGGCTCCTGGCCGAGGCCGAGCGCACGGGCGACCGCTTCTATCTGGCCTGGCAAAGACGGGTGGACGAAATCCGGCGGGCCCATGGCCAGGAACTCGATCAACCCGGCTGCTACCGGGCGGCGATGGACGGCTCGGCCGCGCCCGCCGATGGCGACAGCGGGACAACGCCCTGAGCGGCGGTGGTGAAACAGGAAGGATGAGCGTTATGAAAAAGGTGGCACTCCTGCTTGCGGCGGCGACGGTCCTGTCGGCCTGCGGCCATTCTGCACCCCCGCCGCCCGGCCCCACGCCCGGCCCGTCGGGGCCGCCGCGCCCGCCGGTTTCGCGCGATACGGTGACGCCTGCGATCGACATGTGCGAGGTCGCCACCCTGGCCGAACAGCGCCTGGCGATGCTGGAGGAGGTGCACGGCTACCGCGAGGCGATCCTCGCCCGGCCCGGCCATCGCTCCGGGGCGGCCGACACCGAGACCCAGGAACTCATCGCGGCCTTCGAAACCGATCTCGATGCGTCCTACCGTTTCGCCACGGCGTCGTGCCGCACCTATAATCGCTGCCTGCAGGAAAACCGGTTCGACGAGGCCAGCTGCCAGGACACGGCCGCGCTATGGCATGATGGCCAGGACCGGTTCCACGACCTGTCCGAACGCCTCGCGCTGGTCCGCGAGCGTATCGCGCACGGGTGTCACGATTGTGAAATGCCGGGTGCTCACAGCCGTGGCGACCCGGATCACGATCGCCGGCGGCACCGCCATGGCGATGAAGACGATCTGATGGGGTCGGTGTTTTCCACCGGGGACCGGCGCTAGTGCATCATTTGCGAAGGCGGGCACCGCTTTCGCGGTTTGAAAATGCAATAGAACAAGGAGCTGGAGCGATTTTGCTGACCCCGACATCAGCGAAATTGCACCAGGGCACAATCAGACGGCCGGTCCCGCCGCCTGCCGGCGCTCGTTCAGGGCCTTGACAAGGATTTGCGTCGCCGAGGTCAGGAAGAGGCCGGCCATCAGTGCGGCCACGACGACGTCGGGCCAGTGCGTTCCGGTCCAGGCCACCAGCCCGGCCGAGACGAAGACGGCGATATTGCCGATGGCATCATTGCGCGAGCACAGCCAGACCGAGCGGACATTCGCATCGCCATTGCGCCAGCGCACCAGGATGACCACGCTGGCCAGATTTGCCGCCAGCGCAAGAAGGGCAATGGAGCCCATGACCGTGGCGTCTGGCTGGGCGGCGAACAGGGCGCGATAGAGCGCCAGGCCCAGGATCGCCCCGCCCATGACAAACAGGCTGGCGGCTTTGACCAATGCCGCATTGGCGCGCCAGGCTGCCGGGCGGCCGATCACAAGAAGCGAGAGGGCATAGGTTGCCGTATCCGCTGCAAAGTCGAGCGCATCGGCCTTCAGGGCCTGGGATTGCGCGGCGGCGCCCGCCAGCATCTCCACGGCGAACATCGCTGCATTGATACCGATGACGGCCCACAGGGCCCGGCGGAAGGCTGGCGAGGCGCCGTCGAATTCCCTTGTTTCACAACAACTGCCGGACACGCCGCGCCTCCTTGCCTTCGTCCACGATTTGCAGCCTAATTCCTCTAGCGACTGGAGGTTCAAGGGCAAAATGTCAGATATGTCTATCGGCAATCTGTCCCGGCAGTCCGGGGTGAAGGTGCCGACCATTCGATACTACGAATCCATCGGCATGCTCGACACGCCGCCGCGTTCGCCCGGCGGCCAGCGACGCTATTCGGCCGGCCATCTCGAGCAATTGCGCTTCATCCGGCATGGCCGCGAGCTGGGCTTCGGCCTGGACGATCTGCGTGCGCTGCAGGATCTCACCAACCGGCCGCATCAATCCTGCGAGGAGGCCGACGCCATCGCCCGAAAGCAGCTGGCCGATGTGGAGAGGCGGATTGCCGGGCTGGAAGCGGTGCGGGCCGAGCTGGAACGCATGGTCGAGCGCTGTTCTCATGGCGTTGTCGACAAGTGCCGCGTCATCCAGACCCTGTCCGACCACGCGCTGTGCGAAGGGGAACATTAAAAACCCGAAAGCGGGATGTCAGGCTCCGTATTCCCGGTTGTTTGCGGGCCCGGCCCGGCGCCTCCTTGCGGCAGCCGAAAAAAGGACAAACCCATGTTCCCACGCCTTGCCGCCCTTGGCCTGTCTGCCGCCTTCCTGACATCCGCCGCCTCGGCCGAAACACCGGCCGGACCCGATCTGGATGCTGTCTTCGCCGATCTGGACCGGCGCCTTTTCGAGGTCGGGTTCAATGATTGCGATCTCGACGAGACAGCGGCGCTGGTGGCGCAGGACCTGGAATTCTACCACGACCAGGGCGGCGTCACCCGCAGCCGCGACGCCTTCCTGACCAATGTCGAGCAGAATATCTGCAGCCGCGAAGAGCCGCTGCGCCGCGATCTGGTTGCCGGCAGCATGCGGATCGAACCGCTGCGCTCCGGTGGCGAACTGTATGGTGTCATCCAGTTCGGCGCGCATACCTTCACCATCGAGCATGCCGACGGTAGCGAAACCCTGACCGGCCAGGCCGATTTCGCGCATCTCTGGCTGCTCGGCGATGACGGGGAATGGGTATTGTCGCGTGTGCTCAGCTATGCCCACCGGGCGCCGGACTGATCCCGCTCACACCGCGTCGAAGGCCGGGTGGTAATGCACCCGGCAAGGCCCCGCGGTGCCGGGCTGTTTGCCGCTCAGGGAGAGCCACTGGAAGGCGCCGGCGTGTTCGCCGTCCGGATCGCCGGCCCAGGACCAGTCCCGGCCGGACGCGGGCTTGAAACCGAAACGGCCGTAATAGGCCGGGTCGCCCAGCACTACGCACCAGGGCGCGCCGAGCTGGCGCAGATAGTCCAGACCGGCCTCGACCAGCGCGGTGCCGATGCCGCGGCGCTGATGCTCCGGTATCACTGCGACAGGACCCAGCCCGGCGCCATAGGCCTGGGACCCGTTGGCCGCGATGGCCGTGACCGGTGAAAACATCACCGCGCCGGCGATTCGGCCATGATCGTCGGCGACCAGTTCCAGCGTGTCGGCATCGGCGGCACGCAGGGCCGTCACCAGGCGCGCTTCGGCCGGTGTGGGGAAGGCGGATTTGAGGAGGGCATCGATCCCGTCATGGTCGCCGGGATCGCAGGCACGGATCTGCATGTGGTCAACCGGTCTAGAAGGGCAGCCAGGCGCGGCGGCGGGAATAGGCCAGATAGCCGACATTCGCGCCGGCGCGAAGGCCGACGCCGGAGCGGATCGGGGCCAGGGTAACCTCGTCGGCACGCTGGTAGTTTACACCCATGCCGGCGACGAAATAGGCCGAGCCCTCAACGCCGGGAAAGCGCTGGTACAGCCGGTCGACATCGTGGAGATTGTAGACCAGCACGAAGACGCGGCTGGCATTGCCGCCGGCATCGAAACCGATCGAGGGGCCGCGCCAGTACACTTTCTCGCGCTCGCCCGTTTTCAGGGTCAGATAGCCCTCGCCATAGCGCAGGCCGATCCCGGCAGCGCCGGAAACCTCTTCGCCCGCGACATAGCCGACCGGGCGTCCCAGATCGGAAAACACACGCTCCAGCACGCTGGCCGCGGCTTCGGCGGTGACTCCGAAAAAGTCGGAGACCGCGTCAACAAGCTCGTCCTGGGAATAGGTGTCGACCGGCTCGGAATATTCGCTCGGCTGGCCGTATTCGGGGTCCTGGGCCAAGCCTGCCCCGGTGAGGCCGAGAACAAGGCTGGCGGCGAAGGCAAAGATGGCGCGCATGGAAAACTCCGTTAGCGGACACGTCCCGCAGCATGAATGCGAGGCGAATGCGGCGAGACAGCGGCGAAACGATTAGCGCCCGGTTAAGATCCGGCGCAAGACTGGCCATTCTGCATGAAATCGTCGCAGCATGGCGCGACGGGGGGTGAGCATGGCCGAAACAGAGAGCTGCGATGTGATCGTCATCGGCGCCGGCCTGTCGGGCCTGCGTGCCGCCCAATTGCTGGCCCGGCGCCACGATGTGATCGTGCTGGAGGCCCGCGACCGGGTCGGCGGGCGGGCGCTGGCGCACACATTCGCCAATGGCGACAGTGTCGATATCGGCGGGCAATGGGTCGGGCCGGGCCAGGACCGGCTCTATGCGCTGATCGAGACGATGGGCATGCAGACCTATCCGCTGTGGGATCATGGCGACCGCCTGGTGCATTCACGCGGCCGGCTGGGCCGCTACCGCGGCACCATACCCAAACTCGCCCCGCATGTGCTTCTCAATGTCCACTGGATGATGACGCGTTTCGATGCGATGGCGGCGCAGATCGATACATTGCGGCCCTGGGATCACCCCAGAGCGGCGCTGTGGGACAGTATGACAGTGGCCGAATGGATGCGCCGGCATGCTGTCTCGCGCCGGGCCTGCGCGGTTTTCGCAGCCGGTATCGGTGCCGTTTTCGCGGCCGAGCCGCACGATGTTTCCCTGTTGCACGCCCTCTTTTATGCCCGCGCGGGCACTTCGCTGGACAATCTGGTTTCCACCACGGGCGGGGCCCAGCAGGACCGGGTACACGGCAATATGGCGGGGCTGGCCGATCGCGTTGCGCAGACGCTGGGCCCGCGTGTGAGGCTGGGCGAGGCGGCCAGGACGATCGACTGGTCCGGCGGCGTGAGCGTTGAGACCGGCAAGCGCCGCTACGCCGCCCGCCGCGCCATTCTGGCCGTGCCTCCCAGCCAGGCCTTCCGCATGCGGTTCACGCCCGACCTGCCTGCCGGCCGGGCCGGGCTGTGGATGCGCATGGCGCCGGGTGCCTGCATCAAATGCGTGGCGCAGTATGAAACGCCCTTCTGGCGCGACAGGGGCCTGGCCGGCCAGGCCGTGGCGCCGGAGCTCACCGTGCGCGTGACGTTCGACAATACGGAACAGGGCAAGACGGCGGGACAATTGCTGGGTTTCATCGAGGGCGACGAGGCGCGGCGCTGGTCCGGCCGCGATCCGGCCGAACGCCGCGCTGCCGTGCTCGATGCCTTTGCCGCCTGCTTCGGCGAACAGGCCCGCCACCCCGTTGATTATGTCGACAGGGACTGGACCGCCGAACCCTTTTCCCGTGGCTGTTATGCCGCGCTGATGGGGCCGGGCGTGTGGACCGCCTATGGCCGGCATCTGCGCGAACCGCTGGGGCCGGTGCATATCGCCGGAACCGAAGCGGCGACGCGCTATTTCGGCTATTTCGACGGTGCGCTGGAAGCCGCCGAGCGCGCCGTGGCCGAGGTCGAGGCGGCGCTGGAGGCGAGCTGATGTGCGATACCGTGGCGATCCGGCGGGAGGATGCCATCCTCTTCGCCAAGAATTCCGACCGCGAACCGCGCGAGGCCCAGCGCGTGGAACGCCACGAGGCTGTCGTCGGCGATACCGCGGGAACGGTGCGCTGTACCTATATCGAAATCGCCCAGGTTCCGGACCGTCACGCCACGATCCTGTGCCGGCCCGACTGGATGTGGGGCGCGGAAATGGGGGTGAATGCCGCCGGCGTGGCGATCGGAAACGAGGCCGTGTTTTCCCGCACCGTGATGCGCAAGGGCGAGGCCCTGCTGGGCATGGATCTGGTGCGGCTGGGCCTGGAACGCGGCGGGTCGGCGCACGAGGCGGCCGCCGTGATCATCCACCTGCTGGAAACCCATGGCCAGGGCGGGCCGGCCGGGCACCGCGACAAGCGTTTCCGCTACGACAATGCCTTCCTGATTGCCGATGCAGCGGAAATCCTTGTGCTGGAGACCTGTGGCCGGGACTGGCTGCTCAAGCGCTATCCGCGGCATGCCGCGATTTCCAACTGCTACTCGATCTCCGGCGGCGCGGACATGGCGTCGGGCGGCGCGCCCGCCGGCGGGTTCGCACCGCGGCGGGAGGGCTGGCTGATGCGCACATTCGGCCGGGCCCGCCAGCGCCGGGCCTGCGCGCTGACCGGGCTGGAGGCGATGACCCGGCCGGACCTGGTACAGCTGGCCCGTCTGATGCGAAGTCATGACCGGGGCGACGGATTCTCCCGCAGCTCGACCGGCGATATCTGCATGCATGGCGGCGGGTTGCTGCGCCCGCACCACACGACCAATACGATGATGGCCGTGTTGCGGCCGGGACAGGAGCCGGGCATCGCGGTCACCGGCACCATGACACCCTGTATCTCGCTGTTCCGTCCGGCGGGGTTCGCGGGCGAGTGGTCGGTGGCCGACCCGGTGTTGTGGGAGCGCGGCGCGGACCTGCACCGGCGCCTGGACGGCGACCGGGAGGAGCGGGACCGGGTTCGGGCGCGCATCGCGATCGCCGAAAAGCGCATCCTGCCGCTGATCGAAAGCGGTGAAGCCGTGCTGGCGGAGGAATTCGTACGCGCCTGGGACGCTCACTCGCTCGATGCGCCCGCGGCGGACAGCGGCAAGACGGATACCGAGGCGCCGCCGGGCTGACCGGCCAGGCGCGCACCGCTGCCGTCGACAAGGATGTTCACCCCGTCCGAGCCGAGATCCCACAGATCGCCGCGCAGGAAGGCCGTCGCGCCGTGGCGGGCGCCGGCCCTGCCGAGACGTCCGGCCAGGGCGTGACGCATCCAGGCCTCGCCTTCGGTGAGGCGTCCGGCCTCCCCGCGATCGACGTCTTGCGGCCAGCCGGTGGTATAGCCGCCCCAGGGGGCGGACCAGATGCCGGAGGGCTGGAGGAAGGCCGGCACGGCGACAAGGTCGGTGCCCGCTTCCGCCAGTACCGCATAGACGTCGGGATGCCAGCTGTCGGCACAGATCAGGACGCCCAGCCGCCCGGCTGGTGTGTCGAAGACGGGCAGGGCCGAAGCCTGCGCCGCGGCGGTAAAGCCCGCCTCCTCGGGGATGGGGTGCACCTTGCGTACCAGGTGCGGATGGATCGAACCGTCGGGCGCGAAGACGGCGCTGGTATTGTAGAGCGGCCCGTCCCGCGCGATCAGCCGCCCGTTCTCGACTGCCGGGTCGGGCAGCACGATGGAGCCCGCCACGATGGTGACGCCATGGCGCTGTGCCAGGCTGGCAAAGACGTTGTGGTAGGCGTGTGCCATGCGCCTTGCCCGCATGCGGAAGACCGCCGCGGCGAACCGGTCGGTCTCCGGCGAACCCGGCAGGGCCAGGGCGAAGGGAAGCGGATTGGCGGCGATCAGGTGGATCATCGCCCCCCTGGTCGTGCCCGCCGAAAAACTGGCGCGCGGCGCCCGCGCGGCGACCAGCCAGGTGCCGACATGTTCGGGAAAGACGACGACAGTGCCCCCGGTCAGATAGCCCGCACCGGCGGCGGCGAGCAGATAGGCGTCCAGCCGCTCGCGCAGATGGGTTTCGCTTTGATAATGGCGTTCGTCCATCCAGGGCTGGATCGCGACCAGCGCCGGTCCCGTGCCGTCATGAGGGGGCAGCGCCGTCAGCTGCAGTTCGCCGGGGGCCGGGAGCGCCGAAGGCGTGCGGTAGACGCCCCAGGTGCCGGCGGCCAGGATCAGGACGAACAGGATGAGGGCCAGGGTGCGCACACACATCTCCAGCAGGACCGGCGATCAGGATCGGCGGTTGAACGGGTACGGGCAAGCCTTTCCGTCGCGGCTCTGGCTGGCCTGGCAGGAAAACATGGTGAAATCTTCATTTCTCTGCCGGCGGGCCAGCCGCTAGTCTTCGCGGCAGATTTCTTCTGGGGAGCCCTGAATATGCGCACATTCATGATGACAACCGTCAGCCTGGCCGCGATTTTTGCCGCCGCCTGCACGCCCGACGGGGCCGTGGAAGAGGCGGGCGCGCCGGCTGCGGTCGAGGAGACGACTGCCGACACCGCTGCAACGGAGGCTGCCATCGCCGACAATCCGCTGCTCGAAGAATGGACCGGACCCTATGGCGGCGTGCCGGATTTCGACAGTGCCCGTCTGGAAGACCTGCGTCCGGCGCTGGAAGCGGCCATGGAGCGCAATCTCGCCGAGATCGAGGCCATCGTGAACAATCCCGAGCCGGCGAGTTTCGAGAACACGATCGTGGAAATGGAACGGGCCGGCGATGCGCTGGGCCGGGTCTTCACCTATTGGGGTATCTGGTCGTCCAACCAGTCCAGCCCGGAATTCCGTGAAATCCAGGCCGAGATGGCGCCGCGCCTGTCGGCCTTCTTCTCCCGGATCACGCAGAACCAGGACCTCTTCGCCCGCGTGCGCGCGGTCTATGAAGGCGAGGAGATGGACAGCCTGCGTGCCGACCAGCAGCGCCTGGTCCAGCTGACCTATGACGGGTTTGCCCGCAATGGCGCCACTCTGGAAGGCGAGGCGGCCGAGCGCTATGCCGCGATCAATCAGCGCCTGGCCGAACTGCACACGCAATTCTCCAACAATGTGCTGCACGACGAGGAGAATTACGTCACCTATCTCACCGAAGACCAGCTGTCCGGCCTGCCCCAGGGCTTTGTCGATGCAGCGGCGTCCGCCGCGGCCCAGCGGGATCATGAGGGCGCCTATGCCATCACCAATACCCGCTCCTCGATGGATCCCTTCCTGACCTTCTCCGACGAGCGCGATCTGCGCGAACAGGTCTGGCGCAACTACTACAATCGCGGCGACAATGGCGGCGAGTACGACAACAATGCCATCATCATGGAAATCCTGACCCTGCGCGACGAGCGTGTGGAGCTCCTGGGCTACGACAACTACGCCCAGTGGCGCCTGGAAGACCGCATGGCCGCCAATCCGGAAAACGCCATGGGTCTGATGGTCCCCGTCTGGGATGCCGCCGTGGCGCGCATCGAGGAAGAGGTCGCCGACATGCAGGCGCTGGCCGACGCGCGCGGCGACGGCATAACCATCCAGCCCTGGGATTACCGCTATTACGCGGAAAAGGTGCGCCAGGCCCGCTACGAACTCGATAGCGACGAGGTGAAGCAGTATCTTCAGCTGGATAATCTGCGCCAGGCGATGTTCTATGTGGCGGGCGAGCTTTTCGGTTTCGACTTCCGCGAACTGCCGGAGGGCGAGGTTTCGGTCTGGCATCCCGCCGTGCGCGTCTGGGAAGTGACCGACCGCGAGAGCGGCGAGAATGTCGGCCTGTGGTATCTCGATCCCTATGCCCGCCAGGGCAAGCGCTCGGGCGCCTGGGCCAATTCCTTCCGCTCGCACACCACGTTCGACGGCGAGGAGAACGTGCTGGCGACGAATAATTCCAACTTCATCGAACCGGCGCCGGGCCAGCCCGTCCTGGTCTCCTGGGACGATGCGGAGACCTTCTTCCACGAATTCGGCCACGCCCTGCACTACCTTTCCTCGAACGTCGCCTATCCCACGCTCAATGGCGGGGTGCGGGACTACACCGAATTCCAGTCGCAATTGCTCGAGCGCTGGCTGCTGACCGATCCGGTGGTCGAGAATTATCTGGTTCACGTGGAAACCGGCGAACCGATGCCGGCGGAGCTGATCGAGCGCATCCGCGCGGCGGCCAATTTCAACCAGGGCTTCGCGACCGGCGAATATCTGGCCTCGGCGCTGATGGACATGATCTATCACACCACGCCGCCGGAAGAGATCGGCGATCCCGACACGTTCGAGCGTGAGACGCTGGACGAGCTGGGCATGCCCGACGAGATCGTCATGCGCCACCGATCACCGCATTTCGGCCATATCTTCTCCGGCGAGGGCTATTCGGCCGGCTATTACGGCTATATGTGGGCCGACGTGCTGACGTCGGACGCGGCGGAAGCCTTCGAGCAGGCGCCCGGCGGCTATTACGATCCCGAGATGGCCGGCCGCCTGGTCGAATACCTGTTCGCGCCGCGCAACGCCATCGACCCGGCCGAGGCCTACCGCCTGTTCCGCGGCCGTGACGCCGACCCGGCCGCGCTGATGCGCGACCGCGGCTTCCCCGTGCCGGATGGCATGGACGGGGAATAGACCCCGTTTCATCGACGCAGTCAGGCAGGCGCCGGTCGCGACCGGCGCCTGCTTTTTGCCGCCCGCGCCGCCATCAAACAGCGCTTTCCCCCGGCCCCGGCCCAAGGCCGCGAACGGTAGCGAACGGGGAATGGAGCGCCCGGGGGAGGCGGTCCAACAGCCAATCCCGCTTGGCCTTACCCCTCGCCAATGCTATCGGCCCGCGCCATGAGCATCGATCCGTCCCGCATCCGAAATTTCTCCATTGTCGCGCATATCGACCACGGCAAGTCCACGCTGGCCGACCGGCTGATCCAGGTCACCGGCGGGCTGACCGACCGTGAGATGAAGGAACAGGTGCTCGACAATATGGAGCTCGAGCGCGAGCGCGGTATCACCATCAAGGCGCAGACCGTGCGGCTGGACTATACGGCCAAGGACGGCGAGACCTATGTCCTCAACCTGATCGACACGCCCGGCCACGTCGACTTCGCCTACGAGGTCAACCGGTCGCTGGCCGCCTGCGAGGGGTCGCTGCTCGTGGTGGACGCCTCCCAGGGCGTCGAGGCGCAGACCCTTGCCAATGTCTACCAGGCCATCGATGTCGATCACGAGATCGTACCCGTCCTCAACAAGATCGACCTGCCGGCGGCCGATCCGGAACGGGTCAAGGCGCAGATCGAGGATGTGATCGGGCTGGACGCGTCCGAGGCGGTGGAGATTTCCGCCAAGACCGGGCTGGGCGTACCGGATGTGCTGGAAGCCATCGTCACCCGGCTGCCTCCGCCCGACGCCGGCGATCCCGGCGCGCCGCTGAAGGCCATGCTGGTGGACAGCTGGTACGATCCGTATCTGGGCGTGATCTGCCTGGTGCGGGTTATCGAGGGCACGCTGAAAAAGGGCATGAAGGTGCGCCTGATGGGCACCGGCGCGGCCTATCCGGTCGACGGGGTCGGCGTGTTCCGTCCCAAGAAGGAAGCCATCGCCCAGCTGGGGCCGGGCGAGATCGGCTATCTCAACGCCTCGATCAAACAGGTGCGCGATGCCCGGGTGGGCGACACGATCACCGACGACAAGCGTCCGGCCGACAAACCGCTGACCGGCTACAAGCCGGCCCAGCCGGTGGTGTTCTGCGGGCTCTTTCCGGTCGACAGCGCCGAGTTCGAGGACCTGCGCGACGCCATCGAGAAACTGGCGCTGAACGATGCCTCCTTCTCCTACGAGATGGAAACCTCCGCCGCGCTCGGTTTCGGCTTCCGCTGCGGCTTCCTGGGCCTGTTGCACCTGGAAGTGATCCGCGAGCGCCTGGAGCGCGAATACGACATCGACCTGATCACCACGGCGCCGTCCGTGGTCTACAAGATCACGCTGACCGATGGCGAGAAAATCGACCTGCACAATCCGGCCGACATGCCCGATCAGGTCCGGATCGACACGATTTCCGAACCCTGGATCAAGGCCACCATCCTGGTGCCCGACGAATATCTGGGCGGTGTGCTGAAACTCTGCCAGGACCGGCGCGGTATCCAGACCGAACTCACCTATGCCGGCAATCGCGCCATGGTCGTCTACGAGCTGCCGCTCAACGAGGTTGTGTTCGACTTCTACGACCGGCTCAAATCGGTCACCAAGGGCTATGCCAGTTTCGACTACCAGTTCATGGAACTGCGCGAGGGCGATCTGGTGAAGATGTCGATCCTGGTCAATGACGAACCGGTCGATGCGCTGTCCATGGTGGTCCACCGTGCCCGAGCCGAAATGCGTGGCCGGGCCATGTGCGAGAAGCTGAAAGAGCTGATCCCGCGGCACATGTTCAAGATCCCGATCCAGGCGGCGCTGGGCGGGCGTATCATTGCGCGGGAAACCCTGTCTGCCCTGCGCAAGGACGTGACCGCGAAATGCTATGGCGGCGATGCCACGCGCAAGCGCAAGCTTCTGGAAAAGCAGAAGGCCGGCAAGAAGAAGATGCGCCAGTTCGGCAAGGTGGAGATCCCCCAGGAAGCCTTCATCGCCGCGCTGAAGATGGATGATGACTAGGAATTGAGCGCACTGGGGCTTGTCCCCGGCGCCGAATGTCCCATCTTGTGAGGCAGGCCTGCGAGGGTCGTTTCAGGAGGGGATCTCATGCGCCACATCATCGCCAGCCTTGCCGCAGCGGCCTGCCTCACCGGCGCCGCCCTTGCCGAACTCGAACCCGGCGATACCGCGCCGGACTTTACCGTCGAGGGTTTCCAGGCCGGCGAACCGGTCAGCTTCCACCTTGCCGAGGCGCTGGAGAGCGGGCCGGTCGTGGTCTTCTTCTTCCCCGCGGCCTTCACCTCGGGCTGCGAGGCGCAGGCGGCGAGCTTTGCCGAGGCGATCGACCAGTTCGAGGCGGAAGGCGCGCAGGTGATCGGCATCACCAACGGCAATACCGAGCGTCTGGCCGAATTCTCGACCCAGCATTGCGCCTCGGCCTTCCCGGTCTTCTCGCTGGGGGATGGCATGATGCAGGCCTACGATGTGGGCATGCTGATGCGGCCGGGTTGGACCAGCCGCACCTCATATGTAATCGATCAGAATTCGACGATTGCGCTGACCTGGTCGGAAATGAACCCGTATGAGCATGTCGACCGGACGATTGCCGCGGTCCGGGCTATGAACGCCGAATAGTCTTGCGCAGGGCGCCTTTGCGTTACCGGTACCAGGCTGTGGACAGTTCGTGCGGTCCATGTTGCGGTGCGGCGTGAAGTTTCTAACTTAACGCCGAACCTCTGCAGGAACCGTTCAATGTCCGACACTGTCGTTCTGTTCGAAAACATCCATCCGCTCGCCGACAAGGCCTTCGAGGCCGCCGGGCTTTCCATCGAGCGTCATGCGGCCGCGCTGCCGGTCGACGATCTGCATCGGCGGCTGTCCTCGGCTGTACTGGCCGGTATCCGATCGCGGACCAGGATGGACCGGGCCGCCTTCGACGCCGCGCCAAATCTGGCGGCTCTGGGCTGTTTCTGCATCGGCACCAACCAGGTCGATCTCAAGACCGCCGAAGAGCGCGGCATTCCCGTCTTCAACGGCCCGTTCGGAAATACCCGCTCGGTGGCCGAACTGACACTGGCCTCGGTGATCATGCTGATGCGCGGCATCCCCATGCGTTCGGCGGCGGCCCGGCGCGGCGAGTGGATGAAATCGGCGACGAATTCGCACGAGGTGCGCGCGAAGAAGCTGGGCATTGTCGGCTATGGCAATATCGGCTCCCAGTTGTCCGTGCTGGCCAGTGCGCTGGGCATGCACGTCTATTTCTACGATGTCGAACCCAAGCTGGCGCACGGCAATGCACGCTCGTGTGCCTCGCTCGAGGAACTGCTCGCGATTGCCGATGTCGTGACGCTGCACGTGCCCTCGACCGAGCAGACACGCGGCATGATGGACAAGGCCGCGATCGCCAGGATGAAAGAGGGCGCCATCCTGATCAATCAGGCCCGCGGCGACCTGGTGGATATCGATGCCCTGGCCGATGCGCTGGAGAGTGGCCACCTCCTGGGCGCAGCCGTCGATGTCTTCCCCAAGGAGCCGGCCTCCAAGGAGGAAAAATTCGTTTCGCCCCTGCAACGGTTCGAGAACGTGATCCTAACTCCGCATGTCGGCGGCTCCACCCTGGAAGCCCAGGCCTCGATCGGCGAGGATGTATCGGGCAAGCTGGCCCGCTATCTCGCCCTGGGGTCCACCAAGGGGGCGGTCAATGTGCCGGAGATCGAACCGGGCGAGATCAAGCCCGGCCGGGCGCGTCTGCTGAGCTTCCACGCCAACGCGCCGGGCTTTCTGACACGGCTCAACGAGACAATTTCCTCGACCGCGGCCAATATCGCCTCGCAACAGCTGCAGACCGGCAACGGGCTGGGCTATGTCGCCTCGGACCTGGAAGGCCCGCTGCCGGAGGACTTCATCGACCGGGTCAACGCGCTGGAGGGCTCGATCCGCGCCCGGGTGATCCGGCCATAGGGGCGTCCGGGCATCCCGCCGGTTCCAATTCGCTAGACCGGCGTCTGCCCGGTGAGGGTGGCGTCCCACTTCTTGCGGCTCAGCCCGGCCAGCAGCAGCCATGCGGTGAAGACAAATTCGGGCAAGGCCGCCATCAGCAGCAGCACGCTTCCCGCCCCGGTCAGCGCCGGTAGCGCGAAGTGGACGATTCCGAGCAGCAGATAGCTCAGCCCGGATATGCCGATGAGCACGCCCAGGACTGCCGGAAAATAGCCGGAACGGAACAGCAGAACGCCGAGCGCGGTCCCGTGCAGGCCGAACACCATCAGACCGAGAACGTAGCCTTCGCTGTGCAGTTCGAGTGCCGCCAGCGCGGCCACCTCGGCGGCCGGGCCGTCGAGTTGTGCGGCGAGAGGCGTATCGCCAAGCAATGTGAGCGGTGCGATCATTGCGAGCAGGTTCGCGCACATCACCGCAGCCATGACCAGCCGCAGCGACAGGGCGAAAAGCGCCAGACCGCGATCCACCGGCGACAGCAGGCGGTAGAAGGTCACCGCCAGGACGATGTCGAGGCCGAATACAAGCAGGTCTGCCATGATGCCCAGGCGGAAGAGCGTGTTCTGGTCGCGGATCGCGCCGGCGGTCACGCCGGCATCCTGCCAGTCGATCAGGACGCCCCGTACGGCCAGCTGGGCAAAGACCCCGCACAGGATAATCACGAGATAGGCCAGCCCCGAAAGGCGGGCGAGGGTGACGGGGTGGCGGGGTGTTGACGCGGAAATCATGCGGACTCCGTTGGCTGGTTCGACTTGTCGCCAGCCTGGTTCCGCCGCCTGTCGGCGTCTCGCCGATTTCGAAATCGGCGAAAAAGAGAAGAACATCCGTGCCCGCCGGGTGCGTCACACCCCCAGCAGCTTGGCCAGATCGTCAACCGAACGGACATAGTCGGCGCCGGAATACTCGCAGGCCGCGATCACCACGTCGCGCCGGGCCACGGCGCCGAAACCGATGAACCGGTCGGCGGCGCCGCTCTCATAGGCTTCGAAATCGGTCATGCCGTCGCCGACCACGATGGTCTCGCCGGCTGCCGCGGCGATCCGGTTCAGCACTTCGGCCTTGCCGCCATTGCGCGAGAGCGGGCTGTCGATGTCCAGGCCCACCACGCGCTCCTCCTGCCAGAGGAAACGGTTGGCGTGGATGTCGCCGCGCTGGAAGCCGAGATCTGCCAGTACGGGTTCGACAAGATCGGCAAAACCGCCCGAGACGGCGTGCAGCCGGTCGCCCTTTTCGCGCAGCCGCCGCAGGAGCGGCGCCATGCCAGGGGTCACCCGTTTGCGCAATTGTTCGGCGATCGTGCCGACGCCTGTCTTGTCCAGCGCGGCCAGTTTCAGGCGCGCATCCAGACTGTCGCGCAGGGCCATGCGGCCGGACATGCCGGCATTGGTGATCTCGTGCAGTCGTTTGCGGGCCTCGGCGGCATCGGGCGCGGTCTTGAGGGCCGCTTCCAGGGCCGTATCCAGGGATTCCACGCGCAACAGGGTGGAATCGACGTCAAAGGCGATAAGGCGATGCAAGGCGGGTTGTCCTGTCAGCTTCGCGGCCAGACTTCCCGACTATCCCGCCCGGCGCAACTTCTTGTGTGTTGCTCCGCGGTCAGGCCGAGACACCAACCCCGACCGGACAGACCACGCCGGTACCGCCAATACCGCAATACCCGTCCGGATTCTTGGCGAGATACTGCTGGTGATAATCCTCGGCATGGTAGAACGGGCCCGCCGCGGCGATCTCTGTGGTGATGGCGCCATGTCCGGCCTGGTCCAGCTCGGCCTGATAACGCGCCAGGCTCTCGCGGGCGAGCGCCGCCTGGTCTTCGGTGGTCGTATAGATCGCCGATCGGTATTGCGTGCCGCGATCATTGCCCTGCCGCATGCCCTGGGTGGGGTCATGGCCTTCCCAGAAGACCTTCAGGAGGTCGTCCAGGGCGATGATTTCAGGATCGTAGATCACGCGCACCGCTTCGGTGTGGCCGGTCGCGCCGGTGCAGACCTCTTCATAGGTCGGATTGGGCGTCGTGCCGCCGGCATAGCCCGCCGCCGTGTGCCAGACCCCGTCGGTCTGCCAGAACAGGCGCTCCACGCCCCAGAAACATCCCATGCCGAACACGATCTCGGCCATGCCGTCGGGCGTTAACGCTTTCAGCGGCCGGCCGGTGATGAAATGCGTTTCGGCCGTGGCAATGGGCGTCTCGCGCCCCGGCAGGGCCTTGTCGGCGGGAACCAGGTCGGATTTCCAGGCAGGATCGGTCATGACGCGCTCCGGGTCGGTCTCGGAGCATGAAGATAGGCATTGCCGCACCGATTGCCAGAGCCCGCGGCCGGCCCTGCTGCAGCCGCTGACTCTATCCTTGCCCATCGCTACGCGATGGGTATAGTCCGCGCCTCTTGCGGTGAGGTGGCCGAGTGGTCGAAGGCGCACGCCTGGAACGCGTGTAGGCGGGCAACCGTCTCGTGGGTTCGAATCCCACCCTCACCGCCATATTTCCCTGGCATTGCGAAGACTGTCAGACGGCGCGGGCCGTTGTGTGGGCATACTTGACGCCGCTCTGTTCCTGTCTGACGGCGCTGTACGGCTACCGGTTGTTTCCGTCCTCGCCGAGGGCTGTTTCCGGCCGGGCCTGCCAGTTGTGGGGCGGCCGGCCGATGTGGCGCGCATACCAGTCCAGCTCGGCATTGATGCGGAACAGGCGGTGGGAGAGGTCCGAGAAGGAATGGCCTTCGCCCGGGGCAAGGTAGAGCCGGACTTCCACACCGAGATTTCGCAGAGCCTGGTAGAGCATGATCGACTGGGACGGGTGTACGCGTTCGTCATTCTCGCCGGCGAAGATGAGGGTGGGGGTACTGACCCGGTGCAGGTCGCGCAGCAGGGATTGCGGGTAGAAGACCTCGTCCAGCGCACCCTCGGCCCAGGCATCGGCGCCGAAGAGCAGACGGCGGGCACCGCGGGTATCGCTGGTGAGGTGGTGCATCGCCCAGTCGACGGCGCTGGCACCGGTCGAGGCGGCGCGGAACCGGCCGGTGGTCGAGATCAGCCGGTTGGTCATGTGCCCGCCGGCACTCCAGCCGGACATGATCAGCCGTTCCGGATCGGCGCGCCCGGAAGCGACGAGGTGGTCGACGCCGCCGAGCACGTCGGCATCGGCATGTGCAAAGTAGGTGCCGTGCATGGCGCGCATGAAATCGTCGCCATATCCGACCCCGCCGCGATAGTTCACCCACAGGACGCCATAACCCTGCGCCGCCAGGACGGGCACGTATCGGCCCCATTTCCACTGGCCGAATTCGTCGGCCGAGCGGGGACCGCCATGGGCCTGGACGACCAGCGGGGGCGGGGTGTCGTTGTCTTGGACAAGCGGCGGGAAATAGAAGCCCTCGATCATCTGTCCGTCATGGCTCCGCCAGCGGATCAGCTGTTGTTCGGGACGGCGGAACGGGGCGACTTCGGCCGCACCGATCGTTGTCAGGCGGGAACCGTGGCCGTCCGGAGCGATACGCCAGAGATCGCCGTTGGTGTCGGGCGTCTGGAACAGGGCCAGCACGTAGCCGGCATCGTCGAGCGACCAGTCCATCAAACGGCGGTCGTGAAGCGAGAGTTCGGTGATTCCGCCGCTCTCGGCATCGATCCTGACCAGACCCGACCGGACGCCGGCGCGGACAGCCACGATCAGCGCGCCGCCATCCGGCGTCCAGGCCAGCCCGTCCACCTCAAAGTCGACACCGTCGGTGAGAATGCGCGACTGTCCGGTTTCAACATCGAGGACGACGAGATTGTATTGTACGTAGGCTAGGCCCGCGCGGGTGACGCGAGCGCGATAGGCGACACGCCGGCCGTCAGGCGACAGGCTGATATGGCCCTCCATCCAGGCATTGTCGGTAATCTGCCGGAAGGACGCGCCGGGTTCGGGACGGTCGCAGATCCACAATTCGCTCTCATATGAGGAATCCAGATCGCCGGCGGGAGCGATACGGATCAGCAGGGCGCCGTTTTCGGCGATGTCGTAGCTGCGCACCGACCAGTCGCCCTGTGTCATCCGCTGGGTCTCGCCGGTCTGCGGGTCGGCGCGCCAGAGGTGGCGGTGCCGTATGGTCTCGAAATAGGGGTCGATCAGCGCGAAACGGTCGCGGTCCGCCTTTTCGTCATCGGTGTAGTCGTCGGTGGCAAGAAAATAGATCCAGTTGCCGTCCGGGGACCAGGATACGCTGCGCACCGATGTGGGATGGCGGGTGAGCCGCTGCAGACCGGTCCCGTCCGTATTGGCCAGGAAAACCTCGTCTTCGCGGCTGCCTCCCGGCGGCATGTCGGCGGCAAGGCGGTCGCCCTGGGGAGAGAAGTGTACGCTGTCGGCATCGTCGAGCGCGGTCAGGTGGTCCAGCGTGCCTGCCGCGATGTCGTAGCGCCAATACTGGTCGATGCGCCCGTCCTCGGCCCAGTCGGCGACGCTGCGCGTGACCAGGGCCTGAAGACCGGAGGAATGCACATCGACATCGCTCAGCCGTGCCAGCGCGACCATGTCGACGGGAGTCATGTCGCGGACTGCCGCGGGAATGCCGGGGCGGGCCTCGATGCGGGCCGAAGACGCCTCGCTCGCCTGCTCTTCGGCGGTGGCGGGTTGCAGGAACACCATCGCGACCGTCAGAACGGCCACGGCATGAAATAGGGGACGAGGGATCATGGCACTTTCGAAGGCGCCCGGCGGCGCCGGCATCGAGGATGATAGGGTGCCCGGCATCCCGGCCGCCGCGAGGGCGGAGCCGCGATGCCGGACGATCCGGTCTCGGAGGAGAGACTAGAAGGACGAGCGAACGCCGACGTAGAACTGGCGTCCTATGACATTGTTCTGCGGGCCCTTCAGGTTCGAGCTGCTGCCCGATGCGAAGTTGCCCGGCAGGAATGGCCCCAGATTGTCGAACAGGTTGGTAATGCCGCCATAGACGCTGATCCGGCGGTCGTCGCCGAACCGATAGCGGGCATACATGTTCGATACGAACTGGTCGTCGGCCTTGTAGTAGTAGGGGTCGCTCGGATCGACATCGAGATCGTCGATACCACCCGACTCATAGCGCAGCGTGTAGCTGGTATAGAAATCTCCGCGGGTCCAGGAGATGCGCATGCGCGCCTCATGGGTCGGATCGTACATTGAGCCGTTGGAGTCCTCGCGCTCGGGCTGACCGCCTTCGCCGATGAACTCGAACTCGTCGGCGAGCGAGCGCGAATAGCGCAGATCGATGCCGAACTCACCCGGAATCGAGGCGACTTCGATATCGTCCCACAGCACCGACACGTCGACGCCCTCAGACAGGAGCTCGTTGAGATTCTCCTGGCGATTGATCACTTCCACCACACGGCCGCTGGAACCGTCGCGCGAGATGACGTCGCAGAAACGGTTGTTCGGGAAATCGGTGGAACCATAGCAAAGATCCACGGTGGTCTGGGTCGAGATCGAGCCGATCGCGTCCTCCACGCGTATATTGTAGTAGTCCACGATGACAGTCAGGTCGTCGAACATGGACGGGGCCCACACCGCACCGACGGTAAACGTATCGGCGGTTTCCTCGCGGACGTTGAGGTTGCCCGCGTTCGGACCGTTTACGGAGCCATCGAATTCGAAGGGCTGGCCGGCATTGTCCGGATCCGCAAAGAAGGCCTGGATACCCGCTTCGGCGAGACAATTGGCGGCGATGACCGACGGATCGAAGTCGCTGCCCGCCGGCGCCGTGATGCCTGAACCGTCCGGCATGAGACCGTCGCAAGGGTCCAGCAGGCCATCCGAATCCTGGCGCGGCGCCGAGAAAATCTCGGTGATCGTCGGCGCTCGCTGGGACCGGGAATACTGGCCGCGCAGACGCAGCGTGTCGGTTGGCTGCCAGTAGCCCCCGGCATTGTAGGAATAGATCGTGCCGATGGTGGAATAGTCGGCCACACGTGCGGCCAGCTGCGCCGTCACGCTGTCGACGACCGGAATTTCCAGCTCGGCGAACGCCTCGACCACGTCGAAACTGGCCTCGATCTCCGGCACGACCGAGAGGCTGGTCGTTTCCTCCAGGATGATGTCGTCGACATTCGTGTCCTGGCTTTCCTCGCGCCATTCGATGCCGAAGGCCGAACCCACTGTGCCGGCCGGCAATTCGAACAGGTCGCCGTCGATCGCACCACCGATCACGGCCTGTTCCCGGATCTGCTGCAGGTGCCCGGCGATTTCGATGTATTCCACCATTTCCGGCGTAATCGAGCCCTCGCCAAACAGGTTCAGCGGCACACAACCGTCGGCCCGTGCATCGGCGTCGACACACTGATAGCCGCCATTGCCGTCGGACTCGACATTCAGGGCGTGGTGGATGTTGAGATAGTTGAGATTATTGCCTTGAATCTGGTTTTGCTCGAAGCGGCCGTAAGTTGCAAAAGCCTGCCAGTGCCAAGTCTGCCCGAACTCACCATCGAAGCCGAAAGCGGCCCGCATGGTCTCGCGTTCGTTGTCGCGTGTTTCCTGGCCCACTTCTACAAACCGGCGGCGCCAGCTCACAGACCCGACACGCGTTTCCTCGACCGCAGCGGGGATGAACGGATTGTCGCCCGGAATATTGCCGATGTTGAAGGACGCGCCCGTCGGACCGATATCGGTGGAAAAGTAGGCGTTCTCGTAGGAGCCCTCATAAAGACTGTCGACGCGGGACCAGAGCACGTCCCCGAAAACTTCGAGGGTCGGCGTCAACTCGTAGTGCCCGCGAACGGCCGCCGTATAAACGGTGACTTCCGGCGACAGGGTCCTGCCCGGGCGGAAGTTGAAGCCGTCGATATCGGTCTCGAAGCCGTCGGACGGGTCGCGCCCGTCGTTCGGTGCAAGCGACATGTCGTTGTACCAGACCCCATCGATATTCCAGGCATCGTCGGCCTCGAACCGGCCGCCGGGAAGATATGAGGACAGATAGACGTCGTTGAATTCGCCATTGCCCGACCAGTCGTCGAAACGCAGCGAGTCCGGGCGGGTCGCGTCGGCATAGACCGGTGTTTCGTGGTCGTAGCTGATGCCGGCCATGACATTGCCGCGGCCTTCGTCGAAATTGCGGCCCATGGTCAGCTCGAGTGTCGTTTCGCGTTCGCCGCTCGCATCGGCCCAGCCGTAGCGCGCATGCGTCTCGACGCCGTCCATGTTGCGCTCGAGGATGATGTTCGCCACGCCCGCGATCGCGTCGGAGCCGTAAATCGCGGAGGCACCGCCCGTGGTTACCTCGATGGAGTCCACAAAGCCGGCCGGAATGGTCTGCAGGCTGAGGCGCTCGCCATTGCCCGAATTCGAGACGGCGCGGCGGCCGTCGATGAGGACCAATGTGCGGCTCGATCCCAGACCTCGCAGATTGACCGTCGACAGGCCGGAATTCTGGATCGACAGGTCCGTGCCTTCCGGTGTCAGGCTGGCATCGACACCCGGGATTTCGACGATCAGCTCGCCGACATCGACCGTGCCGGCCTCGTTGATATCGTCCGTGGTGAAGAACTGGGTCGGGATCGCCGTCGTGGCATTGGAACGGCGGATACGCGAACCTGTAACGACGATCGTGTCGTCACTGGAAGCGCCGGCGGTGTCCTGCGCCATGGCACCGCCGGCCAGCAGCAGAACTGCGATCGACGCGCCGCCCATCAGAAGTCCGCGGCCTTGCATCGCGCGGTTCCGTTTACCCAAACTCATTCGAATTCCCCTCTTGTTTCCCGCACCGTCCCCTCGACTGTGCGCAGTGTCGGTAGAGGGGAGACACGCGAGAGGGTGTTTCGGGTACCCGCGAAGTCTCGAAAATGTCGTGCCGGTACGCGGGCTCCGTGCGCCGCTTACCAGCGGGCCCGGATTCCCGCATAGTAGCGGCGTCCCTCGACATCATATCCCGGGCTGAAATTGCGCCGGCCGCCGCTTTCCGTGCCTCTCGGCAGGAAGGGGCCGTAATCGTGGAACACGTTGTTGATGCCCGCAAATACCCGGACACGGCGGTCCTCGCCGAAGGCGTAGTGGGCATAGACGTCGTGCTGCATCCAGGGATCGATCTCCAGGAAGAGCATGTCGGCGGCATTGGCCGCTTCGGCCCGTGAATGACTGTCAACGCCGGCACCGATATAGCGCATCCGCCACTGCAGGCGCCATCGTGCCCGGGACCAGCCGAGGCGGGCTGTCCAGCGATGTTCGGGGGCGTCGACCTCCCCGTCCCATACCGTGTGCCGCACGGCACCGTCGGACCGCTCGAACTCCTGTTCGAGAATGCCGGTATGGGCATAAAGAAGGCGCAGGTCCCACTCGCCCGCCAGCGGCGTGCCGGGGCCGGCCTGCCAGCGGTGGTCCAGCGTGATGTCGAAGCCGGCGGAGCGGATTTCGTTGAGATTGGCCAGACGGTTGGACATGCGGCTCAATTGTCCGTTCTCGGCCCGCACGATGTCGTCGCAATACGCGTTCTCGCCGATGGCCAGCGGCGCACCATAGCACTCCTCCAGCAGGGCCTGGCTGCTCAACGTCGAGATCGCGCCGGACACGCGTATGTCATAGAGATCGACCGATACGGAGAACCCTTCCAGTGCCGACGGCGCGAGTACGGCACCCAGCGTCACCGCGTCCGAGCGTTCTTCCTGCAGATCCGGATTGCCGGAGTTGGGCGCATAGATGTTGGTGATGCGCTGTTCGTAGATGCCGGTATCGGCAATGGTTTCGGCGATACCGGCTTCGGCGCGGCAATTTTCCGCCAGGTCGCCCGTCATCGTCGCGGTCGTGCCGTGGCAGGGATCGCTCACCGTGTCGTAATCGCCCCGCGGCCCGGAGTGGAGTTCGATCAGGCTGGGTGCGCGCTGGGCGCGGGACACCTGGCCGCGAAGGCCGAGCTGGTTGCTGACCGTCCACGACAGGCCCAGCCGGTAGCTGCTTACCAGGCCGACATTGCCGGTATCGTAGTGCGCCAGGCGCAGCGCGGCTGACAGGTCGAGCCGCTGAATGCCCGGCCGGTCCTCGATGAGGGGCAGGCGGGTTTCCGCAAAAGCCTCGCCGGCGTGCGAGGCGGCGTCGAGATCGGGGACACCGACATAGCCGGTCTCGCGCCGCAGCGATGCATCGTCGCCCTCGGTACGCTGCCGGTCGATGCGGTATTCCAGCCCCCAGGCCAGCGGCAGGTGTTTGCCGCCGGGCAAGGGCAGGTCGCCGACCGCAGAAGCACCGAGTGTCCATTGCTCGACCTCGACGGCGAGCCGGTCGGTGGCGCGGATATAGTCTGCTGCGCCGGTGGACAGGGAGCCGACCCCGAACAGGTCCGCCGGCATGCATCCGTCAGCACGGGCCGCTGCATCGCGGCAGCGATACTGTCCGGCCGTCGCGGGATCGGGCTCGATATCCAGGGCGGCCTGCAGATGCGCATAGTTTATCTCGCCCGAGCGCAGCTGGGACTGGTCGTAGCGGCCGTGGCCGGCCGTGAAATCCCATGTCCAGTTGGCCGTTTCCCCGGACACGCCCGCCCAGATGCGCCGTGTGGTGCGGTCGATCTGCCGGTATTCGGGGCCCAGTTCGGAGAAGCGCCGACGCCAGCTGATCGTCGAATGACCTTCGGCGATGGCGGCGTCGCGGATGGTTCGGGGCAGGAAGGGGTGATCGAGCGGGATACCGCCAATGCGCTCGTTGCCGGGGCCGAAGCGTTCACGGTAATAGGCCGTCTGCGGTTCGCGTGAGGACAGGCTGTCGCTGTGCGAGAACAGGCCCGTGAAATGCACCGACAGGCGGTCGGCCAGGTGGTAATCCGCCTTGAGCGCCAGAAGGTCCCGGTCGCGCGGCACCGAGACCGTGGCCAGGGCGCGGGTATCGTAGCCGTCGACCTCCGTGTCGAAGCCCGTCTGCAGGCCGGTCTCGTCGAACCAGAAATCATAGCCCATGAAACGCCCGCCCGGCGGATAGCTCGACAGGTCGGTCTCAAGGCGTTCCCCGTCTGCGGTCAGGGCGACGGCGGCGCGTGCCCAGTCGCGATCCCCGGCGCCGATACGGTGCGTCCGGTCGCGGGTCAGATTGACCAGGAGGCGCCCGCGGCCGCCCGAGAAGCGCCAGCCCTGTGTCGCACTGAAGGCTTCATACCGGCCGCCGCCGTCCTGCGTGACACCGGCCTGGGCCAGAAGACGGCCGCCCTCCAGCGCGTCGACAAGCACGAAGTTCATCACGCCGGCGATCGCATCGGATCCGTAATCCGCCGATGCTCCGCCCGTGGAGATCTCGACGCGTTCGACGAATTCGGCGGGGATCGTGTCGGACCCGAAGCGACTGGCATTGCCGCTGTTCGATACCGTCCGCCGCCCGTCGATCAGGACAAGGGTGCGGGTCGTGCCCAGGCCGCGCAGGCCGATGGATGTCAGGCCTGCATTCTGGGCGCTGAGATGTGTCGAGGCACTTGAGAATTCCAGCGTCGCCGGCGACTGGCTGGCAATCATCTCGCCGATCTCGACGGCACCCGAGGCTTCCAGCGAGGCCCGGCCGATCACCTGGACGGGCAGGACCGCATTCCGGCCCGGACGCCGGAAACGCGAACCGGTCACCAGGATAACCTCCTGCGGATCGAGACGGCCGGCCGATCCCGTCGTGTCAGTCTGCCGGCCCGGCGAAGCAGGACTGCGGGATAGGCGGATGGCATCTGGTGTGCCGGACGCCCGGTGAACCGGTCCGGAAAGAGCGGCCTGCCTGGCCAGGACATAGGTGTGGGCGTCGACGGTCTCGAACGTAAGCCCGGTTCCCGCCAGCAGCAGGCGCAGGGCGTCTTCCGCCGCGTGCGATCCTGTGACCGCCGATGCTTCGACGCCGGAGACCAGGCGCGATTCCGCCAGAAGCTGATGCCCGGTGACGACGGCAAAGCGGGACAGCGCGGGGCCGAGCGGTCCGACGGGAATGTCGAAGGAAAAGACCTCTTCGCGGGTTTCCGGCGGGCTCCCGTTTGGTATCTCCTGGGCCATGGCCGTCTGGGACAAGCCCGGCGCGAACGCGGGCAGCAGGACGCCGAGAAGGGCGGCCCGGATGCGCGTCATCCCGACTGCTGCCGTGTCGTTGAGGTACATCCCCGAGCCTCGATACGGGGACCGTACATCCCCCTCCTGTCACAGCTTGCCAGAATGCCTCCGGTTCATCTGTCACCGAAATGTCGCAATGGCGCAGGAAGCTGCACTCTTCCCTCAGTCGTCCCCGTTTCCGGCCGGCCGGATCACAACACTGCGGCCCGATCGTTCCAGGTGCACGGATTCCGTAGCCTCCAGGGCCGCCAGAAAAGCCTCGCTGTCCTCCAGGTCGAAGGAGCCGCTCATCCGCAGACGGCCGAGTTCCGGATCGGTGAACGTGATCTCGATGTCATTGTAGCGACGGAACTCGCTGACCACCTCGCCCAGCGCCCGATCCGCGAAAATCAGCAGGCCCTGCTGCCAGGCTGTAGCTGCGACGACGTCCACCCGGCTGGGTGCGGGCGCCGGCTCGCCGGGCACCAGCGCGACCTGGTCGCCGGCCCGCAGCAGCGCAGCCGAAGCCGGTCCGCGGTCCGGACGCGTCTGAACCAGTCCCTCCACGACGGTTACCAGTGTCTGCCCGTCCGCCCGGGTGTAGACGTTGAATGAGGTTCCGACGGCCCGGACCTCGTGGCCGCCGGCCTCCACCACGAAGGGCCGGGACGGGTTGCGTGCCACGTCGAACAGCGCTTCGCCATCTCCCAGGATCACCCGGCGTTCGTCAGTGGAGAAGGCGGTCGTCAGCCGCGACCCGGTATTGAGGGTGATCGTCGAACCGTCGGCCAGAACGACCTCGCGCCGTTCGCCCCGGGCGGTGACATAGGTTTCGTCAGCCTGCGCCATAACGGGTTCGCCGGCGTCTTCTCGGCTGGCTGTGAGTGTCGACCAGACGGGTAGAGCGATCGCCAGGGCCACCATAGCGGCCATCGCGACCAGCGCCGGGACTGCCCAGGCAGGGCGGACGGGTGTCCGAGCGGTGCCGGGGGCTCCGGACAGGTTCGCAAGTTCGGCTTCGGCCGCAGCGATCAGCCCCTCGGCCCGGTCGCTGTTGCGGACGGCATCCAGCATGCCCTCCAGCTCAAGGCAGGCATTGAGGGCCTCCTGGTGACGTACATCGCTGGCCAGCCACGCGTCCAGTTCGGCCTGCTCGACGGCTGTAAGCGGTGTCTCGGCCATCAGACGGTCGGCCCAGATCGCCGCCGTGTCGTAGATGTTCATGTCGCGATCAGCCGGCATCATGGGCCGTCCTCATTGTATCCCCGTTTCCGCCCGGCTCCGCATTGAGCTGCCGGGCCAGATGCGCCATGCCGCGCTGAACGTGCTTTTTGACCATATGGATGGATATGCCCATGCGCTCGGCTGTCTGCTGATAGGTCAGGCCTTTCAGCTTGCATAGCACGAAAGCGATCCGGCATTTCGGCGGCAGGCCGGCAATGCCGGCTTCGAGCGCTTGCCGGCGCGCGGCATCTCCCGCGTCCTCCGCTGCGCTGTCCGCGGGCGAGGAAAGGGGGGCGATCACTTCGCCATAATGGTGCGCCACGGCGGCGGAATGCTTGCGGGTGGTCTGGCAGTATCGCAGGTGGTTGCGGGCGAGATTGGTCGCGATCGTCGTCACGAAGGCGCCTTCATTGCGCACGGCCTGGAGGTCCTCGCCGGTCTCGATCAGGCGCTGGAAGGCCGACTGCGTGATATCGTCGGCATCCTGGCGATTGCCCACGATACGCCAGACGATCCAGCGTACGCGCCGCCCGTGCACGCGATACAGTTCCTCGACATCTATGGCATCACTAATGGCCGCGACCATTCACACGCTTCCTTACGCCAGCGGCCAGTCTTCGCCCCGCCCCGAAAGACCGGCATGCTCGCCGAGTGTCGACGCATACGCAAGGTACCCGATCCGGGTGTTCGCGTGTCCAGTATTGAATGGTCCCAAGCCAGTCGGATCCCGATCTCTCAAGTGAGACCGGCCGGCCTTCGTCTGCCCGGACCGCCAGCCAGGCCCCGGGTTGCTGTCTCGATCCGTCAACTGCCGGATTGCCCCCGGCTTTTCCGTAATCCGGGTAGGGCTTGCCGGCGCGGAGACTCCGCGAACCCGCCCAATTTTCCCGGAAACCGCCGCGGTCCCCAGCGGCCCGGCCCGGTGGTTCCGGCCCTCGTCACGGCAATGGCTCGGGCTTGGTCTTCAATACCCGGTTCAATCGCCGCCCGGAAAATGTAGGAGCGCAGAATGGCCGGGCCTCGCCAGCTTGGATCCGGTGTGCAAGTGTGCGCATCGTTGGGAAGTAAGACGGGTGTGCACCATGCGGAAACTTGTGCGGGCGGCGGGCTTGGTCGCCGCTGCATCGGCTGGTCCAAGCGCGACGGCACTGGCGATGATCGACGATCATGGCGAGCCGGAGCGGGTCGTGATCTTCGCCGACGAATTCAACGGCGATAGCCTTGATCGGGACACCTGGAATGTCAGAGGTCCCAGCCTGTGGGTGAACAACGAGTTGCAGGCCTATATCGATAGCCCGCAAACCGTCCGGCTGTTGCCCGAGGGGGCGGTGGAGGGCGCTGACGGCGGCGTGCTGGAATTACGTGCTCTTGCCCACCCTGACGGTTTCGAAACCCCCTCCGGACGTGTGGCCGATTTTGTGTCGGGCCGTATCAACACCCGTGGCAATTTCGACTTCACCTATGGCCGCGCCGAAGCGCGTATCCGAATGCCGGACCTTGAAGGTATCTGGCCGGCTTTCTGGATGCTGGGCAACGGTCGATGGCCCGATACCGGTGAAATCGACATCATGGAATATGTCGGTGAGCCTGACTGGGTAGGCGTGGCCCTGCACGGCCCGGGTTATTCCGGTGAGACCCCCATCGTGAACAAATATTTCTTCCCTGAAGGCGAGGACGTGACCGGCTGGCATGTCTACGCCGTGGAATGGACGGCGGACAGTATTGAATTCCTTGTCGATGATCGCCTGATCTACAGGGTCACCCGGCCTATGGTAGAGATTTACGGTGAATGGCGCTTCGATACGCCGAAATACCTGATCGTCAACCTGGCCATTGGCGGGGCCTACCCAGCCAAGACCAACGGAATTGAAGGGCCGTATTACGGTCTGCCCGACGAGACCGCAGCCTACATCGAGCAAAACGGAGCGACGATCCATGTCGACTGGGTGCGAGTCACTCAGTCAGCGAATTAGGCCGAAACTCCGCTCGCGGGCGCCGGCGCTTGGGACTTTGGTTCTCACGACTCGGCAGGCGCGGTATCGAAGTTCATCTCGGGATTCGCCAGCTTTTGTCTGACAGCTCCCTCGAGAGAGCATTGCGCTTTGGTGCGGGATGGAATTCAAATGCCCCGATCAAGGCATAGGAGCTTGTTCCCTACCCACCATGGCGACCTCGAATTCAGACCGGCTGCCGACAATTGTCGACGTGGCGAGAGAGGCGGGGGTTTCGATGAAAACCGTCTCGCGGGTGATCAACAACGACCCCACGGTCAAGCCCAAGAATCTTGAAAAAGTCCAGCAAGCCATCGCCAAGACCGGCTATCGTCGCAATGCCTTCGCGCGCGGTCTAAGGGCCAGGCAATCACTCATGATCGGCCTGCTCTACGAGCAGGCAGAAGGTGAGTATCCAGCCAATATTCTTGCTGGCGCGCTGGCCGCCTGCCGTGAGCGTGGATACCATTTGATGGTTGAAGTCGTTAAGGGCGACAGCATGCTGAATTCGGCACGCGATTTCCTGCTGCAAATGAATTTTGACGGGGTCATTCTGACCCCTCCGGTCTGTGACAATCCGGACGTCATCGGCTTTCTCAACGAGAATGATATCCGCTATGTCCGCATCTCCCCGCTGAATTCACTGCCGCTGGGCCATGAAATCGGCATTGATGACGAGCAGGCCGGTCATGCGCTGGTCGAACATTTGATCACGCTCGGCCACCGGAAAATCGCACACATTCTCGGCGATGAGGGCCATCGCGCCACCATACAGCGTCTGGCCGGATACCGCCGAGCTCACGACGAGGCGGGGCTGTCATTCCCTGAGGGTTACGTCGTCGGGGGCGGGTTCAGCTCCGAGGCCGGTTTCGAGGGCGCGCGAAAGCTATTGGCGCTGGACGACCCGCCCACGGCAATCTTCGCGTCCAATGATGAGTGCGCAGCCGGCGTATTGGCGTGTGCCCAGGCGTACGGGGTCCGGGTGCCCGACGAGCTGTCGGTGGTGGGTTTTGACGGGTCGATTATCGCCGATCTGGTACACCCCACGCTGACGACCATGGTCCAGCCCACCCAGGCCATGGCGGCCGAGGCGGTGCGCATGATCGTGGATGCACGAGAGTCAACGGAAAGAAAAACCCTGCCCATTGAGATGCGCGTCAGCAAGTCGACCGCGGCGTGTCGCACCTAGAGCATTTTCATCGATATCGCAGTGGCGAAGGATGTCCGAGGGAGCCGAAGCGTGCTTGATGGCGTGTCGGCCCGAGCAATGATCGGGGCCTGAGGTGGCGGGTAGTCCGTCCGGTAACGCAGAGGCGTGTTCACGGCCGAGGCGGCGAACAGCACCGGCCGGACATCTGCAAGTGCCGCCGATGATTGTCACAAAGCCGTCGCCAACATGATCGATGCCGTTTCGCCCGGCGCATGCGCCGACCACGTCCAAGCCTGCGGATACGGCCTCGACCGAAGCGCAAATCTAGAAGGCGCTGCGGCCAGGGAGCGGGTTCCGCGCCGGCGCTGCAGCAGGGCGTGATACACCTTGGCAGATCCGTTTCAGATATGTCTCGTGGTCCTCAAATGTCTCCAGACATTTGTTCATGGCACGACGCACCTCAGCCATACGCTTTTCAAGCATCTCGTCTGACAGGTGGTTGACGCCCGGGTGATAGCGCTTGGGTCGGATATTCTGGCCCTCGAACACGGCAAACCAGCTGTCTTCACCAAACAATTCGTTGTCGTGTCGGTAAAGCCGCCCGTTTTCCTTGTAGATCTCTATGCGCTGCTGGAGCGTTTCGGGCAGCTCCATGGTTCGCACATAATTCCAGAAATCGCTGTCTTCTCGCTGGGTGGCGCAATAGTGCAGGATGATGAAATCGCGCACCTGCTCGAATTCCAGCAGGGTACGCCGGTTGTAGTAATCAATGTCGGCCTGATTGAAGACCTTGTCCGGGAAGTTGGTCATAAGCCGTGCAATGGCGGACTGAACCAGGTGAATGGACGTGGATTCCAGGGGCTCGAGGAAGCCGGAGGCGAGGCCCAGCGAAACGACATTCTTGTTCCAGGGCTTGGCGCGGACCCCAGTCTTGAAGCGCAAGAAGCGCGGCTCGGACATGGGCTCGCCTTCAAGTCCGGCCTGAAGCGTCGCATAGGCCTCATCGTCGCTGATAAACTCACTGCAATAGACATGGCCATTGCCCAGCCGGTTCTGCAACGGGATACGCCACTGCCAGCCGAACTGGTGCGCTGTTGCGCGGGTATAGGGAAGGATGGTGCCCGGCTGTTCGCAGCCCTGGGCCACGGCGCGATCGACCGGCAGATAGCGGGACCAGTCGATATAGCCGGATTTCAACGTCTGCTCGATCAGAAGGCCGCGGAAGCCGGAACAGTCGATAAAGAGCTCACCCGAAATCTTCTCACCGGATTCGAGCTGAACGCTTTCGATAAAACCATCCTCGGAGCGTTGCTGAACATCGACTATCTTGCCTTCGATCCTCGTCACGCCGCGCGATTCAGACAGGCCGCGCATGTATTTGCCATAGAGGCTTGAATCGAATTGGAAAGCGTATTCCAGATTTGCCAGCGGCGAGCCCTTCAGCTGGGGCTGGGGCGGGGCAAATCTGTTTACCTTCGAGGCGAGCGCCAGCAGGTTGTAGTCGCTGGCCGGAGTCGGATTGTCGCCCATGGCGTGGCGCAGCCAGAAATGGTGGAAGTGGTAGCCGTCCATATTCACACCGTACGGGCTGAATGAATGGAAATAACGGTCACCGATCCGGCCCCAATTGATAAATTCGATGCCGACCTTGTAGGTGGCGTTGGTCTTGCGCAGGAAGTCCGGTTCATCAAGTTTCACCAGCTTGTTGAAATACCGGATGTGCGGGATCGTAGCCTCGCCGACGCCAACAATGCCGATCTCGTCAGATTCGATCAGACGGATGCGCACGGACGGGTCGCGCAGCAGGATGGATAGCCCGGCTGCGGCCATCCAGCCGGCGGTTCCGCCCCCGACGATAACGATGTCTTTAATGGCAAGATCTTTCATGCCCTGGTCCACTTCATTACAGGTAGGCTATCCAGCCCACGCATATTTTTGCAGGAAAGCCTGGTGCGTCTCCATCTTGGCGACCGCACCGCTCATGGCTGATGTCATGGAGTGCAGGCTTCTCGTGATATCCGAGGGTTCCACCGTACTCACGATCGGGTCGACGGTTTCCGGCCAGACATTCTGTCCCAGCATGACCGCGATCCAGCTGGGTTTGGAGAAGAGTTCGTCTTCATAACGGAAGATGCGTCCCGCCTCACGGAAAAGCTGGATCCTCTCCTCGAGCGAATCCGGGATTTCCATCGTGCGGCAATAATCCCAAAGCGCGCTGTCATCGCGCTCGGTCGCCTTATAGTGCAGGACGATGAAGTCGCGAACTTGCTCAAATTTCTTGACTAGCTGGCGGTTATACTCGTCGCGCACTGTTGCGGGCATGCCTGCGCTCGGGAACAGGGCGAGGAATTTGCTGATCCCTTCCTGGATCAGATAAAGCGAGGTTGATTCCAGCGGTTCCAGGAAACCGCCGGACAGGCCGATCGCAACGCAGTTCTTTTCCCAGAATCTCTGGCGATGGCCGGTCCGGAAGCGAATCTTGCGCGGATCACCCAGCGGCTTGCCGTCGAGATCCGCGAGCAGACTGTCAATGGCGGTATCGTCGTCCATCCACAGGCTCGAGTAGATATGTCCGTTTCCGGTCCGATTCCGGGTGGGAATGCGCCACTGCCATCCTGCCGATTTTGCGGTTGAGATTGTGTAGGGCAGTGGCGCGCCGGCGTGCTCGCAGGCAACTGTCTGAGCGGTGTCACAGACCAGCCAGTGTGACCAGTCGTTGAAGTCGATATCCAGCGTCTGACCGATCAGCAGGCCCCTGAATCCGGTACAGTCAAAGAAGAGATCCCCCTCAAGTCCGGTCCCGTCCTCCAGGTCGATCGCGGTGAGAAAGCCGGTCTCGCCGTCCTGGTGGACCTGGACGACCTTTCCTTCCTTGCGATGTACGCCGCGCTTCTCGGCGTAGCGCCGCAAATAGGCAGCATAGGACGTGGCGTCGAAATGATAGGCATATCGGATATGGGACATGACCGATCGCGGATTGGGATCAGGAAGCGCAAACTTGCCGTTCTTGGCGGCCATCGCGCTCAGGCTGTAATCTTCGATCGTGCTGCCGGTCTGGATTGATCGATGGCGCAGCCAGTACTGGTGGAAATCGATCCCGTTCATATCAACCCCGAACTGGCCAAAGGGGTGGAAATAGGACGTGCCGATCCGGCTCCAGTCCACGAACTGGATACCCAGCTTGAAGGTGCCGTTGGTCTCCCTGAGGAACTCGGCCTCCGGAATGCCCAGCATGGCGTTGAAATTTATGACATCCGGTATGGTCGCCTCGCCAACGCCGACGGTGCCGATCTGCTCGGACTCAACCAGCGTGATGCGCACCGCGTGAGCGGGCAGCATGCGGGACAGGGCGGCTGCCGTCATCCAGCCAGCGGAGCCGCCGCCGACGATGACGATCTGCTTGATGGGACGTGACCGGCCTTCAGACATGGCTCTTCTTCTCAAGGTAGGCCTTGAAACGAGCCAGGTAGACATGATGCGGAGGCATCCTAGAGACCATCTGATCAATCACATTCTGCAACCGGGCGAGATCATGCTCTGCCTGCTGAACCGGAATAGCGTCCAGTTGGCGATCGTGTTGGCGGGGCAATCGTCCCATGCCGAGATGGTTTTGCGTCCAGTCCTCCTCATTGAAGGGCTCCAGATCGTAGCTAACCAGGATTCCACGGTTCTTGAACTGGGCAATCTTGCGCGACAGTGCTTCAGATCCCGTGCCTGGCGACAAAGGCCGCCGGGGCACCGCCTCAGGGCGCGTCTCAGGAATATAGAGCGCGTCGTGAAATGAATTGGCGTGTGCCAGATCATCCTTGAAGCGACGATTGAATTCGCGGCGCTCCGTGGTCATGTCATCGCTGCCCGGTACAAGCTCCTGCAGCCGGACAATATCTCTTTGAAGAAGCATCATCGGTGCTGGCGTTAAAGGCTCTATGGCCCACGCCGCATGTCCCACTGCAATGCAGTTCCCGATCCAGGCTTCGTCCAGTTGTCCAAGCGCCATCTGAATCGCCGTGGCCGGCAGATCGTTGTCATCAGCCGCATCAATGCGGATTTTCAATATGCTGTCTTGCAGGTGAGTGGTTGAGGTCCAGCCTGACGGGCCTGCTTCGATCACGCGGCAGGGTGGACCAAGCTGCGGGACATCTTGCCGCTCAGCGCAGGCCGCAACGTTGCGGGTGGCCCGATAGTTTGAAGCGAGCGCGCCAATACAGTGCCGGGCCGGTCCGCTGGCGTCCACGAAGATATCGCCGGACACACGTTCGCGGCCCGCGACCTGCACCGCGCTCACCGTGTCGCCCTGGTGGTCAATACCGGTTATGTCAGCGCGAACACGCTCAACCCGGCTGTTGGCCACGAGGCTATCCAGGAGCTCGATCCATTCGTCCGGTGAGAACTGATAGCCATACTCCGCGCGCGACAAGGGGTTGCGCGGGTCGTCCGGAGGATGGGCGAAGCGGCCAAGCGCGGCGGCCCGTGCGGAAATCAGCAATGGCTCCAACGGCGCTCCGGAACGCGTCAGAAAATGGCGCAGCGGAATGCCGGCCAGTATCGGAAACGGCGCGTGGTGACACAGTATCCACGGCTGCGGTGACGCCCAGCGCCTGAAAAAGCTCCCGTAAGAGAAAGCGGTCTGGCTCTTTAGCAGAAGCGTGCGCTCATCCAGCCCCAGGGCGTGCAGGAAATTATAGCCCTCCGGCGACGTGGCGCTGCCATAGAAGACGTTGTCGGCGCGCCTCTCCGACCCCGCAATCTGAACGATCCTGAAATCGGCACCCAGTGTCTTCGCCAGGCTCAATGCTACGAAATTACCGTCCAGCCCGCCGCCGCAAACGACAATGGTCTTCCGATTGAGACTCATGGGTGCACTCTGCCGTCCTGCATCAGGGTTGAGCCGCGCGCAGCGAAGTGCCCGATGCTGCGCCATAACGCTGCAGAAATGCCGCCTGGGTTGGGGTGACATCCACAGCTCTGGCGGTTTCCTGCCGGATGCGTTCCAGCCGGTCGCGTATGTCCTCGATGGAATAGCGCCCCACACGAGGATCGTGATGGGCCGGGGTCAGGTTCTGACCAAGCATCACCGCAATCCAGCTGGGTGGAAGGAAAACGCCAAACTCATACTTCAGCACATAGCCGCGTGTTAGCCAGGCATCGATTTTTTCCTGCAGGCTGTCGGGGACGGTCAATTCGCGGAAGTGGCGCCACATGGCACTGTCATCGCGCTGGGTGGCCACGTAGTGCAGCAGCAGGAAATCGCGCACCCGCTCAAAATTCAGACCCATGCGCTCGTTGTATTCCTCGGCATCCAGTGGGTCGATGCGGTCCTTCGGGAACAGCTCGACAAGCGTTGTTATGCCCTCCTGGATCAGGTGAATGGAGGTGGACTCCAGCGGCTCGAGGAAGCCGGCCGACAAGCCAATACAGACCACGTTGCGATTCCAGAACTTCCTGCGTCGACCGGTCTTGAAGAACAGCTTTTTGGGTTCCGCCAGCGCCGGGCCCTCGAGCGTGCTGGTCAGCTGGTGGGCGGCTTCATCGTCAGAGATGAATTCACTCCAATAGACGTGACCATTGCCGGTGCGGTGCTGCAGGGGAATCCGCCACTGCCAACCCGCCTTCCTGGCGGTTGCGCGGGTATAGGGCACTAGTTCGCCATTGGCTTCGCACGGAACAGCCACCGCCCGGTTGCAAGGCAGCCACTCGCTCCAGTCATCATAGCCCGTCTCGAGTGCCTGCTCGATCAGGAGGCCGCGGAAGCCGGAGCAATCCACAAACAGATCGGCTTCGACCCGGGACCCGTCCTCAAGCCTGACAGCCGCGATGTGGCCGCTATTCGGGTCAAGTTCGGCATCCGCGACCTTGCCTTCCTGGCGCTTGACACCGCGTTCCTCGCTATAGGTACGCAGGAAGCCAGCATAAAGACCGGCATCAAATTGATAGGCGTAACCGAAATTCGACCCGATTTGGTCAATGTTGCCGTCGGGGACTTTGAACCGCCCCCGCTCGGCCGCGAGGACGGGATAGGAATACGCATCGAGCCGATCGGCGCCCTCTGCCTGTCTCAGCTTCAGCCAGAACTGGTGGAAGTCGAGCCCGTCGATGGGCAGGCCATAATCGCCGAAGGGGTGTATGTAGCGGTCGCCCAGCTTTCCCCAGTCGCAAAACTCGATCCCGAGCTTGAAGGTCGCCTCGGTCGCTTTCATGAAGGCCGGTTCGTCAATGCCGAGAGCCTGATTGAAAAATCTTATGTGTGGCAGGGTTGCCTCACCCACGCCGACAGTCCCGATCTGATCAGATTCGATGAGCGTTAAATCAAGACCCAAGTTCTTGAATTTGCGCGAGAGTGCCGCCGCGGTCATCCAGCCTGCCGTGCCTCCTCCAAGGATGCAAATGCGTGTAATGCCCGCGGTCATCGTCCCTCAGACCTGTTTCCTTCAGAGCCCAGATTGACAAGGCTATTGCCAAGCCACAAGGTGTTTTGGTAGCCGTAACATATATAAATATTGGCAGCGAGAAATTCCGCGGCAAAAAGACAACGTTGTTTTTGCGGAATCCGGGGGAGGAAACTAATGAGTGAAACGACCAAAAGCGAGCGTTGGCGTTCTGCGCGGCACGCCTTGCTAGGAACAACCGCCATGATGGCGGCGATCAGCTTCCAGAGTGCAATGGCTCAGGAGGCCGACACCGAGAACAATGACGCGGAAGCCTCTGACGTGATCACAGTGACCGGTGTGCGCGGCGCGCTTTTGAACGCCCGCAATATCAAGCGCGAGGCCGACACGTTTGTGGATTCCATCACCTCGTCCGACGTGAGCCAGCTGCCCGACTTGTCGGTTGCTGAGGCTCTGTCGCGTATTCCGGGTGTGGTGACACAGCGTTTTGAGCTGGGGGGCAGCGACGGCGACTTCCCGTCACCTGAAGGTTCGGGCAACATTATCCGTGGCCTGCAGTATGCGCGTTCGGAATTCAACGGCCGTGATGCCTTCTCGGCGAACGGTGGCCGTGCTCTTGAATGGGCCAGCATCCCGCCGGAACTGATTGGCGCGGTGGATGTTTTCAAAAACCAGACCGCTGACATGATCGAAGGGGGTATCTCCGGCACGGTGAACCTGCGCACCCTGGAGCCGTTCGACCGCGATGGTCCGTTTGCGCTGCTGGCTGCCGAGGTCATCTATACCGACCTCGCCGAGGAGTGGAGCCCGGGCATCAGCGCTATCGCCGGCAATCGCTGGGCAAACAGCTCTGGCGAGTTTGGCCTGCTTGGCTCCTTTTCTACCTCTGAGTTGAATTCGAACATTGACGGCTTCCAGTATGGGCCGCCGCTCGCGATCTCGAATCCGGACAATCCCGGCACCACCATGGCTCTACCGGGCGGTTGGCAGGCGCGCGACGCCTCGGTCGGTCGTGAACGGGACAGTTTCTATGTGGCGGCTCAGTGGGCGTCTCCGAACGGGGACATCGAGCTCACCGTCAGAGCTATCCGCGTTGAAAACGAAATCACCACACGCGAAAACACGATCGAATTCTTCACAGATGCAGAATCGTGGGGGAACTGGACCGTCCTCGGTGATCCGAGCACGCGCAACATCGTTCCATTCACGTCCGCGGGCATCCCGCGGTGTAACGGTGCTGGTGAGGCCGCAAATGGCGGCATCGGGATTTGCGAGAACCTGATTCCGGTCGATGGCGGCCTCATGGAGTCAGGCATGGTTTCCAACAACCTGCGCGACTGGCTGGGTGAGGGTGGCGTGCTTCAGACGCCTCTGCAGTCCCTGGCGATCAACCAGGTCCAGGAGTCCATGACCCAGGACTTCAGTGCGAACCTAAAATGGCAGGCGACTGACCGCCTCTTCATGGAATTCGACGCGCACTACACCGACGCCGAGGCATCGCTGGAGCGCCTGTGGGCAGGCGGCAATCACTTTGCTGACTACCGCTTTGACTTCTCCGATACCGATGACCCGGAAATCGAGCTTTTCCTGTCTGACCAGGTGCAGCTTGCCTCGTGGGGCACCACCCGTGGTCCGAACCCGGGCACCCTGGGTGATCTGGCCGATCCGCGTTATGCCTTCCTGCTGTATGCTGCCGACGAGTACCAGGACAACACCGGTGATCTCTTCGCGATCCGCGGTGATGCTGAGTACGAGTTCGACAGCGATGGCTGGTTCGACTCGGTGAAAATCGGTGCCCGTTTCTCAGAGCGCGAGCAAGTCAATCGCAGTGCCGGTCTGAACTGGGGGGGTATCGCTCCGCCGTGGGCCGGTGGATATCTGCCGTATGCGAACATGGACAACCAGAACTTCTTCGAGACGTTCGATTTCGCCCAGTTCCAGCGCGGCGGTGTCTTCCAAGGCGATCTGACGTCGATCGTGTACCCGAGTCAGGCAAACATGAGCAATATCGACGCCTTCGTCGCGTCGCTCGCCGCCGAGCCTTTCCTGGGTGCCGGCACCAATTCTGACGGCAACCTTCAGATCGGTGACTGGGTGCCGCTTCGTCAGAATGGCGTGATTGACTATGCCGATCGCGGCATCGATGGCTCGGTCAAGGAAGAGACCATCAACCTCTACGGCATGATGAACTTCAGTCAGGATTTCGATAGCGGTCAGTCCGTGAGGGGCAATTTCGGTCTGCGCTATGTGCGGACTGAAAACACTGGCGGCGGCGTTATCGGCTATGCCGCGTTCGCACCGGATGATCCTGCAGACGACACCGAGCCGAGAGACTTCCTGCCCGAGCTTGCAGCGCTGCTTGACACGCCGAACGGCCCGAACAGCCTGGACAGCAGCTATGAGTATTTCCTGCCGTCGTTCAACCTGCGCTGGGATCTCAATGACGAGATGCTGATCCGTTTCGCCGCCAGCCAGGCGATTACGAGACCAGATATTTCGGCCATCAACTCAACCCGCTCCACTGTCGCCGATCTCGGCTTTGTCACTGACACGACGGCGACTCCGCCAGCGATCGTTGACATTGTTCCGAACCAGTTGAACCAGTATGGCGGCAACCCGCTCCTGGAGCCGATCGAGGCGACAAACTTCGATGTCTCTTACGAGTGGTATTTCGGGGATGAAGGCCTGTTCTCCATGTCAGCCTTCTACAAGGAGCTCGACAACGTCATCGTGTATGGCACCGAGACCCAGGACGTCCTTAATCTCGATGGCTATCAGGTGCCGGTTGTCTACAACGGTAACATCAACCTTCGTGACGGTTCGGTTGAAGGTATCGAGTTTTCCTACCAGGACTTCTTCACCGCGCTTCCCGGCCTGTGGGGCAATCTTGGCATGCAGGCCAACCTGACGCTCATCTCCTCCGAAGCCGAGGCGCTGCCTTCGGTCCGGGACACTGACGGTGATGGCGTTGAAGGTTTCCTGACGGTTTATCGCTGGGGCATTGACGAGCTGCTCGGCCTGTCCGACGTCTCCTATAACCTCATCGGTATCTATCAGGATGACCGGTTCGAAGCCCGTCTGGCGTATAACTGGCGCTCCGAGTACTGGAGCTCCTATCGTGACTATGTCACCGGCAACCCGATCCGACAGGACGATATCGGCTTCCTTGATGCCTCGTTGCGATGGACGGTCACGGACAATCTGGAGCTCAGCGTCCAGGGCGCCAACCTGCTCGATACCAAGTCGTCGGCGAGCCAGCAGATAGATGCTGCCGGACAGACGTACGCACGCTCGGTCTTCGTGAACGACCGTCGCGTCGAGTTCGGTATCCGCTACGACTTCTAAGGGCGTGCGAACCCTATGACGTGAGCGACTGAATTGAAGGGGCGGGGCGCTTGATCCTGCCCCTTTTATTTTTCGCCATCCGGTCCACGCATTCGCGCGGCCCAAACTTCAGTAATTCACAGCCTTGCGCTGGCGGAACAGGGCGAGGGCTGCTTACCAGACCGACCCCGTCTGACTGCCGAAATGGAGAACAAGAATATGATTTATAGCGCAAAATCTCTTCTCAGAGGCAGCGCAATCATGGTGCTCTTGCTCGGCGCTGCTGCCTGCTCGCAGCCTGTAGAGATCAACCCGTCCAAGCCCGGGCAGGTCCAGGTTGAAGATCGCGCGGGCATTACAGTTTCGAACAGCACGAGCAGCGTCACCGTCCACCCGGAAATCTGGCCCGAAAGTCAATCACCTGTCGGACGGGATCCGCAAATCGAGGATTTTATCGCTGACCTCCTCTCGCGAATGACGGTTGAGGAAAAGGTGGGCCAGGTGATCCAGGCCGATATCGGCGCCATCACACCGGAACTGGCAGCTGAATATAATATCGGTTCGATCCTCAATGGCGGGAACTCTGCGCCGGGGGGGGATAACTATGCGCCGCCCCAGGCCTGGGTCGATCTGGCCGATGCCTATTTCGATGCCTCGACCGATACCAGCGATGGCGGAGTCGGCATCCCGATCCTGTGGGGCACTGATGCGGTTCACGGTCACAGCAATGTGGTCGGGGCGACGCTGTTTCCGCACAATATCGGTTTGGGCGCCGCCAACAATCCTGAGCTGATGCGGCAGATTGGCGAAGCCACCGCGCTGGAAATCCGCGCCACCGGTCAGGACTGGACGTTCGCGCCGACCGTTGCAGTGGTGCAGAATGATACGTGGGGCCGGACCTATGAAAGCTATTCGGAAACTCCCGAGATTGTTGCGCGTCTGAGCGAGCAGATCGTACTGGGCCTGCAAGGCGATCCTGACAGCGATGACTTTCTGGGGCCCGATCACACCATCGCCACGACCAAGCACTTTGTCGGCGATGGCGGCACGCACAGGGGCATAGACCAGGGGGATACCCGCGTCACAGAGGAAGTGATGCGCGACATTCATGCGCCGGCCTACCCGTTGAGCATTGCCGCGGGCGTTCAGACCGCGATGGCATCGTTCAACAGCTGGAATGGCATCAAGATGCACGGCAACCGCGCCATGCTTCATGACGTGCTTGTGGAGCGCATGGGGCTCGACGGGTTTGTCGTTGGTGACTGGGAAGGTCACGGCCAGATTGAGGGCTGCACCAACGAGAACTGCCCGCAAGCACTGCTGGCCGGCCTCGACATGTACATGGCCCCGGGCAGCTGGCAGGCGCTTTACGGCAACCTGCTGGCTCAGGTTCAGGACGGCACCATCCCGATGGAGCGTCTGGACGAGGCGGTTCTGCGCATCCTGCGGGTGAAGGCGCGTGCGGGCCTGTTCGATGCGGTTCGCCCGTCTGAACGCCGCCACGCCGGCAATTTCGATCTGATCGGCAGCGAGGCACATCGCGAGATCGCCCGTTCGGCCGTGCGTCAGTCGCTGGTCCTGTTGAAGAATAATGGCGGGTTGCTGCCGCTTGATCCCTCCCAGACGATCCTGATCGCCGGTGACGGTGCGGATAACATTGCCAAGCAGGCCGGCGGCTGGACCATAAACTGGCAAGGCGATGGCCATACCAATGACCATTTCCCGGGCGGCCAATCGGTCTATGACGGCTTCGTTGAGGCTGTCGACGAAGCTGGCGGAACGATTATTCTGGCTGAAGACGGTCAGAGCGATGTGCGTCCCGACGTGGCCGTGATTGTCTTTGGTGAAGAACCCTACGCGGAATTTGTCGGTGATCGGGATACGCTCGTCTTCACCGACGAGCGTGGGCTTGAGCTGCTGCGTCAATTTCAGGCCGATGGCGTTCCGACCGTCGCGGTCTTCATAAGCGGCCGGCCCATGTGGATGAACCGGGAGCTGAACGCCTCCGACGCTTTCGTGGCGGCTTGGCTGCCGGGATCCGAGGGCGGCGGTATTGCCGACGTCCTGGTGGCCGATGAAACCGGTGCGCCGCGCCATGACTTCTCCGGCTCGCTGACCTTCTCCTGGCCGCAGCTCGCGACCCAGACGGTCTTGAACCCGCACGACGACAATTATGATCCGCTTTTCGCCTTCGGCTATGGCCTCACCTATGGGGACGATGTGGAAATTCCGGAACTGTCCGAAGACAGTGGCGTGTCCATTGGCGACGGCGCAATGGCGTTCGAGCTGATGTCGCGTGGCCGGTCCGAGGAACCCTTCTCCATCGTCCTGGCGGAGGGTGAGGATGCCGGGATTGTGTCCGGACCTGACGCCTCTTCGCCCGGCGGCGCCGTGTCGGTGACCCTCGATGACCGTGAAGTCCAGGATGACAGCCGTCGTATCAGCTGGTCCGGCGACGGCGATGTGCTGATTGCTGGCGAAGGTCTCGACTTCAGCGAAAATAGCGGGATGGCCATATCCGTCCACTATCAGGTCACCGATGCCGGGGCTGGCTCAACCGAGTTCTGGATGGGCTGCGGTGAAGGCTGCGAAGGCCGTCTGGACATGACCCAGTCGATCCAGATCGATGCAGGCAAGGGCTGGCGACGGGCTGAAATCCCGCTCAGCTGCTTTGCCGATGCAGGTGCGAACCTCGCCGATGTGGACGTGGCGCTTGGCGTCTCCGGCACGGACGGCCTGGAGATCTGGTTTGCCGACATCTTCATCGCTGAAGCCAGCTCAGAAGGTCTGGGCTGTGAGCTCTGACCAACTCGGGCCAAGCTGAAAAAACTGGCCGGTCAGTACGTCCATCCCGGGCGAGCTGACCGGTGCCGGACTTGGGCGGAATGGTGGCAACCGTCCGATGAAGCTCTTTGCCCGGCCCGGTCTGCCGGCAAAGCCGTGCAGGAATAGATACGGCGCCGGAATTGCCGGATAGCCCCCGAGATGGCGTTCGACATCGCCGTCTCAGGCGCTGTCTGGCGCCGGATGGTACGGTACCGAGCGGAGGGGCAGGCCACTGGGCAATCCGGTCGCTGGCCGGCCGGGCATGCGCTAGGCTCGCCGTCGCCCGGGCCGCGTGAGGCCGGCTTGCATACCTTGGCCCCGCAGGAGGTCAGTCTGAACGGTGAAGCGTCGAAATCGATCCGCATCGGGATGTTTGTCTGCCTGGGCGGCTTCGTCTTCGGTTACGACGCCGTGGTGATTTCCGGTGTTACCGAGGCCGTCACGGTCCGGTTCGGACTGTCCGACTGGCAATTGGGCTGGATTGTCAGCATTCCGACGCTCACCGCCATGTTTGCCAGCCTGGCCGTGGGTGTGCTGAGCGATGTTTTCGGCCGGCGGCCGCTCCTCATGCTGGTGACACTGCTCTATGTGTGCTCGGCGATCCTGTCCGTCACCGCTAACGGTTTCGCGGATCTCGTCATCGCGCGCGGCATTGGCGGTCTGGCCTTTTCCTCCCTTGTCCTGGCGCCGCTCTATCTGGCCGAAATATCGCCGTCCTCCTTTCGCGGACGGATCGTGTCGATGAACCAGCTGGCCATCGTGCTGGGCCTGTCGGCGGCCTATTTCGGCAATTTGCTGATCCAGCGTCTGAGCCATGTGGATACAGGCTGGATAGTTGAGCTCGGAATTCGCGACCATGCCTGGCGCTGGATGTTCGCGATGGAATTGGTGCCGGCTTCATTGTGGCTTGTTCTTGTCGCGCTGGCGGTCCCGGAAAGCCCCCGTTGGCTGGTGTTACACGGACGGCTCGCTGCCGCCCGGCAGATCATGGCGCGCCTCTATCCGAGCGAGCGCGTCGAGGCACTGCTGGACCGTGTCCGGGCCAGTGGCGGCGCGACCGGCACCGGCCGCAGGATTGCCTGGACGGCGTTCTTGAGCCGGCCCGTGATCGCGGCGCTCGGCGTGGGTCTCATCGTGGCCGTGGCCCAGCAGATCTCGGGCGTAAACGCGATCTATTTCTATGCGCCGGTCGTTTTTCAGCAGAGCGGTGTGGGTGTCGATGCCGCATTCGCGCAAGCAACATTGCTCGGTTCCACGAATGTGGTTTTCACGCTTGTGGCGATGGGACTGATCGACAGGTTGGGGCGCAAGCCTCTCCTGCTCGGGGGACTCGCCGGGGCGGGGATGAGTCTGGCGGTGGTGGCCTGGGGATTCTCCCAGGCGGGCTATGTCCTGCAGGCGGATGCCGTCGCGGCGCTGCCCGAGGCCGTGCGGGCTCACGAACTTACCGGATTGATCAACCGGGATTTCCCGAACGATGTGACCTACAAGGCGGCTCTCGTCGACGTTCTCGGTCCGCGCCTGTTCAGCGCACATGAGGCGGAGCTGATCGGCGCGGCGATTTCAGTTCCCGCTTCGCTGATACTTGCCGGCATACTGTGTTTTGTCGCGAGCTTCGCGGTGTCGCTGGGACCGGTGATGTGGGTGGTGCTGTCGGAGATCTTTCCCAATCACATCCGCGGCGCCTGTATCGCCCTTCTGGCCTTTGTGAACGGCGCGACCAGCTTTGGTGTCCAGCTCGCCTTTCCGGTCCAGCTGGTCACGCTGGGCGTCGCGACGACGTTTGCCTTTTATGCCGTTGCTGCCTTCCTATTCTTCGGTCTTGTTTTCTTCTTCCTGCCCGAGACCCGCGGCCGCACGCTTGAGCAGGCCGGCTAGCCGGGGCCGGTCTTCACGCCCGCCTTCCGGGTGGCAGGAGGATGCGGCACAAGCGTTCGGGCCGGGAAAATTACGCGCATTCGTGGCGTCGCGCAGGCCGCAATACACGGCATCGGCACCACTCCCTACCGCCGCACGCATGCTGGCAGGGGTGCCGGCCGGACAGACGAGCTCCAGCATCAGCCGATCCTTTCCAGCAACCGCCAGAGCCCTGGCAGCAGTGGAAGCGGCAAGATTTCCGTCCAGTCCAGTCCGGCCTTCGCCCGGAATGACGCCAACGGGCAGGCCCCGCCGTTCTGGAATTGATCATGTTGGTTTCTCCGGGAAAGCGTGGAGTGGCGGTCATGTGGATTTCATTGGAACCGGCCTCGCGGCATGGGTGCTGACGGATTTGAAAAGTGCCCGGCGGGAACCGCCCGCTTTGCCCGAGGCACCGCCGGCCGGCGCGCAGTCTCGGCCGGACTCGCCATGCGATTATCGGCGGGATGTGGTCAGCATCGGCGCGTAGCGCAGTGTGAACAGGGCGAAAGCTCCGCTCCACAGGGCCGCCGACAGGCCGATGGCCGGATACTGCAAATCGCCCAGCAGGAAGGGCGCGAGCACCCGGATCAGGGCGCCCGAGATCACGAGCATGTAGATCAGTTTCGTCCAAGCGTCCGCAGTGCGCTCCCGCCCCGTATGGCCAAGGCTTGCCCGTGTCATGACCGCCAACGTCATCGTGCCCATTGCTCCGGCCGTGAGTGCATGCAGAGCGGCGGAGGCCGGCACGAGGCCCGGAATCAGGGCGGCCAGCCCCATCAGGACCAGGGCGAGCGGAACCCACGCATAGCCTGCATGCAGGATGAGGACGAGCGGCTCGGCGCCGGTGCGCCAGCCTTGCCAGCGCGCCAGGCGCACCGCGTGCAGACCGCCGGCGGCAATGAGGAGCGTTCCGGCAAGCCAGTCCTGCGGCGCGAGCACCCATCCGGCCAGGGCCGCACCGGCGAAGGCCAATGCGGCCAGGTCGAAATACCCGACGGGAGCGGGCAATGCCCCTGTCCGGCCGTTCTGGACGAGCCAGTTGCGGGTGAAACTGGGCACGATGCGTCCGCCGATCAGGGCGATCATCAGAGTGATGACGGCTACTGCAAGAGTCTGCGGGCCGCGCCAGTCCGCCCCTGTCGCCAGCGCAAGGTGAAAACCGGCATTGGTGAGCGCGAACAGGCTGCTCAGTACGCAGATGGGCAGGTTTTTCGTATTGGCTCCGCCGACCACTTCCCGGCAGAGAAGCCCCGCCAGAACGAGAGGAAATGCGCTGTCGACAATGGCCGCGACCGGGCCGAGCGTACTGTAGGCCAGCATTGCGGCGCGGCCGGCGATCCACAGGGCGAACAGTATCATCAATGGCAGGCCGCGGACCGGGAGGCGGCCAGTCCAGTTGGGCACGGCCGTCAGCAGAAAGCCGGCAATGATGGCGCCGAGAAAGCCGAACAGCATTTCATGGGCGTGCCAGATTAGAGCCGGGGTGGAGCCGATCATGTCCTGTCCGTTCAGATAGGCGAAAATCCAGATCGGGGCCACCAGGGCCGCCCAGCCCGCGCCAAACAGGAAAAAGGGCCTGAAACCGTAGCTGAACAAGGCCGGACCGCTGTAATCGCGGCGAGCCGAAATGGCGTCCCTGGGCGTGGACCGGCGAAAGGCGGACGGGTCAGTTCTGTGCACGGCGGACCTCGAATTCGTCGAAACGGCTGCTCAGCTCGGTCATGAAGACCGTGTCGTCGAGCGGCGACGGGCCTGGCCAGACCGAGCGGTCGGGGCCACGGCATTCTTGAAGCACAAAGCGGGATACGCCGACTTGCTCCAGCGCAAACGCGATGCGGTCCAGTTCGCCCGTGCCGATCCGGTCGGGCCAGACCGTGGTGCGGACTTCGTGGGCCACGCCCGATGCCAGCAAATGCTCCAGCGATTGCAGGGCCTTCCGTCCGGCGGCACCGACACTGGTTACGGGGCCATAATCGTCGAAAGGCGCCTTCACGTCGAAACCGACCCAGTCGAGCCGGTCCAGAAGGGCGGCAAATAGGCCCGGAGCGGTTCCGGCGGTGTGCAGGGCTGTGGCAAGGCCGAGCGCGTGCACCGCGTCGATTGCGTCCCGAAGGGCCGACTGGGCCAGCGGTTCGCCGCCGGAAAAGACGACGGCATCAATGAAGCCGCTGCGCGCGTTCAGCGCGGAGAGCGCTTCGGCAAAACCGATCGATTGCCCGCTGTCGGCGGGGATCAGGCCCGGATTGTGGCAATAGCCGCACTTGAGCGGGCAGCCCTGGCAGAACAGTACGGTGGCCAGCCGGCCAGGGAAATCGACCGTGGAGAAGGGTTCGATTCCCCCGATGCGGAGAGTCCGGCCAGCCATGTCAGGCCGCGCTGAGACGCGCGCGCGCCTCCTCGAAATGGGTGCGCTCCTCATGCTCGCCGCGCTTGCCCGGATTAAAGGCGGCGACCGGGCGGTGATAGCCCATCACCCGTGTCCATACCTCGCAGGGCTGACGGTCTTCCTCGGCCAGCACGCCCCCCTCCGGCAGTGCGGCCTGCTTTTCCGCATCGCATTTGGGGCAGTGATGATGCTCCCCGGCGAGATAGCCGTGTGTGGGGCAGATCGAGAAGGTGGGTGTGATGGTGATGTAGGGCAGGTGGAAGTTCGACAGGGCCCGTTGCACCAGCCGGCGGCACGCATCGGCCGACGAGATCCGCTCGCTCATATAGAGGTGCAGCACCGTGCCACCGGTATACCGGGTCTGCATCGGGTCCTGCCGGGTCAGCGCCTCGAAGGGATCGTCGGTGAAGCCGACCGGCAGCTGGGACGAATTCGTGTAGTAGGGCTGATCGTCAGTGCCGGCCTGCAGGATGTCCGGGAAGCGTTTGCGGTCTTCCTTGGCGAAGCGGTAGGTCGTGCCCTCGGCCGGGGTGGCTTCCAGATTGTACATGTGGCCGGTTTCGTCCTGGAATTCGAGCATGCGGCCGCGCACATGGTCGAGCAGGTCCAGCGCCAGGGCGGCGCCGCGCTCGGTGGTAATGTCGTCGGTATCGCCGGTGAAGTTGCGCACCATTTCGTTGAGCCCGTTCACGCCCAGCGTGGAGAAATGATTGCGCAGCGTGCCCAGATAGCGCTTCGTGTAGGGAAACAGCCCGCGATCCATCAGTTTTTGCACGTAGAAGCGCTTGATCTCCAGACTGTCGCGGCCGAGTTCCAGCAGGCGGTCGAGTTCGACCACCAGTCCGCTCCAATTGCCGCGGAATCGATGGCCCAGCCGGGCGCAGTTGACCGTGACGACACCGATCGAGCCGGTCTGCTCGGCCGAGCCGAACAGGCCGTTGCCGCGCTTGAGAAGCTCCCGCAGGTCCAGCTGAAGCCGGCAGCACATCGAGCGGACCTGGCCCGGTTTCATGTCGGAATTTATGAAGTTCTGGAAGTAGGGCAGGCCGTATTTCGCGGTCATGGCGAACAGGGCCTTCGCGTTCTCGCTTTCCCAGGGAAAATCCCCGGTGATGTTGTAGGTGGGGATAGGGAAGGTGAAGACCCGGCCCTTGGCGTCGCCGGCCGTCATTACGTCGATGAAGGCGCGGTTGATCAGGTCCATCTCGGCCTGCAGTTCGCCATAGGTGAAATCGGCTTCCTCGCCGCCGATCAGCGGTGTCTGATCGCGCAGATCCTCCGGGCAGACCCAGTCGAAGGTGAGATTGGTGAAGGGTGTCTGCGTCCCCCAGCGCGAGGGCACGTTGAGCGAGTGCACGAATTCCTGCAGCCCCTGGCGCACGGCCTCGTAGTCCAGCCGGTCGGCGCGCACGAAGGGGGCCATATAGGTGTCGAAGGAGGAAAAGGCCTGGGCGCCGGCCCACTCGTTTTGCAGCGCGCCCAGGAAATTCACGGCCTGGCCCAGGGCGACGGAGAAGTGCCGCGGCGGCCCCGCCTCCGCCTTTTCGGAGACACCGTTGAGACCCTCGTTCAACAGTGTGCGCAAGGACCAGCCTGCGCAGTAGCCCGAGAGCATGTCGAGGTCGTGGATGTGGATGTCGGCTTCGCGGTGGGCCCGGCCAATGGCCGGCGGATAGACTTCGTCGAGCCAGTAATTGGCAATCACCTTGCCGGCGACGTTGAGAATCAGCCCGCCCAGAGAATAGCCCTGATTGGCATTGGCCTTGATGCGCCAGTCGGCCCCGCCAAGATACTCCTCAACTGTCGAGACAACGTCGACCGAAGTGCCGGCCAGCCGGACCGGTCGGGACGTGTCGTCCGGGCCGGAAAATGGGGTTGTGTCGAGCATGTGTGTCTCCCTGCCAGAATCAATATCTAGTGGCCATTTCTAAAAGATGCACAAAATATACTCTTTTTGCAATCGTCGCCGCCCCCGCCGTGGCAATCTGTCGCCGCCCGGCTATGGTGGAGCGGAAAAATGATTTGGAGTTCAGGTGGATGCGGCTGACGACCCATACCGACTATGCCTTGCGCGTGCTGATCTATGCGGCCGTATCGCCGGCACACACATGCACGATCGAGGCGATCGCCACCGCCTATGGTATCTCGCGCAATCATCTCATGAAGGTGGTGCGTGGCCTGGGCGAGAAAGGCTTTCTGGAAACGGTGCGGGGCCGGGGTGGCGGGCTTCGCCTGGCCCGGGATCCCTCCAAAATCATCGTTGGCGATGTGGTCCGGGCGATGGAAGAGGATTTTGCCCAGGCCGAGTGCTTCAAGCCCGAGACCAATACTTGTCTCATCGCGCCCGCCTGCGGTCTCATGGGCGCCCTCAAACGCGCGACCGACGCCTATCTTGGCGCGCTGGACGGTGTCAGTCTGGCCGATATTGCACGACGCCGGGACAGGCTCGCGGACCTGCTTGAGCTGGCGGGCTAGAGCCAAAAAGAAACCGGCTCCCGGGCGGTCGGATACCCGGGAGCCGGCAGGGCGGCCCGGCGACCGGCGCTTCTAAGGCCGCGCCGGTCGCTGGACCTGCCTTACTCGGCGGGTGTGCCGAGCGGGGCGGGCTGGTCCTCCTTCGTGCCCCGGAAGCCGGCCCAGACAAGCTTGGCGGCGAACAGGGCGAGCACGATGGCACCGGCGCTGAAGACAATGTCTCCGGGCACCCGCATCCACACAAAGAAGTGGATGATGCCCGATTGCAGGAATTCGGCCGACCGGGCGTACCAGAGCCCTTCGGTGATCGAGGCATAGGCCTGCAGAACGCCGACGGGGAACAGGCTCATGAAGACCATCATCGCCAGGCCGCCATTGAGTAGCCAGAACGACCAGGCCAGCATCTTGTCCGACCAGGCATGTCTGGCGAACAGGCCGCGGAAGCAGAACAGCATCAGGCCGATGCCCAGGAGGCCGTAGACGCCGAACAGGGCGGCATGGCCGTGCGTGGCGGTCAGGTTGAGGCCCTGCACGTAGTAGAGCGAGATCGGCGGATTTATCAGGAAGCCCAGAAGGCCAGCACCGACCAGGTTCCAGAAGCACACGCCGACGAAGAAATAGATCGGCCATTTGTAGGTCTGAACCCACTTCGCCGCCTTCGTCATGCGGTAGTTCTCCAGCGCCTCGTGACCGATCAGGGCCAGCGGCACCACTTCCAAGGCCGAGAAGACGGCGCCCACGGCGATGACCGAGGTGGTCGCACCGGTGAAGTAGAGATGGTGGAGCGTGCCCAGCACGCCGCCGGTCAGGAAGATGATGGTGGCGAACAGCACGCCGTGATTGGCCGTACGGGCCCGCACCAGGCCCAGCTTCACCAGCAGGAGGGCGATTGCCGCGGTGGCGAAGACCTCGAAGAAACCTTCCACCCACAGGTGAACGACCCACCAGCGCCAGTATTCGATCATCGAGAGGTGGGTGTGCTGGCCCCAGGTCAGGCCGGCGCCGTAGAACAGGCCGATGGCGATGGTCGACAGGAAGAGGATCACCGTCAGCGGGCGGCCCTCGCCGGGCTGTTTGAGTGCCGGGTAGAGGGCGCGGCCTACAAGGCCGAGCCAGATCATCAGCCCCGCGAACAGGAGGAGCTGCCAGAAGCGGCCCAGATCGACATATTCCCAGCCCTGGTGTCCGAACCAGAAATTCATGTCCAGATCGAGAACCTGCTGCACGCCCAGCCATTCGCCGGCCATCGAGCCGACAACGACGATCAGCAGCGCGACATAGAGCACATTGACGCCCAGCGCCTGGAATTTCGGCTCCTTGCCGCCCAGAATCGGGGCGAGGTAGAGGCCGGTGGCCAGCCAGGCTGTCGCGATCCAGAAGATCGCCAGCTGGGTATGCCAGGTCCGGGTGACCGAATAGGGCAGGATGTCCGCCAGCGGAATGCCGTAGAAATCATGGCCTTCCACCGAATAGTGGGCAGTGATGGCACCCAGCAGGATCTGACCCAGGAAAAGCGCGATGACGGTCCAGAAGTATTTCCTGGTCGCCTTCATCGACGCGGTCGGCTTGAGGCCGGTGAAGGGGTCTTCCTTCGGCGGTACCGGTGCAGCTTCTTCCTTGCGTCCGGCATGCCACCAGGTCAGCGCCGAGATGCCGGCGATCAGCAGGATGACCGAGGCGATCGACCACATGATGTTCGGACCGGACGGCGCATTGCCGACCAGCGGTTCGTGCGGCCAGTTATTGGTGTAGGTCACGTCCTGGTCGGGACGCTGGGTCACTGTGGCCCAGGAGGTCCAGAAAAAGAAGGCGGTCAGCGCCTGCCGGCGCTCCGCATCGGGAATGGCGCCGTTCGGGATCGCATAATCCTCGCGCAGGGCTTCCAGCGCGTGATTGTCGCCGAACAGGTCGACATAGTGCTGCGCGACCAGGGCAATCGCCGCGGCGCGTTCATCGCTGATCCGGATCCGGCCCGTAGTGGGGTCGTAGGTGTTGTCCCTCAGGTGGGTTTCCAGGCGCGCCTGCAGGCCGGCCTGAGTCTCCTCGCCGAGTTCGGTCCAGGGGCGGCCGAAACGGGATTGTGCCCACGTGTCGAGAATCGCGAGAGATTCCCGGTGCAACCAGTCGGCCGACCAGTCCGGGGCTAGATAACCGCCATGTCCCCAGATCGAGCCGACTTGCTGGCCGCCCATCGACTGGTAGACCTGCCGGCCCGTCTGGATGTCGTCGCGGGTGAAGATTTCCGTCCCGTCAGCGGTGACGACGGCGGACGGGACGGGCGGGGCCTGGCGGTAGATCTCGTTGCCCAGCAGGCCGAGCCAGCTGAACGACACGATCAGGATCAGCGCCAGGATCGCCCAGAGCTTCCGCATGGAGCGCTCCTGCATGATGGTCTCCCTCGTAAAGAGCGGTTGCGGCTCCCGCGGCGCGGGAGCGATCAGGAGGCACCGTTAGCGGACCCGGAAGTCCGCGGACTTGTTTCAGATCAAATAGGCGCTGTGCGCCCGAGCCGTTTCCGGTTTGGCGGCGACTGCCGGACATTGCGCCAGCGCAAAGTTCCTGCCGCCGTCTGCCGCTATCTGCCTGTCCGGGTGCCGGGAGACCGAAATGGACACAAAGGCCAAGATTGCCGTGCTGGAGCGCGCCAAGCTGTTTGGCGGCCTGGCGCGCGACGTGCTCGCGGCAAGTGCGGAATCGGCCCAGATCAAGCTGATCGAAAAGGGGAGTGTCCTGTTCCAGCAGGGCGACGAGGCCACGAGCCATTATGTGGTGGCCTGGGGGCGGTTGCGTCTCGACCAGACGACGCCGGACGGAAAGAACGTGGTCTTGCGTTTCATGGGCCCGGGCGACCTGGTCGGTTCGGTGGCGGTCTGGCGCGGAGTACCGTACCCGGCCACCCCGCTGGCGGTGGAAGATACGCGTCTTCTGGTGTGGAGTGCCGCCCGCATGATGGATCTTATGCAGTGTCATCCACCGCTTTCCATGAAGGCGATGGTCATGATGGGCGGGCGAATTGAGGAGCTGCAGGAGCGCATCCAGCAGGTGGCGACACAGCAGGTCGAGCGGCGGATCGCGGCGACGATACTGAAGATCGCCGGTCAGTCGGGGCGCAAGGTGGAAACCGGCGTGGAAATCCCCTTCCCGGTTTCACGGCAGGATCTGGCGGAAATGACGGGGACGACCCTGCATACGGTCAGCCGGACGCTGTCGGCCTGGATCGACGACGGAATCCTCGAAGGGCGGCGTTCCAGCCACCTGACGATCTGCCGTCCGCACCGCCTGGTGGAGATCGCAGATCAGGCGTGACGCTCATTTGCCGTGCCGCAAATCGGGGGTGCCGCAGATCGCGACAATCGTCTTCCCAACGGAGACGAACCATGTCCGAACCCATCGAAACCATGATTGTCGGCGATGTCATGGCACAGTGGCCATCCACTGTGCCTGTCTTTATTCGCAATCACATGGCCTGCCCCGGCTGCGTCATGGCACCTTTCATGACCATTCGCGAGGCTGCGCGCGAGTACGGTCTGCGGCCCGATGCGCTCGTGCGGGAGTTGTCCGACGCGATGCAGCCCGCCCGGGACTGAACGGGCACAACATCCGAAAACACGCGGCGGTACGCCGTTCCCGCATAGGTAGGAACGCGTACGCAATGCTCCGAATTTTATCCGGCCATTCGATCTGGGAAACAGGCTGTACACCGCCTTGGCGGCGGGGTGCGGCCAACCTCTCCCCTGTGCGCAATCCCCGACTGTACCGGCAAGCGGTTGAAGCAAACGCGCTCTCTTTTGTTCAAGCGCAAGTCAGCGGCCGGCCTCGCATCCTAAACCGGCTCCATCGAACACATGCTCACCAAGGAGGGCACATCATGAAGACCCGCAGCCTCAAAGACCTGTTCCTGCTCGGCACGGCCACGGCCTGCGCCATCGCCGCGGTCGCCTATGTTTCGGCGCCCCTGGCCTACGGACAGGAGGCCGCCAACATCGTTCGCGACCCCACAGAAGTTCCCGCGCCGATCACCGCCCAGGGACCGCAGCGCCATCTCGTCGAACTGGAAACGGTCGAGTTGGAAGGCCAGCTGGCTGACGGCACGACCTATACCTACTGGACCTTCAACGAGCGCGTGCCCGGCCCCATGATCCGCGTGCGTGTCGGCGATACGGTCGAGGTTCGTCTGACCAATGCCGAAGACAGCCTGATGCCGCACAATGTGGACTTTCACGCCGTGACGGGTCCGGGCGGCGGTGCGCCGGCCACGCTGGCCGGCCCAGGCGAAACCCGCGGCTTCGTCTTCCAGGCGCTCAATCCCGGCGTCTATGTCTATCACTGCGCCACCCCGATGGTCGCCAGCCACATTGCCAACGGCATGTACGGCCTGATCGTCGTCGAGCCGGAAGGCGGCCTGCCCGAGGTCGACCGCGAATTCTACGTCATGCAGGGCGAGATCTATACTGAAGAGGAGTTCGGCACGCCGGGCCTTCTGACGGAAAGTATCGACAAGCTGCTGGACGAGGATCCGGAATACTACGTCTTCAACGGCGCGGCCGGCGCGCTGCGCGACAATCCGCTGCAGGCCGAGGTCGGCGAGACTGTACGCATCTTCTTCGGTGTGGGCGGACCCAACAAGACCTCGTCCTTCCATGTCATCGGCGAGATTTTCGACGAAATCTACCCGTTCGGCTCCTTCACCTCGGAGACCATTTCCGACGTGCAGACCGTGACGGTCGCTCCGGGCGGTGCAGTGGCCGTGGACTTCCAGCTGGAAGTCCCGGGGAACTACATCCTCGTCGATCACGCCCTTTCGCGGGTCGAGCGCGGCCTGGCCGGCATTCTCGCCGTGTCGGGGCCCGAAAACCCCGAAGTCTTCGAGGCGCTGGACGGCATCTCCGAGGATTCGGGCCACTAGGCCGGACGGTCAGTCGGGGCGGCCGCTCGCCGGCCGCCCCATCTCCCCGAACTATCCAAAGGTTGGAACCATGAATACCAAATATCTCCTTGCTGCCGCGATCTTTGCCGCCGGCCTGCCCGCAGGTGCTGCCCTCGCCGAAGATCATGAAGTGCACATGCTCAACCGGGGCGAGGACGGCCAGACAATGGTCTTCGAGCCCGCCTATCTCGAGATCGCGCCGGGCGATACTGTCGTCTTTCTGCCCACCGATCGTGCACACAATGCCGAGACCATTGCCGGCATGGTGCCCGAGGGCGGCGAAACCTTCCGGGGCCGCATGAATGAGGAGGTCCGCGTGACCTTCACCCAGGACGGCGTCTACGGCGTGAAGTGCCTGCCGCACTACGGGCTGGGCATGATCGCGCTGATCAAGGTCGGCGACGGCCTCCCGGTCAATCTCGAGGAGGCCGCCAGCGTGCGGCAACCGGGCCGGGCCCGCCAGCGCATGCAGGCCCTGTTCGATCAGTTGAATGCCAATCAGGGCGACGCGCCGCCGGTCGGCGACTAGCCCGGACGGGCGGCGGCGCCGCCTCCCTCCCCGCGAAGCGCGCCGCCGTTCCCTCCCCCTTTTTGTCTCGGTCGGAGCGAGTCATGTCCTTCAGATACACAGTCCTTGCGAGTGTCTCGGCACTTGCAGCCGCCGGCCTTGTGTCCGGCATTGCCCAGGCCAGCGAACATGTAAACCAGCGGCCGGACGCACCGGTCGAACCGGCGGTGCACGATGTCATTGTCGTCACGGGCTACCGCATCGTCACCAATATCCACGTCGAAGACCAGGTCTCGCCGGAACAGGCGCCGGTGCTCGGCCCCGATGCCGCCGGCCTGGTGGCGCGCCTGCCGGGTGCGGCGCTGGTTGACAATGGTTCGGTCTCCGGCCAGGTCCAGTATCGCGGCCTGTTCGGCCCGCGTGCGCCGGTCGCCATCAATGGCGCCGCCGTCACGTCCGCGGGGCCAAATCTGATGGACCCGCCGCTGCACTACGCGCCGATGCCGCTGGTCGAGCGCATCGAGGTTGATCGGGGCGTTGCTGCTGTCAGCCGCGGTCCCGGCATGGGTGGCGGTCTCAATGTCATTCTGAAGAGTGTCGGCTTTGGTCCCGGACATGATCCCGTTGCCCAGACCGATACGATGACGGCGGTGCGCAGCGTGGACGGATCCTACGCCGCCGGCGGCGTAGCCGGGGCGGCCAGCGAGAGCAGCTATGCCGAGCTCCTGTTCTCGTATGAAGAGGGCGGCGACATCGCCTTTTCCGGCGGGGACATTCCCAACAGCCATCACGAACGCACCGTTTACGGGATCGGCGGCGGGCTGGCCCGCGGCGACCACGCGATCGAGTTCAGCTATCGCCGTTTGGATACCGGACCGACGGGAACTGCGGCCCTGGCCATGGATATCGACTTTGTCGAGACCGACATGGCGCGTCTCAGTTATGAAGGCATGGCCGGTGGCATCACGCTGGATGCCGCCCTGGGCTGGAGCGATGTGTCCCACGGCATGAACAACTTCTCCCAGCGTCCCAATGCCGATCCGATGCGTCACCGCTTCACCTATGCGGATGCGCGGACGCTGGGCGCTGAATTCGCAGTCGGTGTTCCCGCGATGGGCGGCGTTCTGGATCTCGGCATCGACCGGGAAGAGGCCGAGCACGATGTTCTGATCACCAATCCGGACAATGCCGGCTTCTTTGTCGGCAGCCTGCCGGACATCGCCATCGAACGGACCGGCATCTTTGCCGAATGGACCGGCGAAATCCTTTCCCTGGACTCCGAACTGGGCCTTCGCGCCGACCGACACGAGGACGATGCCGGCCAGGCAACGACCGGTCCGGCCCTGCCGGCCGGGGCGCAGATGCTGGCGTCCATGTTCAACATGGCCGATCGCGCGCATGAGGAAACCACCGTCGATGCGGTCGCCCGCTTCTGGCGCGAGACCGACGGTGATGTGACCTGGCGTTTGACGCTGGCCCGCAAGACGCGGATGCCCAGCTATGTGGAGCGTTATGCCTGGCTGCCCACTGGTGCCAGCGGCGGTCTGGCCGACGGCAATACCTATGTCGGCGATCTGCATCTGGAACCCGAGATCGCCCTGTCGATCGAAGCCGGTTTCGACTGGCGCGGCGACAAGGCCTATATCCGGCCGACCGTCTTTCACCGCCGGGTCGATGGCTTCATCCAGGGTGTGCCCTTTGACGCCACGCCGGGCGTGATCGATACGCCGGTGGAAATGGTATCGAACATGAATGGCGATGCCACACCGTTGCGCTTTGCCAATGTCGATGCCGAATTCTACGGCATTGACGCCGATTTCGGCTGGCAGATCACACCCGGATGGCGCGTCGATGGCGTTGCCTCCCTGGTACGCGGGGAACGGCGCGATATCGACGATCCGCTCTACCGCATGGCACCCGCACGGTTGCTGCTCGATCTGACCTATGACCAGGCGGACTGGAGCGTTTCACTGGAAGGCGAGTTCGTGGCCCGGCAGGATCGCGTGTCGGCCACGAATTCCGAGACGGTTACCGATGGCCATGCCGTCTTCGGCGCCAATCTGGACTGGTATGCCCGCGACAATGTGCTGGTCACGCTTGGTGCCGAGAACGTGTTCGACGCGATCTATGAAAGACACCTGTCCGGATACAATCGCGTCGCCGGTGGCGATGTGGCAGCCGGCGATCGTCTGCCCGGCGCCGGGCGTGGCCTGTATGCCCGGGTCAGCGGGGCGTTCTGATCGCGCGGGTCCGCAACTGCAAGGCCGCGGCACTCGATGCTGCGGCCCTTTTCTTTGGTGCTCCGCACATTCAGTCGATGGCGTTAAGGCAGCGTGTCAGGAGGTTGGCGAAATCGGGCAGGAGGGTTTTGCGGACCGCCTCGCTGGCCCAGTAGGGGTTCATGAAGACGCACCGGATCAGAACCAGTTGCGTGTCGTCGGCCGCGCCGCCCCAGTGCGCCACATGGCGGGCGATCTGTTGGGCGTGTATCGGGGCGGCGAGGGTCGTCGTGGTGACCGCAAATTCGCCGGCCCCGCCGAGGGCGGCATGGAGTTCGCGCGTGCGCCGGTTGGCCCGGCTGAGGGCTTCGCCGCGCCTGGCGGCCGAGAAACAAACGATATTGGCATCGACAGGGCCAAGGACGTGAAGGTCCGCGACCGTGGCAAGGGCCTCGCGCTGGAAACGGCGCGCGGCATCGACCATGCCACCCAGCAGCGCGCCGAACCCGTCAGGGCCGAAGCCCATGGTCCGGCCGGTCAGCCAGACGGCGGCCGCGCCCGCGGCCGACCGCGACCCTTCCAGTGTCACGGTCCAGGGGTCGTCGGCGATCCGCTCGCGTTCCAGATAGGGCGCGGCAAACACGGAGACCGTGTAGTGATCGCGGTCGCGGGCCAGGAAGGCGCCGCAGGCATATGGCACAAAGCCCAGCTTGTGCGGATCGATGGTGACGGAATCGGCCCGGCCGATAGCGCGCAGCGCCCGAACCGCTGCCGGTGCCAGCCCGGTTTCGCCTGTAGCGCCGGCAATCGTGCACAGAAAGCCGCCATAGGCTGCATCGACATGGTGCCACAGCTGCCAGCCGCGCGTTTCGCGCCAGGTCTGGAGGCGGTCGGCGACGCGGTCGACGGGGTCGATCTCGCCGGTCTCGGTGGTGCCCGCAACACTCACCACGGCCAGGATGGGCCGGTGCCGGGCCGCAGCCCGGTCGACCAGCCGTTCGAGATCGTCGAGATCGAAGCGGCCATCGGCGTCCAGCGCGATTTCCCAGAACGCCTCCTCGCCCAGGCCAAACACATTCGCGGCCTTGCGCCAGGAGAAATGCTTGTTTCCGGGCACCAGGACCACCGGTCCGGCATAATCGTGCCCGCAAGCCGTCGAGAGGCGCCGGATCACGTCTGCCGGATTGCCGGCCACGGCGCTGCACCGGCGCAGGTCTTCCGGGGCCGGGGCGAACGTCTCGAGCAGCCGCTTGTACCGCGCCCAGCCCATATGGGCCGAGGCGAAAACGTCGAGTGTCTCTCCCGTCTCTTCCGCGATCCACAGCGCCAGGGCCAGCCAGTGATCGAGCCGGTAGCGGGCGCGCCAGACGCCCTCGAAATTTGCCACCGTCCCGCCCGAGGTGAAATGTCCGCGGGCCCGGCGGGGATCGAAGCCGATCATCTCGGCCAGCATGGCAATCGCCTCCGCCTCGATCACCGTGCCGACCCGCGAGACTTCCTTGGACGTGTTGTTGGGATTGTGCAAAAGAGCGGTGAGATGGCCGAACAGGGCGGGCAGGGTCAGCTCGGACACCATGTGCCCGACATAGCGGGGCGAATAGGTGGGGGTCTCCCGGCGCATCAGTGTCTTCAGCGTACCAAGCTGCTGGCTCATGCGTTCGCGTTCGCGCAGAAATGCGGGCGTCATCCGTTCCGCCGGCTCGATCGCGGCCGGGTCGTCCGAGCGATACTGCCGGCGCCAGTCGAACCAGTCGTCCAGAATGGCCTGGAATTCGGCGCGCACCCACGCCTCGTTCTCCGACTTGGGACCTGGAAAATAGGCCTTCGCTTCCACTCGCTCATGCTTGCGTGCCATGCGCGCATACACCTCCAATCCTGCCGGACTGTCTTCGCATCAGGCCTGGCCGGGCGTTTTGCGGCAGATCAAAACAGGGTCATGCGCGTCACTTGCGCCAGCGCAACAAGGACCGCGCCGGGCGGGGGTAACACTGGGTCGGGAAAACGAGGACGCTCCGACCATGAAACCCATGCTTCTCACATCCGCAGCCCTGTCGCTGCTCGCCATCTCGCCGGCGCTGGCCGGCCAGGCGGAGCACGACCCCTACAGTCTCAACATGCGCCTGCGCCACGAAACGGTGGACCAGGACGGTCTGCCGGAGACAGCCTCTGCCCTGACCCTGCGCACGCGCTTTGGCTTGCAGACGCCACCGCGTGACGGGGTCACCTTTCTGGTCGAGGCCGAGAACACGGTCCATCTGATCGACAACTTCGCCGACACGGTCGCACCGCGTCCTGGTTATCCGGTAGTGGCCGATCCGGAAGTCACCGAACTCAACCGCTTCCAGATCGACTGGCGCGGGGACAGCGGGGTCGGTGTCACGATCGGGCGGCAATGGTTCGTCATGGACGATCAGCGCTTTGCCGGTCCGGTCGGCTTCCGCCAGAACAGCCAGTCTGTAGATGCCATCCGGCTGAGGAGCGGGCATGTGTGGCCTGTCGCGTTGGACTACGCCTATATCGACCGCGTTCACCGCATTTTCGGCGACGATCACCCGGCGGGCGAATTCGACAGCGCGTCGCACGCCGCCGAAGCGCGCGGCGAGACGCCGCTGGGGACGTTGTCGGCCTTCGGTCTCCTGCTCGATTTCGAGAATGCGCCGGGCCTGTCCTCACAGACCTACGGTCTCAGGCTGACCGGCACGCACGAGGCCGTCGCCTACCGGCTGGAATACGCCCGCCAGTTTGCTCATGCCGGCAATACGGCCAGTTTCGAACTCGATTACCTCCGCGTGGAGGGCGATTACGATGCCGGACACTACACGGTGGGCGGCGGAATCGAGATTCTGGGCGGCGACGGGATAACAGGCTTCCAGACGCCGCTGGCGACGCTGCACAAATTCCAGGGTGCGGCCGATGTCTTCCTGAATACGCCCGCGGATGGCCTGCGCGACATTTATCTGCGTGGCCAGTGGAGTTTTCCTCATGCCGTCCCGGGACCGCTGAGCCTGGGTTTCGCCTGGCATGATTTTGCATCGGACGACGGCGGGACCGGCTACGGATCGGAGATCGACCTGGTCGCGGGGCTCAGCCTCACCGAGCGTGTGTCGGCCGAGGCCAAGGCGGCGGTGTTCGACGGCGATGCGGGCGGTCCGGTCGACCGGACCAAGATCTGGCTGAGCCTCGTCTTCGACTATTGAGCATTTCCGGTTCCGTGGCCGGTCCGTCCCCGGGCGCCTTCGGTCGTCCTCGTGGCAGATCGGAAACAGGAGGCGGTGCGCCTTGTATCTCCGGCTTGCTGCCCGTGAGTTTTCCTCCCAACGCGACGGTTCTGTGAAGTGAGGCCGTCATGAAATGCTGGCATCAGGTGCTCGTCCTCCGGTCGGTCCAGCACCATCTGGCGGACTGGTCCAACGAATAGCTCCCACCCTCCCGGGTGGTTGAGCGGTCGCGCTCATTTTCATCGACAAATCAGGAACTCGATCCGAGTGATCGTGGCTGACCGTCCGTCCCGGCTTGTGTCTATCGCGTTGCAATCAGGGGAGGCGAACTCGGGTTCGCCTGGAGACGAATCGTGAAAATCGAATCGCCAAGGCCGATCTACCCTTTCGTACCGGTGCACCTGCAGGCTTGTGTCTGAACTATGAGGGTGCAAGGCATGGCTCGGGCCTAAACCGCGACGGCGTGGCGGGCGCTGGAGGTCTGCAGGCGTTCGTCATAGGCGGCTGCCACGTTGCGCACCAGTGGGCGATAGGCTGGATCGACAATCACACGGCTCCCCTCGCGTGCAACAATGCCGGCGGCCTGGAACGCGCTCAGATCGGCCTGCGGTACCGCCAGGCCGGCCGCGGCGGCGAGTGCGGCCGGGTCGGCGCTCAGCGTGCACATGAGCTGTTCGATGATGGAGCGGCGCAGCCGGTCTTCCGGCGTCAGGCGATAGCCGCGCGCCGTGGGCAGTTCGCCGTTCAGCACACGGCGCTCCCAGTCGTGCGTATGAGCCGTGTTTTGCACATAGCCCCGGGGCAGCCAGCCGATCGCCGAGGCGCCGAGCCCGATGATCGCCGGAGCCGTGTCGGTCGTATAGCCCTGGAAATTGCGCCGCAAGGCGCCGGCCTCCAGGGCCCGGGCCAACTCGTCGCCGGCGCGGGCAAAATGGTCCAGCCCGATGGGTACCTGGCCGCCGGCGGCCAGGGTTCCAGCGATGGCATCGGCCTGGGCCAGCCGCTGGGCTGCGCCGGGAAGGTCGTTCTCGGCGATCATCGACTGGTGCGGCTTCATGTGCGGCACGTGGGCATAACCGAACACCGAGAAACGGTCGGGCCGCAAGGCCAGCGCCATCCGGGCGCTGGCGATGCAATTCTCCACCGTCTGCAGGGGGAGGCCGTAGAGCAGGTCGAAATTCAGCCCCGTCACGCCGGCATCGCGCAGCATGTCCACGCATTCCTCGACCAGTTCCCGGGGCTGGATGCGGTTGACCGCGCGCTGCACGCTGTCGTCGAACGTCTGCACGCCCAGGCTTGCGCGGGTGACGCCCGAGGCGACGAAGGCCGAGGCCATGGCGTCGTCGAAAATGCGCGGATCGACCTCGACCGCGATCTCGGCATCGGGCAGTACGTCGAAACGGTGCCGGATGCGGTCCATCAGGGCTTCGAACCGGCGGGGGGGCAGATAGGTCGGACTGCCGCCGCCCCAGTGGATGTGCGAGACTTTCAGCCGCGCGGCGGTATGGTTCGCGACCGTGTCGATTTCCTTGAGCAGGATATCGGCATAGGCGTCTACCGGTGCTATCCGCCGCGTCGCCTTGGTGTGACAGCCGCAATACCAGCACATGGTCCGGCAGAAGGGCACGTGGAGGTAGAGCGAGACCGGCGCGTTCGGATCGAGTCCGGCCAGCCATTGCCCGTAGTCGCGGGCGTCCAAATCCGGCGAAAAGTGTGGCGCGGTGGGATAGCTCGTATAGCGCGGCACCCGTTCGTTTGCGTATTTCAGGATTGTTTCGGTTCTCATTCCGCCGCCATAGCGGTTTGCGAGCGGCCGGAATTTGCGTTGGCGCAAACCTGGCCCCCGGCGGTCATTGCCCTCCGGCTCCGCCGGCGGAAAGGCGGGCCGGGCACTACAGGCATCGGCTTGAATGCGGCCGGACATTCGCGCAGTTTGCGAACGCGTCAGGCGGTTCGGTTGTCTGGGGCGGATCCCCCGCTTGGTCTGCGGGAACTAGCACGCTGGGCGAAACGATGCCGGGAACCACATTTGCCGAGGGACAGCTGCAGGCGCTCGTTCGCACAGCAGTCGACGGCATTTTGTGCATCGACCGGCACGGCCGGGTGAGCCTCTACAATCCGGCCTGCGAACGCATTTTCGGCTGGACGGCGGAAGACGTCATCGGGCGCAATGTGTCGATGCTGATGCCGCGCCGCTATGCCGAGCGCCATGACGGTTTCATCGCCAATTATCTCACGAGCGGAACACCGCGGATCATCGGTATCGGCCGACAGGTCGAGGGATTGCGCAAGGACGGGACCGAATTCGCCATGGATCTCAGTGTCGGCGAGTTCGTGGACCAAGGCGAGCCGCTCTTCGTGGGCATTGTGCGCGACCTGTCGGACCGGGTGGCCGCCGAGCGGCGCCTGCGCGATCTGCAGGCCCAGCTGACCCATATGGGCCGGGTCGGGGCGGTGGCGGAGATGGGCTCGGCCCTGGCGCATGAGCTGAACCAGCCATTGACGGCCATATCGCTCTTTCTTGCGGCATCCGATCGTGCGCTGGAAAGCGATCCGGAGAAGGCGCGCGCCTTGTTTGCCCGGGCCCAGGACGAGGCCCAGCGTGCCGGCGACATTGTCCGGAAGATCCGGCAAATGGTGGAGCGTGGCGATGAGGAACGCCGCCGGGTCGACCTCTCGGAGATTGTCCGCGATGCCGCCGAACTGTGCCGCGTCGTCGATGCGGATGGCGAGGCCACCATCGATGTCGACGAGCTCGAATTCGATGGCACGGTGTTCGCCGATCCGACCCAGATCCGGCAGATCATGGTCAATCTTGTAAAGAATGCCCTGGATGCCACACTGGGGCAGACCGACCGGCGGATCCGCATCCGCAGCTATCTGGACGGGCCGGACGATGTCTGCGTACTGGTGGAGGACAACGGTCCCGGCATCGATCCGGAACTCCGGCCCCGCCTGTTCGCGCCGTTTGTCAGCGGCAAGCCGGACGGGCTGGGCATGGGGTTGTCGATCTGCCGGACAATCGCGGAAACGCATGGGGGAAACCTGGAACTTGCGGACGCGGCGGGCGCACCGGACAACCTGTCCGGTGCGCGGTTCCTGCTTCGACTTCCGGTGGAACGGGATGAAGAATGAGCGAATTGAAGATTGCAATCACCGATGATGACGAGGCGGTCCGGGAGTCGCTGGCGGCCGTGCTCGACCTGCCTGGACGTGTCATCGCGACCCATCCGCACGGTCTCGCCTTCATCGAAGCGGTGAAGTCGGACACGCCCGATGTCGCCTTTCTCGATCTCAAAATGCCGCAACTGTCCGGTCTCGACACATTGCGGCGCCTGTCCCCGCTGTCGTTTCCAGTGATAATGGTCAGCGCCCATGGCGATATCGCCACGGCGGTCGAAGCCATTCGGCTGGGCGCTTTCGATTTCATCGAGAAGCCCTTCACGCCCGTTACCGTCGAAGCGGCGCTGGCGCGTGCCATCGAGGAAAGGGAAGTGCCGGTCGATACTCTCTCGCTCGACGGCCTGACCAGCCGAGAGCGCGAGATCGCCGAAACGCTCAATCGCGGATTGACGAACAAGGAAATCGCCCGGGAGCTCGATATCAGCCCCCGCACGGTCGAAATACACAGGGCGCGCGTCTTCGCGAAGCTGGGCGTCCGCAATGTGGCGGAACTGGTCCGGATCATGTCGCGCTAGGCGCAGCGACTTTGATCACGAGCAAAGAATGCGCCCGCCTGTCCGGTTACCGACGGCGGATACATGGGCCAGTCCGCAATCATACTCGTCGAAACCGACCCGTTTGTCCGCGAAGCGTTTGCCGCTTTCGCGGACGCCATGGACTATCGCAGTGTCCAGTTCGGGTCCCTGCAGGGCGCTGTCGAGAATGCGCAGCCGGCGGCCAATGATGTCCTGATCGTTGATCTGCATGCGGCGGGCGACGTACGTCAATTCCTGGCGTGGAGGACCGGCATGCGGGCGCCGCCGGCCACCATTATCGTGACCTGTTCCTCGCCCGCCATCGTGCGGCACATTATTGGCGAGGGCCTGGGTATCGCCGTGGTCCGCAAGCCTGTGGATGCCCACGCACTCCTGGCGCTCATCCGGTCAAGGATAGGCGGACCGGCATAAGGGTTTTTGCGTACGCATTGATGCGAATTACGGCCGGCCCGGCGATCTGGGAAACAAGGCTCCGGAACGATCCCGACGATGGAGCAGATCATGTCTTTCGAAACGCACCGCTGCCTGGCCAAACACACACCGATCTATTTCGCCGGCGATGATGCCGGGGAGTTGATCAAGGTCACGAAAGGCGTCGTTTCGGTGTTCTGCATCTTCGAGGACGGGCGCCGCCAGATCGTCGACTTCGTCACCGAAGGCGAATTGCTGCACTTTCAGTTCGGCGGCGAGCTGGATCATTATGCCGAGGCGCTGACCGATGTCGAACTTGTGTGCGCCCCGGTCAATGCGGCGCTGTCCGACACCGCATGGGCGGAATATGTCTTCGAACAGATGCGCAACCGCCTCGACCGCGAACGCCGGCACATCACGCTTCTGGGCCAGAAGTCCGCGGCCGAGCGTCTGGCCGAATTCCTGATTATCGTGTCCGAGCGCCTGACCACGCCGCTGGGCGATATCGAACTTCCGATGACCCGTCAGGAGATTGCCGACTATACCGGCCTGACCATCGAAACCGTATCGCGCATGTTCTCGCGCTGGATGCGCGAACGCCGCCTGGTCGTCACCGGCAAGCGCACCTACCGGATCGAAGGCGCGCTGGCGGCATGACGACCCGCGGCGGGCCGGGCCGGATCGCCGGCACGGTCATTCTTGATGCTGATCAAGGCTGTTCCTGCGCCGGAGCGGCAGAGTAGGCAAAGTTCCGGGAGATGCTGCCATGAAGCTGCGCAAGATCATGATTCCTTTCGTTGAAACGGGAACCTGCGACGCCGCGTTCGATGCGGGCCTCGCGCTGGCCAAGCATTTTGGCTCGCATCTCGACGTGGTGCATACGCGCCCGCGCATCGTGATGCCGGACGGTTTGTATTACCCCGTCGTGGTTCCCTATATCGAAGCCAACTACGACGCCCTGTCGGAAGCGACGACCAGGGCCGCCCGCGAGCTGAAAGCCCGCTTTGATGATCTGTGTTCCAGGCACAAGCTTGCAGTGCTGGATACCGACAAGGCGGCTGCCGGCACGGCGGAACCGGCAGCGTCCTGGGTCGAGTACGAGGCACGCAGCGTTTACGACCTGGGCAATCGGGCGCGGCTTCGCGACCTCACCGTGATGGTGCGTCCCGTCACGGTCGACCGGCACGACGAATACGGGCTGATGGAATCCATCCTGTTCCAGTCCGCACGCCCGCTGCTGGTACTGGACGGCGACAGGCGCATGAAGCGCGTTCCTGCCACGGTCGTGCTGGCCTGGAATGGCGGGCTGGAGGCGACCCGGGCCCTGAGCGCAGCCCGACCCTTCCTGGCGGCGGCGCAGTCGGTAACGGTGGTGGCGGTCGGCGATATCGCCGAGGAGGGCCTGTCGGCAGAGGAGGCGGCCCGCTATCTGCAACTGCACGATATCGCTGCGCAGGGCCGTACGATCCGGCGCGACATGTTCAAACGGCCCGAGAATGAGTTCATGGAGCTGATCGAGGCGGAACACCCCGAACTGGTCGTGATGGGAGCGTACTCCCACAGCCGGGCCCGCGAAGCCATCTTGGGCGGTTTCACCCGCCATCTTCTGCACGATGCCAACTGTCCGGTCCTGCTGTGCCACTAGCAGAGCGTTGCCGGGCGCAGACACAGTGAAGGCCGGACGGAATTTTCCATCCGGCCATTTGTCGTCTCAAGCCTCGGTCCTGACCTTGTGGATGCCCAGCATGTCGAACACGGCCTTTTCGTAGACGGGTTCGCCGGCGCCGCGCCGGATCTTGCCCAGGAAATAGCTTTCAAACGCGCTCTTGGCGACGTGTACCCATCCGCCCCGGGCAGACCAGTTCACATTGCGCGGCGGGATTTGGGGCATTGCCACGAAGGCGACGCCGCCATCGCCGAAATCGGCCAGACAGACCGCATTCCACGTGGCGACATTGCGGGCCGGCTCGCCGTCCAGATCGGCCCGCAGATTTCGGGCGGTGGCCACGACCATGGATTCGATCATGAAACCGGTCTTGGGCACGCCCACGGGCACGGGATAGGCCGCAACAGGCGGGATCGCCACGCACACGCCGACCGAATAGATGTTGGGCCAGTTCGGATTGCGCTGGTGTTCGTCGATCAGCACGAAGCCGCGCGGATTGACCAGACCTTCGACATCGCGCACTGCGGCGATGCCGCGGAAGGCGGGCAGCATCATGGAGTATTTGAAGGGCAGTTCGTGGGTCTTTTCCACCGCCCCGTCCTCGCCGACCTCCTCGACATGCATCATGCCGTCTTCGACTTTCGTCACGCGGGCGGAGGTGATCCACTTGATGTGCCGGTTGCGCATCTCGCTTTCCAGCAGACCCTTGGTATCGCCAACCCCGTCCAGGCCGAGATGGCCGATATAGGGTTCCGAGGTGACAAAGGTCATCGGCACCTTGTCGCGGATCTTCCGCCTGCGAAGATCAGTCTCCAGGATCATCGCGAACTCGTATGCCGGACCGAAGCAGGACGCGCCCTGGACGGCACCGACGATGGCCGGGCCGGGATCCTTTACGAAGTCCTGCCAGACCGTATTCGCTGCCGCGGCATGATCGACGTGGCAGATCGACTGGGTGAAACCGCCACGCGGTCCCAGGCCTTCGATTTCGTCAAAGGCGAGTTCGGGGCCGGTTGCGATGACGAGGTAGTCGTATTCCAGCGTATCGCCATTGGCGAGATCTATGGCGTTGATATCGGGGCGGACGCGAGTGGCTGCCGCGTGGAGGAAGTCGATGCCTTTCTTCTTCAGCATCGGTTCCAGTTCGACCTTGATCTTCTCCGGCTTGCGCCAGTCGACCGCAACCCAGGGATTGGAGGGCGTGAAATGAAAGGTCGGATAGTCGGAGACGACTGTGACCCGGTCCTCCTTGCGCAGGGTCTTGCGCGCTTCGAGTGCCATCGGGACACCGCCCAGGCCGGCCCCCAGTACGACGATATGGGCCATCGCATTCCTCCCATGATTGAAGGGGCCATTCTCTCGCCTGCCGCGCAGTGAAACATTGCGCTGGGTCAACTCATCGCGTCACGTCGTCCGCTACTGTGCAAAAGCTCGACTTGAGGTGTTCGAGGACACCCCGGCAGCGTTCGTCGCTGATCGAGTAGTGAACCTGGAGGCCCGATTTGCGCCCCTCGACCAGACCTTCGCTGCGCATCCTGGCGAGATGTTGCGAGGCCGCCGATTGCGACAGGCCGGCGATGTCGCAGAGCTCGCCGACGGTCGCCTCGCCGGCGGCCAGGCGGCACAGGATGAGCAGCCGTTTTTCGTTCGCCAGCTGTTTCAGGAAGGCGGCGGCTTCGCCGGCCTGGTCCTGCAATTGTGCGATCTGCGGATCGATGGGGTTCCCGGACACGCTCACAACGATGCCTCAAATATTAGTTGACACTAAATTAGTAATATCTATATCAGATGTCAATCATATTAACCCATGACACGGGAGTTCGTCATGAGCCTGCGAGAGCTTGAACCGAAGGACGTTCACGAAGCCATCCGTGCCGGCAGTGCCGTCATCATCGATGTCCGCGAACCGCGTGAATACGCCACGGAGCGCCTGCACGGGGCGTCGCTGTATCCCTTGTCGACCTTCGACCCCCGGGCCCTGCCGATCGACAAGACGCGCGACGTGATCCTGCATTGTGGCTCCGGCAAGCGCTCCGTGGATGCGCTCAAGCGCTGCGAGAAGGCCGGCGTGCCGATCACCGCGCACGTCAAGGGCGGCCTGATGGCCTGGAAGGCCGCCGGCCTGCCGACCGTCGCCATCGATCCGGCCACGGGCCGCGTCATCGACCCCCAGAAGGCCTGAAACCAGAAAGGCTGATCCCGTCATGTTGAGAGCCGGTCTTTTCGCGGTCCTTGTCCTGGCCGCCGCTACCGCACAGGCGAACGCACAATCGGGCGAGACCTTCACGGTCTCGCAGAGCCTGATCGCCGACCGCAAGGCCGTGTTCGCCACGGTCGAGAGCGTCGACACCGTCGCCGCCCGCGCCCGTATCGGCGGCACGATCGGCGAGCTGCGCGTGGATGAGGGCGACGCGGTTGAGGCCGGCGACGTTCTGGCGGTGGTGGTCGACGATCGCCTGGCGCCCCAGATCGGTGCTGCCAACGCCTCCGCATCCGCCCTCGCCGCCCAGCTGGAACAGGCGCGGATCGATCTGACGCGCGCCGAGGACCTGTTCGAACGCGGCATCTTTCCCCAGGCCCGGCTCGACCAGGCCCGCACCCAGGTCGACGTGCTGGAAGGCCAGCTCGCCTCGGCCCGGCAGGAGCGCGCCGTGCTGGTCCAGCAATCGCGCGAAGGCGATGTGCTCGCCCCCTCGGCCGGCCGGGTGCTGAACGTGCCCGTCACGTCCGGCAGCGTGGTCCTGCCCGGCGAGGCCGTCGCCACCATCGCCTCGGACCTCTACCTGTTGCGCCTGCGCCTGCCGGAACGCCATGCCCGCACGATCTCCGAGGGCGATCCGGTGACGGTCGACGCCGCCGCCCTGACCGGCGATGTCGCACCCACGGGGCGCATCCGCCAGGTCTATCCGCGCATCGAGGACGGCCGTGTGGTCGCCGATGCCGTGGTGGACGGCCTGGGCGATTTCTTCGTCGGCGAACGCGTCCGCGTCTATGTCGAGGTCGACGAACGAGCGGCTTTCCTGGTGCCGGAAGACTTCCTGATCAATCGCTACGGCGTCGATTATGTCCGCCTGCGCGAGGCTGACGGTCATGCCGTCGACATCGTCGTGCAGCGCGGCCGGACCACGCCGGACGGGATCGAAATCCTGGGCGGTATCGCCGAGGGCGACGTGCTGGTGCAGCCATGAAACTCGGCCTTTCCGGACATCTCGCCCAGGCGTTCATCCATTCGCCGCTGACCCCGCTCATCCTGCTGGCCTCGCTGGCCATGGGGCTGATCGCCCTGATGGTCATCCCGCGCGAGGAAGAGCCGCAGATCTCCGTTCCCATGGTGGACGTGATGGTCGCCGCGCCGGGCCTGAAGGCCACGGACGCGGTGGAACTGGTCACCGAACCGCTGGAAACGATCGTGCGCTCGATCGAGAATGTCGAACACGTCTATTCCCAGACCGAGGACGACCAGGTCATGGTCACCGCGCGATTCGACGTCGGCACCGATGCCGACGACGCGATCCTGCGCGTGCACGAACGGATCAACGCCAATCTCGACCGCATCCCCCACGGCATAAACCCGCCGCTCATCGTCGGCCGGGGGATCGACGACGTAGCCATCGTCGCCCTCACCCTGTCGCCCGATCCGGCGGTCGCCGAGCACTGGGACGACAACGCGCTCTACAATATCGCCGAAGAACTGCGCACGGCGCTGATGTCGGTCGAGGATGTCGGCCTGACCTATATCACCGGCGGCCGGGCCGACCAGATCCGCATCGAGCCGGATCCGGAACGCCTGTCGCAATACGGCGTCACCCTGCAACAGCTGGCCGGACGCATCGCCGAGGCCAACCGCTCCTTCCCCGCCGGCCAGGTGACCGGCAGCGACGAGACGCGCTTCGTCATTGCGGGACAGACGCTGCAGGGCGTACCCGATATCGGCCTTCTCCTGCTGACCTCGCGCGACGGCCGCCCGGTCTATGTCCGCGACGTGGCCGATGTCGTTGTCGGTGCCGAACCGGCCGATGCCCGCGCCTGGATGCTCACCCGCGAAGGCGGGGAGGAGAGCCATGGCGAGGAGGCCCACGGCAGCACGGCCGGCTGGGTCCGCACGCCCGCCGTCACCCTGGCCGTCGCCAAGCGCGAGGGCGCCAATGCGGTCGTCGTCTCCGAACACATCCTGGAACGCCTGGAATTGCTGCGCGGCAGCCTGATCCCGGAAGGCGTCGATGTCGCCGTCACCCGCAATTACGGCGAGACCGCCAACGAGAAGGCCAACGAGCTGCTCTTCCACCTCGCGCTCGCCACCGTCTCCATCGTGCTGCTGGTCACCTTCGTGATCGGCTGGCGCGAGGGCCTTGTCGTGCTGGTCGTTATCCCGACCACCATCCTGATGACGCTTTTCGCCTCCAATCTGATGGGCTACACGATCAACCGCGTCTCCCTGTTCGCGCTGATCTTCTCCATCGGCATCCTGGTCGACGACGCCATCGTGGTGATCGAGAACATCGCCCGCCACTGGGCGATGAAGGACGGGCGTCCGCGCATCCAGTCCGCCGTCGAGGCCGTCGCCGAGGTCGGCAATCCCACCATCGTCGCCACGCTGACCGTGGTCGCGGCGCTGCTGCCCATGCTCTTCGTCTCCGGCCTGATGGGCCCCTACATGGCGCCGATCCCGGTCAACGCCTCCGCGGCGATGATCTTCTCCTTCTTCGTCGCCATGGTGCTCACGCCCTGGCTGATGAAGGTGATCGCCGGACGCCGCAAATCCGACGGGCACGGGCATGCGGACGGCCAGGAAGGCTTCCTCGGCCGGTTCTATCGCCGTGTCGCCACGCCCATCGTGGCCGGCCGCAGGGCCGCTTGGACGCTGCTGCTGACCGTGGGCGTGCTGACCCTGGTCTCCATGTCGGCCTTCTACTTCAAGGCCGTGACGGTCAAGCTGCTGCCCTTCGACAACAAGTCGGAATTCCAGGTCATCGTCGACCTGCCCGAAGGCGCCACGCTGGAACGCACCGACCGCGTCCTTACCGAGGCCGCCGACCGGCTGGCCGCCATCCCGGAAGCGGTCTCGATCCAGGACTATTCGGGCACCTCGGCGCCCTTCAACTTCAACGGCCTGGTGCGCCACTATTATCTGCGCAGCCGTCCGGAACAGGGCGATCTGCAGGTCAATCTCCTGCCCAAGCACCATCGCGACCGCTCCTCGCACGAGATTGCGCTGGAGGCCCGCGAGCTTCTGGCCGGCCTCGACGTGCCCGACGGCACGGCGGTGCAGGTGGCGGAAATCCCGCCGGGCCCGCCCGTGCTGGCGACCCTGCTGGCGGAAATCTACGGTCCCGACGCGGAAACCCGCCGCGCGGTGGCCCGCGAGGTGCGCGCCGCCTTCGAGAGCGTGCCCTATATCGTCGACGTCAATGACGGGTTCGGCGAACCGCGGCCGCGCCTGCGCATCGCCATCGACCAGGACAGCCTGGAATATTTCCGGGTCCAGCAGTCCGACGTCTACGACACGATCGGCGCACTGATCGGCGGCACCACGGTGGGCTATTCCCATCGCGGGGAAGGCCGCAACCCGGTCGAGATCGCTGTGGAACTGCCGCGCGGCGACCGCTCCTGGTCCGAACGCCTGGCCTCCACCCCCGTGCCCGCCAACACGCTTCCCGGCGACCGCACCGTGGTCGAACTGGGCGATGTGGTCTCGGTGACCGAGGAAGAGGGCTCGCACATCATCTTCCGCCGCGACGGCCGCTATGCGGAAATGGTGATGGCGGAACTGGCCGGCGACTACGAGGCCCCGATCTACGGCATGTTCGCGGTGCAGGCCGCGCTTGACGCGCGGTCCTGGAGCGCGGACGTGCCCCAGCCGGAAATCCGCATGTACGGCCAGCCGCCCAGCGATGAGGACGTCACCCTGCTGTGGGACGGCGAGTGGGAAATCACCTATGTCACCTTCCGCGATATGGGCGCCGCCTTCATGGTCGCCCTGCTGGGGATCTACGTGCTGGTGGTCGCCCAGTTCGGCTCCTTTCGGGTGCCGCTGATCATCCTGACGCCGATCCCGCTGACCTTCATCGGCATCATTCTGGGCCACTGGATCTTCGGCGCCGCCTTCACGGCGACCTCGATGATCGGCTTCATCGCCCTGGCCGGCATCATTGTGCGCAACTCGATCCTGCTGGTCGATTTTATCCGCCACGGCGCGGAGGCAGGCGAACCGTTGCGCGAGACGCTGCTGCGAGCGGGTGCCATCCGCTTCAAGCCCATCCTTCTGACCGCGCTGGCGGCTATGATCGGCGCCTCGGGCATCCTGGGCGAGCCGATCTTCCAGGGCCTGGCGATCTCGCTCCTGTTCGGGCTCGCCTCCTCCACCCTTCTCACCGTGCTGGTCATTCCGGCGATCTACATCGTCTTCAAGGACGGCGATGCGCCCTACCGGCCAGCCAATTCCGAAGCGTCTCATGAAGGAGAAACATCATGACTCTCGGACGCGCCGTCATGCTCTTCGCCGGCTGCATAACCCTTCTCTCGGCGATCCTGGCCTGGCAGGTCAGCGAATGGTGGCTGCTGCTCACCGCCTTCGTCGGTCTCAACCAGATCCAGACCAGCTTCACCGGCTTCTGCCCGGCGGCGATGCTCTTCAAGGCGCTCGGCGCGCACGAAGCCGGCCACGATTTCCGCTAGCCGCCGGACACGAAGACGCGTGCCTGCCAGGGGGCGAGATCCAGCGGGCCGGTGGAGGGAAAAGTCATTGTCTCGCCCGTGCCGAACTCCCGGTAGGCGCCCGTGTGCGGACTGTCCGCAAAACTTACCGATTGCGGCTCCGAAGACAGGTTGAAGACTGCAAAGACGGCACTGTCCGCACCGCGCCGCACAAAGCTGAACACGGCCTGTTCGGCGGAATTGGGCACAGGGACCATCGGCGCGCCGGCGGCGCCGTTCCACAGGGCCGGTGTATTGTGTTTGAGGGTGATCAGGCGTTCGTAGAGATCGCCGACGGGGTGGTCGCGCCAGACGATGGGGTCGCGCTCGAAGAATTCCAGCCGGTCCTCATTACCCGCCTCCTGGCCGTTGTAGATCATCGGCAGGCCGGACCCGACGAAGGAGAGGGTGATCACGGCCTCCAGCGCGTCGCCGAAGCGTTCGAACTGGGTCGCCTCCCAGGAGTTCTGGTCGTGATTGGAGACATGGCGCATGCGGTAGGCGTCGCGCGGCCAGGTATTGGCCTCGTCATAGAAGTAATATCCCCTCAGCGCCCCGGCATCGGCATGACCCATGGCGACATCGTGCATCATGTTGTTCCAGGTCCACGAATAGGTGGCGTCGAAGGCATCGCGGTGCAGATCGCGCTGCTCCCATTCGGCGAGCATGAAGACCGGGCGGATGGCTTCGAGCTCGGCGCGCACGCGTTCCCAGAAGTCAATCGGCACGAAGCCCGCCACATCGCAGCGAAATCCGTCCAGCCCGACATCGCGCACCCAGAACGCCATCGCACCGGCCATGTAGTCGCGCAGCTCCGGGTTCGAATAGTCGAAATCGGCGACGTCGGACCAGTCGGTCCCAGGCGGCGGCTGCATCTCGCCGCGCCAGTCGCGCGAATACCAGTCGGGATGGGCCTGAACGAGCGGATTATCCCAGGCCGAATGATTGGCAACCCAGTCCAGGATGACCCTCATGCCCAGCGCGTGCGCCACGTCCACGAAGGCGCGCATATCGTCCATCGTGCCCAGTTCGGGATTGACCGCGGTGTAGTCGCGGATGGAATAGGGGCTGCCCAGCTCGCCCTTGCGGTTTTCCTCACCGATCGGCTGGACCGGCATCAGCCAGAGAATGTCCACCCCCATTTCGGCCAGACGCGGCAGTTCGTCCGCGGCCGCAGCGATCGTGCCTTCGGCGGTGAACTGGCGCAGATTGATCTGGTAGAGGACGGCGTCGCGGGACCAGTCGGGGTGGTGGGTGCGGATGACGGACGGCGCGGCGGCTGCCGTGTCCTGCGCCCAGGCAGGAATGCTGGCAGCCAGGGCGGCGGCGAGTATCGGGGCGAAATGGCGGCCGGTCATGTGAAACTCCTCCCGGGACAGTCTTTTGCCTGACTTTTCTGGTATCGACTATGGCGGACATTCGTTCGGCGGTCGAGCGGATATCCATTTATTTGCATAAATTTGCAGACCAGATTCAGGGTGTTTCCGGCAGTAGTTTCAGCGGCTTTGTCATTGGCGCTTGGTCATATTGCGCATTCTTGTTTATCTATTGGGCGACTAGAGGGGGGCGATGATGGAAGCGGTTCCAAGTGGTGAAGCGCCACCGGCGGGGGCGGCGCGATGAACGCCGAACCCGTCCGGTCGATCGCCATCGTCGGCGGCGGTTCGGCCGGCTGGATGGCGGCCGCGGCCATCGTCAATGCCACACAGGGCCGGATCCGTATCGATGTTGTCGAATCCGAGCAGATCGGTGTTGTGGGGGTGGGCGAGGCAACCATCCCGCCGATCAAGCTGTTCAATCAGTCTCTGGGCATAGACGAAAACACGTTCGTGCGGGCCACGAACGGATCGTTCAAACTGGGGATCGAGTTTCTCGACTGGAGCGCAAAGGGTCGCCGCTATTTTCATCCCTTCGGCATGTTCGGCCGGGAATTCGACCGTGTGCCGCTTCATCAATACTGGCTCAAGGCACGCCGGGCGGGCGACGAGACCCCGTTCGAAGACTATTCGATGGCCTGGCAGATCGCCCGGCTGAACCGGTTTTCGCCGCCGTCGAGAGACCTGCGCCTGGTGCAGTCGACCTTCGACTACGCCTATCATTTCGACACCATTCTCTATGGCCAATTCCTGCGCCGCTATGCCGAGGAGCGCGGCGTCGTGCGGACCGAAGGCAAGGTGGTCGATGTCGGGCAGGATGGCGAAAGCGGCGATGTCCGTGAGCTGGTCCTGGAGGACGGACGCAGGATCCGGGCGGACTTCTTCATCGACTGCACGGGGTTTTACGGCCTTCTGATCGAGCAGACGTTGAAAACCGGTTACGAGGACTGGACGCATTGGCTGCCTTGTGACCGGGCGGTGGCGGTGCCGTGCGAGAGCGGCGGGGACTTCACGCCCTACACACGATCGGCGGCGCGCGATGCCGGCTGGCAATGGCGCATTCCCCTGCAGCACCGCACGGGCAATGGGTATGTCTATTGCAGCGCCCATATCGCCGACGAGGAGGCGGCCGATACCCTGCTGAAGCATCTCGACGGCAAGCCGCTCGCCGATCCGCGTTTCCTGCGCTTCACGACCGGGCGCCGCAAGGCCTTCTGGAACAGAAATGTCGTCGCTATCGGCCTGGCGGCCGGCTTCATGGAGCCGCTGGAGTCGACCAGTCTTCATCTCATCCAGACCGCGATCACGCGCTTTCTCGCGCTGTTTCCCGACAAAGGCGGAAACCGGCTTAATGCCGAGGAGTTCAATCGCCTGAGCGTGGAGGAGTACGAGCGTATCCGCGACTTCCTCGTGCTGCATTATCACGCCACCACCCGCACCGACGGCGAGCTCTGGCGTCATACGGCCTCAATGGACATACCCGAGAGCCTGGCCTATCGCCTGGCGCATTTCCGTGCGACCGGGCGTCTGGTGTCGCCGGGGCCGGAACTCTTCCTCAATCCCAGCTGGCTGGCGGTCTATTTCGGCCAGGACATCATACCGGACGGGGGCGATCCGCTGGCCGATCTGCGCGATACCGACTGGAAGGGGCGGCTGGCCCACATCCGGCAGGCAATGGCCGAGGCCCTGCCGCCGGTGCCGTCCCACCAGGCGTATATCGACCGGTTCTGCAAGGCGCCCGCCTAGCCAGGCGCAGGGGCCGGGCAGTGCTGGCGGACAAAGTCCGCATGGGCCGGCATCTGCCTGGCGGCACCGTCGACCAGGGTGCGGACATGGCCAAGGAATTCGGCGAGCCGGGCCGGTTCCAGCGTGTCCGCCATCGGGTGGTATCCTCCCGGTTCGATCCCCTGGCCGATCATCACCTGGAGCCAGTTGGTATCGGCGAACAAGTCCTCCTCACGGGTGTAAAGCCGCCCGTTTGCGCGGAACAGATCCAGCTTGGCGGTCAGCGTGTCGGGAACCGGCATGGCGCGGCAATCCTGCCAGAAGTCCGAGTCGGTCCGCGAATTGGCGTGATAGTGCAGGATGATAAAGTCGCGTACGCGCTCGAACTCGAGCGTCATCTGGCGATTGTATTCGTCGCGGTCGGCCGGGCTGAAATCGCCGTCGGGGAAATGGTTGATCAGCCGGCTCACACCGGACTGGATGAGGTGGATCGAGGTCGATTCCAGCGGTTCCAGGAAACCGCCGGCAAGACCGAGGGCGACGACATTTCTGTTCCAGAAGGCCTTGCGGCGGCCGGTCGTGAAGCGAATGGTGCGCGGATCCGCTAGCGCCTCGCCTTCCAGATTGGCCAGCAGCAGGTCCATGGCATCCTGCTCGGTCATATGGGCGCTTGAAAAGACGTGGCCATTGCCCGTGCGGTGCTGCAGGGGAATGCGCCATTGCCAGCCCGCGGTCCGGGCGATCGCCTGGGTGAAGGGACGTACCGGCGCGGCCGTGTTCGCGCTGGGTACGGGGATGGCCCGGTCGCAGGGCAGCCAGTGGGTCCAGTCCTCGTAACCGGTCTGCAAGGCGCCTTCTATCAGCAGGCCGCGAAAGCCCGAGCAGTCGATGAAGAGTTCGCCCTCGACCGTGCGGCCGTCCTCCAGAGACACGGCTTCGACGAAGCCGGTTTCCGGGTTCTGCCGGCAACCGACGATCCGTCCTTCCAGCCGTTCGGTGCCCCGCGTCTCGGCGTAGGCGCGCAGGAAGGTGGCATAGCGCGAGGCGTCGAAATGATAGGCATAGACCGTGCCGCGCATGGGCGACGTGCCGATGCGTTCCACGGGGGCGAAGCGGTTGTCCCGGGCGGCCGCCGCGTTGAGGCAGTAGCGCCAGAGCGAGTGGGGTTCGCCAAGGGTGCGGGCGCGCAGCCAGTGATGATGAAAGGGGATCCGGCCGAGATCGTAGCCGATCGTCCCGAAACTGTGCAGGTAGGAATCGCCGATCCGGTTCCAGTCGACGAACTCGATCCCGAGTTTGAACGTGCCGCCGGTGGCCGCCATGAAATCGCGTTCCTGGATGTCCAGGGCGGCATTGAGGTGATGAATCTGCGGGATCGTCGCCTCGCCGACTCCGACCGTCCCGATCTGTTCGGACTCGACCAGGCGGGTGCGCACGGTGCCGCCCAGAAACCTGGTCAGCGCGGCGGCGGCCATCCAGCCGGCTGTCCCGCCGCCCACGATCACGACATTGCGGATCCGTTTCGATGTCATGGCGGTCTACCTCGGAAATGAACCGGAAGGCTTGCGTTTGAGAGTTCCGGCGTCAATCGGCCTGTGTTGTGCGGGAAAAGAAAACCCCTGCCGGAGAACCGGCAGGGGTAGTCGCACACTCGGGGTAGAAACGGGCGGACTAGCGGCGCCAGCTGATCCCGAAGAGATAGGTGGAGCCGTACTGCTGGAAGTCCTTCACCTGACGCGGATCGTCGCTGTTGCCCGTGACGAATTCCTCGTCTGTGAGGTTGTTGCCCTGCAGGTAGACAGACACACCGTCGAAGCGGCCGCCGGCGAATTCATAGCCGATCTGGGCGTCGACCACCGATTCCGCAAACACGTCGCGGAATTCGCGGCCGGCACCGAAGCCGGTGACTTCACCCAGGAATTCGGACCGCCAGCGATTTGAGACACGCGCTTCGAACCCGCCATTCTCGTAATAGAGCGTGACATTGCCGACGCGTTCGGACAGGCCCGGGATGGAGATGATATTGCCCGGCTGCGGTTCGATCTCGCTGTCCGTGTAGGAATAGCTGGCCAGCATGCCGAAGCCTTCCAGCGCCGGAGCGATGGTTTCGCCTGGCAGGTTGAAGGCGAATTCGATGCCCTGCAGCCAGCCGCCATCGGAATTCGTCGGACCCGAAGAGGTGCCGATCAGGGCGTCGGGATTGGCCGCCGCATAGCCGGCACCGTAGAGGTCTTCAAGCGCCGCAACGCCCGTCTGGCCCCAGTCCACGGCCACGGTCGTGGAACCATCGACCCACTGGTCGATGTCCTTGTGGAAGGCTGCCAGCGAGACATAGCCGCCGCCGTCGGCGAAGTAGTGTTCGAGCGACACGTCGAAGGAGTTGGCCATGTAGGGCTGAAGGCGCGGATTGCCCCCGCCGGTGCCCAGGCAGACCCGGCCGGCTTCGAGATCGTAGCCGACGAGACCCGCGGCCGTGCAGACTGCGGTGTTGACGCCTCCCTGCTGCGAAGCGCGCAGCTCGTCCATGCGGGCGCGCATCATGGTGCGCGCCGCGCCAAGGCGGAGGAAGGTGTTTTCGGCGATTTCGAAGGAGAAGTTCGCGCTGGGCAGGACTTCAGTGTACTCGTCGCCGTCCGTGTAGGTTCCCAGCTGCACATTGCCGATGCTCACCGGACCGGTCGAGGACTGGTCGGTGGAGACAACCTGCACGCCGAAATTGCCGCGCACGGGCACGTCGCCGATCCGGCTGTTCACATTGGCCTGGACATAGGCCGTCAGCACGGTCTCGTTCACCGACCAGCGCTTGGCGGTCACGTCGCCATGGTCCAGGGCCACCAGATCGTAGATGCCGGCATTGACCAGGGCGGCCGGATCGTAGCTGACCATGCCGGGAATGCCCAGGAAGCCGAGCTGGGTCGGTTCCAGCACATACTGGCTGGGGATCGCCATGTGCGTGGCCGACGGATCGCTGAGGAAGAGGAAGTGCTCGATGGAATCCTTCGACTTGTCGCGTTCCGAGTAGTAGAGACCGCCCTCGATGGAGGAGATCCAGGAATCGGTGAAATCGCGTTCGGCGCTGAGGCGGAAGGCCGTCAGCTCGTCTTCCGTCTGCGGCAGCTTGCGGAAGCCGACCTGGCCGCCGGTGTGAACGCCGGTCGGGTCGGAGCCCCAGCCTTGCGGGCTGGTCAGAACGACCTGGCCGGGATCGGCGTAATTTACCGACGGGCTGAAGATGAAGGTTTGACCGTCAAGGGCAAAGCCCAGCGTGTCGGGCGTGCCGTAGCCGTAAACATTGGCAACACCGGAATAGGTTTCCAGATCCTGGTCGGTGCGCTCGACCGAGGAGTAGCTGAGATCGGCCTCCACGGTCCACAGGTCGTTGATGTGGAACTGGTGGTTGATGCCGAAGGAGTAGATGTCGGCTTCGCGCGTGCGGATGTCGTTGCGCATGACGCCGATAACGCCGTCGAACGTGCCCTGCGTCACCAGCCCGTCTTCGATCGTGTAGCCCGGCTGCAGCGAGGCGGCCGACCAGGCCAGCGGGAATTCGATGCCGCGCAGGATGCCGTTGTCCTCGAAGTGCGAGTAGAAGGCATCGATCGTGGTGTGGTGCTGGGCGTTCGGTTCGAACTCCAGCGTGCCGACCAGGCCGATCCGCTCCAGCTCGTTGGATGCGACATAGGGCTTGGCGCCGCCGATAACGGCTTCCCCGCCGCCCGTCGTCGGATAGCCCCAGGCATCCCAGCGCTCTGCCTGGGTCGGCGAGGACTGTTGCGCAAAGCCCAGCGCCAGGCCGATCGTGTCATCGGCGAACTGGTCGATATAGAAGCCGGTCAGGCGATGGCCGCTGTCCGGCGAACCCGCATTCAGCGCGCCATACTCGTTCCACTCGTAGCGGGCGGACAGGGACACGGTCTGCTCGTCATGCGCGAGCGGGCGGACGGTGCGCAGGTCGGCGGTGCCCGCGAGGCCCTGGGCCGTGAGCTGGGCGTCCGGCGTCTTGTAGACGACGACCGAGCTGAGAAGTTCGGACGGATACTGGTCGAACTCGACACCACGATTGTCGCCGGCGGTCACCTGTTCGCGGCCGTTCAGCAGCGCGGTGGTGAAGTCCGGGCCGAGGCCGCGGACCGAGATGACCTGGGCGCGGCCGCGCAGCCGCTGGGCGGCCAGACCCGGCAGGCGGGCCAGAGATTCGGCGATCGAGTTGTCCGGCAGCTTGCCGATGTCTTCGGCGGAAATGGCTTCGACGATCGACGTGGATTCGCGCTTGGTCTCGATGGCGCTTTCGATCGCGGACCGGAAACCGGTGACGGTGATGACTTCCGTATCGTCCGTTTCGGCCTCGTCCTGGGCAGACGCGGCGCCGGACAGGGCCAGTGCCAGGGTGAGCGTGGACGCCGCGCTGGACATCAGCCAGCCACGACGGAACGTGGTGTGGTGTTTCATGACTTCCTCCCTCCGGGCATGACGATCTCACGCCGCCTGCCTCCTGAATGCAAATTAATGAAAATATGAGATGCGAGCAACTGGCAAGTTTGCGCTTTTGTCATGTTCTCTTCAGCTGATGCGTGAATGTAACACTTTTGATGCTGCGTGAAATGGCTTGCAATAGCGCCAAAACTCCGGCTCACTTGGAATTGACAAAATTGCGATGCCGCTGCAAAATTTTGCAAAACATAAATCGGATAATCTCCGCAAGTAATTGCGGTGGCTCGCATAATTCGCGAAAGGTCCAGGGAGGGCAGTGTGGATCTGACGGCGCAGTCTGAACGCGTATCGACGACCGGGCGTGACGGGGAATGGTGGCGCGGTGCGGTGATCTACCAGATCTATCCGCGCAGCTTCTTCGACTCCAATGGCGACGGTATCGGCGATCTGCCCGGTATTACTGCCCGGCTCGACTACGTCGCTTCGCTGGGTGTGGATGCGATCTGGCTGTCGCCCTTCTTCACCTCTCCCATGCGCGACTTCGGTTATGACGTGTCGGACTATCGCGGCGTCGACCCCATTTTCGGCACGCTGGAGGATTTCGACGCACTCATGGACAGGGCCCATGCGCTGGGGCTGAAAGTGCTGATCGACCAGGTCTATGCCCACACCTCCGACGAGCATGCCTGGTTTCTCGAAAGCCGGTCGAGCCGGTCCAACGCCAAGGCGGACTGGTATGTCTGGGCGGATGCCAAGCCGGATGGATCGCCGCCATCCAACTGGCAGTCCGTGTTCACCGGTCCGGCCTGGACCTGGGATGCGCGCCGCGGTCAGTACTACATGCACAATTTCCTGCCGTCCCAGCCCCAGCTGAATGTCCACAACGGCGAGGTCCAGGAGGCGCTGCTGGATACGGTCCGCTTCTGGTTCGACCGCGGGGTCGACGGGATGCGGCTCGATGCTGTCAATTTCATGATGCACGACCCGGCCCTGACGGATAATCCGCCGGTCCGGGACGGGGTCGGCCGGCGCACCCGGCCCTTCGATTTCCAGCACCACTACTACAACCAGTCACATGCCGACATTCCGGCGTTTCTGGAGCGAATACGGGCGCTGACCGACAGTTATGAGGGCCGGTTCCTGGTCGCTGAAGTCGGTGGCGAACAGGCGCAGGACGAGATGAAGGTCTACACCCGGCCGCCCGCGCGGCTGCACTCGGCCTATGGCTTTCTCTATCTCTATGCCGAGGCGTTGCGCGCAGATCTGGTGCGCGAGGCGGTTGCCCTGTGGCCCGACGACGAGCGCACGGGCTGGCCCTCCTGGACCTTTTCCAATCACGACGCGCCGCGGGCGGTTTCGCGCTGGGCCGATGAGGAGATGCGCAAACCTTTCGCCGATATGGCGCTTTTGCTGCTGCTGGCGATGCGCGGCAATGTCATTCTCTATCAGGGCGAAGAACTGGGCCTGCCCCAGGCCGTGGTCCCGTTCGAGCGGCTGCAGGATCCCGAGGCCATCGCCAACTGGCCGCAGACGCTGGGGCGCGATGGCGCGCGCACGCCGATCCCGTGGAAACGATCGGCGGCGCATGGCGGTTTTTCCGCGGCCGAGCCCTGGCTCCCGGTCGACGCCCGGCATTTCGATCTGGCCGTCGATGCCCAGGAGAACGATCCCGAGTCCACGCTAAACCACGCCCGGCGCCTGGTGCGCCTGCGCGAGGCGCATCCCGTCCTGCGTACCGGCGACATGGCGGTGCGCGAGGGCGGAGATCCGGAAGTCCTCGTGTTCGAGCGCGGCCGTGGCGATGAAGCGCTGTTGTGCGTCTTCAATCTCGCGCCTGAAGCGAAGGCCTGGACCCTGCCTGCCGGCTGGCGCGTGATCGACCAGGTCAATCTTACAGGGGCTGACAAGGGCTTGCCGCCCTATGCCGGCCTGATCGCGAAACGGGGTTGAGGGGTGCCGCTCTGGGCTATCCCCCGCAGCTTTCGCGCACGACGAGGTCCGTGGCCAGGCGTTCCGAGCGGCGGGCCTGGGGGCCCCTGAAATCCAGCAGTTTCGACAGCATCAGGCGGCCCGCCGACACCATGTCCTGGTCGATGGTGGACAGGGACGGGTTGGAGTAGCGGGAAAAGGAAATATTGTCATAGCCGACGACGGAGACGTCGCCCGGCACCGACAGGCCGGCATGCTGGAGGGCGCGGATCGCCCCCAGGGCCAGAACATCGCTTGCGGCCACGATGCCGTCGAAGGCAACGCCGTTCTTCACGAGCGCATCGACAGAGGCTTCCGCGGACTCGATGTCGAAATGCGAAGGAATGACCAGGTCGTCGTCGACTGTCAGGCCGTCCGCCTCCAGCGCGTCGCGATAGCCCCGATAGCGCTGCATCACTTCGGGGGCTTCGGACTGGCCCAGAAAGGCGATCTTGTTGCGCCCGAGCCGGGCCAGGTGGCGGGCGGCGCGTTCGCCGCCGCGCACATTGTCACTGCCGATGGAGCAATAGCGCTGTTCGGGCAGCTCCGCCCCCCAGACCACAAAGCGCTTTTCCGTCTCCGCCAGCTTGTTGAAGGCGCCGTGCAGCGTGCTCTGGCCGACGAAGATGACGCCTTCGGCGCGATGCGTCGTCACGGCCATCTGCAGGTCTTCATAGGATGCGGGGGCGACATGGGAGATGTGGACATCGCAATCGCGTTCGCGCGCGGCGTCGCCGACCCCCGCCAGGAGTTCGAAAAAGAAGGGGTCGGACAGGCGAGCGCCCCGGCCCTGCGGGTGGGGCACGACAATGGAGATGGTCGCCTTCGCGCCGATCGGGCCGGCCGGCATGTGACGGCGGAAGGGATAGTCCATCTCGCGCGCCAGCTTCCAGATCGCCTGCTTGGTGCGCATATTGACGGACGGGCTGTCATTGAGTGCGCGCGAGGCTGTCGAGACGGACACGCCGGCGCGCTTGGCCAGATCTTCCAGTCGAGTTGTTTTCTTCGCCACCGTGCCGATTGTCCCCTTGTTTCGAGAGGGTTAGGAATGCCTGCAGGCCTCGCGCGTGGCAAGTCCATGCTCTGTCAGCAATCTAGTGTCCCCCAATTTGCAGAAATTTGAAAGCGCCTGCCGAAAGACGGGCAAGCCGGTCCGCACCTTCTCGCCCGGCTCGATGCCGCCGTATAGCAGCAGATTACGAAGGTTGCGCCAGCATGATGAACTACGAAGCGCGCTCGACAGTTCGCCCGTCCTGGCCCACAATGTGAAAAAATATGAAAAGGGGAGGAGGGCATGCAGAAGCCTGCGCTCGGATTCTGGCAGATCTGGAATATCTCGTTCGGCTTTTTCGGGATCCAGATCGGATTTGCCCTGCAGAACACCAATGTCAGCCGCATCTTCCAGACCTTGGGCGCGCCCATCGAGACGCTGCCCCTGCTCTGGCTGGCCGCGCCGCTGACCGGTCTCCTGGTACAGCCTATCATCGGCTATTTCTCGGACCGGACCTGGACGGGGCTGGGGCGGCGCCGGCCCTATTTCCTCGCCGGGGCCATCCTCACGACGGCCGCCCTGCTGATCATGCCCAACTCGCCCGTGCTGTGGCTGGCGGCGATCATGCTGTGGCTGCTCGATGCCTCGATCAATATCTCGATGGAACCCTTCCGCGCCTTCGTCGGTGACATGCTGCCCAGCCGTCAGCGCACCCAGGGTTTTGCCATGCAGACCATTTTCATCGGCGCCGGGGCGACGGCGGCCTCGGCGGCGACCTGGGTCCTGTCCGACGTGTTCGGCGTGTCCAGCGTGGCGCCCGAGGGCATGGTTCCGGACAATGTGAAATACTCGTTCTATATCGGGGCGATAGCGCTTTTTCTCTCGGTCGGCTGGACGGTGCTGTTCTCGCGTGAATACACGCCAGAACAGCTGGCCGAATTCGACGAGGCCGAGAGAAAGACGATGGGCCTGCCACGCGAGGATGAGCGTCGGCCGCATTCGGCGCGGCGGTTCATGGGGTCGGGCGTGGGCTATCTGATCGCCGGTATCGTGGGATGCGTTGCCGTCTACCGTTTTGGCGGAGCGCAGGAACTTTATGTTCTGACGGGCGGCATTGCCGCGCTGGGCCTGGGCTTCATGCTGCATGCGGCGCTGAAATCCAACGGCAAGGCCGAGAATTTCTTCTCCCACGTGCTGGAGGACCTCACCACCATGCCGACCGTCATGCGGCGTCTGGCCTGGGTGCAGTTCTTCTCCTGGGCGGCACTGTTCATGATGTGGATCTACGCCACGCCCGCTGTGACGCAACACCACTACAATGCCACCGAAACCGCATCGCAAGCCTATGCCGACGGAGCCAATTGGGTGGGGCTGCTGTTTGCGACATACAATGCCATTGCGGCGATATATGCGCTTTTGCTGCCCTTCATGGCCAAGCGATTCAACCGCCGCGTCACTCACGCCATCAATCTCGCGATCGGTGCCGTCTCGCTGGCATCCTTCTACTTCGTCACGGACCCGGCCTGGCTGGCGGTGTCGATGGTGGGGGTCGGCATCGTCTGGGCCTCGATCCTGACCATGCCCTACGCGATCCTCTCCGACGCCCTGCCGGCCGACAAGATGGGGGTCTATATGGGGATCTTCAATTTCTTCATCGTGATCCCCCAGATCGTCGTCGGCAGCCTGATGGGCATCGCCCTGCGTTACCTCCTGGGCAATGAGCCGATCCACGCCTTCCTGGCAGCCGGCGTGTCACTGGGCCTGGCCGCCGTGGCGGTGATCTTCGTCCCCGGCCGCCGCATCGCCCCGGCCAAAGCGGAAATGGCAACCCCGGCCGAGTAGCGCGGAAATCTTTCCTCCCCATCGCCGGGTTGGGGAGTCGGGTCGCCGCGCGACTGCGCGGCCGAATGTCCGCGCCGGGCCCCTTCGGCCTCGCTCCGCTCGGCCAGTTCCCGGCGGCGTGGGGAAGAAAACCCGGTTCGTGCTGAATCCTATTCCGAAAAGCCCGCTCGGCAGACGATGAAGTCCAGCGGTGGAATCTCCACCGTGTAGCTGCCCGGTGCCCCGGCTGTTCCGGCGCACTCGCCCGACAGGCTTTCCCAGGTCAGCGACCGGCCGTCGACGGCGACATCGAGGCGCACGGCCTCGGTCTCGCCGTTGAAGGCGACGATGTATTCCTCGCCGGCTGCGGCATCGATCCGGCTCATCACCAGGGTCGATGTCTCGTGGCCGGCATGGCGCACGCGCTGGTGCCCGCGGCGCAGCGTGGTGTGCGACTGGCGCAGTTCGGCCATCTGCGCGATGGCGCGGTAGAGCGGGTGATCCGTGTCGAAATTCTCGTCCGCGGTTGTGGCATCGGTGCCCACAAGATCATTGTCGTTATATTCGTCGACCCGGCTTTCGAACATGTTTTCCCGGGCCTGCTGGTCGTGCCCGTCGGAGACGAAGCCCTGCTCGTCGCCGTAGTAGATCGTCGGCGTGCCGCGCGAGAAGAACATGATGGCGTTGGCCAGGCGCAGGCTGGCGAACATCTCGGCGTCGGACATGTTCGGATGCGCCTCGCGCAGGAAGCCGGAGAGCCGGCCCATATCGTGATTGCCCAGGAAGGTGGGCAGGACGTGAGCGCCGGTGGCATAGGCGCTGTCGGCATTGAACAGCGTGTCCAGGCTTTCACCGGGATTGCCGTCGACGATGAAGCCGCGCACTGCGCCCTGGAAGGCAAAGTCGAGAACGGCCGGCAATTGCGCCTCATTGGTGTAGCGCGCCAGCTGGGCCGGATCGAACATGTAGACCTCGCCGAACATGTGGAAATGCTCGATCCCCAGGCTTTGCGCATGCGCGCGCATTTCTGCGGAAAAGCGCTGCCAGAATTCCGGCTGGACATGGCGGGCGGTGTCGATGCGGAAACCGTCGACGCGGAATTCGCTGATCCAGTCCTTGTAGATCTCGATCATGCCCTCGAGCACGCGGGGATGTTCGGTATTGAGATCGTCCAGGCCGGAAAAATCGCCGTAGAGAGAGCTTTCGCCATACCAGAAGCTTTCGCCGCGATTGTGGTAGAGCGTCAGGTCGTTGAGCCATTCCGGGTGCAGCCGCGGAGCGTCTTCGGGGACGTATGGCGTATAGGCCCAGCGCGGATCGGTGAGGCGGGCATAATTCTCCGCCGTCTGGTTCTGCGGATCGTCGCCCAGGAAACCCTCGTTGATCGGCTCGCCGTCGATGTCGCCGCGTGTGCTCCAGGGATACTCGCCCTTGGTGCGATAGGGGCACGGGCCCTGCGGATCGATATAGTGATCCCAGGACGGGTCGTGGCATTCGCGATAGGCGATCACATCGGCGGTGTGATTGGTGATGATGTCCATATAGACACGCATGCCGCGGGCATGGGCCGCCTCGACGAAGGCACGGAAATCCTCGCGCTCGCCGAGATGGGCGTCGGGGCGGGTGAAGTCGGTGATCCAGTAGCCGTGATAGGCCGAGCTTTCCTGGCCCGGGCTGCCCTGTACCGCCTGGTTCTGGAAGATCGGGGTGAGCCAGATCGCGGTCGCGCCCAGGCCCTGGATGTAATCGAGGCGCCGGGTCAGTCCGGCCAGATCGCCGCCATGATAGAAGCCGCGATGGGCGGGATCGAAGCCGTGGTCCAGGCGATCGCCCTCGATACCGCCGGTATCGTTGGACGGGTCGCCGTTCTCGAACCGGTCGGGCATGACGAAGTAGATGATTTCGTCGCGCGGGCTGCGATCCTCCAGGTTCGCGATGGAAACCGGGTCCGCGCGCTCCTGCGCGCCCGCACAGGCGCTCAGCGTCAGGCTGGTTCCGGCCAGTAGCGCACTGGCAAATTTCGATATTTGCGATTTCATGATGAAACGTCTCCCCGCGTGAATTTGTCTGTTATTGCGACGATACACCCGACTTCATGTGCCCGGCAAGCAATCGTGATACGTCAGGAATTGCGAAAATTTGCAGGATATGGGCATGATGCGCAAAACAGATCCGGGAGGCTCTCATGTTCATGTCCGTTTCGCGCGTGGCACGCGCCGTCATGCCGGTTGTTGCGCTGGCCGTCACCGCGCCGCTTGCGGCGCAGGAGGCCGGGGAGGACCGGCACGCCATCGCCTCGCCCGACGGGCGTCTGGCAGTGGAATTCTGGAGTGCGGACGGGCTGCCGCGCTACCGGGTCACCTATGACGGCGAGGATGTGATTTCCGCGTCCGCGCTGGGCCTGCGTTTCGAGGTTGCCGGCAATCTCGACCGCGATCTGGAGATCGCCGGCGAGAGCCGGGACAGTCACCAGAGCACATGGGAACTGCCTTGGGGCGAGCGCCGCATCGTGCATGACGTGCACAACGAACTCCTGGTCTCCTACCGGCATGAAAGCGGCGATGGCCGCGGTTTCGACATTCGTGTGCGCGTTTTCGACGAGGGGCTGGGCTTTCGCTATGAAGTGCCCGTGCCGGACGGCGAGCACCGCGCCATCGTCGACGAGGTCACCTCCTTTGCCATGCCCCAGTACGCAACGGCCTGGTGGACCCAGGCGGCGGACTATAATCGCTATGAATACATCACCCGCACCACACCGCTGATCGAGGTGGAGACGGCGCACACGCCCTTCACCGCCCGCCTGCCCGGCGATGGTGTGCATGTGGCCATCCACGAGGCGGCGCTGGTGGACTATTCCGGCATGCGGCTGGACCAGCAGCGCGAGGGCGTGCTGACGGCCGAGCTGGCGCCCGGGCCCGACGGGGTGGCCGTGCACAAGGACGGGTCCTTCATCACGCCCTGGCGCACCATCCAGGTCGCCGAAGAGGCGGTAGGCCTGATCAATTCCGATCTCATCCTCAACCTGAACGAACCCAATGTCCTGGGCGACGTGTCCTGGGTGGAGCCGGGCAAATATGTCGGCATCTGGTGGGGCATGCATATCCGCACCATGACGTGGGGCTCGGGCCCGATCCACGGTGCCACCACCGAAAACGCCATCGAATACATCGACTTTGCTGCCGAGAACGGGTTCGACGGTGTACTGGTCGAGGGATGGAATCTTGGCTGGGACGGCGACTGGTTCAACAATGGCGCCATATTCTCGTTCACCCGGCCCTATCCCGATTTCGACATCGAGGCCGTCGCCGGGCATGCCCGCGACCGCGGCGTGCGCCTGATCGGCCATCACGAGACCTCGGGCCATCTGACCAACTACGAATCCCAGATGGAGGCCGCCTTCGACCTGTACGAACGCCTCGGTGTCACCCAGGTGAAGACCGGCTATGTCGCCGATGCGGGCGACCTGATCCGGATCGACGAAAACGGCGAGGAACGCCGCGAATGGCATTACGGCCAGTATGCCGTGAACCATCATATCCGCGTTCTGGAAGCTGCGGCCGAGCGCCATATCTCCATCAACACGCACGAACCGGTGAAGGATACCGGCCTGCGCCGCACCTATCCCAACTGGATCTCGCGCGAGGGCGCGCGCGGTCAGGAATTCAACGCCTGGGGCGTGCCGCCCAACCCGCCGGAACACATCGCCATGCTGGCCTTCACCCGTATGCTGGGCGGGCCAATGGACTTCACGCCGGGCATTTTCAACCTCACCTTCAACGGGCCGGACAGTCCCAACCGGGTCCAGACCACCCTGGCCAAGCAGCTGGCGCTTTATGTCGTCATCTACAGCCCGATCCAGATGGCGGCGGACCTGCCCGGGCATTATGCGATGAACCCGGAGGCCTTCCGGTTCATCCGCGACGTGCCCACCGACTGGGAGCACTCGATCGCGCTTCAGGGCGAGGTCGGCGATTTCGTCGTCACCGCCCGCCAGGAACGCGGCGGGGCCGACTGGTATCTCGGTGCCGTCACCGACGAAGAGGCGCGTGTGCTGGATGTGCCGCTGGACTTTCTCGAGGCCGGCCGGAGCTATCGCGCCGAGATCTATCGCGACGGCGAGGACGCCCACTGGCACGACAATCCCTATCCTGTGACAGTGGAAACGCGCGCGGTGACATCCGGCGATGTCCTCCATCTCGCGCTCGCCGCCGGCGGCGGCGTGGCTGTGCGGTTTGTGGCGGGTGAGGCGGAGTGATGGCGATGCGGCTTCCTGGATATATCATCGCCGCCCTGCTCCTGCTCAGCGCCTGTGTGCGGCAGGACGGGAGCCCTGACGACACGGTCGTGGCTCTGCCAGAGGCGGTCCGGCATGCCGTAACCATCGAAGTGACGGTTCCCGCCGGCAGCGGCCCTGTCTACCTTGCCGGCAACCTGCCGGAACTGGGGCCCTGGCGCGCCGACGGGCTGCCGATGACGGGCGGGGGTGAACAGCGTTCGGTCACCCTGGACATCCCCGCCGGCACGGCCTTCGAATACAAGGTGACGCTGGGCAGCTGGGACCGAGAAGGCGTTGCCGACGAGGGCGGAGTGCCGCGCAATTTCCGGCTTCTCGTCGAGGGTCCGCAAACTGTGACGCACCGGATTTCGCACTGGAAGCGACCGGCGGCCTACTACATCGAGAACTGGCAGTCCTCGGGCGTTCAGGGCCGGCTGGACTACTGGCTCGACGTCGAGTCGGCCCATCTTGGTCCGGCCCGCCATGTCGAGATATGGCTGCCTCCGGGTTATGAGAACAGCGATCGCCGCTATCCGGTCATCTACATGCATGACGGCCAGAACCTGTTCGATCCGCGCATTGCCAATACCGGCGTCGACTGGGGTGTGGACGAAGCGATCGTGCGCAGCGTCGAAGCGGGGCAGGCCCGGCCGGCCATCGTCGTCGGAATCTGGAGTGGGGAATTGCGCGGCCGGGAGTTATCGCCGTGGGATCTCGGCGGCAACTACGCCCGTTTCCTCATCGAAGAGCTGATGCCGCGCGTGAATGCCGGGTATCGCACGCTCACCGGGCCGGAAAACACAATGACCATGGGGTCGTCCATGGGCGGTCTGATCTCGTTCTACCTGGTGCGCGAGCATCCGGACGTGTTTGGCGCCTGCGGATGCATGTCCACGCACTTTCCCTTCAACGCCACCGACAATGCCCGGATGTCCGGGCGGCCCGTGCCGGACGGCGCGGACCCGCAGCGCCCCCTCATCCTGGACGTGATCGATGCGGGCGAGACCGTCCCGCCGGACACAAGGTTCTGGTTCGACTACGGCACGCAAACCCTCGATGCCGGCTACGAGCCGACCCATCTGGCCGTCCGTGACTGGCTGTTGTCGCAAGGACTTGCCGAGGGCACGGATTTCGTGGTCCGCCGCTATGACGGCGCGGCCCATAATGAAGCCTCCTGGCGGGCGCGGCTGGACGATCCGGTCGCCTTCCTGCTCGATCCGCAGGAGGGTTAGGGCACGCGCTGTCCGCGCGCCGCTTCGAGCACCTCATACCAGTCCTGCACGTCCATATCCGCAGCTGCACGCAGGCCGGTCACCTGGCTCTCCAGCCGCTCGATCCGGCCGGTGCCGAGAATGGGAATGGCGCCGGTGCGGCGGACCCAGGCCAGGGCCAGGGCACCGATATCGTTGATGTCATAACTGCCTGCAAGCCGGGTGAGCGTGTCGTGCACCCGCCGGCCGGCCGCGTCCTGCGGATCGAACAGGCGGCTGCCGCCCAGGGGCGACCAGGCCAGGATGGCCATGTTCCGGGCACGAGCCTGATCGATCGTGCCGTCGTCCAGCGCGGCCGTGTGCAGCGGTGAAAGCTCGATCTGGTTTGCCGCCAGGGGCTGCGCCGTGCGGATGGCCAGATTTTCCACCTGCCGGACCGAGAAATTGGACACGCCATAGGCGGCGATCTTGCCCTCGGCGCGCAGGGCGTCCAGCGCCCGGGCCGTCTCCTCGGCCTGCATCAGATAGTCCGGCCGGTGCAGAAGATAGAGATCGATCCGCTCGGCCGCCAGGCGTTTCAGCGAGGCTTCGGCCTGATGGCGAATATAGGCGGCATCGGCGCGGTAGTGATGCAGCCGCACGCCCGGCTGGCCCGCACTGGCAAAGCGCACGCCGCATTTGGTGACAAGGCGCAGGGCCTGGCGCTGGCCGGCTGTCAGGCGGGTGACGGCTTGGCCATGCAGGGCTTCCACGGCGCCATCGTCATAGATGTCGGCATGATCGATCCAGGCGATGGACAGATCGAGACAGGCGGCCAGCATGCGGGCAAACCCGTCCGCATTCTGCGTGTCTACACTTTGCCGGGCCCGCATGGCGCCCCAGATGGCATCGGTGTCTTGAAGTGCGCCCATGGGCGCAAACTAGCGAAGCCTGCCGCGAAGGCCAGAGCGTCCCCGCCGGTACAGCAGTGTCGATCCCTGCCGGTTTCTCGGATAAGGGATCGGCATGACTGCCCAATTCGACATCTTTCTCGCCATCGCGCCCGGTCTGGAGGACATGCTGTGCGCGGAATTGCGCGAGGCGGGGTTCGGCGATCCGCGGGCCGAGCCCGGCGGGGTCACCGTGCGCGGCGGCTGGCCGGAGGTCTGGCGGGCCAATCTGGAAGTGCGCGGCGCCAACCGGGTGCTGGCGCGGATTGCCAGTTTCCGCGTGGTTCACCTGGCCCAGCTGGACAAGCGGGCGCGGCAGATCCCCTGGGGCGAGGTCCTGCGGGCGGACCGGCCGGTGCGTGTCGAGGCGACTTGCCGGAAATCGCGCATCTATCACGCCGGGGCGGCCGCACAGCGCATCGAGACCGCGATCCGCGAGGAACTGGGCGCACCGCTGTCTCCCGGGGCCGAGCTCTGTGTGCGTGTGCGGATCGACGACAATATCTGCACCGTCAGCGTCGACACCTCGGGCGAGCTTCTGCACCGGCGCGGCTTCAAGGAAGCGGTGAACAGGGCGCCGATGCGCGAGACGCTGGCCGCGCTCTTCCTGCGCCAGTGCGGGTATGACGGCAGCGAGCCCGTGCTGGATCCGATGTGCGGATCGGGCACCCTCGTCATCGAGGCCGCCGAGATCGCCGCCGGCCTGGTGCCGGGCCGGGGCCGCAGCTTTGCGTTCGAACAGCTCGCCGGGTTCGACAGCGAGGCCTGGCACGCCATGCGGGCCGGGGCGGAAGCGCGCGAAACGGCGTTGCGCTTTCGCGGCTCCGACCGGGATGCCGGCGCGGTGGCCATGAGCCGGACCAATGCGCACCGGGCCGGCGTGGCGCATCTCACGCAGTTCAGCCAGGTCCCGGTGGAGGACTTGCAGCGGCCGGACGGTCCGCCCGGCCTTGTCATCGTCAACCCGCCCTATGGTGCACGAATCGGCAACAAGACCCGGCTCCAGGCCCTCTACCGCTCTCTGGGCACGACGTTGCTCACCCGGTTTTCCGGCTGGCGGGTGGGCCTGGTGACAACGGAAAAAATGCTCGCCAAGGCCACCCGCCTGCCTTTCGGCCCGGCCGGGCCCGTTGTCGATCATGGCGGCCTGAAAATCCGGCTCTATACGACGGGGCCGCTGGCTTAGGGACTGGGGACCACGGGAGGTGTGTGAAGCGCGAAATCCGACGCAGACACAGCGCCATCCTTCCCCATCAGGGGGAAGGATGAATTTAGCGGCTGTCTCGGCCAATCGCCGATAGACTCTAGGCCGCCACGGCCTGGCGTTCGAGGCGTTCGACCAGTTTCACCCCGGTTTGCGAACAGGTCAGCGTGCCGCCGAGATCGCCCGTCCATTCGCCGGCCTCGTGCATGGCGTCGACAGCGCCGCGCACGCGCGTCGCCGCCCCGGCTTCGCCCAGGGAGACCAGCAATTGCGCGGCTGCCTCGATGGCACCGAACGGGTTGGCCTTGTCCTGTCCGGCAATGTCCGGGGCCGATCCGTGGATGGGTTCGAACAGGCCCGGTTTCGCATCGCCCAGCGAAGCCGAGCCGAGAAGGCCGATCGAGCCGGGCAGCATGGAAGCCTCGTCGGAGAGGATGTCGCCGAACATGTTCTCGGTCAGCAACACGTCGAAACTGGCCGGCGCGCGCAGGAGATGCATGGCGGCGGCATCGACATACATGTGATCGAGTTCGATATCGGGATAATCGCGCGTACCCATCTCCGAGACCACGGTGCGCCAGAGCCGGCTGGTTTCCAGCACATTCGCCTTGTCGACCGAGGTCAGCTTGCCGCGGCGCAGGCGCGCCTGTTCGAAGGCGACCCGGGCGACGCGTTCGATCTCGGCGCGGGAATAGGTGCACTTGTCGCTGGCCTTGTCCGCCGTGCGCTCGCGTTCGCCGAAATAGATGCCGCCGGTCAGTTCGCGCACGATCAGGAGATCCGTCCCCGCCACGATGTCAGGTCGCAGCGGGGACTTGTCCGCCAGCGCGGGGTGCACGCTGGCCGGCCTCAGATTGGCGTAGACGCCCAGCGCCTGGCGCAGGGCCAGAAGCCCGGCCTCGGGCCGTGAGGGGGCATTGTCCCATTTGGGTCCCCCGACCGCGCCGAGAAAGACCGCGTCGCCGGCCTGGCAGGCGGCCAGGGTTTCGTCGGTCAACGGTTCGCCATAACGGTCGATCGACGCGCCGCCGAAGGCGCGCTCTTCGAACCGGACGGAAAAACCTGACAGCGAGGCGGTGTGTTCGATGACGGCACGGGCAACGCGGGCGATTTCCGGGCCGATCCCGTCGCCGGGCAGGAGGGTGATGCGGTAGGTCATGCGGTGCGGGCCTCGTAGGCGTCTGTATCGGCGGCATGGGCGGTGAGGAAACCGAGCGGATCGGTGCCTTCCATCAGGCAGTGCCGGGCAAAGGGTTCGATGGTGAAATCGAAACCCGGTCCATTGCCCAGATCAACCCGCTGATTGGCCAGATCGATCTCGATCTCCACATCGGGATGCTCCAGCAGCCATCGATGTGCCTCGGGCGGGGCCAGGATGGGCAGGAGGCCGTTCTTGGCTGCGTTCGAGCGGAAAATATCGGCGATCTCCGAGGAGATGACGGCGCGGAAGCCGAAATCGTGCAGCGCCCAGGGCGCGTGTTCGCGCGAGGAGCCGCAGCCGAAATTGCGCCCCGCCACGAGGATGCGGTGCGAGCGCGTGTCCAGCGCGTTGAGCGAGACGTTGTCCAACGGCTTGCCGTCGCTGTCATAGCGCCAGTCATGGAAGGCAAGATCGCCCAGGCCTTCGCGCGTGGTTGTGGTGAGGAAGCGCGCCGGGATGATCTGGTCGGTGTCGATGTCTTCCTGGTCGATGACGAAGGTGCGGCTTTTCAGATGTTCGAATCGCTCAGGCATGGGCGGGCTCCGTCAGTGTGGCGGGGTCGATGACATGACCGGCGACGGCCGCTGCGGCCGCCGTGGCGGGGCTGGCCAGAACGGTCCGCGCGCCGGGGCCCTGGCGGCCCGCGAAATTGCGGTTCGAGGTGGACACGATCAACTGGCCCGGCTCGCCCTTGTCGCCATTCATGGCGATACACATGGAACAGCCCGGCTGGCGCCATTCCGCGCCGGCAGCGATGAAGATGCGATCGAGCCCTTCCGCCTCGGCCTGGACCCGCACGGCGACCGATCCGGGCACGACGAGGGCGCGCACGCCCGGCGCCACCTTGCGCCCGCTCATGATGCGGGCGGCCTCGCGCAGATCGGTGATGCGCGAATTGGTGCACGAGCCGATGAAGACCTGGTCCACCTTCTGACCCGAAACCGGCATCCCTGCCTGGAACTTCATGTAATCCAGCGCCTTCCGGTGCGAGGCCGAGCGGGCCCGGGGCACCGGTGCGTCGACGGCGATGCCGGTATCCGGCGCCGTGCCCCAGGTGATCATAGGGCGGATCTTGGTCGCATCGATAAAGACGTCATGGTCGAATGTGGCGCCCGGCTCGCTCCGGAAATGCGCCCAGCGCTCCACGGCCTCGTCCCAGCCGGGACCGGAGGGCACGCGTTCGCGGCCTTTCAGCCAGGCGAAGGTCGTCTCGTCGGCGGCGATCATGCCGGCCCGGGCGCCGGCCTCGATCGACATGTTGCAGACGGTCATGCGGCCTTCCATGTCCAGGGCCTCGATGGCTTCGCCGGCATATTCGATGACGCAGCCGGTGCCGCCATCGACCCCGATCTCGGCAATGATGGCGAGGATGATGTCCTTGGCACTCACGCCCGGCCGGGTCTGGCCGTCCAGGGTGATGCGCATGGATTTGGGCTTGCGCTGAAGCAGGCATTGGGTGGCCAGGACATGGCCGACCTCGGTCGTGCCAATGCCGAATGCCAGCGCGCCGAACGCTCCGTGCGTGGCGGTATGGCTGTCGCCGCAGACAATGGTCATGCCCGGCTGGGTGGCGCCCAGTTCCGGCCCGATCACGTGCACCACGCCGCGATGCGGACTGTCCCAGCCATGCAGGGCGATGCCATGGGCCGCGGTGTTGGCCTGCAGCGTTTCGACCTGATTGCGCGCCGCCTCGGTGGCATAGGGCGGGGTTTCGCCGGGCGCGAAATCGAGCGTGGGCGTGGCATGGTCGATCGTAGCCAGCGTGCGGTCGGGCCGGCGCACCTTGAGTCCGCGTTCGGCCAGGACGGAAAAGGCCTGGGGCGAGGTGACTTCGTGCACCAGGTGCAGGTCGACATAGAGTATGGCCGGGGTGTCGGCGGTTTCTGCCTTCACCAGATGTGCGTCCCACAGCTTTTCGAACAGGGAGCGCGGCCGCTCAGTCTCAGGCGACATGCTGGACCTCCATGGGATTGTCGTGGACCGGCTGCAGCCAGCCCCACCGGTCGACCGTTTCGCCTGAGAACAGGCCGAAGAAACGTTCCTGCATCTTCTCGGCGATCGGTCCGCGGCCGCCGCAACGCACGACGTGGCCGTCGACCGAACGCACCGGCGTGATCTCGGCGGCGGTGCCGGTGAAGAAGATCTCGTCGGCGACGTAGAGGCTTTCGCGCGAAAGGGTCTGTTCGCGCACGTCATAGCCTTCCGCCTCGGCCAGTTTCATCACCGCATCGCGGGTCAGGCCCGACAGGATCGAGGCCGAGGAGGGCGGGGTGCGGATGATGCCGTCGGAGACGACGAATATGTTCTCGCCCGCGCCTTCCGACACCAGTCCGTTGACGTCCAGCCCGATACCCTCGTCGAAGCCGCGCGAATGGGCCTCGTGGCTGATCAGGACGGACGACAGATAATTGCCGCCCGCCTTGGCACCGGTGGGGATGGTGTTGGGTGCGGCGCGGTTCCAGCTGGAGATGCAGCAATTGACGCCGTTCGCCAGTGCGTCCTCGCCCAGATAGGCTCCCCAGGGGAAGGCGGCGATATTGACGTCGATCGCAGTGTCCTGGCCCGGCAGAACGCCGATCCCGCCATAGCCGAAAAAGGCGATGGGACGGATATAGGCGTCCTTGAGGTGGTTGGCGCGGATCACCATGCGGCAGGCCGCCTCCACCTCCTCCTGCGTGAAGGGGATGGGCATGTGATAGACGCGCGCACTGTCGAACAGGCGCCGGATATGGTCGCTCAGCCGGAAGATCACCGGGCCGGTGGGCGTGTCGTAACAGCGGATGCCCTCGAAGACCGAGGTTCCGTAATGCAGCGCGTGCGAGAGGACATGGGTCTGGGCCTCATGCCAATCGATCAGCTCGCCATTGCGCCAGATGAAGTCGGTTTCCTGAATAGCCATTGTACTACTTTCCTGATCAGACGGCGTGGGCCGGCCTGGATTGCTGGGACTCGGCTTTGGCCTTGGCCTCGCCGCGATCGAGGGTGAACAGAAGGGCGTCTATTGCGGCCGTGACGATGTCGGGCCCGCGGGCCCGGCCGGAAAAGCGCCGGCCGTCGATTTCCACTTCGATATCGGCAACGAATTCGCGGCCGGCATCATTGGCCCGCATGCGGGTTTCCAGGCTGATCACGTCGACCTGCGTGCCGGTGATCTGCTGGACCGCGGCAAAGGCCGCCGCCACGGGACCGTCGCCCGAGGCGATGTCCGAGATGCGGCCGCGCCGGGGATGTTCCAGCTCGACCCGGGCGAACTGTTTGGGATTGCGTCCGGCCGTGGTGCGCAATTCGGTGCGCAATACCGTCCATTGCGACCCGGAGGCGGAATACCCCTCCATGATCGCCACCAGATCGGCATCATTGATTTCGCCATGCTCGTCGGCCGCCGCCTTGAACTGGGCGAAGACCCGCTGCAGCCGGTCCGGATCGGGCTGATAGCCCAGCTTGGCCAGGCGCTGCGCCAGGGCGTGCTTGCCCGAATGCTTGCCCAGAACCAGGGAGGAACCCGGCGCGCCGACACTTTCCGGGGTCATGATCTCGTAGGTGCGCCGGTCCGAGATCATGCCGTGCTGGTGGATGCCCGCCTCGTGGGCGAACGCGTTCTTTCCGACCACGGCCTTGTTGGGGGCCACGGGTGCGCCGGTTATGCGCGACAGGCGCTGGCTAGCAGGCCAGATATGCGTCGCATCGGCATGGCTGACGGCGGGGAAAATGTCGGCCCGAATCTGCAGCGCCATGACGATTTCCTCGAGCGAACAATTGCCCGCCCGCTCGCCAATCCCGTTCAGCGCACACTCTACCTGACGCGCGCCGGCCTTCACCGCAGCCAGCGAATTCGCGACCGCCAGCCCCAGATCATTGTGGCAGTGGGCGGAGAAGATCACATGGTCGGGACGTTCGACATTCTCGACCAGACTCTTGAAAACCCGATAGATTTCGTCCGGCTCGGAATAGCCGACCGTGTCCGGCACGTTCAGCACGTCGGCCCCGTGGGCGGCGGCACAACTCATCGCCTCGATCAGGAAATCCGGCTCGGTGCGCAGCGCATCCTCGGCGGAAAACTCGATTTCGTCGAACGTGCCCCTGGCATGGTCCAGACAACGCTCGATGGTCATGAGCACTTCATGCCGCGACATGCGCAGCTTGGCATCCCGGTGGATCGGACTGGTGGCCAGGAAGACGTGCAGGCGTTTGCGCGGTGCCGGCTCCAGGGCGTAAGCCGCTGCATCTATGTCTTTTTCCGTGGCCCGGGCCAGCGAGCAGATCGTGGGGCCGCGCACTTCGGAGGCGATGATACGGACCGCTTCGCTGTCGCCGGGCGAGGCGGCAGCAAAGCCGGCCTCCAACGTATCGACGCGGAGATTGGCCAGCAGGTGCGCCATTTCCAGCTTCTCGGGCGCGGTCATGGAGAAGCCGGGCGCCTGTTCGCCGTCGCGCAGCGTGGTATCGAAAATGTGCAGCCTGTCCGGCTGCGGCGTGGGAACGGCGGTCAGTTTCGGGGCGGACATGCCTGTCTCCATCGATACGAGGCGTGGGCGGCTTCAGCGGCCGCCAATTCGGGGGTGAAGACGGCGCGTACGTCGAACAGCCGGCCGATCTGACGGGTCAGAACGTCCAGGCTGCGCGCGCCGTCGCGGGCACTGAGGCGCATAATGACGGTGGACTGCCCGTCCGCCGCATCGGCCTTTTCGAGCGTGGCGATGGTGAAGCCGCGGCGTTCCACGAGCCCGACGAGGCGCATCAGGGCGCCTTCCGAGTCGGAAAGTTCGATACGAAGCGTGTCGCGCATGTCAGTCCTCCATCATGTCGGCATTGGATGCGCCCGGCGGCACCAGCGGCCAGACGTTCTCGCGCGGGTCGATCAGCACATGCGCCAGGATCGGGCCGCGCGCGTTCAGAAGACGGTCGATGGCCGCGGGCACTTCCTCGCGGCTGTGGACCGTGAAGGCTTCGATGCCGAAGGCGTGCGCCACCTCGGCAAAGTCCGGATTGTCGTAGAGGTCGATCTCGGAGAAGTTCTGGTCGAAGAAATACTCCTGCCACTGGCGCACCAGGCCCAGCGAGGCATTGTCCAGCAGCAGGATCCTGACCGGCACGCCGTAGCGGTGCGCCGTGGCCAGCTCCTGGATATTCATCATGACCGAGCCGTCGCCGGTGATGGTGACGACCTTGGCGTCAGGCCGTTCCATGGCAGCGCCGATTCCGGCGGGCAGGCCATAGCCCATCGCGCCCAGGCCGGCCGAGGTGAGATGGTGTTCCGGCCGCGAGAAGCGGCAATGCTGGGCGACCCACATCTGGTGCTGGCCGACATCGCAGGCGGCAATGAAGTCGTCGCCGGCTGCTTCGGACAATTGCTTCAGCATGGCCGGGGCGAAGACGCCATGGCCCGGCGCGTCATAGCGGAAGGCGTGGCGTTCCTTGCGTTCGCGGCAGGACTTGCGCCAGTCCTCGATGTCCAGATAGCCGGGGTCCAGCCGGGCCAGCGCGTCGGCAATATCGCCTTCAATCGCGGCGTCGGCGGTACGCAGCTTGCCGATCTCGGCACCGTCGCCATCCATGTGGATGATGCGGGCGCCCTTGGCGAAACTGTCCAGACGCCCGGTGGCCCGGTCGTCGAAACGGGCACCGCAGCAGACCAGCAGGTCGCATTCATCCACGGCGACATTGGCGGCGCGGCCACCATGCATGCCCAGCATGCCCAGGAAGTTCTCCGCCTCGGGATGGGCACAGCCCAGGCCCTTCAGGGTGGCCACGGCGGGAATGCCGGTGCGGCCCATGAAGTCGCGCACCGCCTCGACGGCTCCGCCCAGCGCGACGCCGCCGCCGATATAGAGGACGGGGCGTTCGGAAGAAGACAGCAGGGCCGCCGCCGCATCCAGATCGGCTTGACGGGATGGGGACGGCCCTGCTGAGAGCCGAGACTCTGGGGGTAAGGTGGGGTACGCCTCGGCTTGTAGGACATCCTTCGGCAAATCGATCAGGACGGGGCCGGGGCGCCCGCCCTCAGCGATCGCGAAGGCTTCGGCGATCATCTCCGGAATGCGCATGGGATCGCGGATGATGATCGAGTGTTTGACGACCGGCATGGACATGCCGAACACGTCGACTTCCTGGAAGGCATCGGTCCCCATCAGTCCGGACGGGACCTGGCCCGTCAGGATGATCATGGGCACCGAGTCCATGTAGGCATTGGCGATGCCGGTCAGCAGATTGGTGGCGCCGGGACCGGATGTGGCCAGGCAGACGCCCGCCTTGCCGGTCAGACGCGCCTGGGCATCGGCCGCGAAGGCCGCCGCCTGTTCATGCCGGACCAGGATGTGTTTCAGGCTCGACCCGGTCAGCGCGTCGTAGACGGGCATGATCGCCCCGCCCGGATAGCCGAATACACGCTCCACACCCAGCACTTCCAGCGTGCGCACGACGGCGTGTGCACCGGTCTGCTTGGCAGGCGCGGGGGGTGAGGCTTCGGCCAGGGTCTGTGTGGCGGGCAGGGCGGTCATCGCGGGGGCCTCTAGTGGGTATTGGCGCCGGGCTGCAGCCACGGCATATCGGCGCGCAGGGCGGCACCGGTCTTCTCGATCGGATGATCCAGGTCCTTGCGCAAAAGCGCCTGGTATTGCGGCTTGCCGGCCTGGTTCTCGGTGATCCAGTCGCGCGCGAAAGTGCCGTCCTGAATGTCCTTGAGAACCTCACGCATGCGGGCCCGGGTCTCCTCATTGATGACGCGCGGACCGGAGCGCAGATCGCCGTAGATGGCGGTTTCCGAGATGAATTCGTGCATCTTCGCCATGCCGCCCTCGTAGAGCAGGTCGACGATCAGCTTGAGCTCGTGCAGGCACTCGAAATAGGCGACTTCCGGCTGATAGCCCGCCTCGACCAGGGTTTCGTAGCCGGCCATGACCAGTTCGGTCGCGCCGCCGCACAGCACCGCCTGTTCGCCGAACAGGTCGGTCTCGGTTTCCTCGGCGAAACTGGTTTCGATGACACCGGCGGTCGCACCGCCGATACAGGCCGTATAGCTCAGCGCTGTCTCCCGGGCCGTGCCGGTCGCGTCCTGGTGGATGGCGAACAGGCAGGGCACGCCGCGGCCGATCTCGAATTCGCGACGCACCAGATCGCCGGGGCCCTTGGGGGCCACCAGGATGACATTGACGTCGGCCGGCGGAACGACGCGGCCGAAATGCACCGAGAAACCATGGGCGAAGAGGACGGTGTCGCCCTCGTCCAGATTCGGCGCGACCATGTCGCGGAACACGGTTTCGTGGGTCATGTCCGGGGTCAGTATGGCGATGACATGGGCGGCCTTGGCGGCCTCTTCCGGCGTCGCGGTCTTCAGCCCGTCGGCCTTCGCCTTCTTTTCGCCCGCGCCGCCGGGGCGCACGCCGACAATCACGTCGCACCCCGAATCCTTCATGTTCATGGCGTGGGCGCGGCCCTGACTGCCATAGCCGATCACCGCGACCGGTTTCGACTTGAACGCTGTAGTGTCGACCTCGAAGGCAGCGCGCCTGGGGGCCGGGGTGGATGCGGACGCGGTCATGCGTTGATCTCCTGCTTGGATGTCTGTGTTTCGGTGGATGACGGTGCGGCCGCCGGCTGGGCGGGCGCGGGAATCGTGACGGCGCCGCGCGAGGCCGAGGAGACCAGGGCGGCATATTTGGCAAAGACGCCGCCGGCGGATTTCGGCTCGGGGCGGACCCAGTCGCGCCGGCGTTCCGCCAGGTTGGCGTCGACATCGATGCGCCGCGCGGCAACGTCGATGCGGACTGTGTCGCCATTGCGGATCAGGCCGATCGCACCGCCGGCCGCGGCTTCGGGGCTTACATGGCCGATCACGAAACCCTTCGAGGCGCCGGAAAAACGGCCATCGGTGATCAGGGCGACATCCTCGCTGAGACCCTGGCCGACCAGGGCCGCGGTGACGCCCAGCATTTCGCGCATGCCGGGGCCGCCCCTGGGGCCTTCATTGCGGATGACAACCACATCGCCCGCCTTGATGCGGTTGGCCTCGATCTCGGCGAAGGCCGCTTCCTCGCTTTCGAACACCCGGGCCGGCCCTTCGAAGGCATTGCGGGAATGGCCGGAGGTTTTCAGCACCGCGCCCTCCGGTGCCAGGTCGCCATAGAGGATGCGGAAACCGCCATCGGGCTTCACCGGGTCGGCCACCGTCTTGATGACGCGCTGGTTCCTGGACTCGACGGCCTCGGCGGCTTCCTCGTGCAGGCTGCGCCCCGTCACCGTGGGCGTGTCGGCCAGCAGGCCGGCCTCGACCAGGCGCTGGGCGAACAGGCGCGTGCCGCCGGCCAGGAACATGTGGTGGGCCAGGAAACGGCCGCCGGGCTTGAGGTCGGTGATCACCGGGGCGATGCCGGAAACCTCGTCGAAAGTGTCGATGGAGAAGGGCTCGCCTGCCTCGGCCGCGATGGCAGCCAGGTGCAGGATGGCATTGGTCGAGCCCCCGCTGGCCGAGGCAGCGATCGCCGCGTTGCGGAGGGATGCCGCGCTGACGAACTGCCTCGGCCGTGTTCCGGTCTTTGCCAGCTCCACAACCAGCCGGCCGCAGCGGGCCGCGGCCTCGGCCTTGTCGGGATGGGGCGCGGGGATGTCGTTCACGCCCATGGGCGAGAAGCCCATGACCGACAGGATGGTCGCCATGGTATTGGCCGTGAACTGGCCGCCGCAGGCGCCGGCTCCGGGGCAGGCGGCCTTCTCGACGGCCTTCAGGCCATCATCGTCCAGAGTGCCGGCGGCGTGGGCGCCCACCGCCTCGAACACGTCCTGTATAGACAAGTCCTTCTCGCCCAGGCGGCCCGGCATGATCGTTCCGCCATAGAGAATGCAGCCGGGCACATCCATGCGCGCCAGCGCCATGGCGGCGGCGGGAATGGTCTTGTCGCAGCCGACCAGGATCACGATTCCGTCCAGACAATGGCCGCGTGTGGCCAGTTCGATCGAGTCGGTAATGACCTCGCGCGAGATCAGCGAGGCGCGCATGCCTTCCGAGCCCATGGAAATGCCGTCCGAGACGACGACAGTGTTGAAGTCGACGGGATGTCCGCCGGCCTCGCGCACGGCGTCGCGCACTGGCTCGGCCAGATCGGCCAGGTGCATGTTGCAGGGCGTCACGGTGGTCCAGGTGTTGATCACGCCGATCATCGGCTTGTCGAAATCGGCATCGGTCATGCCCGTCGCGCGCAACATGGCGCGCGCGGCAGCCCGGGCCGGCCCGCGGGTGATCGCATCTGACGCTTTTTTTGAACTCTGGGTCATCGAAGCTTTCCGTGCGGCGAACACGAAAAACCCCGCTCCGGGTTCCGGGAGCGGGGTTTTTCGTGTCTGCCTGTTTGGTCTGGTTACCTAGCTGGCAGGCGCGAGCGCCACTCCCGTTATGGGGGTGATAATAAGTACGAGTACGAGAAGAAGGAGGCCGAGCGAGATCACCCGCGCGCCTTCGATGGCGGCGGCCGGCAGGACCGGCAGGGTGATCGTGTTGGTCGGCATGTCAGGTCTGTCCTGTTTCCTATTGCGCTGCAGCGTGACCGCAGTTTTTCGGGTTGGCAACCCCATATTGGAAAAATTCTGCACAAGATCGCGCCTACGGGTCAGTCATCGCAATAAAACACCTCTGCGTCAGAGGCGGAATCTGCATATTTCAAGGCGCCAATCGGGTCTTGCCGGGCTATGCTGCGGCATGATCAGACGGATGATGTGGCTTGGATCGGGGTATCTGTGTGTCGGGCTGGCCGTTGCCGGCGCCGCGCTGCCGCTTTTGCCGACAACACCCTTTCTCCTCCTGGCGCTGTTTGCCTTCGCGCGCAGCTCCCCGCGCCTGCACGCCTGGCTGCTGGAGCACCGGCAATTCGGCCCGGTTATCCGCAACTGGCGCGATCACGGCAGTATCGACCGGCGCTCGAAATGGCTTGCCATGACAGCGATGACCGCTGCCCTCGCGCTCAGTGTCGCGCTCGGTCTGAAATTGCAGATTATCCTGGTCCAGTCCATCGTGATGGTCGCGGCAGCGACCTTCATCCTGACCCGCCCGCATGGTCCGCGCGACCCGTCGAACTGACCCCACATTCACCTTGCACGATTATCGAGCAGCCTGTCTCAATTTCGGGCACACGCAGTGCCGGGGTAAAATATTGCAGAAATCGGGTTGACGGTTCTTTGCGCTGGCGCCGCAAGATTTGTGTGCGGCATCCGATCATGTCGCGACTCTGTGGATTGAACTGCTGACGGGCGGCCGACGTCAGCTCTTTTCGCAGGGCGGAATTATTTTGCGCCCAACGCCAGATTGGCGGCTTCAGGTGGTCAAAATTTCCGGAGAGTATGGCATTCAAGAAAAATGTTGCGCTGCAGCATGGAATGTCATAAGGTCGTCATACCAAGAGCTGCGCAAACGCAGCCGGTCACAGAGCGCCTTGATGGGATCCGCCGTCGCCAGTGTGCGGCGTGGATCAGGTGTTGGTCGCCGGAACAGGCGTTCCGCAATGCGTGCAATCATCGTGCGCAAATCCCGATCCTTTCAGAAACAAGCGGGCCGCCCGGATGGGGTGGCCTCACCGACGGTGCGCGTTCGGCACCGGAGGTCCAAAGGGCAAATTGCCAGAGCGGGGGACCCCAATGATTGGCACGACACATTTGCGGAAGAGACTGATGGGAGGCGCATTGCTCGCGCTCGCGGCGGGGGCATTGATCGCCGGACCCGCCAATGCCGAGGTTTCCGAGGAAACCGCCTTTGTCTTCAACACACTGCTTTTCCTGATCGGTGGCTTCCTGGTGATGCTGATGGCCGCCGGCTTCGCGATGCTGGAAGTAGGCTTTGTGCGCACCAAGCACGCCGCAGCCATCTGTCTGAAGAATATCGCGCTCTATTCGATCGCCGGGATCATGTTCTATGCGATCGGCTATCAGATCATGTATGGCGGCCAGACTCCCTGGTTCGGCATGCCGGAGATCTGGGCTCCGTCGGAACTGGCCGGCGATACCGAGATCGCCCTCGATACGGGGTATGCCGCAGCGTCGGACTGGTTCTTCCAGATGGTCTTCGTGGCGACGGCGGCGTCCATCGTGTCGGGCACCATCGCGGAACGCGTCAAGCTGGGCTCGTTTTTCATCTTCGTGGTCGTCCTGACCGGCGTGATCTATCCGATCCAGGGTTCCTGGGAATGGGGCGGCGGCTGGCTGGACGCCCAGTTCGGCTTCTCCGATTTCGCCGGTTCCACCCTGGTCCACTCCACGGGCGGCTGGGCTGCCCTGGCCGGCGCAATCCTGCTGGGCGCTCGTTCGGGGCGTTTCGGGCCGAATGCCACGCCGATGGTGCCGTCGTCGCTGCCGCTGGCGACGCTTGGCACATTCATCCTCTGGTTCGGCTGGTTCGGCTTTAATGGTGCGTCCCAGCTGGCCATGGGTTCTGCGGCGGATGCGGTGGCGATCTCGCAGATCTTCGCCAATACCAATATGGCCGCCGCTGCGGGCGTGGTGACCGCCTATCTGCTCTCGCTCTTCCTGGGCGGCGGCAAGGCCAACCTCGCCTACTGCCTCAACGGCGCCCTGGCCGGCCTGGTGTCAATCACCGCGGAACCGCTCACCCCCACGATCATGCAAGCCATCGGCATCGGTGCCGTGGGCGCCGTGATCGCCACTTTCGGGGCCAAATTCCTCGAGGCTGCACGGATTGACGACGTGGTCGGCGCCATCCCGGTGCACCTCTTCGCCGGGATCTGGGGCACGATGGCGGTCCCGCTGACAAATTCCGACGCCAGCTTTTTCGGCCAGGCGGTGGGTGTGGGAGCGATCGGCGCCTTCGTGTTCATCGCCTCCTTCGCGGTCTGGCTGATCCTCAAGATCACCCTGGGCATCCGCCTTTCGCCCGATGCGGAAAATGTCGGCGGCGATCTGTCCGAACTCGGTCATCCGGCAGGGTCCATCTTCGCCGCGATCGATCCGGGAAAGCCCGCGGCCCCGGCCGAATAGCGGGGATGACGGCCGGCGCGCCTGCCCCCGTGGCAGAGGCGCCGGCCGGCCAGCCCGGGGCCGGTCCAAGCAAACCCCAAGACCCGGAACGTGGCTGGACACGCAAGTCCCAACCCAGCCCGGGCCGGAACATGAAATCCGCGCCGGTCAGCCTGCGCGCAACAGAAGGGCTGCGCTCCCGCCCCCGGAGGCACCGCGTAAGCGGGACGCAGAAATCAACGAAGGAGTAAAGTGATGAAAGCCAAGTATCTGACACTCGCCCTGGCCCTCGGCGCCCTCACGGCACCGGTCGCCGCACAATCGGTCGAGGGCAATGTCGCCCTGACCACCAATTATGTCTTCCGCGGCATTTCCCAGACCGGCGACGGTCCGGCCGTCTCCGGCGGCTTCGACGTCACCTCGGAGGAAGGGCTTTATGCTGGTATCTGGGGCTCCAGCGTCGACTTTTCCGACGACACCACGATGGAGCTCGACATTTATGGTGGATATAGCTGGGAGGCCGGCGGTTTCGGTTTCGATGTCGGCGCTATCTACTATGCCTATCCTGATAGCCCGGACGGGCAGAATTTCGTCGAAGTCTATGGCGATCTCAGCCGGTCCTTCGGCCCGGTCGCCTGGGATATCGATGTAGCCTATTCCCCGGAATTCTACGGCGAGATCGGACCGGGCTGGTATGTTTCCACCGGTGCCGCGCTGGAACTGGGCGCCGGTGTCAGCATCGATGCCCGCGTCGGCGCCAGCCGGTTCGACGACCTCTCTTCCGCCGATTATGAAGACTATCAGGTCGGCCTGTCCGGCACGATGTTCGAGAATGTCGGCTGGGATATCCGCTACTACAACGCCTCGGACGGCGGCGATGACGGTATCTTCGCCACCGTATCGCAGTCCTTCGGGGGTTGATACCGTCTCCGTCAGGATCCCCTGATCGCGTGGCGTGTGCTGTCCGGGTCCGGCCCTGCGCCGGGCCCGGACAATTCTGTCTAATCGTCCGCGATCTCGATCCGTGTGATCCGTCCCCCGGACCCCACCGCCCAGCCTGCATGGCCGTCCGGTGCGAACCGGATGGCGTGATGGCCCGGCAAGGCTTCCCAGGCAATCCAGATCTCCCCGCCATTGCGTGAAATGTCGGTACCCGTCGGACCGGTGGCAATCAGGGCCGGCGGATCGGTCGGCAGGACAGCAACGGCGGAGCGGTAACCGCCCGGCGGTTCCAGCGCGGATTGCCAGCTCTGCCCGCCATCGTCCGACCAGGCCAGCGTGCCCGTCCTGGCGTCCGGATTCTGATAGTCGCCGCCGGCGGCAATCAGGCGTTCACCCGTCCACGCGAGCGAGAAGATGCCGGCGCCGGGCGAACCACTGGCCAACGGCGTTTCGAACGCGTGCCAGGCTGTGCCTCCATCGCAACTGCGCAGGATGCGGGCGGTTGCGGCCCCGCCGGTACCGATGAAGGCGCATCCATCGGGCGCCAGCGCGACCGAAGTATCCGACGCGGCAAAGCCGGCCTCGCCGCCCAGCGGGTCGGGCAGGCCGCGAACCCGCTGCCAACTAGCCCCGCCATCTTCGCTCATGAGGACCATAAAGGCGCCGTCCACCGGATCGGAAAAGGCCAGGCCGATCCGGTCATTCCAGAATTCCAGCGTGTCGAAAAAGGCCTCGCCCGAAGGGTCTTCCCAGACCAGGTCGAATTGCGCGCCACCGTCATGCGTGACGTAAAGCCGGGCGGGCTGGCCGGCGGTGAAGAACAGGGCATGCGCGGCGGAAAAGGCATGCACCGAGCGCAGATCCAGTCCTTCCGCACCGGGAATCCGCGACACTGTCCAGTGTTCGCCACCATCCACGGTGCGCAAAACCTGACCGTCCGGCGCGCCGATCCAGGCGGTCTGTGCATCCACGACGGCCAGACCGCGCAGGCTTGCGGCAACGCCGCTGTCCTGCTGCCTCAGCACAATGCCCGCCAGCGGATCGGCCGGACCGGAACAGGCCGACAGGGCCAGCGCCGCCGCAGCCAGGCCGGCAAGCGGCTTCACCGCTGCAGTCCCAGAAGCGTAGCGCTGTCACAATGCCAGCAGCTGTCGGCTCCGATCGGGCTGCCCGGCGGAATGGGCGTATCGGTCAGTTCGGGTGTCTCGCCGCGGTCGATCCGGTCCAGCCCGGCGTCAATGGCGCGGGAGAGCCAGAGGCGGTGGGCGGCATCGGGTCCGGTGTCGCGCCGCGACGGGGTTTGGGCCGCCAGGCGTTCCAGGCGCTGTCGGGCCAGACCCGATACGGTGGGCGAAGCTCCGGCGACGAGATCGAGCAGCTGCGCGGCATACTCAGCCTGCACGGCCTGGCGGACAGGGCGCAGGCGGTGCGCCTCGCCTCGCGGGGCATCGAAGACATGGCGTTCGAACAGGTCGAAAACCTCCTCCGGCGAAACCTGTTCGCTGTCTCGGGCCGACTGGTCGGCCAGGCGGGCTAATCGCCCCGGCGACAGGGTCGCTTCCAGGGTGATCCGCGCAGCCGCGCCTGCGGCGGCCGTGCGGCTGAACGCCGGATAGGCGGGAGAGCGGAACAGCTCGCGCGTCGCGGCCGCGTCATAGTCGGCGAAGGGCGAGGGGGCCATCAGCGCCAGCGTGTTGTCGGCAATATCGAGGGCAGCCGGGTCGAGCGTGGCGAGCAGGGCGTCGAGGGCCCGGCGCTGATCGGCCGGTGCCACCGGGGCGAGACCGGACGGCGAGCCGGTATTGAGTTCATAGTTGAAAACGATGCCACCGATGGTCTTGGCCGCTGCCTCCACCTGGTAGCGGTGATAGAGATAGATCGGCGAAAACACGTCGCGCAGCGCACTCAGCGGCTCGCCTCGCGCCAGTACGCGCGGTCCGAAACCGTCGAGGGCGGTGCGGCGCACGGCCATCGTCTCGTTCAGCATGGCGACCGGATCGGATCCATTGTCCCACAGGTTGGCCAGCGGATGGGCGCTGTCATTGCCCCGGGCATGCCTGTCGGTGATGTAGACGAGCCCGTTCCTTCGGGCTTCGGCCAGAATGGCGTCGAGGGCGTCCGCTTCGTCTTCTCCCTCGCCGTATTCGCCATAGAGCCAGCGGATGGCCACGCTGTCCCATTCCCCGATATCCGTGTCGTAGGCGCGGGAAACATCGATACCGCCATCGGCGGCCAGGGTGACCAGCGGAGCGGGATAGTCCATCACCGAGGCGCGGTCGGAAATGCTGGCGGCAAAATTGTGGGCCAGGCCGATCGTGTGCCCGACCTCGTGAGCCGAGAGCTGGCGGATGCGCGCCAGCGCCAGCTCCAGCGGATCGTCCGCTGCACCGGTACCGGTGCCGGACGTGCCCAGCAGGCCTTCGAAGATCATCCGGTCCTGACGCACACGCTGGCTGCCCAGGATCACGTGTCCCTTGATGATCTCGCCGGTACGCGGATCGATCACCGAGGCACCGTAGGACCAGCCGCGGGTCTGGCGGTGGACCCACTGGATAATATTGTAACGCACGTCCAGCGGATGTGCGCCTTCGGGCAGAAGTTCGACCCGGAACGCGTTTTCATAGCCGGCCGCCTCGAAAGCCTGGGCCCACCAGTTCGCTCCTTCGATCAGCGCGTCGCGGATCAGGGGCGGTGTGCCGCGGTCGAGATAATACACGATGGGCTCGACGACCGGGCCGCTTTGCGCGGCCGGATCGACCCGCTCCAGCCGGTGCCGGATGGCGTAGGCGCGGCGCACGGGAGCGTCGAGCGGGGCCGCCATGTCGTAGAAATCCATGGTGATCGCACCCGAGCGGTCGTCCGCCTCGCGGATTTCATAGCCCGGTTCGGGCAGGGCGACGAAGGAATGGTGCACGGTCAGTGTTACCGAACGCGGATCGGCCGCCACGGCTTGCACCTCGGAACCGGGATCGCCGGACTGCAGGGTCAGAAGGGCGTCGATTTCGACATTCTGCGGAAAGGACAGCGCGGCATCTGTCAGCGGAGCGCTGCGATCTGGATCCACCGTGAAGGAGCCCTGGTCGGTGTCGGACAATTGGGATGCCGTGCCGACCGGATCGCGGGTCAGGAAGCCGGACAGGTCGATGAGGACCCGGCCGTCTGTCTCCGCGACGATGCCGGTGCTCCAGATCACCGACCGGGCGAAGGACTGGCGTGTGGCACGCGCCTCGTCCTCATCCGCCCCGATTGCGCGGTAGCCGGTATTCTCGAATTCGGCGAAGACGCGGTCATTGACCCGGAAGAAGCGCAGGATCTGTGAACGTGTGCCCAGGCCGCGATCGAGGCCGACCGGGTTGGAACCGAGGCCGGACGTCAGCCGTGCGGTATAGATCATCCGGCCCAGAGACCCGTCGGCCTGCTGCGTCAGCTCTGCGAGAACCCGACCGTCCTCGGCATCGATCTGCAGTGGCACGAACCCGTCGCGGCGTTCCAGCCCTGCAATGCTGTCCTCCCAGGTCTGCGCTGCGGCGATTCCGCCGGTCAGCAGAACGGCGATCGCACCGCCTGCGGCGCGCCAAAGCCTCTTCGTATTCATGCGGATGACCTCTCCTGAACCCCCGGTTGGCGCAGGCTAGAACATTTGCAGGGCGGGAGGGAACCGGTTTGGTGGCAGGGTCGCTTCGTGCAGGCGCATTTCCCCGGCCGGGCGACGCCTGGGCGCTTTATCGCAGCAGGCGGATGCACCGGTGTGTGTACCTGCCGCGTAGTCTCGACCGGTGGTCTGCCTTCACTCGGCCGGGTGACCGCGTGAACGCGTCAGTCTGACACTCTCAATCCAGCACGACCGTAACCACGCGTTCGCCTGCCTCGACTGCGGGCGCATTCGCTGGCCGCCGGATCAGCACATCGGCTTCGACAAGCGCCGACATCACCGAGGAATCCTGGCGGGCGACCGGCGCGACATCGCCGGTTTGCGGATTGCGCGTCGCGCGCAAATAGGTTTCGCGCGGGCCGTTCTCCGGTAAGGGCACCGCCAGGCGGGCGCGGGCGAATATGGTGGCCGGCGGCTGTCCGAGCAGGCGGCAGAGCGCATGACGCAGCACCAGGCGTGCCATCACGAAGGCGGAGACCGGATTGCCCGGCAGGCCGAGAACCGGTGTGCCGTCCAGGGCGCCGAACCAGGTCGGCTTGCCGGGCTTCACGGCGATCTTCCCGAAGTCGAGCGCGCCGCCGCGTTCGTGGAAGACGGTGCGGAAATGATCGTGATCGCCCACGGAGGCACCGCCGATCGTGACCAACAGGTCCAGATTTTTCGCCGAGTCCAGCTTGCGGCCGATATCGGCCGGATCGTCGCGGACGATGCCGAGATAGGCCGTCTCGCCACCCCACTGTCCGGCAAGGCCTGCGAGGCCGATGGCGATGGAATTGACGATCTGGCCCGGACCCGGCGTCTTTCCCGGCTCGACCAGTTCGTCGCCCGAGGCGAGCAGGCCGATGCGGGGCCGCCGGCACACGCTGACATCTGCCACGCCCGCACTCGCCGCCAGCGAGACCGCTTCCGGCGTTATCCGGCTGCCCTGGCGCAGGAGCACGTCACCGCGCGCAAAATCCTGGCCGGTAGGGCGGATATGGGCGAGCGGGCGAGGCGGTTGCGAAGTGCGAATGGTGTCGCCGGTGAGCGTCACATTCTCCTGGATTACGACCTGGTTCGCCCCGGGCGGCAGGGCGGCGCCGGTGGAGATGCGGATCGCCGTGCCCGGTTCCAGCGCGTGTTCGAACAAATGCCCGGCCGCGGATTCGCCGGCGAGAGTCAACGTGACCGTTTCGCCGGTGAGATCGGAGGCATGCACGGCATAGCCATCCATGGCGGACGCCGCAAAGGGCGGCTGGGTAAGCCGGGCGGTCAGGTCCTTCACCAGAACACGTCCGGCGCAATCTGCCAGGGCCACGGTCTCGCTGTCCAGCGGATCGAGCGCGGCGGAAATGCGCGCCAGGGCGTCGTCGAGGGGGATCATGCGTCGCCTGCCGGTCGCCGGTAGTCGCCCGAGCGGCCGCCGCTTTTCTCCTCCAGCTGCACATCGGTGATGCGCATCGCCTTATCCAGTGCCTTGGCCATGTCGTAGAGGGTGAGCGCGGCTACCGAGGCGGCCGTGAGCGCTTCCATTTCCACTCCGGTCTTGCCGTCGGTTGTCACTTCGGCCCGGATTTCGAACACGCCCTTGCCGGCAGGTTCGATGGCGACACGCGCTTTGGTCAGCGGCAGGGGGTGGCAAAGCGGGATCAGGTCGGCGGTGCGTTTGGCGGCCATGATACCGGCCAGCTCCGCCGTCTTCTGGGCGTCGCCCTTGGGGCCGGACCCGTCACGCACGGCCTCGAAAGCCTCTGTATTCATGTGCACTTTCGCTGTAGCGACCGCGTTCCGGCGGGTGACCGCCTTGTCGCCGACATCGACCATGCGAACCCGGCCGTCCTCGTCCTGGTGGGTCAGGGCGCTCATGCCTTGGTTTCCGTCAGGCGGGGCATCAGTTCAACCAGGTTGCAGGGGCGGTGTGCCGGATCGAATTCATGACGCAGCACCTCGTCCCAGGCGTCCTTCACGGCCCCGGTCGAACCGGGAATGGCAAAAATATAGGTGCCGCGCGCAATGCCGGCCAGCGCGCGCGACTGCAGTGTGGAAACGCCCACCGATTTGAAACTGACCATGTGGAAAACGGCGGAAAATCCGTCGATCTCCTTGTCGAAGAGCGGGCGTACGGCTTCCGGTGTGACATCGCGGCCGGTCAGGCCCGTCCCGCCCGTCGTGATGATGGCGGCGATGCGGTCATCGGCAATCCAGGTTTCGCAGCGCGTCCGGATGGCAGCGACTTCGTCGGTGACCAGGGCATGATCGACAACATGGTGCCGGGCCTCGGCGATGCGCTCGCGCAGCCAGGGGCCGGTCTTGTCGGTGGTTTCGTCGCGGCTGTCCGACACGGTCATGACGGCAAAGCCCAGGGACCTTGTTTCAGCACCCATCACGCATCCTCACTGGCGATTTCCTCCATCCAGAAATCGGCGGCGTCGCGATCGGCGTCCACCGCCTCGACCCAGTGCGCGCCCGTGTCTGTGTGCACGCGCTTCCAGAAGGGCGCCTCGGTCTTGAGCATGTCGATCATGTAGCCGACTGCGTCCAGCGCCTCGCGCCGGTGCGCTGCTGCGGCGGCGACGAAGACGATGGGCTCGCCCAGCGTCATACGTCCGACCCGGTGCTTGATGACGGCCCGGGCGATCATCCACCGCCGCGCGGCGGTTTGGGCGATACGCTGGAGCGCCTGTTTGGTGACGCCGGGATAGTATTCCAGTTCCAGCGCCTTCAGCCCCGGCTCGTCGCGCACCTGACCGACGAAAGTGGCCAGTCCGCCCGCGCTCGCATCGCGTCCGGCCAGCGCGCCGGTCTCGGCAGCCGGATCCAGGCTTTCATGCAGGATTTCAATGGTGATATCGGCCATCTCAGCCTCCCGTGAAGGGTGGGCAAAAGGCCAGTGTATCACCGTCCGACAGGGGCGCAGGGCGCGGCACGATGGCATCGTTCAGGATCAGCCGTACCGAAGGATGCGACAGGGCTTCGGCTGCAGGTTCGGCGGCTCGCAGATGCCCGATCAGCGCCTCGCTGTCAGCAATGCCTTCCGGCAGGTCGAGATCGGCCTCGGCCCGGCCCATCCTGTCGCGCAGCGCGGCGACATAGCGCACTGTCAGTTTCATCGCCTCAGCCTCCGGTCTGCGCCATGTGGCGGTTCACGGCCGGACCCGCCCCCCGGCTGACGTCGAAATCATGCCGTTCCGGCTTGATCGCCATGGCCTCGTCCAGCCTTGCGTCGATTGCCGCAATCCCGCCGTCGCGATAGGCCGAACGCAGGTCCAGGGCGCCGTCATGACCAAGGCAGGTGTAGAGCTGGCCGGTGCAGGTCAGGCGGACCCGGTTGCAGCCGGCACAGAAATTCCCGGTCAACGGCGTGATGAAACCCAGCCGGCCGCCGGTTTCGGCTATACGGACATAGCGGGCCGGGCCGCCGGTGCGATCGGGAATGTCCGTCAGGCTCCAGCGGCTTTCCAGCACCTCACGGACTGTTGTGAGCGGCAGGAACTGGTCGGCGCGGTCCTCGCCGACATCCCCGACCGGCATGACCTCGATCAGGGTCATGTCGAAACCCTGTCCGTGCGCCCAGGCGACAAGGTCGGGAATCTCGTTCTCATTCTCGCCCTTCAGGGCCACCGTGTTGATCTTGATCTGCAAACCGGCCCGTCGGCCGGCCTCGATCCCGGCCAGTGTGCGCGACAGATCGCCGCCTCGCGTGAGGCGGCCGAAGCGGGCCGGGTCGCGCGTATCCAGGGAAACATTGACCCGCTTCACGCCCGCGGAAACCAGGCGTTCGGCGTGCAGGGCGAGCCGGGTGGCATTGGTCGTCAGCGTGAGCTCGTCCAGCGATGCGCCGACATGGCGGCCCAGATTGCCGATCAGCGTGGTCACGTCGCGCCTGACCAGGGGTTCGCCGCCGGTGATGCGGATCTTGCGAACGCCGCGGGCGATGAAGCGTTCGCCGATCGCTGTCAACTCCTCCAGCGTCAGCAGTCCGGACCTGGGCAGGAAGTTCGGCCGGGCGGCCATGCAGTAGACGCAGCGAAGGTCACAGCGATCCGTCACCGACAGGCGCAGATATGTGATCGGCCGTCCGAAACGGTCGATCAGCGAAGGCGCGGTTGTCAGAGGCGCGGTGCCGTCCAATGTCACTTCCTCGATTGCAGGCAGGCCAGACGTGGGTTCACGACCGTCCGCGAACAAGCCTAGCCCGGTGCGGGCCGGTGCGCGACCGCCGTCCGGCAGGGTTACGCACTGTTGATCGGCCGTATGGACACGGGACGACGTTCCGTTCCCGGTGCAATTCGGCGGAGGTCTGCCGGGTGAGTCCTGAATTCATCGTCAATTGTCCGACCATATCGCTCATTCGATCCGGAATCTTCTGCTGCGCCGCAATGCGCGCACCGGCTGTGTGGAGAAATTTGTGCGCAATGAATTGCAGTTGCGGGAGCTAATGGCAAAAGCATTCTCAGGAAACGGCATTTCGGGTAAAAAGTGCCAAATCGCCGCGAGGCGCCTGTCTTGTGCGACAGCGAAGTCTGTGCTGCAGTGGCGAACTTGCGACCGAAAAAGGGGATCCGATTGCTGAGATTTGTGGACATCGATCAAGCCTATCCCGAAAAGCGCCCGGAGGGCGAACGAGCCAAGGATTTCCGCGAGATCTACCGGCCGTTCGACCCTGCGAAGGCGAAGGATCAGGCTGCGCGGTGCTCGCAATGCGGCATTCCCTTCTGCCAGACCGGTTGCCCGCTGCAGAACAATATTCCCGACTGGCTGATGCTGGCCGGCGAGGGGCGTTTGCGCGAAGCCTACGAGACCTCGTCCGCCACCTCCACCATGCCGGAAATCTGTGGCCGTATCTGCCCGCAGGACCGGCTCTGCGAAGGCAGCTGCGTGGTGGAAAAGTCCGGTCATGGCGCCGTCACCATAGGTGCCGTGGAGCAGTACATAACGGATACGGCCTGGAATGAGGGCTGGGTCTCCCCCCTCAAACCCGGTAAGCCGCGCGGTGCGAGTGTGGGCATTGTCGGTTCGGGCCCTGCGGGCCTGGCTGCGGCCGAGCGCCTGCGCGAGGCTGGCTATGAGGTCACGGTCTATGAACGTTCGGACCGGGCCGGCGGGCTTTTGATGTACGGTATTCCGGGGTTCAAGCTGGACAAGAGCGTCGTTCAGCGCCGGCTCGACCGGCTGGTCGAGGGCGGGGTCGAGTTCCGGCTCGAATTCGAAGTGGGGCACGACGCCACGCTGGAAGAGCTGCGCAATCAGCATCATGCGGTGCTGCTGGCGACAGGCGTGTATGCGGCGCGCCAGCTGACCTGCCCGGGCGCGGGCAATGGTGTCATCCCGGCTCTGGATTATCTCACCCGTTCCAACCGCAACGATCTGGGCGATGCGCCTGCCGGTGACGAGACCCTGTCGGCCAGGGGCAAACGCGTCGTGGTGATTGGCGGCGGCGATACGGCGATGGACTGTGTGCGCACGGCCGTGCGCCAGGGCGCGGCGTCGGTCACCTGTCTTTATCGCCGCGACCGGGAGAACATGCCCGGTTCGGCACGCGAGGTGAAACATGCCGAGGAAGAGGGTGTCGTTTTCGAATGGCTGTCTTCTCCGCTTGCCATCCTGACCAAGGGTGACGCCATCGAGGCGGTGCGGGTCCAGGGCATGCGACTGGGCGCGCCCGATGCGTCCGGCCGCCGGGCGCCGGAACCCGATCCGGGCAACACATGGGATGTCGCCGCCGACATGGTGGTCTCGGCGCTCGGTTTCTCGCCGGAGGATCTGCCGGAAATCTTCTCCGCGCCTGATCTGTCGGTCCATCGCGATGGCCGGGTCGAAGGTGACGGCGCGACCAAGATGACCAGTCTGGACGGTGTCTTCGTGGCGGGCGACCTCCATCGCGGGGCTTCGCTGGTGGTATGGGCGATCCGCGACGGGATAGACGCCGCACAGTCCATCGAATGCTATCTGGACAATCGCCTTGCGGTTCTGGGAGCTGCCGAATGACCCATCAGACCTGGAACGGGGCCCGCACGCGGGCCGGCTTGTCCCTGCTCGAAAGTACGGGCCTGTGGCGCCCGGAGGACGAGCGCGATGCCTGCGGCGTCGGCCTGATTGCCGACATGAAGGGCCGTGCCCGCCGCGAGATCGTGGAATTGGCGCTCGATGCGCTGAAATCGGTCTGGCATCGCGGCGCTGTCGATGCCGACGGGCTGACCGGCGACGGGGCCGGTCTTCGCGTCGGCGTGCCGCAGGGCTTCTTCAAGGCCGCCGTCGCGCGCACGGGCCATGAACCTGAACGCGGCGATGTCATCGTCGGCATGGTCTTCCTGCCGCGAACGGACTTCGCTGCGCGCGAGCGGGCCCGCGCCATTATCGAAGCGGAAATCCTGCGCGAGGGTTTTGCCTTCTATGGCTGGCGCCAGCCGCCGGTCGACACGGCGGTGCTGGGCGACAAGGCCCGGGCCACCCTGCCGGAGATCGAACAGGTCCTGTTCCGCGACCCCACGGGCCGCGATATCGAAAGCGTGGAGCGCATGCTCTACATCGTTCGCCGCCGCATCGAGCGGCGTGCGCGCGAGGAGAATCTGCGCGATCTCTATGTCTGCTCGCTGTCCTCGCGCGACATCATCTACAAGGGGTTGTTCCGGGCCGAGGATATCGACGCCTTCTACCGTGATCTCCAGCATCCGGATTTCGTGTCGCCCTTCGCGATCTTCCACCAGCGCTATTCCACCAACACCTTCCCGGAATGGCGTCTGGCCCAGCCCTTCCGCATGCTGGCGCACAACGGCGAGATCAACACGATCCGCGGCAATATCAACTGGATGAAGAGCCATGAGGTTCACATCGCCGAGACCGCCTTTGCCGGCGACGAGGCGGATGTGAAACCGGTAATCCAGCCAGGTGCGTCCGACAGCGCCGCACTGGACCAGGCCTTCGAGATCCTGGTGCGGGCCGGACGTTCTGCGCCGATGACCAAGACCATCCTGATCCCCGAGGCCTGGTCCAAGCGTGCCGATGTGATGCCGGAAGGCTGGGCGCGCATGTATGAATACTGCAATGCCGTCATGGAGCCTTGGGACGGGCCGGCCGCCATTGCGGCCTTCGACGGCCGCTGGGCGATCGCCGGCATGGACCGCAACGGCCTGCGCCCCATGCGCTATGCGACCACCGAGGACGGGATCCTGGTGGCCGGGTCGGAGACCGGCATGGCCCCCATCGACCAGCACGAGGTGGTCGAGCGCGGCCAGATCACGCCGGGCCGCCTGATTGCCCTGGATATCGAGGAAGGCCGCTTCTATCGCGAGCAGGAAATCCTCGACGAGTTGAGCGAGCAGCATCCCTATGCCCGCTGGCTGGGCGAGATGGAGGATATCGAGCCGGTCATCGGCCCGGGCGCGGAACCGCAAATGTTCGAACTTGAGGAACGCACGCGCCACCAGGCCGCGGCGGGCTTTTCCTTCGAAGGTATCGAACTTGTCCTCGACGCCATGGCGGAGGACGGCAAGGAAGCCGTCGGCTCGATGGGCGACGATGCGCCTCTGGCGGTACTGTCCGAGACCTATCGACCCCTGTCGCACTTCTTCCGGCAGAATTTTTCCCAGGTCACCAACCCGCCCATCGACCCGTTGCGCGAAGGCCGGGTGATGGGTCTGAAGACCCGGTTTCGCAATCTCGGCAATATCCTCGCCCAGGGTGAGGAACGGGCGTCCGTCCTGGTGCTCGACAGCCCGATCCTGACCAACGGGGCCTATGAGCGCTGGCGCGAGCACATGGGCGGGGCGGTCAAGGAGATCGATTGCCTGGTCCGCGCCGCGGGCGCCACGGGCGACGGCCTGACCCTGCGCAAGGCGCTGGACGGTGTGATCGCCGAGGCCGTCGCGGCTGTACGCGACGGCGCGGCGCATCTCGTCCTCACCGATCACCGCCAGGATGAGGGCCGCGCCGGCCTGCCGATGATCCTCGTCGCCGGTGCCGTGCACTCCACCCTCACCCGGGAAGGGCTGCGCAATTTCTGCTCGCTCAACGTACGCTCGGCCGAATGTTTCGATTCGCACTATGCCGCTGTTCTCGTCGGGCTCGGCGCCACCACGGTGAACCCCTATCTCGCCTTCGACACGATCACCGCGGGACGGGAAACCAAGGGCGGCGACGCCTGGGCGTGTGCCCGGGCCAAGCGCCTGAAGGATGCGCTCGACGGCGGCCTGCTGAAAATCCTCTCCAAGATGGGGATCTCAATCGTGTCCTCCTATCGCGGGGGCTGCAATTTCGAGGTCCTGGGCCTCTCCCGCGCGCTGGTGGAAGCGTATCTGCCGGGTGTGGTCAGCCGGATTTCCGGCATCGGCCTGCCGGGCCTGGAAGTGCGTACACTCGATTTGCACCGCAAGGCCTGGTCGGGTCCGGAGGCGCGCCTGCCGATCGGCGGCTTCTACCGCCAGCGGGCATCCGGGGACCGGCACGCCCTGTCGGCCCGGGTGATCAGCGAGCTGCAAGAGGCCGTGCGCAACAACGATACTGAAGCCTGGACCCGCTATCGCGAGGCGGTGCAGCGACAGGGGCCTATCCAGCTGCGCGATCTGATCGATATGCGTGCCATCGGTCCGGCCATCGGTCTCGACCGGGTGGAATCGATCAATGGTATCCGCCGGCGTTTCGTCACGCCGGGGATGTCGCTGGGTGCGCTTTCGCCGGAAGCGCATGGCGCGCTCAATGTCGCGATGAACCGGATCGGTGCGAAGTCGGTATCGGGCGAAGGCGGCGAGGATCCCAAGCGCTACAAGCCCTTGCCCAATGGCGATAACATGAATTCCGCGGTCAAGCAGATTGCCTCGGGCCGCTTCGGCGTGACTGCGGAATATCTCAATCAGTGCCGCGAATTCGAGATCAAGGTGGCCCAGGGTGCCAAGCCCGGCGAAGGCGGTCAGTTGCCCGGCTTCAAGGTCACCGACTTTATCGCGCGCATGCGCCACGCCACGCCGGGTGTCAGCCTGATCTCGCCGCCGCCGCACCACGACATCTATTCCATCGAGGACCTGGCGCAGCTGATCTACGATCTGAAACAGATCAATCCGCGCGCCCGCGTCGGAGTGAAGCTGGTTGCGGCGGCCGGTGTCGGTGCCGTGGCGGCCGGTGTGGCCAAGGCCAATGCCGACATCATCAATATTTCCGGCTCGGTCGGCGGCACGGGGGCGGCTGCCCTGACTTCGATCAAGTTCGCCGGGGGCCCGCTGGAACTGGGCCTGGCCGAGGCGCACCAGATGTTGTCGCTGAACGGGTTGCGCGAACGCGTCACCCTGCGCGCCGATGGCGGTATCCGCACGGGGCGGGACGTGGTCGTGGCAGCGATGCTGGGCGCCGAGGAATTCGGCATCGGCACGGCCTCGCTGATCGCCCTGGGCTGTCTGATGGTGCGGCAGTGCCATTCCAACACCTGCCCTGTCGGCGTGTGCACCCAGGACGACGATCTGCGGGCCCGTTTCGGCGGTTTCCCGGATCATGTCGTCAATCTGATGACTTTCCTGGCGCAGGACGTACGCGAAATCCTGTCGGGTCTCGGGGCGGCGTCGCTGGAGGATGTGATCGGACGCTCCGACCTGCTCGCCCAGGTGTCGCGCGGGTCCGAGGCGCTGGACGATCTCGACCTGTCCGCCATCATGTCGCGGGCCGATGCGGTGGAACGGCCGGCGCGGTCGACGCGGACCCAGCGCAATGAGGTCACGCCCAGCCTGGACGAGCAGATCATCGTCGATGCGGCGCCCGCCTTTGACCGGGGTGAGAAGATGCAGCTGGACTATGGCGTGAAGAATACCGATCGCGCCGTGGGCACGCGGACGTCCTCGGAAATCGTCACCCGGTTCGGTCCGGACGGTCTGGGCGAGGATCATCTCACCCTGCGCCTGCGCGGATCGGCCGGCCAGTCGCTGGGGGCGTTTGCCGCGCGCGGCCTCAGGATCGAGCTCGATGGCGATGCCAATGACTATGTCGGCAAGGGGCTGTCGGGAGCGACGCTGGTGGTTCGGCCCTATGGCGGTTCCAGTGCGGTCAACGAGGCCCATGCCATTATCGGCAATACCTGTCTTTATGGCGCCACGTCGGGCCGCCTGTTCGCGGCCGGCCGGGCCGGCCAGCGCTTCGCCGTGCGCAATTCCGGCGCCGAGACAGTGGTGGAAGGCTGCGGCACCAATGGCTGCGAATACATGACCGGCGGTGCGGCAGTGATCCTGGGTGCGGTGGGCGATAATTTCGCGGCCGGCATGACCGGGGGCGACGCCTTCGTCTACGATCCCGACCGTCGGCTCGATGCCCGGCTTAATCCGGAGACCGTGCTGGCCTTCGACCTTGAGAGCGAGGCCGAACGGCGTTGTGTGGCCCTGATCGAGGCGCATGCAGAGGCGACCGGGTCGGTCTTGGCGCGGCGCCTGCTGGAGGCCTGGGACACCGTGCGCGGCGACTTCGTGCATCTGCGCGGCGAGGAGGTGGTCAAGCGCGAGCGGGCGCGTCTGCTCGAACCGGCCAATGAAAGCCGTACGGCCTGACCAGAACCGGTTTTGCGGTGCAGCAAGGGCATTGGTTCCGGGCGCCGAACGGCGTATGAGGGCGCACGACTCGTCTCAAGGAGCGCGCCATGCGGATCGACAAAATCGCTGCGGGTGAAAACCCGCCCGAGGACATCAACGTCATCATCGAAGTCCCGGTCGGCGGCCAGCCGGTCAAGTACGAGATGGATAAGGATGCCGGCACGCTCTTCGTCGACCGCTATCTGCACACGCCGATGAGCTATCCCTGCAATTACGGTTTCATGCCGCACACCCTGTCGGAAGACGGCGATCCGATCGATGTCATGATCATCGGCCACACCACGCTGGTGCCGGGCTGTGTCGTGCGCGCCCGCCCGATCGGCGTTCTTATGATGGAGGACGAGAGCGGCATGGACGAGAAGATCCTTGCCGTGCCGCACCACAAACTCTCCCCGCTCTACGATGCGATCAAGGAATACGGCGACGTCGCACAACCGCAGCTGATGCGGATCAAGCACTTCTTCGAGCACTACAAGGATCTCGAGCCCAACAAATGGGTCAAGGTGATCGGTTGGGGCGATGCCGAAAAGGCACGCCAGCTGATCATGGAATCGATCGACCGCGCCGGTCCCGACACCTAGCTCATCGTGTAGTTCAGCGCCAGACAGCCGCCATCGGCATAGAGAGTCGTGCCGGTGATGTAGCTGGCATCCTTGGACGCGAGGAAGGACGCCACCGAGGCCACCTCGTCCGGATCGCCGATACGCTGCAGCGGCGTGCGCGACATGATCTTGGCCATCGCCTCGGGATTGTCGTTCACCGATTTGAGCACGTCGGTATTGATGCTGCCCGGTGCGATCGCGTTGACGCGGATGCCGTATTTCGCCAGCGACAGGGCCATCGACTTGGTCATCTGGTTGATCGCGCCCTTGGTCGTGCAATAGGCCAGCTGGTCCGGAATCGCGACCACGCCGTTGACCGACGACATGTTGATGATGGCATAGCGCCGGCGCACGTCCTCGGCGCGTTCCCCGGCCTCGTCGATCTGGTCCACCATCTGCCGGGCCGCCTCGCGCGCCACAAGGAAGGCGCCGCGCAGATTGACCCCGATCACCTTGTCGAAATCGGTTTCGGACAGGTCGAGAATATCGCCCTTGGCGACGATGCCGGCATTGTTGACCAGGACGTCCAGCCGGTCGAAGGCCGAGCGTGTCTCGGCCAGGAGGTTATTGACCGACAGGCGGTCCGATACATTGCAGGAGACAAACAGCGCCTTGTTCTTGTCGGCGCCCAGCTCGTCGGCCAGGGCGGCGCCGGCGTCCTGGTCGATGTCGGCAATGACGACATTGAAGCCGTCTTCGCTCAGGCGGCGGGCGCAGGCCTTGCCGATACCGTTGGCACCGCCCGTGACGATGGCGACCCGGTCTCCCATGATGCGATCCTCCTGCTGGCACCCGGCCCGGGACGTCCGGCGGGGCGTGCAGACCTTGCACGGGCAGCCGCCGCTGGCAATGGCCGTTGCGGCCGGTGTCAGGGATTGTGCGTGCGTTCGTAGTCTTGCGCGATCTCCGGGTCGTCAGGTGCCAATTGCCAGGCGCGGCGGTAAAGGGGCATGGCCTCGTCGAGCCGGCCGAGAGCCTCCAGCGCCGAGGCGTGCGAATGCACGATGGCGCCCGATTCCGGTTCCAGCTCCACCGCCTGTTCGCAAAGGGGAAGGGCAGTAGCGGCCCGGCCGTCCTGAATCAGTGTCCAGCACAACATGTTCAGCGTGGTGCCATTGTCCGGCTCCAGTTCCACGGCGCGGCGGGCATCCTCGACCGCGGCCGATGTCATGCCGGCATCGAGAAGGGCACTCGACCGGTTGATCCAGGCGCCCATCCAGTTCGGCTCGAGGCGGACGACGTGGTCGTAGGCGACCACTGCGTCGGCAGGCCGGTCCATGTCCTGGTAGACAATGCCCAATGTGAGCTGGGTCATCACATCGTTGGGCATTTCGCCCGCGGCCCTGCGAAGATCGTCCAGGGCACCGTCGAGCTGGCCCACCTCGGCCCGGGCGATGCCGCGATTGCGCCACAGGGTCGGCTCGACGACTTCGGCCCGCTGGGTATCGACAATGGCAAAGGCGAAATTATAGGCGCTGAGCGCCTCTTCGAATCTTTCCTCGGACAGGAAGGCTGCGCCGAGCCCGGCATAGATGCCGACCTCTTCGTCCGGCGTGAGATTCTCGGAGCTCAGACAGGCTTCAAGGTGTTCGATGGCCTGGCTGCTATTGCCTGCTTCCAGCGCCAGCCGGCCCTGCGCGCAGGACGTGAGTTCCTTGTCGGCCAGGGCGGGCGAAGCGGTCAGGGCCGCGACGGTCAGGATCACAGCGATCGCGCGCATCGGGTATCTCCGGTATCGATTGGCCCAAGTCTAGCCTACGAAAAGGGCGGCCCGAAAGCCGCCCCGATGAAATCTGCCGGACTGGCCGGTCAGCTTGCCATTGTGCCGTGTGTCGACAATCGCAAGCTTTCTATCTGTTCCTTGATTCGAAGCTTTTCCTTCTTGAGACGAGCGACTTCCAGAGAGTCCGCGGACGAGTGCTTCTTGAGATCGTCGATCTGAGAATCCAGACGCGTGTGACGGGCGTCGAGCTCACGGATGCGGGCTTCGATGGACATGGAACGTCTCCTCTACTGACGTGGGACCCTCGATTGAAACACGTTGTGACGCTATGTCTACTCACGAAACGTTTCGGGGTTATGGGATGGTAAAGCCCGACCGGCTGATCGTGGGCGTGTCCGGCGCGTCCGGCATCGTCTACGGAATTCGCGCGCTTGAAGCGCTCAAGGCCTTGAACGTCGAGAGTCATCTCGTGGCGTCAAAAGCGGCCGAAATGACGCTTGGCTACGAGACCGGCCTGTCTATCCGCGATTTCCGGTCGCGGGCCGACCAAGTCTACAAGATGCCCGATGTCGGCGCTGCGATCGCATCGGGATCCTTCGTGACACGGGGCATGCTGATCGCGCCGTGTTCGGTCCGCACGATGTCGGAAATCGCCACCGGTGTGACCTCCAGCCTGCTCACGCGCGCCGCTGATGTCGTGCTCAAGGAGCGTCGGCGCCTTGTGCTGATGGTGCGCGAGACGCCGTTTCATCTCGGCCATATCCGCACCATGGAAGCGTTGACCGAGATGGGGGCGGTGATCTGTCCGCCGCTTCCGGCCTTCTACGCCAGGCCCGAGACCATCGACGACCTCGTCGACCAGTCCGTCGGCCGCGCCCTCGACCTGTTCGGCCTGGACTGGGACGGCACACGCCGCTGGGGTGAGGATCTGGAGGGCGGGCGGCGTTAGCGTTCAGCGCAGGCCGACATCGCCGCGGGCCGCATCGGCCAGACTTTCCGGATCGTATCCATGCCCGTCACGAAAGACATAGACCGTCGAGCGGATCACGGCCGGATCGGCGGCCAGGTCCCCCGCCACGACGACGAGGTCGGCGCGATAGCCGGCGCGGACAAGGCCGCGGTCCGAACCGAGGCCCAGCTCGACGGCACCGTTGTGCGTCATGATGCGAACGGCCTCTGCGACCGGAAACCCCGCCTCGACAAGCAGTTCCAGATTGCGCTGATCGCCGTAGCCGGGGACGACGTGCCGGCCATTGTCCGGTCCGGCGACCAGCCGGCCTCCCGCGGCCACGAAACCGCGTTCGAAGGAAAGAACGCGATTGAACAATTCCGGCGTGAAGCGGGTTGTGTCGCGACGCGCGCGCAGGGCGGTCTGGCGTGCGTCGTAAGCCGCTCGGGCATCGGCGGACAGCATCTCGATCGCGCGCGGATCGCCCTGGGGACGGTGTGCGAAGTGGGACTCGATAATGGCCAGGGTCGAGGTCAGCGTGACGTCGCGGGCGACAAGACTTTCGACAATGGCCGCGATTTCGGGGCCGTCCATCTCGGCGGTCTCCAGCGAGGACAGGGTGGACGGGCATTCGCCGCGGGCCTTGTCCGCCACCAGGTCGGACATGGACAGGAATCCGTGCTCGATGCGGTCGATCCCCATTTCCGCGGCTTCCTGGAAAGTCAGTGAGCACAGATGACCGGTGACCGCCAGGCCGTGGGTGTGGGCGTGCTCGATCACGGCTGCTGCGATCGCGGGTGTGACATGGCGGTAGAGTTTGAAACCGGCGACACCGGCCGATGCCCAGTAGTCGACGAATGCCCGGGCGTCACCGGGCGTTTCCGGCCGGGGCATCACCCAGTTGCCGCCGGGTCCGGTAACATAAGGCGCGGCAATCCGCATGTCGGGACCCGGGCCGAGCCCGCGCGAAACAGCCCCGGCCATGTTCAACTCGGCCAGCGGCGCCGCGCTGCCGGCCGAGAAGAGGGTCGTCACGCCTCCGGCCAGGTAGAGATGGGGAGCGGCGTGGTGGCTGACCGGCACGCCGGGATGGTGGAGGTGATTGTGCAGGCCCACAAAGCCCGGGATCACCGTGTGGCCATCCATATCGAGGCGTTCGAAACCCTCCGGTATGGCCAGCGCTCCGTCCGCCCCTACGGCGAGAATCCGGCCGTTCTCGATGAGAACTGTCTGGTCGGTCTGCGCCGGTCCGCCCGACCCGTCGATCACCTGTATCCCGGTCAGGGCCAGCTGCCGGGCGTCGACGCGAATATGCCGTGTCACCGACTCGCTCAGCATCTGCGGCGGCTGAGATGCGAAGGCGGCCGGGACTGCAAGTGCAAGCAGGATGGCGGGCATGAACCGAGTGAACATGAACAGTCTCTTTGTGCTATTTTCGTAACCACTATGTTACAGATGTAACTTGCGTGGCAAGCCGGAAACCCAGCTGCAGCCGCGCTTTCGCGTCTGCAGCGACCATTGCGCATTTATCTGCGGTGTGAATGCCGCTAACATGCCGGCGCCGACAGAGGGGGACCGCGACGATCCTGCATGTCCGCTCGTCCCGGCACACGGCAAACCGGTACATTGTCCGACAAGAAAGAGACGGCTCAGGAATGGACGGCGATTCCACCGACCAGCAGGCACTCCGCGAAAAACTCACCGCTCTGCGCGCTCAGCACGATGCGCTCAATCACGAAGTCGACGCCCTGACGGAAAATGGCGTCGTCGACCAGCTAAAACTGGCCCGCCTCAAAAAGGAAAAGCTCAAACTGAAGGACGAGATCGCGCGCGTCGAGGACCAGATAACGCCCGACATCATCGCCTGAGTGCGGATCAGGCCTGTTTGCGTGTGGTTGCGGTCTTCTGGGCCTGCTTGCGGGCGTACATGGCTGCGTCGGCCTGGGCCATGGCTTCCTCGGCCTTGTGGCCTGCCGTCAGCGGCTGACAGCCCCAGGCGGCGCCCACGGTCAGAGACTCGTCCTTATGGGTGAAAGGCGTGGTCTCGATGATCTCGACCAGTTCCTGTGCCTTGGCCTCGGCCCCGTCCCGCCCGGTCAGCGTCAGGACCACGCCGAATTCGTCACCGCCCAGCCGGCCGACGGCGTCGGTCTCGCGGATATGCGCGGTCAGAAGGCCGGCGACATGGTGCAGGGCGGCATCACCGGCGGCATGGCCGTGCGTGTCGTTGATCGTCTTGAACCCGTTGAGATCGAGATAGACCAGGGCCGAGGGCGCATTGTGGCGTTCCGCCAGCGCCAGTGCCTTGGACACTTCGCGCAGAAAGGCACGCCGGTTGAGCACCGGCAGAAGCGCATCGTGATCGGCCAGGGATTCCAGTTCGCGAACCCGGCCGCGCAGGCGCTCGGTCTCCTTGCGCAGCTGGTCGACCTCGCCCATCAGGGACAGCAGGGCGCGCTGGACATTGGGGGTCAGCTCGGCTTCCGGCACGCCCATGATGGAAGCGGCGTCGCGCGGCGCGGCCGTGTCCCCAGCCGCACTCGTGGAGCCGGTCTTCCTGGCACCGTCGCTCTTGCCGGTGCGGGCGACATTGCCGCCGGTATTCAAGGGGCCGATGCGCATGCGTCGATCCTGTTCGAATCTGTTCAGGCTCAGGCTGAACAAGTGTGGTTAAGAAACCCTCAAGCCGCAAAAGAAGCGCCTTGCCTGACTGGGCGATCTTGACGTTCTGAACGCTGGAGTTAAGGTCCCGCGCTTCCTTTCCTCCGCGCAGGAAGCGTCATGAGCGAATTGTCGCCGCAATCCTCTGAAGTCTCCGCCGATGTCGCCATCATCATGGGTTCGCGCTCGGATTGGCCGACCATGAAAAAGGCGGCCAACATCCTGCGCGAACTCGGTATCGGCTATGAAACGCAGGTCGTGTCCGCGCACCGGACACCAGACCGGCTTGTGACGTTCTCAAAGGCTGCCCGTGACCGCGGTATCAAGGTGATCATCGCCGGGGCCGGGGGTGCGGCACACCTGCCGGGCATGGTGGCCGCGATGACGACGCTTCCCGTGCTGGGGGTGCCGGTGAAGTCCAAGGCGTTAAGCGGTCAGGACAGCCTCCTTTCGATCGTGCAGATGCCTGGCGGTGTTCCCGTGGGCACGCTGGCGATCGGCGATGCCGGGGCGAAGAATGCCGGTCTTCTGGCGGCCTCGATCCTGTCCCTGTCGGATGACGGGATCGCGGGACGCCTGGCGCATTGGCGCCAGGCCCAGAGCGACAGCGTACCGGTCACGGTCGAGGACTGATCCGCCATGAGCGACGGCCCGCTGGCTCCCGGTTCCACCATCGGCATTCTCGGCGGCGGCCAGCTGGGCCGCATGCTCGCGACCGCGGGCGCGGCGCTCGGATTTGACGTGCACGTCTTCGAACCGGAGCCCGACTGCCCGGCCTCCCGCGTTGCGGCCCGTGCCTACTGCGCGCCCTGGGACGACGCCGGAGCGGTCGAGGCCTTTGCGGCGCGCTGCGATGCGGTGACCTACGAGTTCGAGAACGTTCCCCTTGATACCGTGGCCGTGGCGGCCCGCGTCTCGCAGGTGCGGCCTGGTGCGCGCTCGCTGGAGCTCACCCAGGACCGGCTTACCGAGAAGCGTTTCATCAACCAGGCGGGCGTGGCCACCGTGCCCTTCGCAGACGTCACCGACCGGGATGATCTTGGCGCCGCGATTGCCCGGATCGGCCTGCCCGCCGTGCTGAAGACCAGGCGTTTCGGCTATGACGGCAAAGGGCAGGCGTGGATCCGCCAGACCGGCGATGCCGGAGCGGCCTGGACGGCTATAGGCGGGAAACCGGCCATTCTGGAAGGCGCGGCGGACTTCCGGCGAGAGCTGTCGGTCGTGGCGGCACGGTCCGTGGATGGAGAGGTGAAGGCCTGGCCGCTGTCCGAGAACGTCCATGGCGACGGGATTCTCGAGCGGACGACGGCGCCGGCGCCCGGCGTCGATGCGGCCACGCAGGCGCGGGCGCTGGAGATCGCCCGGGCGATCGGCGGCGGTCTGGGTCATGTCGGGGTCTTCGCGGTCGAACTGTTCGACCTCGGCCCCGACGGGCTGGTCGTCAACGAGATCGCTCCGCGTGTCCACAATACCGGTCACTGGACCATGGACGCCTGCGGTTGCGGGCAATTCGAACAGCATATGCGCGCCGTTGCCGGCTGGCCGCTGGGTGATCCTTCGCCGCACTCGGCCTGTGTGATGACCAATCTCATCGGCAAGGATGCGCTGAACTGGGAGCAGATCGCCGGCGACCCTGCGGCGCGGCTGCACCTTTACGGCAAGCGCGCGGTACGCGCCGGCCGCAAAATGGGGCACGTGAACCGGCTTTCCCCGCTATAGGGGTTAGAGATGTTCGCGACACGGCCCATATTGGGGGCATGATCCTGCGCGCGCCTCCTCCCGCTCCGGACGCTTTTCATGGCGATACCGGCCCGTTCGACCTGATCGGGGACGTGCACGGCTGCGCCGGGGAATTGGAGACCCTGCTGCAGCAATTGGGCTACCGGCTGGACATGGACGGGCCGGCGGGCCGCCGCGACTATGAGATCGAACATCCCGAAGGCCGCAAGCCGGTACTCTTGGGCGATCTGGTGGATCGCGGTCCGCGCACGCCGGATGTGATGCGTCTGGCCATGCATCTGGTCGGATCGGGGCGCGGCTATTGCGTGGTCGGCAATCACGACGACAAGTTCCGCCGCTGGCTGGCCGGGCGCAAGGTGGCGATCTCGCACGGTATCCAGACCACGATCGAGCAGTTCGAAAACGAGCCCGACGCGTTTCATGGCGAGGTCGCGCGCTTCATCGATGCCCTGCCCAGCCATCTCGTTCTCGACCGGGGCGCGCTGGTGGTGGCGCATGCCGGCGTGCACGCCGACATGCACGGGGAAGAGAGTTCCCGCGTTCGGGCCTTTGCCATGTACGGAGAAGTAACAGGCGAGCGCGACCGGCACGGCTTGCCTGTGCGCCGCGATTGGGCCCGCCGGTATTCGGGCGAAGCGACGGTCGTGCACGGCCATGTCGCCGAACCGGAGATCCGCGAGCGCAACAATGTCGTGTGCGTCGATACGGGGTGCGTGTTCGGCGGCCAACTCACGGCCATGCGCTGGCCGGAACGCGAGATTGTGCAAGTGCCCGCCGAGCAGACCTGGTTCAGCTCCCCGCGCTGGGGCTGACCGCGGCGCGGTCATGCCCGGCCAGCGCATCGGCAAAGCCGTGATTGACGTCGCGATGGCAGGCCTCGTCGGCCCGCACGGCAATGACAACGTCGCGCAGGCGGGCATTGGCGGGCAGGTTCCAGTAGCGGATCGCGATATCGGGCGCGGGCCCGTTTTCGTGCCGGCCGGCGTCGATCTCTGCGAGATACTGGGTATAGCTGATCACGGCCTCTTCCTCGAAATAGCCGACAACCCGGTGGGCGGTGCGCGGCGAGAACAGGTAGAGAAAGAAGTAGGCGTTATAGAAAATCGCCTGGGTGATCATGATGACGAGGCGTTCGAACAGGGACGGTTTGGCCACCTCGATGAAGGTCATCAGGTGCATGCGTTCGTTCTCGGCCTCGTCCAGTAGCGTGCGGATCCAGCCCTTATCGTCGCGGATGCGGCGGATCGCCTTGAGATGCTGGAGCAGTCCGCCGACCATGCCCGGCACGGCGGCGACGGTTTCCAGTACGACCGCGCGATGGCCGTAGCGCCTGGCAAAGAAGGTGTCCGCGAAGAAGCGCAGAAACTTCACGAAGCCGAAAGCGATGCGGTCGCGCAGTCCCCGGGGCTGGTGGTGAACGTCGAGGTCGATGGTGCCCGTGTGCATGGGGGCCTCCTGGGCTGGGCTCTGTTGATCCAACCTATATCGGAGGCAATGGGTTCCGTGCACGGTGGCGAATGACCGCGCGGCGGAATATCTCGCAATCGGGGAAGGGGATTATGTCCGGTCAGGCACGCGGCCCCGGCCCGTAGCGCAGCTTGCCCAGGAAACCCGCCATGTCCGGCATGTCGGCCGTCATCCTTTGCAATTGCGCCTTGGTCTTCTCGAAATCCATGACGTTCTGGATACGCCGGTCGAGAAAGGCCCGGGCTTCGGGCTTTGCAGCGTCGGTCTCGCCAAGCCAGGTCGCGAGGGTGGTGCCGTAGACGCCCGCAAGGATGGTCCGCTTGGTGTAGAAATTGACGTCGGTCGAGGTGTCGCCGATGGCACGCCAGATCGTGTCGGCTGTGACCCAGAGCAATTGGGCACCCTCGGCGCCGGCATCGGGTAGCATCAGCCGTGCGCGGGCCCGGCGGGCCGCCTCCTCATGCTCGCCGATGGCCGTCAGCCGCGCCATGACGCCGAACCTTACGCGGTCGCGAATCTTCATCTGCGACAGGTCGCCGGCCTTCACCGCGTCGAGCACCGCCGCGTCCAGCTGGCGCGACCAGTGCGCCAGCATGTCCAGCTCCTTGCGCGGACAGGCCAGTTCTGCCTCACCCGCACCGATACCGGCCTCCCTGCGGGCGGCCTCGAACGTCGCCGCGGTCCAGCCATCGAAGGCAGCATGCGCGAGCATGGGCTGCAGCAGGGCTTCGCGTGTGCTAGACTTGTGCGAGCGGGTATCAAAGGCGGCATCGGTCATGCCGTATCTCTAAACCAGACGCGTCTGGACGTCACCACACGTGTGCGCTGACAGAGTGGACACGGCGTCGCAGCTCTGGTAGTAGCCGCGCCTCTGGCGAACTAGCGGCGTGAGGATGGTCCTTGCGTCCAGATAATGGAGAGAGAGCCATCGTACAGATCGTTGTGCGCGACAATAATG
>NZ_JASBRI010000005.1 GCF_030149515.1 Maricaulis sp. | reverse complement strand
GGTGAAAACGCCATCACGACATCTTCCCCTCATCGGGTCGGACGCCATCATGACGCGTCCTGTCCCAGGGCTTGAACCGACCAACCACAAGGTCAGATCAGTCTCGCTCTGTCTCACGCAGGGCCCAAATTGGATTAAGGCAGAACCTGAAAAGGCCCCGCCCCCTGAGATCTCGGACAGGCCGATCTTCATCCAAACCGCGGATTGAAGACCGGATCAGCCCGGCCGGATAAAGCCTGCCGGGCTGAAACTCAAGTCTTTTACGCCGAAAGGGCGTCAGACATATCGATTTTCACACCCGGCCCCATCGTGGAGCTGAGCGCGATGCGCTTGATATAAGTACCTTTTGCGCCGGTCGGCTTGGCCTTGACGATAGCGCCGATCAGGGCACGCACATTCTCCGCCAGCTGCTGCTCGGTGAAGCTCGCCTTGCCGACACCGGCATGGACGATGCCCGCCTTCTCGACGCGGAATTCGACCGCACCGCCCTTGGAGGCATTCACCGCCTTGGTGACGTCCATGGTCACGGTGCCGACCTTCGGGTTCGGCATCATGCCGCGCGGACCCAGGATCTTACCCAGACGGCCGACCAGCGGCATCATGTCGGGGGTCGCGATGACCTTGTCGAAATTGATGTTGCCGCCCTGGATCTGTTCCATCAGATCCTCGGCACCCACAACATCGGCACCAGCCTTCGTTGCCTCATCGGCCTTCGGCCCCTTCGCGAACACTGCGACACGGACCGTGCGGCCCGTTCCGTTCGGCAGCTCGCAAACGCCACGGACCATCTGGTCGGCATGGCGCGGATCGACACCCAGATTGATGGCCAGCTCGACGGTCTCGTCGAACTTCGCCTTGGCATTGGCCTTCACGTGCTTGACCGCCTCGTCAACGGTGTAGAGCCGATCGCGGTCGATGGTTTCCCGTGCAGCCACGAGACGCTTTCCGATAGTCGCCATGATCCCTACTCCGTCACTTCCAGGCCCATGGAACGCGCGGAACCGGCGATGATCTTGGTCGCCTGGTCGAGGTCGTTCGCATTGAGGTCTTTGAACTTCGCTTCCGCGATTTCGCGGCACTGCGCCATCGTGACGGTACCGGCCGAAGCCTGGCCCGGAGTCTGGCTGCCCTTCTGGATCTTTGCCGCCTTCTTCAGATAGAAGCTCGCCGGCGGGGTGGCGATCTGGAAGGTGAAGGACTTGTCGGAGAAGACAGTGATGGTGGTCGGGATCGGCATCCCCTTTTCCATCTCCTGGGTCTTCGCGTTGAAGGCCTTGCAGAATTCCATGATATTAACGCCGCGCTGACCCAGGGCCGGGCCGATCGGCGGGGACGGGTTTGCAGCACCCGCAGGCACTTGCAGCTTGATATAGCCGTCAATTTTTTTGGCCATGTTCCCACTCCATTGTCAGGACCGCGCCTATCGCGGCCCCTCGGGGTTTGCGGTACGGCCCGGCATGGACTTTTTGCCGTCGCCTCCCGCAGCTCATACGCGCTAGCTGGTCTTTTCCACCTGCGAGTATTCCAGCTCGACCGGGGTCGCCCGGCCGAAGATGTTGATTGCCACCTTCAGGCGGCCGTTGTCGTGATCGACCTCTTCCACAACGCCGTTGAAGCTCTGGAAGTGACCGTCGATCACGTTCACGGTCTCGCCGATCTCGTAGGTCACAGTCGGACGCGGACGCTCCGCATCCTCCTCCATCTGACCCAGGATCCGCTTGACCTCATTCTCCGACACCGGGATCGGCTTCTTGCCGGACCCCAGGAAACCGGTGACCTTCGGCGTCGACGTCACCAGGTGATAGGCCTGATCCGTCATGTCCATTTTCACCAGGACATAGCCCGGGAAATATTTGCGCTCGGCATTGACCTTGCGGCCCTTGCGCACTTCGACCACATCCTCGGTCGGCACGAGAATCTCTTCGAACTTGTCCTCGAGCCCCTGAATCGCGGCTTCGGTCTTGATGGCCTCGGCGACCTTCTTCTCGAAGTTCGAATAGGCATGCACGATATACCACTTGGCAGACATACAAGCCTCCTCTAGGCGCCCAGGCTCAACAGGAACTGGACGGTCGTGCGGATCACCCAGTCGACGCCCCAGAAGAACAGCATGGCGATGGTCGACAGGATCAGTACAAGGATCGTCGACACGATCAGCTCCTGCCGGCCGGTCCATGTCACCTTGCGGGCTTCCTGGCGCACCTGTGCCAAGTACTGGAACGGGCCAGTACGGCGCTTTCTCGGCGCTGCCGTGTCAGCCTTGGCCTGCGCCGGCGTCTTATTCTTCGCGTTTCGCGTCATTCAATTCCATCTGGCCCGGCAGGGCCCTGTTTGCAATCGGCTTCGACGTTGTCGCCCAGCCCAATTCCGTCAGAACGGCATGGCAGGGGCGGAGGGACTCGAACCCCCGACCCTCGGTTTTGGAGACCGATGCTCTACCAACTGAGCTACACCCCTATGCCGCGCACGCGGATTAGCACGGTGGCAAGGCTACCGCCACATCCGAAGCGCAGCTGTCTACAATGCCTCGACAGCAAAGAAAACCGGCTTCTGCAAAAAAATGCCGTAGACCGATTTTCCGTTTCAGCACACCAGGCCTATGCGAGCTCGTTCTCGCTCAGCCCGGCGGCCAGCAAGGCGTGACGCAACGGCTCTAGCTGACGTCCATAGGGCCGCCAGCGGCCCGACGCACTGCGATAGAGCGGGCGACGCACTTGCCAGTAGCTCGCAGTCCTTACGGTCTGGGGCCGTTCGTGAAAATCTAGGCACGCAGCGTCCCACTCCAGGTCCAGAAAGCCGAACAGGCTTCGCAGGGAGGTTTGGGGATCGACCACAAAGTGATCATAGTCGAGGTCGAAAATACTGTCCGGCCAGAGCCGTTTCCAATGCGCCATCAGGCGCCGGTACTGGCCGAAATAGTGACCGATCGCCGCAAGATCGCTGGAATAGCCGGCGACGCGCTGGTCAAGATGCTGGAAATAGACGGACAGGCCGGTATCCAGCGGATGACGCACGGTATGGACGATTTTCGCCCCCGGAAACAGACGCTTGATAAGGCCGATCAGCAGGAAGTTGTCCGGCCGTTTGTCGATCACGATCCCGCCGGCAGCGGCGGCCTCGGGGAAGAGTGCCTCCAGATGCGCCTGATAGCCTCGTGCAAACTCCGACGCCCGAACATCGTCCAGCGCCGCCAACGTTGCGGGGAAAGGCGACAGCGCCGTCGCCGCAAGGCGTGGCAGATAAGCCAGTTCGCCGCCGGCCGTAACCGTGTCATGAGCCGCTAGGACGCGTTCGATCAGGGTCGACCCGGACCGGAAGAGCCCGCAAATGAAGACAGGCTGTAGCGCGCCTCGCTCCTCAGGCACCGCTCGACGGGCAGGCGCCTGTGTCGCTGCGATCAACGCCTCGACAAAGCGTTCGGTGCGAGCCGGATCGTAGGCCGGTCCGCCCTGCCGGGCCAGGCTGTTGGCCGTATCGATGGCGGCAAAGGCGCGTTCGGGCTCACCCGCGGCATCCAGCGCGCGCCCGAGTGCGAACGCCGCATTGGCCCGGGTCTGGACCGGCAGGCCGGCGTCTTCGATCGCCTCCTTCAGGCGCAACAGGACACGCTCGTCCGCATAGGCAGGTTCGGCAAGATGGCTGATCCGGGACAGCGCCTCCGTACCCAGTTCGCGTTCGCCGGGCGTTGCGCCGGCCCGGCCGGCCTTCTCCGCCAGGATGGTGTACTGCGCCAGAGCCTCGTCACGTTCGCCGCGTTCCTCGTGCAGATTGCCAAGATTGAGCCGCGCCGGACCATATTCGGGATCGGCGGCCAGCGCCGCCTCCAGCGCCGCCTTCGCCTCGCCGTCGCGCTGAAGATCGTCCGACAGGATCACGGCCCGGTTGAGATGCACCTCCTGAGGATCGCGAATACCGTTCGCCAGCGCCCCATTATAGGCCTCCAGCGCGTCCTGCGGCTGACCGGCCTGACGCAGCAGGAGAGCCAGGTCGAACCAGTAGTCCGTGAGATCGGGCCGCAGGCGGAGGATGTCCCGATAGATCCCGATCGTCTCCTGCATACGGCCGGCACGGCGCTGCACGGCGGCCTCGCGGATCAGGGCATCAACATCGCCGGTCCGGCGGGTCGTATTGTCGGTCATTTCGGCTCCTGCCCACGCTGGCGACGCGATAGTGCGCGGGCGCCACGGGGCCGATCAAGCCGCAGCCGCAGGCGCCGGGCTCCCACAAAAGAAAAGCGGCGGGCACAAGGCCCGCCGCTTCCCGATAGTCGCGATGATATCCGATTAGTAGCGGATATTGATCGACGCGTGGAGGAAACGACCGTTTTGGTCGTAGCCGCCCGGCGCGTTGGCGTTCAGCGACAGGGTGGAACCAACGAGCGGCGGCTCGCGGTCCATCAGGTTGTTCACACCGACGGTCAGGGTGGCGTTCTCGCGAACGTCGAACACACCCGTCAGATCGATGTAGCCGTGGGCCGGCAGCTGGCCGCCCTTGCCGACCAGGATCTGGTCCGTGGATCCGGCTGCACCGTTGGTCTCGGTGTAGTCCATCGAACCCACATGGCGCCAGCGCAGGGAGCCCTGCCACCAGGTGCCCTGGGAGTAGGTGAAGCGCATCGTGTGGCGCCATTCCGGCGTCTGGCACGACGGGTTGATCACGCCGGCGCAGTCGTAGGTCGCGTCCTGATTGACGCCCGGAAGCGGCTCGATCTCCTGCTCGAGGGCAATGGAGCCCACGAAGTTGATGCCGAGATCGCCACCGAACAGATCCATCGAGTAGTCAGCGGCAATATCGATACCCTGCCAGGACAGGTTACCGAAGTTGTCCGAGAGGTTCTCGACATGGCCCGACGTAGCCAGGCTCGAACCCAGCCACAGGTCGCCCGTGGTCGCGTTACGATTGACCTTGTCGCAGAGGAACGGATCGCCGGTCAGGGCGCAGAAGCGCAGGATCGTGGCGGCACCGATGGAACCGATGCGTTCTTCGATCGCGATGTTGTAGTAGTCGACCGAGACCGAGAGATTGTCCACCGGGTTGGCGATGAAACCGAAGGTCCAGGTATCGGCCACCTCAGGATCCAGGTTCGGGTTACCACCCGAGAACTGGTTGTACTGAGCAGCCGGGCTGGCCTGGATGTTGCCGTACTGGGCCGCGGAGACACCGGTATTGGCGCACTGCGCCGCGGTGAATTCCGGGGTCGTGCCGGCACACGGATCGTCACCGCCCCACAGGGACAGCTGCTGGTCGGCGAACAGCTCACCGACGTTCGCGGCCCGGATGGCGCGGTTGAAACCACCACGCAGACGGACCATTTCGATCGGATCCCAAGTCGCCGCGATCTTGTACGAGTTCACACCGCCCGACGTGTTGTAGTTCGAGTAGCGATAGCCGAACTCGGCATTGAGGTTGGCGAAGAGCGGCACACCGCCCTCGAAGTAGATCTCGGTCACGTCATAGCCACCGGAGATCGGCGGACGCGGACCGCCAAGGCCCGTGAACGCGCCTTCGGCCATGTTCGTGTCCGAACGCACTTCGTAGTTGGAACGACGCCATTCGGCACCGGCCACCAGCGAGACCGACTGGGATGCACCCGGCATCACAATACCGGTATCGCCGGTCAGATAACCGCCGACCTGGAACAGCTCGGTACGGCCCTGACGCATGCCGGTACCACCCAGAGCGGCTGCGGCTTCTTCCGTCACACCGCCCGGAACCCAGACGTTGTAGGGAATACAACCGGCAGACGAACCAGCCGGGCACTGCAGCAGCGCATCTTCCAGACGGTTGGTCAGGAAGTCGTTCCGGTTGGCTTCGCCGGAGTTGTTGATACCCAGCATGAACGAGGTGTTGTAGGCCCAGTTCTGGTTCAGGTCGCCTTCGGAACCCAGCACGACGCGGTAGGACGTGGAGTCGATGTCGGCCACGCGCGGGCCGCCTTCGACGTTACGCTTACCGACATAAATGCCAACCGGGTCGGCCGGATCGAGGCCGAGATCGGCACAGGCCGAACCCAGCAGCGGATCCGTACAACCCAGCTCCAGGAAGTTCACGAAGAACGTACCGGACTGGGCGATCTGGACCGACGTGTTCGTGTTGGCGAACATGAAGTCCATGTACGGGCGGAATTGCGGGCTGATCTCGTAATTGAAGAAGGCACCCGCCGTCCAGCGCTCGTCAGGACGCTGGTAGTGGTTGATCGGCGCGTAGTTGTAGAGTTCGCCGACACCGGGAGCCCACGTGCCCGAGGTATCGAAGTGGGCAAAGCCGACCAGATCCGGGTGCAGCAGGAAGAAGTTCGGGTTCGGCGCGGTCGAGGAACCGCCGCAGACCGTACCGCCCTGGTTCAGTGCGCACGAGGAATAGTCGCGGGCGCCCTGCAGCAGCTCTTCGTTCTTGCGGTAGGTGAAGTAACCCGACGCATGACCGCGGCCGCCGGCGAAGCCGGAACCGATGGCGAAGTCGAAATTGTAGGTCCGGCCGTCGATACCCGAATTACCCGTGGGGTAATCGAACGAACGGTCGTCCAGAAGACCCTGGACATAGTCGTTCTGGTTGTTGTGCTGGTAACCCGACGCACCGGCGGTGATGGACACGCCTTCGAAGTTGCGGTCGAGGATGAAGTTCACAACACCGGCCATAGCGTCCGAGCCGTACACGGCGGAAGCACCACCGGTCAGCACTTCGACGCGCTGGATCATACCCGCCGGGATCTGGTTCAGGTCGGGAGCCTGGGAACGAATACCGCCCGGCTGCAGACGCTGACCGTTCACCAGGACCAGGGTCCGGTTGGTGCCGAGACCGCGCAGGTCGGCGGTGGCGAAACCGGTGGTCGGGTTGACGGTGAAGGAGTCGAAGCTGGGCGCCAGCTGCGGCAGAGTGTTCAGCAGGTCTTCAACGCGAGTCGTACCGGAGAGCGCAAACTCTTCGGCATCGACCTGGGTGACCGGGCTGGCTGCAACGAGGTTGGCATTACGGATCCGCGAACCCGTGATGACAATGGTTTCTTCTTCAGAAGACTCATCGTCCTGAGCCATCGCCGGGCTGACAGTCGCCAGACCACCGATGAGCGTGCTCGCCATAAGGCAAGCCTTGAAAACATTCCGTCTCACTCTTTTATCCCTCCGAGTAGGAAACGACTTTAGGGAAGAAATCGCCCCGATTTCTTGGCGTCGAAATCCTTCCCCCTCGACGGAGCTCACGATTCCCCGCCTTGGATGCAAGGTACCCATGCAAATTACGATGGGTCAATGACACACCACTGTCACAGGAGGCCGGGGCAATCATTTGGGCCGCACTGTTGCCCAATTGCAGCAGAACATTGGCTGCGCGGGGTTAGGCAGACGAAAAAGGCGGCCAAAACAAAAGCGGCGCACCGGGGGTGCGCCGCTTCATATCGTTTCGTCCGGGGCCAGGCCCCGCCGTTATCGCGGACAGACTACTCGATGATTTTGGAGACGACGCCGGCACCGACGGTGCGGCCGCCTTCGCGGATGGCGAAGCGCAGCTTCTCTTCCATCGCGATCGGCGTGATCAGCTCCACATTCATCTCCACATTGTCGCCCGGCATCACCATTTCC
>NZ_JASBRI010000026.1 GCF_030149515.1 Maricaulis sp. | reverse complement strand
GATCGAGTATGAGGCCCAGCGCCAGATCGACATCCTCGAGGAAGGCGGCAAGGTCGATCAGGAGACCCGCCTGTTCGACGCCAATACCGGTGTGACGCGCTCCATGCGGTCCAAGGAAGAGGCACACGACTACCGCTATTTCCCCGATCCCGACCTGCTGCCGCTGGAGCTGCAGCAGACCTGGGTGGACGAGATCAAGGCCGGTCTGCCGGAACTGCCCGACGCCAAGCGGGAACGCTTTGTCTCCGTGCTCGGCCTGTCGGACTATGACGCGTCCGTGTTGGCGGCCGACAAGGATCGTGCAGCCTATTTCGAGGAAGTCGCTGCGGGGCGCGATGCCAAGCTGGCCTCGAACTGGGTCAATAACGAGCTCTATGGTCGCCTCAACAAGGAAGGCCTGACCATCACCGACTGCCCGGTTTCCGCCGCACAGCTGGGCGGTCTGGTCGCCCTCATCGAGGACGAGACCATTTCCGGCAAGATCGCCAAGGACGTGTTCGAGATCCTGTGGGCTGAAGGTGGCGACCCGGCGACGATCGTCGAGGAGCGCGGCCTCAAGCAGGTCACCGATACCGGCGCTATCGAGGCCGTGATCGACCAGCTGATCGCCGATAATCCCGATCAGGCCGCGTCTGTGCGGGAAAAGCCCAAGGCCATGGGCTGGTTCGTCGGTCAGGTGATGAAGGCCATGCAGGGCAAGGCCAATCCTCAGGCCGTGAACGAAATTCTGCAGAAGAAGCTGCTGGGCTAGGGTGGTACGCCGCCCCAACCGGACTGTCGTGCTCGCCGGGGGCGTGGCGGCCTGCGTCGCGCTCCTTCGGGCCGTCACAGCACTGTCCGGACCCGGGGGCGTGCCAGCAGCTATCCTGGTTGGATTGTCGGCCGGCTTTGCCGTGATCTGGATGGCGGACTTTGCCCTCTCGACCTGGTGGGCGCGAAGGCTGGACCAGCCACCAAGCATGGCGTTCAAATGGCGGCGCTTTCTCGTCGGCGGACCGGCGATCGGGCTGGCCACGCTGTGTGGGCTGAGTGGAGCACTCCTGTCGGCAAGCGCCGCCAACGGCGCCTATGACAGTGCGGCCAGCATTGTCTTTTTCTCGTTGTTCGCGACGGGTATCGCCGGGGCGTGGTACGCTTTCCTGGCCAGCCCGATCTTTGTCGGCGTTGCCCGCCGCTACTACCGAGGGCGATAGCGGCCCGGACTATTCGGCTCCGGGCCGGTCCCGGCGCCGCTTCGACAGGGCGAACAATGCCAGCCAGGTCAGGCCCGCGGCAATCACCACCCACTCGACAGCAAAGACGACAGGGCCGATCAGGCCCGGTTGGACGTATTCAGCCATCAGCGGGCTGCCGACGGCGAGAAGCAGGGCGAGGACGATAAAGGTGGCGACCGCGAAGGTGAAAAGCCGGCGCCGCCACACGGTGCGCAACTCGCGCGCATGGAGAGTGGCCATGATGACCTCCCTTGTGGCTATACGGGTTGCAACGGCTGAAACCGTCGCCCGTTCCTTTCCGCCTCTGGTCCTGCGCGCGCATCTCGTGCTAACCCTTTGATCTCACCGCACGAGCCGGAGCGACAAGGCCCATGACACAGGATGATTCCGCTCTCGACGAACTCCTGCCGCTCGAAGCGTTTCAGGGCCGTTTCGGCGATATCCTGACCTGGCTCCAGGAAACCCTGCTGGACATCAATATCGCGATCCAGATCGGGCTGGTGGCGGCGGCTTTCATCCCGGCGCTGATCTTCGGGCCGCGGCTGCGTCATCTGGTCGAGGCGCATACGCGCGAACTGATCCGCACGGGTCTGGCACGGCGGCTTCTGACCGCGGCGATTGCCCTGGCCACACCGCTGGCGCTGCTGGCTGTGCTGGCGATCGAGCGTGTGGTGCTGGGCGCGGTCGACCGGCCCTTCCATCTCATCAACGCGGCGATGAGCCTGATGACGGCCTGGCTGGTGATCCGCGCCGTGACGCTGATCATCCGCTCGCGCTTCTGGTCGCAGGTCGCTTTCTACATCGCCTGGCCGGTGGCGGCGCTCGATGTGTTCGGTCTGCTCGACGATGTCGTCATGCAGCTGCAGGCACTGGCCATCCCGCTGGGCGAGACGGAGGAGGGCGATCCTGTCGATCTCTCCCTGTTCGACGTGCTGCGCACGCTGATCTATTTCGGCGTGCTGTTCTGGGCGGCCTCCTTTGCCGGCCGCGCTATCAATACCCAGCTGGAACGTGCCGACGAGATTTCGCCGGCCTTGCGGGCGCTGATCTCCAAGGTGCTCGGCTTTGTCCTGCCGATCGTGGCGCTGCTGATCGCGCTGCAGCTGACCGGCTTCAACCTGGCCACGCTGGCGATCTTTTCCGGTGCTGTCGGTATCGGGGTCGGCCTGGGTCTGCAGAAGACCGTGGCGAACTTCGCCGCCGGCTTCACGCTGCTGGCCGACAAGTCGATCAAGCCGGGCGATGCGCTGGAAGTCGACGGCCAGTTCGGCTGGGTGACGGGGATGCAGTCGCGCTATGTCTCGATGCGCACGCGCGACGGTACCGAGCATCTCATCCCGAACGAGCATTTCATCGCCAATGGTGTGATCAACTGGTCCAAGTCCGACCGGGTGGTGCGCCAGCACGCGCCCTTCGGCGTGTCCTACGACACCCAGGACATGGAAAGGGTCCAGCGCCTGGCGATCGAGGCGGCCAAGACGGTGGATCGCGTGGTCGCCGACAAGGAACCGGTCTGCAACCTGATGGAATACGGCGACAGCGCAGTGAATTTCGATCTGCGCTTCTGGATTTCCGACCCTCAGAACGGACTCTCCAATGTCCGGTCGGATGTCTATATAGCCATCTGGAAGAGCTTCCACGAGCACGGGATCGAATTCCCGTACCCGCAGGTCGATCTGCATGTGAAGGACATGCCGAAGGCGTAGCGCAGCGATGCGCCCTGCCGCACGCGCGGGGTTTTACGTAAGCGTGTACCGGCTCATTTTTATTACAAGCAATTAATGCCGCCCAGCTGTTAGGGTTTCATAAATACAACCACAGGATATTGCCCGGCGCTGCAGTCCGGGCGGCGGCACATCCGATCCGGACACGGCGTTCAAGCGAACTTGGCGGGGTGCGGACATGGGGGCCGCGCCCCGCTTCTTCTATCCTTAAGATACTTAGGAACATGTATAAGTTTTCGCTTGACGCGCATCCCGCCGTCTGAATAGCTAGGCGTATGCCTAACTATCAAATGCATCTCGATTCCACCTTTCACGCCCTGGCCGATCCCACGCGCCGGGCGGTGATTGCGCGCCTGATCCAGGGACCCGCCTCGGTCTCGGAACTGGCAGCACCCTTCGACATGGCTTTGCCCTCGCTGATGCAGCACCTGAAAGTGCTCGAGCGCGGCGGGTTGATCCGGTCGCAGAAGGAGGGTCGGGTGCGGACCTGCCGGGTTGAGCCTGCGCGTCTCACCGAGGCCCAGGACTGGCTCGCCGAGCAGCGCGCGCTCTGGGAGCGCCGCCTCGACCGCCTCGACGACTATCTCAAGGAAATGGCTGCAAAGGAGAATTCCGATGACCCGACAGCGTGACTGGGCCGCGTTCAATCCGGAAACCGATCTACAGATCCAGCGCCGGATCGACGTACCGGTCGAGATCGTCTGGCGCGCCTGGAGCGAGCCTGAGCATCTCAAGCAGTGGTGGTGCCCGAAACCCTGGTCGACGCCGGAATGCGAGATGGACCTGCGTCCTGGCGGCGCGTTCCGCACAGTGATGCAGTCGCCCGACGGCGAACGCTTCGACAATGCGGGTGTTTTTCTCGCTGTCGAACCCGAGGCCTGGATTGTCTGGACCAGTGCGCTGGAGCCGGGCTTCCGGCCGGCGCCGCTGGATGCGCCGGATTGTCATGGCCTGGCGATGACGGCGGGGATCTCCTTCGAGCCCGACGGAGCGGGAACGCTCTATACCGCATCGGTCCTTCATCCCAGCAAGGCTTCGCGCCTGCGCCATGAGGAGATGGGCTTCCATGAGGGCTGGGGCACGGTGATCGGTCAGCTGGCCGACTATGCCGAGAGGCTCAGGGAGTTGGCGCAATGACGACAGCAATCACCCATGACGATTTCACCCTGGAGCAGGTTTACGGCGCCGCCCCGGAGCGGATTTTCGCCGCCTGGGAGAGTGTCGAGGGACGGCTGCAATGGCAAAGGCCTGCCGACCATCTCCACATGGTCTACGACGCCTCCGATTTCCGGGTCGGCGGATGCGACGTCAGCCGGTGCTGGGCCGAGGGCGACGACGCCTACGAGGCGGTCGTGTATTATCAGGATATCGTGCCGGACCGGCGGATCGTGATGTCCGAAACCGTGTCGAAGGCGGGCAGGCGCCTGTCCTGTGCGCTGGCTACCGTCGAGATCGATCCTGTCGCCTCGGGCACGCGCATGCGTCTTACTGTCCAGATCGCGGCCGAGGAGGGCTCCGAGGTCTTCGCCGGCTATCGCGAGGGCTGGGGTGCGCTGATGGAAAACCTCGTTTCACACCTGACCCGGGAGGCCGTCTCATGACCGACCTCAAGACAGTCACCACCGAACGCCATTTCGAGGCCGATGCCGCGGATGTTTTCAATGCCTGGCTGGATCCAGAACATGCCCGGCACTGGCTGTTCACCCTGTCCGACAGCACGGTCGTGCGCTGCGAGATCGATCCGCGGCCGGGCGGCCGTTTCGTGATCGTGGACCGGCGCGCCGGCGGAGATGTCCATCATGTCGGCGAATTCATCGAGATCGACCGGCCGAGGCGGATCATCTTCCGTTTCCAGGCCGGAGAGAGTGCCGATCTCGACCCCGCTGATGGCGGGCGGGTGACCGTGACCGTTCTGCCGGAAAAGACCGGGTGCCGGCTCACCCTGGTCCAGGAACTGCCGCCGCAATGGGCCGAATACGAAGACCGGACCCGCGAGGGCTGGGAATTCCTCATTTCCGCGCTCGCGGCCCATCTCGGCGTGTGGGTGGAATCGCCCACCATCAAACCCTTCGACGGAGATATGCCATGACCGCTCGCAGCGTCCAGCACGACAGTTTCAGCATCGATCGCGACTATGACTTCCCGCCGGCCCGGGTGTTTGCCGCCTGGGCCGATCCGGCCGCCAAGAAGCGCTGGTTTGCCGATACCGAGGGTTTCTCCGGGATCGAGTACGCTCTGGACTTCAAGGTCGGCGGCCTGGAAAGCGCCTCGGGCCTTCACCCCGAGGCCGGCCGCTTCACCTACGACGCCGTGATCCATGACATCGTCGAGGACAAGCGGATCGTGCTCGCCTATCGCATGACCATGGATGGCCAGCCGATCTCGGTTTCGCTCGCGACGGTCACATTCAAGCCCACCGCGTCGGGCACGCGTCTGACCTACACCGAGCAGGCCGCCTTCCTGGATGGCCTGGATAATGCCGGTCCGCGGCGGGAAGGCGTGGCGGCCCAGCTGGAGGCGTTGGCCGCCCAGCTTCAACCGTCGACGGCGCAGGCCTAGGGAGAGTCCCCTGAAACGCCTTTTCATGTCAGCCGCAGCAATCGTCCTTGCGGGCGTGGCAACAGCCCAGGATGTGGCCGTACCGCCGTTGGACCCGCCGCCGGCCTCGCTGGAAACCCACTATCCGCACGACGACATCGATTTCGACGCCGAACTGATCGGACCGCAATGGCTGGACGTTGCGGCCTATCCCGCGATCCGCTTTGCATCCACCGATGTCACGGTAACCGGCGAACGCACGGCCGTCGTTACCGGGACGCTTTCCTTCATGGGCATCGAGCGCGAGGTCGATCTCGATGTCCGCTACAACGGCGGCTATGCCGGCATGCCGGTCTACGACCCGCAAGCGCGGATCGGGTTTTCCGCTACCGCTCAGTTCGACCGTTCGGACTTCGGGCTGGACATCGGCCTTCCGCCGCCCGGCAGCGAGTTCGGCGTCGGCGACCGGGTGGAGATTGTGATCGAAGCGGAAATGCTGGGACCGCCTCTTGCGGAGACGCCTGCGGACTGACACTCTGCGCTTTGGTACAAATCGGGAACATGGAGGCGCGGTCATGGCCATCACCGGCAGCTGTCATTGCGGCAAGGTCCGTTACACACTGGATGTCGATACGGACGAGGCGATGGCGTGCAATTGTTCGATCTGCCGGCGCAAGGGCTACCTGCTGACCTTTGCTACACCGGACAAGTTTGCCTTTACCGGCGCGGCCGAGGATCTCACCGTCTACACGTTCGGCAGCCACAATATCCGCCACCAATTCTGCAAGACTTGCGGCTGTGCGCCCTTCGGCGAGGGCACGGGACCGGACGGACAGGCGATGGTGGCGGTCAATCTGCGCTGCGCCGATGTCGATCTCGATGCGCTGAAGGTCACCCGGTTCGATGGGGCAAGCCTTTAGGAAGGCCTATTTCAGCAATCCGATCTCGCGCAGGCGCTGGTTCAGGTAATCGTTCGCCCGGATCGGTTCGGGATACTTGTCCGGATTGTCCGGCCCGGCACAGCCGGGCAGTGTTTCAATCATGTAATCGGGCCGGTAGTGCAGGAAGAAGGGCATGGAATAGCGCGAGTATTCCGTGCGTGCGCCGGCCGGATTGATCACGCGGTGCTGGGTCGAGGGCAGGACGTCATTGGTCGAGCGAGCCAGCATGTCACCCATATTGACCACCAGACAGCCCGGCGGCGGGTTCATGTCGATCCACTCGCCCTCGCGCGTCTTTACCTGCAGACCCGGTTCCTCGGCGCCCAGGAGAAGGGTGATCGTATTGATATCGCCATGGGCCTCGGCGCGGATGGATCCGCCGGGATCGGACCTCACCGGCGGATAGTGCAGAAGGCGCATCACCGAATTGCCATCCTTCACCGTGTCGTCGAAAAAGGTCTCCTCAAGACCAAGATCCAGCGCGATGGCGCGCAGGATCTTGACGCCCAGCGCGTCGAAGGCGGTGTAGAGCCCGTGTACGGTTTCGCGCCAGCCCGCGATCTCGGCCGGCACGATGTTCGGCGCCATGTCCGCCTCGTATTTGTGACCGGGCGGCAGGTCGCGGCCGACATGCCAGAACTCCTTGAGGTCGACATGCCTGGCGTCCTTGGCGATCTCCTTGCCAAAGGGCGTATAGCCGCGCGCGCCGCCGCCACCCTCGACGAAATACTTCATCTTCGTCGCCTCGGGCAGGGCGAAGAAGTCCGCCGCTTTCCGGTAGGCATCGGCGATCAGCGCCTGGTCCAGTCCGTGATCCGAGATCGCGGCGAAACCGTATTCGCGAAAACTGCGGCCCAGCTCGCGTGCAAAGCCGGCCCTGTCGCTCGCCTGCAGCGACATGGATACCGGGGGAAAGCGGGAGAGGGTGTCGGACATGGTTCAGCCGTGTGTTGCGTCGTGTCGGCACAGATACGGCTTTGCCCCTTCCGTGCCAAGCGCACTAGGGTCGCACGGGGGCTGTGATCGCAGTGCCTCTTGAATCAGGTGCGCCGGCCCCCATTTGTCGGCGACGCGCATGCTGCTGGGAGAGCCGAGAATGTCCGCACCGATAGAACTTTACTATTGGCCCACGCCGAATGGCTGGAAAGTCTCCATCGCCCTGGAGGAGATGGGGCTGCCCTATGAACTCAAGCCGGTGAATATCGGGACGGGCGAACAGTTCGAGCCGGGCTTCCTCAAGATCAGCCCGAACAACCGCATGCCGGCGGTCATCGATCCTGACGGGCCGGGTGGCCAGCCGATATCGATCTTCGAGAGCGGAGCGATCCTGCAGTATCTCGGACGCAAGTCCGGACAGTTCTACCCGGAAGACCCGCGCCAGCGGGCCGAAGTCGAACAATGGCTGTTCTGGCAGATGGGCGGCCTCGGCCCGATGGCCGGCCAGGCTCACCATTTCCGCTCCTATGCCCCCAGGATCGAGCCGGACGAAAGCAAGCTGGAATACGGCAAGACCCGCTATACCAATGAAGTGAACCGGCTCTATGGCGTCCTCGAACGGGCTCTGTCCGACGGGCGCGACCATATTGCGGGCGACTATTCCATCGCCGACATGGCGATCTGGCCGTGGATCCTGCCGGAAGGACAGGGCCAGAATCTTGACGATTTCCCCGGGCTGAAGGCCTGGGTCGAACGCGTGGGCGATCGTCCGGCCGTGAAGGCCGGCCGGGCTGTGGGCAAGGAACTTCGCGGCAATCTCGGCGAGGATACCGAAGAGATGAAGAAGGCCCGTTCCGTCCTCTTCGGCCAGACCGCCAAGGTCTAGGTCCGATCTGTTGCGACCGGTTCGCGGTCGCCGTTGAAGACGGTCGTCCAACTAGAACAGCGGGTCTCCGGGGCGGGCCGCAGCCTGGCGGATCCAGTGCGTCAGGGCGGCCTCGTCGAACGCGTTTTCCTCGATATGATAATAGCGAGCTTTCGGATCCTTCGAGCCGACCGGCGGAAGCGGGTCCAGCGAGCTGCCGCGAAGGAAGGTGAGCTTGATGTATTTGTTGAAGCAATGCAGGGACAGGAACCAGCCTTGACCGGCGACTCCGTAAAAGGGTGAATTCCACCGCACGGCCTTGCGCACGCCAGGGACAAGCCGCTCGACCAGCGCGTCCAGCCGGCGGCCGGCTGCGCTCTTCCAGCCCGGCATGGCAGCGATATAGGCTTGCACAGGTGCGTCGCCATCGCCCTTGGGGATCTGCGGATTGCCGCCGGAGAGGAGGCGGGGCCTTTGTTTGGACATGGCCAGCCTCCTAGGCCCGGCTGCGCCATCTGCTCACATGCGGCCTGAAGAACAGGTACAGGCCGGTGACCAGGAGCAGGGCCAGCGGGATCAGTGTGAGCGTGCCGACCCAAAGTGCAACGGTTTCCCGGCCCGTCACCGCGATATTCGCGACAATGGCGAGTGTGAAGGCAATGGCCAGCCAGCGATGGCTCTGCCGCACCAGCAAGTTCCAGTTCATTCCTGTCTCCCTTGGAGGTTTTAGTCCAACCGGGCGAGGACGTCTTCGAGATTGCCGAAGAAGGCCTGCCAGCCGTGCCGGGCGCCGCCGAAGGCCTGTTTCTGGTCGGGCCGGAAGCCCGACTGTTCCATGCGCAAAAGCGTTCCGGTTTCCGTCGGGGTGAGTGTCCAGGTCACCACGCTTGTCAGGTTAAAGGCCGGGTCTGTGTGTTCGAAGTTCCAGGTGTAGGCGAGCGTGCGCTCCGGCTCGACAACGAGCACTTCGCAATCCAGCACGCCGCCCCATTCGCCCTTCAGGTTGAAGCGGTGACCGGTTTCGGGCCGGAAATCATTCTTCATGAGCCACTCTTCGATGAGATGTGGCTGGGTGAGGGCGCGCCAGAGCTTTTCCGGCGGGTGGGGAAATTCGCGCTCCACGACCACGGTGCGGGCCTGCGTCATTGATCCATCCTGTTCAGCAGCACTTCAAGATCGTCCAGCCGCGCATCCCAGAAGCCGGCCATTTGTGTGGTCCAGTCGATCAGCGGGGCCAGGGCGTTGAGCCGGGCGCTGTAATGAGTCTGGCGGCCCTCGTGGCGGTCGCTCACCAGTCCGGCCCGTTTGAGCACGCCGAGATGTTTCGAGACGGCGGGCTGCGAGACGCCGGCCTTGGCCGTGAGCGCACCCACCGTCAGATCCCCGTCGCGGCACAGCCGTTCGAAAAGGGCGCGCCGGGTCGGGTCTGCCAGGGTTCGAAACAGGGTGTCGTGCGGCTGTGTCATCAAACTCATAACCCATCAGTTATTTGTTAAACGCATAACTGTCGAGTTATGGGTGTGTCAACCGGCCCGGTTTGACTGAACGGCTAAAACCGCAGAATTTCTCGCCCCATACGCGCAAGCGCTTGCCTCGCACGGTGTTAGCCGTGAAGTTGTCTCCGGGAACTGGGGGGCGACATGGCGGAGACCGTCCATGCGGAGCCATCGAAACGGCCGGACGCCGATGCGTACCGGCGCGCCGGCTTGACGGCGAGAGAAGCTGCGCGCCGCGAGCGTGCCGAGCGCTGGCGCGCCGGGACCCAGTCGCCCTGGGAGGCCTCCCCTGCGGGGCTTGCCGTGTGGCTGCTCTGGCGTGCCGTGCTGAAAGGCTTTCAGCCGCTCTGGTTGCTCGCCTCGCTGCTGCTGGCCGGCTGGTTCGGCCTGCAATGGCTGGCCAGTGTCGGCGGTGTAAGTGCGGTCGCCGGTCCGCAGCCCGGTGAGGCCGAACGCGTGCGGGCCGCCATCGCCGCCGCCGTTCCGGCCGGTATCGATGCCCGGGATTTCTGGACCGACCGGCTGGAAGCCGCGCTCGACGGCGATCGCCGCCGCCGTCCGGATATCGACCGGTTCCGCGCCTGGGCGGCACTGGGGCCGGACCTGATCGGGCGCGAACGCCTGGCGCTGGAGGCACTGGCCGGTCCCGTGGGGCCGCGTGCCCTGGATGCGCGATTGCGCGCCGGACCGCCGCAGGTGCGCGAAGCCCGCCTTTCACAAGCCTTCCATGCGCGGCTGGCCGAGGGCGAAGCAGGGGGGCTTGTTCCTCCCGAACTGGTTTTTGCCGGCGACGCCCTGCAACAGCGCTATGCCCGCTCCCAGTTCGAATGGTCCGTGGCGCAGACAAGTGCGGCCGCGTTCTTTCGCGGGCGGCGCGGAGGCGAGTTCGAAATGCGCAGCCTGTCGGGTCTGGTTGCCGAGGATGTTGCCGGACCGACGCGCCTCTATGGCGGCGTTCGTCATCTCGCGATGCAGGCCTGCGCCCACGCCGCCGACCGGCTGAGCGGCTGCGAGGCCCGGATTATCCCAGGCGAGCGTCCGGATGGTCTTCGCTATGGCCTGGCGGCGCTGGAGTCCGGGCTGGTCCAGCTGCACATTCCATCCAGCGCGGTGCGCACCGGCGCGGAAGTTCTGCAGGGCGCACGCCTGGCGGGCCGATTGACCCCTGCGCTGGAAGCGGAGATCGCGGCCGTGCTGGAGACCGCCCTGCCGGCTGAAACCGTGACGGCGCGCCTGGCCGGAACCGGCGCGCGCATGGACATCGCCTTTGCCGCGCCGGACCGGGCGGAGCAGGACCTGGTCGACGCGATAGACCGGCGGACCGCGGACGGGGCTGTGGCGCTGTCGGAATTGCTGCGCGACCTTGCCCGCATTCGCGATGACACCTCGCCGGCCGTCGCGATGCGGCTTGTGGCCGGACTGGACCGCATCGGGGATGTGCAGCGCCTGCGCCAATTGGCCGGCCTCCTCGGCGAGCGCACGCTGGCGGTTCGCGAACTCATGGGGGCCGATGCCCTGGCGCTCGTCGAACGGGAACCCGAACAGCCCGCGGGAGACCCGATAGCGCAGCGCAACGCCATGCTTGCCCTGATATCTGCAGGTTTGGTGCTCCTCTTAACCCTGATCCGCTTGATGACACCCGCCCCGATCCGCCGTGCAAGCCGGCTAAGTCTTGCCGATGCGTGGATATCGCGTTTAACGCTTGGTAGGAAAACCTAACGCACGTAAGTATTTAAGGCGCATTTTTCCGGATTTCCCTTAACCTTAAAGCAATCCTCTTCGCGCAACCTCGCATTATGTTCGAAAGGCATTCGGACAGGATGGTGGAGCGAGTGACAGGTCAAAATGACGGCGCTCGCGAGTGTGTAGTTAAGGGGAAGACCCATGGCGTTTACGGACGTAGAAACGGCCCAGGCCCATAAAGCAGCGTTCGCCGATCCGACCGGCGAGGATCTCTGCAAGCTCGGTATCCTGTATTCGACGGGACAGGGCGGCGAGATCGATTATGTCGAAGCCCACAAATGGTTCAATCTGGCGGCCCTGATGGGGTCGGAGCCGGCGAAATACTATCGCCAGGAAATCTCCGACCAGATGTCGACCTCCCAGGTCGCCGCGGCCCAGCGCGCCGCGCGCGAATGGTTGTCGACCCGTCACTAGAGACGGCGCGAACAACGCCAGCCAGTCCGGTCACGCCGGCGAATGGGGGCATTCGCCGGCAGGCCGTTTGTCCGGTTGACGTTCTGGCAGGGTTGGCAAACCTGTCTCCCGGCCGGGCCGCCGGGACATGCGCGCGTCCTCCGGGGCGGCGCACGCTCGATCTCCGGTCAGTTGCTGATCGCGTCCGCGATCGCGTAGGACATCGCCTGGTCGAACGGGATGATGCCCATCACGTATTGCTCCACAAAGACATTCACCTCGGCCACGGTCGAGCGGGGCACGAAGATGATGTCGTGGCGGCGGATCTGGATTTGGTCGGCGCCGGGGCGGGCGCGTAGTGCGTCGTGAAGATTGACCGTGTGCATCATCATCTCGCCACCCGGCGAACGGCGCAGTACGACGACATCGCCGCGGGCGGCGGTATTCTTGAAACCGCCTGCCATCATCACCGCCTCCAGGGCGCCGACGGGGCCGGACATCTCGACCAGGCCGGGCGTGTTCACCTCGCCGCCCACGATGATGTTCTGCGGCCCCAGTTCTGAGCGGCGCACTTCCACGATGGGGTCCACCAGAACATTGCGCGCATAGGCGTCGGCCACGGTATTGGCGATCTCGTAGTCGGTCTGTCCGGCCACCATCACATCGGCCAGCATGGGCAGGCTGATTCGTCCGTCCGGGCCGATAAGGGCGGTGCGCGAGAGTTCCGGAGCCGAATGCACGGTCACCTCGATCGTGTCGCCGGGATAGAATCGATAGGCCGGATCGGTCTGTTCCCAGGCGGCAAAGCGCGGCTGTCCCCAGGCCTCCGGCGGGGCCGTATCGGCGCCATGGCTGGCACATCCGGACGGGCCGGAAGCCAGCAGCAGGGCTGCCAGGAAAACGCCCGTCGTCTTCGCGCGCATGAAATATCCTTCCCGCAGAACGTTCAGTGCGGATAGTCGGCCGCCTTGGATAATAAATTTTTAAGCGCACGCAGTCTCATATGCGGGCATGACTCGCGCGTTCGACAATTCCGGTCACCCGGCCGGACCGTCCGGCCTGTCCGCGGCTCCGGCCCGGCGGGAGCTGGACCTGTTCGACGTGCTTGCCCTGGCCTGGTCCGAACGCGGTTTTATTGCCCTGGTCTTTGCAGTCCTGATGGCGATCGGCGTCGCCGCGTCCCTGTTGCTCCTGAAGCCCAGCTATCAGGCAGAGGCGCGCCTTCTGGTGCTGCTTAACGAGGATCCGACCCCGGCGGCCGCCGGCTGGGGCGACGGTTTCATGCTCAACCAGGTCATGCAGTCGGAAAGCGAGCTTTTGAGCTCCAATGCGGTGCGCGAGCTGACCTACGAGACGCTGGGCGCGGCGGCGATTCTGGGTGAAGCCGTCGATGGCGATGGCCGTACGGCGGCCATGAAGGCTCTGCGCTCGGGCTTTTCCGTCTCGCGCGAACCCAACTCCTCGGCTCTCAATGCGACGTATGAAACCGGCGAGGCCGAGCGTGCCGCGCGGATTCTCAATGCCATCGTCGATGCCTATCTCGCCTATCGCGAACAGGTTCTGGTCGAGACCGGCGTGAGCGGCCTTTCGGTCCGGCGCGATCAGGCCGATGCGGCGCTTGCCGGGGCGCAGGCCGCGATGGACGCATTTCTGCGCGAACACGATCTGGCGAATTTCGAGACCGAACAGCAGACCGCGCAGAATCTCGTTTCCAATCTCACCGACCGGCTGAACAGTGCCCGGGCCGCGCGCGATTCGGCTGCGGCCGGTGTCGAGGCCCTGCGCCAGCGCCTGGAACAGATCCCGGAACAGATCGAACTCTATGTCGAGAACGGCGTCTCCGGCCGCCTGCTCGATCTGCGGGCCGAGCGTGCCAGCCTGCTCTCGCGCTATCAGCCTGGTGCGCCCGCAGTAGCCGCCGTCGAGCGTGAGATCGCGGCGCTGCAGGCCTTTATCGCCTCCGGGGCCGCCGAAGGCGAGGGACAGCGCCGTTCCGGCGCCAACCCGGTCAGGCAGTCACTCGAATCCGAACTGGCAACGCGCGAGGCCAATGCCCGTGCCGAGGCCTCCCTGGCGGCCTCTCTGGAAGCACAGTTGCGCGACACGCGGAGCGAAATTGCGCGCCTGCGCGGTCTGGAACCGGAATACACGCATCTCGCCCAGGACCTGTCCGCCGCCGAGGCGGCCGCCTCCAACATTGCCGGACTGGAAGCCAGTGCGCTGTCGCAGCGCTCGCCGGCCATGGGCGCGGCCGATTTCGTGCGTGTGGTCGACCGGGCCGTGCCGCCGCTGGACGGTTCCTCTATGAAGAAGCTGGGCCTGGTTGCCTCGACTGTCCTGGCGCTGGGCGTGGCGCTCTTTCTCGGCCTGCTGCGCGGATACTGGCGCACCTATGTGCGCGCCGGAGCCCTGCGCATTCCGCAGGGCATGTCTCACGCTGCCGATGCGCATGATATCCCGGCGCCGGCCAATGATCCCTTCGACGGTCTGCCCGTCCTGGCGCGCATCGCCGATCGCTCTGCGTAAGCGGGGCGTTAACCACAGGTTTGGCAGTTTGATCCGGTAAAGACCGAATCGCTCCGGGCGCCCTTTCAGATGAATCTCACCGCCGATCTCTCCCAGCTGATCGATCAGCTCGAACCCCGTGCCCGGCCGGGCGGTAAGGGGCGCGCGCTGATGGTCATGGGCGCGAGCCGTAATGCCGGCGCATCGACCGTTGCACGCGAACTGGCGCGGCTCGCAGCGCGGCGGTCCCAGCGCGGTGTGTGGCTTTTCGATCTGGAATTCTCCGGCAACCCCCAGGCCAGGGCGGCGCGTGTGCGCGGTCAGGCCTTCGATGCCGGTTTCGGCCGCGACCCCTTCTGGTCGATCTCCGCGGGCGGTGAACGTGCCCGCATCGTGGCGCGCGAAAGCGTGGTGGGCAATCTCTTCGTGACCGAGCTGCAGGCCAAGTCCGGCTCGGTTGAACGTATCAGCCTGCGTCCTGCACCGGACTATTGGGCCGCTGTGCGCCAGTCGGTCGATCTCGCCATTGTCGATGCGCCGGGTAACAGCCGGGCGCCCTTGTCGATGGCGGCCGACATGGACGGCGTGATCCTGGTGGCCGATGCCCGCCTGTCGCGCCTGGACGGGATTGCAGCCCGCCGCGAGGCGATCGAGGCCCGCGGCGGTGTCGTGGCAGGTGTCATTCTCAATCGGGCAGGACCGGTGCGGAGCGCGGCATGAGCCTCGCCACCGCTCCCGAACCCGCACTGATTTCCGCCTGGCGTCATGCGCCGCCGCTGAAATTCGCCGGTATCATCGAGGGCGGGCTGACCGTGCTCTGCCTCTTCCTGTTTTCCCAGGGCCTGATCGGCCCGCTTTTTGCCGATCCGGCCGATCCCGAGAGTTCCGCCGTGCTGCGGCTGATCTGGCTGCCGGTATACGCCATCACGCTGGGCCTTGCGGCCGTGCGGCCGGGTGCGATTTTGCGGACACTGGTGAGCAACGGGCTGCTGCTGGCTGTTGTCGGCCTGGCGCTGGTATCGGTGATGTGGTCGATCGATCCCGACACCACGCTGCGCCGCGCCTTTGCCCTCATCATGACGACATTGTTCGGCCTCTGGCTGGCTTCGCGCTGGCACTGGCGCGAGATGATCCTGCTGATCGCGACGACGTTCGGCATCCTGGCCGCGCTCAGTACGTTCATGGCGCTCGCCGTGCCGTCTCTGGGCGTAGACCATGCTGTCCATGCCGGGGCGTGGAAGGGATTGTGGTGGGAGAAGAACACGCTGGGCGCCGTAATGGGCTGGGGCGCGATCAGTGCCTATGCGGCCCTGCGCTTCGATCCGGAGCGGCGCTGGCTCTGGATGGGAATGGCGGTGCTTTGCACAGCGCTCATCCTGCTGTCGACATCCAAGACCGCGCTTCTCGCCTGGATCCTGGGCACGGGCAGTGCGATCGGCATTGCGCTGTGCCGCCGGGGTTTCGGCTTCGCTGCGCTGATGCTGTTCCTGGCCGTCACGGGCGGTGCCTTGTTCGCCCTGATCCTGGCCATCGCACCGGTGGAATTCCTTGCGCTTCTCGGCCGCGATGCCACGCTGACCGGGCGAACCGACATCTGGGTGATCCTGGCCGGACAGGTCGCCGAACAGCCCTGGACGGGGTATGGCTACAAGGCGTTCTGGACCGTGGACGACGGGCCGGTTTTCTGGGTCCGGCAGGGCACGTCCTGGCCGGTACCGACCGCGCACAATGGCTGGATCGAGGTGGCTTTGGCCGTGGGTCTTCCGGGCGTTGTCCTGATGGCCATCGTGTTCCTGCAGGCGGCCTTCCAGGCGGCCGGACGCCTGTTCGCCGGCCGGGAGGCCTATTGGGCGATACCCTATATCGCGCTGATCGCGGTCGTTTCGGTGTCCGAGAGTAATCTCATGCAGCAGAACTCGCTGGGCTGGCTTCTCTTCGTCGCAACCGCGGCGAAACTGGCTGACCGGCGCGCGCGGAGCTAGCTCGGAGCCGCTACGTTCTGGCCGTAGAAGCGCGGTTCGAAGGCTTGGATCCAGAACAGTTTTCCCGCCCCCTGGATGCAACGGTCGATGAGGCCTGCGGCGCGTCCGGGCGAGGCGATAGCCGCCAGCGCGGCAAGCGGTCCATAGACCAGAAACTGGGCCAGACCCACCGCCATCCAGAAGGCGATCCCGCTCCAGCTTCCGGCGTGACGGGCCGACTGGGTCGCGCCCTGGCCGAAGGCGAAGGCCCGCGCTGCGAGATAGGACCAGCTTGTACGGCTTGCGCCGACGGTCTCGACCCCGTGCGCCTTGACCGACCAGGCAAAGCAGGCGCCCTGGCGGGCGAGCATGGCGAAGAACACGTCATCCTCGCCGCCGGACGCATTCATGCGTGGATCGAACGGTGCGGCCGGCAGGTCGAAGGCGGCGCGGTCGATCAGGGAATTGCCGCAGCCATAGGGCTTGTCCAGCACGGTGTCGGCTTCGGGCCCGATGCGGGAATAGAGCCGCCGTGCCAGATCGCCGCGGATGCCGCCGACATCCAGCGCCTCGCCCCGCAGCGGTCCGAAGACGACATCGGCATCCAGCGCCCGGGCTGTTTCCATGAGTGCGGCCAGCCAGTAGCCATTGGCGATCTCGTCATCGTCGAGAAAGGCGATGAAACGGCCGCGGGCGGCGCCGAATCCGGCATTGCGGGCATTCGACACGCCCGGACGCGGCTCGTGCACATAGACCACGTCACATTTCGCGATGGCCTTCGCCGTGGCCACCATTGTCCGTGCCGATCCGTCCGGATCGTTGTCGACGACCACGATCTCGTCGGGCTGGCGCGATTGGGCGATCGCGCTTTCCAGGGCCCGGCGCAAGCCGTCCGGACGGCGGAAGGTGGGGATTACGATGGAGATGTTCATGTGTCGGCCTCCAGTGCGCATGTCGCGGCGGCCATGGTCATCACGCGCGCACCCGATGCCTCGACGGCGCGGCAGACATGTTCGAACTGTTCCGGCGTGCAGCCCCAGGGTGTCGGTTCGGCCTGGATGTCGTGGGTGTAGTAGATCAGCCAGCCGGGATGGGCCGCCAGCGTGCTGGCCGCTTCCACGGCCCGTGCGATCCCGGATTCTCCGCCATCGATGGGCACGGATTTGAGCAGCGCCCGGTCGGCGGTGCCGCGATTAATGTCGGCCTGAACGCCGCGCAGCGTGGCAAAGCGCTCGATCAACGCGTGTTTGGCCGCCGGGGTCGCCTCGCCATAGGCGAAGGCGAAATTTTCGAGATCCGATTCCAGCCCCATCGCGGCCAGGGCGCGGGCATTGCGGGCGATATCGGCCATCAGTTCGGAGGTGCGCACCTGGGCGGCATCGATATGGCCATAGGTGTGGCAGCCGATCTCGTGTCCCCGGGCTTCCAGGGCGATGATATCCCCGGCATCGAACATGCGCCCGTGATGCGTTTCGCCGCCGGCAAAGGCGGCCGAGGCATAATAGGTCCCGTTCCAGCCGCGTTCTTCCAGTGCTGCAGCACCGAAAGTCGCGGCGGATTTGGGGAAGTCGTCGAAGGTGAAGGTGACAATGGCGTGGTCGAGATCGACCCGCATCGGCGCGCGCGCGGCGAAGCGCGCCCAGCGCCGGTTGAGGCCGGCCAGAAGGCCGGAAGCGGGCATATAGGGCATCGTCATCGCAGCGCCTCCGCAGTCCAGCTGGCGCGCCAGAGTTTGAGGGCCAGTGTGCGCAGGCGCAGGGGCAGCGCGCCGGTGCAGCACAGCCCGGCCCACAGGCCGCGCAGCGCCGCCTGGAAGGGCAGGCGCGACAGGGCGCGGGCAGCGCGGGCGCCGGGTAGTGCGGCGAGCTCCGGGTGCCGGTCAATAAGACGCCGGTAATTGGTTGCGCCGATGCGGAATTTCTCCAGCAGGGCAGCTGCATCCTGCAGCCCGCCATGGCGGGCAGGATTGTCGCCATGGATCAGCGTGAAGTGTTCGGCTGCGCGCACGGCCCAGTCGACATCTTCCCAGCCCCAGCCGGCAAAGCCGGTGTCGTAGGGGACCGCCTGCATCACTTCGGCGCGCACCAGCACATTGGAGGCGCAGAAGGCCGTCGCGCCGACCGCATTGCGGGCGGCGGCGTCGTGCTGGTCGCTGGTCCGGGAGAGGGCAGCGTGCAGTTTCAGCGCGGGATCGCGGGGCCAGTCGGTCTCATACCCGCCAAAGACGGCGTCGCAGCCGCCCCGTGCCATCAATGCGCGATAGGTTTCGAGAAAGACCGGCGAGCCGGGCGTCATGTCGGCATCGAGATAAAGCAGCCAGGCCCCGCGTGCCTGTTCCGCAAGCAGATTGCGCCCCGCCGAACGGCCGCGATTGCGCGCCGAGGTCAACAGGCGCGCCGGCAGGCTCATCGCGGCGAGAATACGGGTCAGGCGGGCATTGAGGTCGGGGTCGGGTTCGCCGTCATCATGCAGGACAATCTCGACATCCCCTCCCGCCTGCTCGGCAATGGCGCGGACGAGATCGGCGGGATCGTCCCGGTAGAAGGGCACCAGCACCGACAGGCCGATCCGGCCGGCGTCCCGGCTGGCCTCGTTGGTGTATTCGCGTACCGGATTGTCGATCATGGCGTTCATGACGTGGCCTCCGCCGGGCGCAAAAGGGCGCGGGCATCGCGCACCCATTGCCGGCATCCGGCAATATCGAGCAAATAGGCTGAAATCCCGTAAACCGATGCACCGACAAGGGCTTGGGCCGCCAGGTTCAGCCATGCCAGGGGCAGGTCGGGGACGGTGAAGACCGCCGCCGCCATGATCGCGGTGGCGCTGCCGGCCTTGATCCAGTCGGTCCAGGGCAGGGGCAGGACGAAATGGCGCCGGCCCATGACGGCACAGATGCCCAGGGCGATGGCGTAGGCCACAACCGTGGCCAGCGCGGCACCCTGCAAGCCGAAGGCGGGAATAAAGAGGACGTTGAGGCCGAGATTGAGCAGCGCCGATCCACTCATGATCGCGGCCATCACGCCGGTGCGGCGTTTCAGGGTGAAGGCCTCGTGGAAATAATAGGTCATCATGCCGTTCATCAGCCCGGACAGCGCGATCCAGGGCAGGATGCCGGCGGCCTGGTCGCGCACGCCTTCGCCGACCAGCACCGTGGTCAGCGGTTCCGCAACGAGGGCGAGGCCGGCGGCGGCGGGAAAGCAGATCAGTCCCATCAGGCCGGCGGCGCGTCCGGCCATCGCCTGGGCGGCGGCGGGGCCGTCCTGTTCGAACGCCTTGATGGTCAGCGGCCAGACGGCGGCGCCGAACCAGATGAAGATCACGTCGAGAAGCCGGTCGGCCAGCCCGTAGCCCGCGGCATACATGCCCACCGCGCCCTGGCCGAGAAAGCCGGCGATCAGGAAACGGTCGCCGACGGACAGCAGATGCTCGAAGATCAGCGACATGGAGATGGGCAGGCCGTATTTGGCATAGGCCGCCGCGCGCACGGGCTGGCGTTTGCCGCCCTTCAGCCGGTTCAACATCACGGGCAGGTCGAAGACCAGCATGACGGCCGCCGCGATGGCCGTGCCCACGAAAACGCCGGCGGCGCCCAGCTGGGTTGTCAGGATGATGCCGACGCCGATGACGAAGCCGAGCAGGAGATAGCTGGCTTCCAGCGCCGAGAAGCGCGAGACGTCGCCGCGCGCGCGATGGGTTTCCATGCCGATCTGCATCAGCGCGCGCAGCAGCAGCGAGGCGGTGGCGAAGGAGAGTGCCGTTTTAAGACGGATATCGAGCGGCAGGAGCTGGAGCAGCGCTACGAGGACAATCCCGCCGGCAATGGCCGCGGCGCCGTATAGGCTGTAGGCAGTCATCAGATGATCGCGCACACGGCCGCGGCGCTCCGCGCGGGCGTGAAAGCGCGCCACGGCGGCTTCCAGCCAGGTAAAGACGAGGATATGGATGAGCGACAGTGCGGCGAGCGCGAGGGCGTAGCGCCCGTACTCTTCCGGCGGCAGAATACGTGTAAACACGGCCACTGCGCCGAAACCGACCAGGGCCTGAGAGATCTGAACCGGCAGATAGCCCAGAAGATGTCGTCCCAGCATGCAACGCTCCACTCGCCTTGCGGGGGAAGCTTGCAAGTTGGATGCCGCCCGGCAGGCGACAGGCATCATGACCGCCCTGCCGCGTTCACATGATGCTAAGGCATTGAACCTAGGTTGTATGCGGGGACTTGAAGGACGGACACAGGGTCATGCACGTCGAGTTGAAGAAGCCGAGCGACCTGTCGGAAGCAGAGCGGGACGCCTGGCGCGAATTCGTGTCAGCCGATCCGGCGCTCGGCAGCCCGTATTTCACCATCGAGTTTGCGGAATGCTGCGAGGAGGCGCGCAGCGATACGCGCGTGCTCGTGGCGCGCGAGAGAGGCGCGATTGCCGGATTCCTGCCGATGCAGACCGGGCATTTCGGCTATGTCCGGCCGCTGGCGGGCCCGCTGGGCGATACGCACGGCGTGATCGCAGCGCCGGGGCGCCAGGCCGATCTGCAGACCTGGCTGCGCCGGGCACACATCCCCGTGTTCGAATTTCACGGCGCGCTGGCCACGCAGACCCCCTTCCGCGAGCATGCCTCGCATCTGGAAGGATCCTGGGTGATGGATCTCAGCGAGGGGTTCGACGCCTGGATGGAGCGGCGGAACTCGGTCGATGTCAAAGCCATGCGCAATATCCGCACGCGTTACAACCGGCTGGACAAGGCCGGGGCCCGGCACGAATTCGTGATGAGCGACGAGGATCCCGAAGCGCTGGCGGCCATGATCCGGTGGAAGCGCGAGCAATATGCGCAGACCGGCGTATTCGACGTATTCTCGGTGCCCTGGACACGGCGGTTGCTGGACGCTGTGTTGCGACGGCGCGGCGATGAATTTTCCGGGATCTGCTCGAGCCTTCGGGTCGATGGCCGGATCGTCGCCGTTCATGTGGGTATGGCCAGTGCGCGAATGTGCCAGTTCTGGTTTCCCGCCTTCGACCGTGACTTCGCCCGGGTCAGCCCCGGCTTGTTGATGCTGGTGGAAACCGCCCGCAGTTGCGCCGGTCTGGGTCATGAAGGCATCGAGCTCGGCCAGGGGGAGTTCCGGTTCAAGAAGGAGCTGTCGAGCTATCAGATTCCCGTCGCTGCAGGGCATTTCACCAATCCCTCGATGATGGGGCTGATGCGGCGGGGTTCGGCGGCGCTGATGCGGTCGATGGAGGCTGCGCCCGAGGGAGCGGTGGCGCGCCTGACCGGCAAGGCCATGCGCAAGATCGACCGGCTTGCGGGTTTCTACGCTGCGTGATCCTTATGGGCGCGTCCGGCATAGGCCGGGCTGCGTGCTCGCGTAGCGGGGTTAGCGAATGTTGATCTTGTCGCCCAGCAGGGCGGGCAGGGTGCGCGCCATGATCCACAGATCGAACCAGAGACTGGCCCTGGCGATATAGTCCAGATCCCAGCGGACCCGTTCTCGGGCGGCTTCGGGGGAATGCAACGGACCGCGCGACCCGTTGATCTGGGCCCAGCCGGTAATACCCGGCTTGACGCGATGACGGTGCGCATATTCGGCGACGAGCTTGGATGTTTCCTTGCCGCCGGTACGCATGCCCGGCGCGTGCGGGCGCGGACCGACAAGCGACATGTCGCCCATGATCACATTCCACAGCTGGGGCAATTCGTCGAGCGACGTCTTGCGCAGGAAACCGCCGATACGGGTGACGCGCGGGTCGTCGCGCTCGACCTGGCGGATCGGCCCGTCCTGCGCCTTGGGATCGTCCCGCATGGTGCGGAACTTCAGCACTTTGATAGGGCGGCCATTGAAGCCTTCGCGGGTCTGGCGGAACAGGGCCGGGCCCGGGCTTGTCAGTTTCACGGCCAGGGCGATCAGTCCCATCAGCGGCAGGGCGGCGACAAACAGGAGCGAGCCCAGCACGAGATCCTGCATCCGTTTGGCCAGAAGATGGCCGAAACGTTCCTCGGCCCCGCTCATGCGGGCGGCCTGGACGCCGACAATGTCGTCCAGGGAGGTCTCGGCCGGATCGAAATTGTCCAGGTCCAGCAGCAGGCACACCGAATGGGGCAGGGCGCGCAGCTTGCTCAGCAGCATCTGCACACGCTGTTCCGCCTTGGGCGAAACCGTAAGGATGATGCGGTCGACCTCGTGCAGCAGGGGCCAGGAGAAGAGGTCGTTGGTGTCGCCCAGATAGGGCGCGCCGCCCAGGGCCGAGGGCGAGCGCGATTTCCGGTCATCGAAAATGCCCACGACATTGACCGTGCCCGAACCGGCATTGGACATGATCAGTTTGCGGGCGTTCGGCGTGGCTCCGACCAGGACGACATTACGGGCCAGACGGCCGGCCCTCGCCCAGTGTCGGATGAATCCGGCATAGATCACGTGCAGCAGGGTCAGCGCCCCCACGGCGGTCAGCGCGAACATGGCGACGAGATCGGTGGCGGCCGGCGCTGTGAGGTGCGCAAAGGCCGTCACCGCCGTGCCGGCCAGACCGGTGGCGATGAACGCGCTCAGCACGCGATACGCACTCACCTCGCGCGCTTCGATGCGATAGAGCCGCGCCACGACAAGCAGTCCGGGGGCCAGGGCGGCGAAGGCCAGAAGGGGCAGGAGTTCGCCGGCAGCGACTTCGGTGACCTGTCCGCCGGACAGGGCAAATGCCCCGGCGACGGTGAGAATCATCGTGGCAAAGATGTCGACGGCCTGGAGGATATGGCCCAGCGCCTTGCGGTTGACCCGGTTTTGCGGAGCCCGCGCCTGGGCCTTCAGGTGCGCGCGCGCCTGGGCAGCCGTGTCGGAGATGACAGGGCGCTGAATTTCCGAGGTGTCGTTGGCCGGTCCTGTGGTCACCGTGCGTGTCGAGTTGGAATAGTCCACGTCTCTTCCCCGTCGATATTAGGGCAAGAACACCAGATCAGGTAAAAGAATTCGTTGAGAAGCATGGTTAATACCACCCTGGCGCTCAATTTCACCGGCCGGTGCGCTCAGAGGGTGGCCAATTATTGCAATGCAGCATAAGACGCGGCTGCCCATGCTGCAATCCAGGTAGGACCTCATGATCCGGACTTCGCTCGCCGCCTTTACGGAACGCCTCGCCGCGAGCGTACGCGATCGCGGGGAACTTCCCCCACTGACGCCAAACCGGATCCGGATCGAACTCCTGGCCGGTCTCACCGTGGCGCTGGCCCTGGTGCCCGAAGCCGTGGCCTTCGCCTTCGTTGCCGGGGTGCCACCGCTGGCCGGGCTGTATGCCGCCTTCATCGTCGGTCTGATCACGGCGCTGATCGGCGGACGTCGCGGCATGATTTCCGGGGCCACGGGCGCGCTGGCCGTGGTCATGGTGCATCTGGTTGCCGAACACGGGGTCGAATACCTGTTCGCCACCGTGGTGCTGATGGGCGTGATCCAGATCGCCGCCGGCGTTTTCCGCCTGGGCAAGTTCATCCGCATGGTGCCGCACCCGGTCATGCTGGGCTTCGTCAACGGCCTGGCGATCGTGATTTTCCTGGCCCAGCTGGAGCAGTTCAAGACGGTCAACGCGGCCGGCGAGCATGTCTGGATGACCGGTTTTCCGCTCTTCCTCACCCTGGGCCTGGTGGCCTTGACCATGGGCCTGATCTGGGCGGTGCCGAAAGTGACGAAGGTCGTGCCGGCCCCGCTGGTGGCAATCGGTGTGGTGGCCGCGCTGGTGATCGGGTTCGACCTGCCAGTGCCGCGCGTGGGCGATCTGGCCTCGATCGAGGGCGGGCTGCCGCAATTCCACATCCCGATGGTGCCGCTGAATTTCCAGACGCTGGCAATCATCCTGCCCTACGCCTTCATTCTGGCCGCCATCGGACTGATCGAGAGTCTGCTCACCCTCAATCTCGTCGGCGAGATCACCGGCCGCCGCGGCGGCGCGTCCCGGGAATGCCTGGCCCAGGGGGTCGCCAATCTCGTCACCGGGTTTTTCGGCGGTATGGGCGGCTGCGCGATGATCGGCCAGTCGATGATCAATGTGAAATCCGGCGGCCGGCTGCGGCTCGCGGGGGTTTCCGCCGCGTTTTTCCTTCTGGCCTTCATCCTGGTCGGGTCCGGCATTATCGAGATGATCCCGCTCGCCGCCCTCGTCGGCGTCATGTTCATGGTGGTGATCGGCACGTTTGCCTGGCAGAGCCTGCGCATCCTGTTCCGCATTCCCCGGTCCGACGCCTTCGTGATCCTGCTGGTGACCGGTGTGACCGTCTATGCAGACCTGGCGATTGCCGTCATCGTCGGTGTCATCGTCTCCGCCCTGGTCTATGCCTGGAATGCCGCCTCGCGCATTCATGCGCGCCAGGTGGCCGGTGAGGAGGGACAGCTGGTCTACAAGATGGAGGGACCGCTCTTCTTCGGCTCATCGACAAGCTTTCTGGAACTGTTCGACGTCGACAGCGATCCCGACCGCGTGGTTGTGGACTTTGCCGACAGCCGGGTTGTCGATCAGTCGGCTCTGCAGGCCATCGAGGATCTGGCTGCCAAATACGAGGCGGCCGGCAAGCGGCTGGAGTTGCGTCATCTCAGCCGCGACTGCCACCGGCTCCTGTCCAAGGCCGGCCAGCTGATGGTCGACAGTGACGACGACCCGGCCTACGGACTGGCCGTGGATTACCGCGTGCGCCTGGGCCGGCTGGGCGGCTCGCATTGATGCGCTGCAACGTGAATCTCACGGAAAGGTAAGTTTGTCGCCAGCTGGCGCGGGACCTATTCTTCTCCCAAACCAACGATCTGGGGGGAGACCATGACCCGATTCATCGCAAGTCTGGCAGCATCGACCATTCTGGCTACCGCACCGGGCCTGGCCTTGCAGGAGGCCGAGGGCGAAGACGAGGCGGCCAGCACCGAGTGGGATGTGGCCAATCCGCCGCTGCCGACGCGCTCGATTCCGGTCAATGTGACCGAAGGGACCTGGATGTCGCTGGATGTCAGCCCCGACGGGCAGACCATCGCTTTCGACATGCTGGGCGATATCTACACCATGCCGGTCTCGGGCGGGCCCGCGACCAATATCGCCTCAGGCCTGCCCTGGGAGATCCAGCCGCGCTTTTCCCCCGACGGATCGCAGATCGCCTTCACCTCGGACCGCGGGGGCGGGGATAATATCTGGATCATGGATGTAGACGGGTCGAATGCCCGCCAGCTGACCCAGGAGAGCTTCCGCCTTCTCAACAATCCGACCTGGCATCCCTCCGGCCGCTATATCGCGGCGCGCAAGCATTTCACCACCCAGCGTTCGGCCGGCACCGGCGAGATCTGGCTCTATCATGTGCTGGGCGGAAACGGCGTGCAGCTGGTGGAACGACCCAGCGAGAATTTCCAGAAGGAGCTGGGCGAGCCGATCTTCTCGCCGGACGGGCGCTACGTCTACTACACGCAGAACGTTACCTCCGGGAACACCTTTATCTACGCCCAGGATTCCAACACGGAACTCTTCAACATCCTGCGCTACGACATGGAAACCGGCGAGACCGACACGGCCGTCGAGGGCGCGGGCGGCGCCGTGCGGCCGGCCCCGTCGCCGGACGGGCGCTACATGGCTTTCATCCGCCGCGACCGCATCCGTTCGGGCCTGTGGATCAAGGATCTCAATTCCGGCGAGGAGCGCCGGATCGTCGAGACGGTCGACCAGGACATGCAGGAAACCTGGGGCATTACGGGCATGTATCCCAACATGGACTGGATGCCCGACAGTTCGGCCATCGTCTACTGGGCCGATGGCGGCATTCACCGCGTCGATATCGGCAGCGGCGAGGTCACGGATATTCCCTTCGTCGTCGACGATACGCGCGATGTCATCGATCCGCCGCGGCCGCAGGTGGACGTGGCGCCGGACACGTTCTCCACGCAGATGCCGCGCTTTGCCACGGCGTCCCCGGATGGCAGCCGGATCGTCTTTGAAAGCCTGGGCGTCCTGTGGGTTCGCGACGCTGCCGGCGGCGAGGCCCGCCGTCTGACCCGTGCCGATCCGGGCGAGCGCCGCGAGATCACCCCCACCTGGTCGCCGGACGGGCGTACCATCGCTTTCGTGGCCTGGGACGATGAGGAACTGGGCTCGATCCGCACCGTCTCCGCCCGCGGCGGACGCGAGCGCACGGTGACCGGCGAGCCCGGCCATTATTCCAATCCGCGCTTTTCCCCGGATGGTGAGACCATCGTCTTCGAAAAGGGATCGGGCGGCTATCTCACAGCGCCGGAATGGTCGGAAACGACGGGTATTTTCCGGGTCGACGCCGATGGCGGGGACATGACGGAAGTGACGGGCAGCGGATCGCTGCCGCATTTCGGGGCCGCGAACGACCGCATCTTCTTCACCCGCAATGGCGACGGGGCCAGCCTCGTCTCTGTCGATCTCAACGGGCATGAGGAACGCACCCACATCACGTCCGACATGGTCACCGAATATCAGGTCTCGCCCGATGGCGGGCATGTTGCCTTCCGGCAGAATTACGATGTCTTCGTAATGCCGGTCCTGCCGGGGCCGCAATCGGTTGCCGGCGGATCGGGCGGTTCGGCGCTGCCGACCGTTGAGGTGTCGGGCAATGGCGCGACCTATTTCCACTGGAGTGAGGAGGGGGCCCGTCTCAACTGGACGATGGGACCGGAATTCTTCTCCGTGCCGCTGGCCGACTTCCGCCCCGACCCGTCGGGCGACAATGAGTACACGCCGCCGCAAAGCGGGACCGACATTTCCATCACGGCAACGGCCGATCGTCCCGACGGTATCACCGCGATCGTCGGCGCGCGCATCATCACCATGGCCGGCGATGACGGCGGTGTCATCGAAAGCGGCAATATCATCGTCGACGGCAACCGGATCCTGTCCGTCGGTGCGGATGCGGAGGTGCCCGAAGGGGCCCGTGTGGTGAATGCCAATGGCATGACGATCACGCCGGGCTTCATCGACGCCCATGCGCACGGACCGCAGGGCACGGGCGACCTGGTACCCGAACAGAACTGGTCGGCCATCGCTCATCTGGCCTTCGGCGTCACGACGATTTTCGACCCGTCCAGCCGGGCAAGCCATATTTTCACCGCGTCGGAATATCAGCGCGCCGGCCGGCTCCTGGCCCCGCGCACCTATTCCACCGGCGAGATCGTCTATGGCGCGCGGGCACCGTCGGTCTATGCGGAGATCAATTCCTACGAGGATGCCGAAGAGCATGTCTTCCGCCTGAACGCCCAGGGCGCACACGCCATCAAGAACTATAACCAGCCGCGGCGGAACCAGCGCCAGCAGGTTGTCGCCGCCTCGATCGAGGCGGGCCTGGCCGTCGTCGCGGAAGGCGGGTCCAACTATCACATGGACATGGCCATGGTGGCCGACGGCAATACCTCGATCGAGCACAACCTGCCCCAGGCGATGATCTATGAGGATGTGCTGCAGATGTACGCCCAGACCGAGGTCGCCTATACACCGACCATCACGGTCACCTATGGCGGTCTGGCCGGCGATCCCTACTGGCGCCAGGAAATGGATGTCTGGCTGCATCCGATCCTGTCCCGGCATGTGCCGCCGCGCATCCTGGAAGCCTCGTCCGTGCGCCGCACCACGGCGCCGGAGGAGGATTTCGTGGACGACGACAATGCCCGCACGGCTCATCTCCTGTTCGAGCGGGGCGTGCCGGTTTCCATCGGTGCACACGGCCAGCAGGAAGGCCTGGCGGCGCACTGGGAGATGTGGTCCTTCGTACGCGGCGGATTCTCGCCGCTGGAGGCCCTGCAGACGGCAACCGTAATGCCGGCGCAACATCTCGGCTTCGACGCCGATCTGGGAACGATCGAGGCGGGCAAGCTGGCCGATCTGGTGATCATGCGGGAAAATCCGCTGGAGGATATCGGTCATACCGACGAGATCGAATACGTCATGCTCAATGGCCGGCTTTACGAGGCGGAGAGCATGAACGAGGTCGTCACCGGTGACCGCCAGCGCCCGGCCTATTTCTGGGAATAGGCGGGTCCGGCCTGAAGCAGGAAAAGGAGAAGGGCGCCCGGGGGATGGGCGCCCTTCAGTCTTTCGGGGGGATCGAAAGCGGGTTCCTGAGGGGAAAGGAACCCCGGGGTCGTGCTCCGGCTGGCGCGGGGGAACGCCGCCGTCTTCGTCACGATACCACTATGCCGGAACCCGTCCGCGAACGCAGTGAATAAAAAAAACCCCGGGTCGAAACCCGGGGTTTTGCGCATTTTTAATGCATTCGCCGGACCTAGTTCAGGGTCGAGCGGAAGGACAGGCCGACGATACGCGGTGCGTTCACGAAGCCCGTATTGTTGTTGAAGTCGATACCGCCAACCAGGTTTTCCTCGTCGGTGATATTGCGCACGAACAGCGCGGCCTCGTAGTCGCGGCCCGCATCCGACGTGCCGGCATAGCCCAGGCGCAGCCCGCCCTCGAAATTGCCCTCGGAGTAGAATTCCTCGGACTCGTAGAGGAAGAGGTTCGTGCGGCCCTGGTAGAACCAGTCGGTATAGGCGAACCACTCGCCGCCACGGGCGGCCGGGATCGAGTAGCGGGCGGTGAAAGACAGGATATAGTCCGGCGCTTGCGGGAAGGGATTGCCGTCGACCTCGTGGAAGCCGTCATTGTCGGCATCGGGGTCCAGCACGGTGCACTGGGCGCACACACCCACTTCCAGCGTGTCGTCCTGAAGCTCGGTCTCGTTCCAGGACAGGCCGGCCGTCACGAAGAGGTTGTCGGTGACGAAGTATTCCGAGTCGATTTCGAAACCGTAGCCCACACCCTGATCGGCATTGACCAGCTGTACCAGATTGCCGGCGCCGCCGACGGCGGAGAGCTGGAGATCGTCGACGACATAGTAGAAGGCCGTTGCGTTGAAACGGGCGCGGCCGTTCAGCGGTTCGGACTTGTAGCCGATCTCGTAGGAGATCGAGGTCTCGCTGGTGGCGACCGAAGGCTGGCTGAAGAAGGCCACGTCGCGGCCCTGGATCGACGGACCGCGGAAGCCGCGGGCGACGCGGGCAAAGACGGCGCTGGTGTCGTCCAGATCGTAATAGGCCGAAATGTCCCAGCTGACCTGTTCGTCCTCGACTTCAACCGGGGCAACCGGGATCGAGGTGACGATGCCGGTCATGCCCTTTTCGTCATGCGTGAAGCGTACGCCGCCGGACAGTTCCAGGCGGTCGGTGGCCTGGTGGCTGGTCTGGCCGAAGACCGACCACAGCTGGTTCTTGTGGCGCACGGTGGTAGACGGCGGGAAGCCGCCGTTCGGGCCGACCGTGGTGATGTTGAACTGGCTGTCGAACCAGTATGCACCGATCTGCCAGGTCGTGGCCCGGGCATCGTCCGATGCGAGGCGGAACTCCTGGGTGAACTGGTCCAGCTCGTCGATCCCGTCCTGGGTTTCCGACGGGAAGGGGATGAAGCCCGGACCGGTGACCAGATTGCCGCCGTCGATATCGCCCAGGCTGTAGCCGTCGGCATTTTCGTAGGCCGTGATCGAGGTCAGGGTCAGATCGTCCATATAATAGTTGACGCGCGCGCTCGTGCCCCAGCTGTCATATTGCTGGGGATTGTTGAACGTGCTGTCGAACCAGACCGTGTCGCGGTCGAAATTGCCGTTCAGACTGTTGTTGCCCGGACCGATGATATTGGCACGGAACACTGCCGAGGTGCCGGCCAGCGAACGGGCGTGCACATTGAACAGGGCGTCCAGGGTCTCATTCGGCGTAAACAGGAATTGGGCCCGGCCTGCCCATTCGCGGTGACCGCCCAGGGCGTCTTCCTCGCCGGTGAAATCGTTGTCGATCCAGTCGGAGCGGTTCTGGGTCAGCACCGAGATGCGCGCCGAGAGCACATCGTCGATGAGCGCGCCGCCGATGGCGCCTTCCACATTGACCGTACCCAGCGTGCCCGCCGCGACCTGGAAATAGCCGTCGGTTTCCTGGCTGGGACGCACGCTGTCGAACTTGATCGTGCCGGCCGTCGTGTTGCGGCCGAACAGCGTGCCCTGCGGGCCGCGGGCGATTTCCACCTGCTGGATGTCGAACAGGGGGAAGGACTTCAGGATGACGTTTTCCATCACCACATCGTCCATGATCACCGAGACCGGCTGCGAGGCGGCAAGGTCGAAATCGGTATTACCCAGGCCGCGGATATAGAAGCGCGGGGCAACGCGGCCGTTCGAACTTTCCGCGTAGAGGCTGGGCACGCGGGCCGCCAGGGTCAGGATATCGGCACCGCCTTCGGTGAAGGGGGCGAGATCGGCGCCGGACTGGGCGGTCACCGAATTGGCGATGTCCTGGATGTTTTCCTCACGGCGCGTGGTCGTGACGATGATGGTTTCCACAGTCGAGCCCGAAGCGGTGCGGGTTTCGGACTGGGCGAGGGCTGAAGGAGCCAGGGCCATGCCCAGGGCAATGGCGCTAACACTCGCAAAACACAGTGTGTTTTTCGCGGAAAGAGTGGTTTTCATGGGAGTATCTTTCGAAGCCGACCTAGGGAATCCGTTTGCGGCAGCAGAGGATTGCGTTTTGCTGCAGGTGCACAATGGAGATCGATCGCTCCGTTAGCGGATATTTCCGTTTGATGACAGCCCGCGGCCGTCAAGACCTTGTCATTTGCGGCCGGGTGTTGCCTTCAGGCCACCCTTGCTGGTCCTGTGGTTCGGATCCGCCGCCGCCCGGCGGTCAGGACGTGCTTCCGGATGCCTGCCAGAGCGGGTGCTTGACCATGACGGCGGCGAAACGTTCGGACGCCAGATGCCCGGCAAGCCAGGCTTGCAGCGCATCCAGCGGCTGGGCGCGGAACCAGTCCCTGTCGGTATGGGCAAACTGGCGCACAAAAGGAAAGATGGCCGCATCGGCCAGGCTCATCCGGTCTCCGAACAGCTGCAGCCGGCCGGACAGCTGCTCATTGAGGCGTTCAAGAAAATCGAGTCCGGCAGCACGATGCTCCAGTGCGTCGGCATTCTCGTAGCGTGTGGCATATTTGTAGCGGTCGAGATGGTGCTTGAACGGGCCGTCGCACATCGCGATCAGTCCGTCCATGGCCCCGCCGGGCGCCAGCCAGTCCTCGGGATCGTGACGCTCGAGAGCCCAGCGCATCACGTCCAGGCTCTCGTCGAGCACCGGCCCGTCCGGCAGGACCAGAACCGGCACGGTTCCCTTGGGCGAGGCATTCAGCATGGCCTGGGGCTTGTCGCGCAGCAGGATTTCGCGGTGTTCGACCGCCGTGCCGCTGGCATGCAGGGCGAGCCGGGCACGCATGGCATAGGGGCAGCGGCGGAAAGAGTAGAGAATAGGCAGGCGGTCCGTCATTCCGCCGCCTTGCGGCCGACATGACGTTCGCCGCGGCGTTCGGCGAGCGTTTCCTGGCGGTGCCGCTCGGCATAGCTCGCCCGTTGTTCCTCGGACCGGGCATCGTGGCAATAGGGACAGCTCACGCCCTCCACGTAGAGCGGCGAGGTCATGTCCTGCGGCCCCAGGGGTTCGCGGCAGCCATGACAGAGCATATGCGTACCCGTCTCAAGCCCGTGTTTCACGGCCACGCGCCGGTCGAAGACAAAGCACTCGCCGCGCCACAGGCTGTCGGCCTCGTCGACGGTTTCCAGGTATTTCAGGATGCCGCCCCTGAGATGGTAGACCGCATCGATGCCTTGCGCCTTTACGAAGGCCGACGCTTTTTCGCAGCGAATGCCGCCTGTGCAGTACATGGCGATACGGGCATTGGGCCGGGTCTCGCGGAAGCGGCGGAACCAGTCCGGGAACTCCCTGAAACTTGTGGTCTGCGGATCGATGGCCCCGGCAAACTGGCCGATGCGGACTTCGTAGTCGTTGCGGGTGTCGATGGTGACCACGTCGGGGGCGGTGATGAGATCGTTCCAGTCTTCCGGTTCGACATAGGTTCCCACGATCCGTGTCGGGTCGGTATCGGGTACGCCCATGGTGACAATTTCGCGCTTCAGCCGCACTTTCAGGCGCAGGAAGGGCTGTTCGCCGGCCCAGCTTTCCTTGTGCTCCAGTCCGGCGCAGCCGGGCAGGGTTTGCAGCATCGCCAGCACGGTCCGCACGCCGGGTTCCGGCCCGGCGATCGTTCCGTTGATCCCCTCGCGGGCCAATAACAGGGTACCCGCCACTGCGTTTTCCTCGCACACGGACTGGATGCGGGCCCGCAGGGCGGGTCCGGCATCAAGCGGGGTGAACTTGTAGAGCGCGGCGATCAGGAAGCGGGACATGGGGCACCCTTGGCAACGGGCCCGGTATATCGCCACACCGCGCCGCCGTCATCGGTGGCACTGTTCAGCGGTCGTTGGAGACCGCAGCGTCCACCGCGAGCGGACCCGGTTGGCCGGAATGGACCGGGGCTGGAAGGTAGAGGTGGAACCGGCTTCCCAGGCCGGGTTCGGATTCCACCCAGATCCGGCCGCCATGAAGGTCGGCGACGCGTTTGCACAAGGCCAGCCCGATTCCGGACCCCTCATAGGCATCATTGCCGTGCAGGCGCTCGAACACGTTGAAAATGCGCTGGAAATGCTTGCGGTCGATACCAATGCCGTTGTCGGCCACGCAAATCGTCACGCTCTGGCCGTGCCGGCGTGCAGACACCTCGATGAGAGGCGGTTCCTCGCTGCGGTATTTGATCGCGTTGGCTACCAGGTTCTGCAGGGCCCGAATGAACAGGAAGCGGTCCGCGATCACGGGTTCCTCGATCTGCCATTCCAGCGTGCCGCCGCATTCCTCGATGGCTGGACCCAGTAATTCCTCGATCTCGCGGATGATCGCGTCCGGCTCGATCGGCTCCGGCTTGACCTGAGCGGCGTCGGCGCGGGTGTAGGACAGCAGGTCCTGGACCAGGCGCTGAGCCCGTTCGGCGCCGCGATTGATCCGGCGCAGCATGTCCTGACTGCGGTCGTCGAATTCCCCCCGGCGTTCGACCAGCAGGGAGGATATGCCCTTCATGGCCCGCAGGGGGGCCTGGAGGTCGTGCGAGGCGTGGGCGGCGAAACGGGCCAGTTCCTCATTCTTGGCGGCGATGACGTCTCGGCTGTACTTCAGCTCCGCCGTCTTGCGGTCCACCTCATGGCGGATGTCCTCGGCGCGTCGGGCATCCTTCAGCGCCAGGGCGCCGATCGCCATGGTCGCAAACATGGAAAAGGCCAGCACGATCCAGGGCAGAAAGCCGACACTGAGCAGGTAGGACCGGCGTGGCACCATGTCGATGCGGATGACGTCGAAGGGCGCCTGGCCGCGCCAGCTGAGTATGAAAGGCGCGGAATTGAGAACGGTCTGGACCTGAGGCATGTCCGGCGGCGGGCCGTCCGCCGAAAAACGGCGGTTGGCGAAGGCATAGGCCGGGCTGTGCCCGTTGATCCGGGCTATCGTCCAGGCCGTTTCGGCGCGCGCGCCGATCGGGCGGATCAGCGCGCCGAATCTGGAAACGACGAAGGCCCGCAAATTGTGATCGCCGCCAAGCGGGCGCACGAGAGCAAAATGAATGTCATCCTGCGGTCCGCCCGGCAGTTGAAGAATTTGCGTCCCGCCCTGTGCGGCCGGCGTACCTTCAGCAGCCGCCAGGGCGCGGGCCACCTGGCGGCCGACAGCCCTGTCGGTGGCGACCATCTCATTGTCTTCGCCGGCCAGTCCCACGCCTACCACCGGACCGGAGCGGTTGGGACCGAATATGGCAATGGCATCGTCAGCGGAGAGGCCGGCATCCATGGCGCGCGACAATTCGTCCAGTTCGGCAGCGAGAGATTCGAGGCTGACCGAGATCTCCGCGGTCCGGGCGGCGGCGTGATTGCGGAACTCGCGCTCCTTCGCCCGGCTCTGGCCGACCAGGGTGGCAAAGAAGAGGGCGAGGGACACGATCAGGCCGAACAGCAGGATCGTCACCGGCGTTCGATAGGCATTGAGGAGACCGGACAGGGTCTCGTAGCGCGCATCGGGCGGCGGTGTGGGCGGCGGGCTGTCCGGTTGCGTCGCGTTCATGCTCGGTTCCGCCTCATGCCTCTCCGATCCGTGTGAACCGGTCGATCAGTACCGGCAGAAGCGGCAGTATCAGCACCGCCGTTGCCACCGACGCTGCGGCGGTCAGCAGTTTCAGCACGCCTTCCAGATAATAGACCGGGTGCCACAGCACGACGATGTTCATGATGTGGTTGATACCGCAGAGCAGGATGAAGATGCCGAACATGACGAACGCCCAGCGAAACGGGATGGGGCGGGCCAGGCGGCGCAGGAAGATCGCGATGACAATGGGGATGGAGAAATAGGCAAGCGCAATGGCTAGGTCGGCGATGACATGCATGCCGACCAGTTCCGGCCGCCACAGGAAACACATGCCATGGGGCATGAAATTGTTGATGTCGAAATAGTCCATGATCGATCAGACCTTTCGGCTGGGCGATAGCAAGAGGGCAAACCTCAATTGCGTAACCCTAGGTCTGATTTCGCCGCGTCATGCAGCTTAAAATTATGCCTGTATAGAGTTTGCAACGGAGCCTCCCCTGCCCGAAGGGCCGTATCCAGGGAAGCATCATAGCGCCGGGCCGGCATGCCGGAGTGTGCGCTGCGTCACACTCCGGCGGTAAGCGCCAATCAGGGCAGGGTGTTGACCCGGACCTTTGCGGCATCGGCCGCGGCGACAAGAGTTTCGGCATTGCCGCCGAGCGTTTCGGGCCGCAGCGCGGCCGGGAAGGCCGCGTCCAGCTGGGTCATCGCATCGGCAAGGGCCGCCGCTGCCTGGGGGCTGACGGCCTCGATCGAATCCATGTGATTGCCGGCATAGCGCTCGGCTGCCTTGGCGAAGCCGTAGCCGTCGAGATAGGCTTCGCCGGCGGCGGCATCGCTCGCCACGACCCGGTATTGCAGGGCGCCGCGTTCGACGAGATCGGCCAGAACGCGTGCGTGAACGGCGCCGTCGGAGACCTCGCTCCGCGGCGCAAATTCCGCCGCCTCGTCGATGGCAGCGATCACGGCTTCGACCTTCGCCGCCACGGCGTCATCGCCTTCGCCGGAATAGGGTGCCACGGACGCCTCGGTCATGGTCTCGCCAAAGAGCGGGGCGCCGAGTGCTTCGAGCACGGGTTCGAAATCGATATAGATCTCGGAAATCGGGTGGGCGAACATTTCCGCACCTGCGGCACGGTCGCCGGCCTCGAAGGCGTCGATGCCGGCGAGATAGTGGGCGCGCATGACCTCCAGGGCGATCATGTAGACGACCGGGTCGCTCGCGGCCGCCTCCGGGTCGATCCCGAATTCGCCGCCACCGCCGCCGCCTTCGCCCTCACCCTCGCCTTCGGAGAAGGCGGGCGCGGCAGCCGGCTGGGTGTCCGCGGGTGCGGATGGCGTGGCGGGTTGTTCGGACCGGGCGGGGTCTTCGCTGCCGGTCTCGTCCGCCGGTTCGCTGCAACCGGCGAGAGTGCCGGCCAGGGCGGCTGTGCCGACCGTGGTCCAGATACGCGTGCGACGCTTGATGCCCATGAATTACCCCCTTGCAGTTCCGGTGACTTGTGTTGGACGCAGGAAAGGGCCTAAACCCATTTCCGGTAAATGACAATCAGTCGCAGGTGATACCATGTTCTTGTGTCTGCACAATCTGTGTTCGCACGAAGAGACCGGCCAGTTGCGGACCCTGGCATCGGAAAGCGAATACGCTGACGGACGCAGGACAGCCGGCTGGGCCGCGCGCGAGGTGAAGCGCAACGAGCAGGTCGAGGCGGGCCCGCGCATCGACACGATGCGCAATATCGTCCGCAAGGCGCTGATGAAGAATGCCCTGTTCACCAGCTTCGCCCAGCCCAGATCCATCACCCGCATGCTGGTTTCGCGCTATACGGCCGGCATGGAGTACGGACCGCATGTCGACGATGCGCTGATGGGCGGGCGCCGGGCCGATCTCTCCTTCACGCTCTTCCTGTCGGAGCCGGACAGCTATGAGGGCGGAGCCCTGGTGATGGAAGGCATCGACGGGGACACGGAAATCAGGCTCGCAGCGGGCGAGGCCGTGGTCTATCCCACCGCCGCCTTGCATCGCGTCGCTCCCGTGACAGCCGGCGAGCGTCTTGCCGTGGTGGGCTGGGTGCGCAGCCTGGTGCGCCGGCCCGACCAGCGCGAAATCCTGTTCGATCTCGACCGCGCCTGCCACGCCCTGTTCGAGCGCGAGGGCAAGACGGCGGAACTCGACCTCCTGCTCAAGACAAAGTCCAACCTGCTCAGGCAATGGGCAGAAGACTGATCGGCACCAATATCAGCCTGTCGCGGGCGCAAGTCCCTCGATCACGTCGGCCCAGTCGGGATGGCGCTCGGCCTGGGCCTTCAGGAAGGGGCAGAGCGGCACGATGGTGAAGCCCTTGGCGCGGGCTTCCGCGACCACATTGCGGGCCAGCGCCGCGCCCACGCCCATGCCCTTGAGCGTATCCGGCACGCCGGTATGGTCGACAATGACCCGTTTGGGGCCAATCCGGCTGAAGGTCATTTCGCCGGTATCCTCATGGCCGGGTATGTGCGCGATGTAGCGCCCCTTGCTGCCGGTTTCCTCGAGCGTGATCTGGATGTCCATCTTGTCCTCCCTGCCGTGGCGTCAGGCTGCCTTGCCCAATTCCGTGCCTGTCTGGGCTTCGCGTATTGTCAAAGAATGCGCTCCGCCCGGCAGCGAGGCCAGAAAAAGTGCACCGGTCAGGCCGAGCATGGCGATCGATATGATAAGTCCGGTCCAGCGCATGAGGGTCTCCTGTAGTCCTCGCGACCATATAGAGACCGGCATGTGCGCCGGTTAGATGCGAAAACGGAAAAAGACTGGCTCTGCAACGGCAAAGACCCGGCCCGCGATGCCGGGCCGGGTCTTCCTGTCCTCGCTCGCCGATACGGGCGCTGCCGCTAGCGAGGTGTCCGGACAGCCGGCAGGTCGACAAAGGGCCGGATACCGAATTCCGGATAGATCTCGGTCGGGAAATAGATCGTCCCGTCTGCGGCGACCATGGCGATGGTCTTGATGTCGCGCAGATCGGCCGTCGGATCGCCCGGCACCAGGAAGAAGTCGGCCCGTTTGCCCGGCTCGATCGAACCCAGCGTGTCGCCCACGCCAAGATATTCGGCCATGCCATGGCTGGCCCAGGCCAGGATCTCCGCCGGCGTCATGCCGATCTCCTGGTAAAGCTCCAGTTCGCGGTGATAGGCGAAAGAACCGCCCAGATCCGTACCCGGCACCATGAAGATGCCGCGCTCGTGCATCTGGCGCAGCGTCGCCAGGATCTGGTCGAAGGCTCCGCGATAGGCGGCATCGTCTTCCGGCGTCGAGATGTCAGCCCAGGCCGACCGGGCGCTGCGCTGCACGCTGACCGGCATGTGGTCGACATAGTCGACCGATCCCGGCGACAATTGCCCGTTGCGCGAGAGCAGGAGAGCCTCGTGGATGGCGAGGGTCGGATCGATCGCGACGCCATTCTCCACCATCGCATCCAGGGTCGACTGCACGGCTTCGCCCTGCAGGTCCAGGCCGGGCAGGCGCTTGAGCGCGGTCAGACGCAACAGGGTGCGCGTGTCTTCGCCCTCGTCCAGCACCCAGCCCAGCATGACCTGGTTGATATGGGTCATCTCGTCATAGCCGGCGGCAACCATCGCGTCGGCATTGGAGAAGGCCGGTACGTGGCCGGTGACGCGAAGGCCGTGCTCGCGGGCGGCGGCGATCATCGCCGGCACCCAGTCCGGATTCATCGAGTTGTAGATCTTGATCTGGAAGAACTCGCCGCTTGCGGCATAGGTCTCCACGGCGGCGACCGCCTCGTCCTCGCTCTCGACGAGAATGCCGTTGTTGGAATTGAAGGGGCTGCGGCCTTCGATGAAGCCGGAGCGGAAGACGCGCGGTCCGGCGATCTCGCCACTTTCGATCCGGTCGATCAGGGCGCTGAGCACGTCGTTGTTGTTGCCCATGTCGCGCACGCTGGTCACGCCGGCGGCGATATTCAGGATCGCGTCGTCCTCGCCCATATGGCCGTGCATTTCGAACAGGCCGGGGATCAGCGATCCGCCGGCCCCGTCGATTTCCACCTCGCCGGCGCCCGTGGGCACGTCCAGCGGGTCGATGGCCGAGATCGTGTCACCCTCGATGACCACCGAAACCGGCTCGCCCAGGGCCTGGCTTGCGGGGTCGAATACCCGCACATTGCGGATCCGGACCGGTGCCCCGTAGTCGTGGGCGAAACGGGACTGGATGTCCTCGTAGCGCTGTGCGCCATATTCGGCGGCGAGTGCGCGCAGGCGTTCGTCCTCGGCTTCGAACCCGGCTTCCAGAACCGAAAAGCGTGGCGAGATCACGCCGAAGAATGCCCGGTCCGACATCAGGAAATAGGTCGGGTCCAGACTGGTGCCGGAGAGCGCATAGGCCGTGATGCTGCGGGCCTCGCTGCCATTGGAGACATCCAGCGTGTCGATCTCGTCCAGGCGCAGCGTGCCGCCGGGCAGGGCCGGCAGGGCATTGTCCTGGGCGTTCATCAGTGCGCGTGCCGCGATGGCGAGCCAGTAGGGGCTGGCATTCTGGGGTACATAAAAGGCCGGACCGTCCGGCAGGGCCTCGCCGGAGCCGGTGGTATCGGTCCAGCGGGCCTCGCTGTCGACCAGGGCGTAGCGCTCCTCGACCGGATTGCCGAATGTCGTGTTGCCATCGATCGTCCAGCTGAGCGGCAGGCCTTCCGCGTCCAGTGCGATAGATTCGGTCAGGGTCGGGCCGCGGCCATTGTTGCGGTATTCGTAGTCGATCGCATACCCGTCCCCGGACAGGGCGATATCCAGCGCACCGATCTGCGTGCCGCCGACCATGACGGTGAAGCGTTCTGCTTCGGCGGCCTCGATTGTGTCCGTGCCGGTGTCCGGCTGCGGGCTGCAGGCAAGCAGTGCGCCCGCCAGGGCGGCCATGGCCGCGGCGTTTATCGACAACTTCATGGAACTCCCCTCATTTTCTCTTTCCGTTCGATACTATGCCGGCACCGGAAAGTCTCCCCGGGTTACTCGCCCTCTGCGGCCGGTGCGGCAAACACGGTGATGCCGTCGCGCCTCAGGCCCGCGGTCCACAATTCGCCATTCCAGACCAGCGCCGTGGTGATTCCGTCGGGTCCCTGTTCGGGGCCGCGAAGTCCGTGCACGGAGCGGCCGTCAGTGTCGACGGCAATCGCCATCGCCGGTGCGGATGGCAAAGGCGGCCAGCCGGCGATCTGGATCCAGCGCCAGGCCAGCCGCTTGACGAAGGGGCGCGGGTGGAGGGCTTCCAGGTCTACCGCCCGCGGTGAGGGAAGGGCCGCCCAGATCAGTCCGGTATCGGCGTCGAATTCCAGATTGTCCGGATAACCCGGCAGGCCCTCGACCAGCACCGTCATCTCGCCGCTGCCGGGATCGAGCTGCCAGATCCGGCCCGCCCAGGTTTCGTTGATGTAGACGAGGCCGGTCTGCGGATCGTGATCCACCCCGTTGATGAAACCGAGCCCGCCGGCCAATTCGGTGAATTCGCCGGGGCCGGTGACCCGCAGGACGCGCCCGGTCTGGTCGCCCTCCAGGAAGGAGAGGAGATGGGCGCCATAGCCGTGGCGCAGCGACGCATCGGTCATCACGACACGCCCGTCCTCCAGCACGGTGAGATCGTCGGCGAAGACGAGGGGGCCGTCGGGCGCGGCCGCAATCCAGGTCTCCCAGCCGGTCGCGGTGCGGCGCAGAAGCCCGCGCAGGGCATCGGCGACGAACAGCGTGCCGTCGGGCGCGAAGGCCAGGCCCAGCGGCCGGCCGCCGGTATCGTCAAACTCCATCCATTCGCCGTCCGGGCTGCGCGCCATGATGCGCCCGTCGGCCAGGCTGGCATAGAGGCGCCCGTCCGGACCCGGTTCCAGATCTTCCGGACCGTGCAGATCCGGGCGCTCCTGCCGCACCGGTTGCGCCCCTCGTTCGAACAGGCCGGCCAGTGCGGGGTCCGTTCCAGGCGGATCGAACCGCATGGCATCGAGGGCGCCGGGCCCGTAGGCGGCCAGGCCGAGAATGACGGCCGGTACTGCCAGGATTGCGACAAGCGTGCGCATGATCCCCTCCTGCTTTCATCGGACTGTATCCGGGAAGGCGGGCAGGGGGAACGCGGATATGGCGAGCCCGGGCGAAAACGTGTGCGCAGGTGCGACATAGGCAGGATCGATAGGAATCGAAAAACTAATCGATTGGACATATGCGCGGTCCAGGTTCACCTTGGCGACACCGGAGGAAATCCAACCATGATCGGAGTGAACCATGGATACGACCAATAAATGCCCGGTGATGCACGGCGCGCCGTTACATCCGAGCGGCGGTGGTACGTCGAACCGCGACTGGTGGCCCAATCAGATCAATCTGAAAATGCTGCACCAGAACTCCTCCCTGTCGAACCCGATGGGCGAGGCCTTCGACTATGCCGAAGCGTTCAAATCGGTCGACCTGAAGGCGCTCAAGCAGGATCTCTACGACCTGATGACGGACAGCCAGGACTGGTGGCCGGCGGATTACGGCCATTACGGCCCGCTTTTCATTCGCATGGCCTGGCACAGCGCCGGCACCTACCGCACCGGCGACGGACGTGGCGGGGCGGGGACCGGCACACAGCGCTTTGCCCCGCTGAACAGCTGGCCGGACAACGGCAATCTGGACAAGGCCCGGCGCCTGCTCTGGCCGATCAAGCAGAAATACGGAAACAAGATTTCCTGGGCCGACCTGATGATCCTGGCCGGTAATTGCGCCATCGAATCCATGGGCGGCAAGACCTTCGGGTTCGGCGGTGGCCGCGAGGATATCTGGGAGCCCGAGGAAGACATTTACTGGGGCGCCGAGTCGGAATGGCTGGCAACCAGCGACAAGGCCAATAGCCGCTATTCCGGCGAGCGCGACCTGGAAAACCCGCTGGCGGCAGTGCAGATGGGCCTGATCTACGTCAACCCGGAAGGCCCGGACGGCAATCCCGACCCGCTGGCCTCGGCCAGGGATATCCGCGAGACGTTCGCACGCATGGCGATGGACGATTACGAGACCGTCGCGCTGACCGCGGGCGGCCATACATTCGGCAAGACGCATGGCGCCGGCGATGTCTCCCATGTCGGTCCGGAACCGGAAGCCGCGCCGCTGGAAGCCATGGGTTTCGGCTGGCTCTCCACGCACAAGAGCGGCAAGGGCCGCGACGCTATCACCTCGGGACTGGAAGGCGCCTGGACGCCGACGCCGACCCGGTGGGACATGAGTTACTTCGATGTCCTGTTCGGCAATGAGTGGGAGCTGACCAAGAGCCCGGCCGGAGCCTGGCAATGGGTGCCCAAGGATCTCAAGGACGAGCACAAGGCACCCGATGCCGAGGATGCCGGCAAGAAGGTCGGCATCATGATGTCCACCGCCGATATGGCGATGCGCATGGATCCGGACTACGAGAAGATCTCGCGCCACTTCCACAAGAATCCGGATGAGTTCGCCGACGCTTTCGCCCGCGCCTGGTTCAAGCTGACCCACCGCGACATGGGGCCCAAGGCGCGCTATCTCGGCCCGGAAGTGCCGGACGAGGACCTGATCTGGCAGGACCCGGTGCCGCCTGTCGATCACCCGCTGGTCGATGGCAAGGATATTGCCGAGCTGAAGGCGAAAATCCTGGATTCGGGCCTGTCCGTGTCCGACCTGGTCTTCACCGCCTGGGCCTCGGCCTCGACCTTCCGCGGTTCGGACAAGCGCGGCGGGGCCAATGGTGCGCGTATCCGCCTGGCGCCGCAGAAGGACTGGGAGGCCAACGATCCGGCCCGCCTGGCCAAGGTGCTCGACACGCTGACCGGTATCCAGTCCGGCTTCAATGCGGCCCAGGCCGGCGGCAAGAAGGTCTCGCTGGCCGATCTGATCGTGCTGGGCGGCAGTGCGGCCATCGAACAGGCGGCCAGGGCAGCGGGCCACGATATCGACGTGCCCTTCGCGCCGGGCCGCACCGATGCCTCCGACGAGCAGACCGATGTCGAAAGCTTTGATTATCTCGAGCCGATGGCGGACGGATTCCGTAATTACGAGAAGGCCAAATACACGCTTTCCGCGGAACACCTCCTGATCGACAAGGCCCAGCTGCTCACGCTGACCGCACCGGAGATGACGGTTCTTGTGGGCGGTATGCGTGTGCTGGACGCCAACACGAAACAGTCCGGACTGGGTGTCTTCACCGACCGGCCCGGCACGCTGACCAATGATTTCTTCCGCACGATCGTGGACATGAATATCGCATGGTCGCCGGTGTCCGACGAGGCCGATGCCTTCGAGGGGCGCGACCGCAAGACCGGCACGGTGAAATGGACCGGCAGCCGGGTCGACCTGGTCTTCGGGTCCAACTCGCAATTGCGGGCGATCTCCGAAGTCTATGCCCAGAACGATGCCGAGACGAAATTCGTCAGGGATTTCGTGGCCGCCTGGACCAAGGTGATGAACGCCGACCGCTTCGACCTGGCGGCGTAACCCGCCCGACGCAGGGCTAATCAGGGGGTGAGCTGTTGATGGCTCACCCCCCCTTTTGCGAGAGCAACCGGTTGTAAACCGGGTTCGATCCGGACCGGTCGGGGGCACGCGGTCTGTGCAGGCGTCCCGTTCGAAATGGTGCTTGGTGACAATGAAGGCCGATCCTAGTCCGCCGCGGGGCGGACCGAGGCTCTCGGGCGTCGCGGCAGCCGTGCCAGGACAGACCAGACGGCGATTGCCGCCAGAGGAAAAAACACCGGTGCAAACTGCCAGACCGTCCCCCTGATCGCATCGGGCAGAAGCTGTTCCTGTCCGAGGAAGAAGGATCCGGCCGCGATAAACAGGGCGGCGCACATTCTCCACAGGTGGCGGACAATGCGGGCAGGTCCCGTCATTCTTCGCCGTAGCATCATGCCCAGATCTCCGGCGGCACCGGCCAGGCCGAATGCCGTGAAGACGATGAAGGCTTCCGGCGGGGTCTGACCGATCGTGCCCGATGCAGCCTGCGAGGCCTCGATCATGAACCAGACGCCGCCGCCGGCCACGAGAAGGGCGATGATCGCGGAGACCGCTTCGCGCCGTCCCGTCGCCGCGCCGTTCGAACGCGCGGCCAGCCAGGATGTCAACAGCAGGTAGAGCGACAAGATGCCGGCAATCGTGTTCGGTCTCTGGCCGGCCTCCAGGAAAGGCGCAACGACCGCCGCCACCAGGAAGGACGCAAACATGGCGTAGAAGAAGATCCGGCCGGCTGCCCTGTGCAGGGGACGGCCCTTGGGCGTCAGGATGGCCGCGGCTCCGGCAAGAAGCCCGATCGCGCCGCCTGCGATATGGGTGTAGAGCAGGGCGGCCGCACCCAGGTGGATGACGAGCGGCGCACCCTCGTCGACGACAAGGCGGTCGGCTGCTGCGCCGCCGCCGGCCAGCAAGGCGAGGCCCGTGGCGATGATCCAGATCCGGCAGGCGGGCTGACCCGTGCCGCGTGGCAAACCGGTCATGCGCTTGCTCCATTGCGGCGTGCTGTGGCCGCTTCCGGCGTGTGCAGCTGTGTCAGCCAGTGCCGCCAGGGGATGATGACGACAAAGGGGATGGCAAATGCGCACGCGAACAGCGTCTCGTGTACCTCTGCGTCGATGCCGCCGGCGACCCATTGCGGGGCAGCGACCGACATCACCCACAATGTCTTCCACAACACCTCGAACGCCAGGAGCGGGATCATCCGTACCGGCGCGAACAGGCCCGCAATCGCCAGGAGGCCGAGAGCGGCGAGAAGCGCGTTGACGACGCCGTCCATCAACGGGGCCTGGGACTGGCCCTGAAGCAGGGGGACAAGCGCCGTGGCCGCAAGACCGGCCGCCAGCAGCAAATAGCAGGCCCGCAGCAGTTGCGTGCGCAGGGGAGAAAGGGGCATGGCGAAAACCTGTGTTCCGTTATTGGGTTCCCACCGTGCTAGCCAGCCGGCGGTCGGCCCGCCATGATCGATCGTCCCAATCGCATGATTTTCGGTTTCACATGACCAAGATGGCAACAGAAGGCAGTGTCGCGGCCGGCCTGGTGGCGGGTCTGATCGAATACGCCGCGAGCCGCGGCGCCGGGCGCGAGCGCCTGCTGGCGGAAGCAGGTCTGGCGACCGCTCCAGGCGACGATCCGGACGCGCGCGTGCCGCTCCCGGCCTATCTGGCGTTGATCCGGTGTGCCTGCCGTCAGATATCGGATCCGGCGCTGGCGCTGCGGTGGGGAGCCGATGTGGGCATGGCGGACCTGTCCATCGTCGGCCTGATCATGGAAGCCAGTGGCACCATGGGCGAAGCCTTCCGGCAATTGCAGCGCTACAGCCGCCTGGCCGTTTCGGAAGCGGGAGGGACATCCACCGCCCCCCGGTTCGAACTCGAGGCCGAGGGCGGGACCCTGTTCATGGTCGACACATCGCCGCCGGAAACGAGTATCCCGGAACTCACCGAGATCGCCTTTGCCCGCCTGATCTGCGGACCGCGCCGGTTTTTGCCGGAACCGCATGTGCTGGGCGTTGAGGTCAGCCATCCCCGCCCGGCCCACGGCGATGTCTACGAAACCGTTTTCCAGTGCCCTGTTACATTCGGCGCCGGCCGCAATGCCCTGCATCTGCATCCGGATATCGCCGGCTGGCCTGTGGCCCGGTCGCCACGCTATGTCTTCGGCGTCCTCACCGACCGGGCCGACGCGCTGCTGCAGGCCATCGATACGCCGGAAACGATGCGCGGCCGCCTCGAGCACTGGCTGGTCAGCCGCCTTCACACCGGCAGGCTCGGCGCGGACCAGGCGGCCGGGAGCGTGGGGGTCAGCCGGCCCACACTGTACCGGCGATTGCGCGAGGAGGGCACGACCTATTCGGACGTCCTCAACGGCGTGCGACGCCGGGCAGCGGAGCTCTACCTCCGGTCCGGCCGGACCTCCGTAGCCGAGACCGCCTACCTGACCGGCTTTTCCGACGCCGCAGCCTTCTCGCGCGCCTTCAAGCGCTGGACCGGCCAAAGTCCGGCCCGGTACCGCCTCGGAACGTGCAGCGCGGACGGCTAGGCTCTGGCGGGCGGTGAGTCCCGGAAACCCGGCGGAGCGGAAGGACCCTTCCGCCAGCGCACTTGCACAGCGGTTTCCACCTGATGTCACAACGCCGCCCCGCCATCATACGGTAGAAACAGGCGGCCGCTTCATCGTCGCTTCTCGAACAGCTCGACCAGTTCCTCGAATTTCTGCCGCTGCTCGGCTTCATCACCGCTGGCGATGGCCGCGCCGATGCAGCTGGCGGCATGGTCCTTCAGCACCAGGCTTTCGACCTTGGCGAGCGCCGCCTTGATTGCCTGGATCTGGTGCAGGATGTCGATGCAATAGCGATCGTCCTCGATCATCTGCGCGACGCCACGCACCTGTCCCGCGATGCGGTTCAGCCGATTGATTTTGGTGCTGTGTGCGCGACCCATTCCGACCCGTCTTGTTCCGATACCCTGTAGGGGTATATTGAGAGGATCGGTTTGCATTGACAAGGTCTTGTTCAAGATAATGAAAATCACTCGCCGCAAATTCGCCGCCGGTGCCGCAGGCCTTGCTGCCGCGTCCTTGCCCATGCCGGCCTGGGCGAGCGGACGGTCCCTGACCCATGCCACGAAGGGATTCGCGGAGCTTTCGGGAGAGGACATCCACCTGCGGATCGCAGACCACCGCTTTGCGACAGGCGGGCGGCCGGGACACGCCGTCGCTGTCAATGGAACCGTGCCGGGGCCGCTTATCCGCTTGCGCGAAGGGCAAAGCGCACGCCTTCACGTTGCTAACGCCCTGGATGAGGACAGCTCGATCCATTGGCACGGTCTGCTCGTCCCGTTCCAGTTCGACGGCGTGCCCGGTGTCAGCTTCCCCGGCATCCGTCCGGGCGAGACCTTCACCTACGAGTTCCCGGTCCGGCAGACCGGCACCTATTGGTGGCATTCGCATTCCGGCTTGCAGGAACAGGCCGGGCACTACGGCCCGATCATCATCGAAAGCGACCGGCCGGACCGGCGCTACGATCGTGATTACGTTGTATTGCTGTCGGAGTTCACGCCGGTTCCGCCGCATGAGATCATGCGCAAGCTGAAAGTCGGCGAGCACTATTTCAACCGGCAGATGCTGACTGCGACCGAAGGCGACATGCCTCTCAGCGAGCGGATCATGTGGGGCGGCATGCGCATGAATCCCCGCGATATATCCGACGTGTCCGGTGTCACCTACACTTATCTGATCAACGGGCACGGGCCAGCCGACCGGCTGCAGTTCGCCTTCGAGCCGGGCGAACGCGTCCGGCTGCGCTTCATCAACGGTTCGGCGATGACCTTCTTCAACGTCCGCATTCCGGGCGTGCCGATGACGGTCATTCAGGCCGACGGGCAGGATGTCCAGGATGTCGAGATCGACGAGTTCCAGATCGGTGTCGCCGAGACCTACGACGTGATCGTGGCGCCGCCCGACGGAAGCCACGCCCTTGTCGCGGAGGCCATGGACCGGTCCGGCATGGGGGTTGCGAGCCTGACGAGTCGTGCCGGCCATCTCGCCGTGCCGCCGCCGCTTCGCGAAGTGCCGACCCTCTCCATGGTCGACATGGGGATGGGGGGTATGGATCACGGTGCACACGGCAGCATGGATCATTCGCGGATGAGCCATGGCATGCGCGAGACCTCGCTGCTCCCTGCGGATGTGGAGGCCGGTCCTGGCGTAGACATGGTGTCCGCGATGCCTGTCGACAGGATGGATTATGCCGGACTGGGTCTCGATTCGGTCCCGCACCGGGTGCTGCGCTACACCGATCTCAGGGCCAGACGCATGAACCCGCATCGCGAAGTCGAGCGCGAGATGGAAATCCACCTCACCGGCAATATGGAACGCTATATGTGGTCGTTCGACGGCCGGAGTTTCTCCGCTGTCACCGACGACCCGATCCGCTTCGGCTTCGACGAACGTGTCAGGGTGAGACTCGTCAACGACACGATGATGGCGCACCCGATCCACCTGCACGGGCACTTCTTCGAGCTCGTGAATGGCGCTGACCCCGCGCACCAGCCGCTCAAACACACGCTGATCGTGCAGCCGGGCGGGACGGCGACCTTCGATCTCACCGCCAACGAGCCGGGAGACTGGGCCTTTCACTGCCACCTTCTCTACCATATGCACGCCGGCATGATGCAGGTGGTGACCGTGCGTCCGTTCCAGGATCCTGTCCGATGATGCGCGCCCTGTTGCTATTGCCGGTAGCGCTGTTCGCCTCTCCTGCCGCCGCGCAGGACCATTCTGCACACCAGCGGGAGCGGCGGGCGGACGGCGTCGATGCCCGGGCGGAGATGGACCATTGCGCCATGGGGCACATGCTCCCCCATCAGTGCCCGTCTGCCGCGGAAGCGGCCGAACGCGAGTCGGAAGACCCGTTGGCTCACGGCTCGATGGGGCACGGCGTTCCGGAGCGTTCCGTGCCGACTGCCGCGCCCGAGAGTTCCGTGCCGCCGCGCGCATTCGCCGGACCGCGCCACGCCGCGGACGCGATATGGGGTGAGGAGACGATGGCGCAGAGCCGGCGCCAGCTCGCCCGCGAGAATGGTGGCATGAAAACCGGGATGGTCCTGGTTGAACGCATGGAGATGCGCTTCCCCGCCGATGGCGGCGGGGACGGCTACGTATGGGACGCGCAGGGCGGGTATGGTGGCGATCTGAGGCGTTTCGTCGTCAAGGCCGAGGGCGAGGGGGAATATGGCGGCGCACTGGAGGAGGCCGAGTTGCAGGCGCTCTATAGTCGCGCGATCAGTCCCTTCTTCGATATGCAGGCGGGGCTCCGCTTCGATCCCGAACCCGTGTCGCGCAGCCATGCCGTTATCGGCATTCAGGGTCTTGCGCCCTACATGTTCCATGTCGATGGCGCGCTGTATCTTTCGGACCGTGGCGATCTGACCGCCCGGATCGAGGGTGAATACGATCAGAGAATTACACAGCGCCTGATTCTTCAGCCCCGCATCGAAGTCGCGCTCTCCGCCCAGGACATTCCCGGGGACCACCTCGGTTCAGGAGTGACCCGGATCGAATCGGGTCTGCGCCTGCGCTACGAGTTTGCACGCGAACTGGCGCCCTATATCGGCCTTGAATACGAGGCGCGGCTGGGCGAGACCGCGAACTTTGTCCGCGCCGAGGGCGAAGACCCTGAAGGCCTGAGTATACTGGTCGGGCTGCGTGCCTGGTTCTAGGACGCTCAACATCCCGAATTGGCGAGGCTCTCATCGAGGCCCGAGGCAGAAACACGGAACGGCACGAATTTATGCGGAGTGGCGGAGAGGATGGGATTCGAACCCACGGTGCGCTTTTGACGCACACTCCCTTAGCAGGGGAGCGCCTTCGACCACTCGGCCACCTCTCCACCGGCGGGTTTAGAATGCGCGCGCGGGCGCATCAAGGGCGAGGTGCCGCAAAAACGTCATTCGATGCAGGCGGACGCCTCGCGCCCGCCTGCCCGGCGGGCGTCGACTAGAAAAACGCCTGCAGCCCGGTCTGCGCGCGGCCCAGGATCAGGGCGTGGACGTCGTGGGCGCCTTCATAGGTGTTGACGGTTTCCAGATTCACCATGTGGCGGATCACCTGGTATTCCTCGGAAATTCCGTTGCCGCCATGCATGTCGCGGGCATGGCGGGCGATCTCCAGCGCCTTGCCGCAATTATTGCGCTTGACGATGGAGATCATTTCCGGGGCGGCCTTCGCCTCGTCCATCAACCGGCCGACCCGCAGGGAGGCCTGCAGGCCGAGCGAGATTTCGGTCAGCATGTCGGCCAGCTTCTTCTGGTAGAGCTGGGTCTGGGCGAGGGGTTTGTTGAACTGTTTGCGGTCCAGCCCGTATTGCCGCGCCGCATGCCAGCAGAACTCGGCGGCGCCCATCGCGCCCCAGGAAATGCCGTAGCGCGCGCGGTTGAGGCAGCCGAACGGGCCCTTGAGGCCGGAAACATGCGGCAGCAGGGCGTCCTCGCCGACCTCCACCCCGTCCATCACGATCTCGCCGGTGATCGAGGCGCGCAGGGAGATCTTGCCGCCGATCTTGGGGGCGGACAGGCCGGGCATGCCCTTGTCCAGCACGAAGCCGCGGATCTTGCCGTCATGCGCGTCGGACTTGGCCCAGACCACGAATACGTCGGCGATGGGGGAGTTGGAGATCCAGGTCTTCGATCCGGTGAGCCTGTAGCCGCCCTCGATCTTCTCCGCCCGCGTCTTCATGCCGGCGGGATCGGACCCGGCATCCGGCTCGGTCAGGCCGAAACAGCCGATCCATTCGCCGGTTGCCAGCCTGGGCAGGTATTTGCGGCGCTGCTCCTCCGAGCCGTAGGCATAGATCGGATACATCACCAGGGAGGACTGGACCGACATCATCGAGCGATAGCCCGAATCGACCCGTTCGATCTCGCGCGCGACCAGGCCATAGGCGACATAGCCCAGACCCGCTCCGCCGTATTCCTCCGGTAGGGTACAGCCCAGGAGCCCGTTCTCGCCCATTTCCCGGAAGATGGCCGGATCGGTGTGTTCGTTGCGGAAGGCCTCGATCACGCGCGGCTGCAGCCTGTCCTGGGCATAGGCCTGCGCGGTGTCGCGCACCAGACGCTCTTCCTCGCTCAGCTGGTCGTCGAGGCGGAACGGGTCCTGCCAGTCGAAACCGGCCAGGTCCGGCGCATCCTTGGCCTTGAGTGCGGGTCTATCGCTCATTGTGTCAGTCCGTCCCCTCGCTATCGGCTTCCCTGCGCGAGAAGTCCGGTTTTCGTTTCTCCAGGAAGGCCCGGTAGCCTTCCCTGAAATCGGGCCCTGCGAACGCGTCGGCGAACCAGGTCCGGGTTTCTTCGCTGTCGCGGTCCTGGCCGTCCAGGACGCGCGCAATCATCGCCTTGGTGTATGTGGCCGAGACGGGCGACATGTCCATAAGGCGGGTGCAATAGGCGGCGATTTCGCCATCCAGGGCGTCCGGCGGCGCCAGCCGGTCGACCAGGCCGATCCGCAGGGCCTCTTCCGCCTCCACGGTCCGCGCCGAGAACAGCATGTCCCGGGCCCTGGACGCGCCGACCGTCTCGACCAGGCGCCTGGTGTCCTCGAACGGGTAGAGCAGGCCCATTTTCGCCGGCGTGATCGCCATCCTGGCCGTGGTGTCGGCAAAGCGCAGGTCGCAGGCCAGCGCCAGGCCGCAGCCGCCGCCCACGCAGGAGCCGCGCACGGCCGCGATGGCGGGATGGGGAAAGCGCGCCAGCGAATCGAGCGCCCGGGCGATGCTGGCCGAATAGGCCTCGCCGCGCGCCCGGGTGGCATAGATGTCCTCGAATTCGGAAATGTCGGCGCCCGAGGCGAAATGATCGCCTGCCCCGCGCACGACCAGCACCCGGCAGCGCTCAGCCAGCGTGTCCAGAAGGCCGGGCAGGCTGGCCCACATGGCTTCGGTGAAGGCATTGCGCCGGTCCGGCCGGTTGAGGACCAGGCTGGCGACATCGCCATCATGCCGGATCAGGAAGGGCTCGCGCTCGCTCATCGCTTTTCAAGGGATGCCTTGGTGGTTGGGTGCAAACCAGCTTAGACCTCGAGGCGAGGGCAGAAAACGCGCCCAGCTGCATTTCGCCACCGGGCCGGGGGAGGGCCGTCATGAGCGGGGATAACTGGATCGTTCTGGCAACGCTTGTCGCCTACAAGCTTGTCCTTGTCGGCGTGGGCGTGTGGGCCTCGCGGCGCAATCGCACCGAAGGCGATTTCTTCCTGGCCGGCCAGGGGCTGGGCGCCTGGGTCGCGGGCCTGTCCTATGCCGCCTCCACCTCCTCGGCCTGGGTGCTGCTGGGCTTTTCCGGCTTTGTCTATGTCAACGGGCTGCCGGCGCTGTGGATGGTGCCGGGTATCTGGGGCGGCTATGTCGCGGTCTGGCTTGTGTTCGGCAAGCGCCTGCGCGCCGAAACGGCGACCCAGGGCCATGTCACGCCGACCGATTTCCTCACGGCCGGACTCGGCGACCGCTCGCGCGCGGCGATCGGCCTGATCGCGGCGCTGATGATCCTGTTCTGCTTCATCTTCTACATTGCCGCCCAGTTCGGGGCCGCCGCCGTCGCCTTCGAGACGCAGTTCGGCCTGGGCGTGACCGAGTCGGTCCTGCTGGGGGCGGCTATCGTGCTGCTCTATTCCATTCTCGGCGGCTTCTGGGCAGTCAGCGTGACCGACATGCTGCAGGGCGCGCTGATGGCGGTGGTGGCGGTGGCGCTGCCGCTGGCGGCCCTTGTCGCCGCGGGCGGTTTCGGCGGCATTGCGCAGGCCCTGCGCGAAACCGCGCCGGCGGGCTATCTCGACATCACCGGGGGACATGCCGGTTTCGTCTTCATCGGTTTCGTGCTGGGTGTCTGGGGCGTCGGCGTCGGCGCGATGGGCCAGCCCCAGCTGATCTCGCGCCTGATGGCGGTCAGGGACGAGGCGGCCCGCATGCGCGGCTTCACCATTGCCATTATCTGGGCCGTGGCCGTGTTCACCGGCATGACCGTCCTGGCCCTGGCCGGCCGGGCTCTGGTGGGCGGCGGGGCCGACGGGGAAGCGCTGTTCTACACGCTGGCCGCCGAACTGCTGCCGCCTGTCCTGGCGGGGCTGGTGATCGCGGCCGTGCTCTCCGCCGTGATGTCGACGGTCGATTCCATCCTCCTGTCCGCTTCGGCCGCGGTCTCGCACGACATGCGCATCACGCGCCGTTTCAAGGGCCGTGAAGTTCTCGTCTCGCGCCTCGTCATGGCAGCCATTGCCAGTATCGCCGTGTGGATGACGCTCAGCCTGCCCGCCACCATCTTCGCCCGCGTCCTCTTCGCCTGGTCGGCCCTGGGCGCGGCCTTCGGCCCGATCATCGTGGTGCGTGTGCTCGGCCTCGAGCCGAAGGCCTGGGCCGTCGGCACGGCGATGTGCCTGGGCTTCGGCGTGACGGTCTTCTTCAACGCCCTCGGCCAGATCGACCCGGCCGGCCTGTCCGGTGTCACGGGCGTGCTGGCCGACTGGGCCCGCCTGCCCGGAGACCCGTTCGAACGCATGGTCCCCTGGGTGCCGGCGCTGGCGGTGCTGGTTTGGGGGGCACGGGGGCGACAAGGAGGCTGAAAGCGGAGCGTGTTCCGGTTTTTCCAAGCGGTGTAGGCCCGAGCCACGCAAAACATCAGCCATGACCGTTATAATCCGCACCCTGCAAAAGCGGTGCGCACGATGAATTGCAACTCACGAGAGTGCGCCTTTCATTCCTGAAGTTGTTACCGTTAAAATTTTATATCATGGCGTTTTCACCCCTTGATTGTATGTCGCACTCGCGTCAAGGTTCGCGTTAAGCGCGAGCTTTCGGGCGTGACGCATCCGGCGTTGTGGAGCTTGCGACGAGGAGAACCAGATGTGTAAGCGTGCGATGCTTGTGAGTGCCACCCTGAGCGGCGCGGTATTGTTCGGCGGTGCGGCCGGGGCGTCGGAGACTGTCACCTACAGCTATGACGCCCAGGGGCGTGTGGTCGAGGTGGAGCATTCCGGCGGGCCCAATGACGGCGTGAAGCGGGAATACCAATACGACGACGCCGACAACCGCACCCAGAAGAAGACGACCGGGGCTTAAGGGCGCTCAGGCGGACTTTAGGTCTTTGGGCGTGCACCCGCCCCCTCCCTTCCAACCGATCCGGCCCATTCCAACCGAACCGAGATGACGATGACGAGGCAGACGTTTTTTTCCTGGGCACTCGTATGTGTCCTGTGTGTGGCGGTGTCCGGGGTGAGCTTGGCGCAAAGCGGGGGCGGGGCCGTGCCACCGGCCTATCCGGCTATCGACGAGCAGGGCAATGATCTGCCCACAGGGCAATTCAACGGCACATCCCCGGCGATCAGTATCGGATCGGCCTCGGGCGGGCTGAGCTACTATCAGATACTTGTTGGCGGGAGCTGGCGCCACAGCCAGTGGGGCACGATCGTTTCCGACAACGGCACCTATGTGACCCTGTTCGGTTCGACCCAGCGTTTCACCTGGAATGGCAGTCAATACGTCTCCGAGCAGCTCAACGGCGCGACGCTGACCGCCGGTCCCGGCGGTAATCAGATGACTTATACGCTGGCCGACGGGACAGAGGCGGTCTTTGACCGTTACCAGCTCACATCCGTCCTTTATGGCGGGTATTCCAACGATGTTACCCACTTGATCCGCTCGGTCACCTTCCCGAATGGCGAGCTGCATGAGTACTGGCACGATGTGGAAGAAATCGTGGTCGATCCGGGATTCGGCGACCCCCAGACATATCGCTATGCCCGTCTGCAATCGGTCACGACGACACGCGGCTATCAGTTGCATTTGCGCTATGGCCGGGCCGACGCCAGCTCGCTTGCGGAGGCTGAAGACTGGAACACACTGGTCGAGGCCACGCTGGTTAACATGGCGATCGACCGCTGCGGACATGCTGCCAACACATGCTCTTTCTCGCAGGACTGGCCGCAGCTGACGATTTCCGAACCCTCGGCGGGCACACGCATCTACACTGACACGCTGGGCCGGCAGACCCGGCTTACCTATTCCAGTGGCCGGATCGACGCCATCCGCTATCCCGGCAGCTCCACGGACGATGTGAGTTACACCTATGACGGTTCTGGGCGCATCGCGACGGCCGCAGTGAACGGCCTGACGACGACCTATTCCTACTCCGATGTTTCCGGCACGCGCACGACGAGTATCGATGCGCCGGGCGGGGCGGGTGTGACCGAGGTGGAGACGGATTTGTCGACGGGCCTGGTGACCGCGGTGGAGACGCCCTCGGGCGCCCGTACAGAATACACCTATGACGGCAATTACCGGGTCACGCGGGTGGAGGCGCCGGAAGGCAACTCCGTCAACTACACCTATGACGGGCGCGGCAATGTGACCACCGTGGTCGCGCGCGACAAGAATAACGCCAACCCGATCACGACGATGACGGCGAACTACCCGTCCTCCTGCTCCAATCCGGTGACCTGCAACCAGCCCAGCTGGATCGAGGATGCGGCGGGCAACCGGACCGATTTCACGTATAACGCCACCCATGGCGGACTGTTGACGACAACCGAGCCGGCGGTGGGCGGTGTGCGGCCTCAGACGCGGGTGAGCTATGCGCTGCGCTATGCCTGGTACAAGAATTCGTCCGGCAGCGTGGTGCAGGCCCCGAGCGGGATCTATCTGCCGACCAATATCTATACCTGCCGCACGGGCCAGACGCCGTCCTGCGCGGGCACGTCGGACGAGATGCGCACCATCCTCAACTACGACACGACGGGCAGCTACGACAATCTCAACCGGACCTATGTCAGCGAACGCGGCAGCGACAATTCGCTGATTGCGATCACGACCGTCACCTATGACGCGACCGGCAATCTCACCGAAGTCGATCCGCCGCTTCACGGCAGCAGCAATCGCACGGTCTTCATCTATGACGATGCGCGCCGGCGCGTGGGGCAGATCGGGCCCGATCCGGATGCGGGCGGTTTGCTGACGCATCCGGCCCGGCGCACCACCTACAACGATCTCGATCAGGTCACCCAGGTCGAGTTCGGTACGGTCTCCGGTTATGGCAGCTGGGGCAGTTTCTCCCAGATCGAGCGCCAGACGGTGACCTATGACAGCGCCCACCGGATGACGCACGCCCGGTCGATCACGGGCTCCACCACGCATGCCCTGATCCAGCGCTCCTACGACAATGCCGGCCGGGTAGAGTGCGTGGCCCGGCGCATGAACCCGTCCGAGTTCGCCAGCCCGCCCTCATCGGCCTGCACGCTGGATACGCAGGGATCGTTCGGACCCGACCGGATCGCGCGCACCTACTACGACACGTCCAGCCGCCGCACCTCGGTGGTCATGGCTTATGGTACCTCCGCCGCCGCCACCGAGGCGGCCTGGACCTATACGGACAATGGCCAGGTGGAGACGCTCACCGACGGCGAGAACAATACCACCACCTATATCTATGACAGCCACGACCGGCTGCGCGACACCCGTTATCCGGTCACCACCCAGGGCAGCGGCACGTCCAGTTCGAGCGATTACGAGCGGCTGACCTACGACGCCTACGGGCGGGTGGCCACGCGCCGCACGCGCTCGGGCCAGAGCTTCTCCTACAGCTACGATGCGCTCAACCGGATCTCCCATGTCGACGCCCCCTCG
>NZ_JASBRI010000015.1 GCF_030149515.1 Maricaulis sp. | reverse complement strand
GCTGGACCCCGATTCCATTCCCGGCAGCGAGACCGGCTAGTCCGGCTGACCCTGCTCCGGGGCGCCGGCGGCCGCAGCCTTGAGCTGTTCCATCAGGGCGGTGTAGGGGGAGGGCCCGTGGCTGATACGCGCCACGCCCAGTTCTGCCAGGCGGGCAGGCCCGGCCGCCCTTCGCCCCGATGCCGGGCGTCGCCCGCTTCCCCGCATGCCGTGGGGACGAAGGCTATCTCACATAGCTTGCGCCATTGATGTCGATACAGCTGCCGGTCGCGCTGGCACAGGCTCCGGAGGCCAGGAAGGCGGCCATGGCGGCGATCTCCCCGGCCGATGCCATCCGGCCGATGGGAATTTCCGCTTCGGCCGTGCGCCGGTCCTCGTCGGCCTGCGGGCCCATGCGGGTGTCGATCCAGCCGGGGGCCAGCGCATAGGCGAGAATACCCTCGCTGCCCCATTGCCGGGCAATGGTCTTGGTCAGCGAGAGGAGGGCGCCCTTGGAGGCGCCGTAGGCCATATGATTGCGGTCCTCGCCGCGATAGCCGGCGCGGCTCGCGATATTGACGATGGCCCCGCCGCCATTGCCGGCCATTTCCGGAATCGCGGCCCGGCAGATATCCGCGACGGCCATCAGATTGACCTGCAGCGTCACGGCCCAGTTGCGCTCCCATTCGGCATCGGAACTGTCCAGCGGGCTGGCCCAGTGAATACCGGCATTGTTGACCACGATATCCAGCCGGCCCGAGGCGAGGTGCAGGGCGGCGTCATAGAGTTCGCGCCCGGCGCCCGGCCGGGACAGGTCGGCCTGCACGGCGCCCAGCGCCTTCGGCCCGATCGCCTGCACGGCATGATCCGCATCGGCCATATTGGCATTGCCGTGCAGCACGACGTCTGCGCCCTGGGCGGCAAAGAGGTGCGCCGTCGCCAGGCCGACGCCATGGCTGGATCCGGTGATGAGGGCGCGTTTTCCGGCAAGCGGGAGGGACATGGGGCGGGTCCTGTGCGTGAGTGTGGACCCAGCGTGCTAGCGCAAGTCGCGGGCAGGGCCAAGGTGGGGCGTGCGCCGACGCGCTTTCTGCCCACCCGGAGGAGGAAAGGGGGCGTCGAGCCCGGTCGGTCCGCTGCACTCCCCCGCGGCGGTCTATCCGTCTTGCGTCGGGGCCGCGGTCCGCCGCCCCCGCGCCTGCGGCTGAGGAGGACACCTACTTCATCTGGCGCTTGGCCACCGTCTTGAACATTGTGCCGTAGGGCGGGGCGAGCAGGCGGGAGGGATGCCACTTGCCGGTGGAAAAGACCGAGCGCTCGTGGGTGAACGTCAGAAATCCGGCCTCGCCGTGATAGGCGCCCTGGCCGGACGCGCCGATACCGCCGAAGGGCAGGTCGGGCACGGAGAGGTGAAGGATGTTGGTATTGACGCCCGCACCGCCCGACATGGTTTCGTCCAGCACGCGCTCGGCCTTCGTCCTGTCGGTGGAGTAGACATAGAGCGCCAGCGGGTGGTCGCGTTCGCCGACATAACCGGTCGCCGCATCGAGCTCGCTGTAACCGATGACGGGCAGGAGCGGGCCGAAAATCTCCTCCTGCATGATGCGCGCGCCGGCGGGCGGGTTGAGAACGACGGTCGGCGGTATTTTCCGTGCGGCCTGGGCCGCCTGGGCGTCATGCTCGGGCTGCAGGATCTCGGCACCGCCCTGGCGTGCTTCGTCGAGCAGCCCGGTCAGGCGCTCATAGTGCCGGTCCGAGACGATGGCCGTATAGGCATCGTCCGAGGAGGCATCGGGAAACTGGGCGGCGGCGACATGGATGATCGCTTCGCCGAGATCGCGTTCCGTCCCGCGGGGTGCCATCACATAGTCCGGTGCGACACAGGTCTGACCGGCATTGAAGAACTTGCCCCAGGCGATGGATTTCGCCGCGGCATCCTGCGGATAGCCCGGCGTGACGATGGCGGGGGACTTTCCGCCCAGTTCCAGCGTCACCGGCACGAGATTGTCGGCGGCCGCAAGGGCGACCAGCCGCCCGATCTGGGTGGAGCCGGTATAGAAGAGATGGTCCCATTTCAGCTTGGTGAAGGCTTCGCCGACCGCCGGGCCGCCGGTGATCACCGTGACATGATCGTCCTCGAAAGCATCGGCCAGCAATGACTTCATCAGCTCCGCCGTGGCGGGCGTGTATTCCGACGGTTTGATCATCGCGCGGCAGCCCGCCGCCAGGGCGGCGACGAGCGGGGCAATCGCCAGCTGGAAAGGATAGTTCCAGGGCGCGATAATGCCGACGACCCCCTTGGGCTCGCGGCGGATCTCGGCCCGTCCGGGCTGCAGCGTCATCGGCACGCCGACGCGCCGGGTCTTCATCCATTTGGCCAGGTGTTTCCTGGTATGGGCCACGTCCTGAATGACGAAGGCGATCTCGGCGATAATGCTTTCCTGGCGCGCTCGATTGCCGAAATCCCGGCTGATCGCATCGGCGATCGCATCGGCATTCTTGCGGCACATTTGCGCGATGCGGTCGAGATCGGCCTTGCGCTTGTCGACGGGCCGGTGGCGTTCGCCCCTGAAGGCCGTTTTCTGGGCCTCCAGCAGGGCTTTCATGCGTTCGATCTGGCGGGCTTCGGCTTCGCTCATGGAAACCTCCTTCAGGCGTTGTCTTCGGCGATCATCGCCGCGGCGCGGGTGGCGATCATGATCGTGGGTGCATTCGTGTTGCCGCCGACGAGGCGCGGCATGACCGAGGCGTCGACGACGCGCAGACCGTCTATCCCCTTCACCCGGCAGCGGCTGTCGGTGACGGCGAGCTCGCCCGATCCCATCGCGCAGGTGGAGGTGGGATGATAGAGCGTCTGCGCCCGTTGTCTCACATCATCCTTGAGCTCGGCCAGAGTGGATACATCCGGGCCCGGGAAGCGCTCGGCCTTGCGGTCATGGTCGAAGGCCGGGGCGTTGAGAATGTCGCGCACCCTGGAAAGGCCGTCGGTGAGCACGTCGAGATCCCACTCCTCCGCGCCGTAATTCGGCTGGATGGCGGGGTGGTCGTATGGATCGGCCGATTTCAGCGTGATCTCGCCCCGGCTCCTGGGATAGAGCTGGCAGACATGCAGCGTGATGCCATGGCCGTTGATCTTCTCCTTGCCGTGATCGTTGGAGATGGCCGGGATAAAGACCAGCTGCAGATCGGGCAGGTCGCCGGCATAGGCCGATTTGATGAAGGCGCCGCCCTGGACCGGGTTCACCGTGAACGGACCGTCGCCCATCAGCGCCCAGCGCGCCACCATATACATGTGGTGGGGCAGGGAGCGCAGCGAGCGGCCGATCGAACTGGCAGACCTGGTCCAGACCTGTGCGGTGACGTCGAGATGGTCCTGCAGGTTCTTGCCGACACCGGGCAGGTCGTGCTCCACCCCGACACCGGCGGCGCGCAGCTCGCCGGCCGGCCCGATGCCCGAGAGCAGCAGGGTCTGGGGCGAATTGATCGCCCCGCCGGACAGGATGACCTCCTTGCGGGCCGTCAATACCGTTGTCTCGCCGTCGAGATCGACCTCGACGCCGCTGGCACGGCCGCCTTCCAGAAGGACCCGGCGCACCATCGCCCGGGTCTTCACGGAACAGTTGTCGCGCTCAAGCGCGGGGCGCAGGAAGGCGTCCGCAGCGGAGCAGCGCTTGTGCTTCTTCTGCGTGACCTGATAGGGCCCGAAGCCTTCCTGGTCCGGGCCGTTGAAATCGTCGTTGCGCCTGTACTGCAGCTGGTCGGCAGCCTTGAGGAAATCCTCGGTCAGCGTGTGCAGCGGCTTGATGTCGGAGACCCAGAGCGGGCCGCCCGTTCCGTGCAGTTCGCTTTCTCCGCGGGTCTGGTGCTGGACCTCCTTGAACGCGGGCAGGGCATTGGCCCAATTCCAGCCCTCGGCGCCGTATTCGCGCTCCCATTCGTCATAGTTCTCCGGGGCGCCGCGCATGTAGTGCATGGCATTGATCGAGGACGAACCGCCCAGCGTCTTGCCGCGCGGCCAGAGCAGTTTGCGGCCGTTCAGATGCTCTTGCGGCTCGGTCCAGTAGCCCCAGTTGAACTGTTCGCCGGTGACGGCGTATTGCAGCAGCATCGGCGTGCGGATGACCGGGCTGTTGTCGGAGCCGCCGGCCTCGAGCACCAGAACGGTGACGCCGGGGTCGCGCGAGAGGCGTTCGGCGACCGTGCAGCCGGCCGAACCGGCCCCGCAGACGATATAGTCGAACTCGGTGTCACTCATCGCCGGCCTCCGGCATCGTACCGGCAGCGTTATGCATCACGGGGGCGCCGTAATGGGCCGCCAGTGCACGCATGGCGGCCAGGGATTCAGCGGTCCGGGCGCTCCACTGCGTGTCGGCCGCAGTGCGGGCAATGACAATATTGCGGCGCTCATCCACCCAGACATATTGGCCGTAGACGCCGGCCATGAAGTATTCGCCGTCATGGTTTTCAGGAACCCAGAAGTGCAGGCCGTAACCGCGATGGGGGTAGACTGCGTCCGGCCCCGCCTCCTGGAAACCTGCATTCGGGCGGGTGGCCCGGCGGACCCAGCTTTCCGGGAGGAGGCGTTCGCCGTTCCAGACCCCGTCCTGCAGGTAGAACTGGCCGAAGCGGGCATAATCTTCCAGCGTTGCATTGAGGCAGCAATAACCGATCGCTATTCCTTTGTCTCCGGCAACATTCTGATTCCAGTAGGCTTCACCGGTCATGCCCAGCGGCCGCCAGATCTTTTCTTCGACTATACTGGCCAGCGGCGCGCGCCAGACACCGCGCGCAACGGCCGAGAGAACCTGCGTATTGGCGGAGACATAGTGCAAGTCTTCGCCCGGGGAGCGATTGCGCTCGACTTGGGCAACCATACTGTCGACATTGCGTCCGAAAATATTGGTTCCAAAGAAGAGGCGCCGAATATCCGAATCGGGCGCGGAATAGTCTTCCTCGAAATCGACACCGGCCGACATCATCAACAGGTGACGCAGCGTCGTGTCACCATAGTCCGTGCCGGCAAACTGCGGTGCGAACATTTCGGCAGTCTGGTCTAGATTGGCAATGCGGCCCTCCTGCATTGCTATCGCGATCAGCGTGGCAACATAACTCTTGCCCACTGACCAGGAGGTATGGCGGGTCTCGGGGGCGGAGCCGAGCAAGTATTGCTCGTGCACGACCTGACCATCGTGCAGCACCATCAGGCCCGTCGCATCGGAGTCTTCAAGCCAGTCATCGACCGTGCGGAGCTCACCTTCGAACGTGTAGGAAACGGTCGTCCGGGCATCGTTTCGGGGAAGGGGGCGGGCCGAATCGGCGGGTCGAATCTCGCGATACGGGAATACTTCGCCCATGTCGCGAAAGGTTGCGGCAAGCCGGTCCGGATGCGTGGCTGCCTGGATTTCGGCCGGCGAGTATTCGGACCAGGGGCGATAATACCAACCGGCTCCCGCGACCACGCCCGAAACAACGACCGCAGCCAAGCCTATGATTACTTTCTTCATTTCTCTCCCCAACGACAGCTTATTGAACGCTGTTCACTACGCAGCCTAGCAGAGTTCCAACGCTTGAAAAGAGCGAGAGCGGACCGGTCCTTCGAATTTCCGGGTGAGGATTGCGTGCATCAATCGGCGCAGGATTTTGCGGAAATCGGATAAAGCGGCTGACATCCGCCGTGAGCAGTGTTCATATAACGGGCATGAACGCGGATCGGTTGGCAGAATATACCGCGTGAAGAGGGGAGTTAATCCATGACCAAGTTCAACAAGGCGGCCGTTCTGGGCACGACCGCTATCCTCGCGGGCCTGATCGGGGCCTCGGGCGCTCTGGCACAGATCGATGTGATCACTGTCACGGCGCAAAAGCGCGAACAGACCTTGCAGGATACGCCGGTCTCCGTGGCGGCTGTGACGGGCGAGCAGATCGAACAGACTCAGATTCGCGATGCCGCGGACCTGCAGACCCTGATCCCTTCGCTGCGCGTCGCCGAGTTCGCGACCTCGACCAATACGGAATTCAATCTTCGCGGCATCGGTACGTCCAGCTTCAACCCGGGCCTCGAGCCGTCGGTCGGTATCTTCATCGACGGCGTCTACCGGCCGCGTTCCGGTTCGGCGATCAACGACTTCCTCTCGGTTGAACGGGTCGAAGTGATCCGCGGGCCGCAGTCGACCCTGTTCGGCCGCAACACACCGGCCGGCGTTGTCTCGATCATCACCCAGGCGCCGGAATACGAGCCGGGCTATGTCGCCGACGTGACCTTCGGCAATTACGGCATGATGCAGGCGCGTGGCTCCTTCACCGGGCCGATTGACGACACGATGGCGTTCCGCCTGGATGCGACCACGCACTTCAATGACGGTTATATCGAAGCAGTCGACGGACGCGAGATCAACAATCGCAACCGCCAGAACTTCCGTGGCCAGCTGTTGTGGAATCCGGGCGACAACACCGAGATCCGGATCATCGGCGATTACGGCACGATCGACGAGAATTGCTGCGCAGCGCCGTTTGCCTTCTACGATCCGATCGACCAGGCGGCCCTGGTCGGTCTTGGCGGCACGGCGGTGCCCGCCGATCCGGAAGGCGGCGACAGGATCGCAATCGATGGCGATCTCAACACCGAGCTGACCACGCAAGGCATATCGGCCGAGATCAACCATGATTTCGAACACTTCACGCTGACGAGCATCACCGCCTACCGCAACTACAACGAAGACCAGCGCTTCGACGCCGACTTCTCCGATCTCGACCTGGTCAGCCTGCGGAATATCCGCAACGAATATGACAGTTTTACCCAGGAATTCCGCATCACTTCGACCGGCGACAATTTCGTCGACTGGATGGCCGGTGCGTTCTACTACCGCAACGAGCTGAACTTCGAGAACACGACACCCTACGGTTCGGACGCACGCGCCTTCTTCGACGCGGCATCTGCGCCGAGTGTCGCGCCGATCGTTGCAGGGCTCGGCCTTCCGGCGGGAACGGGTGGCGTCTCGCTGCTCGAAATCTTCCTGAACATGAACCAGGCGGCGGGCGTGGGTAATTTCGTGCCGCTTCCGTCAGGCAATGCAGGTCTTCCGACAACGCCGTCCGAGGGCTTTGTCGCAACCAGCCACGGCCTCATTCTCGAAGACTACGAGTACGACACCGATGCGTGGTCGGTCTTCGGGCAGCTCGACTTCCACCTGACGGACCAGTTCACGGTAACACTCGGCGGCCGCTATTCCGACGAGAGCAAGAACATGGAAACGGTCATCGATCAGCCGGATCCGCTGTCGGCCTTTTCCTTTGTCGATCTGGGCCAGGATCTGCGCCTGGTCTCGCCGGGCACGTGCGATCCGGGCCTGTTCCCGGTGGTCGGCGGGGATGCCTGCGCCTTCCTGGTGCCCTCGCTCCTGCTTGGCCAGGGCCTGACCCATTATCCGGACGGTACGCCGATCAATCCGGCGGCTCCGCTGCCGGCGATCTTTGCCGGAACGGCGCTCAACCCGCTGCTCGGCTTTACCGCCTTCCAGAACTTCCCGCCGGTCAATGCCGGGAATTTCCCGACCTCGCGCAACGACACGAACTTCTCGGGCAACATCATCTTCTCTTATGACGTGTCCGATACGCTGAACGTGTATGCGAGCTATGCGACGGGCTTCAAGCCGGGCGGCTTCAACGTCTCGACGAATGCAGCCTTCACCGGTGTGTTCGAGTTCGAGGAAGAAACCTCCGAGTCCTATGAAATCGGCGCCAAGGGCTCGCTCTTCGGCAACCGGTTTGTCTACGCGGTCGCCTATTTCGACCAGACTATCGAGGACTTCCAGACCAACAACTTCGTCGGCAACGGGTTCGCGCTCGAGAATGCCGGTTCAATCGAGGTGTCCGGCCTGGAATTCGAAGGCCAGTGGGCACCGACGGAAAATCTCCTGTTCACCGGCGGCTTCACATATCTGTTCGAGAGCGTTTACGGCGATTACGAGTTCGCGCCGTGTCCGGACAGGTTCGGTGGTGTCGGTGTGTGGGATGCCGGCGATCCGGACTACGCACTCTGCGAAATCGGCAATGAGCGCACCAATGATGCCGGTGTGACCGCCCTGTTCAACGATCTGACCGGCCGCGATCGCGGCAATTCTGAACTGGTCGGATCGCTGACGGCGACCCTGACCACGCCGCTCTCCAATGGCTGGGAAATCGACTGGCGCGGTGAAGCGACTTATGTCTCGGAGTTCCTGCACACGACTTCGCAGGATCCGCGGCCCTTCGCCATGCAGGACGCTTTCACGCTGTTCAATGCGTCGGCCACGATCGGCAGCGAGGACGAAAGCTGGGCGCTGCAGATCTGGACCCGGAACCTCACGGATGAGGATTACACCAAGGGCGGCTTCCCGTCGGTCGGTTACCTCGGCACGAGCTATAACGCCTATCCGGGCGACCCGCAGACCTACGGGGTGACCTTCCGCGTCCGCGGTTAGTGAACATCGTTCAAAAATGACTTTGAAGACGGGCGAAGGCTGGTTAGCCTTCGCCCGTTCTTTATTGTTCGGAGCCGAACATGCTGATCGTCTGGGTCCTTGTCGGATCGGTTTTGGGCATCTCCGCCATGGTGGCGCTGAATGCCTGGCTCGGCCTGTCCCAGCCGGCACGCCTGTCCGGACTCGATGATGCCGTGCAGCGCCTGGAGGCTGACGCGGCCGGCTTCGATGCCGCAGAGGGCACGGTCGCGCCGGATGGCCGGAGTGCGCTTGTCATGTCGGCAGCAGGCGACATCATTGCCATGCTGGTTGCGCGTGGCAGTGATTTTGTGATCCGTTATCTCGACAAGGGCAGTGTCGGCGCGGTCGAGGTCGCCGGCGACGGGACGCTGACCGTCAGGCTCAACGATTTCGCCTTCGCGCCGGCGCGGCTGAATTTGGATACGCCGCAAGCCGCGCGCTATTGGGCGGACAAACTCGACGCTTTGCAGGACTGATCCATGACCGTCCCCGCCTTCGTCCAGAATTTCGACCCGATCTGGATCGCCATCCCGCTCTTCACCGTGTCGGTTTTCGTCGAAATGTTTTTCGCACGGGCAACCGGCAGGGCCCGCTTCGAGGCGCGGGACAGCGCGGCGAGCCTGGTGATGGGGTTGGGAAACACGGTCTCGGGGGTGGTTTTCGGCAGCGTGCTGGGTGTCTGGTCGCTGTTCGTCTACGAACACCGGGTCTTCGATATCGGATTTGCCTGGTGGGCCTGGATCGTCGCCTTCGTGCTGGACGATTTCGTCTACTACTGGTCCCACCGCTTTGCCCACACTGTGCGCTGGTTCTGGGCCGATCACGTCGTGCACCATTCCTCCCAGCACTACAATCTCACCACGGCGCTGCGTCAGCCCTGGCTGAGCCCGTTCACGCTGAAATTCCTGTGGCTGGGATCGGCCCTGATCCTGATCGGTTTCCATCCGGCAATGATCGCCTTTGTCGGTTCCTTGAACCTGATCTACCAGTTCTGGATCCATACCGAGGCGATCGGGAAGATGCCGGCCTGGTTCGAGGCAGTGATGAACACGCCCTCGCATCACCGCGTCCATCACGCCACCAACCCGATCTATCTCGACAGGAACTATGCCGGCGTGTTCATCGTCTGGGACAGAATGTTCGGGACGTTCCAGCCGGAGCTGGAGGAAGAGAAGTGCCGCTACGGCATCGTCAAGAATCTCGGCACCTACAATCCCCTCAAAATCTGCCTGCACGAATGGTGGGGTATTGTGAAGGACATCGCGGGCGCCAAGTCCGTGAAGGAGGCTGCGATGTATCTCCTCGCTCCGCCGGGCTGGTCCCCCGACGGGTCCCGCGGCACGTCGAAACAGATCCTGGCGAAGTGGCAGGCCAGGCAGACCGAGCGGCGTACTGCCCCCGAAGCGGCGGAATAGTGGCGTGAGCGCCCGCAGCCTGCCCCGTAGAAGTGGGGCGGCTCTCTCCGGCCGACGAGCGGACACCCAGCGATGAACTACGATCAGATCTTCCTGTTCTGTCTTCTGGCCGTGGTCTTCGGCCTGTTGGTCTGGGGCCGCCTCCGCTACGATCTGGTGGCTTTCGCGGCGCTGGTGGTCGCCGTCGCCGGAGGCGTCGTTCCGGCGCACGAGGCCTTTGCCGGTTTCGGACACGAGGCCGTTATCATCATTGCGCTCGTCCTGATCGTATCGCGGGCGATGACAAATGCCGGGGCCGTCGAACTCGTCGCGCGCTTTGTCCTGTCCTCAACGCGGGCGCTGCCCACGCATATCGGACTGATTTCGGTGATCGGAGCCGCGCTGTCGGCTGTGATCAACAATGTGGCGGCCCTGGTCATGCTGATGTCCCTGGACATCGAGGCCGCCCGCAAGGCAAAGCGTTCGGTGGCGCGCACACTGATGCCGCTGTCGTTCGCCACGATTCTCGGCGGCATGATCACGCTTATCGGCACGCCGCCCAATATCGTCGTGGCGCAGTTCCGTGGCCGGGCCCTCGGTGAACCCTTTGGCATGTTCGATTTCTCGCCGGTCGGCCTTGTCTGTGCCGTGCTGGGCATTGCCTTTGTGACCCTGATCGGCTGGCGCCTGATCCCGCAGCGCGACGATCGAGAGGTGGCCGGCAAAGGTGTGGGGGGCGGCTTGTTCGTGGCCGAAGCCGGGGTGAGAAACGAGTCCCGGTCGATCGGGCAGACGGTCGCCGATCTCTACCCGCTGGCCGACGCCCACGATGTGACCGTTCTTGGCCTGGTACGCCGCGGCCGCCGGTTGCGCGGCTTCGCGGCCGGAGAGGAGATTCACAAGAGCGATCATCTTGTCCTGGAAGGCGATCCGGCCTCGATCGAGGCCTTCATCGGAGCGGCCGAGCTGAGTCCGGCCGGCGCCGACGCCCATGACGGCCTGACCGGACAGTCGCTGAGCCTGGTCGAGGCCATCGTGCCCAGCAATGCCCGCATGGTCGGCAGGACGGCACTGGATCTGCGGCTGCTTTACCGGCGCGGCGTGACATTGCTGGGCGTGTCGCGTCAGGGCCGCCGATTTCGTGAGCGGGTGCGCAAACTGCCGATCCGGCCGGGCGATCTGATTTTGCTGCTGGGGCCCGAGAACCGGGTGAGGGACGCAGCAGAGTGGCTGGGTGTTCTGCCGCTTGCGGAACGCCGTCACACGGTCATCCAGCGATCCAAGGCGCTGTTCACCATCGGCGTCTTCGCCGCTTCCGTCGCGCTGGCGGTCGCCGGTGTCCTGCCCCTGGCCGTCGCACTTGCCGGCACCGTTGCAGTCTACGCGCTGTTCAACGTGATCGGGCCGAGCGAAGTCTATGAGTCTGTCGAATGGCCCGTCATCGTCCTGCTGGGCTCCCTGATACCGCTCGGTCTGGCGCTGGAGGAGACAGGCGGGACCCAGCTGATTGCCGAGGGTATTCTGTCACTCACCGGCACGCTGCCCGTCTGGGCCATCCTGGCGATCCTGATGATGGTGACGATGACATTGTCGGACTTTCTCAACAATGTCGCCACCGCACTCATCGCTGCGCCGGTCGGGCTCGACATCGCCCGGGCGCTGGACGTCAATCCCGATCCGTTCCTGATGGGCGTGGCGGTTGCGGCCTCCTGCGCATTTCTCACCCCGATCGGTCACAAGAACAACACCATCATCATGGGGCCGGGTGGATACAGGTTCGGCGATTACTGGCGCATGGGCCTGCCCCTGGAAATCCTGATCGTGGCTGTCGGTGTCCCGGCGGTGCTCACCTTCTGGCCATTGTAGCGTATCAGCCTTTGGTGTGCCGGTGCAGAAGCGGAAAAGGCCGGCGGTTCAACTCGTTGCAACTTGCATCCCGAAGGCGCATCATGCCCGGCCGCCTTGATTTTGAAGGACGCGCCCATGACTTCCCGCAAGCCAAACCAGTTCCCGCCCAAGGCCTACAGGGACGAAGCCTTCATCAGCTCGCCCGACGCCCGGCCTGTGCGGATCCTGGCGGAATATCTCGAACCCAAGGCCCGTTTTGCCGAGCAGAATATCCAGGACACGATCCTGTTTTTCGGTTCCGCCCGGATTGTCTCGCGGGAGGAGGCGGAAACCGAAATCAGGGCCCTGCGGGCCGCTGGTGACGATGAGGCGCCGGCGCAGCACAAGTTGAAACTCTCAGCCTACTACGAGGCCACGCGGGAGCTGGCGGGGCGGTTGACCAAGTGGTCGAAGAGTTTGCGTGACAAGAGCGGGCGGCGCTTTGTGATTTGCACGGGCGGCGGCCCGGGCATCATGGAGGCGGCCAATCGCGGGGCGTCCGAAGCCCAGGGCGAGAATGTCGGCCTGGGCATCTCGCTGCCGTTCGAGCAGGGCAATAATCCCTGGGTCACGCACGCCCTGGGCTTCGAATTCCACTATTTCTTCACCCGAAAGTTCTGGTTTCTCTACCTGGCCAAGGCTTTGGTGCTGATGCCGGGCGGGTTCGGCACCATGGACGAGTTATTTGAAACCCTGACCCTGCTGCAGACCCGCAAGATCAAGAAGCGCGTGCCGATTGTCCTGTTCGGCAGCGAATACTGGGACCGGGTGATGAATCTGGAGGCCATGGTGGAGTTCGGCACGATCAACAAGTCCGATCTTGACCTGGTCTACCGGACCGACAGCGTCGATGACGCGTTCAGCTATATCACGACCCAGCTCGCCGAGCATGCCTTGCCCCATCCCGGAGGACGCCTCTGAGGATCAAGTGCGCCGGCCGATCACTTTTTTTCCACCCCCTTGCCAAGTGCATAAAATTGAATCACGTTGGTGTTGTGAACATTGTTCACCAAAACAATGGTTGGTCGCTCCTGGGGAGGAACAGCACCATGGCATCGCTTCGCGATCTCTATCCCATGCCGGATATCGACAAGCACTGGTCGGTTCCGCAGCAATTCGACGCCACCTTCGATTTCGAATACGACGAAGGCCGGTCCACGCTCATGCACTTGTACCAGAAGGGCAAGGACATGCAGTGGGATGCGGTCAACCGGATCGACTGGACGCTCGAACTGGACTTCGAGAACCCGATGCAACTGCCCGACGAGGGGATTGCGCTCCACGGGTCCCCGATATGGGACAAGATGACGAAGAAGGAGCGGATCGAATTCCGCCGTCACGCCCAGGCCTGGAATATCTCCCAATTCATGCAGGGCGAGCAGGCGGCGCTGATCTGCGCGGCCAAGATCGTCGAGTCCGTGCCCGATCTGGACGCCAAATTCTATGCTGCGACCCAGGTGATGGACGAAGCCCGTCACGTCGAGGCCTACAAGAAACTGATGCAGAAATTCGGCGTCGCCTATCCGATGACGGAACCTCTTCGGCAATTGGTCGACGAGGCATTGCGCGACAGCCGCTGGGACTTCACCTATCTCGCCATGCAGGTCGTCATCGAGGGCCTTGCCCTGGCCGCCTTCGGCACGATCCGCGATCTGGCCCAAAACCCGTTGGCCAAGATGGTCAATGCCTATGTCATGGAGGACGAGGCGCGCCACGTCGCCTTCGGCCGGCTCTCCCTGCGCGACTACTATCCCCAGCTCACCGACGCGGAACGCGCCGAGCGCGAAGATTTCCTGGTCGAGGCCTGCTATCACATGCGCAACCGCTTCCAGGCCCGTGAGGTCTATGAGGTGATGGGGTTGCCCGTCGAGGAATGCGTCGAGTGGTCCGAGAAGTCGGAGATGAACCAGCTCTTCCGCACGCTGCTTTTCCAGCGCATTGTGCCGGTGGTGAAGGATATCGGGCTTTGGGGGCCGAAGATCCAGGCCGCCTATGCCGATATGGGCGTGCTGCACTATGCCGACCAGGATCTCGATCTCCTGGCCAGGCAGGACGAGGAAGTCGCCCGGGAGCTGGACACGGTCAGGCACCAGGACGTGCGCACGGCCTATGTCAACGCGGTCGCGGGCGCGGCCGAATAGACAGGGGGACGGAGCGGGCATACTCGCCTGTGCCCGCACGTCAGTTCCCAGACTGGGGCTCCGCGTTGTGGAGCCCTTTTATTTTTGGACTTGCCTGTTCAGCCGGTGACGCGCACCTACCCATCATGAAACTGCGCCCCGCAACGCCCGCCGACATCCCCACGCTTGAGCGCTGGGACACCAAAGCCCACGTCATCGCCTGTACCGGCGCTGACGATGCGCCCGACTGGGCGGGGGAGCTGGAACAGGTCGGCCCCTGGTATGAATGCCTGATCGGGGAGGTGGGTGGCCGGCCTGTCGGTGTCGTCCAGATCATCGATCCGGCCGAGGAGCCGACGCATTACTGGGGCGATTGCGGGCCGGGTCTCAGGGCCATCGACATCTGGATCGGCGAGGAGGCCGATCTCGGCCGCGGTCTGGGCACGCTGATGATGGGGCAGGCGATAGGACGCTGCTTCGCTCCGGCGGAGGTGAGGGCCATCCTGATCGATCCGCTGATGAGCAATGTGCGGGCCCAGGTATTTTATCGCCGGCTGGGTTTCGAGGATGTCGGGACCCGGCGTTTTGGCGAGGACGATTGCCTGGTCATGCGGCTGGAACGGAGTGCGTGGGCCGCTCAGTCCTCATTGAAGGAATAGGGCGAGGCCCGCAGCATGTGGGTGTCCAGCACAAGTTTGCGGTTCATCGGCGGGAAGGCGCGCTGGGCACAATCCTCGCGGTCGCACAGGCGGCAGGCAATCCCCACCTCGGCCGGGACAGTACTTGCGATCGGATCGGCGTGGGCGACCCTGGCGGCGTGCTCCCAGGCACAGCCCAGAGCGATGGCGTGGACAACCGGGGGATGCCCGGCAGGACCGGGCGCGATCTGGCCGCGGGCGAGCGAGAGCATGGTCGTGCCGTCGGGCAGTTCGATGGCCTGTGCGATGAGGCGTTCTGGCGTTCTCAAGGCATCGTAAAGCGACCATTTCGGACACCCGCCGCCGGAACGCGCAAACGGCATGATGCCGCCGCCGAAGCGTTTGGAGACATTCCCCGCTGCATCGACCCGTATCATGAAAAAGGGCAGACCGCGCGCGCCGGGGCGCTGCAGCGTGGTCAGGCGATGGCAGATCTGTTCGAAACTCACTTCGAAACGCCGTTGCAAGCGGTCGATATCGTAGCGTGTTGTCTCGGCATGTTTGTGAAACGCGGCATAGGGCATGTGCAATGCGCCGGCGAAATAATTTGCCAGGCCGGCCCTGTAGAGTTTGCGGCCCTCCGGTGTCGGCATGTCCGCATCGTCGCAGAGCCTGTCGAGCGTGTCGCCGAGCTCCAGCGTGGCCAGCACGACAGCGATATGAAAGGCGCGCGACCCGGGGGACAACAGTTCGGACAGCAGGAGCCGGCGGCCGTGAAAGTCCAGCCGCCGCCGTGCGCCGGCCATGACCTCCTCGTCCAGAATGCGCACGGTGAAACCGTACTGGTCCTGGAGATAATCCGAGAGCGTTCTTTCGCGGTTGCGCGGCCGAAGGCCGGTCCGCCCGATCAGGGTTTCGGCCGCCTCTTCCAGTTCGGGGAAGTGGTTTTGCCGTGCGTCGAGCGCATCGCGCACACTTTCGAGTATGGCGCCGGGCCCGCCTGTGGCTGCGCCGGGGCCGGACATGCGCGTGGCAAGATCGGCTGTTGCCGCCGAGGTTTCCCGGAACGCGTGATAGAGCCGTGCGAAGGCTTCGGCGGCACGCGGCTGGGCATCGGCGAATTCGGACAATTCCATGCGGTCGAGCTCCAGGCCCGACAACACCGGATCGGCCGCAGCCTCCTGCAGGTCGGCAATCAACTGCCGGTCACTCTCATTGGCAAAGGCGCGCACGTCCACATCGAATGCATCGGCGAGGGCGAGGAGGACCCGGGCCGTCACCGGCCGCTGATTGCGTTCGAGCAGGTTGAGATAGCTCGAGGACAGGCCCAGGGCTTCGGCGGCCTCGGCCTGGGTCAGCCCGCGCTCACGCCGGAGCCGGCGCAGGCGTGCCCCAGCGAAAATCTTCTCGAGACCCTGTGAATCACTCATGTTTTGTAGCCAAATTTACAAACTGACATACGCACAATGTAATTATACTACACTGTATCCTCTTTATAGGAAATGCCATATCGACATCATCCCTGCCGTTTGACAGCGTTGATGCAACGCAACACGCATCATTGCCAAACCCGACAGGGAGATAAAAATGACGAGTTTCACGGATCTGGTTCCCGCCACCCCGAACGGCCGTTTCGACGGGATCGAACGCCCTTACACCCCTGAAGACGTGATCAAGCTGCGCGGCTCGGTGCAGATCCAGCACACGCTGGCTGAACGCGGCGCTGTGAAGCTGTGGGAGTTGCTGAAGAACGAGCCCTATATCAATGCGCTGGGCGCCCTGTCGGGAAACCAGGCCATGCAGATGGTGCGGGCCGGCCTCAAGGCAATCTATCTGTCCGGCTGGCAGGTCGCCGCCGACGCCAACACCGCCGGTGCGATGTATCCGGACCAGTCCCTCTACCCGGCCAATTCGGCGCCGGAGTTGGCCCGGAAGATCAATCGCACCCTTCAGCGTGCCGACCAGGTCGAGGTTTCCGAAAACGGTCAGGCCAGCCGCGACTGGTTCGCCCCCATCGTGGCAGATGCGGAAGCCGGATTTGGCGGCACGCTGAACTGTTTCGAGATCATGAAGGCCTTCATCGAGGCGGGCGCCGCCGGCGTTCACTTCGAAGACCAGGTTGCCGCCGAAAAGAAGTGCGGACACCTGGGCGGCAAGGTTCTGATCCCCACGAGCCAGCACGAGCGCAATCTCGCCGCAGCGCGCCTGGCGGCCGATGTGATGGGCGTGCCCACGATCACCGTCGCACGCACCGACGCCGAGTCCGCGACGCTGATCAATTCGGACATCGATGAACGCGACCATGAATTCATCGATTTCGACACCGGCCGCACGCCGGAAGGCTTTTATCGCCTGAAGAAGGGCGTGGGCGTGGACCACTGCATCAAGCGCGGCCTGGCCTATGCGAAAGTCGCCGACCTTCTGTGGTGGGAGACTTCCAAGCCGAACCTGGATGAAGCCCGGCGCTTTGCCGAGGCGATCCAGAAGGAATTCCCGGGCAAGATGATGGCCTATAATTGTTCGCCCTCGTTCAACTGGGAAGCCAATCTCGACAAGGCAACGATCGAGACCTACCAGCGCGAGCTGGGCGCCATGGGCTACAAGTTCCAGTTCGTTACCCTGGCCGGCTTCCACAGCCTCAACCATTCCATGTTCGAACTGGCGCGCGGCTACAAGGATCGCGGTATGGGTGCCTATTCCGAGCTGCAGCAGGCGGAATTCGCCTCCGAGGCCGACGGTTACACCGCTACCCGCCACCAGCGCGAAGTGGGGACCGGCTATTTCGACAAGGTGAACCTCGCCATCACCGGCGGCACGTCCTCCACGACTGCCATGGGCGAATCCACCGAAACCGCGCAATTCGTCGCGGCTGAATAACTCCGCGGGCCCTGTCTTAGCCCGCACCGGGGTGCGTCTCCCCAAGGCGCACCCCGGGTTTGCCTCCAACCCCAAGGAGCTTGCTCCATGACCCTGATTGCTCCCTCCGGTGTCGAAGTCCTGGGCCATCTCGAGCCCGGCTATCGCGACATCCTCTCCCACGAGGCGCTGACCTTCCTGGCAGGTCTGCACCGCCGTTTCGAAAAGCGCCGCCAGTCGCTGCTGCGCTATCGCAAGGAACGCCAGGCCGAACTCGACCAGGGCGCGCTGCTGACCTTCCCGCACGAAACCGCCGACATCCGCGCAGGCGAGTGGACGGTCCGTCCTGCGCCGGCCGACCTGCAGGACCGCCGTGTCGAGATCACCGGTCCGGTCGACCGCAAGATGGTGGTCAACGCGCTCAATTCCGGCGCCAAATGCTTTATGGCCGATTTCGAGGACGCGACCTCGCCGCTGTGGGCGAACCTGATTGACGGCCAGATCAATCTGCGCGACGCGATCCGCCGCGAGATCGATTTCACCGACGAGAAGTCCGGCAAGCGCTATCAGGTCAATGAGGACGCTGCAGTGCTGATCGTCCGTCCGCGCGGCTGGCATTTGGACGAGCGCCACATTCATATCAACGGCCAGGCCATGTCCGGCTCGCTGTTCGATTTCGGTCTCTATGTCTTCCACAATCACGCAGCGCTCGGGGAGCGCGGTACGGCGCCGTATTTCTACCTGCCCAAGATCGAGAGCCGGCTGGAAGCCCGCCTGTGGAGTCTGGTTTTCCAGCACGCCGAGGACGAGCTCGGCCTGGCACGCGGCACGCTGCGCGCCACGGTGCTGATCGAGACCCTGCCGGCGGCCTTCGAACTGGACGAGATACTCTACGAGCTGAAGGATCATATCGTCGGCCTCAATTGCGGCCGCTGGGACTATATCTTCAGTTATATCAAACGGCTGAAATCACGCCCGGACCACGTCCTGCCGGACCGTTCGGCGGTGACCATGACCGTGCCCTTCATGGCGGCATATTCCCGGCGCGTGATCGCGGTCTGTCACCGCCGCGGCGCCCACGCCATGGGTGGCATGTCGGCCTTCATCCCGGTGAAGGGGGACGAGGCTGCCAATGCCGCAGCCACCGAACAGGTGCGCCAGGACAAGTTGCGCGAGGTTACCAACGGGCATGACGGAACCTGGGTGGCTCACCCGGATCTCGTCCCGGTTGCCAAGGCCGTGTTCGACGAGCACATGCCGGGGCCGAACCAGATCGACCGGCCGGCCGATCCGCACGAATTGCCGGTGGCCGCCAGACATTTACTGGAGCCGCTTCAGGGCGATATCACCGATCACGGTGTTGCCGACAATATCGATGTTGCCATCCGCTATATCGCCGCCTGGCTGGGCGGGCGCGGGGCCGTGCCGATCCGCAATCTGATGGAGGACGCCGCGACTGCCGAAATCGCCCGGGCACAGTTGTGGCAATGGCGGAGTTTCGGGAAATCGACGGTTGAAGGCACTGCGATAACAGCGCCCTTCTTGGAAAACAAGATTGCCGATATCTGCGCTGCGATCCAGGACGAGGTGCCCGGTCAGACGGAGCTCACGGAACGCATCCAGGCGGCCGCGGACATTCTGGCGGATCTTGTCCTGAAGAACGGCTTCGCCGAATTCCTGACCCTGCCGGCGTATGACCGCATCACCCGGGAGCTCAAGGCTCCGATGAAGCTGATGGAGTTCGAGGACTGAGACGTGCGGAAACATCTGGTGCCGCAGAGGAAAACGGGGCCGTCAGGGCCCCGTTTTTGTTGTCTCAGCGGGCCCCCGTTGCCGGTGACGTGACCGGACGCGTATAGCCGCACAGATCCGACAGCTTCCATCCCGCGGCGGTCTGTTCGAAGCGGCAGGTCATGTAGTCGCGCCGGGAAACGCCGTATGGCGGTGGAGCCTCGGCCAGCGGGGTTCCTGGCGCCGGCGCGACCCTGTCGAAATTGTGCTGCGGATAGACCAGGACTTGACGCGTGGCATCGTTCGCCTCGGCGGCCGGGTCGTCCAGGATGCACAAGGGCGGACGCGAGAGCATGCCGATGACCGTGCCCTGGGTGATGCCTTGTGAGCCCCAGAGATGGCTGCGTACGGCCGGGTCGCCGCTGGTCAGCGCATTGCGAAGTGGACCGGCCGCCGTGGCGTCGGCGAGAGCGGCCTGGTTGTGGCTGACGATCGCGGAGAAAGCCGCCATTTCATGGGCTGCGGGTGCGCGGCAAACCGGTACGGTCTCGGTGGCGCAGGCCGACAGGGTAAGGGTGGCGATCAATCCGGTCGCGATCTTGCGCATGAAGGAACTCCGTGAACCGTTGCGGGAAAAGCGATAGCGGCTTTCGTGCGGCGGGTCGAGGGCTTGGCGTGGCAGGGCCGCGCGGTTCGATTCGCGCTACAGTGGGATTGCGGTGTAGTGTGCGTGCGGGTTGCGTACGGAGGGGGTGATGAGCGACGCCGAAGATGCCGGCGACGAAGTGTCCGGGCAGGATGTGGCGGGCGCCGATCGGGACAATGAGAGCAGCCGGCCTGCCCGGCGCCGGCGCGGGCTGATGCGCTGGCGGTTCTGGGAAAGCGAAGAGTGGGAAGCGCTGCTGGAGCGTCTGGCCATGCGCGCCTTCTGGGTCGCTTTCGGCGTCATCCTGGTGTTTGCGTTTGTCTATGCCGCCAATGGGTTTCCCTTCAACCGGGTTTTTGAAACCGTCATAGCTCTGGCCGGTGCCGCGCTGATATTTGCCTTTGCGCTGAAGTCGAACGACGGGGTGATGCGCTTCCTCGGCATGATGCTGATAGCGGCCCTGATCATCTCGCCGGACGATATCCTGCGCCTGGCGCGCAGCCTGCAGAATCAGGAGGAGGCCAGGAACGAGTCGAATATCGAGGCCGATGTTCATCGGTTCAACGTGTTCGATACCCGCACTGTGGCGCTCGATCTGCATGCCATGCTCGAGGAATTCGATCGCGAGCTGACGGTGCAGGGACGGACTCCCGCCGGTCCGGCGGGGCTCGGCAAGTTCGGCAATATCGCCACCATAGAGGACAGCATCCTGCGTGGCTTCATCGGCTGCGTGCTGGACGATGCCGTGGCCCGCAGCGTGGCGTCGTCGATGCGGTCGTCCGAGCTCTACCAGACCTATCGCACCATCCTGCTGGAGGAATTTCACGAAATCGATTTCCGGGCGCCGGACCGTGATGATATCGACGGCAATCTGGACGACCTCAAGGCCTTGGGTGTGCTGGACTATCCCGAGCAGCAACGCGGTGAATTTGCCGTGACCCGGCTAGGGTGCGCCGTGATGTGGGAATTTGAATCCCTGCGGCTTGAATATCGCCGCCGCCTGAGAAGCGGCGAGGAGCTGCCCTGTCAGGCCGAACTGAATCTCAGCAAGGATCCGCAACTTGCCGCAGCCCACACACTACCAGTTGCGCAAGCGGACCGGGCGGATCAGGAGGCTCAGCAGCGCCGCTGCATTGACGACGGACTTTCAGCGGCGCGGGCGTCGGGCCATCTGCAGCCGGACCTGCAAGCCTATTACGGCACAGCGCTGAGCTACTCGGAAGACGACTGGGCCCCCTCCCTGGATGCATTGGGACGACCCCGCCGGACTGTTGACCATGCCGGAAGCGGACAGACCCGATCCCCGATCAGCATTCAGGCCGGAGAGTGGTTCCTGGTCGAGCTGGACGGGATGGGCGAAGGTGTGCGGATCGAGGTGCGCGGCGGCGACGACTTCGATCCGGTGATGCGTCTTTACGATGCCAATGGTGGGGTCATCGACACGATCGACGACAGCGAGCAGCAAAACGGTATTTTCAGTCTGAACCCCAGCTATCGCGTGACCTCCGGCACGGCAGTGCCAGGCTATCTTGCTGTGCGAGGCTTCGGGTTCAGTGCCGGGGATGCGGTGATCTGGATCGGGTCCGCCGCGGACTGATCAACGGTTTTTCCGGTTCGCGATCAGGTCGTCGACCACGCCCGGATCGGCCAGTGTCGATGTATCGCCCAGATTGCCGAAATCGTTTTCCGCGATCTTGCGCAGAATTCGCCGCATGATCTTGCCGGAACGCGTCTTGGGCAGGCTGGGGGCAAACTGGATCAGGTCCGGCGTGGCGACCGGGCCAATCTCCTGACGCACCCATTTTTTCAGCGCATCGACGTCCTCCTCGGCCGGATCGCGTCCGCCCATCAGGGTGACATAGCAATAGATGCCCTGGCCCTTCACATCGTGGGGATAGCCCACCACCGCAGCCTCGGCGACATCGTCGTGGGCAACGAGTGCGCTCTCGATTTCCGCCGTGCCCAGCCGGTGGCCGGACACGTTGAGCACATCGTCGACCCGGCCTGTGATCCACCAGTATCCGTCCGCATCGCGCCGGGCGCCGTCGCCGGTGAAGTAATGGCCCGGATAGGTCGAGAAATAGGTCTCGAAAAAGCGCTGGTGATCGCCATAGACGGTGCGCATCTGGCCCGGCCATGACCGTGTGATGATCAGATTGCCCTCTGCTGCTCCGGCGTCCGGCAGCCGGTGCCCTTCCGCATCGACCAGGGCCGGTGCAACGCCGAAGAAGGGTTTGGTAGCCGAGCCCGGCTTCATGTCCGTTGCGCCGGGCAGGGGGGTGATCAGGGCACCGCCTGTCTCCGTCTGCCACCAGGTATCGACAATGGGGCAGCGTTCGTCGCCGACGGTCTTGTAGTACCAGGTCCAGGCCTCCGGATTGATCGGCTCCCCGACCGTCCCGAGCAGGCGCAGCGACGCGCGTGAATGCTTCCTCACCGGGCCGTCCCCTTCGCGCATGAGCGCGCGGATGGCGGTCGGGGCAGTGTAGAACGTGTTGACCTTGTGCTTGTCGACAACCTGCCAGAAACGGTCCGGCCCCGGCCAGGTCGGCACGCCCTCGAACATCAGCGTCGTCGCGCCGTTCGCCAGCGGTCCGTAGACGATATAGGTGTGGCCGGTGACCCAGCCGACATCGGCCGTGCACCAGTAGATATCGCCGGGCCTGTAGTCGAAGACGTATTCGTGTGTCATCGACGCCCAGACCATATAGCCGCCGGTCGTGTGAAGGACGCCCTTGGGCTTCCCGGTCGAGCCGGAGGTGTAGAGGATGAAGAGCGGGTCTTCCGCATTCATCGGTTCGGGCGGACAGTCGGCTGCCTGCTCCGCAACGAGGTCCGCGTAGTCGACGTCCCGTGTATCGGTCCAGGGCACCTCATTGCCCGTGCGCTTGACCACAACGACACGATCGACGTCGCCGGCATGTTCCAGCGCCTTGTCGACATTGGCCTTCAGGGGAACCGATTTGCCGCCGCGCACACCCTCGTCCGCCGTGATCACGAAGCGGCTTTCACAATCGGCAATACGTCCGGCCAGCGCGTCCGGCGAGAAACCACCGAAGACCACGGAGTGGATTGCTCCGATGCGGGCACAGGCCAGCATGGCATAGGCCGCCTCGGGGATCATCGGCATGTAGATCGTGACCCGGTCACCCTTCTGAACGCCCAGTGATTTCAGGCCGTTGGCGAGGCGGCAGACCTGTTCGTGCAAGTCGCCATAGGTGATGGTTCTTGAAACATCCGGATTGTCGCCTTCCCAGATGATCGCCGTGTTATTGGCCCGGCCGGGCAGGTGCCGGTCGATACAGTTCGCCGAGGCGTTCAGGCGGCCATCGCCGAACCAGCGGATATGCAGATCGTCCTTGTCCCAGCTGACGTCCGAGATCTCGGTGAAGGGCGTGATCCAGTCGATCCGCTTGGCTTCCTCGCGCCAGAACGTATCCGGGTCCTCGATCGACTGCCGGTATTTTTCCTCATACCCCGCCTTGTCGACAAGGGCGGAGGCGGCGCGATCCGCGTGGACGGGAAAAATCTCGTTCGGGTCGTGATGCGGCATCGGGGATGGCTCCGAAATTTGAAAATCGGTTGCGCACGTTAGCGACAGTTTCGCCCCTGGGGAACAGGACCAATTCTGCCATCGGCCGGGGCAGGGCGTCGAGCGTCCGGGACGGTGTCTAGCTGGACGCTACACCCTCGGCCCGAAGCGTCGTTTTGGGGTCGAGCGTGCGCAGGGCCGCGTAGTGCGAGAGGAAGACATTGCCGGACAATTCGTCGAACAGACCAGCCTGGATCAGCCCGTCGGCAACCGGTCCCTTCACCTCGGACAGGTGAAGCCGAATACCGGCCTCAGCCAGCCGCGCATTGATCTCGCGCAGCGAGCCCAGAGCGCTGGCATCTACAAAATTCACGGCCGGGAACATGAGCACAATGTCCGTGGTCTCGGGATGCTGCGCGGCGATGCGTGAAACCAGATCTTCGAGGAACCGCGCATTGGCGAAATAGAGCGCACTGTCCACGCGCAGGGAGTAGACGTGTGGGGACACGATCACGTCATGCCGGTCGATATTGCGGAAATGATGCGTGCCCGGCACCTGTCCCAGCCGGGCCCAGTGCGGTTGCATCGTGCGCTGCAGGATCATTCCCACCGAAACGGCAACGCCCAGTGTCAGGCCGAGTTCTACCCCCAGGAAGAGAACGCCGAAAAGGGTAAGAAATGCGGCGGCCCCGTCCGACCTTGCATAGCGCCAGGCGGCCCAGGTTTCCTTGATGTCGGCGAGCTTCCAGATCGCGGCCAGGATGGTCGCGGCCAGCGTGGCCTTGGGCAGGTGGTAGAAGGCGGGGGTAAGAAAGGCGGCGACGCCCAGGATCAGGATCGCGGTAAAGACGCCGGCAATGGGCGTTCGCGCTCCGGCGGTATCGTTGACGACAGAGCGTGCAAAACCGCCGGTGACGGGATAGCCGCCGGTGAGTGCGGCCGCGGCATTCGCCGCACCCAGGCCGACGAGTTCGCGATTGGGCAGGATGTGTTCGCGGTGTTTGGCGGCCAGTGACTGGCCGACCGACACGCTCTCGACGAAACCGATCAGGGAAATCAGCGCGGCGGGCCCGATCAGGGCCCGCCATGTTTCCAGCTCGACGACCGGGACGGCGAAAGGCGGCAGGCCGGAGGGGAGTTCGCCGACGATGGAGAGGCCGGTTGCAGCGTTGAGATCGAAGCGCCACGCGATGAGCGTGACCACCGCCACGAGTATGGCCGGCGCGGCGCGGACGAGACCGTCGGCCAGGGCGGCCGGTGTGCCGGCGCGGGCCAGCAGGCCGGGCAGGGCGGAGCGGGCCGCCAGCAGAAAGCCGAGACTGGCCAGCCCCACCACGATTGCGGTCAGCTGCACGCCGGGCATGCCTGTCAGAAAGGACAGGGTCAGCTCCGGCAGGGTGGCGCCATGCATGTCGATGCCGAGGACATGGCGCAGCTGGCTGGCGATGATCAGCACGGTCGAGGCGGTGATGAAGGCGTGAACTACCGGCCGGCTGAGAAAGTTGGCCACACTGCCCAGCCGGAACAGGCCGAACAGGAGCAGGAAGGCGCTGGAGAGCAGTGCCAGTGCGCCCGCCGCGGCCATTTTTTCGCCCGGGTCGGTCAGCTCCAGGGAGCCGATGGCAGCGGCGGTCATCAGCGAGATCACGGCAACCGGTCCGACCGCCAGAACACGGCTGGACCCGAACAGGGCGTAGGCGAACAGCGGGGCGATGGAGGCATAAAGTCCGGCCTGGGCCGGCAGGCCCGCAAGGAGGGCATAGGCCAGGCTCTGCGGCACCAGCAGGATGGCGGTGACCAGGCTTGCCAGGGCATCCGCGCCGAGCGAGGCGCGGTCATACCCTTTCAGCCAGCCGAGTCCCGGCAGGAGGCGGGCTGCGCGGTCGAGCGGCGCTTCAGACCGCATCGATCGGAAGTTTGAGATAGCGCAGCCCGTTGTCCGCCGGGTCCGGCAGGTTTCCCGCGCGCATGTTGATCTGCACCGAGGGCAGGATCAGGCGCGGCATGTCCAGCGTTGCGTCCCGCTCCGTGCGCATCTTCACAAAGGCCTCCTCGGTCGTCTCGGCATCGAGATGGATATTGTGTGCCTTCTCCTCCGCGACCGTTGTTTCCCAGGCGAAATAGTCCCGCCCGGGCGCCTTGTAGTCGTGGCACATGAAGAGGCGCGTCTCGTCGGGCAGGGCATAGATTTTCTGCACCGAGCGATACAGCTCCCGCGCATCGCCGCCGGGGAAGTCGCAGCGGGCGGTCCCGAAGTCCGGCATGAAGAGCGTGTCACCGACAAAGGCTGCGTCGCCGATATGATAGACCATGCAGGCCGGCGTGTGCCCCGGGGTCCAGATTGCCTCGGCCTCGATATTGCCGATCCTGAACGTCTCTCCGTCCTGGAAGAGATGGCCGAACTGTGAGCCGTCGCGGGCGAACCCCGGGCCGGCGTCGAACAGGTCGCCGAAAACCTTCTGCACATCGGTCACGTGGCCGCCGATCCCGATCGTGCCACCCAGTTCCTTCTGCAGGAAGGGCGCGGCGGACAGATGGTCGGCATGGACATGTGTCTCCAGAATCCACTCGACGGTGAAACCGGATTTGCGGACCTGGTCGACGATCCGGTCTGCGGATCGGGTCGAGGTCCGGCCGGACGCCTGGTCGAAATCGAGCACGGAGTCCACGATCGCCGCGCGCGCCGTTTCCGGATCGGAAACGATGTAGCTCACGGTGAACGTGTCGGGGTCGAAGAAGGACTGAACGGCAGGCTTGGACATGATCTGAAGGCTACTCCGAATGCGTTTCTCGACCCTGGATATAGTTTATGTGCATAGTCATGCAAATATGAGGTTGTGCGGCGGGCGGTCGCAGGCCGGGTCTGTGTAGCTCAAGCGGCCGGACGGCAATAGGTGTCGTAGAGGGTGGATATCAGACGGTGCAGCCGGTCGTCAGCGAGGCTGTAGTAGATGGTCTGGCCATCGCGGCGCGTCTTCACCAGGCCCTTGTTGCGAAGGATGGCCAATTGCTGCGACATCGCCTGAGTGCGCATGCCGAGGTCCTCGGCCAGCTTACCGACCGAACGTTCATTGTCCATGATCGCACAAAGGGCGAGCAGGCGGTTGGCATGGGCGAGGGTCTTCATCAGCTCTGCCATATCGTCGGCCAGCGGCTTCATGTCCTCCAGGGGCATAGCGCATCCAATACATCCGTAGATTCGCAATTAACAAGATAAAGGGGATTGCAGTCGGAACAAGCGGGGTATCGCCCGACTGCAGTCAGGAGGACGGAGATGCGTTCTTCCTGACATCGCCTATTGTATTAGCGCGCTAATACGCTATATCGGCGCACAAGGAGTGACATGCATGGACGATCAAGTGGAAGATGCGCGTACGCCGGCGCCGGACATTCAGCCCCTGTGCGAGGCGCTGCTGGCGCTGCGTGATGCCCGCGAGGCCGAGCGCTTTCTGCGCGACCTGCTGACGCCCGGGGAAGTACGCACGCTTGTCGAACGCTGGCGTGTCGCCAGGCTTCTGGACAAGGGCGGGTTTTCCTATCGTGAGATCGCCGAGATGACCGGCGCATCGACCACAACGGTCACCCGTGTCTCCCGCTTCCTCTCCCAAGAGCCCTGGCAGGGCTATCGCATCATCCTCGACCGGCTGAAGGAGCAGGCCAGTGAGTAAGCGTCTCAGAATTGCCGTCCAGAGCAAGGGCCGCCTCGCCGAAGGCGGAATGGACCTGTTGAAGCGCTGCGGGCTTCGCTTTGCCTATGGCCGCGACAAGCTGCATCAGCGCGCCGAGAACATGGCGGTCGACCTGATGCTGGTGCGGGATGACGATATTCCGAATTTTGTCGGCTCCGGAGCCTGCGACTACGGCATTGTCGGCGAGAATGTGCTGCGCGAGGAACAGGCATCCGGCGGGCGTGCGCGGGAGCTGGACGTGGCGTTGCGCCTCGGGTTTGCCGGCTGCACGCTCAAACTGGCCGCGCCTCACGGCGGGCCTGTACAATCGGTCGCCGATCTCGCTGGCAAGGCCATCGCGACATCCTATCCGGCGCTGACGGCGCGATATCTGGCAGAGCGTGGTATCGATGCCGAGATCGTGGAAATGCGGGGATCGGTGGAGGTTGCGCCGCGCCTGCGGATCGCGGACGCGATCTGTGACCTTGTGTCTTCGGGTGCGACGCTTCAGGCCAATGGGCTGGAAGCCTTCGAGACCGTGCTTGAAAGCGAGGCGGTGCTGATCCGGCGCAGCTCGGGCCGCGACGCCGAGACCGATGCCGTCGCCGATGTGTTGATGCGCCGGGCCGAAGGCGTGATCGCCTGTGCCCAGACCAAGTACATCATGCTGAACGCGCCGACGGACCGGCTCGATGCGATCCGCGGTCTCCTACCGGGCGCCGACGCGCCCACAATTGCCCGGGTCGCCGGCCGCGACGACGTGGTGGCGATGCACGCCGTCTGCCGCGAACGGGTTTTCTGGGAAACGCTCGAAGCTCTGGAAAAGGAGGGCGCACGCGCCATCCTCGTCCTTCCGATCGAGAAAATGCTCGCCTGAGGCTGTTATGCTGGACAAAGTGATCTGGAACGAAGCGACCCCGCAGGCGCGGCGCCGGGCACTGGCCCGTCCGGCGGAGACAGGTACGGCCGATGCGGCGGCGCGTGAGATCGTCGACGCCGTGCGCGGGCGTGGCGACGAGGCGGTACGGGCTTATGCCGCACGATTGGACGGCTATGCGCCGGAAGACTTTCGTGTGTCGGTTGAAGCAATCGCAACGGCGCGTGCAGCGATGGAACCCGCCGATGCCGAGGCCATAAAGGCGGCTGCGGATGCGGTGCGGCGTTTCCACGTCAAACAGGGCTATTCCGGCTATTCGGTCGAGACTTGGCCAGGTGTCACGGCGTCCCGGCGTACCACGCCTGTCGATGTTGCGGCACTCTACGTTCCGGCCGGCAGCGCGCCGCTGGTGTCCACACTTGTGATGCTGGCAGTCCCGGCCCAGCTGGCCGGTGTACCGCGCATCGTCGTCGTCGCGCCGCCTGCCGGCGAGGGTGGCGTGAATCCGGCGCTCCTCGCGACGGCCGGCCTGCTGGGTATCGACGAGGTCTATGCCATTGGCGGCGCCCAGGCGATTGCCGCGCTGGCCACGGGTTCGGCCGGCCTGCCGCGCGCCGACAAGATATTCGGTCCCGGCAATGCCTATGTAGCCGCAGCCAAGGCCTATGTGGCCGGTTTGCCGGGCGGTCCCGCCATCGATCTGCCGGCCGGTCCCAGCGAGGTTATGGTGATCGCGGATAACGGGGCCGATCCGGAGCTCGTCGCCAGCGATCTGTTGAGTCAGGCCGAGCACGACCCGGCCGCCCAGGTGATCCTGGTCTGCTACGAAGAGCTGACCCGCGAGCGTGTCATCGCCGCGGTCGAGGCTCAGCTCGGGCGACTGCCCCGCGCCGGCATCGCGCGCGCAGCGCTGGCACAGTCGCGCGCGGTCGTGTGCGACACGCCCGAAGACGCGGCTGAGGTAGCCAATACCTACGCTCCGGAACACCTGATCCTGCAGACCGACAATGCCGAACGCCTGGTCGGGCTGGTGCGTCATGCCGGCTCGATTTTCGTCGGGTCCTGGACGCCCGAAGCAGCCGGCGATTACGCCGCCGGTCCCAACCACACCCTGCCCACCGGCGGGGCGGGCCGGGCCTATGGCGGGGTCACGGTCGAAGCGTTCCAGAAGACGACCACCATCCTGCGTGCCAGTCCTCAGGGCGCGGCCGCGATGGCACCGGCGGTCGAGCGGCTGGCGGCGCTGGAAGGCCTGGACGCGCACGCGACCGCCATGCGCCTGCGCCGCGAACGGGCCGAAGCCCTCAAACCGGATACGGCTGACGGCCGCCCCCGCGCCGGCACGAAGCGCCGCAAGACCGCCGAGACCGATGTCACCGTGACCGTCAATCTCGACCGGGACGGCCCGAACCGTATTGCAACGGGCGTGGGTTATTTCAACCACATGCTCGAACAGGTGGCCAGGCACGGCGGGATCGCGCTGGACGTTGCGGTGGAGGGCGATCTCCACATCGACGCCCACCATACGATCGAGGATGTCTGCCTGACCTTCGGCGAAGCCTTGCGCGAGGCGCTGGGCGACAAGCGCGGGATTGCCCGTTTCGGTTTCGAACTGCCCATGGACGAAAGCCGGGCGGCGGTGTGGATCGATTTGTCCGGACGGCCCTTCGCCCGTTTCGAGGGCGAGATCCCGGGCGACAGCGTCGGTGAATTTCCGGTCGAGATGACAGGCCATGCCTTCCGCTCCATCGCGGAGAGCCTGGGCGCGGCCATTCACGTGAAGGTGGAGGGCGAGAATGCTCATCACATGGTGGAAAGCTGCTTCAAGGCTTTCGGACGGGCGTTGCGTTCGGCCGTGCGGATCGAGGGCGAGGCCTTGCCGTCCACCAAGGGTGTCCTGGCATGACCATCGGTCTGATCGATACGGGCTGCGCCAATATTGCGTCCGTGCGGTTCGCGCTGGAGCGGGCCGGACTCAACCATGTTGTCGTGCGCGATGCCGACGAGACCGGCGATTGCGACCGGCTGATACTGCCGGGCGTCGGGGCGGCCGGTCCGGCCATGGACCGTCTGCGCGCGCGGGGATGGGACGTTTCGCTGCGCATCGACGGCCGGCCGCTGCTGGGCATCTGTTTGGGCATGCAATTATTGTTTGAAACCTCGGACGAGGGCAATGCGGCCTGTCTCGAACTGCTGCCGGGCCAGGTGCGGCAATTGCCGCGGACGGACGGTCTGGTCTGGCCGCACATGGGCTGGAATACGCTGGAGGCGCCGGCCGCCGACGAGCCGCTGCTGCGGGGCATTCCCGCCGGCACACATGTCTATTTCGTCCACGGATTCTATGTGCCGGCAGGAGCGGTGACCCGGGCGCAGTGCGATTACGGTGCCGCCATTTCGGCCATTGTGCGCCGGGAGCACGTGTCCGGCTGCCAGTTTCACCCGGAGCGCTCCGGCTTGGCCGGGGCGAGAATTCTCTCAAATTTTGCGAGCATTTAGCGTGATACTATACCCGGCAATCGATCTTCTGGACGGCCGTGTCGTGCGCCTGCACAAGGGCGAGTTCGATGCCGTCACCGATTATGGCGACGACCCGGTCGCCGTGGCTGAACGTTTCGGCGAGGCTGGGGCGAGCTGGATCCATGTCGTCGACCTGTCCGGCGCCCGCGACGGCCAGCGCAGGCAGAGCGACACCATCCGGGCCCTGTGCCGGACGGGGCTGCGCGTGCAGACCGGGGGCGGCGTCCGCTCGGCCGAGGATGTCGAGAGCCTGCTGGCGATGGATGTCGAACGGGTGATCGTCGGCTCGCTTGCCGTGACGGATCCGGAACGCGTCGGCGAATGGATCGGCCGCTACGGGGCCGACCGTATCACGCTGGCGCTGGATGTGCGCCGGGTTGCGGGGCAGTACCGGCCGGCCCTGTCGGGCTGGACCGATCTGATGATGACCACGCTGGACGATGTCATGAAAGCCTATGACGGTTCGGGTCTGGCCCATGCCCTGGTCACAGATATCGGCCGCGATGGCGATCTCTCGGGTCCCAACCTCTTGCTTTACAAGGGTTTGACCGAACGGTTCCCGGATGTGGCCTGGCAGGCCTCCGGCGGTATTGCCTCGCTGGAGGATATCGAGGCGGTGCGTGGAACCGGGGTGGCGGGGGCGATTTCGGGCAAGGCGCTCTATGAGGGCCGTTTCACGCTGGAGGAGGCGCTGGAATGCTCGCAAGACGCATAATTCCCTGCCTCGACGTGCGCGACGGCCGCGTGGTGAAGGGTGTGAAATTCCGCAATCACGAGGATGTCGGCGGCATTGTGGAACTGGCCCGGCGCTACGCCCGTGAGGGCGCGGATGAGCTTGTTTTCTATGACATAACGGCGTCGGCACGCGGTGCCACGGTGGAGCCGGAATGGGTCAGTGCGGTGGCCCGGGAGATCGATATTCCCTTCTGCGTGGCCGGCGGTATCCGCTCCGTCGACGATGCCCGGGCGCGGCTGTTTGCGGGGGCGGACAAGATTTCGGTGAACTCCCCGGCGCTGGAAAATCCGGGCCTGATCGACGCCCTGGCGCGTGAATTCGGGTGTCAGTGTGTGGTCCTCGGCGTCGATAGCCGGCTCATAGCCGGCCAATGGCGGGTGCACCAGTTCACCGGCGACCCCGACAAGACGCGCACGGTCGAACGCCGCACGCTGGACTGGATCGCCGAGGGCATCGATCGCGGCGCGGGCGAGGTCGTGCTGAACTGCATGGACATGGACGGGGTGCGCGACGGATACGATATCGAGCAACTGGCCGCGGCGCGGGCGGCCTGTTCAACGCCTTTGATCGCTTCGGGCGGGGCCGGGCGGAAAGAGCACTTCAAATCCGCCTTCGAATTGGCCAATGTCGACGGTGCGCTGGCGGCCAGTGTATTTCACAAGAGGGTCATGGAGATAGGCGAGTTAAAGGCCTATCTTGGTGCCGAGGGGATCAGGGTCAGATCATGATCGATGCGACAAGCCTGGACTGGAACAAGTCCGACGGGCTCATTCCGGCCATTGTCCAGGACCATGCCACGCGTCAGGTACTGATGCTGGGCTACATGAATGAAGAGGCGCTGGCCCGGACGGTCGGCACCGGCAAGGTGCATTTCTACTCGCGCTCGAAACAGGCGCTGTGGAAGAAGGGCGAGACGTCGGGCAACACCTTCAAGCTGGTGAATATTGCGGCCGACTGTGACAGCGATGCGCTTCTGGTGGAGGTCAAGCCGAAGGGGCCGGCCTGCCACAAGGAGACGGTGAGCTGTTTCGGCGACGATCCGGGCCCCGGCCTCGGCTTTCTGGCGCATCTGCGCACGATTATCCGCAAGCGCAAGAAGGACAAGCCCAAGGGGTCCTATGTCGGCGGACTGATGGCGCGGGCACCGAAGCGTCCGGCCCAGAAGGTTGGCGAGGAGGGGGTCGAGGTTGCCATGGCCGCCGTCTCCGAATCGAAGGCGGCGCTGAAGACAGAGGCGGCCGATCTGCTCTTCCATCTGATGGTGCTTCTGGAATCGCGTGATTTGAGCCTGGACGATGTCGTCACGGTTCTGCGCCGGCGCCATGCGGTGCGCGCGGCCAAGAGCGCGCGGAGCTGACGGTTCCGGACGGGCCGCCTCTCCGCGCAGGGACAGGACTTGGAGTGAAGGCGTTTAGGGGAAGGTCTATGCGGTTTCCGTGGGCAGTGCTTGGTGTGGTCCTGTCGGCCGCAGGTGCCGCAGCCCAGGATGTGATCGTGATCACCGGCGACCGGGCGGGCGAGGCGCGGGCCGGGACCGCCCTGCCGGTCTCCGTCATCGATGCCGCGGAAATCGCAGCCGTCGCACCCCAGCATCCCGCCGAACTCCTCAATCGCGAACCCGGCGTCTTCCTCAATCGCGGCAATGGCGCGGAACACCTCACGGCCATTCGCTCGCCGGTCCTCACCGGCGGGGCGGGCGCCGGCTCCTTCCTCTATCTGGAGGACGGTATTCCGCTGCGTGCGGCCGGCTTTGCCAATGTGAACGGACTGTTCGAGGATATCGGCCCGCTGGCCGGCGCGGTGGAAGTGCTGCGCGGTCCCGGACCGGCGCTCTACGGATCGAACGCCCTGCACGGGCTGGTCAATACGCGCACGCCCGATCCGGCCGCAACGCCGTCGCGCCTGGTCGCCGAGGCCGGCAGTTTCGGACGCTATCGCGGCGAGATCCTGCACGCGCGGGCCGGCGAGGATGTTGCGGCCCTGATGGCCCTGTCCGGCCGCCACGAGGATGGCTGGCGCGAGGATGCCGGGCTCGACCATGTCCGGGCGCTGGTGCGCGCCGACGGGGCGTCAGCGGGCGTGGACTGGCGTTTCACGGCCAGCCTGGTTCAGCTTGGCCAGGAAACCGCCGGCTATGTCCCGGACTATCGCGATCGTGCCGTGGCGCGCGCCAATGGCGATCCGGAAGCCTTCCGCGATGCCGTTGCTGCCCGCATGAGCCTGCGCCTGGAAGGCGAGGCGGCGGCGCACTGGTCATGGTCGCTGACGCCCTATTGGCGATCCAACGCAATGGATTTCCGCATGCATTTCTTCCCCGGCGATCCACTGGAGGAAAGCGGGCACTCCTCGGCCGGGCTGAACGCCGCGCTGGTGCGCGACACCGGAGCGGTGCGCGTGACCCTCGGCGCGGATGCCGAAGCGACACAGGGCTGGCTGCGCGAGACCCAGGAGGCGCCAACGGTATTCTCCTTCGTCCAGGGCGACCACTACGACTACACGGTCGATGCCGCGGTGGCGGCGCTTTACGCCCAGGCGCGCTGGCAGCTGCTTCCGGTGCTGAACCTGCAGGCTGGCGCGCGCTGGGAACAGACCCGGTTCGACTACGACAACCGCCTGCCGGACGGTGTGGCGGGGCGGTATTTGCGCCTGCCCGACCGGTCCGACGATTTCGAGACCTTCACGCCGAACATCGGATTTGTCTGGCAAGTTGCAGAAAATGCGGATGTTTTCGGTCGTATCGCACGCGGGGCAAGGGCCCCGCAAACCGCCGAACTCTATCGTCTCCAGCCCGGTCAGACGATCGCCGGCATCCAGCCGGAAACCCTCGACAGCGCCGAGCTGGGCTGGCGCCGCGCGGTCGGCGGGGCCAGCCTCGAGCTTGTCGCCTACGCGATGCGCAAGCGCCATGTCTTCTTTCGCGATGCCGACGGTTTCAACGTCACCGACGGCGCCACCCGCCATGCCGGGATCGAGTTCGACTTCGCCTGGCCCGTCACCGAAACGCTGGAACTGGGCCTGACCGGAACGCATGCCCGTCACACCTATGATTTCGACCGGCCGGTGGGCACGGCCTCGGAGGGTATTGCCGATGGCGACGACATCGACACGGCGCCGCGCTGGCTGTGGTCGGGGCGTCTGGGCTGGACTCCGGCCGGCCGTGCCGCGCTGGATCTGGAATGGCAGCATGTCGGTGACTACTATACCGACGCGGCGAACGATCACGCCTATGAGGGCCATGATCTCCTGCACCTGCGCGCCCGCTATCGCCTGGGCGACAATGCGCAGGCCTATGTGATTGTACGCAATCTGACGGACGAGACCTATGCCGAACGCGCCGATTACGCTTTCGGCAATGCGCGCTACTTCCCCGGCGAGCCGCGCGGCGTGTCGCTGGGTGTGCGCGTGACGCGGTGAGCGCGGGCCTGCTAGGCTGGCGCGATTGAATTGGGGAGACAGATCATGACACGGTTCTTGACGGCCATGGCTGCCGTGGCGCTGGCCTCGGCGGCCTGCGCCCAGGATTATGTCCCGCCGCGCGGCGATGCGGCCTGGGAACGCCGCGATCCGGCCGAGCTGGGGCTGGACCCGGCCGCCCTGCAGGATGCCGTCGATTTCGCCATCGCCAATGAGACCGCTCCGCCCGAGGGCTGGGAGGGGGTCGATGCGCGCGATCTTTCGCTCATGGTGCCGCTGACCTGGGCCTTCGAACCGCATTCCAGCCCGTTGGGCGAGCTGCGCCCGCGCGGAGCCCCGGCCGGCATCATCCTGCGCGACGGTTATATCGTGGCCGAATGGGGCGATCTGGAGCGGGTCGACATGACGTTCTCCATCTCCAAGACATTCCTGTCGCACACGATCGGCCTCGCCGTCGCCGACGGGCTGATCGGCGATGTGCACGACACCGTGTCCGGCGATGTCGCCGATCCGCTCTTCCACACCGGTCACAATGCGCCGATCACCTGGGACCAGATGCTGCGCCAGACCTCGGGCTGGTGGGGCACGCTGTTCGGAAAGCCGGCCTGGGCCGACCGGCCCGCGCGCGACAATCCGGCGCGGGACCTTGTGGCCGGCCCGCCCGCACCGGGGTCGGCCTGGGAATACAATGATGTCCGCGTGAATGCGCTGGCCCTGGCGGGGCTGCATGTCTGGCAGCGGGAACTGCCCGACGTGCTGGCCGAACGCATCATGGATCCGATCGGGTCGTCCGGCACGTGGGAATGGCATGGCTATGAAAACAGCCGTGTGCGGATCGGCGGTGAGGATATGTGGTCGGTCTCGGGTGGCGGGCATTGGGGTGGCGGGATGATGATTTCCGCCTACGACCAGGCACGTTTCGGCCTTCTGGGCCTGCGCCGCGGCGATTGGGGCGGCGAGCAATTGGTGCCGGAAAGCTTCTACGACGCGGCCGAGACACCGACCGGCGTGATGCCCTCCTACGGCTACATGAATTTCTTCCTCAACACGCCGGGCGATGAACGCGCCGCGATCTCCGTGGACGAGGCACCGGCGGGCAGTTTCGCCTGGCTGGGTGCGGGGGCGAACATGATCTATGTCGACCGCGAAAACCGCATCGTCGCCGTGGTCCGCTGGATCGAGTCGGGCCAGCGCGGCGAATTCATCCGGCGCCTGATGGCGGCCGTGGAATAAGGGAGATTTTCCCGGTTCTCCGGACGCGCGGCAGCGCTAACCGGGCCCGAAGCGTTCCGTCATGGAATGGCGGGTGCCGGGATGGGTGAGACGGGCATAGGTGACGACGTCTTCATTGTGGAAGGTGCGCCTTTCCAGCACCAGGAGCGCCGCGCCCGGTGCGACGCCCAGGCGCCGGGCCTGTTCGGGTGTGGCGTTGACGGCCGAGACTGTGTGTTCGGCCTCGGTCCAGGGTGTGGCGCGCTGCAGCCAGCCGCTCGGGCTCTGCCCGGAAAAGTCGGCCCTGCCGGCTTGCGGCAACAGGGCCAGGTTGATCCAGCGTTCCTCGTATTCGACGATCTCGCCGTCGGCCGTGTGCAGGCACTGTACGTGCTGCAGTCGCGCCCCGTGTGCCAGGCGCATGCGCTTGGCGATGGTGTCGGGCGCCGGCACGGTCTCGTTGACCTCGCAGCGATAGCCATAGACCTGGCCGCGGGCCGGGATGGCGCTGGCCATGTCGACGATCTTGAGAATGGCCGAGGGCGACTCGGGTTGCGCCACGAATGTGCCGGCCCGGCGTTTGCGCACCAGCAGACCCTCTTCGGTGAGTTCCTTGAGTGCGCGGTTGATCGTCATGCGGGCCGTTTCAAGATAGTCGCTCAGCTGGGCTTCCGACGGCAGCCGGTCGCCGGGCTTCCAGCTGCCCGACCGGATCAGGCCCGAAATCGCGCGCTTGATCTGGTCATAGACCGGACCCTGTCCGTCCAGCCGGATATCGTCACATTGGCGGTTCATCAGGCCGGCTCCAGAATGTCTGCCAGGACGCGATGCCAGGCCGATACCACAGGGTCGCGCGCAAGAGCACGTCCCCCGTGCACACAGGCCCGGCCGCCGACATGGACCGAGCGCACCAGGCGGCTGTCGCCGCTGAACAGCCAGCTGTCCAGCAGCTTGTCGCCCCTGCGCCCGGACAGGACGGGATGATCGGTGTCCAGCTCGACAAGGTCGGCGCGCTGTCCGGGAGCAATCGCGCCGGAAGCCTGCCCCAGCGCCCGGGCGCCGCCGGCCAGGGCCGCGTCGAACAGGGTGCGTCCGGTGCTGGCACGGGGTGCTGCAAGGACATTGCGCCGGCGTGCGGTGAGACGGGCGCCGTATTCCAGAAGCCGCAGCTCTTCGGCCAGGTCGATGCGGATATGACTGTCCGAGCCGATGCCGATCCGTCCGCCCGCCGCGAGATAGTCGGCGGCCGGAAACAGGCCGTCGCCCAGATTGGCTTCGGTCAGGGGGCACAGGCCGGCCACGGCGCCTGACACGGCCAGATCGCGTGTCTCGCCGGCATCCATGTGGGTGGCGTGGATCAGGCACCAGCGATCGTCCACGGGCTGATGGTTGAAGAGATGGCGCACCGGCCGCACGCCCGTCGCGGCGAGGCAGTCATCCACTTCCGCGGTCTGTTCGGCGATGTGAATATGGACCGGCCCGCCGTCGGCAAGCGGCAAAATCGCGGCGATGTCGTCCATGTCCGCTGCGCGAAGCGAATGCGGGGCGATGCCGGTCCGGGCATGCCGCAGCCGCCGCGTGTGCCCAAGCGCGGCCTCGAGCAGACGGGCATAGCTGTCGGGATCGTTGAGAAAGCGGCGCTGGCCGTCGCCGGGCTGTTGCCGGCCGAAGCCGGACCAGCGGTAGAAGACGGGCAGGAGGGTGAGGGCGATCCCCGTCCGGCCGGCGGCGGCGCAGATGCGTCCGGCCATTTCCGCCGGATCGTCATAGGCCGAACCGTCAGGCGCGTGGTGGAGATAGTGGAACTCGCCGACACTGGTGAAGCCCGCCTCCAGCATCTCGATCTGCACCATGGAGGCGATCACCTCGACATGGTCGGGGCTGAGACGCTCGTTGAAGGCGTACATCAGCTGGCGCCAGGACCAGAAACTGTCCTCTCCGGCGCCGCGGACTTCCGTCAGCCCGGCCATGGCGCGCTGGAAGCTGTGCGAGTGGAGATTGGCCATGCCCGGCACCACCGTACCCAGCCGGATCGCGCCGGGTGCCGGATCGCTGTCCGGTGTTATCTGCGCTAGGCTGCCGGTCTCATCCACACGGATCGAGACCCGGCTGGCCCATCCGGCTGGCAGAAGGCAGGTCTCGGCATGAAATTCAGTCATCGCGGCGCGTCCCGTCTGGACAGACTCAAAATCGCGCTTTTATTGTATAGACAATTAGCCGCTTGCAAAGGGCCCACCGATGCGTTTCGACCGAGTGCTGACAGATGCCCGCCTGGCCACGATGGTGCCGGGCGAGACGCCCTACGGTACGATCGAGGCAGGGGCGATCGGGATTTCCGGTGAGCGCATCGCCTGGGTCGGGCCGGCGGCCGACCTGCCGGGCGAGGCCGATATCACCGACAACCTGGAAGGCCGCTGGGTCACGCCGGCGCTGGTCGATTGCCATACCCATCTCGTCTTCGCCGGGGACCGGTCGGACGAGTATGAGCGCAAGCTGGCTGGCGAGAGCTATCAGGCCATCGCGAAGGAAGGCGGCGGCATCCGCAAGACCGTCGAGGCCACCCGCAAGGCGGGGGCGGCGGAACTGGCTGCCGGAGCGCTCTCCCGCCTGGATGCCTTTGCCAGCGAGGGTGTGGGCACGATCGAGATCAAGTCGGGCTATGGCCTGACCCGTGAGAGCGAGCTGACCCAGCTCAAGGCGGCGCGCGGCGTCGGCCTCGCCTCGGGCATGCGCATCGTGCCCACCCTGCTGGCCGCGCACACCATACCGGTGGAGTATGAGGGGCGTTCGGGCGCCTATATCGATGAAGTCTGCATCCCGCTGGTCCGGGAGGTGGCGAAATCGGGCCTGGCCGAGGCCGTGGACGCCTATTGCGAGACCATCGCCTTTTCGCCCGAGGAGACGCGGCGTCTCTTTATTGCTGCCAAGGCGGCAGGCCTGCCGGTGAAGCTGCATGCCGACCAGTTGTCCGATACGGGCGGTGCGAAACTGGTGGCGGAATTCGGCGGACTCTCGGCGGACCATATCGAGTACACCCGTGCCGACGGCGTGGCGGCGATGGCGAAGGCGGGCACGGTCGGCGTGCTCCTGCCCGGCGCCTTCTATGCACTGCGCGAAAAACGCCTGCCGCCGATCGGGTTGATGCGCGATGCGGGCGTTCCCATGGCCGTGGCGACCGATGCCAATCCGGGCACGTCGCCCCTGGTCTCGCTGCTGACCGCGGCGAACATGGCCTGCACCCTCTTTCATCTCACCGTCGAGGAGGCCTTTGCCGGTATCACCCGGGAGGGCGCCCGCGCCCTGGGCCTGAGCGGCGAGATCGGCACGCTGGAGGCGGGCAAGAGGGCGGATCTGGCGATCTGGGACATCGAACGTCCCGCGGAACTGGTTCAGTGGATCGGACGGCGGCCCCTGCATGGCCGCGTCCTGGGAGGAGAATGGTTGTGAGTGCCATCACCGTGACACCCGGCGCCATGCGCCTGGCCGACTGGGCCGCGATCTATCGCGGCGGTGCGCCGAAGATCGGGGCCGGGGCGAAGGCGGCGGTCGATGCCGCCGCACAGACGGTGGACGATCTCATCGCCTCGGGCCGGGCGGTCTACGGGCTCAATACCGGGTTCGGCAAGCTGGCCCAGACGCGCATCGCCGACGACGAACTGGCGACGCTTCAGGAGCGTCTGGTGCTCTCCCATGCCGCCGGCGTCGGCGAGGCGCTGCCCGAACGGATCGTGCGGCTGATCCTGGCGCTGAAAATGGCGTCGCTCGGGCGCGGCGCCTCCGGCGTACGCTGGACCACGATCGAGGCGATCCAGGCGATGCTGGACGGGGATGTCCTGCCGGTGATCCCGTCGCAGGGCTCGGTCGGTGCCTCCGGCGATCTCGCGCCGCTGGCCCACATGTCCGCCGCCCTGATCGGGGCCGGCGAGGCGACATGGAAGGGCGAGCGCATGCCGGCCGCCGATGCGCTGGCAAAGGCCGGCCTGGAGCCGGTCCGGCTGGGTCCCAAGGAAGGTCTGGCCCTTCTTAACGGCACGCAGACCTCCACCGCGCTGGCGCTGGCCGGCCTGTTCGAAGTCGAGGCCGGGTTCAAGACGGCGCTGGTCTCCGGCGCCTTCTCGGTGGAAGCGGCCAAGGGCTCCGTGGCGCCCTTCGACAAGCGCATCCACGCCCTGCGCGGCCATCCCGGCCAGATTGCCGTGGCCGCCGCGCTGCGCGACCTGCTGGACGGTTCGGCCATCCTGGCCAGTCATGCCGATTGCGAAAAGATCCAGGATCCCTACTGCCTGCGCTGCCAGCCCCAGGTGATGGGCGCGGTGATGGACCTTCTGGACCAGGCCGGCACGGTGCTGGAACGCGAGGCCAACGCCGTCACCGACAATCCGCTGGTCTTCACCGATACGGGCGAGGCGATCTCCGGCGGCAATTTCCACGCCGAACCGGTCGCCTTCGCCGCCGACCAGATCGCCATGGCGGCCTGCGAGATCGGCTCGATCTGCGAGCGCCGGGTGGCGTTGCTGACGGATCCGGCTGTCTCCGGCCTTCCGGCCTTCCTGACTCCCAATCCCGGCATCAATTCCGGCTTCATGATCGCCCATGTCACCGCTGCGGCCCTGGTCTCGGAGAACAAGCAGAAGGCCTGGCCCGCCTCGGTCGACAGCATCCCCACCAGTGCCAACCAGGAAGACCATGTCTCCATGGCCACGCACGGCGCCTTCCGGCTGCTGAAAATGGCGGAGAACCTGCATTGCGTGGTCGGGATCGAGGCGATGAGTGCGGTGCAGGGCATGGATTTCCATGACGGGCTGACCTCGTCGGTGCGCCTGGAACGGGCACGGAAAACCCTGCGCGACAAGGTTCCCGCCCTGTCCGACGACCGCTATTTTGCTGCCGATATCGACCAGGCCCGCCGCCTGGTCGCGGGCGGGGCGCTGGCCGTGGCGGCGGGTGATCTGCCGGGAATCGCCTGATGGATATCTACCAGCTGCATCGCGGTACATCGCCGCTGATTGTCTCCATGCCGCATTCGGGCACGGCGCTGAGCCCGGGCCTGGAAACGCGGCTGAGCGATCCGGCGCGCGGCCTGCCGGATACGGACTGGCACGTGCCGCAGCTCTACGATTTCCTGGGCGGGTTCAAGGCCTCGATCATCAGGGCGAACTACTCGCGCTATGTAATCGACCTCAATCGCGATCCCACCGGCACCTCGCTCTATCCCGGGCAGGCGACCACGGAGCTGGTTCCGACCACGCTGTTCGACGGCACGCCGATCTATCGCGAGGGCGAGGCGCCGGACGACGAGGAGACCGAACAGCGCCGCACCGAGTATTACGATCCCTATCACCGTGCGCTCACCGAGCTGATCGTGCAGACACGCATGGAGCACGGCTATGCCCTGTTGTGGGATGCCCATTCCATCGCCAGCCAGGTCCCGCGCCTGTTCGAGGGCACGCTGCCCGACCTCAATCTGGGCACGAATGGCGGGGAGAGCTGCGACCGCTCGATCGAGCGCTGGGCGGTGAAGGCGATGATGGACCACGATGACTACGCCGCCATCGTCAATGGCCGGTTCAGGGGTGGCTGGATCACCCGCGCCTATGGCCGGCCCGGCCAGAATGTCCACGCCCTGCAGATGGAACTCGCCCAGTCCGCCTACATGCATGAAGGCCCGCCCTGGGCCTTCGACGAGACCCGGGCGGAGGCCCTGCGCGCCGCCCTGAAGGACACGATCAAGGCAGCGCTGGATGCCGCCGCCATGCTATATTCCGGAGAGGTGAAGTAAGTGACCCAGACCCGCCGCGACAATTCCCGCACCATCCGCGCCAGGCACGGCAGCGAACTCGATGCCACCCACTGGGCCGCCGAGGCACCGCTGCGCATGCTGATGAACAATCTCGATCCCGAAGTTGCCGAAAAACCGGAAGAGCTGGTCGTCTATGGCGGGATCGGCCGGGCCGCGCGCGACTGGGAGAGTTTCGACCGCATCGTGGCGACCCTGAAACGCCTGAATGAGGACGAGACCCTGCTGGTCCAGTCCGGCAAGCCGGTCGGGGTGTTCCGCACCCATGCCGACGCCCCGCGCGTGCTGATCGCCAATTCCAATCTCGTGCCCCATTGGGCCACCTGGGAGCATTTCCGCGAGCTCGATAAGAAGGGGCTGATGATGTACGGCCAGATGACGGCCGGCTCGTGGATCTATATCGGCTCCCAGGGCATCGTGCAGGGCACGTACGAGACCTTTGTCGAGGCGGGCCGCCAGCATTTCGGCGGCGACCTTTCCGGCAGGTGGATCCTCACCGCCGGACTGGGCGGCATGGGCGGGGCCCAGCCGCTGGCCGCGACGATGGCCGGCGCCTCGATGCTCGCCGTGGAATGCCAGCCCAGCCGCATCGAGATGCGTTTGCGCACGGGCTATCTCGACCGGCAGGCCGGCGATCTCGACGAGGCGCTGGCGGTTATCGGGGAGGCCTGCGCCAGGGGCGAGGCGGTCTCTGTCGGCTTGCTGGGCAATGCGGCGGAAGTGCTGCCCGAACTGGTGCGCCGTGGCGTGAAGCCCGATCTCGTCACCGACCAGACCTCGGCGCACGATCCGGTCAATGGCTATCTGCCCGCCGGCTGGTCCCTGGAGGACTGGGAAACCCGGCGCGAAAGCGATCCCGACGCCGTCGCCGCCGCCGCGAAAAAATCCATGGCGGTGCATGTGAAGGCCATGCTCGACTTCCATGCGCAGGGCATTCCCACGGTCGACTACGGCAACAATATCCGCCAGGTCGCCTTCGACGAGGGTGTGGAGAACGCCTTCGACTTCCCCGGCTTCGTGCCGGCCTATATCCGTCCCTTGTTCTGCAAGGGCATCGGCCCCTTCCGCTGGGCGGCGCTGTCGGGCGATCCGGAGGATATCTACAGGACCGACGCCAAGGTGAAGGAACTCATCCCGGACAATCCGCACCTGCACCGCTGGCTCGACATGGCGCGCGAGCGGATACAGTTCCAGGGCCTGCCCGCACGCATCTGCTGGGTCGGCCTGGGCGAACGCCACAGGCTGGGCCTGGCCTTCAACGAGATGGTGGCGAAGGGCGAGCTGAAAGCCCCCGTCGTGATCGGCCGCGATCACCTCGACTCAGGCTCCGTCGCCAGCCCCAACCGCGAGACCGAGGGTATGATGGACGGATCCGACGCCGTCGCCGACTGGCCGCTTTTGAACGCCTTGCTGAACACCGCCTCCGGCGCCACCTGGGTGTCCCTGCACCATGGCGGTGGCGTGGGCATGGGCTATTCCATGCATTCCGGTCAGGTGGTGATGGCTGACGGCACGCCGGAGGCGGCCCGGCGCGTGGAGCGTGTGCTCTGGAACGATCCGGGCACCGGCGTGATGCGTCATGCCGACGCGGGGTACGAGATCGCCAAGGACTGCGCGCGCGAGCAGGGCCTGGATCTGCCAAGCGTGTAACTCCTTCTCCCCGACCGGGGAGAAGGTGGCCCGTAGGGCCGGATGAGGGGCGGCCGCGTCAGCGGCCAGGCAAAGTGTCTTTGCTGGCGTCCGTGCCGGACGCGCCCCTCACCCCTCGCTGCGCTCGGACCTCTCCCCGGCCGGGGAGAGGTGGGGCCGGGATGACAAGCGCTTGCCGGCTTAATAGAAGTGGCGGGACGAATCCCCATCAGGAGCCCCCGCCATGTCCGACGCCTTTTTCGCCGATCTCAAGTCCGAGCTCGCCCAGATCGAGGCCGACGGGCTCTACAAGCGCGAGCGGATCATCACCTCGCAGCAGTTTTCCGAGATCGACGTGAAGACGGACGGGCATTCCGGTCACGTCATCAATTTCTGCGCCAACAACTATCTCGGCCTGGCCAACCGGCCCGAACTGATCGAGGCGGCGAAGGAGACACTGGACAGCCACGGTTTCGGCGTCGCCTCGGTGCGTTTCATCTGCGGCACCCAGGACCTGCATAAAGCGCTGGAAGCGAAGATCGCGGCTTTCACCGGCTGCGAGGATGCCATCCTCTATGCCGCCGCCTTCGACGCCAATGGCGGCGTGTTCGAACCGCTGCTGGGGCCCAAGGATGCGATCGTTTCCGACGCGCTCAACCATGCCTCCATCATCGACGGGGTGCGATTGTGCAAGGCGAAGCGCTATCGCTACGCCAATTCGGACATGGACGATCTGGAGACCCAGCTGAAACAGGCCCGCGCCGACGGCGCGCGCCACATCATCGTGGTCACCGACGGTGTCTTCTCCATGGACGGCTATATCGCCAACCTGCCGGAGATCGTGCGGCTGGCGAAACAGTATGACGCGCTGACCATGGTGGACGATTGCCACGCCCACGGCTTCATGGGCGCGAAAGGCCGCGGCACACCGGAGCATTGCGGTGTGCTCGGCGAGATCGACATCATCACCGGCACGCTGGGCAAGGCGCTGGGCGGCGCGATGGGCGGGTTCACCGCCGCGCGCAGGGAAATCGTCGACATGCTGCGCCAGCGTTCGCGGCCCTATCTCTTCTCCAACTCGCTGGCGCCGTCCATCGTCGGCGCCTCGCTCAAGGCGCTGGACATGGTGGCCGCGGGCGACGATCTGCGCGCCCGCCTGTTCGACAATGCGCGGCGCTTCCGCAAGGGCATGAGCGAGGCCGGGTTCGACCTTCTGCCCGGCGAGCATCCGATCATCCCGGTCATGCTGGGCGATGCGAAACTGGCCCAGGAAATGGCGTCGAAACTGATGGATGAGGGCGTCTATGTGATCGGCTTCTTCTATCCCGTCGTGCCCAAGGGCAAGGCGCGCATCCGCACCCAGATGTCCGCCGCCCACACGCCGGACATGATCGACCGCGCCGTGGCGGCCTTCACCAAGGTGGGCAAGGAAATGGGCGTGGTGTGAGTTTCCTCCCCACGATAGGGGGGAGGGGGACCCGCGAAGCGGGGAGGGGCCGCCGAGTCAGCGGCGGAATGTCCGAGCCAGGCTCCGCCGCCTTCCTCCTCCGCCTTCGGCTCCGGAGGCCCCTTCGACCCGTTGCTGCGCATCGGCCCACTTCCCCACTTGCGCGGGGAAGAAAGGAGACGCGGTGACATGACCCACGACACCGACGCCATCGTCATCGGCGCAGGCGCTGTCGGTCTCGCTTGCGCCTTTGCCCTCGTCCAGCGCGGGTTCGAGACCATCGTGCTGGAAAAGGAAAAAGCGATCGGGCAGGGCGTCTCCTCGCGCAATTCCGAGGTGATCCATGGCGGGCTCTACTATCCCACGGGCTCGCTGAAGGCCCGGCTGTGCGTGGAGGGGCGGCGCCAGCTCTACGCCTTTCTGGAACGCCGCAATATCGGGCACGCCAAATGCGGCAAGCTGGTCGTGGCGACCGAGCCGCACGAGATCGAGCGGCTGGACGCTATCCTCGACCGGGCCCGGGCCAATGGCGTGGAGGGCATGCAGCGCCTTTCCGGCGCCGAGGCGCGGTCGCTGGAGCCGGGCCTGCGGGCCGAGGCGGCGCTGCTCTCGCCGGAAAGCGGGGTGATGGACGCCCACGGCTATATGGACGCGCTGGCCGGCGAGATTTCCGCGCACGGCGGGGCGATTGCCGTCAACACCCCGTTCGCCGGAGCAAGGCCGCTCAAGGGCGGCGGGTTCGCCATCCGAACGGGCGGAGACCACGCCACCGAGGTGACGGCGCGCCATCTGGTGATCGCTGCAGGGCTGGGCGCGCAGGCAGTGGCCGGCACGATCGGGACCTATCCGGCCGAGGCGATCCCGCCTCTGCATCTGGGCAAGGGCGTCTATTTCACCATGACGGGCCGGGCGCCGTTTTCCCGCCTTGTCTATCCGCTGCCCATTCCCGGCGCGCTGGGCACGCATTACCGCCGCGATCTGGGCGGGCAGGCCCGCTTCGGCCCGGACCTGGAATTCGTCGATGCAGAGGACTACAGCGTCGATCCGGCGCGAGGGGAGGCTTTCTACGCCACCATCCGCCGCTTCTGGCCGGACCTGCCCGCCGGCGCGCTGGTGCCGGACTATGCCGGCATCCGTCCCAAGCTGCACGGTCCCGGCGAGCCGCACCCGGACTGGCGTATCGACGGTGCCGACCGGCACGGGCTGAAAGGCCTGGTCACCCTCTTCGGCATCGAAAGCCCCGGCCTGACCGGCTCGCTGGCCATCGGCGAGCATGTGGCCGGCATGCTGGCGGACGGCCGGTAAGGCCTCGCCGCCGGCCCGATGAGGGACGCGGCCGGGGCCTTTTCCGGTGACCTTCGCGCCGGAATCCCGTACGCTTCTCACGAGAAGGGGTTTCGTCTGCCGGGCGAAATTGCATCCGTTTGATCGTTTGGGGGCATCACAACGGTAACCCGAGCGGAGGGGAGCTATGACGGACACATCCCAGAGCATTGGCGCAGCGCGTCCACAGGACGAAATGCTGCCGTTTCTCAACAACTTCCACGACATTTTCACCACGATCGGCGTGTTGATCCTGCTGGGCGGCCTGGCCGTCGGAACAGGGCAGGTGATGGCCATGCTCGATCTCGCCGAGGGCGAGCAGGGCTGGCAGGCCGTGCTGATGGGCCTGATCGGCGGGATCGCCGTGATCGTCTGGCTGCTCTCGAGCCTTCTGGTCGGGCGGCAAAGGCGCATCCTGCCGGGCATCGTGCTGAGCGGCGCCTTTGCTGTGGCTGCGGCGGTCGTGCTGATCTGGGGCTATGCCCAATTCCTGATCCACGGCATCGGTGTCGACGAGACCATGATCGAGACACCGTTCGATGCGCTGGAAGACAATATGGAATTCGGCCGCGATGCCGTGATGCAGGTGGCCGGCGGACTGCCGCTGCCGGTGCGCGTCCTGCCGGTGGTCTTCGCGCTGGCCTGCCTTCTGCCCGTGGCGGCCTATTACCTCAATTTCCGCCTGCCCTTTGCCGGCGGGCTGGCCGGTGTGGGCCTTGTCGGACTGGCTGTGGCCACGCTCTTCACGCTCGATCCCTATACGACGATCGTCTACATGCCGTCGGTGAGCGTCGCGGCCGGTGCGGCGCTTCTGTTCGCGGGGATCGTTTTCGACATGCGCGATCCGGAGCGCCAGACCCGGCTGTCGGGCACGGCGTTCTGGCTGCATTTCTTTGCCGCCCCGGTGCTGCTGACCGCCGTGCTCAACGTCACCCAGATCGGCTGGACGCTGAGCGAGGCGGATTTCGCCAATCCCGAACAGACCAATCTGCTGATGGCGCTGGGCGCGGATGACGGCAATGCCACGCGCCTGGCGGCCACCGCACTGGTGGTGATCGGGATCTTTGCCCTGCTCTCGCTGCTGATCAACCGGCGGGCGCTGATCGTGTCGGGCCTGCTGACGGCGGGTATCTCGATCGGCGTGATCGTCAATTCCGTGGGGCTGGATACCGGCGCGGTCATCGCCCTGACCCTGCTGCTTCTGGGCGGGGCCGTCGTTTTGCTGGGCGCAGCCTGGAACCCGGTGCGGCGCATCCTGCTGGCGCCGCTGCCGTCGGGCGGCCCGCTGGCACGGATTTTCCCGCCGGCCAACGGCCTGGTCGGCTGACGGCTTGACGCGCCCTGCCGCTTGCGGCCTGATCCCGGCAGGGGATCGGGCCGCGGTACGGGGAGCCGGACATGACCATGACACCGTCGCGCTGGGCCTTTGCCCTGAGTGTGCTTCTCGCCCTGGTGACCATGGCCTTCCCGCTGGCCCTGTTCGGTCAGCCGCCCGAACCGGCGGCGCCGCTGCATGACGGTTTCCGCACGCCCATCCTGGCCTTCGAATTCGCTACCCGGGCCGAGCATCTCGCCTTCCTGGAGGGCGAGGCGGGCGCAGAGATGCGGGCGCACATGCACCATGTCCAGTTTCTCGACTGGTTCTTCCCCGCCGCCTATGCCGGCATGGCCGTGGCGTTTTTCCTGGGCCTTGCCCTGCGGGGAAATTTCCTTGCCCTGATCGGTATTCCGCTTGCGCTCGGGACGATCCTCGCGGACTGGCAGGAAAACACGACCATGAATGCGATCCTGGCGGAAATGGACACGCCCTATTGCTCCGCGGATGTCCGGCCGGCGCGGGAGGACGGCGATGTCGTGCTGCGCGACTGCCTGCCCGAGAGCGCCTTCGCCAATGCTTCGCCCGCACTGGATCTCGCCTCCTACGCGCTGGACAGTTTTATCCCGGTGAAGGTGGAATTCCTGCGCGAGGACACCTGGATCAAATGGGGGCTGATCGGGGGTTATGCGAGCCTGATGGCGCTGTTGATGTGGTTCGGCCGCTGGCGTTTCCTGGCCATCCCGCCGGCCCTGGCCACCCTGTCGCTGCTGGCGCTCCGGGTCAGCGGTTCGAACGGCTTGGCCGCGGAAATCATGGCGCTGCTGCTCATTCCCTTCATGCTCACTTTTCCCGTGGCGGCTGTGATGTATTTTCTCGTCACACCCAAGGGCCGCCGCAAGACGCGCGCCCGCAAGCCACAGGTCGAGGGAAACCCATGAAAGCGCTGGTCAAGGCCAAGCCGGAGGAAGGGATCTGGATGGAGGACGTGCCCGAGCCGAAGATCGGCCCGGACGAGGTCCTGATCCGCATCCGCAAGACCGCCATCTGCGGGACCGATATCCATATCTTCAACTGGGACGACTGGGCCGCCAAGAATGTGCCCACGCCGATGGTCGTCGGGCATGAATATTCCGGCGAGATCGTCGATGTCGGCGCCAATGTCACCCGCGTGAAGGCGGGCCAGCGCGTCTCCGGCGAGGGTCATGTCGTGGGCGCGACCTCGCGGGCGGCGCGGGCCGGGCGTTTCCACCTCGATCCCGATACGCGCGGCGTCGGGGTGAATATCCCGGGCGCCTTCGCCGAATACATGAAACTGCCCGCGTTCAACGTGGTGCCGCTGCCCGGAGAAGTCAGCGACGAGATGGGGGCCATCCTCGATCCGCTGGGCAATGCGGTGCACACGGCATTGCAATTCGACATGATCGGCGAGGACGTGCTGATCACCGGCGCCGGCCCGATCGGCATCATGGCCGCGGCCATCGCCCGTCATGTCGGCGCGCGCCATGTGGTTCTGACCGACATCAACACTCACCGCCTTCACCTGGCCGGCCAGGTGGCACCGAACATCCGGACGGTCGACGTCTCGAAGGAAGATCTGAAGGATGTGCGCGACGAGCTGAAGATGACGGAAGGCTTCGATGTAGGCCTGGAAATGTCCGGCGCCCCGCAGGCCTTCGGATCCATGCTCAACAACATGGTGATGGGCGGCAAGATCGCCATGCTGGGCCTGCCGTCAAAGCCGATCGAGGTGGATTTCGGACAACTGGTCCTCAAGGCCATCACGCTGAAAGGCATCTATGGCCGGGAAATGTTCGAGACCTGGTACAAGATGATCGCCATGCTCGAGAGCGGGCTGGATGTTTCCCGCATCATCACCCACCGCTATTCCGCCGACGAATTCGCCAAGGGGTTCGAGGCGATGCGCTCGGGCAAGTCGGGCAAGGTCGTGCTGGACTGGGGGTCGTCATGAGCGCCGAACCGCGCGTGCCGCTGCAGGGTTTTGTCGAATACCCGCCGGAAGACATGAAGGCGCGGGTCACGGCCTTTTCGGAAAACCTGCGCCGCCGCCGCACCGTGCGCGATTTCGCCGACCGGCCGGTCGACCGCGCCATCGCCGAACAGGCCATACTGGCGGCCGGCTCGGCGCCGTCCGGCGCCAATCACCAGCCCTGGCATTTCGCCGTGCTCACCGACGCGGATCGCCGCAGACGTCTGCGCGAGGCGGCCGAGGCCGAGGAACGGGCCTTCTATGCCGGCAAGGCTTCGGATGAATGGCTCGAAGCGCTGGCGCCGCTGGGCACCGATGCCAACAAGCCCTTCCTGGAACACGCTCCGGTACTGATCGCCGTCTTCGCCCAGAAGCGGGGCGGGGAGCGGGCCGGCCAGTCGAAGAAGAATTACTACATCAATGAAAGCGTCGGCATTGCCTGCGGCTTCCTGCTGGCGGCGCTGCACGAGGCGGGCCTGGTGACGCTCACCCACACGCCCAATCCGATGCGTTTCCTCAACGAGGTCTGCGAACGCCCGCTGGACGAGAAGCCTTATATGCTTATCGTTGGCGGCTATCCGGCTGACGATGCCACGGTGCCCGAACACGCCCTGATCAAGAAGTCGCTGAGCGACATCACCAGCTGGCTTTGATGCTCTCCCCGCCGGCGCGGGGAGGAAAAAGGCGAAACACACAACAGAGCGCCCGGATCGGGGGAGGATCCGGGCGCCAGATTTGCCGACCAACCGTTATCTGATCGGGGCGCGTTTGCCGTGCTGGACCGGGAGTGAGGCAAGGGACCGGTCCGGCTGTCACGGGGTGGGGTAGACCCTCCTAGGCCCGCACGCGCCGGCGGATGGCTGTAAAGGACCAGATCAGCGCGACGATCCATCCGATCACCGTCCAGCCCAGGAGCAGGTTGGTCAGGAAGATCGCGAACGTGTTGTCGTGCCCGCGCAGCATCGCGACCAGCGTCGGGATGAAGTGCAGGATCAGCGCTGCGATCGCGACTTCCATTCCACCCATCATGACGCTCTCCATCTCCCTGGCTCCGTATTATCGAATTTCGATATGAATGTACGGGCGGGCCGGGTCCGGCGCAAGGGAGCGGCAGGAGGGATTGGAACGAAAACCGTCCCTCTCGGCGTCAGGAGGAGGTCGAGAGGCGATCGGTTCGCGGGGAAACCCCGAACTTGCGGCTGTACTCGCGTGAGAACTGGGTCGGACTTTCATAACCGACCGCGAAAGCAATGCTGGAGACATTGCCGGCGCCGCCCTGCAATTGCCGCCGCGCTTCCATCAGCCGCATCGATTTCTGGTATTGCAGCGGCGTCGTACCCGTCAGTGCGCGGAAGTGTTCGTGGAAGGCGGAATGGCTCATCCCCGCATCGCGCGCCAGCTCCGGTACACGCAGGGCGCTGGAATAGTCCCTCCGGATCCGGGCAATGGCGCGGGCGATGCGGTGGGCATGCGTATCCGGGCGCAGCTGGGCCTTCAGCAGGACACCGTCCCGGCTGCGCAATAGCCGGTAGTGGATTTCCCGGATGACAAGCGGTGCCAGGGCGCGCGCGTCCTCCGGGCTGCGGTGCAGGTCGAACAGGCGTCCCATCGCGGCGACCAGCGCCGGATCGGTCGGGGTGACGGTCATGGCGCTGCACACATGATCGGCCTCCAGCTCGGTCGGGATGGCCTTCGCGTCCAGTTCTGCGGCCACGTCGCGCAGGATGGCGAGGTCCAGTTCCAGGGCCAGGGCGAGATACGGGGTGCCGCGGGACGCGGTGACCACCCGCCCGGATGCGGGCAGGTCGAGACTGACGATCAGTGACTGGCCCTCGCTGAAAGTCAGGGGTTTGTCGCCCAGCACGCATTGTTTCGCCCCTTGGAGGACCAGGCAGAAAATTGGCTGATAGTCGATAACGTCGAATTCGGTCGGCCCACGGCTACGCACCAGCGAGAGACCGGGGATGGGGGTTGGGTTGGGCTGATCGTCAAAGCCCATGTCGTCAGCATAGGCGATCGCATCGCGTTTGAGTGCCGACAGGTCTGTCATCACACATCCTCCTGGTCATGGACTAGGCCTCCGGCGCGGGCGATGCAAGCTGCAGCCGGCCGGGTTTTGGAGGATCGGGCAGGTTTTGCGGAAAATGCGGCAGGCCCCGACGACGCGGCAGCGCTAGATCGGAGCCCCACCCCAACCGGAGGCATTTCCATGAGCCAAGACACCACTCCCGTCGTTCTGATCACTGGCGGCAGCCGCGGCCTGGGCCGCAATGCCGCGCTCCACCTGGCGCGCAAGGGCGCCGATATCGTACTGACCTATCGCAATGCGCGCGACGCGGCCGAAGCGGTCCGGACGGATATCGAGGCGCTGGGCCGCAAGGCCGAGATCCTGCCGCTCGACACCGGCGATACCGCCAGCTTCGGCGCGTTTGTCACCCGGTTGAAGTCGGTTCTCGACACGCGCTGGCAGCGCAGGACGTTCGACGGCTTGGTCAACAATGCCGGCCACGGCGTCTACAAGCCGTTCACCGAGACCGGCGAGGCCGAATTCGACAGCCTGATGAATGTGCATGTGAAGGGCGTCTATTTTCTCACCCAGGCCCTTCTGCCGGTCATCGCCGATGGCGGGCGCATCCTGAATGTGTCCACGGGTCTGACCCGTTTCGCCGTGCCCGGCTTTTCCGCCTACGCCGCGATGAAAGGCGCGATCGAGGTGCTGACGCGTTACCAGGCCCAGGAGCTGGGCGGGCGCGGCATCACCGTGAACACGCTGGCCCCCGGCGCTATCGAGACCGATTTCGGCGGCGGCATGGTGCGCGACAACGCGGACATGAATGCCGGAATCGCCGCGGCCACGGCACTGGGCCGGGTCGGTCAGCCCGACGATATCGGCGGGGCCGTCTCCAGCCTGTTGCTGGGTGACTTCATGTGGACGACGGCCCAGCGGATCGAGGTGTCCGGCGGCCAGAGCCTGTAGGACAGGCGGGCATGCATTCTCGCCCTGCAGGGCGGGTGGATCGTGTCCGGGACAAAAAAACACCCCCCGGCGAATGCCGGGGGGTGTTGTTGGGAGTATTCCCGGAGGTCTAGGCCTCGACGCCCGGGAACTCATAGTCCTTGAACATCTCCCGCAGCTTGGTCTTGAGGATCTTGCCCGTGGCGCCGATCGGCATTTCGTCGACGAATTCGATCGCATCGGGCAGCCACCATTTCGGCACTTCGCCGCGCAGGTATTCCAGGATCGAGTCCCGGGTGGCGTCGGACTGTTCGATGCCGTCCTTGACCTGCACGATGAGCAGCGGACGTTCCTGCCATTTCGGGTGCGGCATGCCCACGGCGGCGGCCATGGCGACGTCGGGATGGCCCATGGCGGCATTTTCCAGATCGATGGAGGAAATCCACTCCCCGCCCGTCTTGATCACATCCTTGGACCGGTCGGTGATGGTCATGAAGCCATTTCCGTCCATATGCGCCACATCTCCGGTGGAGAACCAGCCATCTCCGGTGAAACTCTCCGCGCCCGCTCCGCGATAATAGGAGGAGGCGATCCAGGGGCCGCGCACCTGGACATGGCCGGAGGACTGGCCGTCCCAGGGCAGTTCCCTGCCTTCGTCGTCGACGATGCGCATGCCTACGCCGAAGACCAGCCGGCCCTGTTTCAGCTTGATCTTGACGATCTCCTCGCGGTCGAGCCCGTCATGCTTGGGCAGGAGGGCGTTGACCGTGCCCAGCGGGCTCATCTCGGTCATGCCCCAGCCTTGCTGCATGGTTACGCCATAGCGGTCCTCATAGGCCCGCAGCAGCGCCTCGGGCAGGGCGGAACCGCCGATCAGCACGCGCTCGACGCTGTCGATGCGCTTTTGCTCCTTGTCCAGATAGTTCAGCAGGCCGAGCCAGACCGTCGGCACGCCGGCGACATAGGACACTTTCTCACCCTCGATCAGCTCGTGCAGGCTGGGTCCGTCCAGCTGGGCGCCGGGCATGACCAGTTTCGCCCCGCTCATCGGCGCGGCATAGGGAATACCCCAGGCATTGACGTGGAACATGGGCACGACCGGCATCAGATTGCCGCGCGCGCCCACGCCGATGACATCCGAGGCATTGCAGGCCAGGGCGTGCAGCACGTTGGAGCGGTGCGAATAGAGCACGCCCTTGGGGTCGCCCGTCGTGCCGGACGTATAGCAAAGGCCTGCCGCGGCATTCTCGTCGAAGACCGGCCAGTCGAAATCGGCCGGCTGGTCGCCGATGAGTTCCTCATAGGTCTTAGATCTGGTCTGGACTGCGTCGGCATGCGACTTGTCGGTCATCAGCACCCAGTTCTTCACCGACTTGCAGGCCTTGGCGATGCCGTCGATCAGGGGTGCGAACTGCTTGTCGAAGAAGACCGCCTTGGCCTGGGCATGGTCCAGCATCCAGACGATCTGCTTGGGATCGAGGCGCGGATTGACCGTGTGCACCACCGCGCCGACGCCGGAGATGGCATAATAGAGTTCGAAATGGCGGTGGGAGTTCCAGGCGATGGTCGCAACCCGGTCGCCTTCGCGGATTTTCAGCTTCTTCTGGAGCGCATTGGCGAGCTGTTTCGTGCGCTCGTGCGTCCGGGCGTAGTTCTGCCGGTGGATCTGCCCGCTCTCCGGCAGGCGCGTGACGATTTCCTGATCGCCATGGCACTTCGCAGCATGGACAAGAATATCCGAAATCATCAACGGACAGTCCATCATGTGTGCGCGCAAGGTCATGTTTCTCCCCTTATTCAATCGACCGTTCGAGGTTTTGGTGTTTTGCCCAATCAAACGGCCTAAGCGGCGACGGCGCAATCCCTTTGCTCAATCGCGCTGTATTGCCTAAGCGTTTCCGTGACGGCCGGGGGGCCGGATTCGCATGGCTTGCACGAAAGGAACGCCCGACATGCTGCAACAGATCGCCCCTCCGTCCTATGAGAATGTCGCCGATGCCGCGCGCCGGCTGGCGGGCCATGCCGTGCGTACGCCGCTTTTGCGCAACGACCTTCTGGACGACTTGACCGGGGCCCGCATCTTCGTGAAGGCCGAATGCCTGCAGCGGACGGGCTCGTTCAAGTTCCGCGGCGCCTTCAACCGCATTTCCCGCCTGTCCGACGCCGAAAAGGCGCGGGGCGTCATCGCCTATTCCTCCGGCAATCACGCCCAGGGTGTGGCGGCGGCGGCGCGGCTGAACGGCACCAGCGCGAAAATCCTGATGCCGACCGATGCGCCCCGGTCCAAGGTCGACGGTGTGACCTTCTGGGGCGGGGAGGTGATCTCTTTCGACCGGGCCACGCAGAGCCGGGAGGAGATGGGCCGGGCCATCGCCGAAGCCGAAGGGCGTATCCTGGTGCCGCCCTATGAGGACCCTTTCATCATCGCCGGCCAGGGCACGGCGGGCCTCGAGGCGGCCGAGCAGCTGGCGGAATACGGTGCAGGGGCGGACATGGTGATCTGCGGCGCCGGCGGCGGCGGGCTGATTGCCGGTGTGGGGCTGGCCATGCTGCACCATCACCCCGCCACGCAGATCTTCGTCGCCGAGCCGGAAGGCTTCGACGATCACGGCCGGTCGCTGGCCTCCGGCCGGCGCGAGACAAACGACCGTCTGACCGGTTCGATCTGCGACGCCATCATCACGCCCACACCGGGAGAGCTGACCTGGTCGTTGAACGCGCAGCAACTGGCCGGGTCGGCCGCCGTCAGCGACGAGGACGCCCTCGACGCCATGGCCTTTGCCTGGCGGCATCTGAAAATCGTCACCGAACCCGGCGGAATCGTGGCGCTGGCCGCCGTCCTCTCGGGCAAGCTCGACGTAGCCGGAAGGACGGTCTGCGTGTTCGCCACCGGCGGGAATGTGGACAGGGCAATGTTCACGCGGGCGCTGGAGCGCGCTTAGGCGCAACGAACACTCAAGCCACGCGATCTACTGCCAGCCGGACAACAAGCATGTGCTGATTGTCCGTATCCCTGGCGCTCGCCGCATCGAACCCCGCTGGGCGCTTACTCCCCGTCCTCCGCCAGAACCACGACCGGTGCCGAACCCCGCCGCAGATCGCTTTCGATCTCCAGCGGGACAGCCGCGTCGTCGTTAAGGCGTGAGCGGTAAACCTGCAGGTTTTCCATGACGCGCTGAACGTAATTGCGGGTCTCCGAGAACGGAATACTCTCCACCCAGTCGATCGGGTCGACGTCGGGATCGCGCGGATCGCCATAATCCTGGATCCATCGCCGGGCGCGGTGGGCGCCGGCATTGTAGGCGGCCAGGGCCAGCACATAGGAACCGTCGAATTCGTTCACCACGTCGGCAAGATGGTGCATGCCCAGGGTGAGATTGTAGTCGAGATCGTCGGTCAGCCAGTTGAAACGATAGGGCTCGCCGATCTGGCGGGCGGTGGCCCGGGCGGTTGAGGGCAGCATCTGCATCATGCCGCGCGCACCGGCGCCGGATACGGCGTGCTGGCCGAATTCGGTTTCCTGGCGGATCACCGAATGCACCAGCGCATCTTCCGGTCGCAGCGAGGCGACTTGCGGCAGCTCGATCGTGGGATAGGCGCTCTGCGGCAGGATAATGCCGCGCAGGCGCGCCGCCTTGGCCGCACGGACCGACTGGCGGATATAGAGATAATTCGAGGCGAGGCGTGCCAGCAGGACGGATTCGGCCGGATCGGTCAGCTGGTCGTCCAGCCGGTATGAGAAGAGGCGGAAATAATATTCCTCGTCCTGCTCGGCCAGCAGGCGCATGGCCCGGACCAGCGGGCGGGCCTCGAAACGGATGCGTGTCTCTTCGGTCGGCTCCGGGTCGCGTTCGAGCGCCAGGATACTGTCGGCGCCGGTCAGCTGGGTAACGCCCAGCTGGCCGTAATAGGCAGTGGAGTGTTCGCCCGCCTCGGCGTAATAGGCCGCCGCCTCCTCGTGACGGCCCAGCGCGTCGGCGGCCCGGGCCATCCAGTAGGAGCCGCGCGATTGCGACACCGGCGTGGTGACATTGTCGCGCAGCCGCGTGAAGTGGGCGAGGGCATCCTCCGGCCGGTCGAGATGGACCAGGGCCAGCCAGCCCGCCATGAATTCAGCATCCGCGAAGTCCGCGCCCGAGGACAGGCCATGGGCCCGGGCCAGCTGATAGGCGGTGTCGTAGTCCCGATCCCGGATCAGGGTCAGGATCATCAGCTTGCGTTCGGTCCACATCAGTTCCAGCGCGTTCACATTGCCGTAAGCGTCGGGCAGTTGCAGGAGCAGCGGCAGGACATCGTCGCGCAATCCGGCCCGGCGCCTCCAGCGTGCGCGTTCGAAGACCAGGCCCGGGTCGCCCACCATGGAGGCGGGAACGCGGTCGACCGCGCGATCCACCCCGCTCTGCCGCCCGGCCAGGCGCAGGCGGGCATCGGCGAGATCGCGGTTGGTGCCGCTGAGCAGGGGCAGGACGCGGCGGGCCGCTGTGCGCTGATTGGACCAGATCAGATAGTCGATCCGGGCCATGTGATCGGCTTCGCTAAGGCGGTCGCGATGGGTCTGATAGGTGTCGCGCTGTGCATCGAGCGGCAGGTAGTCGCCGCTCCAGGCCTCGCGCAGCAGGGCCTCGCCTTCGTCGACGCGCCCGACCTCGATCAGGGCTTCGGCATAGCTGACCTTGCCGCGGCCGGTGGCCGGAGGGTTGGCCTGGAACCAGTTGACGATGAAGGGGGCTGTCAGCCCGCTATCGTCGATCTTGGATTCGGCTTCCGAACGGATGAAACTGTCGCGCGGCCAGTTGTCGAGTTCGCTGAGGGCCAGATCGAGCTCGAGGAAGGTGGAGCGCGGATCGCCAAGGGCGATGCGCCACAACAGGATATTGCGCGCCGACGTGTCCGTCAGGTCCAGCCGGATGTCGCGGACCGTATCCCAGTCTTCGTCGTCGGCCGCATCGAGGCCGCGGCGGAAGCGGGTGAAGTCGGCATCGGAAAGATACTGCGAGAAATTCACCGGTTCGGGGCGGATGCGCGGCGTGGGCACTTCATCGGCGAAGGCCGGCACGGCGACAGCGAGCAGCGCCAGGACGGAGAGACAACGGGCGATCATGGATCGTGGAACACTTTCTGACCGAGTAGGCCGCCCATCATCGGCCCAAATCCGGCCGACTGTCCAGACTTGACAAGAAGACTTGGCCGTGTCCGCCGCCACCGATATGGTCGCGCGCTCGTTTTGCGGTTTCCGGGATTGAAACATGTTCAAAGGGTCCATCACTGCGCTGGTCACCCCCTTCAAGAATGGGGCCGTTGACGAGGATGCCGTTGCTGCGCTGGCCGAGCGCCAGATCGTGGCGGGCTCGCACGGCCTGGTTCCCTGCGGCACGACTGGGGAAAGCGCCACGCTGACCTTCGAGGAACACATGCGCGTGGTCGAGATCGTGATCGAGACGGCAGGGGGGCGTGTCCCCGTCATTGCCGGCACGGGCTCGAACAACACCGCCGTGGCGATCCAGAACCAGGCCCGCGCGAAGGAACTGGGTGCCGATGCCGGCCTGGTCGTCGCACCCTATTACAACAAACCCAATGCGGAAGGCCTGTACCGGCATTTCCGGGCCATTAGCGAAGCCGTCGATCTCCCGATCGTCGTCTACAATGTGCCGGGGCGTACGGTCGTCGATATTGCCGCCGAAACCGTGGCGCGGATCGCGACGCTCGCGAATGTGGTCGGCATCAAGGACGCCACCGGCGACATGGCGCGTGTGGCCCAGCATCGGCGCCTGATCGGTCCCGATTTCGTACAGCTGTCCGGTGACGATCCGACCGCGCTGGGTTTCAACGCTACCGGTGGTGTGGGTGCGATCTCGGTGACGTCCAACGTGGCGCCCGGATTGTGCGCGAAATTCCAGGAGGCGACCCTGAACGGCGACTGGGAGACGGCGCGGACCCTGAACGACAGGCTTCTGCCTTTGCATCACGCACTGTTTTCCTCCTCCAGCCCGGGACCGAGCAAATACGCCATGTCGCTCCTGGGGGTCATGAATACCGAGCTGCGCCTGCCCCTGACCGAGCCTGACGAAGCTTCGAGAAAGGCTGTGCGCGAGGCGCTGGCGATGGCCGGACTTCTCGAGCCGGCGGACGTGTAGGACACTATGAGCAAGCCGAAGACGGAAACCGGGGCCGTCGCCGTCAACCGGCGCGCCCGGTTCGATTATGAAATCGAGGAGACTTTCGAAGCCGGCCTGATGCTGATGGGCTCGGAGGTCAAATCCCTGCGCGAGGGCCGTGCGAACATCGCGGAAAGCTATGTCTCGCCGGAAAAGGGCGAGATCTGGCTGATCAATGCCGACATCCCGCCCTACGGCCCGGCCAACCGCTTCAATCACGAGCCGCGGCGGCACCGCAAACTCCTGTTGAAGAAGAAGGAGATCGCCCAGCTCACCGGTGCCGTGACCAGGGATGGCCGCACCATTATCCCGCTGCGGCTCTTCTTCAACCATCGCGGCATCGCCAAACTCCAGATCGGTCTGGCCAAGGGCAAGAAGACGGTCGACAAGCGCGAGACCATCAAGCGGCGCGAATGGGACAAGCAGAAATCCCGTCTGCTGAAGAATTTCGGCTAGCGCCGGCGCTCATAGGGTTCGTGGGCGATCAGGTCCAGCGTATAGGCCGCGTCGCCCATCTCGTTGTCGTGCCGGTCGGCACTGAGAACGCCGGTGACCCAGACCGGCGCCCAGACTTCGGCGATATCCACCGGCTCGCCCGTCGTGACGTAGACGATCTGGTTGGGTGGCGGAGGAGGCGTGTGAACGCAGGCGCCGAAATAGGGCACAAGAAGGAATTCCGTAAGCTCGTCGCGGGCCTCGTAGTCCAGCGGCAGGATATAGCCGGGCATGCGTATCGTCTGGCCGATCAGGGCCTCCTCCACATTGAACGTGCCGATCTGCGGCGCCTGGCCGCCGAAATGGTTCAGCTCGGACATGGAATAGGCTGCGGCATAGAGTTCCTCCAGCCGTTCAAGCTCGCCTTCGGGCAGGAGATCGTCCCAATTGATCGTCAGGGCCATATCGCCGGGCCGTTCCTTCGGTACCGTTTCCGGCGATGCCGTCCCGGACGGGGGCTGGGCGCGCAGAGGGGCATTGTCATCGGCCGCCGGGGACCGGTCCGCCGCCCCGGCCGGGGGACCAGGAGGGGAAGTCCCGGATATATCGGCGTCGCAGGCGGCGAGCAGAAGGGCGAAAAGCGGAGCGAGGGCGAGGCGGGGCATGGTGGGTCTCACAGGCGTATGGACAATCCGTCGGCGAGGGCGTTGCGCTGGGCGCGCCAGGCCGGCCAGCTGCCCAGGACCGCGGCGGCCAGGGTGACCGCGGCCAGCACGCCGAGATCGGTGAGGCCGGGACCGGCCTGTCCCAGATCTAGGCCGTAGCGGCGCATTACCCGGGCGGAAACGGCAAGGAAGGCGAGATTGACCGCCAGGATGCCCGCGAGCGCACCGGCGAAGGCGATGGCGGCGGCTTCCAGCGTCATCAGAGCGAAGATTTCCTGCGGTCTGGCGCCGATCGCCCGCAGCACCGCCATCTCCCGCCGGCGTTCGTTGAGTCCGGCCGAAAGGGCGGTGAGAATGCCGGAGAGTCCGACGAAAACGATCAGGACGGAGATCGCGCGGAGTGCGGTTTCCCCCGCCCCGATCACCCGCCAGAGCTGGCTGAGGGCCACGCCCGGCATCACCGCGCTCAGCGCCTCGCCGCGATAGGTGTTGATCTGGCGTTGCAGGCTCAGCACCCGGATCGGGCTGTCCGTGCCCACGAGGATGGCCGTGACGCTGTCGGGCTGAAGGCCGGAGCCGCCGGTTGCGGCCTGCGCGCCGGATCGCGCAACCCCGCTGTCCCAGCCCGCATGAATCGCTTCGAGACTTTCCAGCGAAACCAGTACCGACCGGTCGACGGGCGTGCCGGTGGCAGCGAGAATGCCTGTGATCTGGAAGGGGTGTCCGGTGTGCTCGGCAAAGCTGACCTCGCCGATCCCGTGCGAAAGCGTGATCTCGTCGCCCAGGCCATAGCCCAGCCGCCGGGCCGTCTCGGCGCCGATCACAGCCTGATAGATGCCGTCAAATCCCCGCCCGTCGGCAAAGCGGAGGGCCTGCCGCCGGCCGTAGCGATAGCGATCGAAATAGGCCGGCGTCGTGCCGACGACGCGATAGCCGCGATGCGAGTCGCCCAGTGAAACCGGCACGGTCCAGGCGACGCCGGGGGCCGTGGCGACACGTTCGTAGCTGTCCCAGCCGATATTCGCCGTCGGATCGCCAAGGTGAAAAACCGAGTAGAGCAGGAGATTGACCGCGCCGCCCCGGGCACCGACCACGAGATCCGTGCCGGAAATCGTGGCGTGGAAACCGTCGCGTGCGCCGGTCCGGATTTTCTCCACGCCGAGGAAGAGCATCACGCTGAGTGCCACCGAGAGCACGGTCAGGCCGACCGAGACGCCGCGATTGAGAAGGCTTTTGCGGGCCAGCCGGGTGAGGGGCGCACTCATGCCGCGATCGCCATGCGATTGATGTCGCGCAGATCGACATGGCGGTCGAAGCCGGCCGCCAGCGCGGTATCGTGGCTGACAAAGAGGAGGGCGGCGCCGGTGCGGGCGCATTCGCTGTTCAGCAGATCGATGAAGCCGTCGCGGCTCTCCCGATCGAGCGCGGATGTGGGCTCATCGGCGATGATCAGGCCGGGATGGCCGATCAGGGCCCGGGCTGCGGCCACACGCTGCTGCTGGCCGATGCTCAGCGCGGTCGCAGGCTTTCCGAGTGTGGTTTCATCCAGGCCGAGAACATCCAGCAGGCGCCGGGCTTCGGTTACCGGTGTCTGGCCGGTGCGGCGCACGCGTTCGGCGCGCTGCGGCGAGAAACGCAGCGGCAGCAGGGTATTCTCCAGCGCCGACAGGTAGGGGACCAGATTGAAGAGCTGGAAGATGACGCCGATATGGGCCGCGCGGTGGGCATCGCGCCGGGCCGGGCTCATGCCGCCCACCGGATCGCCGAGTATCGCAACACGGCCCTGCTGGCAGGGCGTGATCCCGGCGATCAGGCCGAGCAGCGTGCTCTTGCCGCTGCCGCTGGGTCCCGCCAGAAAGACCCGTTCGCCGGCCGCAACGTGAAAGCGGTCGATCCGAAGGATATCCGCCTCGCCGGGCCAGGCGTGGCGCAGGGCCCCGATATCGATGGCGGCAGGATGGGCGGGTCTGCCAGGCATCATCGCAGACGCGCTGCCGGGGCCGTGGCGGAGAGTTCGAACCCGGTCTGCCGGTCCGGGGCGACGAACACGCCATCTATGTCCTCGAAGCGCCGGAAACGGGCGAAAAGACCGGTCTCCACGCGTTCGATGCGGCCGGGACGGGCGCACCGGAACCGATAGGTCACCGACACGTCGTGATGGGCCTCGTCGGCCGCGTCGTCATGTGCGTCATGGCCGAACGGGCCCGCAAGTATCGCGCTGCCGGACGGATCGCACGCGGCCTCGCGATTGAAGCTGAGCGCGCGGCCCGTATCGAGCAGGTGGCGATGCGCGGCCGCGATGATCCCGCGTTCGGTCTCGTCGCGGGGCGCGCGCTCGAAGCCGTAGATTGTGTCGGCCGGTACGACCAGTTCGGCAACGACATCACCATCTGCACTGGCGGCGATGCCGATTGTGCCGGTGCCGTGAACATGGCCCCCGTGCTGGGACGCGGCGACGGCTGCGAGGAAGGAGAAAAGCGCTGGAACAGTCATGACGGCCGGATTTGCACCCTTCTGCTGTGTTATGTTGTAACGTTTATCGCTACGTTATTATATAACTTATCCGGGCGCTCAAGCGCGCTTTCATTGAAATTCCGTCATAAACCCGGCGTGCGAGGGCGCGTCTGCTTGCAGGGAGACAGGTTAATGCGGACACGCGACATTGTGGGGATCAGCCTTTCCGGAGCCTGCCTTGTCCATTGCTTGGCCCTGCCGGTACTTGTGTCCGCAAGCCCGGTGCTGGCCTGGGCCGAAGCCGAATGGGTCCATGTGGCGCTCGCCCTGGCGGCCTTGCTGGTGGCCCTGGCGGCCATGCGCCGCTGGCCGTCCGGTTGGCTGGGTGCCGGTCTGCGCGGGCTGGCACTGACGGGGCTCACTCTCTTGTTCTACGGGGCATTGGCGGAGATCGGCGAGACGTTCGAGCGTTGGGTCACAGTCATCGGCGCCTTGGCGCTTTCGGCGGCGCATGCCCTGGCTTGGGGAGCAAGCGCAGGCGCACACAGGCATGCCGGCACCGCCGACGATTTCTAGGCCGACACGCTCTCCGCCACCTCGACGGCAAAGCGTTCGCGATAGGCTTGCGGCGTGATGCCCAGTTGCCGGGCAAAGGAGCGGCGCATGCGCTCGTCGTTCCCGAAACCGGTCTGCACCGCCACGGTCTTGATGCTGACCGCCGGGTTTTCCAGCATGGCGCGGGCCGCTTCCACCCGCATCTGCTCCACGGCTCGGGCCGGGGTGTGGCCGGTCTCTTCGGTGTAGAGCCGGGCGAAATTGCGCGGGCTCATGCCGCAGCGAGCGGCCAGCGCGTCCACGCGCAGATCTGCGGTGAGATTGTCCCTCATCCAGAAATGCAGCGCGTCGAACCGGCCGGAGACCGAGCGTGTCTGCTGTTTCAGGGCTTCGGAGAACTGGGCCTGACCGCCCGGCCGCTTCACATAGACCAGCATGTTGCGTGCCAGCTCCAGTGCCAGATCCCGTCCCTGGTCGGTCTCCACCAGGGCCAGGGCGAGATCGATGCCGGCGGTGACGCCGGCCGAGGTCCACACACCGTCATCCTCGATGAAGATCGGGTCGGGATCGATCTCGGCCTTCGGACAGGCCTCGGCCAGGTCCTTGCAGCGCTGCCAATGGGTCACCGCACGGCGGCCGTCCAGCAGGCCGGCCGCGCCCAGCAGGAAGGCGCCCGTACAGGTCGAGGCCACCCGGCCGCATTTTTCCGAGGCGCGCTGGATCGCGGCCAGAAGGCGGTTGTCGCGGCTGGCCGTATAGACGCCATTGCCACCGCACGCGATCAGCGTGTCGGCCGTGTCCAGGCCCACACCCGCCAGCCGGCGGGTATTCAGCAGCACACCGGTATCCGTCGTTACCGGTCCGCCATAGAGCGAGGCCAGCGTCGTGCCATAGGCCGGCCGGCCCAGCAGTTCATTGGCGTCGGAAAAGACCTGCAACGGCCCAGTCACATCGAGGAGTTTGACCCCGTCATAGGTCAAGAAGGCGACGTGGCGGTCGATCAGATCGGGTTTGGCAGAAAAAGCGGGCATTGCGTCATTTGCGCCATTTTGGGGCTGGCCTAACAGGCGGAGTCAGCACGCAGCGAGGTGAACACCGATGCCCGCACTAGAAAGCGAGACGGTCGCAAATGCAACATGCTCCTGGTCCGGAAAACCGGTTCGGAGCGACAGTCTGACACGATACCGGGGACGGCTCGTCGGCTTCTGCAATCCTGGTTGCCGGGACAGGTTCGAGGCGGCCGCTATGGCCTTCGAAACGGCCATCGGGCCGGATGAAGCGGCAGGTGCCGGGAAGGGGGCCGAGAATGCTGTCAGATGTTGATAACCCGCAAGGTCAGACGGTTAACCCTTTTGCAGGCTGGCTTGCGGCAGGAAGCCTCGATGCCACGCGCGATGTGCTCCGGGGCGCAAATTCTGACATTGTTAACAGGCGTGTCGCGCCGGCCTTGCCGGCCGGGGAGACGGCGGCACGTGTGGCAGGGATCGAGCTGGCGCGGCCCGTGGGCCTGACCGCGGGCCGCCATGCCGCTCAGCCGGCATCGAGATAGGTACGGATATCCGCGAAGACGGTTTCGAACATGGCTTCGGTGAGACGGCCGGTATTCGTGTTGTAGCGCGAGCAGTGATAGCTGTCGAAGAGGCGGACGGGTCCGTTCGGCCCACGCAGGGGCGCCGTCGCACCATGGCCGAAGGCCGCGTCCTTCATCCGGTGACCCAGGGCTCGCAGCGTGTTGTCGTGGGATATCTTGCCCAGGCAGAGAATCGCTTTCAACCGGGGCAGGGCGGCAATGCGCGCCGTCAGATAGGGACGGCAGGCATTGGCCTCGGCCCCGACCGGCTTGTTCTCCGGCGGCACGCAGCGCACCGCATTCGTGATCATCGCATCGACGAGTTCCAGCCCGTCGTCCGGCCGGCCGTCATAGGTGCCGCGCGTAAAGCCGAACTTGCCCAGCGTGGCGTACAGCAGATCGCCTGCCCAATCGCCGGTAAAGGGCCGGCCGGTACGGTTGGCGCCGCGCAGGCCCGGCGCCAGGCCGACGACCAGCAGGCGGGCAGTCCCGGGTCCAAAGGATTCCACCGGCGCATTGTGCCAGTCAGGATGGGCCCGGGCCGTGTCCTCGCGGAAGGCCACCAGACGCGGGCAGAGCGGGCAGTCTAGCGGGGCTTCGGCAGGCACGCGTGCGTTCACGCGCCGCCTCCATCGCGTCCGATCATGGCTTCCAGATCGGCCAGTTCGATGAAGGTGTTGGCAGCGCGGCGCAGATCGTCGGAGATCATCGAGGGCGAGGTCTTCAGCGAAGAGACGACGCTGACCCGCGCGCCCTTGGACTGGGCTGCCCGGACGGCGCGGCTGAAATCTCCGTCGCCGGAAAACAGGATGATGTGATCGAGATAGGTGGCTGCCTCGAGCATGTCGACGGTCAGTTCGATATCCATGTCGCCCTTGATTCGCCGGCGCCCGCCTTCGTCGGTGTATTCCTTGGCCGGCTTCGTGATGACGGAGAAACCGTTATAGTCCAGCCAGTCGACCAGCGGGCGCAGCGGATTGTAGTCCTCGTGCTCCAGCAGGGCCGTGTAGTAGTTGGCGCGGATCAGCTTGCCGCGCTTGCGAAACTCGTCGAGAAGGCGTTTGAAATCGATGTCGAAATCCAGCGCCTTGGTGGTGGAGAACAGGTTGGCACCGTCAATAAAGAGACCGATCCGCTCGTCGGGATAAAAGGCCATCGTCTTGTATCCTATAATGAAAGCATGCGTGAAATGAATTCCGACGCCATCTATATCGCGCTTGGCGCCAACCTTCCATCCGGTGATCTCACGCCGCGGCAGACACTGGCCGCCGCGCTGGCGGCGCTGGAAGACGATGGGGAGATTGCGGTGGCGGCACGCTCCTCCGACTGGTCGAGCCCGGCCTGGCCGGATCCTGCGGACCCGGCCTATGTGAATGCGGTTGCGCAACTGGAAACCGCGCTGTCGCCGCGGGCGCTGCTGGACCGGCTCCATGCCGTCGAGGCCGCCTTCGGGCGCGAGCGCACCGTGCGCAACGCGCCGCGGCCGCTGGATCTCGATCTCGTCGACTTTCGCGGCTGTGTGGATGCGGATGCGCAAGGCCTTGAAATCCCGCACCCCCGGGCGCGCGAACGCGCCTTCGTCCTGCTGCCCCTGGCGGAAATCGCACCGGACTGGACCCATCCGCAAAGCGGTGAGGGAATCGCAGCCCTGATCGCGGCCTTGTCAAAGACCGACCGCGACGCCACATGCAAGCTGCAACCGGTCGATCCCCACACATCCGCAAGCCTTGCTTTTGCAGGGCGGGAGGGGTAGGGAACGCGGTTCCAAACTCCAGCGCTGGTTCAAGGAGATCGCGCGCATGGCTCGCGTCACCGTCGAAGATTGTATCGAAAAAGTCCCCAATCGCTTCCGCCTCGTCCTGCTGGCGGCGCATCGCGCCCGCAATATTTCGGCCGGCTCGGCGCTGACGATCGAGCGGGACAACGACAAGAATCCGGTTGTCGCCCTGCGTGAGATCGCCGACGAGACGCTGGACATGGACGGGCTGAAGGACAGCCTGGTCAACGGTCTCCAGCGCGTGCTTCCCAGCGAGGACGAGGAAGAGGCTGCCAAGCAGGACGCTCCACCGGAGATGGAAGCCCTGCCGGCTCCGCCCGTCGAGATGGACGAGGCCGAAATGCTCAAGGCTCTGCAAAATGACAGGGATGGCGCGCCTGACGGCCGTCTCTAGACTGCCGTGACACTCGGCGCGACGTCATCCGACCTGGCCTCGCCGCCGCCCGCCATACCCAGCGCGGACGAGCTGATCGGCCGTATCCAGCGGTATTTCCCGAAAGTCGATCCGGACTTTGTGCGGCGGGCGTATGGCTTTGCCGAGGAAGCGCACCGGCCGCAGCGCCGGGCCTCGGGCGAGCCCTATTTCGCCCATGTTGCCCAGGTCGCGATGATCCTGGCCGATCTGCGCATGGATGTGGCCACGGTTTGCACCGGCCTGTTGCACGACACCGTCGAGGACACGCCGGCCACGCTGGAAGACATTACCCGCGAATTCGGCGAGGAGACGGCCAGCCTGGTCGACGGGGTCACCAAGCTGGGCCAGATGGAGCTGCGCTCCAAGCGCACCAAACAGGCCGAAAACCTGCAGAAACTGGTCGTGGCGATCTCGGCCGATGTGCGCGTTCTGATCGTGAAACTGTGCGACCGGCTGCACAATATGCGGACGCTGGATGCGATTTCGCGCCAGGACAAGCGCGAGCGTATCGCCTTGGAAACGCTGGAAATCTATGCCCCGCTGGCGCGGCGCATCGGGATCAACCGGGTGTGCGTGGAGCTGGAGGACCTGGCCTTCCAGCACATCAATCCGGCCGCCCATGAATCGATCACCAAGCGTCTCAAACTGTTGCGCGACCAGCATGCGCACGAGGTATCCGCCGTATCCGAAGCGATCACCGACCATCTCGCCAGCGCCGGTATCGAGGCGCGCATTTTCGGCCGCGAAAAGCGGCCCTATTCGATCTGGCGCAAGCTGGAGCGCAAGGGGCTGACCTTCGAGGAGATCGCCGACATCTACGCCTTCCGCCTGATCGTGGGGACGCCGGACGAATGCTATCGTGCGCTCGGCGTGATCCACCAGGCCTGGCGCTGCATGCCCGAGCGGTTCCGCGATTTCATTTCCCTGCCCAAGCCGAACAATTACCGCTCCCTGCACACCACGGTGATCGGCCCGCACAATGTGCGCGTCGAGCTGCAGATCCGCACCGAGGAGATGGAAGCGGTGGCCGAAAGCGGTGTCGCCGCGCACTGGCGCTACAAGAATTCCACCTACACCTATGATGCCGATGCGGCCCAGGCCGCCGGCGGCGATCCGCTGGAGCGCCTGCGTCCCTTCGTGGAGATCCTCAACCAGGGCGGCGATCCTGACGAGTTTCTCGAGCACGCCAAGCTCGAGATGTTCGCCGACCAGGTCTATTGCTTCACGCCCCAGGGCGACCTGATTTCCCTTCCTGCGGGAGCAACGCCGCTGGATTTCGCCTATGCCGTGCATACCGAGCTGGGCCACACCACGGTGGCGGCCAAGATCAATGGCCGCGAACGGCCGCTGCGTACGCAATTGCGCAATGGCGATGTGGTGCAGATCGTCAAGGGCGGGGTCCGCCAGCCGCCCCAGGGCTGGGAAAACCTGGCCATTACCGGCCGGGCCCGTGCCGCCATCCGCCGCCTGATCCGCGAAAGCGAGCGCGACGAGTTCCACCGCATCGGCAAGATCATGGCCGAACACGCTTTCCGCCGCGAAGGCCGCACCCTGATCGAGGGCGATCTGAAGGAAGCGCTGGCGCGGCTGGACATCAAGGATGTCGACGAACTCTACGAGAATCTCGGCCGCGGCCGGGTCTCGACCCACGATCTTCTCAATGCCGCTTTCCCGGGGCGCCTGGACGAGCGCGGCGACGTCACCGGCCGGGAACTCATCCAGGACGAAAAGGCCCGCCTCTTCGTGCGCGGCCGCGGGCTCACGCCGGGGGTTACGCTGCACTTTGCCGATTGCTGTTCGCCACTGCCCGGCGACCGCATTGTCGGCCTGCTGATCCCGGAAAAGGGGATCGAGATCCACACGATCGACTGCGAGGCCCTGGCCGAGCACGAGGATGCCGACATGGATCAATGGCTCGACCTGGCCTGGACGGCCGAAGCCGAAGCCAATGCCGTATCCATGGCCCGTATCGAGGCGGTGCTGCACAACGGGCAGGGCGTGCTGGCCGAGATCGCCAAAACCGTCTCCGAGAATCGCGGCAATATCGCCAGTGTGAAGACGCGCCGGCGTTCCCAGGACTTTTTCGACATGGAATTCGATGTCGAGGTGTTCGACACCCGCCATCTCGCCAATATCCTGGCGGCGCTGCGCATGTGTCCCTCGGTCGTCTCGGCCGAGCGCATGCGGGCTGAAATCGAGGAGATCAAAGAGTAGATGACACGCGACGAAGTCCTGGCCGAATTCCGCGCCGCCGGAGCCCTTCTGGAAGGCCATTTCATCCTGTCCTCGGGACTGCGCAGCCCGGTTTTCCTGCAAAAGGCCAAGGTGTTCGCCGATCCCGCTCGTACGGAAAAACTGTGCAGGGCGCTGGCCGGGAAGGTGAAGGCCGAGCTGGACGACGAACCGACCGTCATCGTCTCGCCGGCCGTGGGCGGCATCGTGCCGGGCTATGAAACGGCGCGGCAGATGGGGCTCAAGGCGCTTTATGTTGAACGCGAGAACGGGGAATTCACCCTGCGCCGCGGCTTTGAACTCTCTGCCGGCGACAAGGTTCTGGTCGTCGAGGATATCGTCACCACCGGGCTTTCCTCGCGCGAATGCATCGAGGCCATCAGGGCGACGGGCGCGACGGTTGTCGCCGAGGCCTGCCTGGTCGACCGGTCCGGCGGCGAAGCCGATGTCGGCGTGCCGCTGATCGCACTGACCGAATACAAGGTGCCGGCCTATCCGGCCGACCAGTTGCCGCCGGAACTGGAAGCCATTCCGGCGGTCAAGCCGGGGAGCCGAGGCCTGGCATGACACACAATAGGCCGTCCTCCGTGCGCCTGGGCGTCAATATCGACCATGTCGCAACGATCAGGAACGCCCGCGGCGGGGCGCATCCCGATCCCGTGCGCGCGGCGCGCCAGGCGGCCGAAAGCGGTGCGGACGGCATCACCGCGCACCTGCGCGAGGACCGGCGCCACATCACCGATGCCGATATCGACCGGTTGATGGCCGAGATTGAATTGCCGCTGAATCTGGAAATGGCGGCGACCCAGGAAATGCTGGACATCGCTCTGCGCCACAAGCCGCACGCGGTTTGCCTGGTGCCGGAAAAGCGCGAGGAGCGGACCACGGAGGGCGGGCTCGACGTGGCCGCCGGGCACAATCACATCGCGCCCTTCGTGCGCCAATTGGGCGAGGCGGGCATTCGCGTCTCGCTCTTTATCGAGCCCGATCCCGTACAGATCGCCGTGGCCGAGGCCATGGGCGCGGCGGTGGTCGAGCTGCACACCGGCGCCTATTGCGAGGCCGCGCTGGCCGGGGACAGGGCCGAGCAGCAACGCCTGCTCGAACGCCTTCGCGAGGCCGCGGCGGTCGCCCATGCGCGCGGCCTGGAAGTGCATGCCGGCCACGGTCTCACCTACGATACGGTCAAACCCGTTGCCGCGATTGCCGAAGTGGCAGAGCTCAATATCGGCCATTTCCTGATCGGCGAGGCGATCTTCCGCGGCCTGCGCGAGACGGTGGAGACCATGCGCGGCCTGATCGCCGAGGCGCGGGCGGAGATGGCGTCATGATCATCGGCCTCGGCTCCGACCTGATGGATATCCGGCGCATCGAGAAGTCGCTCGACCGGTTCGGCGACCGTTTCGTGCAGCGCTGCTTTACCGAGATCGAGCAGGCCAAGTCCGACCGGCGGCGGATGCGCGCGGCGAGCTATGCCAAGCGCTTTGCGGCCAAGGAGGCGGGGGCCAAGGCGTTGGGCACGGGGATCGCGCGCGGCGTCTCCTGGAAGGAGATCGGCGTGGTGAACCTGCCCGGCGGCAAGCCGACGCTCGCCTTTACCGGCCGGGCGCTGGAACGCCTGCGCCATTTGACGCCTGAGGGTATGGAGGCTCATGCCCATATCACCATCACCGACGATCACCCCTGGGCCCAGGCCTTCGTGGTGATCGAGGCAAGGCCGCTGGGCCACCATCTGGACGGTCTGGCCCATGGCTGATGCGGCGGCAAGGCTGGAAGCGCGCATCGGCTATACCTTCAAGGACAGAGGCCTTTTCGACCGCGCCCTGACCCATGCCAGCTATGGCGACGGGCGCAAGGGCGTGCGCTCCTACGAGCGCCTGGAATTCCTCGGCGACCGGGTGCTGGGCCTGATGACCGCGGAAGCCCTGTTCAAACTCTTCGACAGCGCCAATGAAGGCGCCCTGGCGCCGCGCCTCAATACGTTGGTGCGCAAGGAGACCTGCGCTGCCGTGGCGCGCGAGATCGGACTGGGCGATGCGCTGAAAATGGGCCGGTCGGAAGACCGCGGCGGCGGCCGGGAAAAGGTCTCCATCCTGGGCGATGCCTGCGAGGCGCTGATCGCGGCCATCTATCTCGATGGCGGCCGGCCTGCGGTGCAGGCCTTTTACGACCGATTCTGGGGCAGCCATATCGAGGCGCTCAAGGCCAGGCCCAAGGACGCCAAGTCGGCGTTGCAGGAATGGGCCGCCCGCAAGGGCCATGGCACACCGCGCTACCAGCTCACCGAACGTTCCGGGCCCGATCACCGCCCGGTCTTCACCGTCGAGGTGAGTGTGGCGCCGCTCGACCCGGCGGTGGGCGAGGGCGGATCGAAGCAGGCCGCCGAACGCGCCGCCGCCACGGCGCTTCTCGAACGTGAAGGACAGCATGTCTGAGACCGAACAAACCCGCTGCGGCTTTGCCGCCATCATCGGCTCGCCCAATGCCGGCAAGTCGACCCTGACCAATGCGCTGGTCGGCGAAAAAGTCTCCATCGTCACCCACAAGGTGCAGACCACGCGTTTCGCCGTGCGCGGCGTGGCCCTGGAGGGTCAAGGCCAGATCGTGCTGGTGGATACGCCGGGCGTCTTCGCGCCGAAACGCCGGCTGGACAAGTCCATGGTGGCAGCCGCCTGGGCCGGGGCCGACGATGCCGACGCCATCGTCCATGTCATCGATGCCGGCGCCCGCGCGCGGCTGGAACACGGCGGCGCCAAGAGCGGCGACAAGCGAATGGTCCAGGACGATGAGCGCGTTGTCGAGGGCCTCAAACGAACCGGACGCAAGGCGATCCTGGCACTGAACAAGGTCGATCTGATCGAGCGCGACCATCTGCTGGCCATGTCGCAGGAGTTATACGAAACCGGAGTTTATTCCGATGTCTTCATGATCTCTGCGAAGACAGGGTCCGGTATCAACCAGCTCAAGAGCTTCCTCGCCGGGCTGATGCCCGAGGGTGTCTGGCACTATCCGCCGGACCAGGTCGCCGATCTGCCCACGCGCATACTCGCCGCCGAGATCACCCGCGAGAAAGTCTATCTGCGCCTGCACGAGGAACTGCCCTACGCGTCCATGGTCGAGACCGAGGTTTGGAAACGCCTGCGCGACGGATCGATTAGGGTGGAACAGTCCATCATCGTCGAACGCGAGACCCAGAAACCCATCGTGCTGGGCAAGGGCGGGGCCGCCATCAAGGCGATCGGCGAAGCCGCCCGCAAGGAGCTGGAAGAGGCGCTGGGCTGCAAGGTCCATCTCTTCCTCAACGTCAAGGTCGATCCGAAGTGGATGGCCCGCCGTTCGCACTACAAGGATGTTGGCCTGGATTTCGACGTTTAGGTGCCATCCTGCCCCTTGATGGGGCAGGGGGACCGCCGCGAAGCCGGGGGTGGATGGAGTTGGGGGCGAGGTATCGGATAGCTATCCGCCATCGGGATTCACCCTTTCCGGCCCGAGGCTTTGCCTCGGCCCACCTTCCCCATCAAGGTGAAGGATGTTTTCCTGCGCTTTTCAAGACAGGTCTTCGAGACTCGCCTAAAACCCTCCCATGGAATGGCGTGACAAGGGCATCATTCTCCAGGTGCGGCCGCACGGGGAGACCAGTGCCATCGTGGAAATCCTGACCGAAGGGCAGGGCCGGCATGCCGGACTGGTCAAGGGCGCGCGGTCGCGGGCCATGCGGCCGATCCTGCAGCCGGGCAACAAGGTCACGGCCAGCTGGCGGGCACGGCTGGCGGAGCATCTCGGCCTGTTCCGGATCGAGGCCGACGATCTGGGCGCCGGCGCGGTGATGGAGGATCGGGCGGCCCTGGCGGGGCTCAACGCCGCCTGCGCCCTGGCGATCATGGCCCTGCCCGAACGCGAGGCCCACCCGGCGGTGCATGAAGGCTTCTGTCTCCTGCTCGCCGCGTTCGAAAACCCCGAGGTCTGGCCCGCCCTCTATGTCCGCTGGGAGGCGGGACTGCTGTCCGATCTGGGCTATGGCCTGGATCTGCGCAAATGCGCCGTCACCGGCGCAGCCGACGATCTGAGCCACGTCTCGCCGCGCACCGGCCGCGCCGTCTGCCGCGAGGAGGCTGCTCCCTACGCCGCCAGGCTTCTGGAACTGCCCGGCTTCATGCGCGGCTCCGGCGAGATCGCCGAGCGCGATATCGCGAAGGGGCTGGAACTGACCGGCTATTTCCTCGAACGCCGCGTGCTGTGGCCGGTGGACAAGCAATTGCCCGAGGCGCGAGTGCGGCTGATCCAGGAACTGGAGCGGGCGGGGCTGATGTAGGGCGGTGAGGCCTTCTTGCACACCGGCACACGCCCGGGTCCTTGTTCCGGGGGGTAGAGGAGTAGATTTGAGATAAGGCGCGACCGCCAAAGCCTACACGCCCAGCCCGTCCAGCCGTTCCGCCAGCGCGTCCGCCTCCGCCGGCGACAACGCCTCCAGCGCATCGTCCAGCGCGGGACGATACACCTCCCACATCGCGTTGCGCATCTGGCGCCCCTGTTCCGTCAGCCGGACGCGCAGGCCGCGGCCGTCTTCGGGACAGCGGAGCTTTTCGATCAGGCCGGCGGTTTCCATCCGGGTGAGGAGACGGGAGAGATTGTGCTGCTGCATCAGGAGCCGCGCCTCCAGTTCCACCGGGCGCAGGTAGCAGTCGCACATCTTCTCCAGTTCCCAGAGCACGTCATACCAGGCCAGCGGCGGATGGCCGGCCTGTTTCAGGCGCGTTTCCACGAGGCCGGAGACGCGGGTCCAGGCGCGGTAGAGGGCAATCCAGGCCCGAGCCCTGGCTGAAGTGGTGGAAATTTTCTGGTTCATGCACTTGCATATAGTTTGCCGCTCCCCATTTTCCATGCATCTGCATGAAAAGGGAAGACCGATGACCGCTACAACGCCCCAGCTCCGCCTGATCAGCCACAAGCTCTGCCCCTACGCCCAGCGCGCCGCCATCGCGCTGGCCGAGAAGGGCGTGCCCTTCGAGCGGGTGGATATCGATTTATCGAACAAACCGGCCTGGTTTCTGGAGATTTCCCCGCTGGGCAAGGTGCCGGTTCTGCTGGTCGACGGCCATCCGATCTTCGAATCCGCCGTGATTCTTGAGTATCTGGAGGATACGCTTGAGCCGCGGCTGCACCCGGACGACACGCTGGAACGCGCCCGCCACCGCTCGTGGATCGAATTCGGCTCGGCCCAGCTCAATCTTGTCGCCGGCCTCTACAATGCTCCCGACCGGGCCGGCTTCCAGGAGAAGGCCGCCGCACTCTCCCTCGGATTCGCCCGTCTGGAAGGTGTGCTGGGCGATGGGCCCTATTTCGCCGGCGAGGATTTCTCTCTCGTCGACGCCGTCTACGGACCCGTCTTCCGATATTTCGACACCTTCGACGCGATCGGCGATTTCGGCATCTTCACAGGGCTGGGCAAGGTAAACCGCTGGCGCAGCGCACTGGCCGAACAGCCCTCGGTGCGCGACGCCGTGGGCGAGGATTATCCGGAGCGGCTGCGGGCATTCCTGATCGGGCGGGGGAGTTATGTCTCGACCCTGCTGGGCGCGGAGGTGGAGGCGGCTTGATACCGGCTTGCCCACAGTAAATCCTGCGCCCCAGCCCTGCCTCTCCGGTGCCGTCCGGTATACTGGTCCTCTCCGAATCAAGAGGCGTAGGCTATGGGCGATCATTTCGATCCCGACGGCGGGCATATCATCGAGGAGAAGTTCGACGAGGCGCTGTCGCGGCGCTATCTCGCCTATGCGCTCTCCACGATCACCCAGCGGGCGCTGCCGGATGCGCGCGACGGGCTGAAGCCGGTGCACCGGCGTTTGCTCTACGCCATGCGCGAGCTGAAGCTGAACCCGGACCAGGCCTTCAAGAAGTCGGCGCGCGTGGTCGGCGATGTGATCGGTAAATACCACCCCCATGGCGACCAGGCCGTCTATGACGCGCTGGTGCGTCTGGCCCAGGATTTCGCCTCGCGCTATCCGCTGGTCGAGGGGCAGGGAAATTTCGGCAATATCGACGGCGATGGCGCGGCCGCCATGCGGTACACCGAGGCGCGCCTGACCAGGGCGGCCGAACTGCTGCTGCAGGATATCGAGCACGGCACCGTGGATTTCGAGGAGACCTATGACGGGTCGGAGCGCGAACCCGTCGTCCTGCCGGGCGCCTTCCCGAACCTTTTGGCCAACGGCTCCACCGGCATCGCCGTGGGCATGGCAACCTCCATCCCGCCGCACAATGTCGCCGAGATCTGCGCGGCGGCCATCGCTCTGATCGACAATCCGGACACCGATACCGACGCGCTGATGGCGCATGTGCAGGGTCCGGACTTCCCCACCGGCGGCACGATCGTGGAACCGCAAGCCTCCATTCGCGAAGCCTATGAGACCGGCCGCGGCGGTTTCCGTGTGCGGGCGAAATGGGAGCGGGAAGATGTCGGCCGCGGCATGTGGCGCATCGTGGTCACCGAGATTCCCTATCTCGTGCAGAAATCCAAACTGGTCGAACGCATCGCCCAGTTGATGGATGCCAGGAAGCTGCCGCTGCTGGACGATATTCTCGACGAGAGCGCGGAGGATATCCGCCTCGTGCTGGAGCCCAAATCCAAGCTCGTCGATCCCGACATGCTGATGGAATCCCTGTTCAAGCTCACCGATCTGGAAACCCGGATCTCGCTGAACATGAATGTGCTCGATCCCACCGGTACGCCGCGGGTGATCGGGCTGCGCGAGACCTTGCAGATCTGGCTGGAACACCGTCGCGAGGTCGCCGTGCGCCGGGCCGAGACGCGGCTGGCCAAGGTGGAAGACCGGCTGGAGGTTCTGGCCGGCTATCTCATCGTCTATGCCGATCTGGACGAGGTGATCCGCATCATCCGCTTCGAGGACGAGCCCAAGGCCAAGCTGATCGAGACCTTCGACCTCACCGACCGTCAGGCCGAGGCCATTCTCAACATGCGCCTGCGTGCCCTGCGCAAGCTGGAAGAGCTGGAAATCCGCAAGGAAGACAAGTCTCTCCGCGCCGAACGCACGGCACTGAAACAGCTCATCGGCTCTGTCGAGATCCAGTGGGAGATGGTGCGCGGCGAGATTGCCGAGGTCGGTGAATACTATGCGGAGACAACGCCCCTGGGGCGCCGGCGTTCGGCCTTCGGCGAAGCCCCGGACATTGCCGGCGATGCGCCCATCGAGGCCTTCGTGGTGCGCGAACCGATCACCGCCGTTCTCTCCGAGCGCGGCTGGGTGCGCGCGCTGAAGGGGCATATCAACGACGTCACCGAACTGAAATTCAAGGAAGGCGACCGCTCGGCCTTTGCCGTGAAGTGCGAGACGACGGACAAGCTGCTGATGTTCGCCACGGACGGGAAGTTCTACACGCTGGAAGCCTCCAAACTGCCCGGCGGGCGCGGGCATGGAGAACCGGTGCGCCTGCATGTCGACCTGCCCGAGGACGCCGCGCCGATCGGGCTGTTCAAATACGATCCCGAACGCACGCTTCTGGTGGCCTCGACCGGCAATACCGGTTTCCGCATCCAGGAGAAGGACTGCGTCGCCATGAAGAAGGGCGGCAAGCAGATCCTCAACATCATGGAGGGTGATGAGGCCCTGTTGTGCATTCCGGCGATGGGCGACATGTGCGCGCTGGTCGGCGAGAACAAGAAACTCCTGGTCTTCCCGCTGGAGGAAATCCCGCAAATGTCGCGCGGCAAGGGGGTGCGCCTGATGGGCGGCAAGGGTGCGCGCCTGGCCGACGCCACCACCTTCTCCTCGCAGGATGGGCTGACCTGGCTGGACGGTGCCGGGCGGCGTTTCAATCTGGACGACTGGCAGTTGTGGACCGCCAAGCGGGCCCAGGCCGGCAAGCTGGCCCCGCGCGGTTTCCCGCGCTCGCTCCGCTTTGCGCCGCGCGGCTCGGAATTCCTCGCTTCACAGGCGAAGGCGGAATAGGTAAGTCTCGTAGCTGAAGTTGAAAACGGCCTTGCCGACAGGAGTTGTTCCATGGATGCCGGTCTTATCGTTCTGATCCTTCTCATCGGCCTCGGCGTTGTCCTGGTTGTCATCTACAACCGGCTCGTGGCCTTGCGGCAGACCTGCAACCAGGCCTGGGGCGATATCGATGTCCAGCTGAAGCAGCGCCACGATCTCGTGCCCAACCTGGTCGAGACGGTGAAGGGCTATGCCAGCCACGAAAAGACGACACTGGAAAACGTCACCAAGGCGCGCCAGCAGGCGATCGATGCGGATTCCCTGAAAGGCCTGGCGGAAGCCGAGAACATGCTCTCTGGTGCGCTGCGCCAGCTCTTCGCCCTGTCGGAAAGCTATCCCGTCCTCAAGGCGAAGCAGAATGTCATGTCGCTGCAGACCGAACTGGCCGATCTGGAGAACAAGATCGCCGCGGCCCGCCGCTTCTTCAACAATGCGGTCAACGAGTACAATACCTCGCTGGAGCAATTCCCGGCCGTCGTGATCGGCAATACGATGGGCTTCAAGCCGCGCGAATACTTCGAGGCCGGCGAGAGCGAACGCGCCGCCCCGAAGGTGAAGTTCTAGGCCATGTTCCTGAGCGCGACGGGCCTGCGCTCCCATATCTGGAACAATAATCTCAAATCCGTCCTGTTACTGGCCGGTTTCCCGGTTCTGCTGATCCTTCTGGGCCTGGCCGTGACCTGGCTGACGGTGGGCGTGGCGGAGCCGGCAGTCCACAAGACCGGGGCCGGGATCGTCCGCGATGGCGGGGTGATCGGGGCCGAACTGGCGCGCCTGCCCGCCATTGCGGCCTGGTCGCTGGGCCTGGCGGCTCTCTGGTTCGTCATTGCCTGGTTCTTCCACCAGTCGATGATCAATGCCGCCACGGGAGCCCGGCCGGTGACCCGCAAGGAGGAGATGCGGGTCTGGAACCTCCTGGAAAACCTGTGTATTTCCCACGGAATGACGATGCCGAAACTGGCTGTCATCGAAACCTCCGCGCTCAACGCCTATGCTTCGGGGCTGCGCGAGGGGCAGTACACCGTCACCGTAACACGCGGCCTGGTGGACCGGCTCGACGACCAGGAACTGGAAGCCGTGCTGGCGCACGAGCTTTCCCATATCCGCCACAATGACGTCCGCCTCCTGGTGATCGCCATCATCTTCGTGGGGATCATTTCCTTCGTGGCCGAAATCGTCTTCCGTCGGATCTTCTGGTTCGGCATGCGTGCCGGCGGCGACCGGCGCTCCGGCGGCCGGAGCGGCGGGCTGATCATCGTGGCCGCGCTGGCCATCATTGTCATCGCCTATGCGCTGGCGATCCTGATCCGCTTCTCCCTGTCGCGGCGGCGCGAATACATGGCCGATGCGGGCGCGGTGGAACTGACCCGCAATCCCGACGCCATGATCGCGGCCCTGCGCAAGATTTCCGGCCATGCCGATATCGCGAACGCACCGGACGAAATGCGCGAAATGTTCATCGAGAATCCGAAGACGGGGTTCACCGGCCTCTTCGCCACCCACCCGCCAATCCCCAAGCGGATCGAGATGTTGGTGCAGTATGCGGGGGGCACACCGGGGCTGGGACGCGGGAGCGTGCCGGAGGTGTAGGCGGGCACGCCTGGCCGTTTCGAGGCGTCGTGCTTTCCCTCGCGGCTCCCCTTGTTGGCGTTATGGTGTCGCGGGATCTTGCGCAGGGGCGATCAGGCGTCGCCCCCCTCCTGGTCCCGCCCGACATCCTCCCCATCCTCATCCAGCAGCCCCGAATAGGTCTCCCGGAACAGGAACCACACGGCCGTGAACAGGGCGGCGATCACGGGTCCGATGATGATGCCCACGGCGCCGAAAAGGGTCAGGCCGCCCAGGGTGGAGATCAGCACCATCAGGTCGGACATCTTGGCGTCCTGGCCGACGAGGATCGGGCGCAGGATATTGTCCGACGTGCCCACTACCAGCGCGCCCCACAATGCCAGTGCGGCCGCGGCGGCCGGCTGGCCGGTCGCGGCCAGCCAGATGGCGGCCGGGATCCAGATCAGCGGCGGGCCGATCATCGGAATGATGGAGAGGAGGGCGGCCACGGCCGCCCAGAAGATCGCGCCGGGAACACCCGCCACGAAAAGGCCCGCGCCGGTCAGTGTGCCCTGCACGAGGGCGATCAGGAAGGAGCCCTTCACCGTGGCGCGGATGGTGGACAGCGTCCGTTCGGCCAGGAGTTCGCGGCCCTCGGTTGTCATCGGCAGGAGGGATACCGAGGATGCGGCGAGCTGACGCCCGGTCATCAGGAAGAAATAGAGCGCATAGACCAGGATGAAAAAGTTCAGCGTGGCGATGAGGAAGCCGCCCGTCCCGGCGCGCAGGCTGGACACCAGGAGCCGGCCCAGCGTCGCTGCCAGATTGCCCAGCTGGGCGGTGATCGTGGCCTGGTATTCGATCAGCTCGTCGCGGAAGGGCAGCCAGTCGGGCAGGCCCGTCAGCCCGTCCTCCCGGATCAGGGTCACCTGCTCCTGCACCCAGGGCGTGACCATCTGGGTGACGTCGATCGCCTGTTCGGCGACGACGCCCAGCAGCAGTGCCGACGGGATCACGAAGGCCAGCACCGAGGCCGCCACCAGGATGCCGGCCGCCAGTCCGCGCCGCTCGCCCAGTATCCGCGACAGGCCGTCATGCGGTTTGGCCAGGAACAGCGCCAGTACGGCGGCGAGGAACAGCGCGGCGAGATAATCCCGGATCATCCACAAAAAGACGCCCGAGACGATCAGGGCCAGGGCCGCAATAAAGGCCCGCTGGAGTTCGAGCTTGCGGGTCGGGGTCATGGCCTGTCTCCTTCATCCTCGCCCTCGATGGGGTGAGGCGCGTTCTGCGAAGCAGACATCCTTGTCCGGGGGACAAGGATGAGCAACGAACGGGACCGCTGCGCGAGCAGCGGTGGAGTGGGTGGGGGCGAGGTTTCTACAAACTCGCGCCCACCGGGATTCGCAGCGCTTCGCGCTTTCACCCCTTCCGTCTCGCCACTTCGTGGCGATCCCGTCGGCGCGCCGGATAGTCCCCCGGACTGTCCTTTGGCACCTCCATCCCCATCGAGGGGAAGGATGAGAGCGTGCCTAGTCATACAGCCATTCCGGCAGGCCTGTCGCCAGCCATGGCAGGGCCGCGACTGCGACGATCGCCAGCAGCTGGATGATCACGAAGGGCACGGCGCCGCGATAGATATCGGTTGTTTTCACGCTCGCCGGGGCCACGCCGCGCAGATAGAAGAGGGCGAAGCCGAATGGCGGGGTCAGGAAGCTGGTCTGCAGGTTCATCGCCATCAGCACGCCCAGCCAGACCGGGTCGACCCCCATCATCAGCAGGATCGGCGCGACGATGGGCACGACCACGAAAGTGATCTCGATGAAGTCGAGAAAGAAGCCCAGGATGAACATGACCAGCATGACCACTGCCAGCGCACCGAAAACGCCGCCGGGCACTGCTTCCAGCGCCGCCTGAACGGTTTCATCGCCGCCCAGTTCACGGAAGATCAGCGAGAAAAGCGACGCGCCGATCAGGATGACGAAGACCATGGCGGAAATTGTCGCCGTGGAGGTCATGACGTCGTCGAGGACGCCGTTGCGCTTGAGCCGCCAGAGGCTCCAGCCCGCGCCCAGCACAGTCAGGGTGACAAAGATGCCGCTGAGCAGGCCGCCGAACGTACCCGTATCGGTGACATAGATACGGCCGTCCGCGCCGATATTGCCGATAACGACCAGACCGATCAGCCCGATCAGGGCCAGAAGGCCGGCATAGGCCGCCAGCTGGCCGAATACCGGGTTGCCCTCGGCTCCGGCATTGCGGGCGCCGGCAATGAAGCTGGCCCCGACGGCGCCGACGCCTGCGGCCTCGGTCGGCGTGGCCAGCCCGGTCAGGATCGATCCGAGTACCGCGACGATCAGGGCGAGCGGCGGGACGAGGGCGTGAAGGATGGCGCCCCAGTCGGCTTTGGCTTCATCCGCCGGCGCGGCGGGCGCGCTGTCCGGTTTCCACACCGCCATGACGATCTGGTAGGTGATGTAGAGCCCGACCAGCATCAGACCGGGGATGAGCGCTCCGGCAAAGAGATCCCCGACCGAGACGATGTCCGGCGAAAAGATGCCCTGGGCGCGCTGGGCTTCCTGATAGGCGTTGGAAATCTGGTCGCCCAGCAATACCAGCACGATGGAAGGCGGGATGATCTGGCCCAGTGTGCCCGACGCGGCGATGGACCCGGCAGCCAGGCCCGGATCATAGCCGCGCTTGAGCATGGTCGGCAGGGAGAGGAGGCCCATGGTCACGACAGTGGCGCCGACTATGCCTGTCGAGGCGGCCAGCAGCGCGCCGACCACGACGACGGAAATCCCCAGCCCGCCGCGCAGTGTGCCGAACAGCGCGCCCATCGCCTCCAGCAATTCCTCGGCGATCTTGGATTTCTCCAGCATCACGCCCATGAAGACGAAGAGCGGCACCGCGACGAGGATGGACCGGTCCATCTCCATCAGATTGCCGTAGATGCGCTGCGGGAAGGCGCGGAAATGGATCGGATCGAACAGGCCGACCGCCATGCCGACAAAGGCAAAGGCCAGCGCCACACCGGCCAGGGTGAAGGCGACGGGATAGCCGCGCAGGAGCGCCGCGAAGGCGGCGATGAACATCAAAAAGGGCAGAAACTCGATGAAGACCTGCATGGCTCAGACCTCGCCCTTGAAAGCGTCGGGTACATCCGGCGCCTTTTGCCCGCCGATCGTCATCGCGGCGCGGGCGGCCATCGACAGGCCCTGCAGGATCATCAGCACGGCAAAGACCGGGATGGCGGTTTTCAGCAGGAAGACGAAGGGCAGGCCATCGCTTTCGCGCGAACGTTCCAGGATGCGCCAGGTCGAACTCATATAGCCCGTCGAGGACCACAGGATGAGAAGGCTCATCGGCATCAGGGCAAGATAGGTGCCCAGAAGATCGGTCCAGGCCTTGCCGCGCTCGCCGGCCCTGGCGAAAAGCACGTCGACACGGACATGACCGCCATTCAGCAGCGCCGAGGCCGACGCCAGCAGGAAGAGGAGGGCGTGCATGTAGATCACGCTCTCCTGCAGCTTGGTCGAGGCATAGCCGAAGACATAGCGCTGGATGACGATCACGGCCGTCACGACGACCAGTCCCAGGGCGAACCAGCGGGCTGCACCGCCCACCGTGGTGGTCACGGTGTCGATAATGGCGATCAGCCGCCGGTGCAGGCTCCAGACCGGGGTGGGCAGGGCGGCGAACCGGCCGGCCAGGCCCGCGAGCAGCGGGACGAGCAAGAGCGGCGACAGGTAGAGACCCGCGCGGCCGAGCCAGAGGCCCGCTGTCCGGGCGATACCGGCCAGATTGGCCTGCGCCCAGGCCGCAACACCGCCGCCGGTCAGCCCGTCGAGTAGGGTCAGGCCGATGGTGAGGCCAATCGCGAACAGGGTGAGCCGGTCGCCGGGTCGCATGGCCTAGCCGCCCAGCACGCGTTCGCGCTCGACCATGTAGGGCATTTCGGAAATCCTGCCCCAGGACCGCATCTTGTCGCGGGCGTCGAGATAGCTGTCATAGACACGCTGGGTGAAGGGGTCGGAGCGGCCGGTATCGGCCACGACCTGTTCCGCGACCTCGCCGATCCGGGTCCAGATCTCGTCCGAGAATCGGCGCAATTCCACGCCATGCTCATTGACCAGCACATCGAGGGCCAGGCCGTTCTGGTGCTGGAATTCGGCCAGGGAGAGATTGTTGGCGGTCAGGCACGCCGATCTGATGATCGCCTTGTGATCCTCGGCCAGCCCGTCCCAGACGCCGCGATTGATACCCACACCCAGGCAGGAGCCGGGCTCGTGGAAGCCGGGGCCGTAGTAGAAGGGGGCCTCGCGGTAGAATCCGAAGGCGAGATCGTTCCAGGGTCCGACCCATTCGGTGGCATCGATCGTGCCGTTCTGCAGCGCCGGATAGATTTCGCCGCCCGACAGCGTGACGGCGGCACCGCCCAGTTCGCGCAGCACGTTTCCGCCCAGGCCCGGAATGCGCATGCGCAGGCCCTGGAAGTCGGCCAGCGTATTGATTTCACGCTTGAACCAGCCGCCCATCTGATGGCCGGAATTGCCCGCCTGGAAAGGTTTGATGTTGAACTGGCCGGCCAGTTCATCCCACAGCGCCTGGCCGCCGCCATATTCCACCCAGCCCATGATCTCGTAGGCGGTCATGCCCAGGGGTACGGCAGTGAAGAAGTTGAAAGCCGGCGACTTGCCCTGCCAGTAATATTCCGCGCCGTGATACATGTCGGCCGTGCCTTCCGCGACGGCGTCGAATGCCTCGAACGCACTGACGATCTCGCCGGCGGCATAGACCCGGACCTCCAGCGAACCGCCCGACATGGTGTTGATCATGCTGGCGACATTGTTGGCCGCCGTGCCCAGCCCGGGGAAGTTGGCGGGCCAGGTCGTGACCATGCGCAGCCGCGTCACGCCGCGATTGACGGCCGGGGCGGCCGGGGTCGTACCCTCCTGTCCGGTTTCCCCGCAGGCGGTCGCAACCGTGGCCGCGGCGACGGCGCCGCCGCTGATGAAAGTGCGTCGATCCATGTCTTACTCCCCCGGGAACGCGTGTCCGCCCGGCCGGGCGGGTGCGGTCAGTCTTCGTCTCCGCCCTCATCGTTATCGAGTTCGCCGTAGGCCTGCCAGCCCGAGGGCGTAAGAACTTGCAGCGGCTGGTAGGCCGCCTTGTAACTCATCTTGCGGCTGCCGCGCACCCAATAGCCCAGATAAACGAAGGGCAGGCCTGCCGCCTCGGCCTGGCGGACGGCGTCCAGGATGATGAATGCGCCGGTACTGCGGCGCTCCTGGGCGGGATCGAAATAGGAGTAGATCAGCGACAGCCCGTCCTTGAGCACATCGGTCAGGGCGGCTGCGACCAGCGTGCCGCTTCGGTCGCGATACTCGGCGATATGGGTGCGCTGGGCGCCTTCCTCGGCCATCATCACGTATTCGCCGAAGGACATGCCCGCCATGTCGCCATCGCCATGCCGGCTGTCGAGATAGCGGGTCAGCAGGTCGTACTGCTCCATCGTGGCGGTCTGCGCCTCGGTCGAGACCGTGAGATCGTCATTCCGCCTGAGGATTTTCCGCCAGCGCCGTTTCCAGCCGAACCGGGCGACATCGATGCGCACGGACTTGCACGCGTCGCAGGCCTCGCAGGCGGGCCGGTAGAGCACGCCCTGGCTGCGCCGGAAACCGGCATGTGTCAGCGCGTCATTGAGCGCGGGCCCTTCGCCGATCTCGATCCGTGTGAAGACCTTTCGCTCCCATTGTCCCGGCAGGTAGGGGCAGGGGGCGGCTGCCGTCAGGAAGAAGGGGATTTGCCTTGTCGCGAAAGGATGGGTCACAGCGTTGGGAACTTCGACTCAGCTCTTGGGGACACTCATGCTAACTCACACGCCGCCAAAGGCGTAGAGCAAAGAAATATAGAGCGTAAACGCGAACCAGAACAGGACCACCATCGGCGCACCGGCGCGGATATAGTCGGCGAAGCGGTAATGACCCGGCCCCATCACCAGCAGATTGGTCTGATAGCCGATCGGGGTGGCGAAACACGTGTTCGCCGCGAACAGTACGGTGAGCGCGAAGAGAGACGGATCGGCGCCGATCTGATTGGCAGCCCCGACGGCGATCGGGGTAAACAGGATCGCGGTGGCGCTGTTCGAGAGAACATTGGTCAGGAGCGCGATCAGGATGAACATCGCCGACATCAGCACGACCGGTCCGAAGGGGGAGAAAACCGAGACCACAGCCGTCGCCAGGAGATCCGCACCGCCGGTCTGTTGCAGCGCAGTGCCCAGGGCGATGGCGGAACCGATCAGCAGATAGACGCGCATGTCGAAGGCCCGTGCCGCCTGGCGCGTGTTGAGACAGCCTCCCGCGATCATCGCGACGGCCCCCAGGAAGGAGGCCACGACAATGGGCAGGAGGGAGGTTGCCGCGGTCAGGACCACGCCGGCGAATATGATCCGGGCCATGTTGGCCCGGCGCGGATCTGCAAGCGCCGTCGTGGCCCATTCCATCAGCAGGAGGTCGCGGTCCGAGCGCAATTGCCGCATCGCCGTCGAGGAGCCGAACAGAAGCAGCGTGTCGCCGGCTTCAAGCCGGATTTCGCCCATGCGCGAGCGGATCATGCGGCTGCGGCGCTGAATGCCAAGCACGATACAGCCGGTGGCGTGACGGAAACCGATCTGCTGGATCGTGCGCCCGATCAGGCGCGAGCCCGGCGCGACGACGGCCTCGGTCATCATCAGGCTGTCGCCCGGCGTGGGATTGTCGCCGGGCCCGGAGGCCTCCAGCATGCCCCGCATGAAGTCGGCACGCTTGGAGAGCAGGTTGGACAGGGTCTGGCGTGTCGCGGCGACGATGACGAGATCGCCGGCTCTGAGCTCGATCTGGTCGAAGGGCGGCAGCAGGGCGTGTTCGCCACGCTGGATCATGCGCACGGTCATGTCGGGCAGGTCGGCAAACATGCCCGCAACCGGCCGTTTGCCGACCAGCGGATGATCGGCCGTCACCTCGAGCTGGGCGATATACTGGCGCCCCTTTTCTCCGCCGGCGATTTCGGTCTCCATCGAGGCCCTTTCCGGCAGCAGGTGCGGCAGCACGAAGACGATGTAGACCATCCCGAAAGCGCCGAGGAAAAGGCCGGGCACGGTCGGCGTGAAGAAGTCCAGTCCGACGCCGGAAATCGTGCGCAATTGCTCGGCGACCAGCAGATTGGTTGACGAGCCGATCAGCGTTGTCATGCCGGCGAGAATGCAGACATAGCTCAGCGGAATGAGAAGCTTGGACGGGCTCTTTTCCATCCGCCGCGCAATGGCGACGAGGATGGGCACGAACATCACCACGACCGGCGTATTGTTGATGAAGGCGCTGACGACGAAGACGAAAGCGAACATCGCGACCAGCGTTGCCCGGGGATGCTGGTCGTAGGAGGAAAGCAGGAATTGTGTCGGCCCCTCCATGGCCCCGGTCTGGAATATGCCCTGACCCACGATCAGCAGGCACAGTATGGTGATCAGCGCGGGATTGGCGAAGCCGGCAAGCAGGCTCGCCGCATTCGGATCGCCGCCTTCCAGCGGAAAGAGATGGAAGAACAGCATCAGCACCGCGACGATGGATGCCGAGACGATTTCGATGGGGAGACGGTCCCAGACGAAGATCGCAATGGCGACGACGAGACCGCCAAGTACTGCCCACATCTGCCAAACGTCGAGCGACGCCGTTTCGATCATCGTGATTTCAGGAAGCTGTGGATCCGGTTTGTCCGCGTCGGACGCTATCACGCGTGCGTCCGGCTTGCGAAGCCTTTCCTGGAACCAATGTCAGGTTGACCCACGTCTCTAGAGCTCGTGGCCCTGCGGCAGAATCGGTGCTTCGCGTAGCAGGACAACGGAAATCCGGCGATTGCCCGGCATGTAGGGATCGTCCGGGTACAGCGGTTCCGAACCGGCCTTGCCGCGGACTTCGTAAATCCGGTCATTGCTGATTCCCGCCGATTGCAGCACGGCGCGGGCGGCATTGGCGCGGTCGGCGGAGAGTTCCCAGTTGGTGTAATTGCTGCCCGGAGCCGACGGGGCGCTGTCGGTGTGACCGGCGACCGACAGCCGGTTGGGCAGGCGTTCGGCGATCCGCGCAACGGCGCGCAGCAAGGTGACGGCGCGGTCGTTCGGCTCGGTTGCGCCGGGATTGAACATCGGCCGGCCTTCCTGGTCGATCAGCTGGATGCGCAGGCCTTCCGGTGTTTCGTCGACAATGATGTGATTGGAAAGCTCGGCCAGTTCCGGCATGTCCTGCATGGCCTGGCGCAGCGACATTGCCGCCGAATGCAGCTGCGCGGCGTCACGGCGCTGCTGGGCCTCCGCGATGGCGGAGGCGGAGACGGCCGTTTCGGTTTCGTCGACCGCTTCCGGCGATCCTTCCGGCGTCTGCTGGCGGTCGCGATCGTTCAGCTGGGGCGCGGTCGGGGCGAGGCGCTGGCGCATCGAACTGTCGCCGGAGCCCTGCACACCGTCATTGCCCGGCGAGGTGCCGGCCAGCGGCGCGCCCGAGCCGGAATTGGCTGGCGACACGCTGGCGGGGGCGAAATAATCGGCGATGCCGCGCTTTTGTTCGGGGGTCGTGGTATTGATCAGCCACATCAGCAGGAAGAAGGCCATCATCGCCGTCACGAAGTCGGCATAGGCAACCTTCCAGGCACCGCCATGGTGCCCGCCGCCGCCGCCCTTGACGACTTTCTTGATGACAATCGGCTGATCTTTGGCCGCCATGTCCACCCGCCTTGTTTCCTTATCCTCCCCTCCTGTAGACGGTTAGCGTTAAGGTCCGGTTTCGAAATCCAAACACGCGAGGACACACAACTTGCCCGACAGCCGCTCCTTTCGCGATGCGCTTGGCCGCTATCCCACGGGCGTGACGATCGTTTCCGCCTATGTCGACGGCAGGGCCGTGGGCATGACGGTGAATTCCTTCGCCTCGGTCTCGCTGGAGCCGCGCCTGCTGCTGTGGTCAGTGGAAAAGGCGACCGAGCGCTACCGCCTCTTCCGCAACGCAAAGACCTACGCCATCAATGTCCTGGCCGCCGACCAGGCCGGTCTGGCCCATGCCTGTGCCCTGGATGCGGACCTGCGCGCCTGCCATGCGGACTGGACCGGTGAGGCGGCGCCGCTGATCGAGGGGTGTGTATCGCGTTTCCTGTGCCGGCAGACGGCCGTGCATCCGGGCGGCGATCACGACATCATCGTCGGCGAAGTCACCGATTTCGATACCCCGCGCGAGGCTCCGGCCCTGGTCTTCTACAGCTCGACCTATTGCGAACCGGGCTGAAGCCGCAGCGTTTGCGTGCCCTCCGGCGCCGAGGACAGATCCCAATCGGTGCGGATTTCCAGGTATTCGCCGCGCCCCCAGAGCGGGGCGAGATCGTCGTAATGACGCGACATCACATTGCCGGACTGACCCGTCGTGATCATGAAACGCGAGGCCTCGGGATCGGCCATGTCGTAGAGCGCCCGGTAGGAGGCGCCGTGAAAGGCCGCATAGCCCGGTGTGCGGAAGGCGTAATGCGCCACATTCACCGTCGACCCGTCGCCCGGAACCGGCGTCTCGATGGTGAACCAGTCCGACAGGAGCGGAATACCGGAAAACGGCGTGTGGTCGTGGCGGGCGTAGTGGGCTTCGCCCCAGCGCCAGCTGGCAATATTCCGGCCGTACTCGGCCGTCGCACCGGCCATGGCCCGGTCGAGGGCCGGGCCGAGAAGATCGGCGCAGGTCTCCGCCGCATCCGTGGTGATGTCGTCGCACCAGTGGGCCAGATCGCCGGTCAGAACGTCCATCATGAAGACACGGCGGTCGGCATACCAGGCGGAAAACAGATCGCCCAGCTCGTCGGCATAGACGGCCCGGTTCAGCTCCCGCATCCAGGCGGCATAGACCAGGGGTTCGGGCCGGTCTGCGGCCATGTCCGCATCCCAGTCCTCCAGGAGTGTCAGCGCGGTCCGGCCGGCCTCGCTTGACGCCCGGGCTGTCAGCAGGACGGGCAGGATGCGGCGCGCCATGTCCGACACGGTGTCGGTCTGCAGTGCCGCCATCGTGTCCAGATCGTGCTGCTGCGACCCTTCGATGCCTTCATAGATGCGCCGGATCCGGCTGACGCCATACCACTCGCCGGTGATAAAATGGGGGTAGCCGTCAGGCACGATCTTGTTGTTGGCCGTGGCGACGAAGCCGCGCTCGGGATTGAGCGCGTGGGGCAGCTCGTCGAACGGGATGGTGGAGACCCAGTTTCCGGCCCGGTCGCGCACGGGGATGCGCGCCGGCGCGTAAAAGCCGATATCGCCCGAGCGCGATGCGAAGACCATGTTCTGCTGCGGTGCCGTGAAGCCGCGGATCGCATCGACGAAGCCCGGCCAGTCATCGCTGTCGATGATGTGCAGGCCGACGCCCGCAGTGGCATCGTCCGGCTCGTCCAGCATCCATTGCAGGGAGAAGAAGTCCGCGCCGTCAGGCAGCGGATAGTCGAAATGCTCCGGATCGAGCACGGGGCCGGTGGCGGTGGCGCGGCGGGTGATGGTCACATCGGCGCCGAAGCGCACCCTGATGGTCTCCTCGCGGCTGTCCACGACCGCTTCCTCGGTGACGGCGTGCAGATCGCCGACATCCGGTCCGGTATTGGTAAACCCCCAGGCAATGCGATCATTGCGCCCCAGGGTGACGAAGGGCGTGCCGGGCAGGGTGGCTCCGACCACCGATCCGTCCGGTGTCGTCAGGCGGGCCAGATACCAGATGCCCGGGGCGCTGAGCCCCAGATGCGGGTCATTGGCCAGGATGGGCAGGCCCGAGGCGGTGCGCGATCCGGCCAGAACCCAATTGTTCGATCCGTCGCGTCCATTATCTTCCGGTCCCAGCACCGGAACCGGCGTGTCGGCCGGTGCGGCGTTCCCGGGAAGGCCCATATCGGCCATCGACAGCGAGCGCGGAGCGTCGGCGGGATAGCGGCCGACGAATTCTGCCGCCCGCCCGGCGCCCAGGTGCGCGTCCAGCGCCGCGCGGCGCGGTTCCTGGAAGGCATTGCCGAACAGGTCCAGCGCGATCGCCTTGTAGACCACGACCGTATCGGCCGGTGTCCATGGTTCAGGGGCGGTCATCAGGATCTGGAATTCCGGCGGTGGCACGAAGCCGGGAGCCTCGATCACGGTATTCACGCCGGCACTGTAGGCGTCCAGTGCCGCCTGCACATCGGCGGGCAGATTGACGGCCGCGTCATCGGCGGCTTCGCCCAAACCCATGGTGCGGAAGAAGATGTCGGTGTCCAGCGCGTCTCTGCCCAGCAGCTCGGCGACACGGCCGCGCAGGGCGCGGCGGGTGATTTCCATCTGCCAGAGCCGGTCCTGGGCATGCGCAACGCCCAGGGCGAAGAAGGCATCGCGGTCACTGCCCGCGAAGACATGGGGAATGGCATGTCGGTCACGCACGATCTGCGCCTCGGCGTCCAGTCCGTCGACCTCCAGCGTGCCCGAGGTTTGCGGCAGCGAGGCGTAGAGCCGGTTGGCGACGACCAGTACGGCGAGAATCGCGATGGCGGCGACGCTGCCGAGCGTCCAGCCGGCATAACGAAGAAGGCGTGCACTCATGATGACTTGCTCCCCAATTGCCGGAAGTCTAGCAAGGGGTCGAAGCAATGGGGAGAGCCACATGTCACGCTGCACATTCCTGGGTCTCGGGGTGATGGGCTTTCCGATGGCGGGCCATCTCGCGGCGGCCGGTCATGATGTCACGGTGTGGAACCGCACCGCAGCCAAAGCGCAGGCCTGGACCGGGGCACACAAGGGCCGCGCCGCGGACCGGATCGAAGACGCCGTCGCCGAGGCCGATTTCGTCTTCGCCTGCCTGGGCGACGATCCCGATGTGCGGGCGGTGGCGGAACAGGCGATCCCGGCGATGAAGCCCGGCGCGGTCTTCGTCGATCACACCACCGCCTCGGCCGAACTGGCGCGCGAACTGGATACCGATGCCCGCGATGCCGGGATCGGCTTTCTGGATGCACCGGTGTCCGGCGGCCAGGCCGGGGCCGAGAACGGCCAGCTGACCATCATGTGCGGCGGCGAGGCGGATAGATTTGCGCGTGCCGAACCGGTGATGGACGCCTATGCGAAGGCGGTCTCGCTGATCGGCGGCGCCGGGGCCGGGCAGATGTGCAAGATGGTCAACCAGATCTGTATCGCCGGCATCGTGCAGGGGCTCTCCGAAGGCCTGCATTTCGCCAAGCGCGCCGGGCTGGATCCGGCCCTGGTGATCGGGGCGATCTCGAAAGGCGCCGCCCAGTCCTGGCAGATGGAGAATCGCTGGCAGACCATGGTCGATGACCGGTTCGATTTCGGCTTTGCTATCGACTGGATGCGCAAGGACCTTCGCATTGCACTTGAAGAGGGCCGGCGAAACGGTGCCCGCCTGCCGGTGGCCGCGCTGGTCGATCAATTCTATGCCGATGTGCAGGCCATGGGCGGAAACCGCTGGGACACGTCCAGCCTGATCGCCCGCCTGGAGCGCGATCTGTGACCGGGGACGGGCGGCTGATCCGCACCGATCCGGTGGCGATGGGGGTCTGGCAGCGCCTGACCAGACTCTTCGCCACCTGGCGCCTGATCGTGCTGGCAGGCTTTACCATGCGCTCGCTCTACCAGTTCTCCAACGACCAGATGACGCCGCTGGGCAAGGCGGTGCACTGGAAGATCGGCCTGGGCCTGCTGGGCGGGCTCACCGATGCCCAGATCGGTTTCCTGAAGACCTATGCCGAGATCAATGCCCGCAAGGTGGAGCGCGTGTTCCGCACCACCGCCCTGGTGCTCGTCACCGTGCCGGTGGCCGCCATTTTCGGTCTTTCGGAAGTGGATCCGGAGATCTGGGAGCGGTGGGGTTTCGAACAGTTCGAGACCCTGATTTTCGTGGTCGGTGTGTGGATGGCCTTTTGCGCGGTGATGATGGGGGCGGCCTGGCGCGCCCGGGACCTGGCCGATCTGCTGGAATTCGAGAGTGCGCGGCGCGCGCTCGACGCCGCGCAGCGGACGGCCGGGGAATGAGTGTCGAAACCCTCTTCCTCTGGCTCGACTACGCCGGGATCGGCTTCTTCGCCTATTCCGGCGGCATGCTGGGCGCGCGCAAGGCGCTCGACCCTTTCGGCGCCGCCATTGTCGGGGCGGTGACGGGGATGGGCGGGGGCACGCTGCGCGATGTGCTTCTGGGCGAATTGCCGGTCTACTGGATCGAGGAACCGAGCTATCTGGCCGTGGCCGCCGGCGGGGCGCTGCTGGGCTATTTCACCTCGCCCTGGGCCCAGGCGATCGCGACACGGCGGGCCGCGCTGATCTGGGCGGATGCGGTGGGCCTGTCGGTCTTCTGCGTGATCGGGGCCGAGGCCGGACTGGCAGCCGGCGCGCACTGGACCATCGCTGTTCTGACCGGAATGATGAGCGCGGCCTTCGGCGGGCTGTTGCGCGACATCATCGTCAACGACGTACCGCTGATCCTGCGCGAGGATATCTACGCCTTGGCGGCGATGGCCGGGGCGGCGGCCTATGTGGCGGGTCTCGCCCTCGGCTTCAATCCCAGCCTGGTCACGCTTGGCTCGGCGCTCCTGGCTCTCGTCCTGCGCGGCTGCGCCATCCTGTTCAAATGGTCCCTGCCGCCGATCCGGCTGGGCGAGTGAACAAAAAAGAGCCCCGGGGCGAGATCCGGGGCTCTTCGTGCCGAAACGGGCGTGTCCGGCTATTCGCCCGAAGGCATGCCCGGAATCATCCGTTCGGCCGTTGCCATGACAATCACCATCAGCGAGGCCGCAGACAGCACGGCGCCGTAATTGGTGAAAATCGCGGTGAGATACTCCCCCACGGCCGGGATCGAGCCCAGTGCGCCGGCGCCGCCGGCGACGAGAAAGATGGCGGCCAGGATGACAGCGCGGCGATGGTCACCCTTGATGAAAAAGCCGCTGGCCAAGCCCAGCAGGGCGAGGATCAGCCCGGCCCATTCGAAGTTCGAGACGAAGGCAAGGACGATGGCGGCAAGTGCCGCAACGGCCCAGACAATCTTGTCGAGTGACATGTGGATCTCCCCATCACTTTTCTTGAGTTACGCGACACGAACCACAACAATACGGGGGGAGCCTAGGCGTGTTCTCTCAATACCGGCAAGCGTTTGGTACTGGAAACTTGTGGAATATTCATTTGTAGACGGAACATGAGTGGCGTTTTGCTACTGATCGTGCGCCACCGCCAGTGCCTGCCCGAGATCGGCGAGGAGATCGCCGGCGCTTTCCAGGCCGACCGACAGGCGCACGAGATCGTCCGGTACCGGACTGCCGGCGCCCTCGATGGGCTTCCTGTGCTCTATCAGGCTTTCCACCCCGCCCAGCGAGGTGGCCTGGATGAAGAGTTTCGTTGCGGCCGCGAACCGGGCCGCCGCATCGAACCCGCCCTTCACCCGTACCGACAGCATACCGCCGAACCCGCCGGTCATCTGCGTCCTGGCGATGACGTGGCCGGGATGGGATTTCAGGCCGGGATAGAAGACGTGACCGACATGGGGATTTTTCAGAAGCCGCTTGGCGATCTTCAGCGCCGTTTCGCTCTGTCGCTCGAAGCGCACGAACAGCGTCCTCAGCCCGCGCAGGAGCAGCCAGGTCTCGAAGGCGCCGGGCACGGCGCCGGTCTCGTTGTACACGACGCCAATTTCGTCCCAGCGCTCGTCCGCTGCCCGCGTCGACAGTACACCGGCGAGCACGTCGGAATGGCCGTTGAGATATTTTGTTGCCGAATGCATGACGATGTCGGCGCCCAGTTCCAGCGGCCGCGTGGTGCAGGGCGGAGCGCAGGTGGAATCCACGGCCAGCGTGGCACCGACGGCATGGGCGATGTCGGCGGCCTTGGCGATATCGACAATGGCCCAGGACGGGTTGGCCGGCGTTTCGGTCCAGATGAGGTTGGTGTCGGGTCTTGATGCGGCCGTGAGGGCATCCAGATCGCCCGGCGGCACAAGCTTGAGTGTGATACGGCCCTGCTTCTGTGCGCGTTGCATCAGCAATTTGGCGCCGTAATACATCTCCGTTTGTGCCACCACATGCCCGCCCGCGGGCACGGTCTCCAGCACCGCCGCGATCGCCGCCATGCCCGAGGAAAACAGCCGTGCATCCGCCGCGCCGTCCAGCATGGCCAGAACGCCGGCCGCCTGCTTCTCCGTCGGACCCTGGGGGCGCCGGTAATCCTGGCCGCCGATCAGGGCGTTGTGGGTGTCGCGTGCATAGGTGGTGGAGGGATGCACCGGCGGGATCACCGCGCCGGTGATCGCATCGATCGCGTGCATGGCCTGGACCGTACGGGATTCGCGGGTGGGATCAGCCATTCAGGAGCCTCGCTGCCCGCGGCGCGAAATACGTCACGATCCCGGCAGCGCCGGCGCGCTTGAAGGCCAGCAGGCTTTCCATCATCACCCGCTCGCCATCGATCCAGCCCTTCGCCGCGGCCGCCTCGATCATGGCGTACTCGCCGGAAACCTGGAAGGCGCAGACCGGGACGGGGAAACTGTCCGAGAGGGCGCGGACGATATCGAGATAGGGAAGGCCGGGCTTGACCATCACCATGTCCGCCCCTTCGGCTATGTCCAGCTCGACCTCGCGCAGTGCCTCGTCGCGATTGGCCGGATCCATCTGGTAGGTCTGCTTGTCGCCCGTCAGCGCCGCCGCCGAACCGATGGCCTCGCGATACGGGCCATAAAAGCCCGAAGCGTATTTGGCCGCGTAGGAGAGGATCATCGTGTCCTTGAAATCCGCTCCCTCCAGCGCCTCGCGGATGGCGCCGATACGCCCGTCCATCATGTCCGATGGCGCGACAATGTCGCAGCCGGCCTCGGCCTGCACCAGGGCCTGGGCGATCAGGCGTTCGACGGTTTCGTCATTGGCGATGCGCTCGCCGTCCAGAATGCCGTCATGGCCGTGCGTGGTGAACGGGTCCAGCGCCACGTCGCAGATCACGCCGAGATTCGGGGCGGCATCCTTGACGGTGCGGATGGCATTGGGCACCAGACCGTCCGGATTGAGCGCCTCGGAGCCTTCATCGTTCTTTTTCGCCGGATCGATGTGCGGAAAGATGGCCAGCGCCGGAATGCCGAGGGCTTCGGCCTCCCTGGCCGCCTTCGCCAGTGCGGAAAGCGACAGGCGGTCCACACCCGGCATCGCCGCCACGGGCTCGGCCGGATCGGCCGTGTCGGAAACCACTACGGACCAGATAAGATCGTTGGGAGACAAGGCGGTTTCACGCACGAGGCGGCGCGACCAGTCGGCCTGGCGGGTGCGGCGGAGGCGGGTGGCGGGAAACATGTCGGGCTCTGGTCCTTGTCCGGTTCGGTGACATATCCAACTTGCCGTTGGCGTTGCCAGGCGTTACGGCTCCGGCAAACGCTTCGGCAAAATCTGTCCCTACGAGACCCAATAAGCAACAGGAGCGCTGCGGTGCACTTCGCTCTCACGGAAGATCAGACCCTTATTCGCGACATGGCGAGAAAATTCGCCGCCGACCGGCTGAAGCCCAATGCGGCGCGCTGGGACGAGGAAAAGCATTTCCCCGTCGAGGCCATGCGCGAGGCAGCCGAGCTCGGCTTTGCCGGCATCTATACGCGTGAGGATGTCGGCGGCTCGGCGTTGAGCCGGCTGGATGCCGCGATCATTTTCGAGGAGCTCTCGCGCGGCTGTGTGGCCACGGCGGCCTTCCTGTCGATCCACAATATGTGCGCCTGGATGATCGACAATTGGGGCAGCGAGGAGCAGCGCCAGCGCTTTCTGCCGCAGATGATGACGATGGAGAAGATCGCGTCCTACTGCCTCACCGAACCCGGCTCCGGTTCGGACGCAGCCGGTCTCAAGACCAGGGCCGTGCGTGACGGCGAACACTATGTGCTCAACGGTTCGAAGGCCTTCATCTCCGGTGCCGGCACGTCGGACTACTACATCGTCATGTGCCGCACGGGCGGAGAGGGGCCCAAGGGCATCTCCACCATCGTTGTTGAAAAGGACACGCCGGGTCTGTCCTTCGGGGCGAACGAAAGGAAGATGGGCTGGAACGCCCAGCCCACACGCGTCGTGACCTTCGAGGATTGCCGGGTGCCCGCGGAAAACCTGCTGGCCGAGGAGGGCATGGGTTTCACCCTGGCGATGAAAGGACTCAATGGCGGCCGCATCAATATCGGCGCCTGTTCGCTGGGCGGAGCGACGGAGGCCTTTGAAGTGGCCAAGGAGTATGTGGCCACGCGTCAGCAGTTCGGACGCGAGATCGGCCAGTTCCAGGTCACCCAGTTCAAGCTCGCCGACATGGCCACCGAACTCGAAGCCTCGCGCATGATGCTCTATCGCGGTGCCGCGGCGATCGATTCGGACGACCCCTCGGCAGCGAAATATTGCGCCATGGCCAAGCGGTTCGCCACGGACACCTGTTTCGATGTCGCCAACCAGGCCTTGCAGCTGCATGGCGGGTACGGCTACCTCAAGGACTATCCGCTGGAACGTATCGTCCGCGATCTGCGTGTCCACCAGATCCTGGAAGGCACCAACGAGATCATGCGCGTCATCATCGCCAAGGATGTGATGAAGTAGGAGATCAGACAGGAGGAGAGCGTCATCGCTTCTGAACCGGAAACCCTGCCCACCCGCCGGTTTGCCACCGCGGCCGAGGCGTTCGAGACGATCTGCCGCGATCACAATACCGTGCTGGTGCCTGAACAGCCCCTGCCGGCGCTGGTCATGGATGCGCGCAGTGAATTCGGCTCCGATGCGCCGCTGGCATTCGACGATCAGGGCAATGCCAATGTGATGCTGAAAGTGGCGTCCGGGGATGGCGGCTTCATCGTCTTCTCCCGAACCATCAACCCGCCGCAGGAGAAGCTAGAAGCCGGCGATCTGGTGTGCTGGGTACCGCTGCAGCATGACGAGGAACTGGCCGGGGAGTCAAAGGATCCGCGCTTTGGCTGGATCGGTCTGGTGTTCGCAACCCTGGAACCGGAATGGAAAGACGGCGACTGGGTGCTGCGCGAGTTCTACGGGGATGTGGACTAGCCCCTCCCTGGCGTTTCAATCCAAAGGCTTGAGCTGAGATGACTGACGAACCCGAAATCATAGCCCGCAAGGTCGGCCAGGTTGGCCGGATCACGCTGAACCGGCCCAGGGCGCTCAATGCGCTGACCCATGGCATGTGCCTCGACATGATCGCGGCACTCGAAGCCTGGCGGGCGGATGATGCGGTCAGGGCTGTCGTGGTCGACGGGGCCGGGGAGAAGGGATTCTGCGCCGGCGGCGACATTCTCCAGCTGCACAATTCGGGCAAGGCGGGGGATGACCGGGCCTGGCTGTTCTGGCGCGACGAATACCGGCTGAACACGCTGATCCACGACTATCCCAAACCCTATGTCGCGATGATCGACGGCATCACGATGGGCGGCGGTGTCGGCATTTCGGTGCATGGCTCGCACCGCGTGGCAGGCGACCGGACCGTGTTTGCTATGCCGGAAACCGGGATCGGTTTTCATCCCGATGTGGGCGGGGCGTATTTCCTGCCGCGCCTGGCCGGCGAGATCGGCACCTGGATGGGTCTCACCGGCGCACGCCTCAAGGCGCCCGACTGTGTCGCCGCGGGCCTGGCCACGCATTACTGCCCGTCGTCGCGGACCGAAGCGCTGATTGCGGCGCTGGAACAGGCCGATCTTGCAGACGAGGACGCGCTGGAAGTCCTGCTGGAGGAGTTTTCCGGCGATCCCGGCGACAGCGAGCTGGCGCATACGCGCGGCCTGATCGATGCGGCTTTTGCGGGCGACAGCGTCGAGGACATCGCAGCGCGAATCGGGCAGGCGGGGGACAGCTGGTCGGCCAAGCAGGCCAAGGTTCTGGCGACCAAATCGCCGACTTCGCTGAAGCTCACCCTGGCCTGCCTGCGCAAGGGTGCGGATCTCGGTTTCCGGGATGTGATGCGCCAGGATCTGCGCGTGTCGTGCCGGTGCCTGGAGGGCCGGGATTTCTACGAGGGCGTGCGCGCCGTGATCATCGACAAGGACAATGCGCCGGCCTGGTCGCCCGCGCGGCTTGCCGATGTCGACGACACGGCCATCGCCGGGGCCTTTGCGCCGCTCGACGACGATCACGAAATGACCTTTCTCGGCGAAACCGCCGGAGCCTGAGAGTATACGGGAGAGAGCAAGATGGCGCGCATCGCCTTTATCGGACTGGGAAACATGGGCTCGGGCATGGCCGCCAACCTGATCAAGGGCGGTCATGAGGTGCATGCCTTCGACCTCAGTGCCGATGCTCTGGCGCACGCGGTCGAGGCCGGTGCAGTGGCGGCAAAATCGACCGCCGATGCCGTGTCCGCATCCGAGGCCGTGGTAACCATGCTGCCCGCAGGCAAGCATGTCCGTGCGGTCTATGAAGGCGAGATTTTCGCCGCCGCCGCGCCCGGAACGCTCTTCATGGACTGCTCCACCATCGATGTGGACTCTGCCCGCCATGTCGGCGGCCTGGCCAAGGAGAAGGGCTTCCGCTTTGTCGATGCGCCGGTCTCCGGCGGTGTTGCCGCGGCCACCGCGGGCACGCTGACCTTCATGGTCGGCGGCTCCGAAGCGGATTTCGCCGTGGCCGAACCCTTCCTTCAGGCCATGGGCAAGGCGGTGATCCGCGGCGGCGATCTGGGTGCCGGACAGGCCGTGAAGATCTGCAACAACATGCTTCTGGCGATCACCATGATCGGCACCTGCGAGGCGTTCGCCCTGGCGCAGAAGCTGGGCCTGGATCCGCAGAAATTCTTCGATATTTCCTCCAAGGCCTCGGGCCAGTCCTGGTCGATGACCAGCTATTGCCCGGTGCCGGGCCCCGTGCCCACAACGCCGGCCAACAATGGCTACAAGCCGGGCTTTGCCACGGCGATGATGCTCAAGGATCTGAAGCTCGCCCAGGATGCCGCACAGAAGGCCGGCGCCACGACGCCGCTGGGTGCACAGGCCGAGGCTCTTTACGCCATGTTCGACAATCTCGGCGGCGGTCCCTCGGATTTCTCGGGCATCTACAAACTGCTCGATGGCAGCTGGAACCAGCGTTAAGGGGATTTTTGCGCTTTTGCCCTAGCCTTCCCCCAAAGATCAGTAAGATCGGGTGGAGTGCGTAACATGGTCATGGCAGAGAACATGGCGCCGGATGCGGCGCCGGACACGGAATATCTCGAACTTCTTCAGCTTGTCGAGCGCCTTCACCGGCAGCTCCTCGATGTCGTCAAGGACGAGCTGGACCGTGAGGGCCTGGACGATCTCAATTCGGTCCAGGCACTGCTCCTGTTCAATATCGGCGACCAGGAACTCACGGCCGGCGAGTTGCGCACGCGCGGCCACTATCTCGGCTCCAACGTGTCCTACAATCTGAAGAAGCTCGTCGATGCAGGCTATATCCGGCACGAGCGGTCCGCGGTCGATCGCCGTTCGGTGCGGGTCAGCCTGACCGAAACCGGTCACGCGGTGCGGGCCCAGCTGAACACACTGTTTGCCCGCCAGGGCACGGCGCTGCAGCCGGTTGGCGGTGTCGATGCGGATCAGCTTCCGGTCGTCAACACGGCGCTGGCGCGGATCGAACGCTTCTGGGCCGACCATATCCGCTTCCGGATGTAGATACGCACCCGAACGGCGACAGAAACACGCGCAGCGGACACCCGTCCGCTGCGCTTTTTACATTGGGCAAACCTCAGTTATTATGGGGTCATAGGCTCTGTCTTGCGGGATTGTGGTGACATTTCATGCGGGTGCGGCGCTCTGTCCTGTCGCGCCGGGGGATGAATGCCTCTACATACCGATTCAACACGTGATTTCTGGCAGACGTCTGACGAAAGGCCCCGCCGATGAACTACCAGAGCGCTTTCGAAGACGCTGTCCGCCGGGTCAAGGCGGAAGGCCGCTACCGGGTTTTTGCCGACCTGTTGCGCCGCAAGGGCGAATTTCCGGTGGCGCGCTGGCGTTCGCCCGATGGCGATGTGCGCGATGTGACGGTGTGGTGCTCGAACGACTATCTCGGCATGGGCCAGGTGCCCTGTGTCGTGGAGTCGATGAAGAAGGCGATCGACGATGTCGGGTCCGGCGCCGGGGGCACGCGCAATATCTCCGGCACCACGCATTACCATGTCGAACTGGAGCGCTCGCTGGCCGATCTGCATCAGAAGGACGGCGCACTGCTCTTCACCTCGGGGTATATTGCCAACGAGGCGACGCTCTCCACCCTGGGCAAGATCCTGCCCGGCCTGATCATGTTCTCCGACGAGCTCAACCACGCCTCCATGATCGAGGGTGTGAAGGGCGCGCGGTGCGAAAAGCGGATCTGGCGGCACAATGATGTCGGCCATCTCGAGGAATTGCTCGCCGCGGCGCCCAAGGATGCGCCGAAAGTGATCGCTTTCGAGTCGGTCTATTCCATGGATGGCGACATCGGTCCGATCGAGGCGGTCTGTGACCTGGCCGAAAAATACGGCGCGCTGACCTATCTCGACGAGGTTCACGCCGTGGGGCTCTATGGTCTGCGGGGCGCCGGCATCGCCGAGTGCGAAGGCCTGATGAACCGCGTCGACATCATCGAAGGCACGCTGGGCAAGGCGTTCGGCGTGATGGGCGGATATATCGCCGCCGACGGGGCGATCTGCGATGCGATCCGGTCGATGGCGCCGGGCTTCATCTTCACCACGGCACTGCCGCCGGCCCTGGCGGCCGGCGCGCGGGCGAGTGTGGAATATCTCAAGTCCTCCCACCATTTGCGCGAACGGCACCAGGAGCGTGCCGCCACGCTGAAATCGCGCCTGAATGCGGCCGGCTTCCCGGTGATGGACGCCTCGGTGACGCACATCGTACCGGTGAAAGTCGGCGATCCGGTGTTGTGCAAGCGCATCTCGGACATGCTGCTCGACGAGCACGGCATCTATGTCCAGCCGATCAACTATCCCACCGTACCGCGCGGGACGGAACGCCTGCGCCTGACGCCGACGCCCTTGCACACCGATGCCATGTTCGATTCGCTGATCGAGGCGCTGGACGATGTCTGGAAGCGTGCGTCCGATCAGATCGGGGTGGCACGGGCCTGATTCCAGGGGCATGATCCGGGCCGGGACCCGGAGAAGCGATGAGCGGCCGTGAAATCTATATCGAGGTGATCGGGATCGGTCAGGCCCTGCGCGTCGCCGCCGTCGATGCGGAGACCGGGGAAGAACTGGTTTTCCAGGTGCCCAGGAACACGTCCCGCAGCGAGATCGACAATCTTGCCCGGGCCAAGATCCGCTGGAAACTCGAACGCGATGCCGAGCAAAAGAAACGGCCGGACACAGGGTCCGGCCGTGGCATTACGGTCTAGGGACCGTGGACAATAGCTGTATATAAAGCCGAGTTTCAGTGTCGAAACAGCGCCTGTCTTCCCCTCGGCGGGGAAGATGGGCGGCGCGGGCCGGCGCCACTATTGCCCACAGACCGCCGGGCCTCCCCGGAAGGGGGCGTCAGGCGCCCTTCTTGCCGCGGCCCAGGCCGATATCCTTGGCGAACTGCGAGCGTTTGCGCGAATAGGCCGGAGCGACCATCGGATAGTCCGAGGGCAGATTCCACTTCCGGCGGTAATCGTCCGGCGACATGTTGTATTGCGAACGCAGATAGCGCTTGAGCATTTTCAGCTTCTTGCCGTCTTCCAGGCAGACGATGTAGTCGTCGCTCACCGATTTGGACACAGGCACGGCCGGCTTGGCTTTCGTTTCCTGCTTGACCTCGGTGTCGGACACTTCCTTCATCGTGGCGTGCACCGCCTTGATCAGCTCGGGCACATTGTCCGCCGGCATCGAATTGTGAGACAGATAGGACGCGACGACATCCGTCGTCATGCGCAGAAGTTCTTCCTTGTCGATTTCGGGGAGCATGTCGTCTGCCATAGTCAAACCTTCCAAACGTTCGAACGCGACTGACCCGGAACAGTAGCCGGATTCAATTTATCGATGCGAGATCGTTATTATGCTGCAATGTGAAGTTCAAGCTCAATCGGTAAATTTCATTTGATCTTGCGCAGTTTGCGATAGCACACGCAAATAATGCCAAATCGAGGCGTGTCCATCAGGTGAACGTGGTAGTGTTGCGAAGAGGCGGCTTGTGTCACACCGTGGTGCGCCTTATCACACGGGGCAAACGAGTGAGGAGTCGATATGCCGGACAATCAGGCCGAAACGGGAACCGCCACCGCCTTCTTCACGCGATCGATCGTTGAGTCGGATCGCGATGTCGCCCGCGCGATCCATGCGGAGATCCAGCGGCAGCAACAGCAGATCGAGCTGATCGCCTCGGAAAACATCGTTTCGCGTGCCGTGCTCGAGGCCCAGGGCTCGCCGCTGACGAACAAGTATGCCGAGGGCTATCCGGGGCGCCGCTATTATGGCGGCTGCGAGTATGTCGATATTGTCGAGACGCTGGCGATCGAACGCGCCAAGGCACTGTTTGGCGCGGCCTATGCCAATGTTCAGCCCAATTCGGGCAGCCAGGCCAACCAGGGCGTTTTCCTGGCCCTGCTCAAACCCGGCGACAAGATTCTCGGCATGTCGCTGGATGCCGGCGGTCACCTGACCCACGGCGCCAGGCCCAACCTGTCGGGCAAGTGGTTCGAAGCCCATGCCTATGGTGTGCGCCAGGAGGATGCGCGGATCGACTACGATGCCCTGCGCAAACAGGCCCACGAGGTCAAGCCGCAGCTGATCGTCGCCGGCGGGTCGGCCTATCCGCGCGAGATCGATTTCGCCGAATTCCGCAAGATAGCGGACGAAGTCGGTGCCTGGCTGATGGTCGACATGGCGCACTTTGCCGGTCTGGTCGCGGGCGGGGTTTACCCCAATCCCGTCGGGCATGCGCATGTGGTCACCACGACAACGCACAAGACGCTGCGCGGTCCGCGCGGCGGCATGATCCTGTCCAACGATCCCGAACTGGGCAAGAAGATCAATTCCGCCATTTTCCCGGGCCTGCAGGGCGGACCCTTGATGCATGTCATCGCCGGCAAGGCCGTGGCTTTCGGCGAAGCGCTGCAGCCGGAGTTCAAGGATTATGCGCGCCAGGTCGTGACCAATTGCAAGGCGATGTCCCAGGCGGTGATCGATGGCGGCTATGCCATCGTCTCCGGCGGCACGGACAGCCATCTCGCCCTGATCGATCTGCGGCCCAAGGGCTTGAAGGGCAATGCTGCCGAACAGGCGCTGGAACGCGCCTTCATCACCTGCAACAAGAATGGCGTGCCTTTCGATCCGGAGAAGCCGACCGTGACTTCGGGCCTGCGGGTCGGTTCGCCGGCAGGCACGACGCGGGGCTTCGGCGAAGCCGAATTCACCCAGATCGGCCAGATGATGGTGCGTGTGCTCGATGCGCTGGTGGGCGCACCGGAGGGCGATGCACAGATCGAGGACGAGGTTCGCGAACAGGTGAAGGCGCTGACGGCGCGCTTCCCCATCTACCCGGAACTGGCCTAAAGTCGCGGTATGCGTTGTCCCTTCTGCGGTCACCCCGATACTCAAGTTAAGGATTCCCGTCCGGCCGAGGACGGGAACGCCATCCGCCGCCGCCGCCAGTGCCCGTCCTGTGCGGCGCGCTTCACGACGTTCGAACGGGTGCAGCTGCGCGAGCTGACCGTGCTGAAGAAGTCCGGCCGGCGCGTGCCGTTCGACCGCGACAAGCTGAACCGGTCGATCCAGCTGGCCATGCAGAAGCGCAATATCGAGCCGGACCGTATCGATCAGATGATTTCCGGCATCGTGCGGCGCCTGGAGTCGACGGGCGAGACGGATGTCACGTCCGACCGGGTCGGCGAGCTCGTCATGGAAGGTTTGAAGAATCTCGATGCCGTGGCCTATGTCCGCTACGCCTCGGTCTACAAGGACTTCCACAAGGTCGAGGATTTCCGCGAATTCATCACCGATGAGCATTTGACCGCCAACAAGGCTGCGTCGAAAGACGAGGACGAATGACCGGCGCGGCGCGTCCGCGTGTCACCCTGAAATTGGCCACATCGCTGGACGGGCGGATTGCGCTCGGCAATGGCAACTCGAAATGGATTACCGGTCCCCAGAGCCGGGCCGAAGTGCATCGGATGCGCGCCGCCCATGCCGCCATTCTCACGGGAATCGGAACCGTACTGGCCGACGATCCGCGCCTGACAGCCCGGCCCGAGGGTGGCTGCGAGCGCCAGCCCGATGTCATCGTGATGGACAGTCGGGCCCGAACGCCCGGCGGTGCAGCCGTGTTCGGGGCGTCGGACCGGCTCGTGACCCTGATCCCTCATCGCGATCTGGCGCGGGCGATGTCCGGCTATGATACCGTGATGATCGAGGCGGGCGCGCGGATCGCCGCATCCGCCATCTCGGCAGGACTGGTCGATCGCATCGAATGGTTCCGCGCACCGGTGATACTGGGTGGAGACGGAATTCCGGTTATCGCAGCGCTCGGACTTGAGGCGCTGGACGCCGCCCCCATCTTCACCCGCACCGGCGTACGCGAGCGTGGCGCCGATCTGCAGGAAAGCTATGAACGGATCCGCTGATGTTCACCGGTATCGTCACGGCCAGGGGCCGTATCCGCAGTATTTCCGGTGAGGCCGTGCGGCGCTTCGAGATCGAAGGGCCGTGGTCTCCGGAGAGCATCGATACGGGCGCCTCGATTTCCCATGCCGGGGCGTGTCTGACCGTCGTCGACAAGGGCGCGGCGGGCGAGGGTGGCTGGTTCGCCGTCGAGGTGTCGCCGGAAACGCTCCGCCTGACGACGCTGGGCAGGTGGCGCGAGGGCGATGCGGTCAATCTCGAGCGCGCCCTGAAAATGGGTGACGAGCTGGGTGGTCACCTCGTAACGGGACATGTCGACGGCGTCGGTACCGTCAAGGAGCGCCGCGAAGAGGGCGACTGGCTCGTCTTCACGATTGAACCGCCGGAAAATCTCAACAAGTTCATTGCCGGGAAGGGCTCGATCACTGTCGACGGCGTGTCGCTGACGGTGAATGACGTCACCCGGTCCACCTTCGATCTGATGATCATTCCCCACACTGCAGAGGTCACAACGCTGGGCGGTCTGCAAAAAGGGGCGCGTGTTAATCTTGAGGTCGACCTCATGGCGCGCTACGCCGCGCGCCTGAACGAATTTTCGGAGACGCGCGCGTGAGCGACATTCCCCTTTCGCCTATCGAGGACATTATCGAGGACGCCCGCAATGGCCGGATGTTCATTCTGGTCGATGCCGAGGATCGCGAGAATGAGGGCGATCTGGTCATCCCCGCCAAATTTGCCACGCCGGACGCGATCAATTTCATGGCCAAGCACGGGCGCGGCCTGATCTGTCTGGCGATGACGCAGGAGCGGATAGAGCATCTGGGCCTCAAACTGATGTCGACCGAGAACCGTTCGCGTCACCAGACCGCCTTCACCACCTCGATCGAGGCGCGCGAAGGGGTCACGACCGGCATCTCTGCGCATGATCGCGCCCGCACCATCGAAGTCGCGACCGACCCGTCCAAGGGTGCCGACGATATCGCAACGCCCGGCCATGTCTTTCCATTGGTCGCGCGCGATGGCGGTGTCCTGGTTCGCGCCGGCCACACCGAGGCTTCGGTCGATGTGGCCCGCCTGGCCGGGGCGGGCATGTCCGGCGTGATCTGCGAGATCATGAATGAGGACGGCACGATGGCCCGCCTGCCGGACCTCGTCGCCTTCGCCCAGCTGCACGGGCTGAAGATCGGCACGATCGCCGATCTCATCGCCTACCGCCGCCGCAATGACCGTTTCATCGAGCGCCGGCTGGAGAGCGAATTCACCAGCCGCTATGGCGGCCCGCTCAAACTCGTGGTCTTCCGCAAAACGCTGGACGGGTCCGAGCACGTGGCCCTGGTCAAGGGCGAACCCTCGCATGTCCAGCCGACCACGGTGCGCATGCACAAGGTCTCCTTCGTCGACGATGTGCTGCACGAGGAGGGGCCGCGCGGCCCGCTGGTCGAGGCCGGAATCAGGGCCATTTGCGCTGCCGAAGGGCCGGCCGTCATGGTCTTTATCCGCGAGACATCGCATACTGCCATCGTCGAACGCCTGGGGGCCAAACCCTCCATGCCCAAGGATGAACGCCAGGCGCGGCTCCTGCGCGAATACGGGGTCGGTGCCCAGATTCTGCTCGACCTCGGGGTCAAGGAGATGATCCTTCTGTCGACCAAGCCGCAGACGATTGTCGGCCTCGAAGGTTACGGGCTGAGCGTGCGCGAGGAGCGCCATTTTCCGGAGGACGGCGCATGAGCGCTCCGAAACTGTTGATCGTTGCCGGGACCTTCTATCGCGATATCGCCGACGCTCTCGTCAAGGGTGCCCGCAACGCTGCGGACACGGCGGGTGCGGAAACCGGTCTTGTCGAGGTTCCCGGTGCACTGGAAATTCCCGCTGCCATCGTGCAGGCGGAAATCGCCGAGGCGCCGTATGACGGCTATGTTGCCCTGGGCTGTGTCATCCGCGGTGAAACCACGCATTACGACTATGTCTGCACCGAAAGCGCGCGCGGGCTGATGGAGCTCAACCTGAACGGTGTGATCGCCGGAAACGGCATTCTCACCGTGGAGAACCGGGCCCAGGCGCTCAAGCGCGCCGTTGACAAGAACAAGGGCGCCGACGCCGCCAATGCCGCGCTGTCCCTGATCGCGCTGCGCGACAAGTTCGGAGACGCCCGATGAGTGCGCCCAGACAGCACAAGGAAACACCGTCCGAGGCCCGCGCCCGTCTGCGCCGTGCGGCGCGCCTGGCCGCCGTGCAGGCACTCTATCAGATGGAAATTGCCGGGCGCGGCGCCAGTTCCGTGATCCGCGAGTTCCGCGATCACCGTTTCGGCAGCACAGGCGAGGGCGAGGAGTTCGTCGAGGCCGACGAGGATTTCTTCGAGGCGCTGGTGGCCGGTGTTGTCGACAAGCAGGCCAAGGTGGACCCCACCATAGACGGGCTCCTGGCCGATGGCTGGCGTATGGAACGGCTGGATTCCACCGTGCGCGCGATCCTGCGCGCCGCCGGCTATGAGCTTTTCGAGCGCATCGACGTGCCCGCCCGCGTGGTGATCGACGAATACATCGATGTCGCCAATGCCTTCTTCGAGGGCTCCGAACCGAAATTCGTCAATGCCGCCCTCGACCGGTGCGCCCGCGAGGCCCGGCCGGACGAATTCTGACGCCATGGCGAGGCGCGGCGAGTTCGATCTTGTCCGGACACGCCTGGTCCCGCTGACCCGGAACCACAAGGCGGCGCTCGGTCTGAACGATGACGCCGCCGTGCTTGATCCACCAGCCGGTTGCGAGCTGGTGCTGGCCTGCGACACACTTGTCGCCGGTGTGCATTTTCTCCAGACCGATCCGCCGGAAGTGGCGGCCATGCGGGCGATGCGCAGCAATCTGTCCGACCTGGCCGCCATGGGGGCCGATCCGCTGGGTTATCTCAGCGCCATCGCCTGGCCCCGGGATATTGCGGAGACCTGGCAGGACCGGTTTCTGGCGGCCTGGGCCGGAGATCAGGAGCGCTTCGGCTGTGTCCTTCTCGGCGGCGACACAACCTCCACACCAGGTCCGTTGACCGTCACGCTGACCCTGATCGGCACCGTGCCGGACGGCCGGGCAGTGACGCGTGCAGGGGCCCGGGCGGGCGAGGATGTGTGGGTGTCCGGTTCGATCGGCGATGCGGCGTTGGGCCTCGCTGCCGCGCAGGACGAGGCCGGAGCTCCCGCCGCATTGCGGCATCGCTATGAGTGCCCCGAGCCGCGCCTGGCGCTCGGCCGGGCGCTGCGCGGGCTCGCCACCGCAGCCATCGACGTGTCAGACGGGCTGGTCGCCGATGCCCGGCACCTTGCCGGGGCCAGCGGGGTCGCGATGGAGATCGATGCGGAGGCGGTGCCGCTGTCGGCGGATGCCGGGACATGGCTGGAAAGTGCCGGTGAGCGCGGTCTGGTACGCCTCCTGACGGCGGGCGACGATTACGAGCTCCTCTTCACCGCTCCGGCCGAATGCCGCGGCGAGATCGACGCCCTGGCCGGAAGAGCCGGAGTGCCGCTGACCCGGATCGGGCATGCCGGCGAGGGCGAGGGTGTTCGCCTGCGCGACCGGTCGGGCCGGCCCGTGGAGGCCGGAGCCGGCGGGTTTACGCATTTTTGAGGCCGATCTGCCATCCTGGTCATGGATGGAGAAAGCCCGCATGCGTCTGATCCTGGCAATTCTGATGAGCCTTGTCCTGCAATCCGGTGCCCTGGCGCTGGGCGGCGGGGGCGGTGGCGGCGACGATCGCAGGTCGTCCGGCTCCGGCGGCGGTAACCGTTTCCTGCTCATTTTCAACCGGACCGAGGCCGACGGGGATGCCGAGCCGGAGGAGGAGATCGAGGATGACAGCGATCCGCGCGCCTTCACTTTGCCGGCCCTGGTCGTGCCCCTGTCGGTCGACGGGCGCCTGACCGGATTCGCCTATGTCAGCATGCGCCTGCGCGCGGCGGACGGACAGAATGTCTGGACCATGCAGGAGAATGCCCACTACGCGCTGGACGCCCTGGTTCGGGCGTCATACCGCACACCGGTCGGGGATGAGCGCGGCCAGGCGCTGAACCGCGAACGGGCCCTGGATGTGTGGCGCGGCGTCCTGCAGGACCTTTACGGCGCCAATGCAATCGACCGTCTGGAGATTCGCAGCGCGGACACGCGGCTCTTCGACCGCTGACATTCCGGCATTCGCTTTTCAACAGGCTGATTTTACAGATCAAAGACGGTCTGTTGCGCCGCCCTCATGACTTGGGCATAGTCCCCGCAACAACAATAAGAAGAAGCGGGGGACATGCAGAAGGTCGGCGTGGTTCTCACGCGTATGCTTCCCCCTTTTCCTTCCAAGACCAAAGCGAAGTGAAGAAACGGGGCTGGAAGCCATGAACATGCTTTTATTGGCCATTGCGGCAGCCGTGCTCGCCATCGTCTACGGGGTCGTTCAGACCCAGAGGCTGATGAGTGCGAGCGCGGGCACGGAGAAGATGCAGGAGATCGCATCGGCCATCCAGGAAGGCGCGAACGCATATCTCAAGCGCCAATACACCACCATCGCCATCGTCGGGATCGTCGTCTGTATCCTGATCGCCATCTTCCTGAGCTGGGAGGTCGCGCTCGGCTTCGCGGTCGGGGCCATCCTGTCCGGCGCTGCCGGCTTCATCGGCATGCTCGTCTCTGTGCGCGCCAATGTGCGCACCACCCAGGCGGCATCGACCAGTCTGGCGGCCGGCCTGAAGATCGCCTTCCGCTCCGGCGCGGTGACCGGCATGCTTGTGGCGGGTCTCGCCCTGCTCGGGGTCGCGGGCTATTACTGGATCCTGACCGGTGCGATGGGCCATGACAGTGCCAGCCGCACGGTGATCGACGCCCTTGTGGCGCTCGGCTTCGGGGCCTCTCTGATCTCGATCTTCGCCCGTCTGGGCGGCGGCATCTTCACCAAGGGTGCGGATGTCGGCGGTGACATGGTCGGCAAGATCGAGGCGGGCATTCCCGAAGACGATCCGCGCAACGCCGCGACCATCGCCGACAATGTGGGCGACAATGTCGGCGACTGTGCCGGCATGGCGGCCGACCTGTTCGAGACCTATGCCGTGACCGTCGTGGCCACCATGGTGCTGGCCTCGATCTTCTTTGCCGGCGAGCTGGGCACGACGATGATGATCTATCCGCTGGCGATCGCCGCGGTGTGCATCGTGACATCGATCATCGGCACCTTCTTCGTCTCGATGGGCAAGTCCAACAATGTCATGGGCGCCCTCTACAAGGGGCTGGTCGTGGCCGGCGTGCTGTCGATCGGCGGTCTCTGGCTGGTCACCCAGTACGCGCTTCCCGCGGGCATGGGCGAGATCGGCATGGTCGGCGAGCGTATGATCACGGGCCAGAACCTGTTCTTCTCGGGCATTATCGGCCTCATCGTGACGGCGGCGATCATCTGGGTCACCGAATACTATACCGGCACGGGCTTCCGGCCGGTGAAATCGGTCGCGCGGGCGTCCGAGTCGGGTCACGGCACGAATGTGATCCAGGGTCTGGCCGTGTCGCTGGAGGCGACCGCGCTTCCGGCGCTGATCATCATCGTCGGCATCGTTGCGACCTATAACCTGGCCGGCCTGTTCGGTATCGCCATCGCGGTGACCACCATGCTGGCGCTGGCCGGCATGATCGTTGCGCTCGACGCCTTCGGTCCGGTCACCGACAATGCCGGCGGGATTGCCGAGATGGCGGGGCTGGATGACAGCGTGCGCGAGACGACTGACACGCTGGATGCCGTGGGCAATACCACCAAGGCCGTGACCAAGGGCTATGCCATCGGGTCGGCCGGACTGGGCGCCCTGGTGCTGTTCGCCGCCTACACGACTGATGTCGAACACCTCCTGGGGATCGAGCCGAATTTCTCGCTCGAAAACCCCTATGTCATCGTCGGTCTGCTGTTCGGCGGGCTGTTGCCCTACCTGTTCGGCGGCATGTCGATGATGGCCGTGGGCCGTGCGGCTACGGCGGTCGTGGCCGAAGTGCGCCGGCAGTTCAAGGAAATCCCGGGCATCATGGAGTTCAAGGCCAAGCCTGACTACGGCAAGGCCGTGGACATCCTGACCAAGGCGGCGATCCGCGAAATGATCGTGCCCTCGCTGCTGCCCGTCCTGTCGCCGATCGTGCTGTACTTCGTGATCCTGGGTATTGCCGATCAGGCCTCAGCGCTCGCGGCGGTGGGCGCAATGCTGCTCGGTGTGATCGTCAACGGCCTGTTCGTCGCGGTCTCCATGACCGTTGGCGGCGGTGCCTGGGACAATGCCAAGAAATACATCGAAGACGGCCATCACGGCGGCAAGGGGTCGGAAGCCCACAAGGCCTCGGTGACGGGCGATACGGTGGGCGATCCCTACAAGGACACGGCCGGTCCGGCCGTGAACCCGATGATCAAGATCACGAATATCGTGGCATTGCTGCTGCTGGCCTTCCTGGCGAACGCCGCCTAGCAGACAATTGATCGTGAAACTGGAAAGCCCCGGTCGGTCAGGACCGGGGCTTTTTGTTTGCGCCTTGGCAGCTCCGGAAGAAAAAAGCCCCGGTGTTTCCACCGGGGCTCTCTTGCCGAATTCAATCTTGCGACTATTCGTTGCGGCGCGGGCCGCCGGCGCCGCCCGGCAGGTTCTGTTCGCCGCCGAACTGCTCGGAGGGCAGGCGGCCGACATTGCCGAGCACTTGTTCGAGGAAGGTGAGCTCGCGGCCGCGCGTCGGGGTTTCACGGCCGGCATAGGCGACCACGCGGCCGTCCTCGAGCGAGTATTCGTTGACTGCGGAGACCACGCCGGCATCGTCGAAGCTCACGGCGATGATGCGTCGGTCGCGCGTGACCGGGCGCAGATAGGCCAGGCTCTCGCGGGTCGAGGAAATATAATACCAGGTGTCCTGTTCGAACGTGCCGCGGGTCGAGGGATTGCCCAGACGGGCCAGGACGGTGTCCTGCGTGTCCTCGGCCGGGGTGATGTTGGGTTCTTCCTGGAGCGCATAGCGATAGCCGTGCGAGCGCAGGACCGGGTTGCACGCCGACACACCGGCTGCGCAGGCCAGAACCAGGAGGGGCAGGGCGAGGCGACGCTTCATCAAGTTCGAACTCCATCCGACAGGGCAGCCGCAGGCGGGCAGACGCGCCCTGTGACCGATGTCTTGACCTAACGAAGGCGGAGCTTAGCTTCAAGCGCCGATTGTTGGGAGCCCATAATCACATGTTTCACCGCCTGTTCGCTCCGAAGCCCGAAAAGCGTGCCGCCCGGGCGCTTCATGCCGCGATCGTGCGGGCTGCCCGCCAGCCCGCGCTGTATGGAGAGACTGGCGTCGACGACACGATCGAGGGCCGTTTCGAGCTCGTCGTGCTGCATACGGCACTGGTCGTGCTGGTGCTGCAGGCATCGGGCGGGGAGCGGGCCCGGTCGGTCAGTCAGGCCCTGTTCGACACGATGTTCGACGATTTCGATGCGGCGATGCGTGAACTCGGGGTCGGGGATTCGGCGGTCGGAAAGAAGATTCGCTTCATGGCCGAGGGGTTTTACGGCCGCACAACTGCACTCCGGGAGGCTCTGGAAGCAGATGATGACGGGGCTGCGCTGCGCAGCGTGCTGGCGCGAAACACGTTCGGCACGGAGACCCCGGATACACGTGCGGAACGCCTTGCCCTGTACGTCAAGTCGGCCGATGCGGCCCTGTCCCGGCAGGGTGCGGCGGCCCTGTGCGGCGGTGCGGAGCCTGCCTTTCCGGCGCCCTGATCGCGGTCTTGCCGCCTTGCATATCATCGACCATGGTCTAAGTTCCGCGGGCGTTCGGCGCCTGCCGCCTTTGCCAGGGACTGACAACCGCAGCTCATGACAGGTATTCCAACGATCTCAATAGACGCCATGGGGGGCGATCTCGGACCTCAGGCGGTTGTCGAGGGTATCGGAATTGCCCTGAAACGATGGCCGGACCGGCAGGCGAAATACCTCCTGCATGGAGACGAGGCCCAGCTGGCTCCGTTGCTGAAGGCCAATCCGAAAGTCGCGGCGGTTTGCGAGCTGCGGCACACAGCGACCCTCGTGCAGATGACCGACAAGCCCTCGGAGGCCGTCCGACGGGCGCGCGGTTCCTCGATGTGGAACGCCATCCAGTCGGTCAAGGCCGGCGAGGCGGGCGCCGTCGTTTCTTCGGGCAATACCGGCGCGCTGATGGCCATTTCCAAAGTTATCCTGCGCATGAAGAAGGGGGTGCATCGTCCTGCAATCTCAGCAAATTGGCCGACTCCCAAAGGGCATACCGTGGTTCTGGACGTCGGTGCGAATGTGCAGTGCGGTGCGACCCAGCTGGTCGAATTCGCCATTATGGGCGAGGCCTACCACCGGGCCGTTTTCGGCGGCGATGCGCCCAGCGTCGGCCTGTTGAATGTCGGCCAGGAAGAACTCAAGGGCAATGACACGGTGCGCGAGGCAGACCAGCTGATCCGCTCGTCCGGCCTGGATATCGCCTACAAGGGCTTCATCGAGGGCAATGATATCTCCGCTGGCGATATCGATGTCGTCGTTACCGACGGATTCACCGGCAATATCGCGCTCAAGACCGCCGAAGGCACGGCGCGCCTGGTGGCCGGCTGGGTGCGAGAGGCGCTGACAAGTTCCCTGCTCGCCAAACTTGCGGCCGGCCTGCTATCCTTGGGCGCGCTCGATCGCCTGCGCCAGCGTATGGATCCGCGCTATATCAACGGCGGTGTCCTCCTCGGTCTCAAGGGGATCGTGGTGAAAAGCCATGGCGGTGCCGACGGCGAAGGCTTCGCCTCCGCACTCGGTCTGGCCTATGTCATGGCAAAGAGTGATTTCATGGCGGAGATCCGCAAGAATCTCGACAAGTTTGCCCAGTTTGAAGAACAGGATGTCGCTGCGGCCTCATGACTGAGCGTTTGGCGCGTATTGCCGGTGTCGGGGCGTGGCTCCCCGACCGTATTCTCACCAATGACGAACTCTCGCGCATGGTGGATACCAGCGACAGCTGGATTCGCGAGCGTACGGGTATTCGCCAGCGTCATATCGCACCGGAAGGGGTGACGACCGCCGATCTGGCCGAACAGGCGGCGCGGCGCGCGCTCGACGATGCCGGCATTGCGCCGGAGGCGGTCGATCTGATCGTGGTCGCCACCACGACACCGGATTTCACCTTTCCCTCGGTGGGCACCATGCTGCAGGCGCGGCTGGGTGCCACGAAGGGCGCGGCATTCGACGTCCAGGCCGTGTGTACCGGCTTTGTCTATGCGCTTTCGGTCGCTGACAACATGATCGCGCGGGGCCAGGCCGGGACGGCCCTGGTGGTCGGCGCGGAGACGATGTCACGCATTCTCGACTGGACCGACCGGTCGACCTGTGTCCTGTTCGGCGACGGCGCGGGCGCGATGGTGCTGACGGCGGATCAAAGCTCCGACAATTCGGACGAGGCCCGAACCGGTATCCTTGGCACCTATTTGCGCTCGGACGGGCGTTTCAAGGACCTGCTCCATGTCGATGGCGGGCCGTCCTCGACCGGGACCGTGGGGCACCTGCGCATGATCGGCAACCAGGTCTTCCGGCACGCCATCACCAATATCGCGGAGTCGATGACCACGATCGCCGACAGGGCAGGCGTGGCGATCGCCGATATCGACTGGTTCGTGCCGCACCAGGCCAATCAGCGCATCCTGGAAGGCGTGGCCAAGCGCCTGTCGATCCCGACCGAGAAAGTGATCTCCACCGTGGCCGATCATGGCAATACCTCGGCGGCCTCGGTTCCGCTGGCTTTCGACCGGGCGGTTCAGGACGGGCGCATCAAGCGTGGCGACCTGGTTTTGATGGAAGCACTGGGTGGCGGTTTCACCTGGGGTGCCGCCCTGGCACGCTTCTAGCGCGTTATTTTCGCGATTATCGCATTTATCCAAGACCTTGGCGTTGACGATATGGGGGGTGCGGGCGTAGCCTATGCTCATCTATGAGGGGATGGCTATGTCGGACAAAACCTTAACGCGAGCAGATCTGGCTGAGGCGGTTTATCAGGAAGTCGGTCTGTCGCGGCAGGAGTCGGCGGATCTGGTGCAATCGGTCCTGACTCTGGTGTCGGACACGCTGGCCGAAGGCGAGAACGTGAAATTGTCCTCCTTCGGATCCTTCCTGTTGAGGGACAAACGGGGGCGTGTCGGGCGTAACCCGAAGACCGGTGTGGAAGTGCCGATTGAGGCGCGCCGCGTCCTGGTGTTCAAACCGTCGCAAGTCTTGAAGGAGCGCGTCGACTCGGCCCTGTCGAAGGATTAGGGGGCAGAGCCGGAGCTGACGCGGTATGAACATGTCGCTCAGCAAGAAATCGCCGGAAGCTTTCCGGACCATATCCGAGGCCGCCGAGGAAATCGGCGTTCCCGCCCATGTACTCCGTTTCTGGGAAAGCAAGTTTCCCCAGATCAGCCCCCTCAAACGGGCCGGCGGGCGGCGTTTCTACCGGCCCCAGGACCTGCAATTGCTGCGCGGCGTGAAACGCCTCCTCTACGAGGACGGTTTCACCATCAAGGGCGCCCGGAAATTCATCAAGGACAATGGCGTGGCCACCGTGATCGATCTCGGAGCCGGTGCGGCCGGGAAGGGTCCCCTGGCCGTCGATGCAGCCGACCGTGAAACGCCCGAACGCCCCCGGCCCGCCAGGCCGCGCCCGGCAGATGCGCCCCAGCGCCAGCTGGCAGACATTATCGACGAGCTGGAAGGCGCACGTGCCAAGCTGAAATCAGTGCTGGAACCGTAATCGCCGGCCCGGCGCAGTTTGCGCTGACGGGGCGGTTGCGGACCGGCAAACCTCACCCTATAACCGGCCTCCCCATCGGACGGGCCCGCCCGTCCAAACAAGAGTGTCGGAGCGTGGCGCAGCCCGGTTAGCGCACCGGTCTGGGGGACCGGGGGTCGCGAGTTCAAATCTCGCCGCTCCGACCATTTTTCTGCTGAAGAAGTGTCAAAGACGCCTGCTGATGTTCCACAGGGGTGGGCTCTTTCGGGAAAAACGGGGAGACGTGCCGGTTTTCGCCCTGAGGCACGATCGCGATCGCGCCGCCGGGGCGGTGTCCGTTTTGCTACCTATCTCCCCAGTGCCGCCTTCATCACATCCTTCATCGGCACGTCCGGGTTCACCAGATCGGCCTGATCCGGCTTGGCCCGCGCGGCGATCATTGCCTTGGCCGCCATGAAACCGTGCGCGTCATTGACGCAATCGGCGGCGATGAGGACGCCGTCCTTCAGATGGAAGAGCGAAAAATGACCGGCTTCGGTGTCGGCCGGGCGGCGGCGCAGCGTGGTGTCCTGCTGGCCGACAAGGCCGGCGGTCTGGAGTTTGAGATCGAACTGGTCGGACCAGAACCAGGGCACGTCCGGCCTCGGCGCAGGCGTGCCGCAGATGGCGGCAGCCGCGTGTTTGGCCTGTTCCAGCGCGTTGGGCACGGATTCCAGGCGCACGCGGGTGCCCGTCAGCCAGTTTTCCTGTTCCGCGCAATCGCCGATGGCGTAGATGGCCGGATCCGCCGTGCGGCATTCGGCATCGATCCGTATGCCGTTATCCGTGGCCAGGCCGGCCCCGGTCGCGATTTCCTGATTGGGCAGGATGCCGATGCCCACCAGCACACTGTCGCACTCGAACGAGCGCCCGTCGGCGAGCCGGACGGTCGCGACGCGCTTCTTGCCGCCGAACAGCCCGCCACCCTTGCCGGAGATTTCGGCGACCTGGGCGCCCAGTTCCACGGTGACGCCGTGAGCGCGGTGGGTGTCGAGATAGTATTGCGAGAGTTCGGGCACGGCGACGCGCGCGAGAAGCCGGTCCATCGCCTCGAAGACGACGGGTCTGGCGCCCAGTTTTTTCGCCACCGCGGCGGCTTCCAGGCCGATATAGCCGCCGCCTATAATGGCGATACGCTTGTCCGGCGTGACGTCCGCCCTGAGCTGATCGACATCGGCGATGGTGCGTAGATAGCGCACACCCTCCAGACCGGCGCCCGGCACGGGCAGGGTGCGCACCCGCGATCCGGTGGCCAGGACGAGATGGTCGTAATGTTCGGTGCGGCCATCGTCGAAAGCGACCGTCTTCGCCGAGCGGTCGATGGCCGTGGCGGTGACGCCCAGGCGCAGGTCGACGTTCTGGTCGGCCCAGGTTTCCCGCGGCTGCAGCCACAGCCGGTCCTCGCCGATCTCGCCGGCCAGATAGGCCTTGGAGAGGGGCGGGCGCTGATAGGGCGGGTGCGGTTCGGCCCCGGCGAGGAGGATGCGGCCGGTCCAGCCATTGCGCCGCAGCGAGGCTGCGCACTGGCCGCCGGCCTGGCCTGCACCCGCAATGATCACCGTCTGGTCCTCTCCCATGACCGTTTCGCTCCCGTTTTCCGTGTCGACCTGTGACATGATGGCGCGTCACTGCATGCCATGCGAGCCGAATATCAGCCGCTTTGCGTGGCGGAGTGAAGGCACCGTCTTGCCCCGGCGCCGGTTTGCGGTAGTTAGCGCGCATGGCCTACCACACCTCCACCACCAGCCGCGCCGTGTCGAACTGGCTGTTCATCGTTGCGGCATTCGTCATCGCCATGATCATTGTCGGCGGCACCACCCGCCTGACCGATAGCGGCCTGTCGATCACCGAGTGGAAGCCGATTTCCGGCGCCATTCCGCCGATCACGCAGGGCGACTGGGAGGCGGAATTCCGGCTCTACCAGCAGACCACCGAATTCCAGACCCAGAATTCCAGCATGACGCTGGACGAATTCCGTTTCATCTTCTGGTGGGAATGGGGTCACCGCCAGCTGGGCCGGACGATCGGACTCATCTTTTTCGTTCCCTTTGTCGTCTTCTGGATGCGCGGGCACCTGAGTGCGCGTCTCAAGCCGCGCCTGTTCGGCCTCTTCCTGCTGGGCGGCCTTCAGGGCGCGATCGGCTGGTGGATGGTCGCGTCAGGCCTCGTCGACCGCCTCGATGTCAGCCAGTACCGGCTGGCCACGCATCTGGGCATGGCCTTTGTCATTCTGGGGGTTACGATCTGGCTGGCGCTGGAGGCGAGGTTCGGCCCGCCGCCCATGCGCCGCGGCAAGCTGGCCGGAACCTCGGTTGCACTTCTGGGTCTGGTTTTCCTGCAGATCCTGCTGGGCGCCTTTGTGGCCGGGCTGGATGCGGGTCGTATCTACAACACCTGGCCCCTGATGAATGGCGAGCTGATCCCGGAAGACTATCTCGGCGGGATGGGGTTCCTTCAGGCCATGTTCGAGAGCCATGCCGCGGTGCAATTGCACCACCGCTGGACCGGTTATCTCGTGGCCCTGGCCGTGGCCGCCTATGCCGCGCTGATCTGGTTCGAGCCGCGTGTGTCGCTGAAACCCTTCATGGTGATCCTGCCGGCCCTGGTGACCGGCCAGATCGCACTGGGCATCGCCGCGCTGCTGGCGGTGGCGCCCCTGAGCCTCTCCCTGGCGCACCAGTTCGGCGCGGTTCTCCTGTTCATCGCCACCGTGTGCGCGGCCTGGACCGCGCGGCGGGCGGTATAGGAAAGCCTAACCCGCCTCGGCCGGCGCCGCGGCATTCTCGCCTGTGATCACCGCCCGTGCGAAGGCATCGCGGGAGATCACCTTGACGCGCTGGTCGGCAATATCGAACACGGCCAGCATGCCATTGGAATAGGCGGTAAAGCCGAAATCGGCGTGCGAGACCTCGATTGCACCCGGCCGGCCGATGCCCGGCGTCGACAGGCCGTCGACGACGTCGATATTCTCGCGCGCCGCAAGCGAGCGCGCGTCGAAGCTGCGCACGGTTTCACTGTTGCCGTCCGTCGCCAGGACCAGACGCGTGCCGGAAAACTCGCCGACGGTCAGCGACGTCGCTGTTGTCTGGGCTTCGGCCAGGATGGCGCCGTCGCCGGACAGGCGGGTCAGGCCGCCGGCCGGGCTGGCGGTATATATCTCGCCATCGAAAGCATCGCACTGGCGCGCCGGAGCGGGCAGGGGGAAGCTGCGCAGCGTCTGGACGGAGAGAACATCCTCGCCGGCATCGCGGACGCGCCAGACCTCGGCATTGGCGCCCGTGCCCAGCACGACCAGTTCCACAAAGCCCGGTCCCTCACGCAGCAGGCACAGCCCGGCCACGCCGTCCGCGCCCTGGGTCGTCTGCAGTGGCAGTTCCAGCACACGGGCACCGTCGCGCACGATGGCATAGCCGAAAACACTGTCATTGTCCGGCGAGGCACCGAAGACGAGCGGCAGCGACTCGCCGCGCAGTTCGAACCCCGGTGCGGCGGCAAGACCTGTCAGGCGGGCCCCGGCATGGCGGGTCTGCAGCTCGCCGTCGAGATTGAAGATGTCCAGCCCGCCTTCGCGCGGTGCCGAAACGACATAGCCCAGCGAGGGCGCATCCGCGTCAGGCAGGAAGGTCAGTGCGCCGGCACCGCCATCGACGCCGGTAAAGGCGGCCGTCACCAGCACTTCCAGCGTGTTCTCCGCGGCCGTTTCGGGCAGGCCTTCGCCCGGGTCTTCGGCCGGGTCGGCACAGGCCGCCAGCGCAAGCAGGCCGGCTCCTAGCGTGAACGCGCCGGCCAGGGACCGCGCACCGCGAACGTGCGTCCGGGACCGTCTTGCACATTGAAGAACAGGGTCGAACCGTCGGGACTGAAACATGGACCGCAAATCTCGCTGTTTTCGGGATGGGCATTTCGGCCGATGGTATACACCTCGCCCGCGGGCGTCACGCCGCGGATGTACTGGTCGGCATCGCCATCCTCGACCACGATCAGATCGCCCCAGGGCGCCACGCATAGATTGTCGCAATTCTCCATCACCGCGCCGTCATGGCTCTCGAAGAAGAGCTGCAGGCGGCCGCCGTTTTCATCCGGCTGGTAGCGCCAGATCTGGCCCAGCCGTTCCGGTCCGCCATCGGTGCAGGCGAAATAGCATTCGTCCTCGCCCCACCAGATGCCTTCGCCGCGGGTGAATTGCGCCGCACCGGCGGCGAAACCGCGCAGCGCCAGATCGGCCTCGGGCGCCTCCACATCGTCAAGGTCGACCCATTCCACATCCATCCACTCGCCCGGGCGGATACGGGACCGGGTCCAGTTGCGCAGGTCGAGGCCGGGCTGGCCGCGAACGGCCAGCGCCTGCAGGCGCCCGCCTTCGGCATAGCGCTGCGCGACACGGGGGATGAAACGGTAGAAGAGGCAGAGGTCGTAGCGGTCCTCGGTCTGATAGGCGATCGAGGTTGCCGGATCGACCGCCACCGCCTCGTGGCGGAAGCGGCCCATCGCCTTGAGCGGAACGGGATCCACAAGCCCCGTGGCATCGTGCGGCACTTCGAAGACATAGCCGTGCTCGACGTGAGCACCGTCGCCGGCATTGCGTTCGGTCTCCTCGCAGGTCAGCCAGCTGCCCCAGGGCGTGGGCCCGCCCGCGCAATTATTCTCCGTGCCGGCCAGCGACAGGAATTGCGCCTCCACGGCCAGTGTCTGCGGGTCCAGCACGATGTGCGTCGTGCCGCCCAGATGCGGCGTGTCGCGGTCTGCCCAGTCGTGCACACGCTCGCGATCGATCAGGACGAGCCCGGCAGCATCGGCCCCGTAGGGGGATTTTGCGGTCTCGTGCGCCCGCAGCTCGTGATTCCGCACCAGGACGATGCGGCCATCGGCGCGCTGGAAACAGGCCATGCCGTCCAGATCCCCCGGTACGACCAGCCCGTCGCTCATTGCATCGCCGGCGGTGGAAATGACGTCATAGGAGAAACCGTCCGGCAGGTCGAACAGCCCCGCCGGATCGGCCTGCAGGGGGCCGAAGCCGTCGACCTGGTTGAGAAAGCCCTGGATCTCACTGCGCTCCTGGGCAGCCGCAAGTGTCGACAGACCGGAGAAGGCCAGCGATGTGGCGGCGGTGCTGCGCAGGAAATGGCGGCGTGAGAGGGGCATGGTACGACTCCGGCAATTGAAAACAGGGTGGGAATACAATGGCTTCGCGACGCGATTATGACACGGTGGAGCAATGCGGTATCATTTAACCGCATCAATAGGTGTATAAAAATACAGCCGGAATTCGACACTTTCTTGACGGGAGTGAAAATCGCCTCTAAACGGCGCGCTCGAATTCAACCCGAGCCCAAAAGGCCTGAGGCAGGATTATTATGAAGACCTATTCCGTTAAACCGGCGGATGTCGAAAAGAAGTGGGTCGTGATTGACGCAGAGGGGGCCGTTGTCGGCCGCCTGGCGGCTTATATCGCGATGCGCCTGCGCGGCAAGCACCGTCCGGACTATACCCCCCATGTCGACATGGGCGACAATGTCATCGTCGTGAACGCCGAGAAGGTCGTCTTCACCGGCCGCAAGCGCGACGACAAGCGCTATTACCGGCACACCGGCCATCCCGGCGGCATCAAGGAAACCTCTCCGGCGAAACTGCTGGACGGGCGTTTCCCGGAACGCGTCGTCGAGAAGGCCGTTCAGCGCATGCTGCCGAAAGACAGCTCGCTGGCGCGCCAGCAATTCTCGAACCTGCGCGTTTATGCCGGTCCCGACCACAAGCACGAGGCCCAGCAGCCCGAAGTGGTCGATTTCAAGTCCCTGAACTCCAAGAATTCGCGAGGCTGATATGAGTGAAGAAGCCCGCTCGCTCGAAGACCTGAAGGACGTCATGAAAGACGCCGGCGACACTGCCGTGGTCGCCGAGGACGCCGTTCCGGCCGAGCCCCAAATCGACGAACATGGCCGTTCCTACGCCACCGGCAAGCGCAAGAATGCGGTCGCCCGCGTGTGGATCAAGCGCGGCAATGGCAAGATCACGGTCAACGGCAAGGACCAGGAACAGTATTTCGCGCGTCCGGTCCTGCGCATGCTGCTGCAGCAGCCGCTGGAAACCGCCGAGCGCAAGGACGAGTTCGACATCGTCGCCACCGTGACCGGCGGCGGTCTGTCCGGCCAGGCCGGTGCCGTGCGTCACGGCATCTCCAAGGCCCTGACGCTGTTCGAACCGGGCCTGCGCCCTGTCTTGAAGGCCAATGGCTTCCTGACCCGCGACAGCCGTGTGGTCGAGCGCAAGAAGTACGGCCGCAAGAAGGCCCGCCGCAGCTTCCAGTTCTCGAAGCGCTAAGGCTGTCCGGCCTATCGGAATGCAAGACGGGCGGTGCTGCATGGCACCGCCCGTTTTCGTTTCAGGACGCCCATCGGGCCTTGAGCTCCTCCGCCAGCGTATCGAATACCAGCCTGATCTTGCGGCTGGTGTTGAGTTCGCGGTGCGTGACCAGCCAGACCGGGACGGGTATCGGGGGCAGGGCCGGATAGACCGGCTCGAGATCGGGGTAGAAGGCCAGCATGTCCCGGGTCACGAATCCGAGTCCGAAACCGCGCTGGATCAGGGCGATATAGGCCGGTCCGCTCTGGGATGTGACGCGAAAATTCTCCGGTGTCAGATCCAAGCCGAGATCGCGGACAAACTCCAGTATGCGCGGACCGCGCTCGAATCCGACAAAGTCCAGACGGGATACGTCTTCCGCAGTTTGCGGTCTGCCGACCCGGTCGAGATAACTCGGCGCACCATAAAGACCGGCTGTCGTTTCGCCCAGCAGTCGCGCAATCAGGTCGGGTTGTTCGGGCCGGCCATGCCGGATGGCGATATCGGCCTCGCGCTTGGTCAGATCGTGTACGGTATTCGAGGCGATGATCTCGATCTGGAGCTTGGGAGCGAGGGCGCGCAGCCGCTCCAGCACCGGCGGCAGAAGATGGGTTGCCACTATGTCGGTTGATGTGATCGAGACAAACCCCTCGACCGACTGGGCCTGCCCCGATGCCGTCAGCGAGACACGCTGGGCCGCTTCGCCCATGGCGCGTACATGATCGATGAGTTCGAGCGCTGCTCCGGTTGGCCGCATGCTGCGCCGGCCGCGCTCGAACAGGGTGATGCCGAGATCCTCCTCCAGCGCGGTAATCTGGCGCGACAAGGTCGGCTGGGTCTGTCCCAGCGCCCGCGCGGCGGCGGAAAAGGAACCTTCCTCGACAGTCGCGAGAAAGGCGCGGATCTGGTTCCAGTCAAAGGCGACACTCTGCCAGTTCATGATTTTTCGTATATCAGTTCGAGGAAAATGCGGATTTATATTGGTTTTGTGTATGAGTAAACGAGGTTGCCGGCAAGACCAAGGGAAGAGCAATGAATCGAGAACGCCGTTTCTGGAACCGTATGGCCAAGCGCTATTTCAACTCGCCGATCGAGGACGAGGCCGCCTACGAGCACAAGCTGGAAAAGACCCGGCAATACTTCACGCCCGACAGCGAGGTACTCGAATTCGGCTGCGGAACCGGGGGGACGGCGGTGCGGCATGCGCCGCATGTGAAACATTATCTGGCGACCGATATCTCCGAGGAGATGCTGCGCTTCGGTGAGGAGCGTGCCCGCGAAGCCGGTGCCGGCAATATCACTTTCAAACGGACCGATTTCGCCGACCTGGAGGCCGATCCGGAAAGTTTCGATGCCGTGCTCGGCCTGTCGATCCTGCACCTGCTGGAAGACCGGGATGAGGGAATTGCGAAGGCCTGCAGCCTGCTCAAGCCCGGTGGCGTTTTCGTCTCCTCGACGGTCTGTGTCGCCGACGGGCTCTGGTTCCTGATCCCCATCATCCCCATTGCCCGGCTGGTCGGACTCTTCCCATTATTGCGGGTGTTTTCGGCCAACGCCTTGCGCAAGAGCATGCATGAGGCCGGCTTCGAGATCGTCTACGACTGGAAACCGTCCAGGCGCTCCGCCCTGTTCCTGATCTGCCGCAAGCCCGGGTGAGTGCGGGGAAGGCCTGGCGCACGGCTTATCCCGCGACACGCCGGTAAATTCCCGGGACCTGCAGCGGCTTGCCGGAAACGCGTCCCGGTTTGTTCCCGCCCGCTCCTGTGCCTGTGGACTCGCAGGCGGCTTCCGGGACGGGAGGCGCGAGCTCCGTCACTTGTGCCCGGGAGGGAGCCCGTCTCCCGATTCCGCATAGCACCCAACAGTTCCGTCAACTTGATGGAAAGCGCGCTCCGGCTTATGTGCTCACCATGGCCAATCTGATCGACAATACGGCGCGCGAAGCCGCATCCGAAGCGCGGGCGGCGCGGCACCCGGAAAAGCAGAAGCGGGCGGATACGCCGGTCTTGCGCAAGCCGGACTGGATTCGCGTCAAGGCGCCGCTTGGCAAGACCTTTGCGGAAACCCAGAAAGTGGTGAAGGAGGGCGGTCTCGTCACCGTGTGCGAGGAAGCGGGCTGTCCCAATATCGGCGAATGCTGGGAACAGAAGCACGCCACTTTCATGATCCTCGGCGATACCTGCACCCGCGCCTGTTCCTTCTGCAACGTCAAGACCGGCCTGCCCGGCGCCGTCGATCGGGACGAGGCCCGGCGCGTCGCCGAGGCCGTGGCGCAGATGGGGCTCAAACATGTCGTCATAACCTCGGTCGACCGTGACGATCTGGACGATGGCGGGGCCCAGCATTTCGTCGACGTGATCGAGGCGATCCGCAAACTGGCACCGGGCACGACGGTGGAAATTCTCACACCGGACTTCCTGCGCAAGCCCGGCGCTGCCGAACGCGTCATCGACGCCGCGCCGGATGTGTTCAACCACAATCTGGAAACCGTGCCGCGGCTCTACCTGTCGATCCGGCCGGGCGCGCGATATTACCACTCCCTGCGACTTCTGGAGCGGGTGAAGGAGCGCGATCCGGCCCAGTTCACCAAGTCGGGCATCATGGTCGGCCTGGGCGAGACCAAGGAAGAAGTCATGCAGGTGATGGACGATATGCGGTCCGCCGGCATCGATTTCCTGACCATCGGGCAGTATCTCCAGCCCACGCGCAAGCATGCCGCCGTCGACCGTTTCGTCACGCCGGACGAGTTCAAGGCCTACGAGACGATTGCCCGGGCAAAGGGCTTCCTGATGGTGTCGGCGACGCCGCTGACGCGCTCGAGCTATCACGCCGGCGATGATTTCGAAAAGCTGCGCGAGGCGCGCAACGCCCTCATCGCGCGCGGCTGACGGGGCGCTGCGACGTGGCCGTCGAAACCCGCGAACGCCTGCGGCTATTCCATGCGCCGGACGATCTGTTCGATCTGGTCATGGATGTGCGTGCCTATCCTCAATTCATCCCGCAGATCACGGCGATGCGCGTGCTCAACGAAGCGCATGACGGTCCCCTGACGGAAATGACCGCCGAGGCCCGTGTGCGCTACAAATTCGTCGCCGAACGCTTCACCTCGCGGGTGATCGCCGACGCGTCACATCGCACCATCGATGTGAGTTTCGTCTCCGGCCCGTTCCGCATTCTGGAAAATGCCTGGCGCTTTCACGCCCTGTCGGACGGGTCGACCCTGGTCGAATTCGCCATCCGGGCCGAGTTCAGGAATGCCATCCTGCAGATGCTGCTGGAAAGCAATCGGGAACGCGCCGGCCGTATCCTGATCCGGAAATTTTCCGCCGAAGCGGACCGCCGCTACGCCCGCACCGGAGAACCGGCGATTGACCTAGCTGAAGAAATCGACGCCCTCGGCTAGCAGGTCGAGCGCCGTGGCAACACTGGCGAGGCGCACCGCATCGCGGCCGCGATCGCCGAAGCGGTGCACCTCATGCCTGGTCTCTCCGTCGCGGCGGGCGAGGGCGAAATGCACCAGGCCGGCCGGTTTGCGCCCGGAACTGCCGGGGCCTGCCACACCGGTGACCGATACCGCGATATCCGCATTGGAGCGCAGCAGAGCCTCCTCGGCCATGCGTTTGGCGACCTCGCTGGAAACCGCACCATGGGCTTCGATGATCCGCGCCGGAATGCCCAGCATTTCCGTCTTGGCTTCGTTGGAATAGGTCACGAAACCGCGGTCCACGATATCGGAGGAGCCGGGGATTTCGGTCAGCAGGCCGCAGACCAGACCGCCGGTACAGCTTTCCGCCGTTGCGATCATCACCCCGGCGGTGCGTGCGCGGTCGAGCAGGGTTTCGGCCTGATCGATGAGGGAGTGGTTGAAGATCATGTCAGCCTCGCCGTTACCACGGCCTGGGCGGCCAGGCCTTCGCCGCGGCCGGTGAAGCCCAGCTTTTCGGTCGTGGTCGCCTTGATGTTGACCCGTGCGGGGTCGAGATCCAGCAGCTCGGCCAGGCGCTGGCGCATGGCGTCGCGATAGGGGCCGATTTTCGGGCGTTCCGCAATCAGGGTTACGTCGGCGTGAACGGCCTGCCCGCCGGCTTTGGCCAGCAAGTCCAGGGCGTGCAGCAAAAACTTGTCCGACGCCGCGCCGCGCCATTTAGGATCGGAGGGCGGAAAGTGCTGGCCGATATCGCCCGCTCCGGCACAACCCAGCACCGCGTCGGTGACGGCATGCAGGCCGGCATCGGCATCGGAATGACCGATCAGGCCCAGCCCCTCATGCAGTTCGATACCGCACAGCCACATCGTTTCGGCCGGCTCCAGCCGGTGCACGTCTAACCCCTGTCCGGTCACCGTGATCGCCTTCATCGCCAATTCCCCTTCGGCCCGGTCGAAATCGCCGGGCGTGGTGAGTTTGAAATTGCCGGCCTCGCCGGCGACGGTGTGTACCGCGCCGCCGGCCGCCAGTATGACGGCGGCATCGTCGGGAAGGGCGGTTTCGTCCAGACGGGCATAGGCCTCCAGGAGCGGCGCCAGATGAAACGCCTGCGGCGTCTGCGCCGCTTGCAGCCCGGTCCGGTCGACAGGGTGCCGGACCGCGTCCCCGTCGCCGACCTGAACGAGGGCATCGGCAACCGGAAGCGCCGGGATTACTGCCGCATGCCGGTCAAGGGCCGAAACGAGCCGGTCGATCAGGGATGGGCTGGCAAACGGCCGGGCAGCATCATGGATCATCACCGCGTCTGCGCCGTATGTCCGCATCCATTCCAGCCCCGCCTGCACGGAGGCCGTGCGTGTGGCCCCGCCGGGAACGGTATCGAATCGCGCGTCCAGCTCGCGGGCCACGGCGTCCAGATGCTCGGTATCCTGCGGATTGATCACCACAATGACTGTATCGACATGTGGATGATCGCGCAGGGCACGGATGGAGCGGGCGAGCACGCTCTGGCCGGCCAGACGCCTGTATTGCTTGGGGATGCCGCCGCCGGCGCGCTCCCCGCGTCCGGCCGCCACGATCACCGCACCGATCCTCATGCCCGCCCTCATCCATTGCCGCAGCGCAGCATAATCGCTAGCCTGACGGGCTTACGATGCCCGTTCAGGATTTGTCCAGCAGCATGCACTTCGCAATCGGCAAGCACCGGATCGAGATTCCCGCCGTGCTCGCGCCCATGTCCGGCGTGACCGACCTGCCGTTCCGCTGTCAGGTCCAGCGTTTCGGCGCCGGCATGGTGGTCTCGGAAATGGTCGCCAGCGACGCTCTGGCGCGCGGCCGGGTCGACATGGTGCGCAAGGCGGCGCTGGATGCCTCGCTCGACCCCTGCATCATCCAGCTGGCCGGCCGTGAGGCGCGGTGGATGTCCGAAGGGGCGAAGATCGCCCGGGATGCCGGCGCCGACATCGTCGACATCAATATGGGCTGCCCCGCCCGCCAGGTGACCAAGGGACTGTCCGGCTCCGCCCTGATGCGCGATCTCGACCACGCCCTGACCCTCATCGAAGCGACGGTGGAGGCGGTGGATGTGCCGGTTACGCTGAAGATGCGGCTGGGCTGGGATCATGACAGTCTCAATGCGCCGGACCTTGCCAGGCGCGCAGAAAACGCAGGTGTACAGCTGGTCACGGTCCACGGCCGGACGCGGCAGCAATTCTACAAGGGCGAGGCCGACTGGGCTGCGGTGCGCGCCGTGAAGGCGGCGGTGTCCATCCCGGTCGTCGTCAACGGCGATATCCAGACCGCCGGGGACGCCCGTTCGGCGCTTGAAACGTCGGGTGCCGACGCGGTGATGATCGGCCGGGCGGCCCAGGGGCGCCCCTGGCTGGTGGGCGAGATCGGGTCGGCGCTTCTCGGGCGTCCGGTCGAAACGCCCTGGCGTTCGAAGGTCGAGGCGCTGGCCCGGCAGTTCGACATGGCGCTGGAGCACTATGGCGAATGCCTGGGTATCCGTATGATGCGCAAGCATTTTGCCTCCTTCGTGGATGTTGAGGGCGGGCTGTGCGACGCCGACTGGATCGGCGGTATTCGTGCCATCCTGTGCCGGTCCGACGACCCGTTGGCGGTGCGCGGGGCGCTGTCGCGGCTGACGCAGCCGGAACACCGGGCAGTGGCATGAACGCGGCATCCGCAAAGCCGTCACCTGCCATGCTGGCCGCGGACATGGCCGCAATCCCGATCCTGCAGTTTTCCGAAAGCGGGCAGTTTGCCTGGGCCAATACCCAGGCCGAGGAGTGGCTCGGACTGTCCCAGCGTCATTTGCGCAAGGGGCGCTTTGCCGCACACTCTCCGCTTTGTTCACACTTGGCTGACATTGTCGAGCAGGCCTGCAGCGCGCGGCGTACCGTCGTCGCGCTCGGCCTGGCGCTCGCACCCGGCGGCCCCTTCGATCTGCATGCGCGCTGGTCGGACGAACAATCCGCGCTGACCCTGTCGGTGCTGCCGCACCGCGAACCCGGCGCGAAAGCCTCCCAGGCGCCCGCCCTCGGCTTCGGCCGGATGCTGGCACACGAGCTGAAAAACCCGCTCGCCAGTGTGCGCGGCGCAGCGCAGCTGATCCGGCGCGAAAGCAATATCGAGGCGGCGGGCGAGCTGGCCCATCTCATCATCCAGGATGTCGACCGTATCACCCGCCTGGCCGATCACTGGAGCCGGGTCGGCGATGTCCGGCTTGGCGTCCGCTCACCCATCAATCTGAACCGGCTGGCGGTGAGAGCGATGGACGGGCTGGTCCGCGCCGATGGCACGGCCTCGGCGGTCCTGCGCGAGGATTTCGACCCGTCCCTGCCGGAAGTGGACGGCGACCATGACCTCCTGCTGCAGGTCGTTCTGAACCTGCTGCAAAACGCGTTCGACGCCGTCCGCGAGGTGAAGGACCCGAAGATCCGCGTCGAGACCCGGTTCGACACCGGGCCGCGAAGCCGGACCGGTGCCAACCCGACGCCGCTGGTCCTCGTCGTTCGGGACAACGGGCCGGGCATCCCCGACACGCTGGGCCCGGATATATTCACGCCTTTTGTCACGTCCAAGCCGGCGGGCGAGGGGTTGGGCCTGGCCTTTGCCGCCCGCATTGCGGCCCTGCATGAGGGTCAGCTGGATTATGAAAGCGAACCGGGCCGCACCGCTTTCCACCTGCGCCTACCGGTCGCCAGGGAGATGCCATCGTGAGTGCCCGCATCCTGCTTCTCGAAGACGATGAGAGCCTGAAGCTGATACTGTCGCGGGCCCTGGGTTCGGCCGGCTACCAGGTGCGTGCCACGGCTTCGCCGGACACGGCGCTGGGCTGGATCCGCAATGGTGAGGGCGACCTCCTGCTGGCCGACGTGCTGCTGGACGGGACGAATTTCCTGGAGAATCTCAGCCTGGTCTCCCGGCTGCGGCCGCAGATGCCGGTGATCGTGATGAGTGCCCAGGCCACGGCATCCACTGCGATCAATGCCGCAAAGGGCGGTGTGTTCGAATACCTGCCCAAACCCTTCGATCTTGACGACATGATTGCTGCGGTCGGGGCGGCGCTGGGCGACACCAAGACCAGCCAGCGCACCCGGATGGCGGAGGAGCCGACCGGTTTCATCGGCCAGTCGGTGGCCATGCAGTCGGCCTTCAAGGCGATCGCCCGTGCCGCGACCAGCCAGGCTCATGTCATGATCACCGGCGAGCCGGGCGTCGGCAAGCGCCAGGCGGCGGAGGCCCTGCTGCGCGCCCGCGGCGTATCGGCCGACGATGCCGTTGTGGTCACGCCGTCCAACACGGCTTCGGACATTTTCGGGTCGACACAGGCCGCCCGGCAGGTCGTCTGGCTGCGGCTGGAGGAATGGAGTATCGACCAGCAGCGGGCCGCGCGCGATGCGCTGGATGCGGGGGCAGGCCGCGTCATCGCGACGGCCTCGCAGGCGCCGGCCAAGCCGCTGGATAACCGGCTGGCCGCCCGCCTGAGCGAATGTGTGATCACGGTTCCGCCTCTGCGTGAGCGCCGCAGCGATATTCCGGCCCTGTGCGAAGCCTTTCTCGGTCAGTTCGCACGCCGCGATCAGCAGCCCGTCGTGCGCGTGTCCAAGGACGCCATGGAGTATCTCGCCACTTCCCCCTGGACCGGCAATGTCGTCGAGCTGCGCTCCGTCCTGTCGCGCCTGTCGCTGGCGACCCGCGGTCGCGTGGCGGCCCTGACAGATGTGATCGACGCCTTCAGCGCGGATGGGGGCGATGCGGCGGAAGAGATGGACGTGCATGCCAATGCATTGGCCGCACTGGCACTATCGTCGGGCTCCGATGCGCGGCAGGTTGCCGTCGACGCGGTCGAGCGGGCCCTTTTTGCGCAGGCCCTGGATCGTTGCAACGGAAACCGGTCCAGGGCCGCGGAACTGCTGGGCCTGAACCGCAATACGCTCGCACGGCGATTGAGCGAGTTGGGTGGCGAGACGGAGGCCTAGCTGTGGCCAAGGCGTAACGCATGTTGATTTTGTGCAACGTCGGCGCAATGATGCGTCTCTGCAACATGTGAGGCGATCTTTGCCGCAGCCATCCGCCAAGACACTGATCCGGAATATCTCTCCGCAATCTGCGGCGTTGTTCGGAATGGGCTTTGTCGTATCGCTGGGTCTGCTGTCCGCAGCGGCCGTTATCCTGTTGCGCGAAGGCGGGCTGACAGGTCCCAATAACCGGTTCGCCATCGCCATTCTCATTGGCAATGCCGTGCTCATCGCCGGACTTGCCGGTGTTGTTGCCTTGCGCTTTGTCCGGCGGGTCCGCGCGCGGCGTTTTGGCGAACCGACTCCGCGACTGCATTTGCGTTTCGTAGCCCTGTTTTCGATTGCGGCTGCGACGCCGGCAATCCTGTCGGCGCTGTTTCTCGGTGCCGTAATCAGCCGGGGCGTGGACTACTGGTTCGGCAACAGGGTCTCGACGATGGTCGACCAGCTGGAGACCGTGGCGCTGGACTTCTACAACCGGGAAGCCGAATGGGCGTCCGACCAGCTCCAGGCCATGGCCTACGACCTGAGCCAGCCCGACGCCATCGACGCCTTTACGACCAGCCGTATCCAGTATGTGCGTTATCTCAGCGCCCAGGCTGCCCAGCGGGGTTTCGTCGCCGCCTATCTGGTGGATGGGCGCGGTACGCTGCTGGCCCGGACGCAGTTTCGCGAGAACGAGGAATATGTGGCGCCGTCACCCCGGCTCTACGAACTGGCCAATGAGGGCGATCTCGCGGTTTCCACACCCGACACCTCCGCCGACGCCATCGATGTGATGCGGGTGCTCTACCGGCTGGATTCCTATCCGGATGCCTATCTTTTCGTCTCACACCCCGTGGACATCGACCTGTTCCGCCAGATGGGCGCCGCCCGGCGGGAATTGCGCGATGCCTCGCAACAGGAGACCCGGATACGGCAGACCTTCTACTTCCTGTATTTCGAGGTCGGGATTCTGCTTCTGATCGGATCGATCTGGCTGGCCCTGACGGCGGCGACGCGGGTTGTCACGCCAATCTCCCGCCTGGTCGGCGCGGCCGAACGGGTGCGCCGTGGCGATCTGGACGCCCGGGTACAGATGGGCCGCGAAGATGACGAGATCGCGGCGTTGGCCCGCGCCTTCAACCGGATGACACGCCAATTGCGCAGCCAGCGCCGGGAACTGATCGAGTCGCATGCCGAGTCGGAAAAGCGGCGGGCCTTCATCGAAGCCATCCTGGCGGGCGTTCGTGCCGGCGTGATCGGCCTCGACGGGGAGGATCACGTCACGCTGATCAACCGGTCCGCGATTTCCATGCTCAGCCCCGGCACGGATGACCTGATCGGTGTGCGGATTGAAGATGTGGCGCCGGAACTGACGGAAATCGTCACCCAGGCCCGGCGCCGCCCAGGTTCCGTTGCCGAGGCGCAGATCGACCTGCAGGCCGATGACGATCAGGTGCGGCACCTGACCGTCCGGGCCTCGATGGACGAAGAGGCGGGGCTGGTGATCACGTTCGACGATGTAACCCGGCTGGTTACCGCCCAGCGCAATGCGGCCTGGCGCGAGGTTGCCCGGCGTATCGCGCACGAGATCAAGAATCCGCTGACGCCGATCCAGTTGTCGGCCGAACGTATCCGCCGGAAATACCGCGACGAGATCCAGTCCGATGTTGAAACATTCGACCGGTGCACGGAGACGATCGTCCGCCAGGTCAACGATATCGGCCGCATGGTCGACGAATTTTCGTCTTTCGCCCGCATGCCCCAGCCAAAGGTGGAGCGGGTCGAGATGGGCGAGCTCGTCAAGTCGGCCGTCTTTGCCCAGCGAGTGGCCTCGCCGAATATCGAGGTTCCGTTCGAGCACCCCGGCGAGCCCATCCACGCCCTGTGCGATGCCCGGCTTTCGAGCCAGGCTCTGGCCAATATTCTCAAGAATGCCTGCGAGAGCGTGAGTGCGCGCATGGACAACGATGGCGCAACGGGTCGCGTTGCAGTGCGTCTGCGGCAGGCCGACGGATACTCGCTCATCGAGGTCGAGGATAACGGGCTGGGCTGGCCGACCGCCAATCGCGAACGGTTGACCGAGCCCTATATGACCACGCGCGAGAAGGGGACGGGCCTCGGTCTGGCGATCGTCAAGCGCGTGATGGAAGACCATAAGGGACGTCTGGAGCTGGATGTGCCGGCAAGCGGAGAGGGCGCCGTCGTGCGGCTGGTCTTCCCGCTCGCTGACGCTGCCGATCCAGTGATCCCGTCTGTGCAGGAGGCATGATCCATGGCTAAGGACATTCTCGTCGTGGATGACGAAGCCGATATCCGGGAACTGATTGGCGGGCTTCTGGAAGACGACGGCTATGAACCGCGCGAAGCGGCCGATGCGGATGCGGCACTGGATGCGATCCGGGCACGCAAGCCATCGCTGGTCATTCTCGATGTCTGGCTGCAAGGCAGCCGTCTCGACGGGATCGAGCTGCTGGACGAATTCCGCGCGCATGATCCGGACCTGCCGGTGATCGTGATTTCCGGCCATGGCACAATCGAGACGGCTGTCGCGGCCATTCGCAAGGGCGCCTATGATTTCATCGAGAAACCGTTCAAGAGCGACAAGCTCCTGTTGACAGTCAAGCGTGCCCTCGAGGCCAGCCGCCTGCGCAGCGAAAATGCACAATTGCGGGCCCGAGCGGATGCCCAGAATACGCTGATCGGAGACTCCACCGGCATCGTTCAGGTGCGCCAGCTCATCGAGCGTGTCGCCCCCACGAACAGCCGGGTTCTGATACGGGGGCCGTCGGGGGCCGGCAAGGAGCTCGTCGCTCGCCTGATCCACGAAAACTCACCCCGGTCCGGCGCCGATTTCATCGCCGTCAGCGCGCCGGGCATGTCGCCTGAAGGCGTGGAAGAAGAACTGTTCGGCCGCGAAAACGACGATGGATCGGTCCGGCATGTCGGTCTGCTCGAGCGTGCGCATGGCGGCACGCTCTATCTCGACGAAATTGCGGACATGCCCCGGGAGACCCAGAGCAAGCTTCTGCGCCTGCTGGTCGAGCAGCGTTTCCGCCGTGTCGCGGGTACGGCCGATGTGCAGGTGAATGTTCGGGTGATCTCCTCGACGGCACAGGACCTGAATACCCGGATCCAGGAAGGCCGTTTCCGCGAAGATCTTTACCACCGGCTTGCCGTGGTTCCGGTGACGGTGCCGGCATTGGCCGAACGGCGCGAGGATGTTCCCCATCTTGTCCGGCATTTCGTGGACCGGCTTACCGTGTCGGCCGGCTTGCCGCGACGCGAATTCGGCGATGATGTGATGGCAGCCCTCCAGGCGCACAGCTGGCCGGGAAATGTGCGTCAGTTGCGCAATAATGTGGAACGCCTGCTGATCCTGGCCACGGGTGCGGCCAACGAACCCATCACGCTGGAGTCCCTGCCCTCGGAGGTCGTCACCCGTGACAATCACGATGCGGGGTTTGACGCCGAGAAGATGATCGCCTTGTCTTTGCGCGAGGCGCGGGAAAACTTCGAACGGGAATATCTCAAGGCACAGATCGACAGGTTCGGCGGCAATATCTCCCGCACTGCCGCCTTCATCGGCATGGAGCGATCAGCCTTGCATCGCAAGCTGAAATCCCTCGGAGTAGGCAGTCCCAGCCGTGAAGGTGCGGTCTAGGACAAACGAGGCGGACGGACATGAAAGCCATAGTCTGCGGAGCCGGCCAGGTCGGTGTGGGGATTGCCCGGGCCCTGGCCCGGGAAGGCAATGCGGTGACCGTGGTCGACTGGTCGACCGAGCTGATCGACAATGTCGTCACCGATCTCGATGTGCGCGGCGTGGTGGGGCACGCTTCGCATCCCGACGTGCTGGAACGTGCGGGCGCCCGCGAAGCCGACCTTCTTGTGGCGGTAACCTATTCCGACGAAACCAACATGGTCGCCTGCCAGGTGGCCCACTCCCTTTTTTCCACGCCGATGCGGATCGCCCGCGTACGTGCGCAGAATTATCTTGATCCGGCCTGGGGCGACCTGTTTTCCACGGGTAATCTGCCTGTCGACGTGGTGATTTCTCCGGAACTGGAGGTAGGCCGCGCCATTCTTCAGCGGGTAGAGACGCCCGGTGCGTTTTCAACGGCGGTCTTTTCGGGAGGCCGGGTGCAGCTGCTCGGTCTTCGGCTGGAGGATAGTTCGCCCGTGGCGGGATCGTCGACGCAGCAGGTGATGGAGCTGTTTCCGGACTTGCGCGTAGCGGTCGTTGGCGTGCAACGCGAACAGACCCTGTTCATTCCCAAGCCCGGCGACCCGCTGCTTGCGGGAGACGATGTCTACGTCGTCACCGAGAGCGCGCAGGTACGGCGTGTGCTCGATATTTTCGGCCGCAGTGCCGAACAGATCCGCCGCGTCGTGGTTGTCGGTGCCGGCAATATCGGCGTCTATGTTGCCCGGGCCCTTGAACGGGCAGGGGGTGTCAAGGTGCGTCTGATCGAGGCGGACAAGGCACGTGCCGAGGCGGCCGCCGAACGTCTGAAGAAGACAGTCGTCCTGCACGGAGACGGGCTCAATGCCCGCATGATGCGCGAGGCTGGCGTCGGCAATGCCGAGCTGGTCATCTGCGTGACCAATGACGACAAGGTCAACATGCTCTCGGCGGTGATGGCCAAGCGGGAAGGGGCCGAACGGGCGCTCAGCCTGATCAATGACCGCACGTTCGAGAGCATGCGCGATCCCCTGGGCATTGACGTGCTGATCGATCCGAGGGCGACAACCGTATCGACGATCCTGCAGCACATACGCCGGGGCCGGATTACGGGGCTGCAAAGCCTGGGCGGGGGACAGGCGGAGGCCCTGGAGGGCGTGGCCCTGTCGACATCGCCGCTGGTCGGCCGGACGCTGGACGAGCTGGAATTGCCTGACGGCGTGGCCCTGGGGGCCGTTGTGCGCGGCGACAAGGTGATCCTGCCCTGCGATGAGGGCCGGGTGCGTGAAAACGACCGGGTTCTCCTGTTCTGCAATACAGCGCTGATCCCCAAGGTCGAGCACCTGTTCCGCGTCAGCCTCGAGTATTTCTAGACCATGACCCTGGCCGCGCTTCTCCGGCCCCTCGGAGCCCTTTGGGTGCTCGTGGCGCTGGTCGCCATACTGGCAGCCATAGCAGCCGCAGCGGTCGGGGAAGGGCATCTGGCGCCATTCTTCATGTTTACCGCCGGCATCGCGCTGGTGCCGGGCGTGCTCGTTCTGTCGGCCACATCGGGCATGCGCATCGGTGCCAGCGCCCTGGATGCGCTGGGCCTGGCCCTTCTGGCCTGGGTGACGACACCGGCGATCGCCGCCTTGCCCTTCTGGCTGACGGGGTATTTCGACCCGATCGACGCCTTGTTCGAAGCCTATTCCGCCGTCACAACCACCGGGGCGACCTTGCTGCCCCCGGACGATCTGCCGCGGGCTCTCATTTTCTGGCGGGCGATTCTGGCCTGGCTCGGCGGCTACGCAACTCTGCTGCTGGCGATTGCCGTCTTTGCTGCGCTGGACCGCGACGTACCGGCCATCCGGCGCTCGGCCCTGCTGACCATTCGCCAGGACAATGTTTTTTCCCACCTTCCGCAAGCCGGTCAACGCGTGGGGCTGATCTATGCGGTGGTGACATCCTTCGTCTGGCTGGGCCTGCTGCTGGCGGGAAACGGCCTGTTCGATGCAACCGTTCTGGCCATGGGAGCCATCTCGACGAGTGGCTACGCACCCGCGCCGGGCGGGTTGATCTCGACATTCGGGGGCGTGTCCACGCTTGTGGTCGCCCTCGGCTGTCTGGCCGGCAGCGTCAATATATCGCTGTTCTGGGATGTATTGCGGGATCGCAGCGTGCTGAAGGATCCCGACCTCGTGGGAATGGCTGCGCTGATTGCGGGCCTGGCCGTACTGTACGGCCTGGCGCAACCGGAAGCCGTACACAGGCATGTCCTGGATGCGCTCTTCATGGTCACCACTGCGGGCTATTCCGTGACGGGGGCGTTGTCGCCGGTGCCCATTGCGGCCGTGTTCGTGGCGTTGATCGGCGGGGCTGCAGCCTCCACGACCGGCGGCGTCAAGATCTCCCGTATTCTTCTGCTCTGGAGGCGTATGGGGTCGGAACTCGCTGTTCTGTCCGACCCGTCAAGCATCGTTCCGGTGACGTTCCGCGGCCGCTCGGCCCGCGACTCGGCGCTGATCGGGATCTGGGCATATGTGCTGGGCTTTGTTGCGTGTCTGGGACTGGGGAGCCTGGCCCTCACCCTGACCGGCCTCGACTTCGAGACCGCCTTTCTTGCCAATGCTGCCGCGCTGGCCAATACCGGACCGCTGCTCAACGAAGTACAGGGAGGCGCGGGTTGGCGGGATGTGACCGACATGGCCAAACCCATCCTTATTTCAGCCATGATTCTGGGGCGTTTGGAGGTGCTGGCCGCCATCGCCGCGATCTGGGCCCTTTTCATCAGGAACTGACTTCGCCGTGACCCGTATAGCTTATGTCAACGGACGCTTTTGTCTTCACGCTCAAGCCGTGGTCCACATCGAGGACAGAGGCTTCCAGTTCGGCGATGGTGTGTATGAGGTGTGGAGCGTTCGGCGCAGTCGGCTCCTGGACGCGGATGGACATTTCGACAGGCTCGATCGCTCCCTGGCTGAGCTGCGGATTGCGGCGCCCAGATCACGGCGGGCCCTGGGACTGATTATCCGCGAACTGATCCGCCGGAATCGCGTGCGCGACGGGCTGGTCTATCTCCAGGTGACGCGGGGCCAGGCGCGGCGGGACCATCCTTTCCCTCCGGAAAGCACGCCTCCCACGCTCGTGGTCACGGCCAAACGGGTGGATCTGTCCGCTGCCGCCAAGCGGGCTGAGACCGGTATTGCCGTGATTTCGGTTCCCGACCGCCGCTGGTCCCGCTGCGATATCAAGACTGTGAACCTGCTGCCCAACGTCCTGGCCAAGCAGGAGGCGCGCGAGAGCGGTGCCTTCGAAGCGTGGCAGGTCGATAGCAGCGGGCATGTCACCGAAGGTTCCTCCACCAACGCCTGGATTGTCACGGCGGACGGGAAGCTGGTGACCCGGCCGGCCGACAATGCGATCCTTCACGGGATAACGCGGGCGACGCTCATGCGTGTCGCGGCGGAGGCCGGGTTCGGGCTGGAAGAGCGCGCCTTTACCATCAAGGAAGCGCAAGCAGCCCGCGAGGCATTCGTGACCTCGGCGACTTCCTTTGTGACCCCGGTGGTTGAGATTGACGGCCGCACAATCGGGAATGGCCGTCCTGGCTCCATCGCAACCGCACTGCGTCAGGCCTATCTTGAGACCGCTTGAATACAGCGGCGCTTTCCACACAAAATGAGATGGTTGCAGGGCACAGCAAGGCCTGTATACCCTAATTGGCGAATCGCTTTGCAAGCGACGCACGTGGAGCCAACATGTCGCACGACAAAAAACAAAATCTGCAGGACGTTTTCCTGAATTCGGTGCGTAAAACGAAAACGCCCCTGACCATTTTCCTGGTCAATGGAGTGAAGCTCCAGGGCGTCGTGACCTGGTTCGATAACTTCTGTGTTCTTCTCCGCCGGGACGGGTTGTCGCAGCTCGTCTACAAGCATGCCATTTCGACCATTATGCCCGCTGCGCCGGTGCAGTTGTTCGACAATGAGAAGGCTGACGAGGCCGACGAAGACACAGTCACCGAGAGCGCTGTGGATTGATCGAGCGCGAGGCGCCAGTATCACGCGCCATTGTCATTCATCCGGCCAGCCGTGAGGGTCTGGACCGGGCCGATGCGCGTCTGGAAGAAGCGGCCGGCCTGGCCGAGGCGCTGGATCTCGAATTGGCCGAGGCCTTCATCACACCGATCCGCAAGATCGATGCGGGACGTTATTTCGGCCGTGGCAAGCTGGACGAGCTGAAGACCCGGATCGCCGAGGGCGGTGCCGACGTGGCGGTGATCGACACGGCCCTGTCGCCCATCCAGCAGCGCAATCTGGAAAATGCCTGGAACGTGAAGGTGGTCGACCGTACAGGTCTGATCCTGGAAATCTTCGGTCAGCGCGCGCGTACCAAGGAAGGCGTCCTTCAGGTCGAGCTTGCCCGGTTGGCCTATGAACGCTCGCGACTGGTCCGGACCTGGACCCACCTGGAACGCCAGCGCGGTGGACGCGGCTTCCTGGCCGGGCCGGGCGAAACCCAGATCGAGACCGACCGCCGGCTGCTGAACGAAAAAATGGCCAAACTACGCCGTCAGCTGGACGAAGTCCGGCGCACGCGCGCCCTGCACCGGGCCCAGCGCCAGGACGTGCCGTTTCCGACCGTGGCGCTGGTGGGCTATACCAATGCCGGCAAGTCGACCCTGTTCAATCGGCTGACCGGGGCAGGGGTATTCGCCCAGGACATGCCCTTCGCTACTCTCGACCCCACAGTACGGGCACTCGACCTGCCGCGCGGAACCAAACTCCTGCTCTCCGATACGGTGGGCTTTATCACGGACTTGCCGACCGAGCTGATCGCCGCATTCCGTGCGACGCTGGAAGAAGTGCGCGAAGCCGATCTGCTGGTCCACGTCATTGATGCATCCGATCCCGACCTCGAAGGCCGGATCCGGGATGTCGAGGCCGTGCTGGATGCGATCGAAGCCGGCCCGCAACACAGCCAGCCGATGATCGAGGCGTGGAACAAGTCGGACCGGCTCGATCTCGATGCGGCTGAGGACCTCGCCTTCCGCGCCGATATTGCCAATCTCAAGGCCGGCAAACCGGTGAAGCTTCCCCTTTCGGCTGTCACGGGGGCCGGGCTGGACGGTCTGGTCGAGGCGATCGAACAGGCGCTCGCGCGCGAGGATGAGCGTCTGACAGTCAAGTTGCCGCCGGCGGAGTCCCGCGCGCTGGCCTGGTTGCATGAGCATGGGGAAGTCTTTGCCAGCGACATGGACTCGGATACCGGCGCCACGACCGTCCAGGTCCGGCTCGCGTCGTCTGAAGCTGGACGGTTCCGGTCGCTCTTCCCGCTCCTGGCTATCCCTCAGGGCATTGGAGAGCCGGACGAGGAGGATGGGTACTAGGCCGTCGCGGCCTTGGCCTTTTCGCGGTTCTTGGCTTCGACCCACAGGGCTTCCATCTCGTCGAGGCTGGCGTCTTCCGGCCGACGGCCCTGGGCCTGCAACACGGCTTCGATATGCCGGAAACGACGCTCGAACTTGGCGTTGGCGCTGCGTGTCGCGGCCTCAACATCAACTTTCAATTTTCGTCCCAAATTCGTGCAAACAAACATTAAATCGCCGATTTCTTCGGCGATGTGACTACTGTTGCCGCTGGCAATCGCCTCCCGAACCTCGCCGATCTCCTCATCGACTTTCTCAAGCACGCGCTCCGCATCCGGCCAGTCGAATCCGACGCGCGCCGCGCGTTTTTGCAGCTTCTGTGCGCGCTTCAGGGCGGGCAGGGCGACGGGCAGGTCATCCAGGACCCCGTCGCCCTTGTTGGACGATTTGCGCTCGGACGCCTTGATGGCTTCCCATTCGGCAGTCTGGGTATCGCTGTCGCGGGTGGCCGCATCGCCGAACACATGCGGGTGCCGCCGGATCATCTTGTCATTGATGGCGCTGCAGACATCGTCAAAGCCGAACAGCCCGGCTTCTGACGCCATCTGCGCATGGAACACGACCTGGAGCAGGAGATCGCCGAGTTCGTCCTTCAGCTCGGCATAGCGCCCGCGCTCGATAGCGTCGGCGACCTCGTAGGCTTCCTCGATCGTGTACGGCGCGACCGACTTGAAGTCCTGTTCCAGATCCCACGGGCAGCCGCCGTCGGGATCGCGCAGCTTCGCCATGATCGCGAGCAGACGGGCGATGGGCGCAAGATCTTCTGGCTGAGCGGTCATGGGCGCTCCGGAGTATCGGCGGCGGGAATCATCGGCATGCTAACGCGCGAAGACTATTTGTGCGACGCGCGATACTTGAAGCAGCAGGAAAAGCACAGCTTCTCGTACCGCGCGAACGAGGGCGGCGATTCGTGTTGCGCTTAAGCAGGCTGTAGCAAATGATTATAAGTATGGAAAAATTGGAGCGATTGCGGCGGGGCGCGACGCCCGAAGAGTGTCGCCCACTTGCAGCCATGATGCGCATAATGAATATTATGAGAAGCGTGGGGTGGCGCTAACCAGGGCGATCCGCGCATATATGGCCGGGCAAAATGCCGCCGTACCGTCCAGCTTTCTGGCCAGCCGCCATCCGTTACCAGGGCCTGGCCGCTCGTGAAGCTCGCCGCCGGGCCTTCCCAAAACAACCGAGGTTGCGAAATCGGTGGTATCTGCGGAATTTGGGCAAGTGCATTGGCGAGCTGCAGGGCCAGCTGGAAGGCGTTGAGTCCCGGGCGTGATTGACCGCTTCGCGGCGAGACCGATAAAAAGGTCCTCAACGACCATATCCGCTGGAACCGTCCTGATCATGGCCCTGATAACCCGACGCTCGCTGATTCTGGGCAGTACGGCAGCCCTTGCCGCAACCGTGCCGCTTGCCGCCGATGACGGCTATCCCGTCATGATGGTCTACAAGTCGCCGACCTGCGGCTGTTGCGGGGCCTGGATCGAACATGTCGAGGCGCACGGGTTCAGGGTCGCAGTCCAGAACCTGCCGGATATTACCGTGGCCAAGCGGGAATTGGGCGTGCCTCAGGAATTGTGGTCCTGCCACACGGCACGGATCGGCGACTACCTGGTCGAAGGACATGTTCCAGCCATCGACATTGAGCGCATGCTGTCCGAACGTCCGGCGATAGCAGGTATAGCCGTTCCCGGCATGCCGGCCGGATCTCCGGGCATGGAAGTTCCGGGCTATAGTGAGGCTTATGACGTCTATGCCTTTGGATCAGGCGGTCACGATGTCTTCGCTCGCCATGGCGGTTGAGCGGCCCTACCCGGTAATGTCGTCGAACTGGACGCTCTCGCCGTCCCATACCAGCCGCATGCCGTCATAGCCGGGCCAGACATGGGCCGGGAGCGTGTCGACCAGCTCGTCATAGTCCAGTGTGTTGTGCAGGTTGGTCAGGACTCCCTGCTTCGCCCCGACACGGCGGATCGCGGCCAGCGCTTCCTCGACCGTGAAATGCGTGGGATGCGGTTCTCGGCGCAAGGCGTCGACGACCCAGCAGGCTATGCCATGAAGGTGCAGTTCGGACGCTTCGGGCAAGATGTTGATGTCCGGCGAATAGGCCACAGCACCGACGCGGAAACCGAGGGAGCGAATGCGGCCATGCTCCTGTTCGAACGGCACGATATCGACCTGTCCGCCAGGCCCGTCGACGGTCACAGGCGTTCCGCACGCCGGCATGGCACGCTGGTCCAGGATCGCCGGGTAACTCGAACCCGGCGGCGTTTCGAACGTATAGCCAAAGCGCTCCAGGAGGGTTTTGCGGGTCGCCTCGTCCATCCAGACCGGGATCCGCTGGCGCTGGAGATAGGCGAAGGCACGCAGGTCATCGATACCGTGGGTCTGGTCGGCATGATCATGGGTGAACAGCACGCCATCGATCCGGCGTACCCGGGCCGAGAGCATCTGCTCGCGGAAATCGGGTGATGTGTCGATGACGACGCGGGTCACCGCCTTGCCCCCATCCAGGGCGGTTCGTGTCTCGGCACGCTCGATGAGGGCCGAACAGCGCCGGCGGCGATTGCGCGGATTGAGAGGGTTGCACAGCCCCCAGTCGCCATTGGCCCGTGGCACACCGCCTGACGATCCTGTGCCCAGAAGCGTTATGCGCACAAGACCGGTCACGGCCGGGGAACCCGGTCGAACAGGTTGAAGAAAGCCGATGTTGTGCGCTCGGCGCACTCCGCCTCGCTCCAGCCTTTAACGGCGGCAAGACCGCGTGCGACATCGGGGAGGAAGGCAGGTTCACAGCGCTTGCCGCGATGCGGAACCGGCGCAAGATAGGGACAGTCGGTCTCCACAATCACCCGGTCGTCAGGCACGTGTTCGCGGAACACCGCCCGGACATCCTCGGCCTTCTTAAAGGTGACAATGCCGGACGCGGCAAAATAGGCGCCGAGCCGGGCCGCACGCTGCGCCAGAACCGCTCCGCCTGTGTAACAATGCAGTAGCGGGCGAAATGCCCCCTTCCCCATTTCCTCTTCCAGAAGGCCTGCCATCGCGTCATCCGCCTCGCGGGTATGCAGGATCAATGGGAGGTCTGTCGTCCGGGCGGCTTCGATATGCGCTTTCAGGCTGGCGAACTGATCCTCGCGCGGGGAATAGCCGTAATGGAAGTCCAGACCGGTCTCGCCGATGCCGACGACCTTGGGATGCCGGGCGATCTCGACAAGTTCGCCCGCGGCGATATCCGGCCGGTCCTTGGCGTGGTGCGGATGGGCCCCGATCGTGCAGTAGATGTCGTCATGCGCCTCGGCGATAGCGGACACGGCTGGAAAGTCGCTCAGCCGGCAGCAGATCGTGATCATGCGGACAACGCCGGCTTCGCGGGCGCGGTCGATGACCGCATCGAGATCCTCGGCGAATTGATCGCCGTGAAGATTGACATGACTGTCGATGAGCATGGGCGGATATCAGACGGTTTGCTTGCGCGCAGCGTCGCGGGCCAGGGTCAGCGCCGCCAGCGCGCTTTGTTTGGGGTCCAGATAAAGCGCGTTGGTGTCGCGGACAAGCGCGTTGAGTTCGCGCCATGCATCCAGCCAGGCAGCGACGTCGTCATTTGCCCGGGCACGCTCACGAGCCTGCTGGCGCAAGGCGGCCGACAGCGCTTCGAAGAACAGGCCGCGGAGCTCATCCACGCCCTTGGCGCTGACCCGTTCAGCCAGTTTGCGCATGTCCTGTTCACCGGCCGACACGCCCTTGGTGACAAACACCTCGACCTCGCGGGCCAGTTCGACACCGCCGGAGACATGCAGTGCCAGTGCACGGCCCGGAGCGCCGGCAGCCAGTCGTGCTGCGGCGTGCGCATCGGCGGCGCCAGCTTCGCTGGCGCCTGCCAGCCACTGTGCGGTCGCCTCGATGGACGGCGGGCGAAGATCCAGACGGCGGCAGCGCGACCTGATCGTTGCGGGCAGGCGCCCCGGCGTGTGCGTCACGAGGAAGAGAACGCCCCGCTGTGGCGGTTCTTCGAGGGTTTTCAGGATGGCATTGGCGGCATTGGTATTCATGTCGTCGGCACTGTCGACGATACAGACGCGCCAGCCGCCCTTGGATCCGGAGCTCTTCTCGAAAAAATGCGGCGCACGGCGCGCTTCCTCGACCGTGATCTCGCCGCGCCAGCGCTTGCGCTTGTCGTCCCAGGGGCGTCGCAGCAACAGCAGGTCGGGGCAGGCCTGGGCTTCCAGCAGTTGGCAGACTGGATCGCGCGGGCTCGAGCCGAGCGGACCGCTCTCCTCCATCGGCACCGCCCCGAGAACCCTGCGTGCCGCCCGCCATGCGAAGCTGGCCTTTCCGACACCGCGCGGGCCGGTGATCATCCAGGCGTGGTGCAGGCGCCCCGATTGCCAGGCCCGGGCGAATTCGGTTTCGGCTGCGTGATGCCCGAACAGGTCATAGCGCTCGCGCGGCGGAAGACAGCCGGGCTGCACGTCAGAACCGGTGTCGGGATCGCTGCTCATGCGATCTGGCCAAGCCTGGCTTCAAGCGCCGAAATGGCCGATCCCGCAACATTTTCAGGCGATTGACCGGCATCGATCACGACACAGCGCTCCGGGTCCGCAGCGGCAATGTCCAGAAAGGCCCGGCGCAACCTGTTGTGAAAATCCAGACCCAGACGTTCGAAACGCGTTGCACTCTCGCCGCGGTCCAGGGTGCGCTGCATGCCGATACGCGGATCGATGTCGAGAACAAGGGTCAGGTCCGGATGGAAACCGCCCAGCGATGCCGCATGAATCTGGCGAATCCGCTCGGCCGGCACGCCGCCCGCCGTGCCCTGGTAGGCGAGTGTCGAATCGGCGAACCGGTCGCAGATCACGAAGGCGCCGCGCTCAAGGGCGGGCTGGATCAGGCGTTCGACATGATCCACGCGGGCCGCGTACATCAGCAGTGCTTCGGTCACCGGCGACCAGCGGTCGGTTGCGCCGGTGAGGAGGATATCGCGCAGCAGCTCCGCGCCGGGTGTGCCGCCGGGTTCGCGGGTCACGACGACGTCGCGGCCGCGCTCGGCAAGCCAGGATTCCAGCGCCTTGACCAGCGTCGACTTGCCGGCGCCCTCGCCGCCTTCGAGTGTGATGAAACGGCCCCGCACTGACGCCTAGCCCCTGAGCATGTGAGCAATTACGGCGCCTATCCGGCCCATAAGCCCCTTCTTGGCGACCGGTTCCGACGCCAGGAGCGGGTATTCGCGCGCTTCATAGCCCGGCGCCTCCACACGCAGCGTCCCGATGACATCGCCCTCGGCAATCGGAGCGGGGACCGGACCGTCATAATTCACTGTCACGCTGAGATCGCGGCGCGCGCGGCGATGAAGACCGGCTGTGATGTCGGTATCGACCCGCAGGGCGACACTGCCGGCTTCGCCCATGAAGACCTCGGCCCGGTGGCCGACGTCGTCACCGGCCGCAAAAAGGTTGTAGACATCGTAATCGCTGAGTGCCGCGCGCATCATGCGTTCCGCTTCTGCGGCGCGGGCCGCGTTCGAGTCCAGGCCGTTGAAGACGATGATCCGGCGAACTCCGTCGCGTTCGGCCGAACCGACCAGGCCATAGCCGCTGTCCTCGGTATGGCCGGTCTTGAGACCGTCGGCGCCGGAAAACACGCCCAGAAGCGGATTGCGGTTGGACTGGCGGATACCGTTATAGGTGAATTCACGCTCGGCCCAGATGCCGTAGAATTCGGGGTGGTCGCGAATGAGGATGCGCGCCAGTTCGGCCAGATCTGCCGCAGAAATCACGTGGCCGGGATCGGGCCAGCCGGTGGAATTCGTGAAATTCGCCGAGGCCAGGCCGAGTTCGTGCGCGCGCTCGGTCATCATGTCGGAGAATGCGCTTTCGCTGCCTGCGATGGCTTCGGCCAGCACGATGCAGGCATCATTGCCCGACTGCACGATGACGCCGCGCAACAGGTCCTCGACGCGGGCGCGGCTGTTGACCTCGAGAAACATGGTCGACGAGCCCGAGGCCGCCCCGCCCCGCCGCCACGCGTCCTCGGAGACCGGCAATTCGTCGTCCAGAGACAGCGACCCCGATTCGATCGCCTCCAGCGTCATCAGCACCGTCATCATCTTCGACATCGAGGCCGGCGGCATCGGCTCGTCGCCATTGCGGCTGAACAGGATTTCGCCGGTCTCGTAATCCATGATCACGGAATGGCTGGCATCGGTCTCGTAGGCCGTCTGGGCACCGGCTGCACTATGGCAGACGGCAGCAAGCAGACAGGAAATCGCAAGGAAGAAGCGCACGACATTGGCTCCCTGGCCGGAATCGGAACGGGTGGGTTCGGCGAGATCCGCATACAAGCGCGGCAAGAGCATGGCGTCCAGCATGGCGGACGCCCGAGGATCAGTCGAGAGCGACGATCCGGGCGTCGTAAACGCCCCAGTCGGCCAGGTTCATGCGAGCGGCATCGGCGCTGCCGCGATCGGTCCAGCGGCCGAAATAGACCCGGAAGACCGGGCCATGACCGGATTGTCCAGGCTCGACCCAGACATCCCCTGCCCCCGCCACCCGGTCCGCGAACCGCGCGGCATTGGCTGCATCGCTGAACGCCCCGATCTGCAGGGTCAGCGGTCCGCCCGGTGCCGGCACCCGGCCGGCCTCCGGCTGTGTATGGGCCGCATCGTTCGCTGCAGCCGGCGCAGCCGTGTTCTGTGCGACCTGCACCGGCGCAGCCGCCGGTTCGGTGTGAGACCGCCATGCCCGGGCCGGCGCCGCACCGCCGGCATGGGCCGCACCGAGATAACGCACGCGCACGCGGGCCAGGCCCGCCCCGATATAGTCGAGTTCCGTGGCGGCCGCCCGGCTGAGATCGATAATGCGATTGTCGACAAAGGGGCCGCGATCGTTGATCCGCACGATCACGCTGCGCCCGTTTTCCAGATTGGTGACTTCGGCGATCGAGGGAATCGGCAGGGTCGTGTGCGCCGCGGTCATCAAGTGCTGGTCGAAGATCTCGCCATTGGCCGTTGGCCGGCCATGGAAATTCGGCCCGTACCATGACGCAATCCCGGTCTCGTCATACCGGTCATTGCGATGGGGCCGGTAGGTACGCCCGCCCACCGAATAGGGATTGCCCACCTTCTGGTGCCGGTTCGAGGATGCGATCAGGGCCCCGGTGTCGATATGCGCCGCCGCCGCGCCGGACCCGCCCGTCCGGGTGGCCGGCGCCCAGCCTTCCGTCGGGCCGGAATAGTCGCGATAGCGGTCCGGACCGGACGTGCAGGCGGCAACCAGGCTGGCAGTCATGAGGGCGATGGCAAGGCGGGTTGTAGACACGGGTTTCCGGTGCGTTCGGCTAGTCGGTCGCATGACACTAGCGCGGATTGGTGAAAGGTCGGTAACCACGTCCGCCTGGACACATGAACACGGCCGGAGAAGAATTTGCCACATTCCCCGGCAATGGCGCCCGCTATCAGGGCAAACTGCGGCCTGAAGGGCACGCCGGTCGCAGAAACAACCCCTTTTATCGCGCGCCGGGCGATTGTGACTTTCGGGATGATTAACGTTGTGAAACATTCGTGACAGGCTCCGTGGGAGCCTGCCGATTAGTCACTTGGAGGGGATGTGATGAAATCACTGCTCACAGGAAGTACGAGTGCACTGGCGATCCTTGTCGGGGGCCTGGCCGTCCCCGGTGCGGCGCTGGCGCAGGACGACGCGCAAGCGGCCGCCGACGAGACCATCGTGGTGACCGGCTCGCGCATCGCGCGCGACCCGAATCTTGTTTCGCCGCAACCGGTGCAATCCGTCAGCGAAGAGGATGTGACCCTGTCCGGTGATATCAATATCGCCGATGTGGTCAATGACCTGCCCGCGCTTCTGGGCTCCAACAACACTGCCGACAACGCCAATGCCGGCGTGGGTGTCCAGGGTTCCGCGACGCTTGACCTGCGCAATCTCGGCACGAACCGGACGCTGGTGCTGGTGGATGGCCGTCGCCATGTATCCGGCCAGGCCGGCACCGCCGCCGTGGACGTCAACACGATCCCGTCCGCGCTGGTCCAGCGCGTCGAAGTGCTCACCGGCGGCGCATCGGCCGTTTACGGTGCGGATGCTGTGACCGGTGTGGTCAACTTCATCCTTAAGGACGATTTCGAGGGGACGGAAACCCGCGCCCAGTTCGGCATCGCCGATGATGGAGATGCCCAGAATTTCACGCTTCAGACCACGATCGGCGAGAATTTCGACAATGGCCGCGGCAATTTCACCATCAGCTTCGCGGCGGAAAACTCCACCGGCATCAATATCGGTTCGCGTGAGCACACCCGGGGCGACCGCGCAGCATCCGACTGGCCGAATCCGGACCTCTTCATCCAGCAGGCGGATATCGATCAGTACGGTATCGACCAGATCTTGCTGGGCGACACGATTTCCGATCACTGTGGCGGCGGTTCGCTGCCGGCTGGGGCCGAATCGGCCTTGTGTGCGCGAATCCAGGGCGTCCCGCCGCGTGCGATCATGGATTTCCCGCGCTTCAACCTGTCCAGCTATGGCTCGCTGATCGGTGTCGACTGGCTCGGCTTCACATTCCTGGCCACCTATCCGAACGATCCCAATTCGGGCGTGAACTTTGGCGGCGACGGGGTCATCTTCGACTTCAACAATAACGGGATCGATGACTGTCTGGAGACCATCAACGGCACCCAGCTGCAGCGCTTTGGCGGTTTCGCCGGCTGTCACGTCATGCGCGACCCGAATGCCGGCGCGCAAGTCTTCCAGGACGGTCTCATTGCGGGCAGCCAGAATGCCTTCGGCGGCGACGGCACCGGCAGCGGGCGCGACCTGCGCTCCCTGACGCCGAACGATCAGCGCTTCACGGTGAACTTCACCACGCGCTACGACGTGACGCCGAACCATCGCTGGTATCTGGAAGCCAAATTCTCGGCCTCGGAAACCGTTTTCAACAATTCCCAGGGCGTCAACGGCTTCTTCGACTCCTGGGTGATCGAGTGGGACAACCCGTATATCCCGACGAATTTGCGCAATGCGATCACGACCTTCGTCAACGACAATCCGGGCTACACCACGCTTGAGGACGTCAACATCCTGGTCGGCCGCGACATGACCGATCTGGGGCGCTCCCTGAGCACGACAGACCGCCAGACGGTCCGGCTGGTGACCGGATTTGAGGGCGATATCGGTACCTCCGCCTTTTCGTACGACGTCTATCTGAACTACGGCCGGTCCGATATCGATTCGACCCAGGAAGGCGGTCTCCTCATCGACCGGCTCTATGCTGCAGCGGATGCTGTTGTCGATCCGTCAACCGGCAACATCGTCTGCCGCTCGGAAATCGATCCGGGCACGCCGCCGATCGGCTCCTTCCTGTCGAGCGCGGGCTACTGGAATGGCTACAACACCTTTACGCCCGCGCAGGGCGATTGCGTGCCGATGAACATCTTCGGTATCGGCGCGCCGTCCCAGGAGGCCATTGACTGGGTAACGGCGACGACGCACCGCTCGCGCACACTCGAACAGACGGTGTTGTCCGGTGTCATCTTCGGTGACAGTTCGGACTTTTTCGAGCTGCCTTATGGCCCGATCGGCGTGGCCCTGGGCGCGGAATACCGCGAAGAGGAAAGCGAGTTCGTTCCGGATCCGCTGGAAAGCCCGGACGGTGCCGCTTCGACCAGCTCGCTGATCTTCCCGGTCAATGCGCCCGTGAACCCGGTCGTGGGCGGTTTCGACGTCACCGAGCTGTTCGGCGAGATTTCCGTTCCGCTGCTGATCGGCGTTCCGCTGGCCGAGGAACTCATCCTGGAAGGCGCCTACCGCTATTCGGACTATTCCACGCTGGGCGGTGCCGAGAGCTGGAATGTCCGCGGCACCTGGGCGCCGGTCGACGATCTGCGCTTCCGCTCCACGCTGTCGCAGACCGTGCGCGCGCCGAATGTGAACGAGCTGTTCTCGCCGCTTACGGCCACGACAGCGCGTCCGCTCGACCCGTGTGATGCCGGCAATATCAATGACGGTTCCCAATTCCGGGCCGCCAACTGTGCCGCCGACGGCATTCCTGCCGGCTTCGCCGACCCGCTTACCGCTCGTGTCGGAGGCTTCACGGGCGGCAATCCCGACCTCGATGTCGAAACCGCGGACACGCTGACTGTCGGCTTCGTCCTGGAACCCCGCTTCATTCCGGGGCTGTCGATCACGGCCGACTACTATTCGATCGAGATCGAGGATGGCATTGCCGCGGTGGGTCTGCAGGAAATCCTGGAGGCCTGCTACGACGCGGCAACCTTCCCGAACCCGTTCTGCGACCAGTTCGAGCGCGATCAGAATCCGGCATCGCCGACCTATCTCGGCCTGTCCAACTTCACGACCGGTCAGCTGAACTTCGCGGCGATCGAGACGGAGGGTTATGACTACCAGGTCGCCTATACGTTCGATCTGGCCGACCTGTCCGACTCGATGGCGAGCTGGGGTTCGATGACGTTCAGTGCACTGGGCAATCATATCGAACGCCTGGAACGCCGCGAGGATCCGACCGATCCCTCGATCGTCAACGACCTTCTCTATGAAGGCGGCCAGCCGCAGGACAGCTATGTGCTGAATGCGCGCTGGGATACCGACCGCTGGACACTGAACTGGCAGGCATCCTACTGGGATGAATTCCTGGCGTTCACGCCGCGGATCGAGATCGAAACGGCGGCCAATTTCACCAATGCCTGGACGGGCGATCTGTGGCGGCACGACGTGTCGGGCACGTATCAGATCAATGACCGCATGTCCTTCTATGGCGGTGTCAACAACGTGTTCGAGGAAGAACCGATCACGGGCTCGATCTCCTATCCGGTGGGTGCCGTGGGCCGGACATTCTTCATCGGCTTCAATGTCTCGACCGGTCCCATCCGCGACCGGTTCTAGGACAAGGCAAGATTACCAGGCAGAAGGCCGGGCCCTGCGCCCGGCCTTTTTGCATCCCGCCTCACCTGCACAGGCGCGCTTGCGCCGGCCCGGCATTCCCCGTTATCTGCAGACTGCATGGAGGGGTGGCAGAGTGGTCGATTGCGGCGGTCTTGAAAACCGTTGAACCGCGAGGTTCCGGGGGTTCGAATCCCTCCCCCTCCGCCACACACACGATTGCAATTTCCTGCTCAGGCTTGCGCAGGAACGCAGCCTGCACATGCAGTCCGGCTGTCCGTCAGCAAAGACCCCATTCCTGTCGGGCCGCTGCCGGAGGATTTGGTAGGGAAGTGTAAACTATCCAATCAAAATAAGGGTTTGATAACCAAGTCCATTAGCATTTTTGCTCAATTTGTTTGGGATCCTGCTCGCTCGTAATTAGGGCGGGAGGACTCCCATGCGTCGACATCTCATGATCAGTGCCGCGGCAGCAGCGCTCGCCGGCTTCGGGACACCGGGCGCGTTCGCGCAGCCGCAAGATGGTGACCAGTCCGGAACCAATGAGTTCAACTTCATTCACCCCTACAAGGGCGATATCAATCCGTTCACGGGGGACATCAATCCCTTCCGCGGCGACATCAACCCCTTCCGGGGGGATATAAACCCGTTCTACGGCGATATCTCTCCCTTCTGGGGCGATATTTCCCCCTTCTGGGGCGACATCGATCCCTTCTTCGGTGACATCAACCCGTTCAGGGGCGACATCTCGCCCTTCTGGGGCGACATCAATCCCTTCAAGGGCGATATCAACCCGTTCTGGGATGACATCTCGCCGTTCTGGGAAGCGACGGGTCCGGCCTGGGGCGAGCTCAATTCGCAGTGGATGGACGCCCAGTCGGGTGATGGTGACTACTCCGCGATTGCCGCCAGCCTTTCCGGCTTGCTGAACGATGCCTCTGCCATATTCGCCGACGCCGTTCAGGAGATGACCGGAAAGACCCTGGAAGAGGCTTTCCTGAACGATCTGCTCGACCGGTTCGGGATCGATCTGTCGAACCCCGACTCCCTGGCCGATGTCAGCGCGGCGGAGCGCTCCGAGTTCTTTTTGACGCTCTACGATCAGCTGATGTCCTACAGCGGCTTCGATCATGTCGATCACTGGATGCCGGCAATCAACTGGTCGCCCGCCCTCGCACACCGCTATGACGAGGGCCGCTCCCCGGTCGTCGGCGTGCTTGATTTCGGCGTGAATGACGTTGGCGCCGGCAGCTTCCGCGGCCAGCTGGGCAATCGCGAGGATCTGGGCGTCAATCATGGCGACGCCGTGGCCAGCCTGATCGGTGCCCCGATCGACGGCCAGGGCACGATAGGTGTGGCGCCGCATGCCAGCATGCGCTTCTACAATCCGTTCGACGAGTCCCGGACCTCGGATTGGGCGTCCGTCGCAGACGGAGTTGAAAGCCTCGCGCGTGGCGGTGTCAGCGTGATCAACATGTCGCTGGGCGTGCCCGGTTGGACGCTGCATCAGGAATGGGCGAATGTCTTTGCCCAGCCCGGTGTTGCAAGGCATTCCGGCAATCTGACCTTTGTCGTCGCGGCCGGCAATGACGGCCTGGCGCAGAGTGTGGACCTGGATTGGACGGGCGTACCCGTTGTCGACAATCTGATCATTGTCGGCTCGGTCGGTCCGGCCGGCGGGATTTCCAGCTTTTCCAACACGCCGGGCGAGGCCTGCCTCACGGTGCGGGGCGCCTGTCCGGACGGTCATCGCCTGATGGACCGCTTCCTGGTGGCACCGGGCGAATTGCTGCTTGTCTCCGATGGCAATGGCGGCGTGACCCGGGCCACCGGCACATCCTTCGCGGCGCCGCTGGTTGCCGGCGCGGCAGCCCTGGTGAAGGGCTGGTGGAAGTGGCTCGACGGCGGCGAGGTTGCCGATGTGCTGCTCGATTCGGCACAGGACCTCGGCGAGCCGGGCACCGATCCGGTCTATGGCCGCGGCCTTCTGGATGTCGCCGGCGCCATGTCGCCGATCGATCCGGATGCGCTCTACGCACTGGACAAGCGCGGCAACCGGGTGGCGGCCAATGATCTGGTCATCACGGGCGACCGGCTGAATCTGCGCTCGGTAAGGAATGGCCGTGTCTTCGTGTTCGAGGATATCGGCGGCAGCTACCGCGATTTCGGGATGGAATTGTCGGATCTGACCGAAGGTTCCACCCTGGCGGAGAATATCGCGGATCGTTATGCCGAGCAGTATATCTACGATCGCAGCGTCGCAAACTTCACCGGCACGGCCTTTTCCGACCGCGCGCAGCATACGCGGACGCTGAGCGATCAGGGCGATCTGCGGATCACCGCCCAGGCGACCCGCCTCGATCCGGTTGATCCCGGCATGGCCCGCTCCCTGGGCTTCCAGATGAGCGTGCGGCTGGACGATCGCTCCAGCGGCCGGTCGCTGGAGTTCGGCCTGGGCGAAGGCGCCCTGGCACTGACCGGCCGGCCGGGCTTCGGTCTCTATTCGGATTACCGCCCGGAAACCGGGGGTGTGAATCCGGTGCTGGGACTGGCATCGGGCGGTGTGTACGGCACCAGCCTCTACACCCTGTCGGACAATACCGACGTCTCCTTCGGACTCAGCACGACCTATGAGCAGGACATCTATCTGATGCCGGGTACGGGCGAGGAACTGGCTGTCACGCCGGGTATCGAACCCTACCAGGCCGGTGCCCTGCACGTGAACGTCCGGCACCGTGTCTCGGACCGTATGAGCCTCAACGCGTCCCTGACGCAGCTGCACGAAGCCACCGGCCTGCTCGGAACGCAGGGTGCGAGCGTGCTGGCGATGGAAGGCGGCGCGGACACGTCGGCCCTTACGGTCGGGCTGGAGACACGCCCGGTGGAACGCCTCTCCGTCAACGCCTCCGTGACGGCGGCGCGGACGCGGACAACCGGTTTCTCCGGCGACACGTTGCGCATTGCCGATGCCATCGGGAGCACCGCCGCACAGGCCTCCATCCAGCTGGACCGGATCTTCGGCGGCAGCGACGGGCTGCGCGTCTCGCTGGTCCAGCCGCTCCACGTCGAAAGCGGCGCGCTCGAATATACGGGCATGCATGTGGTCGATCGTGAAACGGGGGAGCTGGGTCTGCAGTCCCAGACCTGGGAGCTCGGCGGAGAACGCGCGGTCTATGCAGAATTCATCTATGCAACGCGTCTGGGTTCGGACCGTGCCGCGATGAGCCTGTTTGCTCGCGAACAGGTGTCGGGATCCGCACAGGAAACACTTGAGTTTTCTCAAGCTTCAGCCGGGTTGCGCCTGCATCTGAAATTCTAGGTTCAATCCCGTTCCAGACAGGGAGGCCGCCGGCACCGCCGGCGGCCTCATCTTGTTTCCGGCATGTTGCGGGCTGGCCGGTGTGGGTTAGGCCTTTCTTCAATATGTTTGGTTAGAAGAGGCAACCCGGAGGAAGCGCGCCTGGAATTGAACAGGGGATTTGGGTGATCAATCGGAAGCTGACGTATTGGCTGGTCGTGTGTCTCAGCTGGCTCTGGCTGGCTCTGGGAGCAGCGGCCGGGTATGCGCAGGACGAGCGGGAAGCCGAAACCTTCGCCGGCACCGTCTCGGCCGCCCAGTCCTCGATGATGGCCGATCCGAACGCGGCGCTGCAGCTGTCGCAACGGGCCGGGCAATTGGCGGCGCAACTGCCCGCCCCCGACCGGGACATCGCCCATGCCACCGCCTGGTGGCTGCAATCGGAGGCCCTCACCCGGCTGGGCCGGAGCGAAGAAGCCTACCCGGTCGCGCTGCGCGCGCTGGAACAATTGGGCGAGAACCCGGCCCCCGCCAAGCTCACCGGCGATATCTACACCTCTCTCGGCCGGATCGAGAAAGTCCTCGGCCAGCATGGCAGCGCGCTGGAACGCTACCAGCAGGCCTACGAGATCTATCGCGGCATTGACGAGCGGCGCAGCGAATCCATCGCACTGCAGTCCATGGCGTCGATCTATACCGATGCGCAGCAATATGACCGCGCTGTCGAGTATTTCGAAAATGCGCTGGCGCGTTATCAGGACCCCTCGCTCGACCTGGCCGCGCACAACAATATGGCCAACGCGCTCACCCAGCTTGAGGCGTTTGAACGCGCCGCCGTATCCTTCACCCGGGCTCGCGAGCTGGCGCGTGAAATGGAAAGTCCGATCCTCGAGGCGCGCATCCTGAACAATCTGGCCAACATGTATATTCTGGCCGGCCGGTACGACGAGGCCGAGGCCGCGATCGACGAGGCGTTCGTCCGGGTCGCCGACGACGGCACATTCGAATGGGTGCGGTTCTTCTGGGGAGTACGCGCCCAGATCGCGCATGCGCGCGGTGAGTCGCGCGATGCATTGCGTTTCCTGGCGGTAGCTCTGGAGGGCGTGGATAGCCGCGAAACCAATCAGACCTTCATGGAACTGCACGGCAGTGCGGCCGAAATATACGCCGAGAACGGCGAGTGGGATTCGGCGTATGAACACCTGCGCGCGTTCAAGCGCCTGACCGACGAGCGGGCCGACTTTGCATCCTCGGCGAATGCCGCGCTCATGGGCGCCCAGTTCGACTTTGCCGAACAGGAACTCGAAATCCAGCAATTGCGCTCGGCGAGCCTGGAGCAGGCGCTGCAACTTTCCCGCTCGCGGCAACGGCAAAACACGATCGTGGCGATCGGCGTGGGTGCGGCCCTGCTCGGTGCGATCATTTTCTTCGTGATGCAGGGCCGCGCCGCCCGGGCGCGGGCCCGCTATCTCTCGGAAGCCCTGTACAGGGATGCCGCGACCGGATTGCCGACATGTGCCGCACTGGCGCAAGCCCTGCGCGCCGCATTGACCGAGCAGGGCCAAGTCCCGGCTGTAATGGCGTTCCAGATCACGCGGCGGCGTCAGCTGGAAGGCGCGCTGGGCTACAACGCCTTTGCCAAGCTGGAAATTGCGACGGCCCGCAGGCTTGGCCGGTGTTTCAAAGGGGCAAAGGTGCATCGCCTCTCCTCGGGCCTGTTCGGCCTTGTGGCCCCGACCAATGATCTGGATGCGTGCCGGGGCCTGATGGCCGGCGTCCTGCGGATGTTCGATTCGCCCGTCAAAATCGAGAATGCGTCTATCGATGTCAGCCTGGTCGCCGGCCTGGCCCATGACAACGACGTCGACCAATCGCTGCAGCAGCTCAATCTGGCGATCGACAGGGCACGCCGCGAAGCCAGTTCGATCGCGGTTTTCGATGCCAGTGAATATGGTGACCCGGCCGCCAATCTGACGCTGATGAGTGAAATGCTGGAAGCCACCGAACGTGGCGAGATGCGCCTGCACTATCAGCCCCAATTCAATATCCGCACCGGCCGTTTCGAGTGTGTCGAGGCGCTGTGCCGCTGGCAGCACCCGGAACGCGGTTTCATTCCTCCGGACCAGTTCATCGCCAAGGCCGAGGAGACCGGGCATATCAAGGCCCTTACCGAATGGTGTCTGCGCCGGGTCCTGGACGACCAGCGCCGCCTGCTGGCCGCGGGCATTCCGCTGGGCTTTGCGGTGAACATTTCAGCGACTTTGGTGGGCGACCGGGACTTCGCTCGCCGGGTGCAGCCGATGATCGCGTCTGCCTGCGGCCCGCTGACGCTCGAGATAACCGAGACGGCCGTGCTTTCCAGCCCGGACCTGGCCCTGGAGCACCTGGCGATGTGGCGCGAATCGGGTGCGCGGATCTCCATCGACGACTACGGGACGGGCCAATCCTCTCTCGCCTATCTGCAACGCATCCCGAGTGACGAGCTGAAGCTGGACCGGCAGTTCGTCGCGGACGTCGGCGGCAGCTCCCGTGGTCGCCTGCTGGTCAAATCGACCGTCGATCTTGCCCACAATCTGGGCCTGGAACTGGTGGCGGAAGGCGTGGAGACCGAGACCGAGCTGGCCACCCTGAAACTTCTCGGATGCGACTATCTGCAGGGTTTCTACCTGTCCAAGCCGCTGCCGCTGGATACGCTGGAGAGCTTCCTCATCGGCTATCAGGACATGCCCGACAATGAGACCCGGCAGGCCTGATTGCAGCGCCTGCCCCCGGTCAACTCACGCAGCCCCGCGCATCGACCGGCCAGCGCCGGGCCGTCCGGCCCTCGACCACCATAAATTCCCGCGCAAGATTGGCGACCGGGCAGGCATGATTGGGGAGGATGACGAGACGCGTACCGATGGCGGGCGGCTTGCCGTCGTGAACGACGAAACCATGCTCTTCGGACAATGCGGCAATCGTCATCGCCCCCCTGCCCGGATCGTCGGCATGCCAGGCCAGGCCGAAACCGGCCAGTGCGTCCGACCCGTGCGGGCCGGCATCCGAACTGAGGACTTTCGATCCCGCATCGATTATGGCGAAACGGTCATTGGCACTGACCACGGTGGCGACGACCCACAGCGCAATATCGGCAAGCCCGGCCACGCCGAGCGCGATCTGGGTCCGGTCCATGAAGACGTAATTGCCGGGCCGGATTTCGGTGATGCCCTCGAAACCGTCATTGAGCACGACGCTGGGCGTGCTGCCGACTGAAACCTCTCCCACCTCGATACCGTCCTTCCGCAGCCGTTCGGCCAGATCGATCATGATCCGCCGCTCGGTTCGCGCAACATCGCGCACTGCCTCGGCATTGACGGCCCTGTAGGCCTGGCCGGCATGGGAGAGCAGGCCGGCGAAACATACATGCGGATCGGCATCGATGGTCCGGACCAGGGCCAGCCCCGCATCGGCTCCGGGATCGATACCGCAACGGTGCAGGCCGACATCGACTTCGACGAGTGCGTCGAGCATTGCTCCCGTTCGCCGTGCAGCGGCGCCGAGAGCCCGGACACCGGCCGGGCTGTCGACGACAAACCGCAGCCCGGTCTGCGGCGTGGCCGCGGCCGCCAGCACCCGGTCGATCTTGGCCGGGTCCAGCAGCGGATAGGCGATGGTGACCGAGGGCGCCCCGCCGGCCGCGAATATCGCGGCCTCGGAACTCTTCGATGCCGTGATACCCTTGGCCCCGGCGGCCAGCTGGCGCTGCATGATCGCCAGGCTCTTGTGGGTCTTGATGTGCGGCCGCAGCGCCACCCCGCCAGCCCGGGCGCGACGGGCCATGCGGTCGATATTCCGGTTGAGACGCACAAGATCGACGGCAACGGCCGGCGTGTCGCCAACAGCGGCGGGTAAGTCGGGATCGAAAACGGCAAATGTCGGGTCGTCGGCCACGCTTCGCTCCAGCAAGGCGATAGCCGCAGACCTAACCCGAATTGGCGGCCGGCGCGAGCCTCCCTATTCCGCCGCCATCAGCCCCTCCGGATGGGCCCGGTCGAATTCGGTAATATAGTCCCGGGTCAGCGGCACGGCATCGTGTTGCTTGGCCAGTTGAAGCTGGAACACCATCAGCTCGCCTTCGCGGAAGCTTTCCTCCGCCCCGGCCAGATAGAATTCCCACATGCGGCAGAAGCGTTCGTCGTAGATATCGGCAATCTCTTCGCGGTGGGCATCGAAGCGCCGGCGCCAATGCTTGAGCGTCTCGGCATAGTGCAGACGCAGGATCTCGATATCGGTGACGATCAGTCCCGTGCGCTCGACAACCGGCAAGACGTCCGACAGCGCCGGGATATAGCCGCCCGGGAAAATATACCTGTCGATCCAGGGGTGATTGGCGGCGGGTGGTCCGGACGTGCCGATGGAATGGATCACGGCAATGCCGTCATCCTTGAGACAGTCGCGCACAGTTTCGAAATATTCGCGATAATGGCCGATGCCGACATGCTCGAACATGCCCACGGAGACGATCCGGTCGTAGCGTTCCTGGACGTTGCGGTAGTCCTCAAGCCGGATATCGACCCGGTCATCCACCTGTTCGCGCGTCATCCAGTCCCGGGCGAAGGCATGCTGTTCCTCCGACAGGGTGACCCCGTCAACGCGGCCGGCGCCATGCTGGGCAAGGTGAAGGGCCAGAGAGCCCCATCCCGCGCCGATATCCAGGACCGAGCAGTCCGGCTGGATACACAGCTTGGCGGCAAGATGCCGGGCCTTGGCGGCCTGGGCCGTTTCCAGATCGTCCACACCGGGTTCGAAATAGGCGCAGGAGTAGAAGCGGTCCCGGTCCAGGAAGAGTTTGTAGAGCGTGTCAGACAGGTCGTAGTGATGCGCCACATTGTGCCGGGCCCGTCCCACGGGATTGTGCTGGGCCAGCCGGCGGATGAGGATGCGCCAACGGTCCAGAAGCGCATACCAGCGATTGGACCGCGCATTCTTCATATTGGCGATAAGAAGTCGCAACACGTCCTGGATATCGCAATCCACCGGCTCCAGCCCGCCGTTCATATAGGCTTCGCCGATTGCCAGTTGAGGATTGAGCAGAATGCGGCGCTGCCAGCGTCTGCTGGTGATGCGGAACCCGGCGCGCGGCCCGGTGTCCGGATCGCCGATTTCGTGAATTTTACCCCCGGCGTCGATGAGGGTGAGCTGTCCGCGCTTAACAATACGGCGCGCGACCTGTGCCAACAGCATGGCTTCGCTCCGTTCTGTCCAACCCTACGCCTCTGTATTTGGGCGGTCGTCATGAAACCGCAAGGCGTAACTCGCGCATCACGCGTATTTTTCGGCCTCTCCGTCGTGCATGACCATGGAAAATCTCGCGCAAGGCCGCATTGATCTCAATCATTGCGGGCGGATTTTGCTTTCGCATAACGGCGGAAACGCTAATTTGGCGGGGTCTCAGACCGGAGGATATGCGCCGTGAAGAAACTCGCTGCGAGCCTGCTCATTGCGCTCACCACGCTCTCGCTTGCCGCCTGCAACACGATCCGCGGCATGGGCCAGGACCTCGAACGGGCCGGCCAGACGGTCCAGGACACGGCCGACTGATCCGCCTTCAATCGAGAAATTCCCAGGTGTCGGCACCGTCGAACAGGCGAATCCGCCGTCCTTCGGCCGCATCGGGTTCGGCCATCAACATGTTGACCGCCATGCGTGGCCGGTTCGCCGGATCAAGGCTTTCCCAGTGTGTCGTGCCGCCGCAACGGGCGCAGGCGATGAAGGCCAGCGTCGCATCGCCCCGGATGTAGCGGATCGTGTCTTCGGGCTCATAGTTGAGCGTGACGGCATCGGCCGGCGCATAGGCCCACAGCGCGCCGGAACGACGGCAATAGGAACAGTTGCAACGGGTCAGCCAGTCCGGTTCGGGCTCGGTATGGAGTGTCCAGCCCACGCGCCCGCAATGGCAGTGGCCGTCAATCACCGGACATTGCCCTGGCGCCGTTCGAGGGTGGTCGAGCCGCCGGATTGCCGATCCGCCGTTCCAGCCGCGTCGAGAACCAGGCGATGATGGCCTCCCACAAACGATCTTTCAGCACGGCGCCTTCGACGTCGGTTTCCAGATTGGGATTGTCATTGACCTCGATGACAAAAACGCCCTGATCGTTCTGCTTCAGGTCGATCCCGTAAAGCCCCTGCCCGATCAGCCGTGCCGAGCGCACCGCGGCATCGATAACGTCCGCCGGCGCATCCGCGACATCCAGGGTCTCGAACCCGCCCTCGGTTACCTTGCCACCCGCGCCGTGCTTGATGATCTGCCAGTGGCCGCGTGCCATCTTGTATTTGCAGGCATACAGGGGTTGGCCGTCGAGCACACCGACCCGCCAGTCATAGGCCGTGGGCATGTATTCCTGCGCGATAATCAGGGCCGTATCCTTGAACAGGGCCTTTGCCTGGGTGCGCAGCTCGCTCTCGCTGGCCACCTTGTGCACGGACCGGCTGAAGGAACCGTCCGGTGCCTTGAGAACCACCGGCGTGCCGAGCCGGTCGAGCAGTCCGTCCAGGGATTGCGTCTCGTCGAGCACCTCGGTGCGGGGGCCCGGCACGCCGGCCTGCTCGAGCAGCTCCTTCAGAAAAACCTTGTTGGTGCACCGGATGATCGAGCCCGTATCGTCGATCACCGGCATGCCTTCCTGTTCCGCGCGGCGGGCGAAACGGTAGGTGTAGTTGTCGATTGCGGTCGTGGCGCGGATGAACAAGGCATCGTATTCGGCCAGGCTGGCCAGGTCGTTCGGCCCGATAGGGGCGACTTCCACGCCCATTCTCGCCGCGACCGTAGCCAGGCGTTTCAGCGAGGCCGGCCTGGACGGCGGCAGGGCCTCCTTCGGATCGGTCAGTACGGCCAGCGACCAGCGCGACGGCGCCTTTTCTTTCTGGGCCACCCAGGCGCGGCTGGTGTGCGAGTCCAGACTGTCGAGAAAGAATGCGCGGGCCTCGCCCTTCAGCGTATTCGGCGCAACCGGCCGGATCCGCTCGATCTGAAGACCTGCCGGCGCCAGTGTCACTTCCAGAACCGGGACGCGGAACCAGTCGAAGAGCAGCCGGCCGAAACGTTTCAGCCGGCTGTCTTCGGTGCGCCCGAAGGCGACCAGCAGGGTGCGCGCGTCCGGGGCGACAGTGCCGATGTCGCGTGTCAGGGCGGCGTTGAGTTCCGGCAGCGCCTGCGCGTAGAGCGCCTTGCGCGACAGCTCGACCATGGACTGGGCCGTCGGCACGATCCGGTGTCCGCGCGCTTCGGCGAGCAGCGAAGCGTAGTAGCCGTTGGACTGGTAGGCATAGGACCGGGCAAGGTTGATGATATTGGGCCGGCGCGCCATGAAGAGGCGTGGATTGGCGAGATAGTCCCTCACCCGCAGGACCTTGTGCGGAGTTTCGTGCTGGGCCACGTCCGTGGCGTGTTCGACGAGAATGAGCCAGTCGCTCACGAGTGAGGTCTCTCCCGGGCCGGTGCAGGATCCTCCCGATCGAGGACCGCTTCGAGTTGCAGAGCCGCTTCCCCGCCCTCGTAATAGTCTTCCAGACGCTTGCGCAAGCGAAATCCGGCGCGCCGGTAAAGCGATCGCGCCGCCGCATTGCTTTCGCGCACTTCCAGCCGCAGGGCGCGGCAGCCCGCAGTCCGGGCCCGCCGCCGGGCCGCCTCGATCAGGGCGGCGGCGATCCCCTGCCCCCGCGCCCGTTCCCGCACCGCCAGGGAATAGATGCGCGCCACGGAACTGCCGCGCCGAAAGCAGAGTGCCAGATATCCCTCTGATCCGGCGAGCAGGAATTGCGTGCGCCCGCCGCGCAGCATGCGGGCGAGATTGCGGCGCGCGAACCGGTCGGCCTCGAAACAGGCGCTCTCGATGGCATCAATCGTGTCGAGGTCGGCTGGCAGGCCGTCGCGGATGGCCGGCGGACTCATTTGTTCCAGGTGACCGCATAGAGATCGAAACGGCGGTCGCGCAGATTGCGCACCGTGCCTTCCAGACGCACCCAGTCGAGATCGGTCAGATCGAGATCGGCAATCGACACCGTCTCGACATTCTCCGAACATTCCTCGGCGATCCCGTCGCGGGCAAAGTTGAAGTCGCACGGCGTCAGGATGCAGGATTTGGCGTACTGGATGTCCATGTTTTCCACACCCGGCAGATTTCCCACATTGCCGGACATCACGACATAGCACTGGTTCTCGATGGCCCGGGCCTGGGAGCAGTAACGCACCCGCATATAGCCCTGCCGGTTATCGGTGCAGAACGGCACGAAGAAGAGTTTCGCGCCCTCATCCGCCAGCTTGCGGGCAAGCTCCGGGAACTCGCTGTCATAGCAGATCAGGATGCCCACCGGACCGCAATCGGTCTGGATCGTGCCAATCTGGTCGCCACCCTTGATATTCCACCAGTGACGTTCGGACGGTGTCGGGTGGATCTTCTCCTGGGCGTGAACGGAACCGTCGCGCAGGAAGACATAGGCGACATTCTGGATGTCGCCGTCATCTGTACGTGTCGGGTGCGAGCCGCCGATGATGTTGATGTTGTAGCTGATCGCCATCTGCCGCATTTCCTCGACAAAGCGCGGCGTGTACTCGGTGAGCCGTTCGATCGACTGGGCATGCGTCAGACGCGTCTCCTCCAGCGCGAGGAGCTGGAGGGTGAA